>JAVHVE010000076.1:0-30936 GCA_032160705.1 Acidobacteriota bacterium | reverse complement strand
CAAAAGTAAAAAGGTAAAAGGAAAAAGTCAAGAATGCTTTCGACTCTCTTGTGCTAATCCTGAGTCTATCATCTGGATAGCCTCGCCGACGAGATAGAGCGAGCCTGTGATGCAGATCAGGCCGCCGGGCGGCGTCTCTCGATATGCTGTCTTCAATGCTTCGGCAATCGAGGATACGAGCGTGAGGTTGTCTGGGTCAAAGTCGGTGGGCACGAATCGCGCGAGCATTTCAGTCGAAGCAGAGCGCGGGTTCGAGGGTCGTGTGAGAATCAGTTGTCGAGCGATGGGAAAAAGCGTCGCCGCAATCTCTGTTAAATCTTTATCGCGCATCGCGCCGAAGATGAGCGTGATCGGCGTCAGGACAAATTCATCCAGAAAGTCGCGCAAGGCATGAGCGCCAGCCGCATTGTGCGCTCCATCAAAGAGTATCAAGGTTTCGCCGACGCGCCGTAGCTCAAGCCGTCCGGCATGTCGTGCGCTTTCAAGTCCCTCGATGATAGCCTCGTGAGGAAGCGGAAACCCGCGTTCGCGCAGAGCCTCCGCCAGAGCGATAGCCAGAGATGCGTTCGTTAGTTGATGACGGCCACGCAGTCCCAACTGAACGTTCTCGTAGCAGTCTTCATTCGTCTCGAACGTAGCGCGCACGCGTCCGACATCGCAAACGCCCGTCACTTTCACCTGACACCCGCTCAGGCGCGGGGTCACCCCGCTGGCAGCGCATCTCTCCAGAATCACGTCGAGAGCTTCACGCTCTTGCGGCGCGACGAGGGCGATCACGCCGGGACGAATGATCGCGGCTTTCTCGGCGGCGATTTCGGCCAGCGTCCCGCCCAGGTATTCCTGATGGTCGAGGGCAACGGGAGTGATGGCGACCACTTGCGCGCGCGCAGTTGTCGTGGCGTCCAGACGACCGCCCAGACCCGTTTCAAGGATTGCGAGTTGAACGCGCGCTTCAGCAAACACGACGAGAGCGATAGCCGTCAGGTGTTCAAAAAAGGTTGGGAGCGTTTCGAGCATTCCTTCAAATAACAATCTCTTGGCAGCGTTGCGAACCTGCGCCGTCAGATGCGCGAAATCTTCACGGCTGATCTCTTGATTGTTGATGCGGATGCGTTCGGTGATGTTGACGAGATGCGGCGAAGTGTAAAGTCCGGTCTTGAGACGAACGGCGCGGGCTATTGCTTCGAGCATGACGGCGGTTGAGCCTTTGCCATTCGTGCCTGCGATTTGGACGGAAGGGAAAGACGTTTGCGGATTGCCCAGAGCTTCCAGTAACCGCTCAGTGTTGGTCAGGCCGAGCTTGATGGCGAGAGTCTCGTGGCCCAGACTCAAAAGATACTGGAGCGCGTCGTCGAAATTCATAAACGTGACAGGAGATAAAGAAAGTGATGAGTGATGAGTAATGAGTAATGAGTGATGAGTGGAAACCTCTTTCTTTTACTCATCACTCATTACTCATTACTCATCACTGTTTTTGTTGGCTGTCACTGTGATTTCAGGATTCATCATGAAATTCAGCGCTTTGGTGATGAAGTCGCGCAATTCGCGGCGGTCAACGATGGCGTCGAGCATCCCGTGATTGAGTAGGAATTCGGAGCGCTGGAAATCCTTCGGTAGTTTTTGACGAATTGTCTGCTCGATGACGCGCGGGCCAGCAAAACCAATCAGAGCTTTCGGCTCCGCGATAATCAGATCACCAAGCATGGCGAAACTCGCCGTGACGCCGCCCGTCGTCGGATCGGTCAGGATAGAAATGAATGGCAGGCGCGCTTCATCAAGCTCGGCGAGCGCGGAAGAGATTTTCGCCATCTGCATCAGGCTAAGCGTCCCTTCCTGCATGCGCGCGCCGCCCGATGCCGCAAAGATGATGACCGCTCCGCGCGCCTCAATCGCATGGTGAATCAGGCGCGTAATCTTCTCGCCGACCGCCGACCCCATCGAGCCACCGATAAAGAGTATGTCCATCGCGCCTGCGAAGACGAGGTGTCCGCTGACTGTGCCCCGACCGCTGATAATCGCTTCGGGCAGGCCTGTCAGTTTGCGCGCCTTCTCAAGGCGTTCCCAGTACGGCTTGGTGTCAACAAATTCCAGCGGATCAATCGAAATCACCTCGGCATCGAGTTCCTCGTACTCGCCTTCGTCAAAAAGCATCGCGAGGCGCGAACGCGCGTCGAGACGGAAATGGTAGCCGCAGTGCTGGCAAACTTGCAGCGATTCTTCGAGGTCGGGCTTGAAGAGCGCGGCATCGCACTCGTCGCACTTGACGAAGATACCTTCGGTCTTGACCACGCGCTCATCGGCGGGCACGCTCTCGATCTTCTGATCTTTTTTACTAAACCAGGGCATAAGAGCAGGGATGAGGGATGAGGGATGAGGGATGAGCTACAAGCTTATCCGACATGCCTGATCCTTCACCGATCATCGTGCATGGCCTTTCGATGGTTGTCATCTAACGAGAACGACGGAGAGAGTAACATAGAAGGGATGAGGGATGAAGGATGAAGGATGAAATAAAAGCGTTTGTGCTTTTCATTCATCCCTCATCCCTCCGCCCTCATCCCTTAAAACTCTATCCCCTGCTGGGCGCGGATGCCTGCGTTGAAGGGATGCTTGATTTCGCGCATCTCTGTGACGAGGTCTGCGGCTTCGATGAGCGCTGGCGGTGCGTCGCGCCCTGTGACGACGATGTGCAGGGCGGGCTGTTCTGCTCGCACGGCGCGGAATTCCGTGAGAACCTCTTCGACGGGCAGCATCTCGTAGCTCAGGACATAAACCATCTCGTCAAAGACCAGCAGGTCATACTCCGTGCTGCGCATCTTCTCGACGCAGAGCGCCCAGGTCTCGCGCGCCGTCCGGCGATCCTGCTCAGGATTCTTTGTGTCCCAGGTGAACCCGTCGCCCATCGTGTGAACTTCAATTCCGAGCTTCTCAGCCGACTCATGTTCGCCGTAGCGATCATTTCTCGACTTCATAAACTGAATCATGCAGCAGTTCAAGCCCCTCCCCGCCGCACGCATCATTAGCCCAAGCGCGCACGTCGTCTTGCCCTTGCCGTTTCCCGTGTGCACCATCAGCAGGCCGCGCGTCATCTCCTGATAATCCTCACGCCGCCATTTGTATTTTTTCTCAAGCATAACGAAAAGCAGGAGACAGGAGACAGAAGTCAGAAGCCAGGAGAAAAGAATATCTGTGAAAGTGGTTTTCCGCCTGATCCCTTCTGACTCCTGTATTCTGTCTCCTGTCTCCTGTAGTTACGCTGCCGCTTCGGCGTCACCGTTGCGGTGAGCGACGGCCAGTTGCAGCAGGCGCACAATGGTGCGCTCGGCTTCTTCCAGTTCTCCCCGGAGCGTGCATCCGGCGGCGTTGCGGTGGCCGCCGCCGCCAAATTTCTCGGCGATGCGCGCCACATTGACGTCGCCTTTCGAGCGCAAAGAAGTACGGTAGATTCCGGGCGCGCACTCCTTCAACAGTGCGACCGCTTCGACCGAACCGCAAGTCAGAGGATAGTTGACGAAGCCGTCCGCGTCTTCTTCAGATGCTCCGGCGCGCTCCTGCATCTCAAGCGTCTGGTGCATCCATGCGACACGTCCCGTCTCGTCGCGCTTGACGGTGGTTAAAACTTCGCCAAGCAATTCGATTTTCGACCAGGGATAATTGCTGAACACCGCCTGCGAGATTTTCGCGGGCTTGACCCCGGCGCGCACCAACTCCGATGCGACCTTGAAAGTCCGCTCGCTCGTGTTCGAGTAATGGAATGATCCTGTGTCGGTGATGAGCGCCGTATAGACGCACTCGGCGATCTCTTTGGTGACGCGCACGCCCGTCGCTTTGCACAGGTTGTAGATCATCTCGCCGACAGCCGAGGCGGTTGAATCAATCCAGTTGATCGCGCCGAACATGGCGGTGGTCGAATGATGGTCTATGTTGACGACGAACTGTTTTTCCAGATCAATGAGGCCGGGGCGTGTGATGTCCGAGCATTCGATGACGAAGACGGCATCGTAAGGGCGATCAACGGCGGAGGTGACGCGAACGTCGAGCGTGCCGGGCAACTTCTGGTAAGCATGCGGAACTTCGTCGCGCATAATTACTTCTACTTCTTTATCGAGGGCGCGCAAGAGCCAGTAGAGGCCGAGGCTGGAACCCAAACTATCGCCATCCGGGCGAATGTGTGAGGTGATGGCAAAGCATCTCTTCTGCTCGATCAACTCAACAACTTGACTAAGCATATTTTCAAGGGATGAGGGATGAGGGATGTCTTCAGGGATGAGGGCGGAGGGATGAGGGATGAAATAAAGACAAACGCTCTTACTTCATCCCTCCGCCCTCATCCCTCATCCCTTCTATTCATCCCTCATCCCTCATCCTTTCCTTTCTTCGGGGAACTCTCCTACCTTGGTTTCCAATTCCCGCTCAATTCCTTGCAGCAATTTGTCTACGCGCGTGCCGCGCTCTTCGACGGTGTCGCGGATGAAATGAATCTCCGGCGTGTGGCGCAGTTGGAGCGCGAAGCCGACCTGCTTGCGAACGTAGGGCGCGGCATGGCGCAGAGCCGTGAGCGCCGCGATAATCTCATCTTCGCTGCCTTCGACCAGCACGTAAACGCTCGCATCGCGCAGATTCTCCGTCATGCGCACATCCGTCACCGTGACGGCCTGCACTCGCGGGTCTTCCAATTCATACCCGACTATCTGCATGATCTCCTCACGCAGCATATCGGCGACTCTCTCAGGACGACGCATAACTAAAGGCAGAAGTCAGGAGACAGAAGTCAGAATCCAGAATAAAAGAAAATCAGTAACAGTGGTTCTCCGCCCTTATATTCTGACTCCTGACTCCTGTCTTCTGTATTCTGTTTTCACAGTTCCGTGGCCGCGACCTTCTCGATGATATATGCCTCGATCTGGTCGCCGACCTTGATGTCGTTAAAGTTTTCCAGGCCAATGCCGCACTCGAAACCTTCGCGGACTTCGGAAGCATCGTCCTTGAAGCGACGCAAAGATGCGATGCCGCCTTCCCATGAGACGACGCCGTCACGGATCAGGCGCGCACGGGCATTGCGACGAATCGTGCCGTCAATCACCATGCAGCCTGCGACCGTCCCGGCTTTGGGCACACGGAAGACTTCGCGGATTTCGGCCTTGCCCAGAATCTTCTCTTTCTCGATGGCTTCGAGCATGCCGATCATCGCGGCGCGAATCTCTTCTTCGACCTTGTAGATAATCGAATGCAGCCGGATGTCCACGCTCTCCTGCTTGGCCAAATCGGCGGCGCGCGTTTCCGGGCGCACGTTGAAGCCGAGAATGACGACAGCCGTGCTTGCCGAACCCGCCTGTGTCGCGGAAGCCAGCAGCACGTCCGATTCTGTGATTGCGCCAACGCCGGAGCGAATAACTTTCACCTTGACCTGCTCGGTTGATAATTTCTGCAAAGTGCTCTTCAAAACTTCGACAGAACCCTGCACGTCCGCCTTGATGACGACGAGCAGTTCTTTAACTTCCGTCTGGCCGAGCGCCTCGATACCGCGCTTGGTTGACTGTAAAAGTGTGTTCTGGCGCGTCAGCATCTGGCGGTGATGCGAGATCGATTGCGCTTTGGTGATGTCGGCGACCACCTGGAAAGATTCCCCGGCCTGCGGCACTCCCTGAAGCCCGAGGACTTCGACGGGCGTAGCAGGCCCTGCTTCCGTAATCGCGTTGCCTCTATCATCGAACATCGCGCGCACCTTACCGAAAATCTGCCCGACGATGAAAGGATCGTGGGCGCGCAAAGTGCCCTGCTGGACGAGAACCGTGGCGACCGAGCCGCGCCCGCGATCAAGCTTGGCTTCAAGCACGACACCACTCGCCAGCCTGGTCGGGCTGGCCTTGAGATCGAGAATGTCCGCCGTCAGGAGAATTGTCTCAAGCAGCGTTTCCAGATTCTCGCGCTTCTTCGCCGAAACCGGAACCATCTCGACTTCGCCGCCCCACTCGATGGGCTGCAAGCCCTGATTGGCCAGTTCCTGCCGGACGCGATCAGGATTAGCGTCGGGGCGGTCAATCTTGTTGATGGCCACAACGATTGGAACGCCCGCAGCGCGCGAGTGCTCGATGGCCTCGATGGTCTGCGGCATGACGCCGTCATCTGCGGCGACGACGAGGACGACCACATCGGTCGCTTTCGCTCCGCGAGCGCGCATCAGCGTGAAGGCTTCGTGGCCAGGCGTGTCCAGAAAGACGACGCGGCGCGTTTCACCGGGATTGTCAGGAGTAGGAACCTGCACGCTGTATGCGCCGATGTGCTGTGTGATGCCGCCCGCCTCGCCCGCCGCCACGTCTGTGGTGCGAATGGCGTCAAGCAGAGAAGTCTTGCCGTGATCGACGTGACCCATGACGGTGACGACGGGCGCGCGGGGCAACTCTACGTCGTCTGAGTCCGTCGCAATCAACTCTTCAAATTCTTCTTCGGCGACCATCTCCTCAAACGGCACGAAGGTCACTTCGTAGCCGAAGCGATGGGCTAGATCAACCGCCACGTCGTCGTTCAAAGGTTGATTGATAGTTGCGAAGACGCCGCGTTGCAGGAGCAGGGTGACGACATCCTTCGGTTTGATACCGAGCTTTTCGGCAAACTCCTTGACGGTTGAGCCTTCGACGATGCGGACAGGCTTGAGTTCGCCCGGAATGGTTGCCACGTCTGTACTCAAACGCCCGGCGATGCGGTCTTCGAGCGAGAGAGCCTTCGGCGGTGGAATATAGTCGCGGTCAAAACGTCCTCCGCGTCCTCCTTCGTGCGACTTGCCGCCGCGCACAGTATTGCGACCGCCGCGACCGGGTCGGCGTCCGCGACCGTCCGACGGCGAAGGAATATAAGTGATTTGCGGGGTGGCTGTTTCGCCGGGAGTTCCGGCCCGTTCAGCACGGGCGACGGGCGCGCGCGCGTTGCGATCATTGCGCTCTGTGCGTTCACCACTGCGTTCCTGGCGCTCTCGACGCTCGCGCGGGCTGACGGGCGCAGGCTGGGGCACGACCACGGGGGCAGGAGCGCGCTCACCAACCTTGACACCCGCGTTGAGCGCTGCGGCAGTAGGCCGCAAGACTCTCACTTGTCTGGACGGAGCAAGCGGCTGAGCAATCCTGGCAGGAGTCGCATCGGGAGTTGCTTCCAACACCTCTTCGGCAGGGGGAGCAGGCGGGGCAGCAGCAATGTCCGGCATTGATGAAAAGTCGGCTGTCTCAGGAGCAGTCAGTTCAGCTTCTGGTGGCGGTTCTTGCGCCGGAGCGGTTGCGCCCGCCGCTGCTGCTGATGGGGGTTCGGCACGCGCTGCGGGCGTGAGCTTCCTGACCTGTCGCACGACGACGGGCGGCTTAGGCTGGCCGGGCTGCTCAATGGGTGCAGGCGGTTGAGCGGCTTCATCGGCTGCGACGGGCTGCGGCGCGTGCTCGACGGCTTCATCTTCGACGGCGGGCGCTTCTTCGACGACGGGTCGCGCTCGTTTGACCACCTTGACGGTGCGCGGGGCAGACGCTTCCTTCTTCGGAAAATAGCGATTGCGAATCTTGTCGGCCAGCTCTTTCGAAATCGAGTTGGAGGGCACACTGACATCTACGCCCTCACGACGGACTTCCTCGATGAGACGCTTCGTGTCTTGCTTGAGTTCTTTGGCTAGATCGTACAGACGAACCTTGGAAGTAACGGTCATGCACTCCTTCTTCGACGCTTTTCGATAAAACGGCGTCGCGCGCTTCAAAAAAAGTTGAGGACTCTTGCCTTCCTCAACCTTTTTCACGGAAGCCGCGCTTTAAAAGAAGTGCGCTGCCACAGAGGGTTTTGGAGGCAAGGAGCGAGACGCGCTTTTGATGCGAGCGCGCACGCTACGGTTATTGGGCCGCATTGTCTTCGGAAGCATCTTTTTGCTTCTCGTCTTCGTCGCTCTCGACCGTCGCGGCCTCACTATAAACGGGCTCGGGAGCGGAACTTGTTTGTACTTCGGGAGCGGACGCTTCGCTGGCGAAATCCGCGCGAGGCGACATCACCGTTTCTTCTTCGACGGGCGACTCGCCCTCGTCAACCTTGTCGGCGGCTTCAATCATCGCCGCGCCCGTTGACGTAATATCAGGAGAAGGCGTGATCGTATCGGGTCTCAAATCGCGTCCGGCGTCTTGCAACAAAAGCTCATCCTCCGAGATCGGGTCGGCTTCTGTGATCGCGACCGGATCAGCGGAATCCTGAGCCAGAATCTCAGCCTCAGCCGAGAACGGCTCGCCACCCTCTACGGCTTCGTCATAGCCTTCATTGGTCATCTCGTTAGAGGGTTTGACCTGGTCTGCATCAATGGTCGGGTCGAATTCGGCTGAGACGGCATGTTGCTCAACTATCTCTGTGACCTCTTCAGGCTCACTCACTTCTTCTGCCATAACTGCCTCTTCCGTGCTGTCAGACGCTTCCTCAAGCGACGCCGTCAACTCAGGCGTTTCCGTAGTCTCTTCACCCAAAGCGCTCTGCTTGCTCGCTTCTCGCGCACTGATGACTGCCTGCGCCGCATTCAACATTGATTCAGCCTCGTCAAGACTGACGTCGAGATATTCGACAAGGTCGTCAACAGTCGTCGCGGCCAGCGCATCAATGTCGTTGACACCGTGTTCGGCCAACAGATCCGCCTGTTGTGCCGTAACGCCTTCAATCGCTGAGAGCGGGACGCTGCCGCCTGAAGCGATAAGCGCGCCCATCTGCTCTGCGACCTCTTTCTTCAACTCTTCCTCGCTGCGGATGTCTATGTTCCAGCCGACGAGCTTGGTGGCCAGGCGCACGTTCTGCCCGCGCTTGCCGATGGCTAAAGATAACTGATCTTCGTTGACAATCACTTCCATCTGCCTGTTTTCAATGTCCGTGATCCGCACCTGATTAACTTTGGCGGGCGACAGGGCATTGGCGGCAAAGACCGAAGGCTCGTCAGACCATTCGATGATGTCAATCTTCTCACCGCGCAGCTCGCGGATGATTGCCTGCACGCGCGAACCCTTCATGCCGACGCACGCTCCCACCGGATCAACGTCGCGCTCGTTTGACGTGACGGCGATTTTGGCGCGCTCGCCCGGCTCTCTGACAGCCGACTTGATGACGACCGTCTCGTCGTAAATCTCCGGCACTTCCATCTCGAAGAGGCGGCGCAGCAGCTCCGGGCTGGTGCGCGAGACTTCGACTTGCGGCCCTTTTGATTCCTTGGAGACGTTATGAATGACGACGCGGATGCGCTCGCCCTGATTCCATTGCTCGCCGCGCGACTGTTGCGAGCGCGGGAGAATAGCTTCCATATTGCCGAGGTCAACGATGATGTTGCCGCGCTCAAAGCGTTTGACGAAGCCGTTGACCAGATCGCCGATCTTGTCTATGTATTGATCGTAGATGTTCGAGCGTTCGGCGTCGCGGACTTTCTGAAAAAGGATTTGCTTGGCGGTCTGCGCGGCGATGCGTCCGAGTTCCTCCATCGGCAGGGGCAGGAGCAGAGCGTCACCGATTTCCACTTCATCACCAGCCATCTCTCTCGCTTCTTCAATTGACAGCTCCGTGGCCTCGTCCGTCACTTCGTCAACGACCACTTTGGATGCGGAAAGCTCGATGCCGGTCTCAGGATTCCAGTCAACCTGAATGTCTTCGCCCGACTTGAATTGCTTGCGCGCGGCGGCACGCACCGCTTCCTTCATCGCCTCGATGACGATTTCGCGGTCTACGCCTTTCTCCTGGCAAAGGGCGTCAATGTTCTGCGCGATGGATGTACTCATTACTTACCTGTCTCTTTCGGGTGGCCTGTAGTGCTGAAGTGAAATGCTCGCACTCATAAAGCCTATTCAATTGTTATTCAGTTGTGTCTGTGGCCGTCACGTTTACCTGCGGCGGCCTCCGCTGCCATCTCGCGCTCTTTGGCGCGACGAAATTCTTCTTCCACGTCCAGTTCAAGATTCGCTTTGACGATTGCATCGAACGGCACTGTGACGCGCCCGCTCGTCTTATCTTCAAAGATTACCTCGTCGCCTTCCAGCCCCAGGATGCGACCGCGAAAGTTGCGCTGGCCGTTAATCCCGACGCGCGACTTCAGCTTGGCCATCCGGCCTGCGAAACGCTCGTAGTCCCCGCGCTTGTAGAGCCCACGCTCCAGACCGGGGGAGGAGACTTCCAGTGTATAGGCCGAATGAATGAAGTCTTCCACGTCCAGGATTGTGCCGAGGTGCAGGCTCATTTGCGAGCAATCCTCGTGGGTCACGCCCTCCGGCTTATCAATGAAGATGCGGAGAATGGGTTTGCCCTCAGGGCCGGCGACTTCGGCGTGAACCAGCTCAAGCCCGTGATCAATGGCCACACGCTCGGCAATTCCTCGCACCCGCTCCTCAATCGAACCCTGACCCACCAGACGCGCTCCTCGATTATTCAAATAGCTCTCGCGCAAAAGAAAAAGTGGGCGCGAACCCACAGGATGAAAGCGCCGCGCTCAGAGCAAGCGAAGGATTATACGGAAAGGGTAGGGGAGAAGCAAGCTGCCAGGAGGCTGGCGATGCGCGAGAAGTATTGTTCAAGAATCCACACGAAACCGCACGAAAATGGTCTCGCAATGCTGTCGTGTGGTTTCATCTGGATTCGTGCATAGCGCTCTTTCTGTCGAGAATGAATAGACCCTGAAAGCTGAACTTTAGAGTATTGACAATCCTCAGAAGCCGGTATTTACTTGACCTGCTCGATTCGCTTATTAAAACCTCTAACCCATTAAGTCTTTCCACGCTCGTTGGCGAAGGCTCCATCAACACAGAGCTTATCGTCAATGACCATTCACCAGAGAGGTTGAAACCATGTTCCAAACACCCAAAATGTTCAGGCGGCGATCAGGCTTCAGCCTGGCAATCGTCGCTACTTTCCTGGTCGCCGTCGGAGCCATCGTGGCTCTCTGGCAATCCGGGTCAGGAGCGCAGGTCTTACAAGACCCAAAATCAAAGCAGCGCGGCGGCCCATCACCGAGCCGCTTGATGGAGGGACGGACTATGCAAAGAGCGCCGGTTCTGGCAGGTCAGGGCGATGATGCGAAGCGTGCTGTTCTGCGCTTCATTGACTGGGCCGGGAAATCCAACATGAATCAGCGCGACGAGGCGCGCCAGGCGATGACTGGCGCACGAGACAATAAAGACGTCGTGGCGTCGCTTTGCCAGGAAGCCTTGAGCGCGCAAAAAAGGGATCACAGCCGCGCGCTGCTTATCCTTTCGATTATCGGCGAAATGCGTAGCCCGTTTGCCGAAGACTGCCTTCGCCGCTTCGTCAATCTGCCTTTCCCGACAAGGGGGACGAAAACCACTGAAGGAGAGATAGTCGAACAGACGGCACTCGCCAGGCTGCAAGCCAAAGCCATAGACGGACTCGCATATCTAGGCACTCCGAGTGCGGATCAGGAAGTCCTCCAGCAAGCGCAGAAGCATCCATCGAAAGCCGTTCGCGCCGAAGCGATTAGCGCCTATCTCTGGAATCACCGCAACTCGCCGGACGCGCGGAGCACTCTGGCAAAGTTCGTTCGTAAAGGCGAAGAGATTTTTCTCGACCGGCCACGCCGGGAAGAAGGCGAGGGCGCGCGAACCTTTAACCCCAAGCTCGAAGCCTATCTCAAACTGCACCCGGAGGTGATTCCTCCTCGACCGGAAAAAAATCCGAAAGGGAAGGAATATCCCACAACCAAGCCAACACGCGTGACGAGAACCAAGCCTAAGTTCTAAGCCTCGCTCGAAAGGAGACGATGATGATGACAAATCGAAAAGCCACTTTACTGGTAGCGGTCTTGTGGATCGTCTGCGCGGCGGCGGCGGCGCGCGCCGTCTGCGACCAATCAAGCGCGAGCCAGGCCGATTCGGATTTGTGGAACATACACGGCTGCTGGGAAGAATTCTTCCTCTGGCAGTATCAGTTTTACGGGATGAGCGCGACGAACTGGGGTGATCGCGGCTGGAACGATGCCTGCAACGTGAATCTTGAGTATCCGAAGCACTGGAATGCCTCGTATCTCGTCGGCTATGGAATGCTCGACAGTAACGATCTCTCTTTCCACGGCACCGAAGATTACGAGACGACTTCAGGAGCAGGCGCTACCAATTTCCACGACAACATCACGCATGCTCCGACCGATGATACATCAATCTTCGGAGGGTTCGACCCCAATACAAACGTCGTCACTACCTCTTGCCTGCTCTATGACTCTTCATCACCCAATGCCAATCCGGGTTCGCGCGTCGGCGATTTCCTGCATGAAGGCTGGCACGCCTGGATGAAGAAGTACAATTACGGTTGGGGCGATCTGAACTGTGGCGGGCATCGCTGCGGCCCTTTCGGAAGCTGCACTTTCAAAAGCTGCGACTATTTTTATTTCCACGGCATCGGCGCTTACGCCTTCGGCGCGATGTGGCAAAACGATGGCACGGCGAATCGTTTCCATTCGCCGAATCAGGTACAGGTAGAGTTTTTGTGTGACGTGTCTGAGTTGCCGCAGTCGTGGGTTCCGGCGAGCGTCCGATTGTCGGCGGAAGCCGACGCCAATCAACGATCATCAGAGCGATTCATCAACGGGCCTGGATTTTACTGCGGCGACCCGCGTCCGTGGTGAACTGGCGGAGGAGAGCTGCGTTAAATTATCCTCCACCGATAATTCAAGGCGACGTGCCGGAGAGATGACGCATCGAGAAGAAATTTTCCCATGATGTCTGCTTCATCCCTCCGGCGCGTAACCGGCAGGTTATTCCCTCTCTACACGAAGGCGCGGATGCTCTAAGAGCGTGTCTAAAAAGGTCGCGTTAGCGACCACTTGAATTTAGCCGTGCGTTTCAACGCACGGAAATAAGCGATCACAAGCCCGTTTCGTTGCGTCAGCGACGGTTGAACTGATATTCAATCGTCGCTGACGCGACCGCCACCTGGGGTCGTTGACTTTTCCCCGCCGATGAATCGGCGGGCTAAAGTCAGAGCATCGCTGACGCGACGCTGCGAAAGATGCTTTTTAGACACGCTCTAAGAACTGAGCCTTCCTTTAACAATCTCGCTGATGATGCGCCCGTCCGCGCTCTGTCCGGCAAGGCGCGCCTGAGCAGACTTCATCACCGCGCCCATGTCGCGCATAGATGAAGCGCCTGTTTCGTTGATCGCTTCGATGACCGCTCGCTCGATCTCCTCGCGCGTGGCGGCTTGCGGCAGGTAGGCTTCGATGACTTCAATCTCGGCGCGCTCCTTGTCGGCCAACTCCTGCCGCCCGGCCTTCTCATACTGCTCGATGGAATCACGCCTTTGCTTGACGAGGGATTGGAACGCCTTCGTTAATTCCTCGTCCGTCAGCTCGCTGCCCTTTTCAATCTCGCGGTTCATCACGGAGGCTTTGACCATGCGGAGCGTGGACAGGCGCGCCGCGTCTTTTGCTTTCATCGCAATGGTCATGTCGGAGATGATTCGTTCTTTGAGACTCATAATCTGAAAAATTCCTTTCGCTTTATTTGTAAGCCGAAAGGCGTGTGGTTTACAAGTGCGCTACCGAATAGTTAGGATTGGCGCGCTCCATTAAGTAGGAAAAACTTTCCGTCCTGGATAGCACAGAGGAATTCGATTGCAAGTTGAGCAGATTAAGCTGCGCTGGCGTTTGGGCGTGCTGGCTGGCGTTGCCATGATGATCCTTGCGCTCTACCCGCAATTGAATCTGTGGGTTCTGCGCGGCGGGGAGTGGAACGGCGCGTATGCTTATAACGATATAGACGAAGTGGCCTACGCCGCTTACCTGCAAGCGTTGATTGACGGACGCCCGCGCCGCAATGATCCATTCACCGGGCGAGACGATGCGCCCGGCGCAACGCAGCCTGAATCGCTGTTCTCAATTCAGTTCATTCCGCCTTACGCGATTGCGCTGGTGGCACGCCCTTTGGGTCTGTCCGCACCGTCCATGATGATTGTCACAGGTGCGCTCGCGGCGCTCACAACCTTGCTCGCACTCTTCTGGCTGCTCGGAATGGTCACTAAGGATGACCGCATAGCCGCGACGGGCGCGTTGATGGTGCTTTGTCTGGGGACGCTCGCGTGCGCGCAGGGAGCGATTGTTCAACTAACGGGTCGCGGCTGGGCTTACCCGTATCTTCCATTCCTGCGTCGCTACCTGCCCGCGCTGCCGTTTCCCGTTTTCTTCCTCTTCTGCGCTTTTGTCTGGCGCGCTCTCAGGAATGAAAACAAGCGAGCCTTTTATCTTCACGCTGGCGGGGCGGGCATCTCGTTTGCCGTGCTCGTCTATTCCTACTTTTACCTCTGGACAACAGCCGCCGCGTGGCTCGCCTGCTTCGCTCTGCTGCTCTTGATTGCGAAGCCGGATGGGTGGAAGCGCGATTTCAAAGCATTGGCCGTGACCGGCGCGATAGCTATCATTGCGCTCCTGCCGTATGCGATTCTGCTCTCGAATCGCGCGGCGACGATGGACTCCGTGCAGTTGCTGACCTTCACACGCCAGCCTGACCTGTTGCGCCCGCCCGCGCTCATCGGCATGGCGGTGCTGGCAATTCTTGTTTACGCTGTCCGGCGCGGTCGCCTCGAATGGCGAGACAGGCGAACGCTTGCAGCCTCAGCCTTCGCACTGACGCCGCTCGTCGTCTTCAACCAGCAGATCATTACTGGCCGCTCGCTGCAACCCATCCATTACGAAGTCTTCATCGTCAATTACGTTGCTGCGTTCGCGCTCGTCTTGACTGCGGCGCTGCTGTGGCGCACCACTAAGATGGTCGCAAGGCGAAAGCTGGCTAACCGCGTTCTGCTCTTCCTCGCATTCGTGACTTTCGGCTGGGGAGTGGTCGAAGCGGACATCACGACGC
The DNA here is from genome assembly GCA_032160705.1 of Acidobacteriota bacterium. Taxonomy (GTDB): domain Bacteria; phylum Acidobacteriota; class Blastocatellia; order Pyrinomonadales; family Pyrinomonadaceae; genus QHXM01. The sequence continues at coordinate 16,093 of JAVHVE010000076.1, read as the reverse complement.
ATGTGGTTGACGATCAGAACGTCATGCGCGACGAAGCTTTCCCTGTCGGCAAGCGTCTCAGGGAGTTGGCGCGCGAAGCGCAAGCTACGGGCGGTGAACAGCATGCGCTCGTCTTTACGCCGAATCTCATTGAGGGCGACGACCTGCCGACATTAGCGCCACAGGCCGTGCTCTGGGCGCGGCATCTACACGTCTTCTCAGGCTCGACGTGGGAAGAAAATAAGGAACGCTTTTACCAGCATCTGTACTACCAGGGGCTCGACGCCGAGTGGCTCGAATCGGAATTGAACAACGAAAATTACATTGTCGTCATAGCGCTTTTCGGCTGGGGTCGCCATCACGACCGCCTGACAGTCAACTCGACACCGGTCACGCAGGAAGAGATAGCATCGGAAGTTGACCGTTACGCGCAATACATCGCCTCGTTTGACCGCGAGCGAGCCGCGCATTTCCTACTCTCCTACGTCGTCACGCACACGGACGGCGAGCCTGATTTGAAGAATCTTGACCGCTGGTACGAACGCGACGCTGGCGAGCGCCACGGCAAGTTCATCCTCTACCGCGTCAAGCTGCGATCATAGAAAGCCGCAATCGTGAATCGTAGCTACAGAAAAACTGCTTCGTCGGATTGATGATTCCGACTGGCAGCTCTCGCCTTATCTATGGCGCGCTCGCACTAACTTCGCTATATTACCGGCGACTTCCTGAGCTTCGATTCCGGCGCTTCTTTGTTATCCCCTCGCTTCAAAGGAACGTTGGCCTGTTCACGCTTTGCCGGGTTTATCAACCTTCTCTTCAAGAGCGAGGAACATGATTCCATCCAACACGATTCTGCAAGGTCGCTATCGCATCATCCAACAGCTTGGGGCGGGAGGCATGGGCGCTGTTTATCAGGCGATGGATGAAAACCTTAGTTGCGTGGTCGCGGTCAAGGAGACTTTCGCGACAAACGAAGAGCATCGCCGCGCGTTCAAACGTGAAGCGGAGTTGCTGGCAAATCTGACCCATCCGGCGCTGCCACGTGTGACGGATCACTTCACGCTCGACAATGGCCAGTTCCTCGTCATGCAGTTTGTCTCCGGCAACGATCTAGCGGAGTTGCTCACCTTGCGCGAAAGACCGTTCTCGACCGACAGAGTCCTGGAGTGGGCCGATCAACTACTGGATGCGCTCGAAGAGTTGCACTCATACAAACCGCCAATCATTCACCGCGACATCAAGCCCGCGAATCTGAAGCTGACGCGCAAAGGCAAGATCATCCTGCTGGACTTCGGGCTGGCGAAAGGCATGGCCGGGCAGATGTCCACGATTGAAGGCGAGCAATCGGGGCTGAGCGTTTACGGCTATACGCGCCAATATGCGCCGCTCGAACAGATCAGGGGCGCAGGCACAGACCCGCGCTCAGACCTCTATAGCCTGGCGGCGACAATCTGGACTTTGCTGACGGGAGAGATACCGCTTGATGCGCTGGCGCGAATCGAAGAGAAAGAAGATGGCAAACCCGACCCGCTCCAATTGGCCGATGAATTGAACACGGAAGTGCCGCACTCAGTGGCCGTCATCCTGCATCAGGCGATGGCAGTGAATCGCAATTCGCGCCCCGCAAGCGCGGTGGAGATGCGTCAAGCTCTGAACGATGCGATGGAAGAGGAACGCAAGCGGCAGGCGAGTCATTCGCAAGCGACAGGAGAAGCCAGGACGCTGCCGCAACCTGTCCCCGCATCGCAGCCTCCGACGAGCGGCGCGCTGGAATTGCCGCCAACGAGCGCTTCGCCTCCGACAGCCAGAGCGCAGGGTCGCACTCCGTCAGTTCCATCAAAAGAGTATGAGCATGTGCCGACGATGATGTCTCCGCGCCCGGACGTGCCGTCGTGGGAAGGTGAAGCGGTGATGCCTTCCACATCGCGCATAGCTTCGCCTTCAACCTCGCAGAACGGCAACAGTCGAAAAGTGGTTTTCATCGTCGCCGCGCTCATGGTCGTGCTGGTTGGTGGCGCAATCGTGTGGTGGATGAGTTCGCGTGGCGATGCAGGACAGTCACCGGCGACGAACCGGCAGCAAACGGGTCAGCAAGCGAGTGAGAGAACGAATGCGCCACAGCCTCCCGCCGGAATGGTCTATGTACCGGGAGGCGAATTCACATTAGGGCGCGATGCGGGCGACGAATACGAGCGACCCGCGCACAGGGCGACGATCAAGCCTTTCTTCATGGACATCTATGAAGTGACGAATGAGGACTACGCGAAGTTCGTCAAAGCGACGAATCATCGCGCGCCGTTGAACTGGGCAAATGGAAACTACCTTGCGGGCGCTGGGCGAAAACCTGTGACAGGCGTCACGTGGGATGACGCGAGCGATTATGCGAAGTGGGCGGGCAAGCGTCTTCCGACGGAAGAAGAATGGGAGTTTGCTGCACGCGGGGCGGACGGAAGGCTTTATCCCTGGGGCAATGAGTGGCAGCAGGGACAGGCAAGCGCCGATGGCGCAAGAGAACTCGCTGATGTCGGAGCGTCCAAGGGGGCGTCACCCTACGGCGCTTTTGATATGGTCGGCAATGCCTGGGAATGGACAGCGAGCAAGTTGGCCGCGTATCCGAAGGGGAAGCTGCCCGTGCAACTGCCGGGCGACCTGCGTGTGATTCGCGGCGGTTCATACGCCGAGTCGAAAGATGAGGCTACAACCACCTATCGTCGCGGCTATCCGGCACGCGGCAGCTATGACTATGGCAACACGGGCTTCCGCTGCGCAAAAGACGTTGCCGTTTCGTCTAAATAACACAGGGTTTTAAGAGAGGAGACGCCGATGAGAAGAGGTCTCATTCGCTTGAGATGGTGTTTGACCATTGTTCTGATGATGTTTGCGGCTGCGCTGCTCTTAATCCAGCCTCAAACAAACGGCGCGACGGCTACCGCCATGCAGGGCAAAGGCGGGACGATCAAACCCGTGCCGACGCCGACGCCAGCACCGAGAAAAGTCACACCGAAGAAGACTGCGCCGACTTCCACTCGCGTCAACACGAGGCCCAATCAGAGCGCGAAGTCTAAAGAGGATGAGGCGGCGGCGACGGAGCGTACCTACTGGGAGACAATCCGCAACAGCACGGACCCGGAGGATTTCCGCGCCTACCTGAAGAAGTATCCGGCGGGGCAGTTCGCAGACCTTGCGAACAACCGCATCAGGGCGCTCGAAGCCGCTGCGAAGCCGCAGCCTTCGCCCACGCCGTCGCCTACGCCAGCCCCTGCGCCCGAACCCGCCTACGAATGGACAAAATCCGAGCGCGATTTGCTGGCTTCGGTTCGGCTCGAATGGCGTGAAGGATACAACCTAAGTTTCTCCGTTCCATCTGGCTGGACGCGCACTGAGCGAAAAGAAGGCACACATTACCTGCAAATCAATTTTCGCTCGCCTGATTCTCCGCAGACGAACATCAGCATTCAGATCTATTCGCACGGAATATCCCATTATTTGCGAGACGGTTATTCAGAAATTGTTTTGAATGAGGAGAGGCTTGTTGATAGTCGGCGTAACCTATACGCATCCCAAACCATTTCGGCGAAATTAACGGACACAGAGGGTGTCACTCATACAACCGGTCGCTGGCACACCTTCACCGCCGACTTGCTAGACGTGAGAGCGCTAGAGCGCCTTGTCCCAACGCTTGATGCAGTTTACCCGGATGATGTCTGGGGGGAGAAAGACTATTCTAGGTCTTTTAGGGACTACTCCTTTTATAAGCTAAAGACCGGTTCGCTCCATGCGTTTAACCGCACACGTCACAGCTACGCCATACGAGAGGCGGATTACGGCTACGGTAATGCTTGCTATCTTGTTCTGTTATACACTGCGCCAATTGAACAATTCGACGAGAAGCTGCTGCCATCGGTGATGGCGACGCTGAAGATGCCTGGAACGATTAAGGTACAACCGGCGTCGTCCGACTCGTCAGTTAGCCTTTCCAAGTACGAGCCGGAAATCATGATTGATGGAGAACGGAAGGGCGAGGATTATAAGCGCGTTCCAATTAGCGCAGGCAAACACCACGTTACTGTCCGCGCGAAAGAGCATAAGCCCTTTGAAAAGGATGTCTTCATTGCGGGATGGGAAGACTTGAACTTGGAGGTTAAATTAGAGCGAACAGTGAGTGGTACAGGCGGAGCGAAGCCGAAATAGAGGAAGCAAACTGCCAGCCGTTAACCATCAGAGGAGTTTTGGTCATGAAAAGAGATGAATCCGCTTTCGGAAAATTCTTAGTCCTCCCGCTTGCCGTGGCTCTTTCAGCACTAAGCATCATCTTTCTCTTCTCAGCAACCAGTGCATCCGCTCTAACTCCGCAGGGCAAGGGCGGAACAATCAAGCCCGCGCCTACGCCGACACCCGCTGCGACCAAACAGACGACGACACCGAAGAGAAGCGCGACGCCTGCGCGAGCGAGCCGCACGAACGCCACGAAGACAGGCAACGCGGACGCCGCCGAGATAGCCTTCTGGAATTCGATCAAGGACAGCACCAACCCGGAGGATTTCAAGGCTTACTTGCAGCAGTATCCCAACGGAAAGTTCGCTCCACTGGCGCGCAACCGATTGATGAGTGTTCCAGCACCGGTGTCAAAAGAAGAGACAGCGAGGAAGGAAGAGGCGAGACGAAGGGAGGAGAAAACAAGGGAAGAGGCTGAGGCGAATAGTAGAGAAACCCTCAAACGCGAAATCGAATTAAAAGCGGCAGTAAAGGTGAAGCCCGATGATGCCGGCAATCATGCGTATTTGGCCAATTTTCTAGCAGAGCATTATAAGTTTGCCGAAGCTGAAAGCGAATACCGGGAAGCGCTACGCTTAAACCCGTCCAGCTATCATTATGTCGGAAGCCTTGCAGAGACTCTCATCAGCCAGAAGAAATATGTGGAAGCTGAAGCCGAATGGAGGGCATTTGTCCAAAGAGGGCCGACGGATGAGAGTCATTCTGAGTTCGGGAAATTTCTATATTTTGTACGCGCGGAATTGGCACAGGCAGAAGCGGAATTCAGAGAGGCGATTCGACTCAAACCCGGTAGTTCTGGTTACCATTGGATTTTAGGCGCAGTTTTAGATGCACAAGGAAAGTTGGCAGAGGCGGAAGCGGAATTCAGAGAAGCGGTGCGCTTAGTCCCGTCTAATACTAATGTTTCATATCTTGCAGACACTTTAATAAAGCAGAAGAAATACACGGAGGCTGATGTCGAATGGAGGGCATACATCCTAAGAAAGCCGGAGGATGACGAGAGACACAGAGGGTTTGGTAATTTTTTACTCGGTAAGAAACGGTGGGTGGATGCCGAAGTGGAGTTTAGAGAAGCCGTGCGTCTAGACCCGAGTGACGACTATGATGCACGCGGACTCGCCGACGCTCTCCGTAGGCAGAATAAATGGGACGAAGCAGAGGCTGTATACAGGCAGAGAATAAAATCGAAGCCGGAAAATGCCGCCATGCACATGAGTCTGGGTGACACTTTGGCGGAGCAAAAGAAGTGGGCAGAGGCTGAGACCGAGTATCGAGAAGCAATTCGCTTGGAGCCGAAATCACCCTTTCATCACTGGGCTCTGGGCAGATTATTTGGGAAGCAAGATAAATGGGCAGAGGCGGAAGCGGAATACAGGGAAGCGATGCGCTTAAATCCGTCAAGTTCTACTCCTGTCGAATACCTTGCAGCGGCTTTTATAAATCAGAAGAAATACGCGGAGGCTGAAGCCGCATGGAGAGCATACGTAGGAGGAGAGCCAACTAATGGATCGAGGCACTTGTCCTTTGGAGATTTTTTACGAGGTCATGAGAAATGGGCCGAGGCGGAGGCAGAATACAGGGAAGCACTCCGTATCAGGCCGGGTGACGACTACTCCGCAAGAGGTCTCGCCCAAGCGTCAGGAAAGCAGAAAAAATGGGCTGAGGCCGAGGCGATATACAGGGAGAGAATAAAATGGAAGCCAAAGGACGCTTCGATGCACGGCGACTTGGCGCGTGCTCTAGGGGATCAAAAGAAGTGGGGCGAAGCGGAGTCGGAGTATCGAGAAGCAATCCGATTGACGCCATCTTCCACTTACCATCTCTATCTCGGCAGATTGTTCGGAGAACAAAATAAGTGGGTCGAGGCTGAGAAGGAGTTCAGGGAAGCGATAGAGCGATCTTCAGACCCCAATTATCAATACGCTGATCTCGGCTTCGCTCTCAAACACCAGAATAAAGCGACAGAGGCGGAAGCAGCGTGTCGAAAGGCAGACGAGTTAATTAGAAAAGCGTTGCGTGAGGATCCTGATAACGCTAGTGCTTTCTATCATAACCGACTTGGTTATTCTTTAGAGTGTCAGAATAGATTGGCAGAGGCTGAGAAGGAGTACAGAGAAGCAGTGCGCGTGTGGCCAGACAACGCCGATTACCGAAATGATTTGCAGCGCATAACCAAGCCACCGCGCAACGCCAACGCGCGCCCATGATCAGGCAACATGCCCGTTCGAGCGTGCCAGGTGCTCACGTAAATATCTTCCCGTGTAAGACTCTTTCACGCGCATGATCTCTTCAGGCGTGCCTGTCGCCACGACGTAGCCCCCACGGTCTCCGCCTTCCGGCCCGAGATCAATGATGTAGTCGGCGGTCTTGATGACATCGAGGTTGTGTTCGATGACAAGTAAGGATCCGCCCGCTTCGAGGAGCGCGCGGAAGGCTGCGAGCAGTTTGTTAATATCATCGAAGTGCAAGCCCGTTGTCGGCTCGTCGAAGATATAGAGCGTTTTCGCGCCCGTGCGTTTCGCCAGATGCGCGGCGAGTTTCACCCGCTGCGCTTCGCCGCCTGACAGCGTCGTGGCCGATTGTCCGAGGCGCAGGTAGCCAAGTCCGACATCGTCCAGCACGCGCAATTTATTTGTAATCTTCTGTACGTCGCGGAAAAAGGTCATGGCCTCGCGCACTGTCATTGAGAGCACGTCGTTGATATTCTTGCCGCGATAGCGCACGTCCAGAATCTGCGGCTTGAAGCGTGTGCCCTTGCATTCTTCGCAGACTAGTTCAACGTCCGCCAGAAACTGCATCTCGACCGTGACCGTGCCGTCGCCCTGGCAAACTTCACAGCGCCCGCCGGGAACGTTGAAGGAGAAAAACGAAGGATCGAAGCCGTGCGCCTGCGCCTCGCGTGTCGAGGCAAAGGCTTCGCGAATCCCATCGTAGACTTTGATGTAGGTGACGGGATTCGAGCGCGGCGTTCTGCCGATAGGCGACTGGTCAACGAGAATCACATCATCAACGAACTGCCCGCCGTCCAGTTTCTGAAACGCGCCGACGTGCCCCTGCCAGTCGCCGCGCTGCTTCTTCAGGCCAGCGTAGATACAATCGTGAATCAACGTTGACTTGCCTGAGCCTGAGACGCCCGTCACGCAGACCAGCATGTCGAGCGGGATGTCAACGTCAACGTCTTTCAGATTGTGTTCGGAAGCATGAAGCACATTGAGGCGGCGCTTGTGCGGAGCGCGACGCTGCTTGGGCGACTTGATCTCCACTTCGCCGCGCAGGTAACGCGCCGTCAGCGAGTTCTTATCCGTCAGTAGATGCTCGAAATCGCCTTCGTAAATCACCTGTCCGCCCAACTCGCCAGCCGCCGGGCCGATGTCCAGGATGTGGTCGGAAGCGCGCATCATCTCGGCATCGTGCTCGACGACCAGCACGGTGTTGCCGATGTCGCGCAGATTGTGCAGCAGACGAATCAGGCGCTCGCTGTCGCGCGGGTGCAGGCCGATGGAAGGCTCGTCCAGCACGTAGAGCGCACCGACTAAGGATGAACCAAGGTTCGTCGCTAACTGGATGCGTTGAGCTTCGCCGCCCGAAAGTGTCGAGGCCAGACGGTCGAGCGTCAGGTAGTCGAGGCCGACATCAACCATGAAGCGCAGACGCCGCCTGACTTCATACAGCACACGCTCCGAGATGGCCGCCTGTTCGGTGGAAAGCTCAAGCGTATCGAAGAAGCTTGCGGAATCTTTAATCGAGAGCGCGCAGACTTCCGGTAACGTGCGCTCGCCCACCCGCACATCGCGCGCCTCCTGGCGAAGTCGCCCGCCATTGCAATCCGGGCACAAGGTGTAGCCGCGATACTTGGAAAGAAAGACGCGGATGTGCAGTTTGTATTTTTTCGTCTCCAGCCACTCGAAGAAGCCGCGCACGCCCGCCCAGTGTCCCTTGCCTTCGATAAGCACGCGTTGTTCTGCGCCGGACAGTTCAGCGAAGGGCACGTCTATCGAAATGCGCTCCTGTTTGCAGAAGCGGCGCATCTCGGTTTTAGCCCACTCAAACTGCGGCTTCGTCCAGGGCTCAATCGCGCCCTGACTCAAGGTCAACAGCGGATTGGGAATCACCAAATCAAGGTCGAGACCAATGGTGTTGCCAAAACCCTGACACGTCGGGCACGCGCCGAAGGGATTATTGAAGCTGAACAATCGCGGCTCAGGCTGAGCGTAAACGCTTCCGTCATACTTGCATTCAAAACGCTCTGAGAAGCGCAGCCGTCGCGATTCATCTTCAACCGTTTCGACAATGGCTGTGCCGTGACCTTCCTGAAAGCAGGTTTCCAAAGAATCCACCAGCCGCTCGCGCACATCCGTGCGTGCGACCAGACGATCAATCAGGACGTAGATATTGTCGAAGCCAGCGCGCGTGAAGTCGTCCGGTGAGCTGAGATCAATGGTTGCGCGCGTCGAGGCGTCAAAGAGCCGCGTGAAGCCGCGTTGCATCAAGCTCATCACATGCGCCGTGACCATCTGGCGGCTGAGCGTCTCGGCTTTCGCCTCGACTTTGCGTTTGCGATTTGAGCCGGTCTTCTTCTTCCCGTCGCCGTTCGCTTCCAGGCGCAAGCCTGTTTCTGCCGGGAAGAGCACATAGAAGCGCGTGCCTTCCGATAGCGCCTCCAGAGTCTCCTGTGCGGCGGATTCGGGAGTGTCGCGGTGAACTTCGCGCCCGCAGACGCGGCAATAGGTTATGCCCGCGCGCGCGTAAAGCAGACGCAGGTAGTCGTGAACCTCTGTTTGCGTGCCGACGGTCGAGCGCGGGTTGCGCGTCGAGTTCTTCTGCCGGATAGCGATAGCGGGCGCGATGCCGCGCACTTCGTCAACGTCCGGCTTGTCCATGCGCTCAAGGAACTGGCGCGCGTAAGCCGAAAGCGATTCGACGTAGCGACGCTGGCCTTCGGCGTAAACCGTGTCGAAAGCGAGCGAGGATTTGCCGGAGCCTGAGACGCCCGTGACGACCGTCAGCCGACCCACGGGAATGGAAAAAGAGATATTCTTGAGATTGTTGACGCGCGCCCCGCGCACTTCGATGGCTTCTTCAATCATGGTTACCAAAAGATTGCCAGGCCACACAGCGGAGATTTCGGGAGGTGCGGCAAACTCACATGATAACCTGATTTCCCTTGAAGACGAAATGTAGAGAGAGTGCAAAATTAGAACATCATCAGACACGCATCCCTCAGCCCTGAAAGGGCGGAAGAAAATAGCCAGGGGCAAGCGCATGGAGCGCGCCACCCCTGGCTATTTTATTTTGCCCCTTCAGGGCAATGGACGCGACCGCGAATTACTTTTGTCTTCTCACGGTCACGCCCGGCGGCGGGCGAAACTCGAAGGCATCAGCCGGGGCGATGAAGTTTTCTCGCACATTGCTCAAAGCCACTTCGGAGACCGCGCCTGAGTTATCTACCAGCGTTGCTTTAATAATCCTTCCGTCTGGATAAACTTCCAATAAGATTTCGCGCAAACCGGAAGAAGAACTGCGCGGGACGAGACGAAGGGTGCGCGTCTCGGCCTCCGCGATGGTCTGTTCCAAGAGGGTAATGGAGCGAAACTCGCGACGCAAATTCGTCTGGCCGAGAAGAAAGAGAAAAGGGAAGCGGGCGTCCGAGACGCTGTTCAAGTCCGCGTGCGTGGCTTCGCGGTCAGCCGGAATGTAGAGCCAGACATCGCGCCCGTTGACGATGAAAAGCTTGCCCGGCTTCGGATCATATTCCCAGCGCATGCGTCGCGGACGCTGGAGGACAAGCCGCCCACGCTCACGCCGCTCGCGCGCACCCGGCGCGCTGTACTTTTGCTCAAACTCAGCCGCCAGCCCGCGCATCCGTCCATAGCGCGCCTCGATCTGTCCGATTAATTGATTGGTTGTCCGCTCAGTATCATCGCGCAGAGCTTTTTGTGCGCTCGCACCGGCGCACGCCAGCATGACACAGAGCAACCCGCAAGCGAGGTTGCGATTCTTTCTTGCTGAAAATTTGCATTGCCGAATGCTCGATTCGTATTTCATTGGATGATTAAGATTCTAGCGCCAGTCGGGGGGCTCTGCCGGAGGCACATAATGTTTTTCGGGTTCTGTCGGCTTGCTCGCCCTCAAGCGTTTAAGGTCAGTGCGCGTCGGGAGCTTAGTTGTGAGCAGAGCGTCAAAGGCTGCTGCCTGAGCCGCGCTCGTGAAAGCACGCTTGGGGATAACCGAGATCATGTCCTTCCCATAAACCATCAGGTAAAATCTATCATCCTCCAGAACTTTCGTATAAAGACTCCATTGAATCAAGGCATCTATCTGGACGGTCTTGAACTGAATGCCGTCTTCCGAGAATTGCAGAAGATATTCATCTCGAAATTTAGGATCGCTACGAAACCTCTGACGCGGCATGACGAAAAGAGAAAGAAACCCCATGAGCACCCAGATCACGGTAATAAAGATTAAGATAAAGGTGATGACTGAATCCATCTCAGCCAGCAGGACTAAGAAGATGCCTGCGGCCATGAAAAGAGAACTGATGACGAAGCGAATTAAATAATCGGTCGAACGTGTCACGTAGAGGCGCGTCGCCGCGATGTATTCCTCTTCCGTATATTTGAAACGAAGGCTAATTGTTTTTTCCATGTGAGTCCCTTTTGTTATCTGCAACCTCGCGCACGAAAAGTTCTTCCAAAGATTGCCGGATGGGTTGAACGGAGACGAGGCGGCCTCCGACGCGGCGCAAGCTTGCAAGCGCGGCGTCTACGTCTCGCTCATCCGCGACTTCGATGCGTGCGCCTCCTGCCGTTGGAGTAATCTGCGCGCCGTCGAGCGTGGGAAAAACAGTTGAGAGTTTTTCGGCGGTTGTGCCCGCGACAGTGATTTCGATGCGGTGCGTGTCGCCTGTGCGCTCACGCAATTCTTCGAGCCTGCCCGTTTCGGCCAACCGCCCGCGATTCAAAATCGCCACACGGTCGCACAGCACCTCGATGTCCGAGAGAATGTGCGAGCACATGAAGACGGTCGTTCCCTTCGTGCGAAGTGAAGCTATCAGGTCTCGCACTTCACGACGGCCTATCGGGTCAAGGCCGCTCATCGGCTCGTCCAGAAAAACTATTTCGGGATCGTTGATAAGAGCCTGCGCCAGCCCGACGCGCTGCAACATCCCTTTGGAATATTTGCGGAGTTGCTTGTCCCAACTCTTTTCGTCCAGATGGACGCGCGCGAGAAGCTCTGCGGCCAGCGCTTTACGCTCCGTTCGACTGTAGCCGAAAAGCTCCGCGCAGTAGCTCAAAAACTCGCGTGCCGTCAGGTAGTCGTAGAAGTAAGGCGTTTCCGGCAGATAGCCGATGCGTGCGTGCATCCCGACATCGCTGATGTCGCGCTCCATGATGCGCGCCTGCCCTGCGGTCGGATAAATCAGACGCATCAGGAGTTTGAGCGTCGTCGTTTTCCCTGCGCCGTTCGCGCCGAGAAAGCCGAAGATTTCTCCGCGCTCGACTGTGAGTGTCAAGCCATCGAGCGCACGCACCTTGCGCTTACGCCAGAAGCCGACCTCATAGTCTTTCGTCAGATTCTCGATTTCAATAATAGACATGATGAGTCACTTGTAGGGAATTTGAGAACCTCGATCAAGATCAACGTCGCAACGGTCTTTCACCAGTACGTAGGGCGTGCCAGCCGGATCGAGCGGCGCGCCTGTCGCATTATCAATCCTCAGCCGCGCCGCACGAAGCTGTAGCGCGATGTCTCGCCACTCCGCCACGCACCGGCCATAACGCGCCGCGTATTCCTGAAGCGTTTTTCGCATCACTTCACGCTCGTCGAGCGAAGCCAGTTGCATCAGTCGCAGTTCGGCCATGCGCTTAATCGTTTCATCGTCCGCCTGCTCGTAGATTCGTGTGTATATCTCGCGCGCCGTCGCGCGGCTGCCGCCTTCGGCCAGCATGCGTGCGCTCATGGCCTGCATCCAGGCGGGAGCGGTCGGCAAATTTGCTCCTGCGGCGTAAGTCTCGCCCGCCTTCTGATAGTCTTTGCGCTGCCAGTAGATGTATCCCAAATGATGGAACAAGCGCCATTCCGCAGGATTGTTTTCAATTCCTTTCTTTAACAACTTGATGGCGTCCTCTTCGTTGATCGCGGGAAGCACCACGCCGCCGTATTCATAGACGGCGATGAACTGCGGGTCGAGTGTCGTTGCCGTGTCGAGCAGCGGGTAGAGAAGTTTCAAGTTGAGCGCGGAGAGGTCGTCCAGTTGAAGCTTGTCACCCTGTGCGATTACTTTGCGACCGACGTATTGTAGGGAGCGCATCCAGTACCAATCCGCAATCAGGCCGTTGAAGCCGAGGCTCATCCGGCGCGCTGCTGCCCCCGTCACGTAAAGCTTTTCCTCTTCCAATGCGGAATCAACGGGCGGACGATGTTTCTCGATCCAGTGATTAAGTGCGGCGACTGTGCCCAGACCAAGCAGGATGACCAGAGACAACATGAGAGTCTGCCGCCGACGGGCGGCGCGCGCTTCGTTGCTGATCTCTTGCGCATCTTTCATTTGAAGTTCCGGCGATTGAAGATGAGCGAGGCCGAGGCCAACAGGACGGTGATGTAAACGACGGCGTAAGCGAGTGACGCGAAGAAAAGCGACGGGAGAGGCATCTGCCCGTGCGCGGCAGGAGTGATGTAGCTGTAGTTCGACAGGTTCGGCAGCAAATAGAAGAGAGCGCCGAAGACATAGCGCGCGCTCGTCGTGCCCATCGCGGCGGCAAAGGTCTTCAGGTCGGCGCTGAAATGTCCGATGATGAAGACAAAGAAAGTCAGGAGCGCGGAGAGTGCGGGTGACGAAAACGATGAGAAGAGAATCGCGACCGCCGTCAGGATCATCAACTCGACATAGATGAGCAGGATGGCAGGCCAGATGTTCAGGATGGGCGCTTCCCAGCCGCGCTTGACGTACAGGAGCGCGAGGATGAGACCGATGCCCATCACCATCACGTTGACGAAGAGCGTCAGGCAGAGGCCCAAGTATTTGCCGACCAGAAATTCTCCGCGTCCAACGGGCTTGGAAAAAATCGCATAGATGGTGCGCCGCTCAATCTCTTTGTAGACCAGGCCGACGCCGACGAAGATGGCGATAAACGCTCCGAACAGGAGCATCGCGCTCAATCCGAGATCAATGATAATTTTTGATTCCTGCGCGTCCGACAATTCGCCCAGGAAGATTGCGCCGACGATTAAGAGCAGCACGAAAAAAACCAGATTGTAGAGCACGCGGTCGCGCACCGCTTCTCGAAAAGCATTGCGCGCAATCGCACGAACGCGCCCGAGGCGGCTCGTCTGCGGCGCAAGCGAACGTGCCTGCACGCCCGTGTCTGCTTGAGCGGCAATCTCTTTTTCGGCAGTGCCGTTCATCTCGCTCGTTGATTCCTGCTTCGTCTCAATCTCAGGCTACGACAGAAACATATTAAAAGCAGGAGTCAGAATACAGAAGTCAGGAGACAGAAGAAATGAAAATCTGTGAATGTGGTCTCCGCCTTATTATTCTGACTTCTGACTTCTGTATTCTGTATTCTGCCTTTCGCTGGCTTCTGGATTCTGCTTTTCCTCAATGGTCGCGACAGGCATGCGGTTCGCGTTGCCGTCGAGGATGGCAAAGATGCAGTTTTCCGGGTATAGCTCGCCCGGCATGGCGATGCTCTTATCGCGGAAGGCGGCAGTCCCGGCGGCCTTCCGGCCAAAACAGATAAGCTGACGCCAGCCGCGCGCGACACGCGGGTTCAAGACAAGCGCCGCGCTGTACTCGGCGTTCGCTTCCCCTTTGCGTCCGACTTCGGCGAGCGCAGAGGCATGACGAACGCGCAGGAAGATGGAGCGCGGGTAGACGCGTGCGGCATGGGCTAAAGTTCGCTCCGCACTTTGCAGGTCGCCCGCTTCAGCTTCGGCGGCTGCCAGGTAGGCGTAGCAGATGGAAGCATTGAAGCCGCGCTCGACGCTGTAGCGCAGGTGCGCGATTGCCTCACGAGCGCGCTTTTCTTGAGACAGCCAGATGCCGTAATTAAAATGCAAGCCAGCGTCCGAAGGATTCCAGACAAGTGCCTGATTGAAAATCCGGTCAACCTCTTCGGCGGTCTGAGCCGAGGCGAGCTTGCCCTGCAAGAAGACACTGGTTGCCTGCATGCCCTTGCTCCCGAACATGAGCAGCGCGAAAAGAAGAGCCGAGATTGTGGCTGTGCGCGCAAAAGCGGGCGCGAGGTTGAAAGTCTTCTTTTCAGCCTGTGGGCGCTTCGCGGAGAATCGTGAAATGAGAGCGGCGGCGAAGAAGAAGATCAGCCCGCCTCCCATCCAGCGGAAAGATGCGGAACTGGCTCCTGAACTCAGCGCGAAGGAAATCAAACTGCCGACCGCGCCGAGCGCGAGCGGGCTGCGCGCATAACGCAGAGCGCGCCAGGCCGCAATCGTCAATCCGACGCAAAAGACCATGAAGAGCACGAAGCCGATTGCGCCCAGCTCAGCCAGAATCTGCACGTACTCGTTGTGCGCCCGTTCGACCAGCATCTCCTCGTCCATCGCAATCAAAGCGGAGTCGGCATGCTTGACAGAAAACTCGGCGCGCGCCTCCGGGTAAGCCGCATCGTAGTTGTTCGCCCCGACGCCCGTGAGCGGATGCTCGCGCCACATCTCCAGACCGATACCCCAGAACAGAAAGCGCACGCGCGTGTTTGCCTCCGCAGCGGAAGTGGAATGCAAACGAGTCGCAGCCAGAACGCGCCCTTCGGTTAAAGGCGAAGGCACGACCAGCAACGCTGTCGCTGCACCGAAAGCTGCGAGCAGCACGAGCGCGCGAACGAGGCTGCGTGGTCTGAAACGGCGAACGAAGAGAGATGATCCGGCGAGGAAGAGCAGGGCAACGCTTGCTCCGATGATCGGAGCGCGCTCCAGTGCCTGAAACATCGCCAGCCAGGCCAGCACAGCCGTTGCCCCGCAGAAGATAGCTGCGCGCCGCGCACGCAGGCGAAGCGCGAGCGCCGCGAAAAGCGGAACGGCGACGGCCATCATTTCGCCGAAGCCGTTGAAGTAGCGAAAGAGAGTGCCTGCGCGGATGGGAATATCGTTCGGCGCGCCCCAGAATTCCACGGCGCAGGCGAAGCTCAAAATCAAGATGACGATGCCCAGCCCCGTGATTGAGAAGCGAAGCAGCCGCCCGTTTCCGGCAACGCGGCGCATGAGCAGAAAGAAGATCAGGTATGCGCCCCAGACAAGCGTGTGATGCAAAGCCGGAAAGACGCTCGCCGCCCACAGCATAGAGGCCGCGCTCCATACAATGAAGAGAAAGAGCGGCAGCGCGATGAATAGTTCGTCGCGCTGCGCGTTGAAGCGGAATGTTTTGCCGCGTTGCCAGACGTGTCGCGCACATAACGCCAGCGTCGGGATGAGGAGAAACGCCAGCACCAGTTCCTGTCGCCAGGGCAAGCCGCTGGTTGTCGGCAGTCCGGGCGCAAACGGGGCAAGCAGCGTGAGCATCCACAGCGCTCCCGTAAGCAACAGCGGCTCGCGCAATGCTCTCTGAAAGTAAGTTCGCATCTTCAGCTCAAAAAAAATTGCGGGGGCGGAGACTTTTACTCCGACCCCCGCTAAGGTACAGCTTGCTAGCTACAAGTTTATGCTTAGTTACCCAGAGCGGACATAGCGACTACGCCGGCACGGTCTGTCTTGGCGGCTGTGCCGACTTCACCACGCATGACACCATCTTCGGTGACACCAAAGACTCGTGTCCCGGTCTGCGAAGCGCCAGTCTTCACTTTCGGGTCAGCCTGCGCGGCAAACAACGCCTGCTGCGTCGCACTCG
>JAVHVE010000075.1:0-113940 GCA_032160705.1 Acidobacteriota bacterium | reverse complement strand
AGTACGACACTTTGCTGGACTCGACGCTGATCGACGCGCTGGTCCCGGTCGATCAGAACCCGCTGTTCAAGTTGCCGGCGCCATCCAATCTCGCTGCGAAGAGAGACGAGAACCCGTCGTCGCCCGCACTGAAGGCCGCCAGCGGGGTCGCGCCATTCGTGTCGAGCCTCAGTACACCGCAACGCAGCCACACCTTTACCACGCGCATCGATCACAAATTCACCGACATGCACAATGGTTCGCTGCTGTTGCAGTTGGGCCGGCTGAATAACCTGCGACAGTTTGGCGGCGGCAATCGTTTGGCCGAAGCGTTGCTTGGCAAAACGCGCAACACGGATGCTCTCTCCTACTCGGACAACTACGTCTTCTCGGCAAAGATAGTCAATCAGGCGCGCATCCAGTTTTCGCGCCTGACGCCTGCGGTGGAAGCGAGCGGCGGGCGCAAACCCGTCGTCCTGATTACCCTGAACGACCCGTTTCCGACCGGCGATCCTGACCAACGCTCAGGCACGCTCGTCGCCGGTTCGTCAACTTCAGGCGCAACCGACCGCCGCGAGTCTCGCATTCAAGTACAGGATGCTCTCTCGTTGATTGCCGGTTCGCACTCGTTGAAGTTCGGCGGAGACGCGCAACGCATCCGCTCCACCTTCATAAACCTTTCGGATGTTTCCGGCACGTTCACCTTCGCCAGCGCAGGAGATTTTCTGGCGAACGCCCCGAGCCGCTTCCGGCAGAATTTTCAGACCGAATCAACGCAGCAGAATACCTACTACGGCATCTTCGTGCAGGACGAGTGGCGACTAAAAGCAAATCTGACGTTGAGCTTCGGCCTGCGCTACGAGAATGAATCAATCATTCGCGACACCAATAATTGGGGGCCGCGATTTGCCCTCGCTTACGATCCTTTCAAGACGGGCAAGACCGTCATTCGTCTTGGCGCAGGCATCTTTTACAATCGCGCGCTGCTCAGAACGATTGACGATTTCACGCTCGGCGCGCAGCAGCTTTTTTTCGATACGAACGATCTGGTTAATTCCGTTACAGGGAGAGCGCTCAGCACGGCAGAGCGCCGCGCCTTCATCGCCGCCAACCTGCGGTTTCCTCAGGTGCTCACGCCCGACTCTCCGCTTGTCCAGCAGTTTGGCTCGCTCAACACAAGCTTCTCGCGCCGTCTTGATCCGAGCTTGAGAATTCCCGAAAGCTATCAGGTCAACGTCGGCTTTGAACGCGAAGTCAGCCGCGCTTTCGTCTTCGAGGCAAACTACACCTATAATCGCGGGATACACCTCTGGCGAGAATTCAACATCAATGCGCCGCGTGTGCCCGCAGGCTTTAAAAGCTTCACGGAGTTTCTGCTCTCGCGCGACTTCCCAAACTTCCATCCGTGTCCGGGATGCCCGCGTCCGCTCTACGACGTGACAACTGCGGGCGAGCTTGTCCGTTTCGCTCTTTCGTCAACCGATCCCGCGAACCCCAATGCTATCGGAAACATCAGCGAGCAGGGCGTGGACATCTCCGTCTTCAATCTCAATAACGTTAGCTCAACCACATCGCTCGGCGTCTCGCTCGACGCATTGAACGCGCTCAGGCCTGACCCGTCGCAGCAAGACATCCAGCAGCTTGCCTCTATCGGCAACAGTTTCTATCACGGCCTGACGCTTGAATTGCGCCGCCGCTTTCGTCGAAGTAAGACCGGCTTCAGCTTCTCGTTCCGCGCCGCTTACACGCTCTCGCGCCTGATTGACGACGGCATCGTCAACACTTCCGATGCGCTCCGGGTCGGAGACTTTCGCGCGGAACGCTCGCGCAGCCTTCTCGACCGTCGTCATCGCTTCGTCTTTTCAGGAACATTCGATACTCCAGGCTGGCTCGGACGCCTACGCATCTCGCCCATCCTGCGTCTCGCCTCAGGCGCGCCCTTCAATATCTCCATCGGCGGCGTTGACCGCAACCTGGACGACGTGGCCAATGACCGCCCCATCTTCACGGGCGATCTCTCTTTGCTCAAGTTCAGAGAGCCTGGCGAGCGACTCAACCCCGCGCTGCTTTCGGCATTCGCTCTGCCGACCGTCGGGCAGACCGGAAACCTGCCCCGTAACGCGGGGCTGGGGCCAGGTCAATTCTTTCTAGACATCAACATCACGCGTGAATTTAAGTTGACCGAGCACCTGCGCCTGCGCCCTGTCGTCGAGATTGACAACCTCTTGAACACAACCGTCTTCAGCTTCGGCACGGAATTCATCAACTTCACAGGTCTCAGCCCGACAGCGACGCCCGAACAGCGGCAAGCTTTTTTAGATTCTTTTCTTGTGCCGACGCGCACACTCCGCGCGCGACAGATTCGTCTGGGGATTCGTTTCGACTTCTAAGGCGGGAAGATAGTTGTAGGGGCAGGGACAAGTCCTCTGCCCGTCTTGTTACGCAAGCATCCGGGCAGGGACAAGCCCTGCCCCTACAATTGGATGTTCGTTATTTGTCGCCGGTCGTGTGAGAATTGGCGCGATGCGCCGAGGCAGGATGCCTGCTCGTTTTCTCTTCTGAATGCTCACGGCGCGCTTTTTCTTTGCGCTCCGGCAATATTTTGTGACAGCGTGCGCGGGAACGATTGATGCGCCGCTTCATCCACGAATTCATAACTACACCTCAAACTCCTCGCTCGGATAAGTATCCAAAAATGCTTCGATGACGCGCGGGTCAAACTGTTTACCTTCGTGCTTGCGCAACTCTGCCGCCGCTACCTCATGACTGAGCGCCTTGCGGTACGAGCGATCTGAGACCATCGCGTCGTAAGTGTCCGCCACTTGGACGATGCGCGCCATCAATGGGATGTCTTCGCCTCCGAGTTTATGTGGGTAGCCGCGCCCGTCCCAGCGTTCGTGATGATGTTGCGTGCGGACGCGCAGTTCCGCCGGGAGATTGAAATACGAAGCCAGCAGCGCGCCGAAGCTCGGATGCTTGTGCATGATGAAAAGCTCTGTCGGGGTCGGTTTTCGCGGACTATTCAAGACAGCTTCGGGGACTAGGATTTTGCCGACATCGTGCAGCACGGCGGCGTAGCAGAGTTGCTTCAAACGTGCCTCGTCGAATCCGAAGGCACGACCCACAGCGCGCGAGAGGCGAGAGACGCGCACGCTGTGATAGTAGGTCTCAGGTCTCGCGCGCTTGAGTCGTTTGACCAGCGCCTCCGTCCCGTTAGCTCTCTGAAAGTGACCGATTGTTTTGAGGCGCTGCAAAAGGCGCGTCAGATAGTTCGCCCAGCTACTGTTCACCAGCCTGATGGTCGCGGCGTTGCCGGCTTCCAACGTCATTTCATCGTACATGCTTCGGCTCCTCCAAAGTGAGTCGAACAAGACTGAAAACTCGGGGGATGAACCTTGTGATCTGAAAGAGAGCTTCACGCGGGTGAACTTTATTAACCTCTGTGGCTTCTCATCCCTAACTTGTGCATCCGGCGTGCCATGTTTCATGCTCAATACAGGTAGCGGTGGTTGTGTCCGGTAGCGCACGCTCTCGCAGGAGTGGCATTTTTTGAAACCTGAGAGCTAAGAATAATTAAAATTTAGCTTGCGCCTAATCACTTGAGAGCTTGCGTGAGGTCTTGATGAGCAACCCGTCTCGCGCTGTCGCATGGAGGAAACATGACGACGAGACAGCCCGCTTGCCGGTTATACGATATGGTATTTGCGGCGGCGCGTAATGCCGCATGGCGGCCTATCAATCTAGTTTGTGATAAACTTGCGCTTAGGCTCCCTTAAAGACTAATCGCGGGGCTTTAAACTGAAAAAGAGAGGCTCATGAACGACGCGCTGACAGGCAAAGAGCAGGAGGGAGATGTCGAAACGGCGCTGCTTGATGCCGAGTTATTCATCAAGTACCACGCGCCGGAGCGCGCCATCAAGAGGCTTCGCACGGCACTTGAGCGCAGCCCGCGTTCCATCCAACTGCGCGAGCGACTGCGCGAAATCACACAGTCCAGGCACATGGAAGAAGCCGCCCGGCAGTGTCTTGCACTTGCCAGCCTCTACATCGAGCGTGAGGAATTGCAGACGGCGCACGACCGGCTGCTCGAAGCGAAAAACCTCGATCCGCGCATCTCTATCGCCACCGGTCTCGACGCGATTCGTCGTGCCCGCCGCCCGAATCTTCAACCGGTCGCGCAGCCGGTCGGACGCCGCATTCTTGATAAACCCAAATCCACTTTCAGCGGCGATCTCTCCGTCATCAGCATCTTTGACGTCGTGCAGGTGATTGAAAACTCGCGCCTGACAGGCACGCTTGGGCTAGTCAGCGACGTGCGCTCCGGTCGCGTAAATTTCAACGAAGGCCGCATCGTCGGCGCAGAGACGGGCGAGGCGACGGGTGAAGATGCCTTCCGCAAGATTGTGGAATTAACCAGCGGGACATTCGATTTTGAGAAGTCCGTCAAAGAATTCCCCATCACCATCAACGCCACCAGCAACACAAACCTCATCCTCGACAGCCTGCGACAGCTTGACGAAGAGAAAATGTGAAGAGCAGGAGACAGAAGTCAGAATACAGGAGCCAGGAGAAAAGAAAATCAGAAGAAGCGGGTCTCCGCCTTATATTCTGACTCCTGTCTTCTGTATTCTGTCTCCTGCTTTTAATCGATCAGCACTCGCGCGTTGAGGGCTTCGGCGCGCTCCAGGGCGGCGAGCAGGCGCAGGAATTGTGCGTAGTTATGGCTGCGTGAGTGCAGGCGTGTGCGCTCGGATTCGGAGAGATCGTTGCGCAGAATGCGGTCGAGGAAATCGTAATAGTCGGCTGTCGCCGCATGCGGTAGCTCGCGCGTGTAGGTGGTCTGCCCCGGGTCTTCGGAGCGAAATCCGGCGAGCAGGTCGAAGAGATTATCTGTTGTCAGGTGCGCCGCCTCGCGCGTCAAGCTGATCGGCAGGCGAAGCTCGAAGAAGCGCAAGCCCTGCGGTGTGGTGACGCGCCGCAACTCCTTTGTTCCTTCGCCGTCAAAAGGCGACTCCGCATCAACGAGGATGCGCAACAATCGCGGCTGGTCTTCCTTGTCCAGCGTATCAAGCGTCAATTGCACGCGGTCGGCGAGGAATTTCTCGAACTGCGCTTCGACCGGATAGGTGACGCGGCCAAGACAACCGACCAACTCGCCTTCGCCAGCCGTCTCGCGCGGCAGGCACGCCGGGCACGCCTCGCAGACAATCGTTTCGGATTGCGTTCGCTCTAATTCCCCGCGCGCGTTTTCAACAAAGCGCACCTTGTCTTCTGTCGGCGCGTGCTCTTCGCCCGTCGTCAGGCGCGTGTGGATGTTGCTCAAGCGCCCCCATGCGCGCAGGTGCTCTTCCGAGTAACGAGCGCGCAAAGTACATGGATATTCAACGGCAAATTCTAAAGACAAACCTTTCACCCCTTGCGTCTAACAATAGAGATGTTTCGCCATCCATCACTATCATACGAGCGTGTGAAGGGCAAGCCATTGGATTGTGGAACGCGGATTTCGGATTGCGGATTGAAGAGGGGTAGAGTTATTTTTCAATCAGCATTCCGCAATCCGCATTCAAAGGAGTGACAGGTTGGCAACACTCAGCTATCCCCCCGGCCCGAAAGGCAAATTGTTTGGCGGCAACTTCACAGCCTTTCGCCGTGATGCTCTCGCCTATTTGCAAACAGCAGCGAGAGAGCACGGCGACGTGGTTTATTTCCGGTTCGGCCCGCAGGACGTTTTCTTTTTCAATCACCCTGATTACATCAAGGACGTACTGGTCACGCATCACCAGAGCTTCATGAAAGGCCGCGCGCTCCAACGCGCCAAACGACTGCTCGGCGAGGGACTCCTTACCAGCGAGGGCGACTTTCATCGTCGCCAGCGGCGTCTAGCTCAACCCGCTTTTCATCGCGGGCGCATCGCGTCTTACGGAACGGTGATGACGGACTATGCCGCGCGCACCACTTCGCACTGGCGCGACGGCGAGGCTCTGGACATCTCGCATGAGATGATGCGCCTGACGCTCGCCATCGTCGGCAAGACACTGTTCGACGCGGATGTCGAAGCGGAAGCGGACGAAATCGGCGCGGCGCTGACCGCCGTGATGGAGTTGTTCGATTTTCTCCTGATGCCCTTCTCCGAGTTGCTGGAAAAGCTGCCGCTGCCGCATGCGCGTCGTTTTCGGAAGGCGAAGGAGCGGCTCGACACCACCATCTATCGCATCATCGAAGAGCGGCGAAGAAGCGATGAGGATCGCGGCGATTTGCTTTCGATGCTTTTGAGCGCGCGCGACGAGGAAGGTGATGGCGGGCAGATGACCGACCTGCAAGTGCGCGACGAAGTGATGACCATTTTTCTCGCCGGGCACGAAACGACAGCCAACGCGCTCTCGTGGACATGGTATCTGCTCTCGCAGCACGCAGACGTTGAGCGTAAGCTCCACGAAGAAATTGATGCGGTGCTTGAGGGCAGAACGCCGATGGTTGAGGACGTGCCGCGCCTGCGCTACACGGAGATGGTGCTGGCGGAAGCCATGCGACTCTATCCTCCGGCGTGGGCGATTGGCCGTCTCGCGCTTCAAGATCACGAAATCGGTGGCTACACCATCCCCGCCAAAGCGCTCGTCCTGTTAAGCCCATATGTGACGCAACGCGATGAGCGATACTTTCCCGAACCCACGCGCTTCAACCCCGAACGCTGGACTCCTCAGGCGCGTGAGGCCAGGCCGCAGTTCGCTTATTTCCCGTTTGGCGGGGGCGCGCGCCGCTGCATCGGCGAAGGCTTCGCGTGGATGGAGGGAATTTTGCTCATCGCCGCGCTCGCTCAGCATTGGCGCATGCGACTCGTCCCAAATCATAGGGTAGAAACCCTGCCGGTCATCACGCTGCGCCCGAAACACGGGATGCGAATGACACTAAAAGCCGTGACAGGTGACAAGTGACAGGAAAGAGCGTTTTCTCTTGTCACCTGTTACCTGTCACCTGTCACGGTTTTCTGCTAACCTTGCTTTCTTTCATCAAACGAGCCGTTTGATGTTTCTTCATATCAGGGTAAGTCTCAAGAACGGCTCAGAATCTAGAGGTTCAAAGGATGGCGATCAGTCAAGATTTGTTGGAAATACTGGCCTGCCCGGCGTGCAAGGCCAAAGTCGAGCTGGAGGCGGACGCCAGCGGGCTAAAATGTGTGGAGTGCAAGCGCGTTTATCCGATTCGCGATGACATTCCGGTGATGCTGATTGACGAAGCGATTGACGGGAATGAAGAGTCTGCTGGAAAAGCCTGAATCAACGGTGTCCGGTTGGCACGCTTTCGCAGGGAATCGGTTGACCGATGAGCGAGAGCCGCAGCCGCTGGCACCCGCGCGCTGGGACTGGCAGGAGGTGCGTCGTGTGCTCATCGTGCGGCTGCGCTCAATCGGCGATACGGTCTTGGCCACACCTTCGCTCATTGCTCTGCGCCGTTTTCTGCCCAACGCACAGATAGACGTGCTGCTTGAAAGCTGGGTCGCGCCCGTGCTCGAAGGCTTTGACACCGTGGACAACATCATCACGGTTGAGCGCGGCGCAAATACGATGGAACGCGCCCGCGTTGCGAGCCGTTTACGTTCCGCACGCTATGATGTCGCTTACAACCTTCACGGGGGAACGACCGCCACACTTTTAACGCGAGCGACGGGGGCAAAGCATCGCGTCGGCTACAGCAGTTACCAGTACAGCCGCCTGCTCAATCACGCTGCGCCTCCGGCTAATGAAATCTGGGGAACGGCCAAAGCGCATTCGGTCGAACAGCAACTCGCGTTGCTCGGCTGGACAGGTGTGCCTGTCAGTGATCGTCCTGCGACACGCCTGGCCGTGACGAAGGAAGCAACGCTGAACGTCGCGGAGAGACTTCGCGCCGCCCGCGTGGATGAAGCAAAGCCGCTCGCGTTGATTCACCCGGCTGCCGCTTTCGAGACGAAGCAGTGGGCGACCGCAAACTTCGCGCGCGTCACGGAAGACCTCTCGGCACGTGGCTTTACTTGTGTTGCCATCGCCGCGCCGAATGAAAGCCAGGTTGTTGCCGCGCTTCTTGAAAGCTCTTCGGCCAGCATCAACGCTTTCACAGACCTTTCGCTGCCGGAAGTCACTGCCTTGGCCGCACGCTCGCGTCTGTTCGTTGGCAATGACAGCGGCATCGCGCACATCGCGGCGGCTGTCCGTGTGCCTTCGGTCGTCATTTTCGGCTCATCCAACGTGGCGCACTGGCGTCCCTGGACGCTCGCTCCAGCAGAAGTCGTCCGCGAAGAGTTGCCTTGCCAGCCCTGCCCCGGCTACACCTGCGCCGAGTTCGACGCACCCGAATGTATCCGCCGCGTCACGGTCGAGCGCGTGGTCGCAGCAATTCAGAGAGTTATTGAAAAGGGCAACCAGTAATCGAAGCGTGAGGGGTTTTAGTCCCGGAGGGACGTTTGAAAATAGCCCAGCAATTTATTGCTGGGAATCGAGCGGGAATTAATCGTTGAGTCCCGTAGGGACGGCTGAAATGTTCAATCGTCCCTACGGGACTCGATAAATTTGTTCGTACTATCTCCCAGCACTGAAGTGCTGGGCTATTATCAATCGCTCCTGACGGAGCTAAGAACGCCACCATTTACTTTTGATTGATGGCTCAACTAACTCAACAACGTGCCGATGAAGTGCTGCGCCGCGCGAGCGAGCGTTCCATCATTGTCTATGGCGATGTGATGCTCGACGAATTTGTGTGGGGCGATGTGACGCGCATTAGTCCTGAAGCGCCCGTGCCGGTGGTGGACATCCGGCGCGAGTCCGTGCATCTGGGCGGGGCGGCGAATGTGCTGGCGAATCTGGTTGCGCTTGGCGTGCGCGCGAGTGTTTTCGGCGTCGTCGGAAATGATTCCGCAGGAGAGCGGCTGCGCGCGGAGTTGAAGGAGGTGGGCGCGAGCGTGGACACCCTGATTGTTGACGAGAGCCGACCGACGACGCTCAAGACGCGCATCATCGCGCACAGCCAATTGGTCGTGCGCGCGGATCGCGAGCGGCGCACGCCCGTTGATGCCGGAACAGAAGAGCGCATCATCGAAGCCTTGCAGGGAGCGATTCCAGAGGCTGACGCTTTCGTCGTTTCCGATTATGATAAGGGCGCGGTGACGCCGCGCGTCCTCGCGACGATCCTGCCGCTGGCTTACGAGCGCGGCATCCCCGTGCTGGTTGATCCGAAGATTCGCAACTTCGATGCCTACCGCCCGGCCACACTGGTCACGCCGAATCATCACGAGGCGCTCAGGCTGACGAACCTGGAGGATCACGAAGACGAAGGCTTGAAGCGCGCGGCACACCTGATTCGCGGGCGTCTGGACTGCGAGTCCGTCTTGATTACGCGCGGCGAACGGGGCATGATGCTGCTGGAGAGTTATCACGAGCCTGTTTACGTCGAAACGGTCGCGCGCGAGGTTTACGACGTGACGGGCGCAGGCGATACTGTCATCGCCACGCTCGCGGCTGCGCTCGCTGGCGGAGCGTCAATGCTGGAAGCGGCCATCCTCGCAAATCACGCCGCTGGAATCGTCGTCGCTAAGATCGGCACGGCTACCAGCAGCGCCGAAGAACTCATCAATTCGATCCAGCGGGAAACCTGAGCAACAAATTGCTCGTCCATTTTGAGGTTTTACGATGAAGAGTCGCCCCCAACTCGCCTGTCTGTGCGCGCTCGCGCTCGTCGCGGTCGCTCTGCTTTCCGCCTGTAACAGAAAGCCTGCGCGGAATGTTTTAAGAATCGGAATCGCGCGTAACCTGACCCACATCGGCGTCGGGCAAAAGTCGCATCTGCTGGCTTTCGAGGAATACCGCGAGCAGACGGACATTGACAGCGTGCACGCCGCATCAATCCGCGATTTTCTGCGCTCGCCCGTCGCAGCGAGATGGAGCGTGTCAGATGAGCAGACGGCTTCCGTCAGTGAGGATGGAACGTTCACGGCGCTGAAACCGGGGCGCGTCACGTTGAAAAGCTCATGGGAAGGGCGCGAGGCGACCTCCGAGATTGAAGTAGTCCGTGCTTTGCCGTCAGGGCCGCTGCCGCGAGTTGTCTCGAAGGCGGCGCGCTGCGCTCCGCAGGGAGTTGGTTTAAGCTTGGGGCACGACCGCGCTTTGCATTTCAATTTGAGTTTTGATGGCGACTGCGCTGACGTTGAGTTAGACGCGAGCGCGCCGGATAAGCCTCTGCCGTGGGAAATCCCTTTCAACGGGGGCACGCTTGAATTGACTAACGCACAGGGCGCGGTCGTCGGTGGCACGGCGCGCATGAATGTCGGAGGCTCTGTTGCTTTCACGGTCTGGGCTGATGGTGAAGGGGCTTTTCCTCTCTCGCTGCGGAACAAAACCGTGCTGCTCGTCGGCGATTCGATGGCCGAAGGCGTCGGGCCGTGGTTGCAAAGGAAAGTTGAAGCGGTGGGCGGGCGCTTCATCAACGGGCAGGAGCGCAGCTCGACGATTGTCTGGTGGCAGGGGTCGGGGAAGCTGCGCGAGATGATTGCGCGTTACCGACCGGATGCGGTCTTCATCGCGCTCGGCTCAAATGAAATTTTTCTGCAACAGCCCCTTCTGCGTGCGCCTTTAATCAAACAGATGGTTGAGGAGCTTGGGGCACGTCCCGGCTATTGGATCGGCCCACCCTCTTGGAAGCCGGACACAGGATTGGTACGCGTCATTGAAGAAAATTTCCAGCCGGGGCATTTCTACAACTCAAACGACCTCAAAGTGCCGCGCGCACCCGACGGCAAGCACCCGACCGCGCAGGGCTACCAGACGTGGACGGAACTGGTCTGGAACTGGTACGCGAGAGCGAGCTGAAAAACAGAATATAGAATACAGAAGTCAGGAGTCAGGAGAATAAGGCGGCGACTACGTTCACAGATTTTTATTTCTTCTGTCTCCTGTCTTCTGTCTTCTGACTCCTGCTTTTATCCCCTCCGTCTGCCACCCCTGAAAAGATAGTTTGGTGCGCGTCCCTGAACGCTGAGCGCGGGGCCGAGGGTATGAGTAATGCTCGCGGCGACAAAGCGCGGCGGCGCGACGGAGACCAGTCCCCAGAAGAAAGAGCTTTGCCCCCTGCCGGGGCTGCTGCCTGCGCAGACCGGAGAGCTGAATGTAAAAGTGATGTTGTTGCCGACTCTATCGGCGGAAGCTATCCCGACGCTGCCGATGCCGCCGCCCGTGACGACGAAGACCTGTTCGCCAGTCGCTCCATCGCCGTTGAAATCGAGCGTGCTTACCACCGGGCCGAAGTTGATGGTGACGGAATTGACGCAGCCGAGACTTAAAATGCCGACGGCGTTTCGGAGATCAACGCGATACAAATAAGCGTACTTCCCCGCAGCCGCAGAGCCGGGCAGCCCGCGAAAAGTGCGCGACTGGAAAAAGCCCGAGCCTGAGCCGGGCAAATTAATCGGAGCAGTGGTATCGTTGACGACGACCGTGCAGGAAGCATCAAAGACGCAGTTGATGGGCGGCGCGCTGACGTTAGTGATCGGGAGCGGAATGGCCTGCGCTGTGGTCGCGGCGCATAAGCTGAAGAGCAGAAAGAGCGTTAATTTTTTCATCGAACTCTCCTTTAAGAGGCGCATCAAAGCTTACGGTTGGTTCGCGGCGCATGATTGAGGTTTCTTCTTTCGGGTGGATGGATGCGCCCTGGCCTGTGGTCAAACAGCTTGCACAGCTTCGGATTGCTTTGGGCAGTGAAAATATGCTCTTGGATGGTCTGTGTCAAGACTTAAGGAAAACATTCTCTCCCTGGCGGCTGGCGCTCAAAGATAATTCTGAGCCATACTTTTATCTCTTCCCGCTACTCGAAAACGTTTGCGAATCGTCATGATGATTAAAAAGAATCGAACGTCACCTTTCATCACTCTCCTTCTGCTGCTGGCGCTCGGCTTTAGCCCGCTGGCACAAACGAGCGCGCAGGAAACGCGACCGCCGCAACGCGAGCGCAGGGTCAGTACAACTGCGCCGACTCCTCGGCAGACGCCGACCCCGAAACCCACACCGACGCCAGCGCCGCAGCCCTCGTCTGACGCTCCTGTTGTTAACAGAACCGCCAATGCGCCAAAGACTGTCGAGGAATTGCGCGCACGGATTCAGGAGGTGCTACGCAACCCGGAACTCGCCCCGTCGCAGATGGCCGTCAAAGTGGCTTCGCTCGACACGGGGCGCACGCTGTATGAAGAGAACTCGGGTAAGCTTCTGCACCCTGCGTCGAACATGAAGATTTACACGGTGGCCGCCGCGCTCGACCGCCTGACGCCGGATTTTCGCTTCAAGACTTCCGCTTACGTGCCCGCGATGCCGGACGCTGCCGGGACAATTCGCGGCGACCTCATCATCTATGGTCGCGGCGATCCAACGTTTGCCGCAAGTTTCAATAACGGCGATTACTACAAAGCGATTGACGATTTCGCGGCGCGCATCGCAGCCGCAAACGTTAAGCGAATCGAAGGCAACATCGTCGGCGATGAGAGTTATTTCACGGGCGGACGTTTGGGTTACGGTTGGGAGTGGGGCGATCTTCAGTGGTACTACGGCGCGGAAATAAGCGCCCTTACGGTCAACGATAATTCTCTAGACCTGTTTGTCAGGCCGGGCGCGAACGTGGGCGCGCAGGCGATTGTCACGACCGGGCCGGTGACGCCGCTCGTCTCGATTGTCAATCGCGCGACTACGTCACCGCAGGGGACAAGGCGCAACATCACGGTCGTGCGGCCACTTGGCACAAACACCATCGAAGTGACGGGCAGCGTTCCCCTGGGGCTGGACGCTACAGATAAGGGACTGATTGGGAGCATCGCCGTTCCCAATCCGGCGCTCCTCTTCGTTTACATGCTGCGCTCATCGCTCGCGTCGAAAGGTGTGATCGTCACAGGACAGTCGCAGACCATTGATGCGCGCGGGCGTGGTGGGTTGCCGCTGCCAACAAATTCGCTCGTCGAAATTGCCAGCGTGCAATCGCCCCCTTTGAGCATCATTGCCGCGCAGACCTTAAAGCCGAGCCAGAATCTTTACACGGAGTTATTGCTGCGCACGCTCGGCAAAGCTGCTCAACCGAACGGGTCTGCCCCGACGCTTGAGCGAATGACTGTAGATGACGGCATCGAGGCTGTCAAAACTTTCCTGCGCGGGGCAGGAATCGAGCCTCGCGGGCAAGTCGTCCAGGCCGACGGCTCAGGACTCTCTCGCCACAACTACATTACTGCTAACGGCACAACCCAACTGCTTACCTATATGAGCACGCATCGCTACGCGAATGCCTTTCGGGATGCGCTGCCCATCGCGGGCGTGGACGGCACGCTCAGAACTCGCATGCGCGGGACTCCGGCGGCGGGTAATCTGCGCGCCAAGACGGGAACGATTGCCGGCGTCGCCTCACTCTCCGGCTACGTGACGAGCGCCACAGGCGAGCGATTGGTCTTTTCCGTCATCCTGAATAATTATCCTGAAGAATCAAGCTCGCGTCGCAGCCACATAGATGCGATAGCGGTGCTGCTCGCATCGTTTGCCGGACGGTCATGAAACCTGAGTCAAGCATGGAGATGTTGCGCCATGATTAGTCGCATCTGGCACGGATGGACGACGCACGCTCAAGCGGCGGCCTATCAATCGCTGCTTGAGACAGAGATTTTGCCCGGAATTGCGAGCCGACAAATTAATGGATACAGAGGCGCACACTTGCTGCGACGAGATTTGGAGCATGAGATCGAGTTCGTCACCATTCTCTGGTTTGAATCTCTGGAAGCGGTGCGGGAATTTGCGGGCGAGGAACACACTGTGGCGGTCGTCCCCGTCAAGGCGCGTGCGCTCCTCTCCAGATTCGACGACGTTTCGGCTCACTACCGGACTATTATCGAACCGCCCTCAGAATAATCGCCTGAACAAAACCAACCACGAAGCCGCACCAAACAACACGAAGGAATTAGAGCTGTTCGTGTTGTTTGGTGCGGCTTCGTGGTTAATCGAGCCTCTCGCACTTTGTCATCTTTCATCCAATGTGGCACAATCCTCTGGCCCGCAAGGAACTCCAACCAGCAACGGTTGACCTGTCCGGCAGAAAGTAACTCCACGAACGATTCTAACGCTCGATGCAGTTCATCAAATTTCACGGTTTCGGCAACGATTATCTGGTCTTTGAAGAGGAACGCCTCAGTGGTGTCAGTTCACTGAACGACTTTGCGCGCGCCATCTGCGACCGTCACTATGGCGCGGGCGCAGACGGCATCACGATTGTCAGTCGCGCCGAAGACGAGGGCGCGGATTTCGTTGTCCGCATCTTCAACGCCGACGGGAGCGAGGCCGGACTCTCAGGCAACGGCACGCGCTGCACGGTCGCGTATCTTTACTATCGCGATCTCTGGTCAAGTGACGAGTTACGCTTGCAGACGCGCACGGGCGTCAAGCTGTATCGTTTGCGCGAGCGCATCAGCGATGGGCATTACTGGTTTGAATCCGAATTAGGCCAGCCGGGATTCGATAGCGCATCCATTCCGATGCTGACTGACGAGCCGCGCGAGCGCGTTATGGATTACCCGCTCAACGTCGAAGGCGAGAGTTTGCGCGTCACTGCGCTCTCGATGGGCAATCCGAACTGCTGTATCATCGTTGAAGATTTTGCTGATTTGGACTGGCGGCGCATAGGCCGCGCGCTCGAAAACCATGAGCAATTCCCGGATAGAACCAACGTCATCTTCGTGCGTGTCATTGACCACAGCAACATCGAAGTGCGTCTCTGGGAGCGCGGCGTTGGCGAAACCCTTTCTTCAGGTACGTGCTCGTGCGCGGCGGCAGTCGCAAGCTGTATCAACGAAGAGACCGGGCGGCACGTCAACGTCCACACAGAGGGCGGGCTGATCGAGGTTTTATGGCGAGAAGACGGCGAGGTCGTAATGACTGGCCGCGCCGATGTGGTTTACAGTGGAGAATGGATTGAACAGCAGGAGTCAGGAGACAGAAGACAGGAGACAGAATAAAAACAGAAGCGGTTCTCCGCCTTATCATTCTGACTCCTGACTTCTGTCTTCTGTCTCCTGATTATTTGCCCCATGAAGAATTTCAAACTCAAAAATAATATCTCAGGCGCATTGCTGGCGTGTCTTGTCGCCGGGTCGCTGTTGCTTTCGGGCTGCGGGAAGGCGGAGGTCAAGAGCGCGGAGAGCGATGTGCGTCCGGCTGAAACGGTTCGCGTGCGTCCAATCGTTTCAACCTGGCTCGGCAATCCATCGCGCACGTTTTACGGCTCAGGCCCATGGACGGATGCGCCACTCGAAGTCGTCTGGAAGTTTAAGACCAAATCCATCAGCGGGCGTCTGCACAAAGACCCTTGGGGCGGAACGAGTTGGCCGGGACAGCCTTCGGTGAATGGTGATCGCGTCTATTTCGGCTCGGCGGACGGGAATGTCTACGCCTTGAACACAGAGGACGGCAGCCTCATCTGGAAGTTTCAAGGGCTGGATAGTATGAAAGCGACGCCCACGATTGTCGGCGACCGTATTCTCGCGAGTGGCCTAGACCACTATCTTTATTGTTTGAGCGCCAAGGACGGCTCGCTCATCTGGAAATATAAAGCGGGCTTTGAGATTGACGGCTCGGTCGCGGCCATTGATGGCCGACTCTATTTCGGCTGCGAGGACGGCTTCTTTTACTGTCTTAATCTGGAAGACGGCTCGCTCGTTTATAAAACGCAGCGGCTCGGCTCGATGGAAGGCAGTTGCTCCATCCATGATGGGCGCATCTACGTTGGAACAGAAGGGGGCGATCTTTACTGCCTGAACATAACGGACGGCGCAGTCATCTGGAAAGCGCGCATCAATGCTGATTCGGATTCGACGCCTGCGGTGGCTGCGGGGCTGGTCTACACGGCGGCTGAAGACGGCAACGTTAGCGCATACAAACAGGCGACGGGTGAGCGCGTCTGGACGTTCAAGACTGGCGGCGGCATCTGGGGCAGCCCTCTCTTCCTGGATGGAAAAATTTATATCGGCTCATCCGACAGACATCTGTACTGCCTGACGGCGGATCAGGGAAAAGTCGTCTGGAGCTACCAAACGCGCGGCCCTATCTGGGGAACATCGCCTGTGGTTGAGGGGCGCGTCGTCTTCGGCGACAAGGCCGGTTGGGTCTACATGCTCCGTGCTGAAGACGGCAAGTTAATCTCAGACCTGCAAATCGGCGAGAACATCAACTCCACACCCGCCATCTCCGAAGGACGCATCTACCTCGGCGCATTCAACGGCGATCTGCATAGCTTAGGGCAATAGTTGGCAGTAGGCAGTTGGCAGTTCGCAGTAAGAGCAGTTATGAGATGCGGCGTTGAGCTTTTGTCTTTAACTGCCCACTGCCCACTGCCTACTGCCAACTTCTTTTTATGATTTACCTCGTTGACAACACGATTGACGGACAGGGCGCGAGCCCGCGCGAGATTCTGGCGGTGCTGGAACAATTGCTTCCGGGCAGCACAATCGTCGTCGAGCATTTCAAAGATGTGTCGCTTCGTCGCATCAATCAGCTCAAGCCTTCGCATATTATCCTGAGCGGGCAGAGCCACCCCTGGACTGAGTACACACCGGAATCTCTGGCGGGTGTTTTTGAGGTGATCCGCGAGGCAGAGCAGCCCATCCTCGGCATCTGCGGCGGCCACCAGCAGATCGCGCTCTGTTACGGCTCGACAGTTGGCCTGATGAAACGTCTTGCGCCGGGCAAAGGCTATGAGGGAGCGTTGCGCGAGCGCGGCTTCTTCGATGTCGAAATAGATGGCAATGGGATTTTTGAAGGCTTGCCACGCAGCGTGACGGTCTGGCATTCGCACTGCGACGAAGTGAAAGAATTACCCGACAATTTTGAGCTGACCGCTTCCAACGAAACCTGCCGGATTCAAGCCATGCAGCACCGCTCGCGCCCCGTGTTCAGCGTGCAGTTTCACCCGGAACTGTTTGACGCGGAGCACCCACAGGGCAGGCGCATCCTGGAAAATTTCCTGGACTAATCTATTTAAGGGCTTAACGTCCTGCGGCTTGAGGCTTCTAGCTTTCAGAGATGAAAAGTAGCGCCGGTTCGCTGCTGGACAGACGCTAGACGGTGTGTTAGCCTCTCTTTACGTTATGAAGAACAAGCGGACATTTGATGTTCGCTTGTTTTTATTTTGTGCAGTTCTTTCAGCGCACCGCATCAAGGATGCAAGCCCCCAACTCCGGCTGACGTTTTTCTGAAAACTCCTAGAGCCGGAGGTCGAGTCATGGGAAAGAACGGACTCGCGCGCCGCGCCGCTGAAAGATTGACAACCAACCTCGGAATAGGAGAAACCGACAGATGAAATTGTTCCTTCGCGGAGGCGTCGGCCTTGTCGCCGTGCTCTTCGCAGCTTTTTTGATATTTTACGCACGACCTTTATTCGCAGAAACCAACCCCTCGCCAGAACCTGCTCAACAGGAGCAGCAAGAGAAACAAGAACCCGCTGGGACAACCAAACAGAAACAGGCAGAGCCCGAAAGTATTAAGTCTGAAACAACCGAGCTAAAGGGAACTGTCTCCAGCACACCTGCCGTCGCCGTCAAAGACAATGATGTCACGGCTGCCACCTCCATCAAAGTCGCCAATTCTACGGAAAGCCCGCGAGCGACGTTGACAGCGCCGCAAGCCTACACCGCGTTTTCTTACAGTCTGTGCTGTCGCGGCGCAAGCGGGTTGGGCGTTCGTCGCGGGACAATCGCCGCCGACCCCAGACTCCTGCCCTACGGCACGCGCGTCCATCTGGAAGTGGCCGGAGGCGCTTACAGCGGCGAATATCTCGTCACGGACGCGGGCACAGCCATCAAGGGAAACAAGATTGATGTCTGGGTCCCGACCATTGGTGAAGCACGCCGCTTCGGACGCCGCAACGTCAAGCTCACAGTTTTGAGTTATGGCGGGAAGAACAAGGCGAAAGCAAAAAGGTAGAAAGTAATAGTCAGGACTGAAGGCAAAGGGGAAGACGAAGGTTAAACTTCAAGAGTCTTCCCCTTTGCCTTTTTACTTTTGCCTATTGCCTTTGTAAGATGCGTCCCGTGATGACTGAAGATAAATCCAACACGGATGTTCCAGTAGCGGAGCCACTCGTCGAAGTCAGGCGCGGCTCGATTACGGAGTCGCGCCATCGCGGGCACATCGTCGCTATTGATGCGGACGACCAGATAGTCGCCCAACTCGGCGCGCCGCACACCGTCACCTTCCTGCGCTCGTCTTCCAAACCGCATCAAGCCATTCCGCTTATCACAACGGGGGCGGCTGACCGCTTCGGCTTCACCGAAAAAGAGATCGCCATCTGTTGCGCTTCGCACAACGGAGAAGCGATTCACACGGAGACGGTGGCCGGAATGCTCAGGAAGATCGGCCTGGAAATGAGCGCCCTGAAATGCGGCGTGCATGAGCCGTACAGCGCAGAGGCCGCGCGCGCTCTGCGCGAGAGGGGAGAGCAGCCGACTGTTCTGCATAACAACTGCTCAGGCAAGCACACAGGGATGCTGGCGCTCGCGCTCCACCTCGATGCTCCGACGGAGACTTACGACGAGCCGAGCAATCCTGTGCAGCTCAATATCGTCCGTAGCATCTCAAAGTTTTCGGGTGTGCCGGTTGAAGACGTGGCCGTCGGCATAGACGGGTGCGGCGTGCCGACCTTCGGCGTGACGGTGCGCGCGATGGCGTTGATGTATGCGCGCCTCGTCGCGCCACCCGGTGATTTCGATGCTGCGACGCGGGCGGCGTGTCAACGGATCGTCTCGGCGATGGCCGAGTACCCGGAAATGATCGGAGGCCGTGCGGAGCGGCTCGACACAATTGTCATGCAGGCCGCGCAGGGGAAACTAATCTCGAAGGTTGGGGCGGAGGGCGTTTACACGGCGGGCGTGTTGCCGTGTGCCGAGTGGCCGCGCGGCCTCGGATTGGCGTTCAAGATCGAAGACGGCGAAGACCGCCGCGCACGCCCGACAGTCGTCATCGAAAGCCTGCGACAACTCGGTGTGCTGAAAGATAAGGCGCTCGAAGCCGTCAAGCCGTATGCGAGCTTCACCATCCACAATCGTCGCGGCGATACAGTCGGCGAAGTGCAAGCATCGTTTGAGCTGAAACGAATATGAAAGGACGCGATGAAAAGCAGAATACAGAAGACAGGAGACAGAATTCAGAATGGATAAGGCGGAGAACCGCTGTTGCTGATTTTCTTTTTTTCTATCTCCTGACTTCTGTATTCTGTCTCCTGTCTCCTGCTTTATTTTATGTCTACTCCCACGCCTCCGCCTCTTCAGCACGACGGGGCGGCGAAGATCAACACTTCTTCGCTGGCGGATGTCATTCAGTGGTTTCTGGATTATGACCAGCGGGCGGCTGTCATCAGGCATCCGAAAGTCGAAGAGCTTTTTCACTGGAAGCAGGCGCAGGCGATCCGCGAAACGGAGAGCGTCTACCAGTTTGCTCATGCCGAAGATCGCCTCGCCATCGGCATCATGCAGGCGCTTGGCCAACACACAGGTGAGCGCGCGCTTCACGCCTGGATTAGCCAGCTTCTCAATGCGCTGGACGATGCGACGAAGACCAACGAAGAGATGGCCGCTGCATACAAGCTCGACGCGGAAGCAGCGTCAACAGTTGCAGAAGCGGAGAAGATTCCGACTGCGAACGGACGCAGAATCTATCTGACGTGTTGCTGGCTTGAAACACTCTGCACAGCGGAGCTGCGTATCATGGGCTGGATTTATCAGGAGCTTTACGGGAAACCGTTTCAACCCTGATTCGATTGCAGATTTCGGAGTGCGGAATGCGGATTGAAAAAGCGCTTGAGTTCGATTCTTAAATCCGCACTCCGAAATCCGCATTCCGCACTTTGGGACGATCTTTCTGGCGAATCCACTTATTCTCTTCGATAGTTTTCTTCAACATCTTTAATTGAAGGAGACTCTCCTTCTCAACAAGAGAAGACGCGACCGGGTTGATTGCGGGTATCATCACGAATCTAAAAGTATCGCTCTTGCTCGCCGGTGGATGCGGTAATGCCGCCGCCCTGGGCAGAGGCAGAGAAGCCGGACTGCTCTCGGCGATGACTTCTGACCGCTGGCTTTCGGGGATGCTTCTGAAATGGACTAGAAATTCCACATTGCTCTTTTCACGCAGAGCTTTGAAAGATTTGGCGATTAAGCTGGCGTGAGACGAGGGCGCACTGGCCGTCTGTCGCGGCGCTCTGGCTTTCGGTTGGGCTGAAGCGGAATCTGTCCTGCGGCCTGCTTTTGAGCTACTAGCTGCCTGCTCGCCTTGTGATTCCTGCCGGTCAAGTGGGCAATTGGAATCAAGTTTCGCGGGGATGGTTTCAAAAAGCTGGGCAGCCGCGACCATTTCCCCGTCGGCGGATTCCCGCTCCTTGGGCTGCAACACCATGCTCCAAAACTTGGCCTGGGCCTTATGCTGTATGACCGCCAGCAATTTGTTGACTTCCTGCCAGGCTCGCGGTGTGCCCGCCAACACCATCACCGCCACGCAAAATATTGTTAGCCGCCTGCTTTTCATCTCTTCACCTTCGTTTTTTTCGCCTGATTGGACGCCTGCGCCAAGCGGTAGTCCATGCTAACAGGGTCGCTCTCAGGAGAATTTTTCCGCCATTCTAATGTGGTAAACACCGCCCGCGCCGGGTTTGTGGCAAAATAAATTACTTGTTATTTAATTACGTGCAGCCTCCTGCGGAGTTCCAAATCTTTCGCCCTGTGCGCCCCCGGTTGGAGAAGTCTTCTCGACGTAGCCACAGAGCCTGAGTATATTGTGCGTATTGCGAAGGTGATGAGGGGTCAAGCAAACTTAAAAAGGGAGATGATGATGGAAGAGAATACTGGACAGAGTGAAAAGCCGAGCGCCGAACAGAAGCCAAAACAGGAAGAGAGTCCGGCGGAAAAACTGGAAGCGAATCCTCCAACCGGCTCTTTAACACCCGGCGCTGAAAACCCTGAGAGTGAAGAGATCAAAGAGGAAAAGAGCCCTAACACGGAGTAAAGCTACCGCCGGGCTTACTCCATCTTCAAGACGAACCGCACTTCCACAGAGCGCTGCGTCCACTGGCAGAGGGGAGCGGCGGCATCAAAACCCAACTCTGTATGCGTTACGCTAAAGTATTTGTGCTGCTGTTGCTGCTCATTGGGCTGATGAATTGCCCGACGCTCAATCAGGCTCAACAAAACTCTCCTGGCGTGAACGACAATGTTGTCACTGGCTCTCTGGCTGAGCTGAGAAACAGTCGGCGCGTTCTCTTGCTGGTTCATCGCAGCACCATGATAGATAGTCGGGGTCTGGCAAAGACCATCCTTGACGAAGCTTACAGAACAGGCCCCGAGACACGCTTTCGCTATCCGAGACTTTATAATTCGCTGGCCCGAAAACTCAATAATTACATGAAGAAATACCAGAGCATCAGCGCCGCTGAAGATGTCTCAAACGCGGATTTCATCATCTTTTTTACTCTGCTGGAATATCGCAGGCCGCTTGGCGTTCCCTATCCTTACGGTGAGATGTTTGTCATTCTCAACAATCGAGCGAATGGTAAGTTACCGCGCATTGTCTGGAAATCACGAAAAAGCTCGATGTGGGCGGAAGACGCGCTAGGAGATTTTCTGAAAGACCTGCGGGCTGTTCGCGGCGAAAGTTAGAACACCATTTTCTCAAGCCTCACACTCAAGCTGTCTTGCGTCCGTCAATGATAGCCGGGCGAATGCGATAAACGACTACCTCGTTGGCGCGCCCCCAGGTATCGAGTTGTGTCTGGTTGAGCGCAGGCGTGAGCGTCGGATTGCTCAGGGTGATGAGCTGCATCGCGTGCTCTTTCTCCTCCTGCTGTGTGATGCGTTCAGCCTGGCCTGTGACCATCACGCTTTGCCAGTGCGACGGGCTCTCCACTTCTTCGACCTGCATGCAGACTTCGGCGTTGGCTTCGATGAAGCTGGTCTTCATTCCTTCGGTCGTGAAAACATACAGGCACTCGCCATCATAAGCGTAATGCATCGGCACGACGTAGGGGCGACCCTCGCGCACACAACCCAGATGGCCAAAACCGATTCGCCCGAGAAGCGCGTGCATCTCTTCGAGCGGCATATCCTCAACTTTAAGCATATCTCTTCCTTCAAACTTTTTCCGACCGCGCGAGTGAAAGCGCGGGATGAAGATTTTTCAGCGAACCGGATGCTTTCTAACGCGGCTCATATCTTACTTGACCCGCTCAACATCAAAGATGAGTTTCTGCCCGGCGAGCGGGTGATTGGCGTCCAGAGTGATAGAGTCTTCGGTGACGCTAGTGACGGCGACGGGAATCTGGTTGCCATCGGGCAGTTGCATCACCAGATTCATTCCGGTTTGCGGCTCTGTGTCGAGGTTGAGACCCTCGCGCGCGACCGTCTGGACGAGATTCTCAATCCGTTCGCCGTAAGCGTCCTCGACTTCGATCTCAATTTGCTTTTTGTCGCCGACGTTCATCCCCTCCACGCCGTCGTCAAAGCCTTTGATGACCTGGCCTGCGCCGACTTCAAACTCCAGCGGCTCGCCGCCATCGGAAGAATCGAAGACCTGACCGTCCACCAGTCTTCCAGTATAATGAACCTGCACCGTATCGCCCTTTTGAGCTTGCTCTGGCATAATCTCCCCATCCAATTACCGTAATGTGATAGCGCCCGGAAGCATCGCATATCCGGTTAGAGAATGCCAGTAATGACCTCCGAAACCGATGCTCTTCAGGCACAGAGCTTTCTGAAGAGCCTGATTGAATGGAACTGTGCACCGCGTGCCGGAGCGTGTGATTTTGGCGGAGAATTAATCATGAAGAAAAGACCCTCGCTGGCTCTTGCCCTCATCTTTTCGCTTGTTATCACGGCGTCCGGGCAAAACCCCACACCAAAGCCAACGCCGCCAGCACAGCAACAGGAACAAGCGGACGAAGATGATGTGGTACGAATTACAACTAACCTCGTCCAGATTGATGCCGTTGTCACAGACAAGAACGGAAAGCTGGTCACCGATCTTCAGCCTGAAGAAGTTGAAATCCTGGAAGACGGTCGCCCGCAGAAAATCACGAACTTTTCATTCGTCTCGACGATGAGCGACACCTCACAGCCACTGCCTCAAAAGCCCGCTCCACCCGTTGATAAACTCGCACCGCCTGCTCCACCCATGCGCCTCAAGCCGGAGCAGGTGCGCCGCACCGTTGCGCTCGTCGTCGATGATTTGGGTTTATCATTCGAGAGTACGGCATTCGTCAGGCAGGCGCTCAAGAAATTCGTTGACCAGCAACTCCAGCCCGGCGACCTCGTCGCTATCATTCGCACGGCGGGCGGCATCGGCGCATTGCAGCAATTTACGTCCGACAAGCGGCAACTCTACGCCGCCATCGAGCGCGTCCGGTGGAATCCGCAGAGTCGCGGCGGCGTGGGTGCGTTCGCGCCGATTAGACCCGACCCGCTGGCCGAGGCGCGCGAGCAGGTTCGGGAAAAAACGGGAGCGACCAGTGGTGAGAATGACCGTGAACGCGAGCGTGAGCGTGCGCGCGACCCCGACCGCAATGTGAATGACGACCTTGACCAGTTTCGTGAGGAGCTTTTCGCCGTCGGCACACTCGGCGCGCTCAATTACGTTGTGCGCGGAATGCGTGAGCTGCCCGGAAGAAAATCCATTCTGCTGATGTCGGACGGAATTAAAATTTTCAATCGAGACGACCCGTCGCGCAGCACTCGCGTGATTGATTCCCTGCGCCGTTTGACCGATCTGGCCAACCGCGCCTCGGTCGTCATCTACACGATGGATGCGCGCGGCCTGCAAACGCTCGGACTGTCGGCAGCCGACGACACCTCCGGTCTCGACCTCGAACAGCTTGAAACAGAGATGGAAAACCGGCGCAGCGATTTCTTCGAGTCGCAGAACGGCTTGAATTATCTGGCGCGTCAGACGGGCGGCTTTCCCATACGCAATACCAACGACCTGAGCGCGGGCATCAAGCGCGTGCTCGAAGATCAAAAGGGCTACTATCTAATTGGCTATCGCCCCGAAGAATCCACCTTTGACCAGAAGACCGGGCGCAGGCATTTCCATAAAATCACGCTCAAGCTCAAGCGTCCCGGTCTCAATCATCGAACGCGCACGGGCTTCTACGGCGTGACTGACGAAGAGGCGGCCCCACAGCGAAGCACTCGCTCCGAGCAATTAGCGGGCGCGCTCGCTTCGCCTTTCGGCTCAGGCGGCGTGAAACTACGTCTGACCTCTGTCTATGGCAATGACCCGAAAGGAGGCGGCTTCGTTCGCTCGCTCCTGCACATCGAAGCGCGCGATCTGACATTTACGGACGAACCCGACGGCTGGCACAAAGCCATCATTGATGTACTCGCCGTCACCTTCGGCGATAACGGAACGATTGTGGATCAACTCTCCCGCACAGAGACGATCCGTGCGCGCGCCGAAGCATACACGCGTGCGCTCGAAAAGGGCTTCGTCTTCATTGTCACCGTTCCGATCAAAAAACCCGGCGCTTACCAGTTGCGTGCTGCCCTGCGCGACGCAGCGAGTGAGCGCGTCGGCTCGGCCAGTCAATTCATCGAAGTTCCAAACCTCAGCAAGAATCGTCTCACGCTTTCAGGAATTATCCTGAGCGGCATTGACCCTTCGGCGAGAACCGCCAAGACAGTCAAAGACCCGGCGAGTCCGGCGGCGGCCACGCCTGAGCCTCAAGCTAAAAATACTGAAGAAGAGATTCTGGACTCAGACACGCAGGCTGGCCCGGCGGTGCGTAGATTCCGGCGCGGGATGATTATGCAGTACGCCTATGTGATATATAACGCTGTCGCGGACAAAGCGACAGGTCGCCCGCAGCTCCAAACTCAGATGCGCGTCTTCCGCGACGGCAAAGAGGTCTTCACCGGACAGGTGCAGCAATTGGACACCAGCGGCCAGGCGGACTTGAAGCGAATCATGACGGGTGGAGCGTTGCAGCTTGGCAGCAACATGACGCCCGGCGAGTATATCCTGCAAATAATCATCACCGATCCACTGGCCAAAGAGAAGTACCGCACGACAACGCAGTGGATGGATTTCGAGATGGTCAAATAAAGCGCGTGACAGGTGACAAGTGATAGGTGACAAGAAAGAAGTTTTCTCCCGTCACCTGTCACTTGTTACGGTTTACGGCTTTTACTTGTCACTTGTCACTTGTCACCCGTCACGGTTCTTATGAAATCCATCATCGTCGGCACTGCCGGACACATAGATCACGGAAAGACTGCGCTCGTGCGCGCGTTGACGGGTGTGGACGCGGATCGTCTGCCGGAAGAGAAGCGGCGCGGGATTACGATTGACTTGGGGTTTGCAGAGCTTGACCTTGATGACGTTCGCATCGGCTTCATAGATGTGCCCGGCCACGAGCGTTTCGTCAAGAACATGCTGGCGGGCGCGCACGGCATAGACCTCGTCGCGCTCGTCATCGCCGCAGACGAAGGCGTGATGCCGCAGACGCGCGAGCACTTCGACATCTGCCGCCTGCTCGGTGTCCAACAGGGCTTGGTCATCATCACGAAGACCGATACGGTTGACGAAGAATTGCTCGCCCTCGTCAACGCAGAAGCGGAAGAATTGGTCAAGGCTTCGTTTCTCGAAGGCGCGCCAATTTTGAGCGTCAGCGCACGCACCGGCTTTGCGCTTGAAGAGTTGAAATCGGCTTTGCGTGAAGTAGCCTTAAAGGTTCCCGCGCGTTCAAGCGAGATGGTGGCGCGTCTGCCCATTGATCGCGCTTTCACGATGCGCGGCTTCGGTGCGGTCGTGACGGGCACACTCGTCGCAGGCCACATTGCGGAAGGCGACGAGATGGAACTCCTGCCTGTGGGCGCGCGTGTGCGTGCGCGCGGGCTTCAGGTGCATGGGTCGCAGGTGGCGCGTGCGAGCGCAGGCCAGAGAACAGCCGTCAATCTGGGGGGCATCGAAGCGGCGCAGGTGATGCGCGGGATGGTGCTTGCGCCTGTCGGACGCTTGCGCCCGACGCAGATTATTGACGCCAGGCTGGACGTTTTAAGAAGCGCGCCCAGACCCTTGCGCTCACGCATGCGTGTTCGCGTTCATCTGGGCGCAATGGAAGTTCTGGCAAGGGTGCGCGTGCTTGAAGAAGCGGGCGAGATTGCTCCGGGGAAGAGCGGCTTCGCGCAACTGCGCCTGGAATCTCCGGTCGTCGCTCTGCCGCACGAGCGCTTCATCATCCGTTCCTATTCTCCTTCGCAGACCATCGCGGGCGGGCGTATTCTCGATGCGTTTGCGGCAAAGCATCGCGGGCGGGAAACGGCGCGAGCACTTGATAGGCTCGCGCGGCTCCTTGCCGCAGACAGAAGCGGCGAGTTTGCCCTGTTTGTCGAGATAGCAGACGAGCAGGGTTTGCGGCGGGCTGAGATGGCAGCGCGCACGGGCTGGACGGATGAGGCGCTCGCCGATGCGGCGAAGATGGCGAGGGAGAGCGGCAAGGTGGTAGACGCCGACGGCGTCTATCTCAGCCGGAGCAGTTTTGAGGGCATGTCACAGGCGGCGCTCGCAGAAACGAGCGCGCATCATAAGCGCGAGCCGTTGGCGCGAGGGCTCTTGCGCGAAACCTTGCGCGAACGGATTTTCTCTCATGCCGCGCCGGAAGTTTTTCGCTCGGTGATGACGCACCTGGAAAAAACCGGTGCGCTCGTCTCTGAAAAAGAGTTTGTGCGCGCAGCCTCGCACAAACTTTCGCTCTCTGAGGCTGACCTCATGCTGCGGGATAAACTGGAGAGTATTTACAAAGATGCTCGGCTTGAGCCGCCAACACTCGATGAAGCATTGGAGCGCGCTCGTAGTGCAGGTATGGCACGCGAGCACGAGCGCAAGATTTTCCAACTGCTCTTAGACAGCCGTCTGCTGTTGCGCGTCGCCCCCGATCTCTTTTTTCATCATGAAGCTCTCGATAGTTTGGTTGCGAAACTGCGCGAGTACGGCGCAGAGCACGAGCCCGCACGTTTGATTGACGTCGCGACGTTCAAAGAAATCGCAGGCATCACGCGCAAATACGCCATCCCGCTCCTCGAATACTTCGACCGCGAGCGCATCACGCGCCGGGCGGGAGACAAAAGAATAATTCTTTAAGGTAATCGGCCTCACTTTATCCTTTTACTTTTTCCTTTCTTGGAATGCTTGCGTTCTCACGTAAGGTAGAAGTAACATGCTGTCGCATAAAACCTTTGACCGTCTCTTAAACGCGGGACGGTCAGCCCGATAGTTCTCTTCTGAGCTTTTAAGCGATAAGTGAAAACGGCTTTTTCAAGCCATTCTACCTGCAATTTTTAGCAGACGCTGGAGGTTCAAGATGAAGATTAAAGATGTTCT
This sequence comes from Acidobacteriota bacterium, assembly GCA_032160705.1. Classification (GTDB taxonomy): domain Bacteria; phylum Acidobacteriota; class Blastocatellia; order Pyrinomonadales; family Pyrinomonadaceae; genus QHXM01. Next base: position 86,566 of record JAVHVE010000075.1, on the reverse strand, counting down.
GACTTGGGTAATCGGCTTGATCGCCACAGGCTTAGCGGTCTATTTCTTTTTCTGGAAATACAAAGCCCATCCCGGAGTTGATGGCGATCCCAAGTATTTATGGATGGCGATTGGCTGCACCGTAGTCGCGTTTCTGTGCGCCCTGATCTTCTTTGTGCAGCGCGTTAACAAGGAAGAAGAAATCCACATCACTCAGTAAAGCAAGCAGCGACCAGGGGCGGGTGCCAAGCGTCGCTTGTGTAAGGGAAGAACCGGGCGGCCTGACAGCAACGCTGCGCGTCGAGCCGGGCGCGGGCTATGGGAATTGATTGAGAATGTGAACTTGACGCCGTTTGCGTTATCGCAGTAGCCTGCCCTACGCAAACGGCGCTTTTCTCTGTTTGCGACTTTTGAATTTAAGAACGGATAACTCTTGAGGAGTAATCTTTTGATGCTTGCTTCACCTCTCATACTCGCGCAGAACGAAGCTTCTGTTTACAGTCTGCCGTCGTATTTCGTTTGGGTCTTTGGTTTATTACTGGTTGCCGGGGCGCTCTGCTGGCTGGTCGCAACCGTCCTCGGTTTTGCGCGTGCGCGTGCGTTCGGTCTTTCGACGCGCTGGTTTGCGCTCGCCTCCGCCTGCATGATTCTCTATCACGCTCACTGGCTGGCGCTGGTTTTCAGCATCAACTCCCAGAACAGCTCGATCATCTTTCCGATTCTTGCATCGCTGCCCCTCTTCGTTGTGTTGGGGGCTGTCTGCACCATCATCGGCTTTGCGCGACTGAATAGTCCGCGCCCTTAGAAGGCGGGCGGCCACTAATTCTCTTCTCTTTTCATGGGCAGGAAAACGTTTCTCTTGGTCGCGCTCGCAGCAATTGTCGCGGGCGCGACCTATTTCTTTTTCGCGCAAAGGACGGGCGGTGTGCGCGCCGCGCGGCGCGGATTTGTCTCGACAAACGGCGCGCGATTCATCATTGATGGGCAACCGTTTCGCTTTACGGGTGCGAACGTCTCCGTGATGTACAGGGATGAAGACCGCGAGCGCATGCCGGAGACAATGAAAGAAGCCGCGCGTGACGGCCTTCGAGTTGTGCGCGTGTGGGCATTTGGCGAAGGCGGTGAAGACGGCATCACTGCGGTTGGCAATGATAAGAATGACTGGCCGCGCAAGCATCGCTTTCGTCCCGCTCCAGACCGGTGGAACGAAGACGAGTTCGCTCATCTGGACAGGGTCATCGCTGAAGCTGCACGCAATAACCTGCGCGTCCAGCTTTGCCTGACCAACTGGTGGCGCGATACGGGCGGCATCACACAGTATCTCTACTGGGCAGGCATCAAGGACGCTGCCGACGACCGCCAGCCATTTGGCATCAACATGGAGCGCGCGATGCTCTTCTACACCAACGAAGTGACGCGCCGCCTCTATCGTGAGCATGTCGAAAAAATAGTCACTCGCCGCAACACCGTGACGGGCGTGCTCTATCGTGATGATCCGACCATCATGGGCTACGAGTTGATGAATGAGGCGCAAGCGCCGACGGGGCGATGGAGTGAGCGTCGCGCATGGGTGGCGGAGATGAGCGCCTACATCAAGTCTCTCGATCCAGACCACCTCATCGCGCCCGGCACGTGGGGCTACCGCACGTCCTGGGAGCGCCGCGAATGGTTGGAAGAGCACCGCATTCCGACCATTGATTACTGCGACGTGCACAACTACCCGCGCGACGATCACGACAGCTTTGTTGATTCGCCGGAAGCCTTGCGCGCATTTTTAGACAATCGCGCCGCCGCCGCTTTCTCTCTCAACAAGCCGTTCCTGGTTGGCGAATTCGGCATGGGGCCTGAAGGCTATCAAGGCTTTTCAGAGGTTGACTGGTATCGAGCCTTTTTTGAAAGCTCAATGCAGGCTGGTGCGGGCGGCGCAATGTTCTGGATCGTCACGCCCGACCCGCATCGTGGTTATGGCATAACGTATACAACGCCGCGCGACGAGACTGTGCGCGCCGAAATTCGACGCGCCTCAGAACTCTTTGCCGCGCATCAAGGGGATGCTCCGCCAAATTACCTGCTCGATGCGTCACGCCATCTGGTGCCGCGCCAGTTCAGTTTCACACGCTCTCCCAGCGACCCAATGACGCGCCCTGAGATAATCATGCCGGAAAAAGAGGGTGGAGCGATTCTCTATCGCTTCACGCCGGAGATGGCTGTCAGTGCACGTTTTGAAAAGATGGGCGGCGGGATGGGGTACATCTGGGGCAGCGGCGTCGGGCAGGTCGAATACCTCTTGCCTGCGCGCGACAAAGGGCGCTGGGTCAAAAGTGTGGTCGTCCGCGCGCACGTTCAACCTGTGCTGCCGGTGGACGCGCACCCGCCCGTCGTGGCCACACGCGTCACACTTCTGATTAACGGCATGGACTGCGGCTCGCGGCTCGTCCCCGTAGAAGATGCGAAACAGGCGATTGTCGAGGAATGGGTAGTTGATTCAATGCGCGTGCGGATGCTGGCCGGGCGTGGACTGCCCCTCTCAATCCGCTTCGCCGTCAAGGTGGACGCCGACGCGCCCTTCGGCCTGAACATCTCCAACTTTGCGGAGACTCACAATCGCCCAAACGCCAAGCCGATTGAGATTGAAGTGAGATAAAGCAGTAAGCCGCATCGAAGCAGAGCCCCGGAGGGGCGATATATCAGTAGCCCAGCACGTCAGTGCTGGGTTCACCGCCGTCACAAATATTCAAAAGCCCCGGAGGGGCGGCATATTATGTCGCCCCTCCGGGGCTCGCTCATTTATTCGATGCTCAGTTCCCACGGCTGACGCCGTGGGCTACTGATATTCAGCCCCTCCGGGGCGGAATACGTAGCGACCTTTTACCAGCTACTGTCTGAGAGCCCGGACAGCTTCCTGAGCGTAGTAAGTAATGATGATGTCTGCTCCGGCGCGCTTGATGCCGGTTAAAGTTTCGAGCATGACGCGGCGTTCGTCTATCCAGCCCCTCTCAGCCGCCGCTTTAATCATCGCGTACTCGCCCGAAACGTGATAGGCGGCGAGCGGTAGATCAAAGCGATCATGCACCTGCTTCAAGATGTCCAGATACGCGGTCGCAGGCTTGACCATCAGGATGTCCGCGCCTTCCGAGTAATCAAGCTCGGCTTCGCGCAGAGCTTCACGCGCGTTCGCTGCATCCATCTGGTAAGCGCGCCGGTCGCCGAAAGCAGGCGCGCTATCTGCCGCCTCGCGAAACGGCCCGTAGAAAGCGGAAGCGTATTTGACGGCGTAAGACATGATGGACACGCTCTCCAGCCCCGCCCCGTCCAGAATCTCACGAATCGCGCCGACCTGTCCGTCCATCATGGCCGACGGTGCAACGATGTCCGCTCCGGCCTCGGCCTGACTAAGCGCCGTGCGCGCGAGCAATTCCAGTGATTCGTCATTCAAGACTTCACCTTTGCGCACCACGCCGCAATGCCCGTGCGAAGTATATTCGCAGAGGCATGTATCACAGATGACGACGAGGTCTGGCAGGGCGCGTTTGAGGGCGCGCGTCGCCTGCTGGACGATGCCCTTGTCGGCGTAGGCTCCCGACGCGGTTTCATCTTTCGTTTCCGGCAAGCCGAAGAGAATTACGCCGCGAACTCCCAGCTCGTAAGCATTGGTCGCTTCACGCACGATCTCGTCCACAGATAAATTGTAAACGCCGGGCATGGACGAGATTTCGCGCCTCACATTTTCGCCCGGACAGGCGAAGAGCGGCAGAATAAAATCTTCAGGCGCAAGCTGCGTCTCGCGCACCAGCGCCCGCAAAGCTTCACTCCGGCGCAGTCGTCGCGGGCGATGAACAATATCCGACATTTCTTAACCTCTTCCTCGGAATTTACCTACACGTTCAAATGATACGCGCCAGCAACTGCCGCGCGCAAACCTTCGTTAAGCCGCACTTTTTCGGCGTCAGGAAGTTCTCGCGCCCAAGACCAAACTACGTTAAGATGCACGCTCTGCTAGCCGGTTCAGCCATTCGCTCTTTAACAGCTCGATAGCAAGAGACCTTCAATTCTGTGTGAGGTGGACGAATAACATGAAGCATTGCCCCACATGTAGTCGCACTTTCGAGGATGCGTTCACCTTCTGCCTGGTTGACGGAGCAATTCTTTCTGCGCCGTTTGACCAGCCGTCTGCACTGATTGCCCCTGAACATACACTCCGCGAGCCCCCGACAGAGGCAGCGGCGGCAGTCGCTTTACCAAGACCTCCCGTAGAGACTTCTCCACAGCCAACTCCGTTCACTCATGCAGCACGCCCCTCAAAAAAGTGGTGGGCTATCGGTGGGCTGGGAGTCGCCTTAATAGCTATCGGCATCACCCTCTTCGTCTTCGCAGGACGCGGTTCGTCATTAACGCGTGATGAGCAAGGCAGAACTTTACGGCTTCAAGAGAAATGGGCAGAAGCCGAGAAGCTTTACAAAGAGGCGGCCAGCTCCGAACCGAATAATGCTCTCTGGCACGTCAGGCTCGGGCAACTACTTCATGACCAGAGAAAGGATGCTGAGGGTTTGGCTGAAGGCAAAGAAGCGGAAAGGTTAGCGAGGGAATCCCTGCGCTCAAATCCCAACGACGCTTCAGCGCACGGCACTTTAGGAGCAGCTTTGCGTTTGCAGGATAAATTCACCGAGGCAGAGGCGGAAGATAGAATCGCCCTGCAAGCAAATCCGAATGATGCCGAGTTCAATAACGGCCTGGGCAGTTCGTTGTGAGGACAGCAAAAGTACGCTGAGGCCGAGGCAGCATACAGGCAGGCAATTAAAATTCATCAAGATAGTTCCTGGTATCACGGTAATCTCTCATCAGTCTTACTGCTACAGGGAAAGAAACCTGAAGCTGAGATGGAAGCGCGTGAGGCTATCGAGTTAGAGCCGAAAGCGCCCGGTTCTTATGACACACTCGCATGGTCTCTGCTTCGTCAGGAGAAACTTGCGGATGCGGAATCTGCCGTGCGTCAGGCTATCAGTCTCAACCCTAATAATTCTTCTTACCATAATAATCTCTCCCTTGTGCAGGTTGCGCTGAAAAAATATGCAGAGGCGGAGGTGGAATCAAGAGAGTCGATCCGCCTGAATCCTAATGAAGATGTGTTTTATAGCAATCTCGGAGATGCTCTGTGGAATCAGGGAAAGTACAGGGAAGCGGAAGCCGAATATCGTAAAGCCATCCAGCTTGTGCCAAACGATTATTTCACCTTTGAGGGACTTGCGCGTGCTTTAGAATCTCAAGGTAGAAGCCAGGAAGCGCAAGAGGCGCGCGACAGAGCGAAGCAATTAGAAGCCAAGGGAGGCAATTAAATTATCACAAAGGCGAAATCAGCATAGAAAGCTTCGGAAAGTTGCCAATCTTCACAGGGAAATCCATCATCTGCTTCGGCGGCGAGGATTGGTGGTACCACCACCCACACTCGAAGAACCATTTGATGGACTGAGTGCTGATATTACTTAAAGACTGATAGTTTTGATATGACCTGACCTAAACCATTCGATGCTTGTGAGCAAGTTATCTGTCCAATCATCATTAGGATTGATTGATACTGGTTGCAATGTTTCAAGCTGTGTAGGTGCTCCTCGACGTGGTACAAGCCAATTCCCAACTGTGCACATAAACCTGCCCCAATCGCCCGTTGATGGATGCATTGAAACCGCAAGGAGGTCAAACTCGCCAAAGCGATAAGGTCTAGTTTCTTCGCCAGTCGTAGCGTCTATTCCACCTCTAGTTCTTTGTGTCTCGACAACGTACTTGCCTGACCTTGTAACCTTGGGATTCCCACGCTCCTTTCGCTGCATTTTCACTTGTATCTTTATTTGTCCGATTGCATCCTTGATAAGAAAGTCATAAGGAAAATCTCCGGGCGGTGTTATCTCCCTCCATCCTTCTAATTTATTTAGAACGTTAACCAGAAAGGAAGCTTCTGCAATAATGCCGCGAATGCCGCGAAGGGTGAGATCACTTGCGCGGTCAATCGCTTCAAGGATAACTTCTGCCGAAGTGTTAAGCTTCGCCTCAATCGGATGTATCGGCACTGTTTGCCTTATGCGTTGCAATATCTCTCTTCGTTCTTCTTCGTTGCAGGCTTCGAGCAGTTGTAATATTTGATCTTTTGGAGTCATCTGATTGATTGGTTTTAGGTCGTCCTGCGGTTTGGGGTTTATAGTTAAGAACGTCGTTGCGTGAGAGGAAAGCTTGGGTACCTACTATCAGCGTTCTAAATCTACCTTTTTTGACCAGCTTTGTAATAGACTGCCGCGATACGTTCCGAAGTCGTGCGGCTTCGGCTTGTGTTATCCAGTCATCTGTAGAATCTAATTGCAAGATGGTAATTGGTTGACGTCGTCAACCCATTTACGTAAAATCTAATGGCAGTTATTGTATGTGTTTTAATTAAAAGTGACTATAGAAAATATTATGTCTCCTGTTAAGCAGCAACAAATGAGCTTCGCCACTACGTCTCATCCTAGGGTATCAATATCGGAATTCGTTCCTTATTACAGCACTGGCGTTGGCGTCGCTTATCTGGCTGATTCGCATGAAATATTACAGGCTCTACCAGAAAGGTCGGTTAATGCAGTCATTACGTCGCCTCCCTACGCCCTACACTTTAAGAAAGAGTATGGAAACGTAGGTAAGGCAAATTATGGTGAATGGTTCCTGCCCTTCGCTAAAGAAATATTTAGAGTATTAAAGGATGATGGAAGCTTCGTATTGAATATAGGTGGGAGTTATAACAAAGGCTTACCGACACGCTCGGTATACCAATATAAGTTACTTATTGAATTAGTTGAGACGCTCGGCTTTCATTTAGCACAAGAGTTTTATTGGTATAACCCCGCTAAGCTTCCGATGCCTGCGGAATGGGTGACGGTAAGGCGAATCCGCGTTAAGGACGCAGTCGAGCATGTCTGGTGGCTGTCTAAGACTCCATACCCGAAAGCTAATAATCGACATGTGCTTAAGCCTTACAGTGAGGATATGCTCCGGTTGAATCAAAGAGGGGTTCGCACGACGGTGCGTCCATCAGGACATAATATTAGGGCAAGCTTTGATAAGGTAGATGCGGGTGGCTCAATCCCATCTAATGTGTTTGAAAATGAGATGCCGAGTGACCTTCTGAAGTTCGGCAACAATGCAGCGAATGACAGCTACACAAAAAAATGTAAAGAGAGTGGGGTCAAAATCCATCCCGCAAGGTTCCCGGCGGCTCTACCGGAATTTTTCATCAAGTTACTCACAGAAGAGGACGATGTGATAGTTGACCCGTTCGCTGGTTCAAACACAACCGGAGCAGTAGCTGAGAGTCTTAATCGTCGGTGGGTTGCCATTGAAATTTTCCAAGAGTATTTGGAGGGAAGCAAGTTCCGCTTCGATAGCTTCCTGTAAACGCACAAAAGCCTCAATCCTACAAGGAAAAAATATTGTCTGCTTCGGCGGCGAGGATTGGTATCAACACCCACACTCGCTCTCGAAAGGGTTTCGAGATAAGATGCGCGCCCAATAGTTCAAGCCGTTCAGATTCTAGCCCTTCAAATGAAGATATGCCGCTCGCACCAGAGACAGTCCTGCAATCTCGTTATCGCATCATCCGCAAGCTGGGCGAAGGCGGGATGGGCAGCGTCTATCTGGCGATAGACGGGCGATTCGACAGCGAAGTAGCCATCAAAGAGACACACTTCGCGGATGAAACCCTTCGTAAACAGTTCGAGCGTGAAGCACGCCTGCTGAACAAACTTCGCCATCCGGCGATGACGAGAGTGATTGACCACTTCACAGAGAACGACGGCCAGTTTCTTGTCATGGACTATGTTGAAGGCGATGACCTTGCGGACATGCTGGAAAAGAGAGGCGGCGCTTTCACATCTGAGGAAGTGCTGCAATGGGCTGACCAGCTACTCGATGCTTTGAGTTATCTACACCAGCAGAACCCACCGGTAATTCACCGCGACATCAAGCCGCAGAATCTAAAGCTATCACATTCGGGGCAAATCATCCTGCTCGACTTCGGGTTAGCCAAAGGATTCGCCGGACAAATATCGAGAGTCACTACGTCGGGGAGTATCTTTGGCTACACGCCAAACTATGCTCCTCTTGAACAGGTGCATGGGACAGGCACAGACCCGCGCAGTGACCTCTATTCTCTAGCCGCGACGATGTACAAGTTGTTAACGAACTTTACGCCGTCTGATGTCTCGACCCGCGCTGGCGCTCTGATCGGTGGACGCTCCGATACACTCCGGCCAGCCAGTGAAGTGAACCCGCAGTTGACGGCTCCCGTCTCCGACGTGTTGAGGAAAGGAATGGCGATAGATGCGGAGCAACGCTTTTCTTCGGCGGCTCAGATGCGTCAGGCTTTAAAGGATGCCAGTCAATTCATCTCGTTCAGCGATGCGAAAACGATTATTCGACCAAGGCCCAACCGATTGCCTCTCAGGACGGTTGGCATTGTGATGGCTTGGATTGGGATAGCACTCATCAGTGGTTATTTCATTTATACCTTCATTAGTCGGTCTCGCAGCAGGACGAATAATCCTGCCAACATATATACGGCAACAGCCAATACTTCAACCAACACCTCTATTGCGTCTACCACTGCCTCAAACAGCAATCAGTCAAGCAATATGGCGTCTCCGAGCCCAACGGTTACCCCTAGTCCATCGCCTTCACCTACGACTGTGATAAATCTCGAAGGGACAGACTGGAAAGGGAAAAAATTCTGGGATAGTGGTGAAGCCGAAATAATTTTCAATTTTAGGCAAAATGGGAGAATGCAAGTGCTTTGGAAGGACGGAGATATTGACTACAGCACATGGACGAGACAGGGTGACAAGGTGTTAATGAATGTCACAGGCACACGCAGTAATGACATCTTTTCCACTTCTAATTCTAATTCTAATTATACTATTACCTACAAATTGGAAGGGACAATTCAGGGAGATGAAATGAGCGGAGAGTGGGATTATCTTGGACGACAGAAAAATGACAGATTCACAGTGCGCATAATCAAATAAGTTGCCAATTTTCTCAGGAAAATCCATCATCTGCTTCGGCGGCGAGGATTGGTGGTATCACCACCCGCACTCGAAGAATCACCTGATGCGCCGCTTCGCTCGCGCAGGGAACAAGGTCATCTTCGTGAATTCGATTTCGATGGGGCTGGCCTCGCTCTCCAACAAGGATTTGCTGCCGCGCATTGTTAGGAAACTTCGCTCTTACGCGAAACTCGCGCGCACCACGCCTGAAGGCATCACGGTCGTTTCGCCCGCCGCGCTTCCCTTCTTCGGCAGCCGCGCATCGCGCGCCGCCAACCGTCATCTCCTGAGCCTGCAAATCGGAGCGTTGGCGCGCAGGCGCGGCCTCTCGCGTCCCATTTTGTGGATCGCCATTCCGACGGCGGTTGAGATGATCGGGCGAATGGATGAATCGCTGGTGGTCTATCAGGTGTCGGACAAGTATGACGCGAACACGATGGATCATGCGACCGATCCGGCGACTATTCGTAGTCTTCACGAACGCGCGCTCGATGCCGCTGATATTATTTTTTACTCTGGGCGAAAACTTCTCATGGAAGCGACGCGCGGGCGTGAGCGTTCCTACCTGTTGGAGCAGGCTGTTGATTTCGAGCACTGGTCGAAGGTCGGAAGTGGTGAGCTGGAAGTCGCTCCAGAGGTCGCAGCAATTCCACATCCGCGTCTAGGTTATTTCGGGGCGACTGAAACGTGGCTGCTCGATCAGGAGTTAATCAAACAGGCTGCGCGCGAGCACCCTGACTGGAACTGGATTTTTATCGGCAACAAGGCGCGTGGAATCGAGATTGAGGATTTGCCGAACACTCATTTTCTGCCGCCCGTCTCGTATGACGAGTTGCCCAGGTATGCGGCTGGTTTCGACATCTGCGTGCTGCCCTGGGAAACGGAAGTCGCTTTCACGAGTTACGGCTCGGCCATCAAGGTGCGCGAATACCTGGCGACCGGCAAGCCTGTTGTCATCTCGCCGCTTCCTGAGTATGAACATCTCGAAGGGCCGTTGCGTATTGCCCACAGCCGCGATGACTTTCTTCGTCTGGTCGAGGAAGCTTTGCTCGATACGGATAAGGAAGCGGCGCGTGCCCGTCAGAACGCAGTTGCCGCAGGGACATGGGATGCTCGCGCCGAATGGGTGAGCGAGATGATCGAAGAAGCGCTCAGTAAGAAGATGGGCGGGTTGGCTGAAAGCAACGCGCAGCTCAAGTGATACTGAGCGCGACTTTCGAGATGACCGCACGGAATTTCCCGTTGGCCTCGCGCGGAATGCTTTCAACGAATTCGTATTCCAGCTTCATCTTCGTCCCCAAACGTAAACGCAACTCACGCTCTAAGGTCTTCATGTCTTCCGCGCCGAACTCAGGCCGCTTGACCAATCTGACCCGGACAGCATCAATTCTTTCCTGCACAATCTGCGCTTCGACGACGTTGAGCAAATCTTTGAAGACGTGATCCAGGCGTCCGACGTGCCTGCCATCCGGTGTGACAATAATGTCATCCACGCGCCCCAGAATTTTTTCGACAATCGTCCCGCCTCTCCCACACGGGCAGGGACGATCCGTGTAGATGGCCGAGTCGCCGACTCTGTAGCGAACGAGCGGCATCGCCTCGTTGCCAAAACCTGTGCAAACCATCTCGGCCATCTCGCCGGGGCGCGCAGCCTCGCCGTCCGCTCGCAGAAACTCAATGACGCTATGTTCCATGCGGACGTGCAGAGAGCCCTGCCCACACTCGACGATATATGCCACGCGCTCCGTATTCCCGTAGCCGTCGAAGACGTGACAGCCGAAGGCCCTTTGAAGAAGCGCGCGTTGATTGTCGAGCAGCGTCTCGGAATGCGTGTAGACGGCTCGCGGGCGTAGAGTGTGAATGTTTTGTGAATCAAGATAAAGCGCCAGTAGATAAAGCGCCGACGGGTAGCCATGCAGAAGGTGCGGCTGGAATCGGTGCAACTCCTCGACGTAGAGCGGCATTGTCTCCGGGGTGAGATGTTGGGCGGAGAAGATGATTTGATTCTCCGCACGATTCCTGCGCCAGAATGGAGGCTTCAAATGATTGGTCGAAACTACGGGATGCCCGGCGAGCGTCGCGACACGATCATCCGGCTTGATGCCCATCCATGTTCGATGATCGTCACGAAAAGCATACTCTCGCTGCCAGGCTTCGATGCTGATTTTGAGACGTAAAGCTTTGCCCGTTGTCCCGCTCGTGTGGACGGTGACTGCCTTTTTACCGCCGCTGCGATATTCGTCCGAAACAAGCTCATCAAGAGAGCAGCGAACAGTCTCCTTTTCCAGCAGCGGCAGGCGTGCGAGGTCTGCGGGACTTTTAATCATGTCCGGTTCAAGTTTTTGTTCTCTGAAGACTCGATGCCAGTATGGGCTATGAAGCGAAGCATAGGAGACGAACTTGGTTAACTTTTCGTTTTGCTTGCGCTCAAGTTCTAAGGGAGAGTCCCACTGGCTCTTGTGAAGTTGTTCAAGATAGTCATAGTAGTATCGCCCGCGCACACGGCGGCGGTGTTGCAGACCGTAGACGGAAGTCATCAGGTTTTGCAGAGAGACGGGCAGGCGGTCGTAGATATTTTTGAGCCAGTGCTGTTTGTAGCTGAACATCGGCGGGGTCTAGTTCGGGTCGCGTTCGATCTGGCCTGTCCAGCCGAAGTGTGGCTTGAACGCGAAATGGTCGGCGCGCTCAAGCTCTGCCAGGCTGCCCGTCCACTCCGGCACGTTTGAAAGGCAGTTGATCGCATCGGGCGTGTAATCAACCAACGGGAGATGCGGGCTCTGCCATGCACGCGCGACGACGGGAAGCCGGTTGTAATCGAAGCCCATCAGCATGGTGCTGACGGTATCAACCGCCACCGGGTTGAACCCGCCGATGAGCACTCCGCAGGGCTTCGGGTCGGGAGCCATCGGGCCGTTCCCTTCTCCGGCGATGATGCCGTCAACGATGGTCAGATATTTACGTCTCCCCGGATGATTGTGAAATGTTCCGTCGGGAGAGCCGTAGAAAAATAGCTTGTTGATGTCGAGCGCCATGCGCCAGGTCGTGTCGTTGCCGTACCAGTTTCCGCTGCGGATGACTTGCTCGGTCGAGCCGAAGACCTGATAACCCATTCTCTTCACCGCGCGCACCACCGTCCCACCCGTCCCGCCGCGCTGGGCGAGTGCCTGCTTGAAGCGTTGTGTCATCCGGCTCTGAATCGCGGATTTCAGATTATCGGATTTGAATTCGTCGCCGCCCTCGCGCAGCGTCCCCATGGTGTGATGCGGAAGATAGTTTCTATCGCCATGTATCCCGACGAGGTTTTTCAAGCTCAGTGTGACGCCTGTCTTTTTATGAGTTTTCAACTTGGGCAGGTTGATGAAGACATCCGCTTCGAGCGCCGTGCGCGAGAGGCGATAGCGGTTGCGGCCATTGGAATGAAAAGCTTGAGTCTGCTGGAAATCGTAGTCAGCCCCGTAGTATCTCCCGCTCGATTGGTGACCGATGAACTCGCTCTTTTCCGCCAGGTCAAATTCGACGTAGCCCCTGGGGTCGCCCGGCAATTTTATCCGCTCAATAATCACGTCATCTCTGGTAATCCATCGCTCTTCTCTGAGGTCTATGAATTGGAGATGATAGCCGTGCTCGCGCAGGTAATATTGCTTCAGCTTCTCAAACTGCAACACTTCGTAGATTTTGTCATAGTCGGAATCTATCTGCGGCCCATCGGCGATGATGATTTCTCCCGTTCCATCCAGCGCCTTGAAAACATAATGGACGACCGCCGAGATCACCGCGCTGTCGGTAATGACGTGTTCCCAGCGCGGGTTGAGCAGATGGCTTTGCCGGATGAGATTGGGTTTGAGTAAGACCCTATCGCCCTGCTTGATAATCTCTGTGAGAGGATTCCAGCGCGCCGACCCGTAATTGCTCTCGTCGAAGCCGAGTTGATAGAGTAAGCGCTCCAGGCATTCCCGGACATTCGCTTCGTCGGCAACTGCCCGGCTAGCTCTGGCGATGCTCACTATCGTCTGTGCGGTCATGTGATTCTAATGGACGCCAACGCAGCAGAGAATGTTGAGGCGACAAGGCGGAAGTTTTTCCGAGACTGTCGGGTTAAGATGCTTCTTGTCTCCGCAACTGAGAAAGACTATAACACACTGGTCAAACGAAGATTCAGCGCACGAATAGCAAGGTGAAATGATGAAAAGAATGCTCAAGATGATTGCGTTGGCAGTTATGTTATTGTCTGTGCCGATGTCGCTCACTCCAAAATCCAATGCACAGAATAATCAGTCGCAGACACAAGCGCGACCGCAACCTTTGCGTCCTGTTCACACCTTTTCGATTGTGGCGCGCGACCCCGCAACGGGCGAGCTTGGCGTGGCGGTGCAGTCGCACTGGTTCTCTGTCGGGCAGCTTGTGCCCTGGGTAGAGGCGGGCGTCGGCGCGGTGGCCACACAGTCGTTCGTTGATCCGAGCTACGGCAAGCTGGGGCTTGACCTGATGCGCGCAGGCAAGAGCGCGCCCGATGCTTTGAAGGCGCTGCTCGCCGGAGATGAGGGGCGCGACGTGCGGCAGGTGGCGATGATTGACGCGCAGGGGCACGTGGACGCATGGACGGGCGGCAAAGACATTCAAGCGGCTGGGCATTTTGTCGGAAAAGACTATTCCGTACAGGCCAACCTGATGATGAACGACAAGGTGTGGCCTGCGATGTCGCGTGCGTTCGAGACGACGAAGGGCGATCTGGCAGAGCGCATGCTGGCGGCGCTCGACGCGGCGCAGGAAGCGGGCGGCGACATTCGAGGCCGCCAATCGGCTGCGCTCGTCGTCGTCGCAGGCAAGCCGACGGGCAAGCCCTGGGCTGACCGGATTTTTGATTTACGGGTGGACGATCACCCTGAGCCTTTGAAGGAGTTGCGCCGCCTTGTCACCTTGAACCGCGCTTACAATCACATGAACGCGGGCGACCTCGCCGTTGAGAAAAAAGATAACGAAGGCGCGTTGCGCGAGTATGGCGCGGCGGAAAAACTCGTGCCCGACAATGCGGAGATGATCTACTGGCACGCCGTCGCGCTCGTCAACATGAATCGCGTCGAAGAAGCCCTGCCGCTCTTTCGTAAAGTGTTTGCGATGGACAAAAACTGGGCGACGTTGACACCCCGGCTGACCAAACCCGGACTGTTGCCGGATGATGCGAAGTTGATCGAGCGTATCTTGAAGGAAAACAAATGAGCGAAAGCATCCGTGTCGTCAGGGAACTCACGGACGAGGAACACCAGCGGCTTTTCGGCTGGGGCGAAAACATCTTCGGCATCGAAGATAGCCTTTATACCTGGCGGCCTAAAGACATCCACGTCATTCTGGATGTTGACGGCAAAGCTGCCAGCCACGTCGGGCTGGTAGATCACACCGTGAATGTCGCAGGAACGCATGTGCGCGTCGCAGGCGTCGGAGGCGTTGCAACAAACGGCCTGATGCACGGGCGCGGCTATGCGCAGAAGGCGATGCGCTACGCTGAGAAGTTTATGTGCGAGGAGCTGAAAGTAGAATTCGGATTGCTCTTCTGTCTTGATCGCCTGAAGCCTTTTTACGAGCGGCAGAACTGGCAACTTCTCCAAGAGCCTGTGGAATTCGACCAGCCTTCGGGAAAGATGATTTCGCCGTTAAATGTGATGGTGCTGCCGTGCGAAGGCGAGACGTGGCCTGCCGGAGCAATTGATCTTGATAGCCTGCCCTGGTGAATAGTCAATGGCTTTGCACACAAAGTCCTTTTTGACCACAAAGTAAGTGACTTGACCATAAAGTTAGGGGATGCTTGGTACGAGCGAGCCGCCATCCAAAATCGGGGTGGCAAATTGGCTACGTGCTCTCCCTGAAGCATCCCCTAGACTTACTTGCGGCGAGTCGGCAACTTTGCGGGCAAGTCCAGTTCATCATCAATCAAAACATCTGTGCTGATACCCACCACACGCGCGTACCGCAACAGCACTAGCAAAGGCGGCTCTCGCTTGCCCGTCTCAAACTCAGAAATGCGGTAGGAGTCAATCAATTCCTCGACTCCTAAACGCTTCAACATTTCACTCTGAGATAACCCCAGAGCATCCCGAATCGCCCGCAATTTTTCGGGTAGACGCTTCTGCCTCAAGCGCGGGTATGTACCCATCAGGAGTTGCCTCCTAATAGGTCGGGCAGCATTTCAGACTTGCTATTACTGGCAATTGCCAGTAATATGCGCTCGCTCAAGTTGTCCGCCGTGAGAATCCTTTTCTTCTCAACGGCGACGCTCATCACTCACTTTGAGGTTGAGGCTTGAGACATTCGCATTTAGCCGTTGCTGATGATAGAAAGATCGCGCGGCAAGGATACACCATGACCTCACGAAAGCTATAGACAGAGATTGTAAGGGGAGCGCGCTAGAGGGGTGGACGCGCTCTCGTCGCACGTCCGCTCTTTGGGTGGAAGACGGGCTGTGCGCAGAGGCCGCCGCGACTTCCCACATCCGGCGGCCTCATTTTCCTCTTATTTTCCTGCCAAACGCCCTTTAGAAACCAACTTTCACCATTATACGGGCAAGTTTCACCCTTGAGATGCCAAGTTTTGTCATTATATGAGCATCTTTCACACTTTAGAGAGCAAGTTTCGCGGTTGAGAAAGCACCTTTCACGTTTGAGAAGCAATGTTTCGCTCTTGAGAGAGCATCTGTCACGCTTGAGAAGTGAACTTTCACGTTTGAGAGAGTAAGTTTCGCGCTTGAGTGGCTATGTTTTGCGGTTATATGAGTAACTTTCAGGCTTATGTCGCCGGGTTTGGCCTTTCCGGTCACTTGTCGCAGACTCTTGAGGCATGTTACTTTTTCGAGTTTGCGCAGGCACTGAGGAACGGTTCTGTGCGCGCGTGCGAGCTTGAGAACAACTCAGTCGCCGGGAATCAGGCGAGGAATTTGTTTCGAGTCCCGAACTTCTGACCACTGATTATGAAAAACATTCTCGTGACGGGTGGGGCGGGCTTTATCGGCTCGCATCTGGTTGATCGTCTGCTGATGGAAGGTGAGTGGCGCGTGACGGTCGTGGATGATTTCAATGATTTTTACGCGCCGGAAGTAAAGCGTGAGAACGTTCGCTCTCACTTGCAGTCTGCTTCGTACCGTCTCTTTGAAGCGGACATCCGCGACCGCTCGAAGTTGGAAGACGTTTTCAAAGCAGCGGAGTTTGATTGCATCGTGCACCTGGCGGCGCGTGCGGGCGTGCGCCCGTCTCTGGCAGAGCCTTTGCTTTATGCTGAGACGAACATCAACGGCACGCTTAACCTGTTGGAACTGGCGCGCGAGCATGGGGTGAAGCAATTCGTGTTCGGCTCGTCCTCGTCCGTTTACGGCATCAACGCCAAAGTGCCTTTCAGCGAAGAAGACCCGATTCGCCAGCCGATCTCGCCTTACGCGGCGACGAAAGCGGCGGGCGAGCTTCTCTGTCATACTTACTCGCACCTGTACGGCATTCGCTGCGTGTGCTTACGCTTCTTTACGGTCTACGGCGCGCGGCAGCGTCCCGATTTGGCGATTCACAAATTCGCTAAACTCATCAGCGAAAATCGTCCCATCCCCGTCTTCGGCGATGGACGGACGCGCCGCGATTACACCTACATTGACGACATCATCGCGGGCGTGCGCGCAGCGATTGATTACGAAGAGAGCGATTACGAGGTCTTCAATCTGGGAGAATCGCAGACGGTTGAATTGAACGAATTGATCGCGCTGCTGGAAAAAGAGCTTGACCGCCATGCGTTGATTGAGCGGCAACCGCTGCAACCCGGCGACGTGCCGCAGACTTTCGCCGATGTCACGAAGGCTCGTCGGCGGCTTGGCTACGACCCGCAGACGAAAATCGAAGATGGAATCAAGCGTTTCGTCGAGTGGTTTCTTTCAGAGCGAAGGATGGAAGGCTAAAAGATTGCCGCGTGGAAAGATTTCAACGCTGTGGACAAAGATGCGCGCGAGGTGGAAAGGAATTCAACCCGCAACGCGTAGGCTGGCGCTGCTCTTTCTCTTAATCCTCGCGCTCGCCTTTACCGTGCGCGGGCTGACGATGCAATTCATGCGCGCTCACCTTAACGACACTGCGTGGTTTCAGCCAGGCTCGTATGCAGTTTTTGACGAGCGGGCGCGCAACATTCTCGACGGGCGCGAGCGCCCATTCTGGATTGACGATTCATCGCGGACAGACCTTGTGCAGTATCCTCCGGCGTTTTCGCTGTGGGTGGCTTTGATCTATCACCTGACAGGCGAGCGCTCCGTCTACGCAGTCCAGAGCGTGCAATGGATTCTCGATACAGTGCTCGTCATGCTGCTTGTGACAGGCATTGCGGTCACGGCTTACGGATGGCGCGTAGGCGTTGCGGCGAGTCTGCTGGTCGCTCTCTCTCCGCTGCTGGCGATGTACGGGGCGTGGCCTTCCAGCGATGCGCCGACTTCCTGGTTCGTTCTGGGCGGCGTCTGGATGCTGCTCGTTGCAGCGAAGAGGCGCAGCGTCCATTGGGCGTGCGGCGCAGGATTGCTGCTCGGCGTGGCGTGCTGGTTTCGCGTCAATCCGCTCTACCTGTCTGCGGGCTGGGCTTTGGCGCTGCTCTTTTTTGTGCGCGCAAGCTGGCGGCGAAGAATCGCTTTGGGCGCAGCGGTCGCCGTGACAACCGTGCTCGTCATTTCGCCAATCGTGATTCGCAATTACATGGTCTTCCCAGATTTCACGCCGACCGGCGGAACTATCGGCATAAATTTATGGGAAGGACTCGGCGAGACAGAGCTTGGCAGAAGTTACGGTTTTATTTACGGCGACGATAAGATGATTGAGCGCGAGCGCGTGAAGATGAATTTGCCGCCGGAGTTTCCTCTACAGGCTTTCTGGCCGGATGGTATCCGGCGCGACCGCGAGCGCACGCGGGAATCCCTGGTCGTCATCAAGCAGCATCCCTTCTGGTACATGGGCGTCATGCTGCATCGCATGTGGGGAATGCTGAAAGTGGCGGGTGAGCCGCTGCCATACTACGGTAGCGCGGGAATCAACGTGACGAGCAAGAAATGTTTGCCTTTGAAATGGCAGGGCGGGGCGCTGGCTTTTTTCGTCAACGTGCTCGGCAGTATTCAGAGCGTCGTGCGTTATCTTTTCCTGCCGCTCGCGGCATTCGGTGTGTGGCTGGCTGCGCGTCGAGACTTTTTCACCACAGCGCTGCTTCTAACGACCGTGCTTTACTATCTTGTGCCGGGGACGGTGGCGCATACCGAAGTTCGTTACACCCTTCCGATGCACGGGCTGCTGCCAATCTTCGCCGGATTGGGAGTCTGCCGCCTCTTTGAAACAGCATTTGACCGACGCCGTTCAGCGTTGAATGAAAGAGACGAGTTGGCGGCCTCAAGCTGACGCTACTATCGCCTGATGAAGAAAAGACTGCTTCAATACTTAGCCTGTCCCGACTGCGCCGGAGAAATACGGCTGCTCGCGGTGACGGAAAAAGATCAAGATGAGATTCTTGAAGGCGAGCTTGACTGCGCCGCTTGCGGGCGTCATTTCCCTGTTCTGCGCGGCGTGCCGCGTTTCGCAGACCTCCACCAGATCGAAGAGGAAAAGGTGGCGACCGCTTCGAGCTTCGGCTGGGAGTGGCAGCATTTCACGCAGAATGACGAGCGATACAGTGAGCAGTTTCTGGGCTGGATAGCCCCTGTCGAGCCTGAGTTTTTCAAAGACAAGGTCGTGCTTGAAGGCGGATGCGGCAAAGGTCGTCACACGGGGCTTTCCGCCCGCTGGGGAGCGCGCGACCATATCGGGATTGACTTGAGCGCTGCGGTCGAGACGGCTTTTGTTGCGACGCGCGGGTTAGAGAACGCGCACATCGTGCAAGCGGACATCTATCATCTCCCTTTGCGCAGAGTTTTCGATTACGCTTTTTCCGTCGGCGTGCTCCATCATCTGCCCGATCCAAAAGGGGGCTTTCGCTCGCTGGCCTCGAAGGTCAAAGCTGGAGGACATCTTTCGGCCTGGGTCTACGGGGCTGAGAATAACGGCTGGATTACGCGTTTTGTTAATCCTTTGCGCGAGCGCGTTACCTCGCGGATTAACCGGCGCGCTCTCCTGCATCTCTCGAAACTGCCGACCGCCGCGCTCTACGCCGCCACGAAACTTGTTTATGGCCCGCTCAACCGCAGCCAGAGCGGTTCTGCTATTGCGCGCCGTTTGTTCTACAATGATTACCTGAGCGCCATCTCCGATTTTGGCTGGCGCGAGCAGCACACCATCGTTTTCGATCATCTGGTCGCGCCAACGGCCTATTACATCTCGCGCGCAGAGTTTGAACAGTGGTGGGAAGAGATCAATGCCAGCGATGTGGTCATCGGCTGGCACAATAAGAATAGCTGGAGAGGATTTGGAAAGCAGGAGACAGGAGTCAGGAGACAGAAGACAGGAGACAGAATAAACGAAAATCTGTAAGAGCGGTTCTCCGCCTCTTCATTCTGACTCCTGACTCCTGTCTTCTGTATTCTGCTTTTCGTTCTGTCTCCTGTCTCCTGCTTTTCCAAACCGATATTTGAAAAGATTGGACATGAACTCGAAGATAGCGGTTGGCTTAACGAACGAGCCGCGCGTGTCGTTGACGAGGAAGTGAACCGGGATTTCGCCGATGGTCAGTCCCGCTTCCTGCGCGCGAATCATAATCTCTGCGTCGGCGAACCAATCGTCGGATTCAAGATGCAGCAGCTCATATTTCGAGCGACGAATGATTTTGGGTTTCGAGTTCACGTCGTGGATGCGCAGGCCAAACAGTAGCTTGAAGAGAAGATTGTAAACGGCGGAGATAATCCGGCGATAAACCCCATCGTCGCGGCGCACGCGATAGGTTTTTGTCAAATCAAGATTCTGCACTTTGGCTTTCAGGAGACACGCGACAATAGATTCGGGCGGGAACTGCCCATCGCCGTCTATCACGCCGATGTATTCGCCGCGCGCCGCATCTAAGCCCATCCGCATGTCCCAGCCCATCATCCCGACTTTGGGTCGGACGACGGTGCGGATGTTGGGGCGCGTCGCGGCCAGCGCCTCGACGACCTCCGGTGTTTCGTCGGCAGAGCCTTCGACGTAGTTGCCGACGAGCACCAGCTCCCAGGTGAAGGTGCAGTAGGAGAGCGTCTGGCACAGTTTCTCGACAAACGGAATGATGGACTTGCCGCTGCGGTAACACAGCACGACAAGTGAGAAGTCAGGATCAGCCACGCGCGTATGGTATATATCAGCCTCATGGTTGGCAACAATGAAAAGCAGAATCCAGAATCCAGGAGTCAGAATTCAGAAGAAAAGAAAATCAGAAAAAGAAGAACGGTTTTCAGCCTTTCCTTCTGGCTTCTGGATTCTGACTCCTGAATTCTGCTTTATCCCATGAAGGTGCTTTTCACCGGAGGCTCGTCTCCTTTAGGCGCGCGCGTGCTGGAATGCCTGCTCGCGGGTGAAACGTACACGGAAGTCTGGTGCGGCGTGCATGAGCACGGCGTCCCCGTCGAGCATCCAAAGCTGCGCCGGATAAATTTGCGACTGGAAGACGAAGCGAATCTGGGTGAGATACCCGCGCCGCTCGATCTGGTGATTCACTTTGCGGGAGTGACGCACGCGCTCGCCGAAGAAAGATACTGGGAGGTCAATCTGCGTGGCACGATGCGGCTGGCAAAGAGTGCGCGGGCGCGCGGGTGTCGCCGCTTCGTTTACGCCAGCACGCGCTGTGCGACCCCTGAGAGCGGAGCTTACGGCGAATCGAAGCTCGCGGCAGAGCTTGAGTTACAGAAATTGGATTGGGACAGCCTCTTAATCCTGCGCCCTGCGGAAATCTACGGCGGCGGCGGGCGCGAAGGGATTGACAGGTTCATCGAGGTGGCGACGCGGTTTCATGTCGTGCCGCTGCTGTTTGGGCATCAGGGGTTGCAATTTGCGCCGCTGCACGTGGATGATTCCGTCAACGCGATTTGCGCTTTTGTGTTGGAGCAACGAAACGGCACGCAGATTGTGGAGATTTGCGGGCCTGAGAGTTTGAGCGGCGCGCAGCTAGCCGGGCGCATTGCGCGGCGACACAAGGCGCTGCCTTTCCCGCTGTGGTGGCCTGCGCTGTCCCTGATACTGCGCGCGCTTCAGCGCATCGGAGTTAATCCGGTGACACCGGATCAGGCTAAGAGACTGACGGGGCGTAAGACCGCGAACAGCTCAACGCCCGACCCTGCGCTTGAGAGACCGATGATTCGTTTTATGCTTGATTGAGGCTTTCAATAAACCTGATAGATGGCAACCGTCACTAAAAAAGAGATAGCACGTTCGACCGCCAATGCCGGTGAAGCGCTGCGGCAGGGGATGCAGGAGCATACCTATCCGATTATGTACGAGGTGGAGGACGCGCACTGGTGGTACGCCGGTCGGAGGCGTATCATCGCAAGTTTTCTTGAGCGCATCTGTAAGGATTTAGAGACGCCGCGCCCACACATTCTGGATGTCGGCTGCGGCACAGGCGCGAATCTGGAATTGCTGACAGAGTTTGGCGACGTGGAAGGTGTGGACATTTCACAAGACGCGCTCGCCTTCTGCCGTGAGCGCGGATTCAGTAATGTGCGGCACGGCGCGGCGGAACAACTGCCGTTTGCGGATGGCTCGTTTGATGTGGTGACGGCGTTGGATGTGATCGAACATCTGGACGACGACCTGGGCAGCCTGAAAGAGATACACCGCGTGCTCCGCCGCGGCGGGCGCGTGCTCCTTTTTGTTCCGGCGTTCATGTTTTTGTGGGGTGTGCAGGACGATGTGAGTAATCATCGTCGGCGTTACAGGCTCAAAAGTTTGCGGAACGTTGTGCGGGCAGCAGGCTTCGAGGTCGAGCGCGCCACCTATGCCAATCTCACCTTTTTTGCTCCAATCCTGATGGTGCGGACATTCATGCGCGTGGCGCGGCTGCGCCCACCCTCAGAATTCAAAATCAACGTGCCCGCCTTCAACGGCGTGCTGGGGCGCATCTTCGGTGCGGAGAGGTTCTGGCTGCGCCGCCTGAATTTTCCCTTTGGCGTCTCTGCACTGTGCGTTGCGCGAAGGAAGGAATAGCGAGATCGCATTAATGTCGAGCGCGACGAAAAACCAGATTGAATCGCTGCCGCAGGAGATGATGCAGCACACCTACTCGATCATGTACGAGGTCGAGGAGACGCACTGGTGGTTTGTCGGGCGGCGGCGCATCATCGGT
Organism: Acidobacteriota bacterium; assembly: GCA_032160705.1. Classification (GTDB taxonomy): domain Bacteria; phylum Acidobacteriota; class Blastocatellia; order Pyrinomonadales; family Pyrinomonadaceae; genus QHXM01. The sequence continues at coordinate 64,289 of JAVHVE010000075.1, read as the reverse complement.
AGCTTCGTCGAAAAGATTTGCCGGGAGATGGAAATAGCGCGCCCGCGCATCCTGGATGTCGGCTGCGGCACGGGCGCGAATCTTGAGCTACTGGCCAAGTACGGCGATGCGGAAGGCGTGGATGTTTCACCCGAAGCGCTCGATTTTTGCCGCGCTCGCGGACTTGAAAATGTCCGGCAAGGCGAAGCTGAGAAGCTGCCCTATGAAGATGGCTCGTTTGATCTGGTGACGGGTCTGGACGTGGTGGAGCATCTGGACGATGATGTGGCAGGCTTGCGGGAGATGCACCGGGTGCTCAAACCCGGCGGGCGTGCGCTGCTGTTTGTTCCGGCATTCATGTTTCTGTGGGGAGTGCAGGATGACATCAGCCATCACAGGCGTCGTTACACGCTTGCCGGTTTGCGTCGAGCCGTCGAAGCCGCAGGTTTTGAAGTTGAGCGCACGACTTATGCCAATATCAGTTTCTTTGCGCCGATCTTGTTGGGACGTGCCGTGATGAAAGTAACGGGACTCAAACCCGCATCAGAAAATAACATCAACGTCTCGGCGCTCAACGGCGTGCTTGGGCGCGTGCTCGGCGCGGAAAGCTTTTTCCTGCGCCGCATGAATTTTCCGTTCGGCGTTTCAGCCCTGTGCGTCGCTCGGAAGAGTTGAGCAGAGAAAGATCACAAGCAAGGAACTGAAAAAGGAGGACCGAGATGGGCGTAGCAACTAGAGTGGCGACAGCGGACGAGCTTTTCATGATGCCACACGACGGTTTTCGTTACGAGCTTGTGAAAGGAGAGTTAGTCAGGATGTCCCCTACAGGCGGCAAGCACGGAATACTCACTGCGAGGATAACTCTTGCGCTCGCTCAATATGTTGAAGCGAATGGTTTGGGCGAGACCTTGGGCGCGGAGACTGGATTCATCCTTGCCACTAATCCTGACACGGTGCGCGCGCCCGACGCCGCGTTTGTGAGCCGCGAGCGCATTCCACCGGGCGACTTCCCGGAGAAATTCTGGCCCGGCGCACCAGACTTGGCTGTCGAAGTTATCAGTCCGAGCGATACGCTTTACGAAGTAGAAGAGAAAATCGAAGAGTATTTGGAAGCCGGCGTTAAATTGATCTGGATAATTAATCCGAAGAAGCGCACGATCACAATCTATCAATCTAATATTGAGCCGCAAACTCTTACAGAAGCAGACACGCTCGACGGGCGAGAGGTCGTGCCCGGCTTTCAATACAGCCTCGCGCGGCTCTTTGCCATGAGTCGCTAACACTGAAGGAGTGCCCATTTCAAGTTCATGAAGAATTACGAAGAAGAGATTTCAAGAAGAGGCAGCACGTACAGCGGCGTGGGTCTGGATGCTGCGCCCGACATCTCTGTCTTCCTGCCGGTCTTTGATGAAGAGCCGAACTTGCGGCTGCTGCACGCGAAGCTGGACGAGGCTTTGAAAAAGCTCGGTCGCACGGCTGAGATTATTTACGTTGACGACGGCTCGCGTGATGGCAGCCTCGCTATTTTGCGTGAGCTGGCGCAAATGGACGACCGCGTGCGTGTCGTTGCTCTCAGGCGCAACTACGGGCAAACGGCGGCGATGGCCGCAGGCATTGACGCGGCGCGCGGGCGCGTGTTGATTCCGATGGATGCGGACTTGCAAAACGACCCGGCGGACATTGTTCGACTGCTGGAAAAACTGGACGAAGGCTACGACGTGGTTTCGGGCTGGCGTAAAAACAGGCAGGATAAATTGATGACGCGCAAGATTCCTTCCATGCTCGCCAACCGCCTGATTTCCTGGATCGGCGGCGTGCCCTTGCATGATTACGGCTGCTCGCTCAAAGCCTATCGCCGCGAATCTCTCGAAGACGTGCGGCTCTACGGCGAGATGCACCGCTTCATTCCGATTTATGCTTCGTGGGCTGGCGCGCGTGTCACAGAAATCCCGGTCGAGCACCACGCCCGAACAATGGGGAAATCCAAATACGGATTATCGCGCACCATCAAAGTCATCTTCGATTTAATGACCATCAAGTTCATGGCGTCGTACCAGACCAAACCGATCTACATCTTCGGCACATTCGGCTTTCTCAGTTTCTTCGTCGCCTTCGTCGCAGGCTTGTGGGCTTTAATTCTCAAGCTCGCGCACAAAGCGGATTTCATCCAGACGCCGCTGCCGATTATTGCCATCGTGATGTTCGCCGTCGGCATCCAGTTTCTCCTGATGGGACTCCTGGCCGAGATGCTCGTCCGCACCTATCACGAGTCGCAATCGAAGCGAATCTACGCCGTGCGGGAAATGATTGGATTTGAAAAAAGTGGGCAGTTAGCAGTGGGCAGTGGGCAGTAAAGACAAAAGCTCAAGACCGCTGCCTGCTTGTTTTAACTGCCAACTGCCAACTATTCTTATGTGTGGAATCACCGGATGGGCTAACCTCGATGCACGCACGCCGCCGCCTGACGGCGCGCGTGCGCTGCTGCGCTCAATGTGCGAGCGGATGACGCATCGCGGGCCTGATTCGGAAGGTTTGATGGTCGCAGCGGGCGTTGCGCTCGGCATGCGGCGGCTCGCCATCATTGATCTACAGACCGGCGAACAGCCTGTGACCAGCGAGGATGGACAAATCTCGGTTATCCTCAACGGCGAAATTTACAACTACCGTGAGATACGCGCGCAGCTTGAAAAGCGCGGGCATCGTTTCCGCTCCGAATCCGATACGGAAGTTCTCCCGCATCTTTACGAAGAACACGGCACGGAGATGGTCAATCATCTCAACGGCATGTTTGCCTTCGCGCTCTGGGACGCGCGTCGTCGCCGTTTGTTCATCGCGCGCGACCGCTTCGGGGAAAAGCCTCTGTACTGGGGCGTGTTCGACCGCACGTTTCTCTTCGCTTCCGAGCCGAAAGTCCTGCTCGCGCACCCGTTCGTGCACCCCAGCCTTAACCTCGATGCTCTGCGGCAGTATCTGTCGTTCGATTACGTGCCCGCGCCGCATTCGATCTATGAAGGGATACAGAAGCTCCCCGCCGCGCACACGCTCTCCGTCGAAGATGGGCGCGTTGCCATACAACCTTACTGGCATTTGAGCTACAAGACGCGCCAGCCTGTACCGACCGAAGAAGAGGCTGCGGAAGAATTGAGACGGCTTCTGGAGGATTCCGTGCGGATGCGTCTTGTTTCGGACGTGCCGCTCGGCGTGCTGCTCTCAGGCGGCGTGGATTCTTCGACAGTCGCGGCGATGGCCGTGCGTTCGTCTTCGGAAGCAGTCAAGACTTTCTCAATCTCGTTTGCGGAATCTTCGTTTGATGAGTCGTCATACGCGCGGGCGGTCGCAAAGTTTCTCGGCACGGATCATCACGAAGAGCGTTTGAGCGTCGATCTGGCCGCGAATCTCGTCGGTGAAATCGGCTCCTGGATGGACGAGCCGTTCTCTGACCCTTCGCTTGTGCCGACCTTTTTGCTCTCGCGCTTTACGCGCAAACACGTCACGGTGGCGCTCGGCGGCGACGGCGGCGATGAACTCTTCGCGGGCTATCAGATGTATCCGGGACATAATCTGGCGCGCATCTACTCGCGACTTCCCCGTATCTTGCGCCGCGGCTTGATTGAGCCGGTCGTTCGCCACTTGCCAGTTAAGACCAAGAATCTCTCGTTAGACTTCAGGGCACGGCGTTTCATTACGGGAATGAATTACGAAGAGGTTGCGCGCCATCACGTCTGGTTCGGTTCATTTACGCCCGACGAGCAGACGGCGCTTTTGACGCCCGCAGTAAGGAGCGCGAGCGACGGCGACATTTACCGCGAAGCGCGACGCCTGCTCGCGGAAGACTGCGACGCGGACAATACCATCGAACGGATGCAGAGCCTCGACACGCGGCTTTATCTCGCCGAAGATATTCTGACCAAAGTTGACCGTGCGAGCATGGCGGTCTCGCTGGAAGTTCGCGCGCCGTTTTTAGACCCGCGCGTCGCAGAATACGCGGCGAGTCTTCCCGTCAATTACAAATTGCGCGGGCGCACCACGAAATATATTTTGAAGCGCGCCGCTCGTGATTTGCTGCCGCCGTTTGTCACCCGTCGCGGCAAGAAAGGCTTCGGCGTGCCCGTCGCCGAATGGCTGAAAGGAAAACTGCGCCCGCTCGCGCGCGACCTGCTCTCGCCGGAGCGCATTCGCAAGGCCGGACTTTTCAACGCCGATTACGTCCAGCGCCTACAGGACGAGCATGAGCGCGGCGTTGCCAATCATCGCAAGCTACTCTGGACGCTCCTCATGTTTGAACTTTGGCAGGAGAGTTTCATCGAAACTGCGCGACGAATTGAAACATCTGTGAGCAGTAAGCTGTGAGCCGAAGATGAAAGCTTCGAGCGTGGTTCTTTGACCCTGAAAGGGTCACACGTAATAGCTGGGGGCAAGCGACAGCGCCGCCCCCGGTTTGATGTAGAGAAGAATCCGACCCCTGAAGGGGTCGCACATACAACGTTGAATATGCGACCCCTTCAGGGTCGGGAATCATTTTCTATGATGTTCCGGGGGCGTCGCTGTCGCTCTGCCCCCGGCTATTTTATTTATCCCCTTCGGGGATACATTTCTATATTCCCTTCGGGAATAAATAAATGAATGATGAACTGGAACACGCCTACGAAAGCCTGGTCGCGTGGTGTCGTGAGCGCGGCTACGCAGGATACGACCCGTTCGATGCGCTGAACAGCCGTTTGTTTCAAGCGACGCCGCTCAAAAATTACCGCGCGGCTCGCATCATCTGGACGCAACTCTTCAAACGCTCGCCCATCAGCTTCCGAAAAATCGCGCTTGTGCCCGCCGGAAAGAACGCCAAAGGAACGGCGTTGTTCGCGCTGGCCGCTCTGTCAACTTTCCGCCGGACGCGGACGAAAGAAGCGGAAGCGGAAGCACGTGCGCTGCTTGATGCGTTGTGGGCGGCGAGGCTCGAAGGCTTGAGCGGTGCGGCCTGGGGTTACAACTTCGACTGGCAAAGCCGCGCCTTCTTTGCGCCGCGCGGTACGCCGACGATTGTCCCGACCGCGTTCGCTGCCCGCGCGCTCATCGAAGCGGCGCTGGCCTTCAATGATGAAGACTACACGACGCGCGCGCGTAGCGTCTGCGAGTTTATCCTGCGCGACCTTCAGCGTGAGGATGAAACCGAACGCGAGGTCTGTTTCAGCTACACGCCGCTCGACCGCTCGCGCATTTTCAACGCGAGCCTGCTGGCGGGGGAGACGCTCGCCAGTGTTGGGGCGTTGACCAGTGAGCCGGAGTTGCTTGAATGGGGGATGAAAACGGCGCGTTACGCTGTTCGTCATCAACGCGCGGACGGCTCATGGGCTTATGGCCCTGAGCGTCGTCATGCTTGGGTGGACAATTTCCACACGGCCTTCGTGTTACTTTCTTTGACGCGCATCAAGGCAGCTTGCGGCTCAAGTGAAAGCGATGATCTCACGAACGCGATCCGGCAGGGATATGAATTCTGGCGCACACGTTTCTTCGTTGCGGACGGGTGGCCGAAATACTACCATGACAAGTTGTACCCGGCGGATGTGCATTCAGCGGCGGCAGCCATCGTCGCGCTTTTAGAACTTGAAAGCATAGACCGCGACGCGCCAGTGCTCGCCGAAAAAATCACGGCTTGGGCGTTGCATCACCTTTACGATGCGCGCGGCTTCTTTTATTACCAGCGGCGGCGCTTCTACACCGTCCGCACGCCCTACATCCGTTGGGCGCAAAGCTGGATGCTCTACGCCCTTGCACGCCTGCTGGAGAAGGGCAAGCATTAAGAGTCCGTAACAAACCGAGAAGAAATAGACAGGATTAACAAGATGGACAGGATGAAAGAGAAAGCCTTCAGCCTTCTTCGGTCTATCTGGTTTTCTTAATCTTGATAATCCTGTTAATCCTGTCCATTCGCGCCTTGTGCCTTAACTGATGCATATCTGGATTGATTTAGGGAACTCGCCTCATGTTCCATTCTTTCGCGCGCTCGTCCCGGAATTTGAGCGGCGCGGGCACGAGGTCGAGCTGACGGCGCGCGACTTTGCCCAGACGGTTGAGCTGGCGGAAGCGGCGGGCTTCTCTCCGGCTGTCATCGGCGGGCACGGCGGGCGTCAATTGCCGGGCAAGGCGCGGAATCTGATGAAGCGCGCGTGGGCGCTCGCGCGTTGGGCGCGCTCTCATAACTTCGATCTGGCCGTCAGCCATAATTCCCATGAGCATTTACTGGCGGCGCGGCTGCTCCGACTCCCTTGCGTCACGCTGATGGATTACGAATATCACCCGGCGAATCATTTCTCGTTCCGGCTGGCCACACGCGTGATCGTCCCGCGCGCGTTTCCCATTGAAGCCTTGCGCCGTTTCGGTGTGCGCGAGGCGAAGGTCAGGCGTTATGATGGAACGAAGGAGGATGTTTATCTAGCGGACTTCGAGGTTGACCCGACGTTTGCGGAAGTGTTGTGTAAGCTTGGCGTCAGGAGCGAGGATGTGCTCATTGTCGTGCGCCCGCCCGCGCTCGACGCGCTCTATCACCGCTTCGATAACCAGTTGTTTGACGAGATGCTCGAACGCATGACGGCGCGCGCGGACGTGAAACTCATCATGCTCCCGCGCACAGCAGAGCAGAAAGAAAGGCTGGCCGAGCGACACCAAAGCGCGAACATCATCTGGCCACCGAAGGCGCTCGATGGCTCGAACCTGATCGCCTCAGCCGACTTGGTTGTCAGTGCGGGCGGCACGATGAACCGGGAAGCGGCGGCGCTCGGTGTTCCCACCGCGACCATCTTTGCCGGACGCTGGGCGGCGATTGACGAACAACTCGTCAATGAGGGCCGTCTCAAGCGCATTGTGACCCGCGCCGATCTGGACGCGCTCGAAATTAGAAAAAAGTGTGGCCTCAATGCACGACGCGCTCGACACGTGCGCGCCGAAGTTGCAGAATTAATCTTGTCATCAACCGTGAATTAAATAGAATCTGCTGGGGTCGGATGAAACAGGCTATGCGCGCTGAAGGTTTAGACAAAGTGAGAGTCGAGGCGCGCGCAGTGCGGGCTGCGCGGAACGCGCCTGTGTGGATTATTCCGACGGTCAAGGCCGTACTGGTCGTCGCGGACATAGCGATGATCGTCGCCTCTTTTCTGCTGGCATTTCATTTGCGACAGGGTGAGCCGATTCTCGCGCGGTTAAATAACGGAGGATGGGCATGGAGCGCAGAGTTTGCGCCCTACGGGTCGGTGCTGCTGCTGGCTGTGCCGATTCGCTTGCTGACGCTCATCTACTACAACCTTTACAAATTGCGCGGCGAGTTTTCCTACGTCGGCGAGGCAGCGCGGATTTTCAAGGCGACGGCGATTGGCTCGCTGCTGCTCGTCGCGCTGACATTCCTCTACCGGGGCGGCTTCGCCTTTCGTGACTTCTCCTATTCGCGCGGCGTCTTCGTTCTGGATTTCTTTCTCGCGCTTGCGGCTTTCAGTGCGGCGCGGTTTCTGATGCGCGGCGCGCAAACCCTCGCACGTCGTCGTGATATCAACTTGATTCCGACGCTCGTTGTCGGGCGCGGCGCGCAGGCGGCGCTGTGCATTAACGAGATGCGCGAACGTCCTGGGCTTGGCTATCGTGTGATCGGCGTGATTGAGAACGGCACGCTTGATGGCGATGTCCCGGAAGAGTTTGAAAACGTGCCCATCTTGAGCGGCATCGAAGGGTTGCCGGAAACCATCCGCGAAACGCGCGCGCAGGAAGTCATCATCACCGACCCGCAAGTTTCCGGCAACCTGCTGTTCAACGTCATGATGCGTGTTGGTCGCAGGCGACGATTGGAATTCCGCATCGCGCCGAGTTTCTTCAACTGCCTCCCGCAGAAGACGCACATTGACCAGATCGGCGCGCTGCCGATGATCCTGCTCTTCCGCGAACCGCTTTCCGATATGGCGCGCGTCGTCAAGCGCACGTCAGACATCCTGATCGCATCGGTGGCGCTCACCCTGCTCGCGCCTCTCTGGGCATTGATCGCCGTGTTGATTAAGCTCGATTCGCGTGGGACTGTCTTTTACAAGCAGGAGCGCGTCGGGATGGACGGGCGCGTCTTCCTCTTCTACAAATTTCGCACGATGCGAGCAGATGCAGATGAATCGGTGCATCGCGATTATTACCGCAAGAACATAGCAGGACTGGCCGAAGCCAACGTCGGCGATGAGCAGCGTCCCGTTTACGGCAAACTACCCGGCGACCCACGCGTGACGCGCGCCGGGCGCGTGTTGCGTCGCCTGAGTTTGGACGAGTTGCCGCAGCTTCTTAACGTCCTGCGCGGCGACATGAGCATCGTCGGCCCGCGTCCTCCGATTCCGTATGAGGTCGAAGCCTACGAGTTATGGCATCGCAGGCGATTGGATATGAAGCCGGGTTTGACGGGACTCTGGCAGGTTTCGGGACGCAACCGTTTGCCTTTTGATGAGATGGTTCGACTCGACCTCTTCTACATAGAGAACTGGTCGCTCCTGCTCGATCTGAAAATCATCCTGCGCACGCTGCCGGTGATGCTGCGCGGCCATGATGCTTATTGAGATGCTTATTGAAAAAATACTTTCAGGCTTGGACTACAGTTCTTGAAGATGAAAGTTTGGCGATACCAGACGTGCGAACAGTTGGAGATAGATGCTCCGGTTGAGCAGGTGTATGCAATAGCTTCTGACCCGCAAAGCGTTCCTGCTTATGCCCCGGAAATCGCGCGCATAGATGTCTTGAAAAGATTGAGCGACCATGCGGTGCTTGTCAGAAGCCACCTCAAAATCGCCCGGCTCACCTTCGCGTGCCTGTACCGTCATCATCATCGCCCGCCGACGCATTACAGCGGAGTGCAAGAGCGCGGAAAACTCTTTCGCGGGTATTTTAGTCTGACCTTCAGAGCCGCGGGCGATAAAACGATGGTGTCTCACACCGAAGGAATTGCCAGCCGAGTTCCGGGTCTTGCCGCAATCGCCGGTTTTGTTTATTTCCGTATTCTGGCGCGCGGAGGGATCGGAGAAGAACTCCATAGATTGAAACACCTGGTAGAAAGCGGACAAGGCAATTCGAGCTGACGGTAGTGGGGTGAATCTGTGTTGCTGATTTGGGAACGTGCCATCCGCGCTGCTCCTCACATCAGTTTATCGAACGTCAAATCATCCGTTCCCTTCGGTTTCTCTAGGAGAAGCGAGTCAAAACCGAGGCTGGGATAGGCAATATGAACCCTCTTCGCAAGTTCGGCAACCTGAACATCATGAACTTCCCGCTCTTTCTCAGGAGGAGGCTTGTCTGGCAGCAAACCGAATCCCCTTGGCCCATAGGCCCCGCAGTCTCTGTGCTCCATAACAAGAACCCACTTAATTTTGTGAAGGTCTATGGCGAGCTTCACATGTTCAAGAAACGTTTTGTGCCAGTGTTCCTTCCCACGCACGACAGCTCCCAGCGCCGCGCCAGCGAGAATTACATGGTCATACTTTATCCCTTGCATAAGCTCTGCGATCTTTAAGAAAAACCGGAAGTCCATGCAGGTAAGCAAAAGTCCGTCAGCTTCGTGGTCAACGCCGCTGGTCGCGGGTAGGTCTTTCAGGTAAGCGTCGAAATCTATCAAATGCACGCGATTATCAGTCATTGAGTTTCCTCCTTCGGCTTCCTCAACAGGGTATGAGAAGACTCCCATAACGTCTGTGCCGCGCTTATATCACTGATCGACTTGATTTACCATCGTCGTTGGCTGGTGTGCTCCGACAGAGTATCGAACCAGCAACACAGAAGTACCCACTACTGGCGAGTAAAAAAAGCGCCGCATTACGAAAGATAATCTTTTCTTTCCACCTGCCACTGAAACACTTCACCTTCGTCCGGGTCTACGGCAGTGCCGACGAATTTCATGCCCAATTTCTTCAGCACATTGATTGAAGCCGTACCGTCTTTCAGCGTGTGCGCCTGAACAACTGCGACTTCTGCGTGCGAGAAAGCTTTGTCGGTCAGTCCGCGCGCAGCTTCAGATGCCAGCCCACGCCGCCTGTATTCGGGAATGATGGCATAGCCGATCTCGACCACGCCTTCCGCGTCAGGCCTGCCCTTGTAGCCGCCTTCGCCGATGAGCGCACGGTCTTTCGTGTGCACAAACAAGTGATAGCCCCACTCCGGTGAAGCGGGGTCGGCATGGAGAGCCTTGTAGACGTAATCAAGAGATTCAGGCATCTGAGGCCAGTTGTCAGGAACCGTGACGCTCAGTATCTGCTCAAGCTCCTTCTTGTCCCGCATGATTGCTTCGAGGTACTCAAGCTCGCAGGGGATGAGTTCGAGATTGGCGGTCTTGATGATTCGTTTGTGCGATTGGTTATTCATTTTCAGTTCGTTCGGATTGAGAGTCTGTTAACCACGCGTGCTCTTTTCTGTCAGCCGCATATCAACCATCCGTCATTCTAACGCGAAATGAAAGCGAGGAGAGCACGCGCAACCCCCGCAGGGATCAGAAACAAAAAAGCGGGTGGAGTTGATTAAGCTCCACCCGCTTTTTTTGTGTTTGTTGGGTTCAGGGATTAGTCACCGAGCACCACGCCGTCGCCGAGCACGACACCTTCTGTCGTCATCATGCCGTCGCCCAGCACCACACCATCGCCGAGCACGACGCCATCGCCAAGCACTACGCCGTCACCCAGGACAACACCGTCGCCCAGAACAACGCCATCACCCAGGACGACGCCGTCGCCGAGCACGACGCCATCTTTCACCATAATGGCGTCGCCGAGCACCACGCCGTCGCCCAGCACCACACCATCTTTGTAGAGGTGGCCGTCGCCCAGCACCACACCATCGCCGAGCACGACACCGTCACCGAACAGGATGCCGTCGCCAAGGACGACGCCATCACCCAAGACAACACCATCACCGAGCACCACGCCGTCGCCTAACACGACACCGTCGCCCAGCATGATTCCATCGCCGAGGACGACGCCATCGCCCAAGACCACGCCGTCGCCGAGCATGATACCGCCGCTGAGGATGATGTGATCGCCGAGCACCACACCGTCACCAAGCACCACGCCATCGCCCAGGACAACACCGTCGCCGAGCATGATGCCATCGCCCAACATGATGCCGTCGCCGAGGACGACGCCGTCGCCGAGCACCACACCGTCGCCGAGCACCACGCCGTCACCAAGCACCACGCCATTGACGAGCACCGGGTGGTCGCCGAAGATCACGCCGTGGGCGTAGAGGACGTTTGTGCTGGCCGGAATTTTCGCGCCGCCGATTGAGAACGACTGGCTGAGTGAGCTGAGAGTGGTGTTTGAGCGGAAGATTTGATCGCCCGCTTTGAGTTTGTCGGCGTTCGGAACGACGGCGCGTGCCATCTCCACTGCGCCAGCGGCATTGACCTGTCCTGCGCCCTGCGTGTAGACCGTCTGAGCTTTGTTCTCATAGGTCGAGCCGGGCAACCTTTGCGCGGTGCGCGTCAGGATGGCTTTGACCAGCGTGGGATTGAGCGATTTGTTGGCTTCGAGCATGAGCGCGACCACGCCGGAGACGACCGGAGCGGCTAAGGACGTGCCCGAACAGTTGAAGTAAGCATTCGGCATCGCGCTGGACGAAACCGGCTTGACGATGCGGTCGGGATACTGGCTCGCCATCGTCGGATTCGGGTCTTGTGACATCGCGGCATTGACTTTCCTGCCCGGCGCGACGATGTCCGGCTTGGCGAGGTGATCGAAGCGCGTGTAACCTTTTGAAGAGAAGGCAGCGACCGTGTCATCGAGAGGGTTGACCGTTCCGTGTGTATCTGTGGCACCGACCGTATATGCGTAGGGGCTGTTGCCGGGGCTGCTGGCCGTGCCGTAGGCGAGCCTGTAAATGGGGCCGTCTGCGTTATGGCCGACGATCTCTTCCGTGCGACCCATGTTCCCGGCGCTGACCACCACGACGATTCCCGCACGGACAGCGTGCTCGACAGCTTTGCAGAGCGGGTCTGTGTGGAATGATTCGCGGACGGGCGCGCCCAAACTCATGTTGATGACGCGGATGTTGTATTTCTTGCTGTTCTCAATCGCCCAGTTGAGACCGGCCAGGACATTGCTCGTGCGGCCAATGCCGTTTTCGTCGAGCACACGAACCGCAATCAGGTCTGCCCCGCTTGCAACGCCAGCGTAATTTCCTGCATAACCGGTTGAGGCTGCGCCGCTGCCCGCTGCGCTACCGGCAACGAGGGTTCCATGACCGTCCGGGTCGCCGCCCTTTTTCGCGCTGTTCGTAAAATCAACTGAAGCAATGACGCGCGACTTTCCGTTCTTCTGCATGAAGTCTGGATGGTTGGCGCTGATGCCGCTGTCGAGGATGGCGATGCCGACGCCTTTGCCGGTCACACCGGAAGCGCCTTTCGCACTCGATTGTGCCTGCGCTGCGCCGATGGTTTCGTTCGTCAGGTTAACGGAATGCGTTTTGACGGGGCGGTCGGGCGAGACGTAGACAACGTCAGAGCGAAGGGCAAGCGCGGCGACCTGGTTGGCCGGAACGTCTGCTTCCACTATTTCGAGCGCCGCGTAGCTAGCGCGCTTGCTGCCGCGAGCGCTAATGATAGCGTTGTCATGAGCTGCCGAGGGCTGACCATTGGTTTGAATAAGGACGCGAACAGTCGCCGAAGACTTAGCGGCGACTTCAAATTCGGGGGCGAGCTTTTTAAAGCGGCGACCCTGCTGGCCATTGCCGTTCTGTTTTGCCGGAGCAGCGAACGTGGCAAGGGGAAGAAGCGTGACAAGAACCAGACTCAGTAGGCTTAAAGTTGCTGTGATGCGACGAAACATGATGTTTCTCCTTCTTCGTTTCGTAGTGCCTCACCGTGGAAGCCGCGTAATCGCGCGAGGGGAATCGGCACAAGATAGAATTTTTAAAATTTTCAAGTTAGGACGAGATCGCTGACAGGATGTCGAGGGCATTTGAGGAGCGCCCCGACAGGCTCAAGAATTAAGGCCGCTTCCTTCCTGATCCAGCTTTCCTATCAACGATCTGCTCTCTACTATTACAAGCGTCGTGCCACGACCGGAAGGGTTCTTGCAACCGGACTTAAGTTGAACTATTTGTACACTTGAGCCACGCCCGACATGCTGCGATTGAGAGCCTCTTTGAAGCCGGGAAATGGATAGCAGGTATCCAACTAAACGAGGGGCGGGCGGTTTTTGGGGATTTTACTGAACATTGCTGAGGATTACTGCGGAATTCACAGATTACTTTTGATTGCATACTTCGTTACCACTGTATATCTCGTAACCACCTCCCTCTTAATTTGTGAATCTCGCAATAATCCCTAGTAAAAAGCCCAAAGACCTCACTCAGCTCATTAAAGTGGATAGCTGCTATCTAATTTTCACGGCAAGGGGATTTTCAAAGGTGACATGCCAGAAGCCATTCAAGTCTATAAATCATTCGGCTTAACTTCGGCTGCAAGAATTTTTCCCGGTGTGGTACAGCGATTGTAATGGGTAGAGGCGGATGGTTGATAAGGAAAGCCGGATTGGAAGGAAGCGGCCTAATTTATTTTGAGTTCGTCAGGGCGCTCATCAAGCTCCCAATATCCTGCTTAACATTTGATAGAAGCGATAAAAGATATGCACACTCGAAAGCAGCAAGCAAACTTCTAATCTTTAGCTAGGCAAGATAGAAACTGATTGTTGCTCGACCATCAACCTGAAGCAGCAGGCCGACCTCTGAGAACTTGCGGCCAGCTACTTCTTTACCTGTAAACGAAATTTGAACAATCGCACTTGAGGAATCGCCTCATGATGGTCGTGGTGTGCCCGGCACTTTCAGTGTGCAGCAATCCGCGACCGAACGATTCCCATCGCCGAACCAGACCGCCCCATCTTGTCGGCCTTACACCTCTAAATCACATGGGAGAAATACAATGTTCCTGACACGAAAACTCAGTCTTACTCTGGTTACCTTACTCATCATCGGCTTCACACTTGCCTTCCTCCCCCGTTTACGGATAGCTCAGGCCGACGCTCCTTTAACTTGCACGGTGACAGACCTCGCGCCCGGCAACACATACGACCAAACCACCGCGCGCGGCATGAACCCGTCCGGTGAAATCATCGGATATGCCTATCCTTCGGGGACTGGCACGATTCATAATTTCGTTTACAACGACACGGGCTTGCACGATCTGGACGACTTGATCTCCGGTTCGCACAGTCAGCTCGACACCGGCACGCGAGAAATTATCAACACCAATATCCTCGTCAACGGTGGTATCGAAAATAGCGGGCGAGTTGTGGGTACGTTCTGGACCGCTAACTATGAGCAACAACGCATCGCCCTGTACGACCCTGCTACCGGCATGTACGACATCGGCACGCTGGGTGGTTCCTATGCCATTGCCTATGCGGTCAACGCCTCCGGCCAAATAGTCGGCACGTCAATGACAGACGCCAGCGGTGAAATCCCTACCTTTCATGCCTTTTTATACAGCAACGGCACGATGCAAGACATTGACACGTCCGGCGGGGTAGATAGCTCAGCCTACGCCATCAATAGCTCCGGTCAAGTGGTCGGCAGGATGTTTACAGCCAACGGTGAGAGTCGCGCTTTTCTTTACGACAGTACGGGCATGCATGATCTAGGCACGCTGGGAGGGCTGAACAGCACAGCTTATGACATCAACGATTCCGGCCAGATAGTCGGCGTTGCGGACACAGCCAGCGGCGAGCAGCACGCTTTCCTTTATGACAGCACCGGAATGCAAGACCTCGGCACGCCCGGCGGCGACTACGGTGAAGCCATAGCTATCAACAACGCCGGGCAGATCATCGGGTATGGATTCAACGCCAACAGCGAATACGTCGGATTCTTCTACGACAGCACGGGGATGCATGAAATTTCGATAGGCAACGGAATCGAGTCAATAGACCGCTTTACTGAATCCGGCATCGTGACGGGGAAATTCCGAGGGACAAATGGATATGAGTGCGCCTTTGTTTATGACAGCAACGGAACGCATGACATGACACTGAGCGGCGGGAGAGGCAGTATGATTCGAGCCCTCAACAACTCCGGCCAGGCGGTCGGCGTCTCCATCGCAACTACCGGCGAACAGTACGCGGTTCTTTATGACGGCACTAACCTGTTGAATCTCACGCCGGACAATGTGTTCAGCCGGGCGAATGCCATCAACAGCTCAGGCGACGTGGTTGGCATTACGGAAACTCCCAGCGAGGAACAGTACGTCTTTCTGTATAAAGACGGCGTGCTGACAAATCTCAATGCCCTGATTACTGATAACGGGGTCGAGATCAGCGACCCCGTTGGGATTAGCGACTCCGGTCAGATAGTGGTTAATGGAGTCAACAACAGTCAACTGCGCGCCCTCTTGCTCACGCCCGGCTATTAGCTACGACACGCCCGCTCGCGTAAAAGTCATGGCTATGGTGGGTAGTATCTAACACGGCAGGCCCCGGTTGCACGACCGGGGCCTAGCCTTATCCCACATGGCATCTACCCATTTCTGATAGACGCCAGTAGAGAAGCCTAACGAGTCAACGTCGAAGTCCTGCTCAATGGTCTTACACAATAAGTCTGGTTTTTCTCCTACTTTTTGTGCAACTCGCACTTCTGCACAAAAAGTCGTGCTACTCTGCGCGGCTATGGAAGATCGTCGTGGTTATCTCATACCTTGGGGCGCACTAGGTGGTGCTGCGGCTTTTTTGTTTGGCCTCCCCTTTGCGATTCTCGGCACGGATAACCTCAACGCGACGGATTTCTTTATTGCAAAGATGCTCTTTGTTTTAGGCTGTCTTCTCTTGGCGGTTCAGGCTATTCTATTGGCAGCTCGGAGGCGTGGCTTGATGTCATATCTGCTCGCGTTTGTCTTATGTGGCGCTCTTGGCATAGTTGGCTTAGTGTTGGTCAATTACATCAATCAAAAGCGCAACGCTAAGCTTGTGAAGGCTACACCGCCTGAACAAACTTCTCTCCCAACGACACTAGCACCTTCACCAAAACCACAGGCACAAACACCGAAAGACTTACCAATCTCTAACGAACGAATAACTATAGATGTCACACCTGAATATTTAGTGAGTTTCTTTAATAACCATACAGCCGTGCAAGCAAACAAGTTAGCCGAAGCATATATCGGTAAGTGGATGAAAACATCAGGTACTGTTCAGGATGTTGAAAGTCAGCCAGGTCACATACTGGTTTTATTCAGACCTTCCCAACATGGCCCTCTCGTCTACGCGCCCTTTCGTGAGCAGAGATGGACTGATCGAGTTATGACTCTAAAACTTGGCGATAACCTGACTGTCTTTGGTCAAATCAGGAATGTAGATCGGCTGACTCTTTTCATGGATAAGTGCGAGATTGTTGATTCACATTCAAAAGACCTTCTAGAGCAATAAAGCTATTCCATCCAGAATGTTGGCTCAATGCCGAGTTCATAAATGAACAAGGATAAGCTAAAACTATTTTCCCAAGATTATCTCCTAATGACAGACGCTTACGTCATAATTATCCATGCTTATGACATAAGGTGGTGGGATTAGGTCTTAATGAGTCGAGATTATGGCTTAATCGTGACACATTATGCCTTAGTGACGGATGATTAAGGCATAATCATCAGTGATTAGGGCATAATCACGCATCATTAAGCCTTAATGTGCCGTGATTATAAGATAATTTGCTGCGCTGAAGCTTTAGCGGCGTGAGCGAATAAAGTTATTGCGCGGCTTTGTCTTCTCGCATAAGATGCGTGCGTTCTCCCCTGTTTGCTCTTCCCTTTACTCACGAAGGAGATACTCACGATGGCTAAAGATCAATCCAAACGTTTGAATCCTGCTCTGGTCGAAGCAGACAAGGTCAGCTTTGCGGCGCTGCAAGCAATCCCGAACTACGCGCCCGCCAATCCAACTTTCGCAATGGCGGCCATTACCACTGCTCAAACCGAGCTTAACGCAGCGCAACAAACGGAAGCGCAGGCTGCTGCGGCGGCGGCAACGGCACGCGATAACACAGTCGCCAAAGAGTGGGCTTTCCACAATCTGGTCTTGGGAGCAAAGGATCAGGTGGTGGCGCAGTTCGGACGAGATTCGACAGAGGTGCAGGCGGTCGGGCTGAAAAGAGCATCGGAATTCAAGACGCGCCAGCGTAAGCCCAAGACACCTTCAGCATAGATTTCACATCACAAGAACCAGCATCGGCGTTGCGCTTTGTGAGGGCACGCTTGCCGGACGATTGATGAGAAAGCCGGATAAAGGATAGCCGCCGCGCCCGGACGTGGGAGGTCCGGGCGCGGCGGCCTTTACGCACAGCCCGTCTCCCACCCAAAGAGCAGGCGTGCGTTGTGAGAGCGCGTCCACCCTCGCCGCGCTCCCTCTCAAACTCATCTATAGTTTTAGTGAGGGCATCGTGTGGTATCCTTGCCGCGCGATCTTTTAATTATCAGCAACGGCTAAATGCGTCGTCTCAAGCCTCAACCTCAAAGTGAGTGATGAGCGTCGCCGTTGAGAAAAGGTTAATTCTCACGGCGTCCCTGTTGAGCGAACGCATATTATCGTCAATTGACGATAATTACAATAGCCAAGTTCTCTTTGTCTCATCAGGAGGCCGCGCCTGATGGGAACGAAGCCGCGTTTGAAGCCGGAGCGTCTAGCTTCCAAGCTATTGCAGATACGAGATGCGCTTGGCCTTTCTCAAACCGAAATGCTCTATCGTCTCGGAGTCGAAGACATCATCTCCTACAAGCAAATTTCAAAGTACGAGACAGGAAAGGGAGAGCCGATGCTGATTATTCTCTTACGGTATGCGCGGCTTGCTGGCGTCTCTGTGGACGTTTTAATTGACGACGAGCTTGATCTGCCTGCCAAGTTACCTGCCCGACAGACACGGAATCCTTGAGCAAAAATTCGAGAGGACACGATGAGGTTTATTAACTTGATTACGGGGTTAGCCGTGATTGGCATAGGCGTTTACGCGCTCTACTTAACTGTTGCTGAACATCGTAAGGTTAGTCGGCCAAATCTGACTAGAAATGGTCTCATAAATGTTCAGAGTTCAAACTTCAGTTTGATGTTTTTCAATAAAACGCACGCTCTCTGCGTGAACTCTGAACGCTTGAATGCTATTTATGAGATGACTTCTACAATCGTGCGTGCGGTTGTTGGGCTAGTCCTTCTCATTAAAGGTTTACTTCTTCAGCTCAATCCACCTGGCAACGTGGTCAGCGACATTGAAAAGGTCGTTCGGCTTGATTAGATAATCCTGCGCTCCGGCTTTCATCGCCTCGTCCTTTTCCTTCGGCATGGCGCGTGCTGAATAGAAAAGAATAGGCGTCTCTTGATCCTTTTCACGAATCATTAGACAGAGCCCGACGCCGGAGGCATCCGGGAAGGTGTGGTTCAGCAGAATCAGGTCAAAGTGCTCTGCCTCAAACAACATCATGCACTCCGTTCCGTCGCTGGCCGGTATCACTTGAAAACCGGCACGCTCAAGCATGATGGTCATCAGAACGCGTGTGTCGTCATGGTCTTCAACGTAGAGGATGCGAGGTTTGGTTGACATGATTCTCTTATACCGTCCTCCAAAAGTCAGATGAGGTGCGTGCGCATTTGGCCAAAGCACTACTTCCGGCGCGAGTCCCAATGCTGATCGTCCTTTTTTGGCGACCCTTTCGGCCCCCAGTAATACTTCTGAAGGAGCAACTGGTACGCACCGATAGCAGCGACAGCGGCGATGAGAGAGATTATTATTAAGGGAAGCACTTCGTTTAACTCCTGCACGCATTATTCCTGTTAAGCCAGGATGAGTCAAAGTAAAAGCGCGGACGATAAATATTGACAGGCGCTTTCCGTCGAGCATACTTTTACGGTACGTTTTAGCTTCGGATGCTCGCACGCTCCAAAAGTCTTGTTGTCTAACCTGACTTCCGCATTCGCCCAAGTTTCTTCCAGCCGGGTTCATTCTGCCTGCGGATGGCGGCATCCGACAGATGAGGGCTCTAGCTTGAGAGAGGAAAACCATCTATGCAGCCTCATGTTTTCGTCGTGATGCCCTTCGGTATCAAAGAAGCGCAGAGCGTGACACCGGCAACCGACAACGCGCCGGAGAAACCGGCCATCAACGTGAGCTTTGATGAAGTTTATGATCTGCTCATCAAGCCTGCTCTGACCAAAGCCGGGTGCGTGCCGTTTCGAGCCGACAAAGAGCCGGGCGCTGGCGATATACGCACCGATATGTATTTCGAGTTGGTGACGGCGGATGTCATCCTGGCCGACATTTCCATCCTGAACGCCAACGTCTTCTATGAGCTTGGCGTGCGGCATGGCGTCGCCCCGCGCGGCGTGTTCATGATTCATGGCGGGTGGACGAGAAGACCGTTTGACGTTGCGCCGGATCGCACCTTTGATTACGACGGAAAACTCTTCGTCACGCCGAAGCAGGAACGCGACGCGGCATGGCAGGAGCGACTTCAGGCGGAAGCCGACAAATTGGCGACCACCTTGAGGAACGCTCTCGATGTTGACGAGCGCACAATGGGGAGTCCCGTTTACAAAGAGCTGGTCGGGCTGGAGCCTGTGAATTGGAGCAATATCCAGACGGCGCGGGCGAAATACTTCGGCGAGGTGTTCGCCGATTGGAAGCGGCGCGTCGAGGTGGCCAAGCTGAACGGGCTGCCCGGCGACATCATGACGCTGGCAGACGATGCGCCGACACGCTTCCATCGCGTCCAAATTCTCTGGCAGGCGGCAGACGCCTTGTGCAGCATGCACCGTTTCAAAGCTGCTCTGTCTGTGCTCAAGGATTTGGTCAGCCTCGACGCGAAACATCGCAACGGGCTGACCCGGATGGGTCTGGTGCTCGGTCGCCTGGGGCGTGTCAACGAGGCCAAGCTGCACATGCTGAATGTCGTCGAGCAGTTCAAGGGCGACACGGAAGCGCAGGGCATTCTGGGAGGTGTCTATAAAGACCTCTGGCGGCTCGAATGGAAAGACCTCGAAACTCTCGAAGAGAGACAGATGCAGGCCGTCGCCACGTCCGGGTACATCGCTCAGGCCGTCCACAGCTACGACCAGGCCGCGCGCCAGGAGTTTGACTACTACAACGGCATCAACGTCGTCTCTTTCGTCAAGCTCCTCGAATACCTGAAGGCCGCGACCGGAGACCAGCCGGTTGACTGCCGGATCAAGGACATTGACGACATGACGGGGATGGTGCGCTTTGCGGCACAGAACACGCTCGACCGTGTGGGGCTGAACGCAGGCGACGGCGTCTGGGCGGCGGCTACGCTCGGTGAGCTTGAATTGGTCGCGGGCGACGCCGAAAAGGGGCGCACCTTCTATCGCGACGCGGCCAACGCGCCCGCCACAACCTACTTCAACATCACCTCGATGCTCGATCAAATTTATCTCTTCGAGAATCTGGGCTTTCGCCCGGAGGGCGTGGCTGCGGTGAAGAAAGTTCTGGAGCTGAGACGCAAAGTTCTCGAACAAAGGATCGGCGGATTGAAGAAATCTGAGCCGCGATTCAAGCGTGTGCTGGTGGTGAGCGGCCACATGATTGACGCGCCCGACCGGGTTGAGAAAGGTCTCGAAGAGCGTTTCCCGCCGCGCAAGGAGGCGGTGGTGCGCGCTGCGTTAGCACAGCAGTTAAAGGACTGGAACGTCGGCGCGAATGATCTGGCCATCTGCGGCGGCGCGCGCGGCGCGGACATCCTCTTCGCCGAACTCTGCGCGGAGCGTGGAGCAGAGGTGTGGCTGTTCATCGCGCTCCCTGAAGGAGAGTTTCTGGACAAGTCCGTCAGGCTTACCCTAAGCAACTGGGAGCAGCGCTTCTACGATCTGCGCGCTCATCCGTCCGTTAAGACGTTCAGCCAGCCCGACCGGCTGGATTCGCCGCCGCAAGAAAGCTCTGTCTTCACGCGCAACAACCTCTGGATGATCAACACGGCGCGGGTCGAGGCAGACGATGCCGAAAACCTGTACGCCCTGCTGGTCTGGGACGAGAAACCGACAGGCGACGGCCCCGGCGGCACGTCCGACTTTGCGGCGCGCGTCAAACAACTGGGCGGTCATCTCGCCGACATCATTAATCCGACGAAACTATAATCGCTCATATTTCAAGAAGGAGAAAAAGAGTATGTCTGTGCAAGACAAGAAGGAAAGCCGGAGCACACGCAAGCTCCTAGCGCTGGATGGCGGCGGTATCCGAGGCGTCATGACGCTCGAAGTGCTCGCGAAGATGGAAGCCGAACTGCAAAACAATCTCGGACGTGCGGCTGACTTCGTGCTGGCCGACTACTTCGACTACATCGCGGGCACGAGTACCGGGGCGATCATTGCGACCTGCCTTTCATTAGGCATGCGCGTCGATGATATTCGCACGTTCTACATCGAGAGCGGCCCGGCGATGTTTGATAAGACGAATTTAATCACAAGATATTATCGCAATAAGTTTCACGACGAAAAACTCGCGAAGAAGCTTCAAGACGTGATCGCGCAAAAGTCCGGCGAACCGGACGCCACGCTGGGCAGCACTGCGCTGAGAACTTACTTGCTGCTCGTCCTGCGCAATGCGACGACGGATTCGCCCTGGCCTATCTCCAATAACCCGTTGGCCAAGTACAACGACACGGCGCGTCCCGGCTGCAATTTACATCTCCCACTCTGGCAACTGGTGCGCGCGAGCACGGCTGCTCCGACCTACTTTCCGCCCGAAGTGGTGATGTTCCCCAACTATGAGTTCATTTTCGTGGATGGCGGCGTCACCATGTATAACAACCCGGCTTTTCAACTCTTCCTGATGGCCACCGTGAAGCCATACAAACTCGAATGGCCGACGGGCGAGGACAAGATGTTGCTCGTCTCTCTCGGGACAGGCACGGCAGCCGACGCCAACAAGAATCTCACTCCCGAAGAGATGAACATCATTTATAACGCGAGTTCCCTGCCCTCCGCTTTCATGTTCGCCGCTTCAAACGAACAGGATTTTTTGTGTCGTGTCTTTGGCAAATGTCTGAGCGGCGGCTTGCTCGATAGAGAGGTATGGGACATGAAGGGGGATAACGGGCAGGGGCCTGTCAGCCCGAAGCTCTTCACCTACATGCGCTACAACGCAGACTTGTCGCGCGCAGGTCTGAACGCTCTGGGCTTGCCGAACATCGAGCCGCGCAACGTTCAACAAATGGATTCCGTGGACTACATCTCGGAGCTACAGGAAGTAGGACGTGAGGTTGCCAAGCAGGTCAACATTGACGACTTCGCAGGTTTCCTACAGTAACGCGAGTTCGACGCACGGAGGAAGAGTATTTAAGCTCCGTAGGAGCGAGATGTTTATAGCCTACGAGTTATTAAATCATGCGTTAGCTCCGTCAGGAGCGGAATGTGCTGACCATTACATTCCGCTCCTGACGGAGCTAAAACATGTCTGAGCTGAAACATTGCTACTCCGCATGCCTTCTTTATCCCGCATTGACGTTACAGTAAGATCGTGAAGGCTTAAGACACGACCATCGCGCTAATCGGAAAGCAGGCGATGAATGGTCTCGATGAGCTTCTCGATATACGGCTTGGCGACGAACGCTTGTGCGCCAGCGTAGAGAGCTTCGTCTTTGTCGGATTCAAAGGCCGCGCCGGAGTAGAAGATAATCGGAGTGTGAGGGTCGAACTCACGAATCTTCCGGCAGAGTCCAAGCCCGGCTTCTTTCGGAAACCATTCGTCCAGGATATAGAGATTGAAGGATTCACTGCGCGCCAGCTTCAAGGCTTCGCTCACGGTCTTGACTGTCCTGGCTTCGTAGTTTTCCTGCTCCAGAAGATGGGTGAGCATGAAGCAGGTGTCTTCATCATCATCAACGCAGAGGATACGACGTTTTGTCGGCTGCATGGGGGAAGCCTCCGAAGCAAACGGGTTCAATTACCGGATGGCTGGAATTATACAACTCTTTGTCTGTACGCTCTCAATGATTCAAAGAAATAGACAGGATTATCAAGATTAAGAAGACGAGGCAGTTCAAGATTGCTTGATGCTTGTTCTTTAATCTTGTCTATCTTGTTAATCCTGTCTATTTCTTTCCCGGCTGACCTGCCACTGCGGTAGTTTTGATAGGGAATTTTTGAGTTGGTCACGCGCTCGCGCTCATCTCGTGGCGTTCGAGCTTGAGGTAGAGGCCGCGTCGTGTGAGGCCGAGTTCGCGCGCGGCGCGCGAGATGTTGCCGCCATGTTTGCGCAGGGCTTCGGCAATCATGCGACGTTCGAGTTCGCTGAGCGCGTCGGCCAGTGTGACGTGTTGGCCGGAAGTGGAAGCGACCACACCGAGCGGCGTAATCGAAGACTGCGGAGTAGCGGGCGCGGACATCCGCCTCAGTTCCGGTGAGAGCTGGTCGGGCGTGAGCACCGCTCCATCTTCGGCACGAGCGACGATGCGCTGGATTTCGTTGCAGAGTTGGCGGACGTTGCCCGGCCAGTCGCAGACCATCAGGAGATCAATTGACTGCGGCGTGATTTCTATGTCGCGCCGACCGAACTTCGCCGAATAGTGATTGATGTAATAGTTGACGATGGTCGGAATTTCCGAACGACGCTCGCGCAAAGGCGGCACGCGCAGGCGAATCACGTTCAGCCGGTAGTAAAGGTCTTCGCGGAAACGTCCCTGCGTGACCATCTCTTCCAGGTCGGTGTTGGTCGCGGCGATAATACGCACATCAACTTTGACAGGGCGCTGTTCGCCGAGCGGTTGAATCTCGCCCTCTTGAAGGAAGCGCAACAATTTGGGCTGCACGTCGAGCGGAAGATCGCCGATTTCATCCAGAAAGAGTGTGCCGCCTGCCGCCGAACGAATCATGCCGGGCGAATCTGTGACCGCGCCTGTGAATGAGCCGCGACGATAGCCGAAGAGATAGCCTTCCGATAGCTCCTTCGGGACGGCAGTACAGTTGAACGGAACGAAAACTTTCGAGCGGCGCGACGAGATCGCGTGAATAGCGCGGGCGACGAGTTCCTTGCCTGTGCCGGATTCGCCTGTGACGAGCACTGTCACGTCAGAGGAACGAATCTTATGCACCTCTTCGACGAGACGCGTCATCGCCGGGCTTGAGTGAATGAAGCCTGGCATCAAGCTTGAGCCGGTCAGCGCGTCCGTCTCCTGTGCGCCGGAGTTGCCGCGCGAGCGAGCGCGCAAGGCACAGACATCCAGCCCGAGTTCGACGACGCGCAGGAGCGGCTCGATTGAGATGCTGCCCGGAAGCGTAATGGCTTCGCGCGGCGCGACAAAGAGCAGCGCGGGCGCAGCATTCGGCGCGCGTAAATGAATGACCGAAGCATCGCGAGAGAGCGCGAGCTTCTCTCTTTCGGCATCCGTCTTCAACTGGCTCAATTCATCCGCGAGGCTTGCGCCTTCATCCGTCGTGCATCCATGCGCCACGACGATTCGATAATGATTATTTTCGGCTGGCTCAAAGATGAGCACTTGTTTGGCATTTGTTTCCTGCTCAAGCACGGCGGCGAGTTCGCGCAGCAGCAGTTCGCGCGAAGCGACGGCTTCGGCGAGCCTTAAGGTCAGCAGTTGCGCGAGAGCAGATTGCTCGTGCTGTCGTTCGGGCGCGTTATGGTCGAGCGCGGCGAGCGCTTCTTCGGCGCGCTTCAGATCAAAACTTGCTCCAAGCTCACGGAAAGTATGAACGGCGCGCGCCAGATGCTCTGCCGCCCGCTCCGGCTGCTGACTGGCGTAGGCGCGTCCGATCTCAAAATGGGCGCGCGTTCCGCGATAGCGGTCTCCGAGCATCTCGAAGATTGAGATGCTGCGGGCGAAATGCTGTGCGGCGAGCGTGGTATCTCCCTGCGCCATCGCGAGCAAGCCGGAAAGACGCTGCGCCTCACCCGTGATGCCCAGATCAGGAGTCGAATCTGTCGTCTCGTCCGCTACCTTTTGGAGTTCTTCAGCGCAGGTTGCCGGCTTATCAGAGAGAAGATACGCTTCCGCAAGAATCAGACGCGATTCACAAATCGCCTGCCGGTCTCCGATACTTTCAGCCAGATGGAGCGCCTGCTGCCCTTTCTCAAGCGCAGCGCCCGCGTCGTTCATGACTAGATAGCAACGTGAGAGCGTCCGCAGCGCCTGCCCCGAATACCACTTGTTGCCGTTATCCGTTGCCAGCGTTACAGCGCGATCAAGATATGCGCGCGCTTCTTCCAGATCACCGCGCAGGATACTCAAATCGCCGAGTGAGTCCAGAATCATCGGAACCTGCGCGCTGCGCTCGTCCACCTCGGATGCCAGCTCAAGCGCACGCTCAAGCGCTTGTTGCGCGCGATTCCATTCGCCGACGAGAATAAGATTGATGCCGAGGTTGTTATAGCCGAGCGCGGCGCTGGCTTTGTGTTCCGTTCGCTCGTAGTAGCCGATGGCTTTTTCTAAATAGCGTATGCCTTCCTGCGGGCGCTTGAGAAACCAGCACGCTCCTGCCATGTTCGAGTAAATCTTGCCGAGCAGGTAGGGCGCAGGGTGATCGCCCGTGAGTTTCAGCGCCTGCTCGAAATTCTCAAGCCCTGCTTCATAGTGGCCTTCGAGCGTGTCCGCCATCGCGATTCCGAAGTAGGCTTCGGCCAGGCCGCGCCAGTCGCCTGTTTCGCGATAATGTTCCAGGGCTTTCTGCGAATGATCGCGCGCAATCGTGAACTCGCTGATGCTCCGGTAAACGCGAGCCATCGCAGCATAGACAGCTCCAAGGTGCGCGTGCGAGCCGTTCTCTGTTTCTTCACGCAGCGCCGCGTTGAGGAGCGCAATGGCTTTGGGTTGATCGCCTGTGTAGTTATAGGCGAGACCGATCTGCACGCGCAGGCAGGCAGTCGCTTCCATGTCCAACTTGGCGCGCGATTCCGGCAGCTCGTACATCTGCACGGCTTCGAGCGATTCCCGGTAATGCCCCTGCATCTCCAGCGCCGCCGAGAGCAGGCAGCGCGCCTGCGCCAACAGCGACGCATCATGACGCGCAGCACTGATGAGCGGCGTGAGACGCGCCTTTACTTCCGTCGAAAGACCTTGATCGAGCAGGGCGCGAATCTCTTCCAGCTCGCCTTGTAACTCCTCGCGCGAGACACCTGCGCGCGAGCGCGAGCGTTGAAGGCGCTCGCGTGCGTCTGCGAGATCAACCACACCGGGTTCAGGTTTATGTTTCTCTTTGTTCAATCGTCACCGTCTGCGTGCAGGCGCGCTTGGGTAATTCGGCCATGTAGACTCAATATAAAAGCCGAATCAGCGGCTCATTTCAAATTGCGCCTGGCTTGAAACTATCGGAGGGTGGCAAGGTGCAGCGAATTCTCCCACAAGTCGCCGCCCCGTAAAAAGCCGTGTATGAACGAGCGAAATTTAACACATTCGCATCAAAAGCGTCCACTAGAAGGATGAGGACAAAAAGATGAAGAAGTCGGGGAATCGTTTTGGCTGATGAATAAATACTCTGGGAGAAACATATCGCAGAATTGAAAAGGGAATAGCGGGGGCGTGGCTTGAACACGCGACCTTGGGGTTATGAATCCCACGCTCTAACCAGCTGAGCTACCCCGCCACAGAAATTGAATTATAACTAAGCGGGAGGTTATCAGCAATTCCCCAATACTTGCGGCAGAAAATACGAGGTTCCCGCAAGACTAAACTATAATAGCCGAGGTCAATATGCGTCTGAAGCATTTAATCATTAAGAATTTTAGTTACGCTGCTCAGACTTGGGTGTAATCGGTAATTATGTAAATTAACGATTTCTACTGTAAGGAATGCTATTGCGGGATCGGGTTGGATGAGTTGATAGCCTTTATTTGCTCGGAGCAAGCAATGATGAAGCCTCTTATATTTTGGTTGCTCTTCTCCCAGGCTTAACATATATTGCCCTTATCTCATCAGGGTACCGGCTAGTCTCAGGCATCATTTTCTCACCTAAATATCTTCTTAGGAGGTCACATGAAAAGACAATCATTGGGGGTCTTCCTGATCCTGAATCTGATCATGATCATCGCGGCTGATTCTGTTAATGCGCAGGCACCCAACTTTAGCCTGGGCATTCCCTTTGAGTTCAGCGTTAGTGATAAAGTACTCCCGGCAGGGCAGTACAACATCCGACGCAGCCCTACGGGTGTTGAGAACGTGCTGGTAATTAAAAGCGCGGATGGCCGGGCATCGCAACAGTCGCGGGTGCAAATTATTTATAGCAAGGAGAATGCAACAGAGAGTAAGAAATTGATCTTCACTAAATACGGAGACCAGCGCTTTCTCTCTGAAATCTGGGCGAGTTCAGTGTTTGGGAGAATCACCAGATACGTGTTCAGCAAGGGCAAACATGAGATGGAACTAGGGAAAAAGGCCAAGCAGGATAAGAATGCAGAACAACCAGAGTCGGTGAGCCTCGTTATCAAATAGAACGAACTTTGAATCAGGCGCGTCGGCTCGCCAGTGAAGGTGGAGCTTATCCCCTGAAGGTCAAACGTTTCGACCTATTGACCACAACGGCTGCGGTCTTATCACTCGTGTAGGCTTAAATTACTCCAGCGGAAAGTGGCGAGTGGGAGAATCAGCAGTAAAGGAGTTAGTAGCACGAAGAGCGAATGCTCCCAGAAGTCAGCTCCCTGGCGATATGCGCCATTGGCCAGCGGAATACCTAACGTTGTTGCGTAATAAATCAGGAGCGGGTAGAAAGATCGCCGGAACAGACTAGAAGCATTCTCCGAACTCGACGCATTTTTAGAACCCATCTTCTCGCTGACCATAAATAACAATAGCAGGAATCCAAAATAGATGAAGATTCCTTCAAAGCGATGAAGTTGATTTGGACTCAGCCAGCCCATCTCGTGATTCATCCCGCGCAGTCTGAGCGCTGTGGAAATTCTGACCGTATTAGCGACGAGCGTTACCAGATAGGCACACAGGGCAGCACACGGAATGAATCTCCAGGCTGTGTCTTGCGCTCGGTCTCTCCACAGCTTTCCGAGCGAAAGCATCAGGAATGAAGTAATCAGGAAATTGACCCCGGCACAGGAAGCGGCGATGACGAAGCTGCGGTCGCTACTCGTGTAACCCGCATAGGATTCAAACTCAAAGCGTGAACCGCTGACCAGTTCGACAAGAACACTGGTCGGAGCGAGAATCCAGCGCAGTTGGTTGACGCTTGTCGTTGAGTAATACAGCTTGACCATGACGGCACAAAGCACCACGACAATCAACTGTGCGTTGCGTCTCGAAATAACTTTCGGAATCATACAAAGCGCCGCCGCGAGCGGATTATCATGAGCAGCGCTATCACCAGAGACGCAAGCGCCAACCAAACGAGTTCCGGCTCACTTCCAACCCCGATGCCGTCACCTACTGCCAGATTGCTTACTCCCAGGGGAAGAGGCAACGGTTGATTGACATCCTTCGCCTCTCCCGCAGGGTTTCTCACCACTTCGAGAACCGCGATGAATGACGTGTACTGAGTCAACAAGCTGTACTTCAGACCAAGCGAAGTGATTTCCTTGACCCTCTCCGGGGAGACATCTGCGGATCCGTAGTCCGACAGTTCGGCGATTCGGGAGCGTGCCCACAAATATCGGAGCGCTCGATTGGCCTCATCCGGCTGAACGCTTCCGACATCCAAACTCGTCACGTAATCTCCACGCCCTGTTTTTCCATGCAACTCAAAACTTCCAGTCACCGGCCCACGCCACTTGCCGAAGAGAATCACGGGGCGCTGTGCCAGCAGGTCAGGAAGGTGGACGGGCTGCACGTCGTATGTGTCAAAACCGTTTGCCCGTATCTGAATGTCGGTTAAGAGCGGAGTTTGAATGTATTCCCGGAATCTGGCAGCGATTGCCGGAGCTTCAGACTCCTCTGTCACGATAAAAGGCTCTCCCATTCCGGCCTTCGCCACGCCTTCAATGAGATAACGATTGACTGATGAGCCGATCCCAAACGAGAATACATTGCTGTGATTGAGATTCTCGCGAATGTAATCGAAGACTCCTTGCTCTCCTGAAATGTAACCATCTGTGACGAGTACGATGCTGCGCGAGAAGTTTGCTTCGCGGGGCAGGCTCATGGCTTGTTTGATTGCCGGGAGAAGCTCGGTTGCTCCGCTACCGCGCTGTTGTTCCAGCAAACGAATCGCGCCAGAGATGTTTTCTTGATTTGCTGGAAGCGACTTCGACGAAAGCACCGACGAATCTCCGGCAAACAAAACGACGTTGAATAAGTCCGATGGTCGCAATTGCCCGATTAGGTCTTTCAACAACTGTTTGGAGGTATTCAGAGGAAAACCCTCCATCGAGCCGGAAACGTCCACCACGAAAATGTACTCCCGGGCGGGTATGTCTTCGCTCGTTACTCGCCGGGGCGGTTGAGCCATGTAAAGGAAGAAGTTTTCGTCTTCACCCTGATAAAGGATGAGGCCGGAAGCGATCTGGTCTCCCGCCAGCCTGTAGCGCAGAATGAAGTCACGATTTCCCTGGAATGGATCCGCATCGTCCAACGTCAGCCCGGCGACAGTCGGGCTTTGCCATTGCGGCAGAATCTGGTGCGACGGACAGCTCAAGTCCTGGATAGGGACGCCAGCCGAGACCCTGGCTGAGATGTGTAGGGTGCTAGTTGGTTTTTCTCCCTGATGAGTATATGGACTCTTGACCGAGCGATCTTCTTCTGGTGCAGAAGTCTCCGACTGCGAGGAGTATCTGGGCCCGACAACGGTCGGATAGACCACCTCATAGATTCCGTTCGTCGGCACCAACAGCTCTGTATAACGAAGCTCAATCTCAATTTGATCCTGGGGCATGATATTGGCCAGACTCATCGAAAATACATTTGGCCTGTTTTGCTCCAGCAGAGAAGCGCTTTTCCCTTCCCTTTTCGCCGCATCGAACTCTTGCTTTGCTGCCTCTCGTTCTTTGATTTTTGCAACGATCACCTGATCGTTAATTCGCATCCGCATTGCGTAAACGGCGGCACGCGTGGATGCCGGAAATACATAAGACGCATGGATTGGCCTTGAACCTTCATTTCGATACGTTTGCACTATCCGCACATCTGCGATGACTCCTGAAACAGCTATTTCAACACGCGTATCCTTGAGAGGTAAGTGATCTACGTCGGGGTCTCCCTGCACAAAGAAATACGGTGAAAGAGTTCTGTCGTCTTGAGTCTGCGCTGATACGGAAGAGGAAACAATTGCTATCGCAATTAGCACCAGGCAGAGACATTGCACTTTGAATTTGATGATGTTGGTCGTCACAGAGATCAACTCCAATCAGTCTGTATGAAGGCGCTGCCTTCTTTTTTACAGGCTGATCCTATGACGCTCAGGAGATTGAGATAATGTTAGCTCCCACAGAACTGAACCCTACTAACCACAGCCATCCACGGGGAAGTGCCACAAACTTGATGAGATTCTACGGCGCTGCCATCGCCGGTCGGCGGCTGTGGTAACATGGCCGCCCTAAACCCGAAAGGATAGCCAGGGGCGTTATAACCACCTAATCTGAAGGAGAATCTTATGAAGCTTACAGTTCGCGCGCTCTTGATCTGCGTCGTTTGCTCAATCATTGTGCCGACCGCACTGTCACAGAAGCACCATCCCCAACCGACTGCTAACACAATCAACAATCCACGCGCGCCCCAGAACAAAACCTGGAGAATCACGGGCATCAAGGTGAAGGGTTATGATCAATCAACAGGTGATCTGGCCGAACTAAGTCTTGAGGAAACGCTGAGTACTTCAGCGAACGCTCCGTTCGGGCCTGTCCTGGTCATCGTAGAAGTCACCGGAGAATTGGAAGCGGGCAGCGGGAAATCAATCGCCTTAAATGCTATGGAAGGCCGCCGAACGGTCTTCAGAGGGACGTTTGGGCCTGGCCCTTATCAAGGCACTAGTGAGGGTGGGAAAAAGTTCTATGCCCCTTTCTGGATAAGCAGTAATGTTCTCTGCGACCCCCTTAAAATCACGGCTCGCGTGGTAGGGCAAAGACAAGCTTCAACCATGACCAAGACCGTCAAGTTTCTCTGCGGGGAGTGATGAGATGCTCTTAAAAGCGAACAGGCGCGGCAGCTTATGGTAAGCCTCGCGCCTGTTCTATTAGTAGTCACTGTCCTCACCCCAGCAACCACTTGAGACGGAAGGATTCACCAACCGCCTGATTGGCCCACATTATATCTAAATGCTATTTGAACCGCAACCGTATTGAAGCGAGATGGTCGGGAAGATTGCACACGCCATCAGAGAAAGGAGACGAGCGAAGAAACAAAAGACTCAGTCCGTGCCTCCGAAGCAACGAACCACTGACATACTCCGCGCGATGCTTAGATAGTCTATAAGTCGGTTCTGAGGTTGCTTCCGGGAAATTAAAGATATTTATGCCCAACCGGCAGGTCGATCTCGATGACAAGCCCGCCATCTTTTTCGTTGAATGCGCGAATCAACCCTTCATGCCTGCGCACAACCCGCTCGGCGATGGCCAGCCCAAGCCCCGCGCCGTCCACTTCGCCGTTGGCCTGGCCGGGAACTCTGTGGAAGGGCAGAAAGATTTCTGAGAGCATATTATCCGGCACTCCCGGACCGTGGTCGCGCACGCTGAGACGCGCTGCCACTCCCTTAGAATGCCCTTCTGTTTGGAGATGACCGTCCTTCTTCCGCAGCGTAATCTCAACGGTTGTGCCCGCCTGTGTATGACGGACGGCATTTCGCACGACATTCTCAATCGCGCTCCGCAAGAGTTCGGCCACACCCGGCATCATGCAGGGGTCAGCCCGAATGACCTTCACGCTCCGGTCGTGAGCACGCGCTTCAAAATCTCCGTCGGCGGCGACCTCATGGACGAGGTCTGCCAAATCGAAGTCTACACGCAGACTCGCGTCAATAGCGCTGTCAATGCGATTCAACGTCAGAAGTTGCCCGATCAATTTATCTAGCCGGTCAACCTCAATGCCAATCCGATCCAGGTATTCGGGCGCTTCCTCTCTGGGGCACTGCCGGAGCAAGCTCAGCGCCACGATGAGACGTGCCAGCGGTGACCGGAGTTCGTGAGAAACATCTCCGAGCAGGTTTTTCTGGGCTGTCACCAGAGATTCGATCTGTTCGGCCATCCGGTCGAAGTCGCGACCCAGCGCACCGATTTCATCGCGCCGCCCAACCAGGGCTGGGCCGACGCGCGTTTTCAAACGCCCTTGGGCGATGCTGCTTGCCGCCGCACGCAAGCCAACAATTGGCCGCGTAATATTCCGAGTGAGCAATAAACAGAGAACTGCCCCGAAGACGGCAATGCCAAGCAAGCGCAGGTATGGATGGCGATTGATAGCCTCCGAGAGCGGCAAAATCCAACTGGCGGATGTCTGGAAAGCCAGACTATATTTTTTCCCGCTGGGTCCCTCTACTAATCGAACCGCAATTCCCTCTTTCATAGCAACAAACGACTGATTTCCGCGTGCAGCCCTCGCTCGCGCTTCGCTGTTCATAGCCATTTTTTGAACCTGCTCTGGCACACCAGTGTCCAGCAGCGAGTGCCCCTCATCATCGAAGAAGTAGAACTTCACAGAATGTCGGCTTTGCAGCTCGTCCAAATAATCCTTGAGGGCTTGCTTCCCGGAGCTTTCAAAAATTTGGGCAGCCCTCTCAGCCTCAGCGAGCATCAAGCCATTGAGCACCGTAGCCCAGTGGTCTTCGTAGTAACGATTCAAAATCGTTGACAGCTCCAGCGTCACGCCGACCAGCACGACGATCAAGCAAAACCAAAGAAAGATTTTGAAGAAGAGGCTTCGCAAAAGTTTCTCAATCCAGCCCTTCACCTTTCGGTCAAGGCATAAAGGTAGCCGATGCCACGGACGCCTTTAACACGCTCCGTGCCATCTTTCAGTTGTCCGATCTTCTTGCGTAGATTGTAAACGTGAGTATCAATGCTGCGGTCGAAAGGCGAAAACTCGCGCCCCAGGACTTCGCGCGTCAGTTTTTCACGACCAACCACCTGACCAGCCGCCAGCAGCAACACTTCCAACAACTCAAACTCAACCGTCGTGAGATTCACCATCTTCCCCCGACACCTGACGATTCTTGCGCCGGGGTCTAATTCAATGTCGCCGACGACCAATGGCCTGGCGGCGGGCGCGCCCGCGTCAAGACCATCGGGCTGTGAGCGTCGGAGGATCGCTCGAATACGGGCGGCAAGTTCAGGGGGGTTAAAAGGCTTCGGCAGGTAATCGTCCGCCCCCATTTCGAGTCCCAACACTCGATCAAGCGCGTCTCCCTTAGCCGTGAGCATCAAGACCGGCAGGCGAGACTTCGCGCGGATGCTGCGGAGCACGTCAAAGCCGTTCGTGCCGGGCATCATCACGTCCAGCACGACAAGCGCGTAGTCCCCGGCCAGCGCACGCTCAATACCCGAATGGCCGTTATGCACACTATCAATGTGAAAACCCTCCTGAGTGAGAAAGCGCACGACGAGTTTGCACAATTCGACATCGTCATCAACCACCAGGATGCGTCTGACAATTGAGTCTCTTTGTTGCTCCATACGGAATCGGCGTTTCTAACAAACACGACCGCTGCTCTCCGCACAATCCAGAACATTCTAAGCCTCTGCGGTCATTTTGTAAGTCAAGAAATGTCAAGCCACCTTTTCAATCTCAGTCGTTGACATTTCTTGACTCGTCTTGACATTTCTTAACAGCACGGCAAAGGCCACAGGCATATAAAGGGGCAGCTCAATTTCTGATCGTCGCAGCGGCGATGGTTCTATCTACAACCATCGGCATCGTTGATGCCGAACAACTTTGGAGGTACGCATCATGTCGTTACTTAGAAAATTAGCGCCGAGTTCGCGCCGGAAGAGTTTGTCAATCGTTGCCGCTCTCTGTCTCATCGCCGTCCTGTGTGTTGCGGCGGCAGTGTTCGCGCTCACCCCCGGTAGAAATAACCTGATCGCGCAAGAGAGTGGGAAGCAGGAGACCGGGCAGATTTCTGAACAGGAGGAGAGAGCGCGCAAAGAACGCCTGAATGGAGGTGGAAAGGAAAACGCGGAGCGCCAGGGGAAAAAGGAGCAGGCGGTTAAGGAGCATCTGAATCAACCCAAGCTGGCCAAAGAAGCGAAAATCAACATGGAGCAAGCGCTCACCTTTGCCACCAACCACCAACCCGGGATGGTGCTCGAAGCCAGACTAGGGCGCGAAAGAGACGAAGTCGCATACAAAGTCCTGATCCTCGACAAAGATGGAATCGAGGGCAAGGTCACACTTGTAGTTATCAGTGGGCTTGATGGGCGAGTCATCAAAACCGAGATGGAAGTTATCAAATAGGTTGCTGAGATAGTTCGACTCACCCGGCGGCAGCTTCGGTACGCAGGATGGCTTTGATTCATCCTGCGTACATTGCATGGTGAACATGGCAGCACCTTTGTCACCAGGCAGGCGACAATTTTTGGGATTCTTTTCGCTGCTGTGAGTTCTTAGCTTGCGACATAGATTGGCGTTCTCTACGATAGAAAGGAGATGAAAGGGTTAGAACACTATATTGGTGAGGTGCTGGACGAGAAGTACCACATCGAAAAACTACTCGGTCAGGGTGGGATGGGTGCGGTCTATCTGGCAACACATCTGGGCACGGAGCGCCCTGTCGCCCTCAAGATCATTGCGCCGGAGTTTATGCGTAATGATGAGTTCATTGAACGATTCAAGCGTGAGGCCAAGGCCGCCGGTCGCTTACGCCATCCGAACGTCGTGGATGTCACCGACTTCGGCTTTGCACAAAGAGGGCGCGAGCGTGTTGCCTATCTGGTGATGGAGTATCTGGATGGCTGCACGCTGGCGGACGTTTTGGCTGAGGAATCAAGGCTGCCGCTTGATTGGGTGGTGGACATCCTTGAACAGGTCTGCTCGGCAGTAGACGAAGCACACCAGCAGGGTATCGTCCATCGTGATTTGAAACCCGACAACATCTGGCTGGAGCCAAACAGGAGGGGCGGCTACACAATCAAGGTGCTGGATTTCGGCGTCGCCAAGCTGGCCGGAGATAGTGTCCTGCCGAGCCTCACCATGCCACTCGAAACGGAAACAAAGACGAGCCTCGAACCCGGGGCAACCGTCGCATCCGATTCATCACAGCCCTCGGCCAGGAGGCATGTCTCGCACTCCCCTGAAATAACGGAGGCCGCAACGCTCTTAGACATACCTCTCACGGCTAATGATGAAGCGCAGACGCGCATCTTTGATCCTCCGGGTATAGCCCAAGAGCTTAATCAACCCGCGCCATCAGCAGCAGAAGCTTCCACTCAATTATTACAGCCAACGGTTCAGAGCGTCGATGACAACACTCTTTTGTTCAATGCCGAGACCCCACGCGCATTGGTCGCCACGAGAGCAGCTTCAAAAGGCGTCCTGACACAAGTGGGCTCTCTGCTTGGGACGCCGCTTTATATGTCGCCGGAGCAGTGTCGTGGCGAGGAACTCAATGCACGTTCAGACATCTACAGTCTCGGCGTTATCACATTTCAAATGCTTGCCGGTGAGACTCCTTTCGCCGGGGACTTGCAGACCGTGATGCGACTGCACCAGGAAGCAACCCCGCCACCGCTCAGAGAGAAGAACGCAAAAGTTTCCAGGAAGGTCGCGCTGCTCGTGGAGCGCGCAATGGCGAAAGACCCTGCGATGCGCCCAACGAGCGCGGCGGCTTATGCCAGCGCCTTGCGTGCCAACATGGAAGGAGTGGGGTCATTACTGCGGCGTTCGTTCGCGCTCTACAGCGAATACTTTCCCCTCTTCTTACGAATCTCTCTGCTGGCGCATATCCCTGTCATCCTGCTCAGCGTGCTTCTGATACTTCTTGACGTAGCCGAAGCGAAGCACTGGCTGCCGAAAGCCTTAGAAATCATCTTTACCATAGCGCTTAACTTACTCTCGGTTGTGATTACCTTTCTGGCAAACTCAGTGATCGCCGGTATGACCGTACTCATTGTCATGCAGTTGACTCTTGCGCCATTGCGACCTGTGCAAATACGCCCCGCTTTCGCCATCTTGAAAAAGCGTTGGCGAGCTTTCTTAAAGACCAGCATTCGCGTTGGCCTGAGAGTCATGTTGGGTTTTGTCTTACTGCTCATACCGGGCATCGTGATGATGATTCGATACACGCTTTATGCGCCCATAGTATTGCTCGAAGGGCTGGAGAAGAAAGCAGCCCTGAAACGTGCCCGCGAATTGGTCAGTCGCTCAAGGCGCACAGTCGTGAAGGTCGTCTGCCTACAGCTTATTATCCCGATGATTGTCACTAGCGCTGCTGTGAGACTTGCCGGTTTCAGCACCCGGGATGAGCATAACTTCGCTCCGAAAATTTACAGTCATCTTTTAGGCTTGCTCAATATTCTCATCGTCCCGCTGATTTCGATCATGGTCGCTCTCCTCTATATGAAGCTGCGACAGGTGAGCGGCGAGCAGCTCAGAAACACTCTGGAGCAGATCGAGGTGGACGAAGTGCCCCGCAGCAAGTGGCAACAACGAATGCGGCTCAGTCTCCATCCACGTTCGGGCAAGCATTGAGTTTTTGCCGGCAGCCATCGCTCCGAAGTTTTCGACGTGAGGCGTGCGGCAGCAAGATAAAAAAAGCCCTGATTAAATCAGGGCTTTTTTATTGGTGGCCGGTAAAGGCTGATCG
Source organism: Acidobacteriota bacterium (assembly GCA_032160705.1). Lineage (GTDB taxonomy): Bacteria > Acidobacteriota > Blastocatellia > Pyrinomonadales > Pyrinomonadaceae > QHXM01. The sequence goes on along the minus strand of JAVHVE010000075.1, from coordinate 27,666 downwards.
GGGCTACCCCCAGGCTACCTGGGCAAGAGGCTGCATGGCACTGGATGGAAGCCACTGAATTGGATATTGGAGCCGACAGCGATTGGCTGGTCGGAAACTACCCTGACGGTGGCAAGGACGTTGCCGCCGCTGGCCGGATTGCCCTGAGCGGTTTGATAACTGACGATCAACGTATTCGCGGCTGAGAGAGGGACGGTGGTCGCTCCCGTTTGACCCGGATAGGTCGGTGCGGGGTCTCCCGGATTGACCGGAGAGGCTCCCGGAACGACAACGCCAGTCAGGCTCACCCCAGCCTTGTTCAGGAAGTGCACAGCGACGTTGGCAGTCGTCGCGCTTCCGTTAAAGATAAACAGGTCTGCGTTGGTGCTGGAGCCCGAGTTGTAATTCGCGGGCGTGCAGACCCAGATGTAGGGCGGCCCCCCACTCGCAGCGCCTGGCGGACCCGGCGGGCCTGGCGGGCCTGCGGGGCCCTGGCATCCCGTAATCGCCGAGAGGGAAAATAACAGGAGTGGAGCAAGATATTTTCTCATTTCGTCTCCTTCGGAGAGTCTGCCTCTCAAGTCGGAATCAGCACCGCAATCCTGGGATAGCGCAGGGCGGGCGAAATCTAACGGCTTGCGTCCGAGTTGTCAAGGTTGTCCATGCATATCCTGCGCTGAAGCTCAGCCCAACCGGAATTAGCTTGCATCTCATCATCAGCTTGCCGCACGATGCAACGGTGGAGGTGATTACAAGCTTGTCATTGCTCACAAGGACACCGCCTGAAAAGTCATTCGACTGGACGCTCCCTTGAAGCGTCTCTTCCATGATTATTTCTGAAGATGCTTTCGCTGACATGCGCTTCAAACTTCCTGTCATCTCCGACGCCGCCGACTACCATCTTCATTTCAACGATGATGTCTGGCAGCAAGCCGCCGCGATAATCTGCGCGCGACACAGCATCCCTCATCACAGATTGCGGCGCTCAGCGCAGGGCGAAAATATCATCTTCTTTGTTGACGAAAATTTCGTCATCAAAATCTTCGTGCCGTTTCGTGATAATTATCAGAGAGAGACGGCGGCGCTTGAGTTTGCTCAAGGCAGGCTCAGTATTAAAACGCCAGACCTCATGCACACAGGCGAGATTGATGGTTGGTCATATCTCGTGATGACACAACTCTCAGGCCACGCCTCGCGTGAGGTCTGGGCGAGCACGGAGCGGCGCGACCGCCTTGAGATTGTTTCACATCTCGGCGTGGCCATGAGTGAGCTGCACAGTCACGCTGCTCCATTGCAGACCGCATTAGATCGCGACTGGCTCGGATTCATCGAACGACAAGCGCGCCGATCAGTTGAGCGTCAGAGAGCTTGTGGGGCAAACACGGAATGGCTGGAGAGTCTGCCCGCATACATTGAGGCGCGGCTGGCGTTGTTGCAGGCAAACTACCACCCGGTGTTTCTTCATGGCGACATCCATGCCGGTAATCTCCTGTTGACGCAAGCGAGTGGACGCTGGCACATTGCAGGCTTGATTGATTTCGGCGACTCGCTCTGCGGCCTCAACGAATATGAGTTCGTCGCGCCCGGCGTGCTCATGGTGCAAGGCGACGGCGAACTGCAAAGGGCTCTCCTTTGCGCCTACGGCTACACGGAGGCGCAGTTAGACCTTGATTTGCGCGCGCGTTTGATGTTGCTGACCATTCTTTATGAGTGTAGCGACTTGCGTAAATATGCGTTGCGGCTCGCGCCCGCGAGCGTACATCTCACACTTGAAGAACTCGAACAGGCGATCTGGACGTTTACGACCGCGTAGATCAAAGCCTGATGGTAATCTTTAAGAATGCCAGTCCTGCAAAAAGCGTCGGCGCGTCTCAGGCCAGGCTTGATGGCGGGCGCGCCCCACGAGTGAGCTTGTTTTGCAGCGAAAAGAAATTGATAATGGAGGTAGTTCCCAGTAATTCAAATTTAAAAGTTTGAGAGCCAGCTTCCTAACCTGTCTCTTGAAGGAGGATAGATGCTAGAACAGGACGATCTCAGGCAGGGCGAGGCCGAAGTGCCGTCGCCGTCAGGACTTTTACTTTCCGTCGAGCCTTTGGAGGAAACAAATCTACATGGCGCGACACCGTCTTATAGTTTAAGCGACGATACGGATTCGAGCGATACATCCGATACCACGCTAACGGACGCGGACGAAACTGACACCGTGGATGCCGACGGGACTGATGATAACGAGTCGGACGCCGATGGCACTGATGCCTCGGACGCGGATGGCACAGACACAGGCGCTGATGCGGACGGCACAGACCCGCTGGGAATAGCCGAGGGCGATACCGGCGGCGGCGGTGGTACGGTGGACGCCGACGGAACTGATGCGAGGTGATTGACCTAGCCGATGAAAGATGGGTCAATCAATAGTCTGGAGAGATTGTTAAAGCCGTGTCTTCCCCGTGATTTTATGTCGTCTGCGTGGGGAAAGACGTACAAGCACATACGGGGCTGGCAGGGGAAGTTCGCCCACCTTTTGCCGTGGGATCGTTTAAACGAAACCTTAGAGCGGCATCGGCTGGATTTCCCCCGCCTGCGTCTCGCGCTGGACGGCAAAAGCCTTCCCGCTTCCTCTTACCTGCGCTATACGTCGAGCGCTCGACAAAGAACACCCATCCCGCGCCTGCTGCCAGCCGAATTGACCAAGCAACTGCGCCGGGGCGCGACGCTCGTACTCGACGCCGCCGACGAACTCTTTGAGCCTCTCCGAGAATTGGCCGAGGGGTTAGAGTATCTCTTTCACGAGCACATCCAGATCAATGCTTACGCCGGGTGGCAGACGACGCGCGGGTTTGATCTTCACTTTGACGATCACGACGTTTTTATTCTACAGGTCGCGGGGCGCAAGCGCTGGAGCGTTTACGGCATGACGAAGCCTTACCCGCTCGCGCAGGATCGTGTTGCGAGCGCGAAGCCGAAGGGTGAGCCCGTCTGGGAGGAGATGCTTCAGGACGGAGACCTGCTCTACATCCCGCGCGGGTGGTGGCATGTCGCGACACCGCAGGCCGAACCGACGCTGCACCTGACAGTGGGCGTCCACAACCGAACCGGCGTAGACCTCCTGCGCTGGCTTGTGAGCCGGATGATAAGGAGCGCCGCTTTCCGGCAAGACCTGCCGCGCTTCTCTTCAACGACTGAACAGCAAGCCCACATGAACGAATTAAAGGAGGAGATGCTGGCCGAGTGGGATGAACTACTTCTGAAGCGCTTTTTCGACCAGTCGGACGCAGCAGCAGAGTCGCGCCCGCGCCTTAATCTTCCTTCGATTGCGACGAACGAAAGTTTCGGACTGACCGAGCGCACGCTCGTCCGGTTGACTGCGCCGCGCCCCATCAACTTCATTAAGGAAGATGGAGTTCTCAAGTTCTCCTGCAATAAAAAGCGCTGGCAGTTTGCCGTGGAAGCTCTGACGTTGCTTCGCACGTTGGAAGAGAGGCGCGTCTGCTCCGTTTCGGAGTTGTGCGAGGCGGCACAGGATAAGCTCGATTCAAAGACCGTGAGCGCGTTCCTCTGTGAGTTGCTCTTTCACGGCTTAATCGTCTTCGTCGAACCGAACTCTTAGGCATGGAATCAAACTCTTTCTATTGCTCGGAACTGTCTCGCGGCATCGCCGAGAAAACTTACGGGACGGCCTCGACCGGAGAATTCTGGCTGCTGCTTGAATACCCTCTCGCGTGGGGCGCGAAAGCCTTTGAGGAAAGTCTCCTGGCGGCAGCCGTCAAGTTGCATCTCAAGAAGTTCCTCGCTTCAGTTCCGCGCGCCAGATTGCTTTTTATCAAACAGGGTCGCGACTGCACTGATCGCGTCTCACTGTTTATCGTTCGCTGCCGCGAAAGCGACCCCTACGTCCTCAGGTTTGAGTTAGAAGATTACGGGCAGTTGGTGGATATTGATATTCTCTCCGTTGCAACGAGGCAATTGCCGCCGGGTGGAGGGAGCATCACGCGTGATCCTTTGTTCCTGGTCTGCACGCACGGACGCCGGGATAAATGCTGCGCGAAATTTGGCCTGCCGCTCTTTAAGTCTCTGGGTGAAGACGCGGGGCAAGCGGTCTGGCAATCGTCGCACGTCGGGGGCGACAGGTTTGCGGCTAATCTGGTCTGCTTTCCACACGGACTCTTTTACGCGCACATGACGAGCGAGCGCGGGCGTGTTGTCATGGAGGAATACAGGGAAGGGCGTCTTGTTGTAGAAAACTACAGAGGGCGTGCGTGCTATTCGCACCCCATTCAGGCTGCCGAATTCTTCGTCCGCACGGAGTCTGGCATTACGGAGATAAATGATTTGCGCCGACTGGATCACACGCGCCTCGGTGAAGACAGATGGCAGGTCAGATTTTTACAGGCGTCAAGGGGAAGCATCCACAGAGTCGAGACCAGCAGATGGATGTCTGATTTCCAGAATCACATTACCTGCCATTCCACAGAAGCGCGGCGCGTGCCGCAATTTCGGCTGGACGATTATGAAATCGTCAAGGTAGAGTTGGAGACAAGATAGGAAACCTTTTATGCAATTTTATGAAAATGTTTTAGGCCTTGTCGGCCACACGCCGCTCGTCAAACTCAACCGGCTGACACAGGGCATCAAAGCCACCGTGTTGGCCAAGATGGAGAATCTGAATCCGGGCTACTCCGTGAAAGACCGGATTGGCCTCGCGATGATCGAGGCTGCTGAACGCGACGGCTCGCTCAAACCCGGCGGAACAATCGTCGAAGCTACATCGGGGAATACGGGAATTGGTCTGGCTCTGGCCGCAGCCGTTAAAGGATACCGCTGCATTTTCGTGATGACGGACAAGTCGTCGGTTGAAAAGGTCAGGTATCTCAAGGCGCTCGGAGCGGATGTCGTCGTCACTCCTGTTTCGGCCAAGCCTGGAACACCCGACCACTATGTGACGACGGCGCAACGCATCGCATCGGAGACGCCCAACTCTTTCTACCCGGATCAATATTCTCACCCGGCCAACCCGGGGGCGCATTACAGGACGACAGGGCCGGAGCTATGGGAGCAGACCGAAGGCCGCATCACGCATTTCGTGGCCGGTCTTGGAACGGGCGGAACCATCTCCGGGACAGGGCGTTTCCTCAAGGAAAAGAATCCCGGCATCCGTATCATCGGCGCAGACCCATACGGCTCGATTTTTAAGACTTATAAAGAGACGGGAAAACTAATTGAAGCGACGCCTTATCTGGTCGAGGGCATCGGCCAGCAGACGATTCCTGAAAATGTGCATATCAAGTACGTTGACGAGGTCATCAACGTCACCGACCGCGAATCCTTCGAGTTGTCCAGGCAACTGGGGCGCATGGAAGGAATCTTTTGCGGCGGCTCTACGGGTACGAATCTGGCGGCGGCGCTGCGCGTGGCACGCCCTCTGGATGAGACGGCAATCGTCGTCTTCATCGTCTGCGATACGGGCGAGCACTACTTATCCAAACATCATTCGGACGAATGGATGAAGGAGAAGCGACTGCTTGAGCCGCAGAAGATCACGGCAGGTTTGATTAGCGAGACGAAGGGAGCGCGAGCGCCTGAATCTTTGGTGACGGTGACGCCGGATGAGCGTATCGGCGAACTGCTCGTTAAAATGAGTGAGCTTGGAATCACGCAGATTCCGGTGCTTGAAGACGGACGCTCGGTCGGGTCAGCGCGCGAAAGCCGCATCCTGGCGAAAGTGCTGGCGAATCGCGAATTGCTGGAGTCGCCTGTGAGCGCAGTCATGGAGCCGGGATTTCCCATCGTGGACGTAGATGCCAGCTCCACGGAAGTCACGCGAAAGTTGCAGGAGAGTCCTGCCGTTCTGGTTGAAGAGTACGGGCGCATTACGGGCATCATCACACGGCATGACGTGCTCGACACTCCGGCTTTCAGTACGCGCGGGTAAGAATCTTTAAAGAGCTTTCCTTTCATCAGGGAATGCTCCAGTACAGACAAACCTCCAGAGGATTTTTTAATGAAGCAACGGTCCATCATCACACTCGCGGTCTCTTTTTCCGTCGCTTGCATTTGCGCCGCCAATGCCAGGGCGCAGGTAGTCCAGCCTTCGCCGCAGCCATCGCCAGCCGTCCAGAATGCGCCCCAAACTCCGGCAGCCAATCCGGCGGATGTCGCTTCAATTGACAGCATCATCGCCGCACTTTACGACGTGATTTCCGGCCCGGCAGGCAAGCAGCGCGACTGGGATCGCTTCCGCTCGCTCTTCTTTCCCGGCGCGCGGTTGATTCCGACCGGGGCACGTCGTCCGCCCGGCACTGCGCCCGACGCTCCGCTGACAGGCAAGGAGGAATACGGCTCGCGCGCCCTGACGCCTGAAGACTACATCACCCGCAGCAGTCGCCTGCTTGAAGAGCGCGGCTTCTTCGAGCGCGAGGCCGCCCGCCGGACAGAGCAGTACGGGCACATCGCGCACGTCTTCAGCACCTACGAGTCGCGACACAAAGCGGAGGACGCGAAGCCTTTCCAGCGCGGCATCAACAGCATTCAGTTGATGAATGACGGCAAGCGTTGGTGGGTCGTCAGCGTCTTCTGGGAAGGAGAGACGGAGAAGACACCTCTGCCGGGCAAGTATCTCAAGAGCAGTAGCCAATGAATTGGACGCGCATCTGGCACTCAAGGCAACAGACTCAGGCAACGCGAGGACACTTCGCGGCACTCATAGATTGGAGGTGTCGCTTAATTTCACTGTTGTATTATGAGAAACACGATGAAGCAGATGTTGCATTTGACAGTTATGGTGTTGGCAATGTTATCTGCCAATGGCACGGAGTTGCGAGCGCAGGACATTTCCGGCGGCGCAGGTGGGCTGGTCGTCCGACGAGCTAACAATCCTTCACTCAAGCGTACATCTCCATCTTCTTCGCGGAAAGAAAAAGCTCTGGAGCGCGCCAATACTGCACGCAGCGCAGGAGGAGCGCCTCGTTTACTCGAAGCCGAAGAACAATACAAATTGGCGGCAAGCCTGGACCCCAAAGACCCACGCCCGCATGCGGGACTGGGGAATATCCTCCTCGACCGGCTGCGCTACAATGAAGCCATCGAAGAATATAAACAGGCCATCAGTCTTGATCCCGATTATACGGAAGCCTACTTCCCTCTTGGTTACGCCTATGTTCGTTTGCAGCGATTCTCCGATGCGGCTGAAATATATCGGCAGCTAGTCCGCCTCAGACCGGACTACGCCGAAGCTTACAATAATCTGGGGTATGCCTATAACCAGGCGGGGAAGTACGAAGAAGCCATCGCGGCGGGCAAGGAAGTTATCCGCCTCGTGCCGGAAAGCAGCGGCGAGGCGTACAAGCAGGAATATCAGACCAGAATCGAGGTGCTGTCGCAAACCTACAAGAATCTCGGCAATGCCTATACCCAGTTACATAAATTTGCGGAAGCCATAGAAAGCCTCAAACATGCTGTCAGCCTTGATCCCCAAAGCGCCTCCGCGCAGTTCAATCTGGCGGTCGCCTACCTGGAAGCTGGAAGATACAGTGAAGCGGTCGAGGCCAGCAAGCAAACGCTCAAGCTGAGGCCGCGCCTGGCTGGGGCGCACTTCAATCTTGGGCTGGCGTATCTCAAGCTGCGCGATAAAGCCGCGGCGCTTGAGCAGTATGAAATTCTCAAGACTCTCGATCCGGGGGCGGCATCTGAACTCTATGGCTTAATCAGCCAGTAAGTAATTATCCCGCTCGCAGAGCGTTTCACATCCTTTCAGCAACCTCATCTCTTTTATTGATACTCCGCCCCGCACCGTCATCTCTTCCCTGCGCTCATTCGTTGCTAACGTCATTAGTTAGCCTCACGCTAGTCTGTAACATACCAAAAGCAAAGATAAAGACAGGACAGAATTGAATTACTGAGGATAATTGCCAGCCTTCGAGTATTATCTTCACTAAAAGGCGTGTTATAACACTCGCTTTAGCACGCCTAATATATTGTTCGACGCTTTCCTGTTTCGTAACACGGTGTAAATAGATGAAGCTACTGATTCTTGGCGGAACAAGATTTGTCGGTCGTCATTTGGTCACGGCAGCCCTCGCACGTAATCATGAGATCACGCTGTTCAATCGCGGGAAGCATCCGTCTGCGGCTTTAACAAATGTCGAAACGATTTACGGAGATCGAAATAGTGATTTGGCCAGACTTCAAGGTCGCCGTTGGGATGCGGTCGTTGACACTTGTGGGTATCTGCCGCGCACCGTCAGGGCATCAGCAGAAATCTTGTCTCAGTCGGTAGACCATTACGTTTTTATTTCCAGTCTTTCCGTCTATGCAGATTTTAGCGTCTTCGGGATAGACGAAACTGCCCCCCTCGCCACGCTCACGAGTGAACAATTGGAAAAGGCAAACGAAATTGATTCATCAGGGCAAGCCTCTGCCGTGACTTATGGAGCAATGTATGGCGGGTTAAAAGCCCTGTGTGAGCAGGCGGCTGAAGAAGTCTTGCCCAATCGACTGCTAATCATTCGTCCAGGTTTAATCATTGGCTCTGATGATTATACCGACCGGTTTACTTATTGGGTTGAAAGGGTCGCTCGCGGTGGCGAAGTATTGGCTCCGGGGCGGCCTCGCCGCTATGTTCAGTTTATTGATGTTCGAGACTTAGCCGAATGGACTGTGAGAATGATTGAAGGTAAGGAAACGGGCGTCTATAACGCCAATGGTTTGCCTCACACTTTGACGATGGAAAGGGTGCTTGAGGAATGTAAAACTGTCAGCGATAGTGATGCTTCTTTGACATGGGTCAGTGAAGATTTTCTACTGCAAGAGAAAATTGCCGCGTGGAGCGAAATGCCCCTTTGGATGCCGGAAGAAGGTGCGCCGCATGTGAAAGGCTTTATGCTCATCAATTGTAATAAAGCTGTTGGTGCCGGTCTTAGCTTTCGCCCCCTGAATGACACGATCAGAGATATACTAACCTGGCGCGAAACAAATCGCCTGAATGAAGAATTGAAAGCTGGCATTGACGTGGACAAAGAACAAAGGTTACTGCGTAAATGGCACGAAGGGCATTGACCTGTACGCCGCACCGAACGGGTCATTGGAGCGGATGCGCAGCCAGCGTGCCTCTGATGCAGGGCTTGTGTGTTGCGGTGGTTCGTGCGCGCCGCAGAATTCCGGCGTTAGGCGTTAGCGATGATGGGCGCTTTAGAAATACTCCCTCGTGGTCTGTAGAGAATTGAAAGATGTCAGATCAACACACAGCCTTTATCGGGTCAATCCCTGAAAACTATGATCGCTACTTAGGCCCAGTCTTATTTGAGCCTTACGCTTCCGATCTGGTCGAGCGCCTGAATATCTCAGAAGGCGCAGCCGTGTTGGAATTGGCGTGTGGTACGGGCGTCGTGACTCGGCTGCTGCGCGACCGCTTCCCACCCAGCGTGAGACTTGTTGCCACCGATTTGAACGAGGCAATGATAGCCTACGCTGCTCGAAAGTTTAGACCAGACGAAGCCATTGAATGGAAGCAGTCTGATGCTACTAATCTACCATTCCCCGGTGAGTCATTTGATGCGGTGGTGTGCCAATTCGGATTAATGTTTGTCCCGGATAAGGAAAGAGCTATTCGTGAGGCGTATCGAGTATTAAAACCCGGCGGTGCTTTTCTTTTTAGCGTGTGGGATGCTATCGAACACAACGACCTCGCCTACATTGCGCATACAACCATCTCGACATTTTTTGAGCACGATCCGCCAAATTTCTATGAGATTCCATTCTGTTTCCATGACCCTGAAGCAATCGCGTCGCTCCTCACGAAAGCCGGATTTAGAGACATAAAATTATCCCTCTTGACGCTGCCATCCATTAGCCCCACAGCTTCAGAGGCTGCGAAGGGTCTGGTCGAGGGGAACCCCGTGATCGTTGCTATTAATGAACGTCGCCCAGCAGATGTCTCGAAAATTATGGCCGCTGTGGCCAAAGCAGTGGCTGCCCGTTGTGGAGACATGCCCGTGCGAGGCAGGATGCAAGCGTTCGTCTGCGCCGCTTTGCGATAGATAAGGAGTAGAGGTTAAACCAAACGGCATGCCTCACGACTCATTCAACCCGAGCCCGCGATAGCTACTCTTTTCATGGTCGCATGATTCCATGATGTTGTGTGCTCAGCACGCGGACTAGGTTTAGCTCGGGCGTCAGGCCTTTAGTCGAAACGAGGATACTTTGAAAGCCCCCCTCGATAACACTCTCATAGTTCTCATCGGCTTCGCAGGCACGGGCAAATACACCATCGGTCGGGCGTTGAGTGAGCGCACGGGCGCTAAACTCGTTGACAATCATCTCATTAATAATCCGATTTTCACGCAGCTTTCTTATCTTCAAACCAGGCGAAGATGACGCTCTTGCCGCTGTCCGTTCTCGCCGTCTCGACGCCCAGACATCCGGGTGTCGCTTTCAATCCGGCAACCAGGTCAGGAAACCCTCGCCCTTCCCTCTTCTGGTCTTGCTGGTCTTGCGCTAACCCAATCGCGCTTGAAGCAAGTAACATAATGATGCCAAAAACAATCAGCGCGAGCGGGTGAACCTCAAGACGAGCAGAGCCGCTATTCTCTGATGACATGATATTCCCATCCTAAAGAGAAGTATCTTTGCAGAACTGTCTAAGACTACGAGTCGTCAGAGTTTAAAGTTCAGAGTATCCGGCAGGCTGTCTCTGAGAAGCTATTTGAAAAGTAAGAGGTATTGGCCGTCCCGGAGGGACGACTGAAAGGAAGCGAAACTTTTATCTTCAGTCGTCCCTCCGGGACTCAATTATTTTTACCACGCTATTTCCTGAAGTGCTGGGCTATTGTCACATTGTCCCTCCGGGACAAAAAGCGCCTTTAACTTTTCTTCGCCTTCTTTGCTGCGCGAGTAGTCTTTTTCGCGGCGCTCTTCTTGGCACTCTTCTTGATGTTCTGCCCACTGGATTCCGCCGTTGCCTTGCGGCTGGCTTTCCATGCGGCGGTGCGCGCTTTGATATAGGCTGTGTGCTCGGCGCTCGTACGCAACTCAGGCTTCTGGTGGACTCTCTCACCCTGCTTGTTTTGGACAGGCAATTGCGAGACGAGTTCAGCGTGCACTTGTTGTAGATGAGAAGGATGCCCCTTGGCCGGGTCTTTGCCGCTCGCTGCGGGAACTTTCACTCCCTTGAGCGGGTCGTCTGTCCGCGCCTTCGAGAGGGTGAGCACGTCGCCAACGTCTGGCGCGGCGGCGTCGCGCGCCGTCAGCGCAGGCAATCCCCAACGCTTCTCCACAGTCTTCAGGATTGAGGTGTGATCCAGCGGCATCGTCCCCGCAGGCACGCGGAAAATTGTGCCGGGCGCGATCAATGGAGAGACCAGAACGGCAGGCACGCGAATGCCAAAGCGCTTGAAGTCGAAGCCGAATTCGCCCGTCGTGTTGTCGGGAGGCACAGCGCCTGATGGTGGCGCGACGTGGTCGTAGCAGCCGCCGTGCTCATCGTAGGTGATGATGAGGAGCGTTTGATTCCATGCCTTGCTGTTGTACAGGGCATAGTAGACATCGTGGATCAACTGCTCGCCGAGAGCGACATCGTAATTGGGATGCTGGCTGTTGCCGGTGGAAGCCCAGCTCGGCTCAAGGAACGTGTAAGCGGGAAGCGTTCCGGCGACGGCAGCGGCCTGAAAATCTTTGAAGAGGCCGAAATGAGAGTCGTCCGCATTGGTGGTGTCTGGAAAGTTGTGGCGTGTGAGCGGCTCCGTGTCGTAGCCATAGATAGCCCAGCTAATTTTGTTCTGATCGAGCAGGCCGAAAATGCTCTGCACCGTGTAGGACTTGGTCTTGTCGTCCAGATGTCCCTGGCTGGTTCCGGCGTTGGCGAATGCACGATTGGGCATGGTCTCGGTTGGCACGGAACTGTACCAGTGGTCACAGACAGCGTAGCTGCGCGCCAGGGTTGAAAGTACGGGCAGCATCTCAGGCGTGAAGATACCCATGATGTTCTGAGCAACTGTCCCCGGCAGGATTTCCCATTTTTCCTTCGCCTCCCACTTGAGCGTATAAGAGAAGTCCTTGACGAATCCTTTGTTGGTGGCTGTCGCAGGCGTCGGAGCATTGACGTTGCCGAAGAGTTCGGAGTTGGTCGCGGCGTAGCCTTCGCCCGGATCAGCGCCGGGCATGAAATAAGCGTTCTTGTCTGTCGGCTTGATTTTGAAGACGGGGATGTTCTTGCCGCTCGCGTCCGTGTTGGATTCTTTGCCGGTCAGTCCCTCGAAAGGCTGGCCGGAGGGAGATGTGTTTCCCTGATCGGCGTAGAGAAATCCGAGCAGATGGTCAAAGGATCGGTTCTCCAGCATCAGGACCACGATGTGCTGGATGCTGGAGAGTTGATTGCCGCTAGGCATGTTGAGCCTCCTTCAATGTTGGTGTGAGGAGTTACTTCAGCATGAACGTAAGAGAGAGGGAAGATATGCTGGTGTGCGGTGGGGTGTCAATGAAAACAGCGCAAGCCCGCACAAGCGACTTCTATTCTGGACAATACTTCTAGCGCACTCAGCCGAACACGGCTAGAATAGGCAGGCTTTATTCCCCAGTTCAGGATCAGCGCCAGAATTCATCACCGGAAAGCTATGGACATTGCCCAGGGCGTGCGTTTGGGACGCTATGAAATCCTCTCGAAGCTAGGTGCGGGTGGGATGGGCGAAGTTTATCTCGCTCAAGATACCCAACTCAGACGCCCGGTCGCCCTCAAGATACTTCCGGCGGAATTCAGCGAGAGCAAAGAAAGACTCCGTCGCTTTGAGCAAGAGGCATATGCGGTCGCAGCGTTGAATCATCCAAATATCGCGCACATCTATGAGATCGGAGAAGACGACGGTCGTCGCTTCATCGCGATGGAGTACATAGACGGCGAAACGTTGAGCGAGAAGATTCACCGCGACCACGCGCCGCTCGCGCAACTCATCAAGTATCTCGCACAGGTAGCCGAAGGTCTGGCTAAAGCGCACGCCGTGGGAATCGTCCACCGCGACCTCAAGCCTGAAAACATCATGGTGACCAGTGATGGCTACGCGAAGATTTTAGACTTCGGGCTGGCGAAGCTCGTCCAGAGCCAGGTGGGTTCGAGCGATTCAAGCGAAAGCGCCACCGTCCTGATGACGGAACGCTCGCTGCCCGGCACTGTGATCGGGACGGTGGGCTACATGTCGCCGGAGCAGGCGCAAGGCCGCGTGGAAGAGATAGACCATCGCTCGGACATTTTTTCCTTCGGCTGTCTCCTCTACGAAGTGGCGACGGGACAAAAGGCTTTCCAGGGGAGGAATGCTCTCGATTCCCTGCACAAGATTGTGTATGAGCCCACACCCCAGATCAAAGAGATAAACGCCGCCGCGCCGGACGATTTGCAAGAGATTATTTGCAAATGTCTGGCAAAGGACGCGGCAGCGCGCTACCACTCAATCAAGGATGTGGCGATTGAACTGGAGGGGATGAGACATGAGTTGAAGGGCGTGGCTGAACGGGAGCGTGTCGTGCGTGATGCGGCAAGCAGCCAGACCATCCTTTCTGGAAGCGCACCGGCAAAAAGCGTCAGCACGCAATCGGGGAGCGATGCGGCGGAAACCGGAACTTTGCATCGTGCCTCAAGCGCAGAGTATTTCGTTGGCCATCTCAAGCGAAATCGTGCCGCATTTCTCATCGGCTTGCTCTTGCTCATCACGATTGCGAGCTTCGTCTATCTACACTACTTCCAAAGAGAGAGCGCGGCATTTGACTCAATCGCGGTCCTGCCTTTCGTCAACCAGAACCGCGACCCCGAATCGGAATACCTCTCGGACGGCCTGACGGAAAGCATCATCAACAGCCTGACGGAACTGCCGAATCTCCGGGTCATCGCGCGCAGCTCCGTCTTCCGCTACAAAGGAAGAGAGACAGACCCCGTGGCTGTCGGGAAAGAGTTGGGAGTGCGCGCAGTTCTCGTGGGCAGAATCCTGCAACGCGGCGACCAACTCACCATCAGCACAGAGCTGGTTGACGTGCGCGACAACAAGCAGCTCTGGGGCGAACAGTATGAGCGCAAGGTCTCAGACCTGCTCGCCGTGCAGCGCGATATTGCGCAGGAAATCTCATCAAGCTTACGCACGAAGATTTCCGGCGAAGTGCAGAACCGCGTGACCAAGCATTACACGGAAAATGCCGAGGCCTATCACCTCTACCTCAAAGGGCGTTACTTCTGGAACAAGCGGACGAATGAGGGGCTCAAAAAATCAATCGAATATTTTAATCAAGCCATCGAGCGCGATCCTAACTACGCGCTGGCTTATGCGGGGCTGGCAGACGCTTACGTCCTGTTTCCAGGTTACTCCGTCGCCACCCCGCAGGAGTCTTACCCCGAAGCTAAAAAGGCTGCCCTGCGCGCCCTTGAGCTTGATGACAGTCTCGCCGAAGCGCACGCCGCGCTCGGACTTGAGCTTTTTGCGTATGAGTGGAAAGCGGCTGAATCAAGCCGTGAATTCAAGCGAGCCATTGAACTGAATCCGAATTACGCGACCGCTCATCACTGGTACGGCAATCAAAATTTGCTGTATACGGGGAAATTCGATGAGGCCATCGCAGAGATGAAGCGGGCGCAGGAGCTTGACCCGCTCTCGTTGATTGTCAACGCCGATTTAGGCGACACTTACTTTTACTCACGCCAGTACGATCAAGCTATCGAGCAATTGCGGAAGACGATAGAGATGGATCAGAGTTTTTACTATGCCCATTATGAATTGGGCATGGCTTATGAGATGAAAGGCTCTTTGCCGGAAGCTATCATTGAATATCAAAAGGCGCGTCAATTGAATAATGACCCGCACGTGCTGGCGCTGCTCGGTCACGCTTACGCCGCGTCGGACAAGCGCGAGGAAGCCTTGAGAATCCTTGACCAGTTGCAGGAGATGTCAAATCAGAATTACGTTCCGGCATACAACTTTGTCATCCTTTATGCTGGACTGGGCGAGCGCGACGAGGCATTTCAATGGCTGGAGAAAAGCTACCAGGATCATGCTTCGAGAATGACCATTCTTCAGGTTGACCCGTTTCTCGATCCGCTCCGCTCAGACCCGCGCTTCGCCGCCCTCGTGCAGCGCGTCGGCCTTCAGCGATGAAAGTGCTGCTCTCAGGCAATTCGCTCGAACCGGCACGTACGGATTGCTTCCTTCATTCGACTGAACATAGGATTCATCTATTACGTTACATTGACAATGACGGCAAGAAAGAAAAAGAGCGCTGGAAGTGAACGGGATGGCTTCGACTACGATCCAGATGAGGCCGTTCATCATCTCTCGACAGTAGACCCCGCTCTCGCCAGATTGATAGAGATGGCGGGGCCATTCACGATGGAGATTCGACGACTGCATAATCCGTTTGAAGCTCTGGCGAGAAACATCATCTACCAGCAGCTTCACGGCAATGCGGCGGGGGCAATTCACCAGCGCGTGCTGGCTCTCTTCGGAAAGAAGAGACTTTATCCGCAGGATATTCTTGATGCTTCGGAAGAGCGGCTGCGTAGCGCCGGGCTCTCAGGAGCTAAACTGGCGGCGCTGAAAGACCTCGCCGTCAAAACTCTTGACGGAACTATTCCCAGTCTCGCGCGCTTGCGGCGAATGGGTGATGAAGAGATTATAGAGCATCTCACCGGTGTGCGGGGCATCGGGCGCTGGACAGTCGAGATGCTCCTGATCTTCAGATTGGGTCGCCCGGACGTTCTCCCTCTCGGTGATTTCGCGGTTCGCAAAGGTTTTTCGCTCGTGTATGGAAGAAAAGAGTTGCCGAAGCCTCAAGAGTTGTTACATTATGGAGAGCGATGGAGGCCCTTTAGGTCAGTGGCAAGCTGGTATATGTGGCGCGTGCATGAACTCCCACCTGAGACGCTGCAAGAGATCAGAGATAATTCTTAAATCGTAGTTTGTAGAATCCCACCAATTTGATTCTATTCATCTAGAGGAGTAACTGGAAACATGCCTGAACTGCGTGGCACACAGGCCACACCTGAAATCAAAGCTGAGTGGACTCGTGCTTATGACCTGTATCTGGAAGCGCCGGGTATCGCTTACGACAAGAAGAAAGATAGAACCGAGCGCATTGATTATGTCGCGCGTCAACTGAACCTGACACGCAAGCAGGCCAAGCGAAGGATCAGGAATTACGAAGCCTGGCAGCGCAATCTCAAGAAAGGCCTGGTTAGTCCGTAAATGTCCTGAGAGGTCTGATACCGAGTCGCCATCAACAGAGTGGAAGGAGACGAACCACTAACTCACACGAAAGAGCACCAAGCAGCAGGTCTTTTCGTGTAGCTTCGTGTGAGTTAGTGGTTCGTCATTGACCTTCTGTTATTTTGCAACCCGGTATTAGCTCGCAGATTGAGGCTGTCTCGCCCATGCCCTTTGAAAAATTAACGATGATAGGTTAACTTCTTAGCTACACAAATCCGGCAAACTTTAAAGGAGGCTCCGGCAAAGGAGTTCTATGGCGAAATCTGGTTACAAGGGCATCAGCCGCATTGATAGCCCGCAGAAGAAAATGCACGGGTGGTATATCCGGGTCAGGTTGAATAATGTCACCAAGTCTAAATTCATCAGCGACCTCAAGAATGGAGGCAAAGAAGCAGCCCTTGAGAAAGCCATCGCGTGCCGCAATGAACTGGAGCAGAAATTGGGTAAGCCGCGAACGGACTGGGTGATTGTGGGCAACAATCCGCGAAACAAGAGCGGGGTCGTCGGCGTGCGGCGCGTGGTGAAGAAGTACACGGGTAAAGACGGCACGGTTTACCTGAACGAAGTGTATGAAGTTTCGTGGAATGCCGGGAGAGAGAAGAAGGGGCGAACCTCAGTCTCCATCACCAAATATGGCGAGCGGGGAGCATTCCGCAGGGCATGCGCGATTCGCAGGCAGAAAGAGCAGCAGATGTACGGTGAGGTAGTGATGGGCAAATGGGCGGAGTCGCTCGCCAAGGTGTGCGCGGCCTGACAAATCATCAGAGTCGAGCAGGAATCAGCAGACCATATGAATATTGTCCGAGCATTAGCAGCGGCGCTCGCCATCGGTTGTTTAATAGTTGGCTACTTAATGAGCGGCAGGTCTGAGCAAGCCTTCGGTCACACCCTGTTTCTAGCCGGGGCGATCATCATCGCGGCAATCCTCATTAGCCTGGCGATTGTGGAAAACAAAAGGAATCAATAAGGAGAATCTCTTGGAGATGAGTTAGATGCCTGACGTGATAACTGATCTGGCGCAGGTGACCCCTCGGTGGCTCACAAGCGTCCTTCATGAGAATGGTTATCTTCATCAAGGCAAAGTAATCAGCGTCCATAACAGGTTAACGAAAACATTAGCGCTGTCCGTTGTCGCTCGCCTTGAGCTTCAGTTTTCAGCCGATGCTGCTGCCTCTGTCCCATCCAGTTTATTCCTGAAAATCTCCAGACCGGATTTGCCGCAAGCGCTAGCCTCAGAACTCCAGGGGAAAGAGGTGGAGTTTTACAAGGCGGTCGCCCATGTCATGCCTGACCCGCCTTTCATTCGCTGCTACGAAGCTGCTTACTCGCCCGATTCCGGCAGAATACATTTGCTGCTGGACGACTTATCCGAAACCCATTTTCAAACAGAGCCGCCGCTGACGCCTGCGCAAAGTTACTGCGAATTAGCTGTGGATTGCCTGATAGAGTTGCATGCTTACTGGTGGGAGCATCCTCGGCTTGGAAAAGATATTGGGACTCTTTTCGCTGAACAGGAGTTAAAGGATTTCATCAGCGCGACAGAAAAAAACATTATCAAGTTTATTGATTTCTTAGGTGATAAACTTTCTGCCCGGCAACGTAAAGCATATGAACGCATTCTCGCGTCATCGCATCAGCCCTGGAAACACCTGACCGGCGCAAAGAGGCTCACCGTTATTCATGGGGATGCTCACTGGTGGAATTTTCTTTATCCTCGCGACACGAGCCAATATCGAACCTGTATGTTTGATTGGAGTCTCTGGCATATTGATATGGGTGCGAGAGATTTAGCTTTCATGATGGCTCTCGGCTGGGATCGAGAGCGCAGGGCTGCGTCGGAACTTAATCTCCTGCGGCGGTACTATGATGGTTTACTGGCGCATGGCATCGAAAACTACACCTGGGACGACTGCTTGAACGATTACCGATGGTCGGTTATCAGAAACTTAAATGTTCCGGCTATCCAATGGTCTCACGGGAGAAGTCCGTCTTTATGGTGGAGCAATTTAGAAAGAGCCATGATGGCCTATGAGGATTTAGGATGCTCCGAACTTCTGGGAACTTAGACGCTGAGTGCCGCCGAGCTTCCATGATGCTTGTGCGACGCATCTAAAATTGTCATTATCATCAGGCGGCAACTCAATTCCGGCGTCATGTATTTCGCCCATTGATAAACTGAAAGCAAACTCTTACTCAGAGGCTTCCTAGTCTTAGCAGACGCGCGCCGTGAACTAGCGCGCGCGCGATGAACCAGGGGATTAAAGCCCATGCTCTTCACCAATCTTAACCTTTTTCACTCACGCTCAAGTCGCTGCTCTCGGCTTCCCATCGTCTTGTTAGCGGTGGCCTTCATCATGCTCTTTATCGCCGCCGGGGGGGCGACCGACACGCGCGCCGCCATCGCGATGCAGAGCGGCAGTATTAAGGGGAAGGTCGTAGCCAACACACCTGATCGGCGCAAGCTACTCCCCGGCATCGTGGTGCAACTGCGCGGCGTTCCACTGGCAGACAAAACGCTCCAGGCCGTCAGTGACGAAGAGGGCGTGTACGACTTCACGGGGCTTGTGGCGGGCGACTATGTCGTTTCGGTTGAGTTGCAGGGCTTTCAAAAATACGAGCAGAAGGTCAGCGTGCAGATCGAGGCGACCCTTGAATTGAATCTCCTGCTGCAACCCGTTGCGCTTAGCGAGACGGTGACGGTGGTCGAGGATGCAACTGAAGCCAGCAAGACCGAGTCGAGCACGCCGGGCGTGGTCACGAGCGCGACCTTGCGCGACGCGCCACTCGTGGATCAGAAATTTCAGGATGCGCTGCCGCTCCTGCCGGGCGTCGTGCGCGGGCCTGACGGCACGATCAACATCAAGGGGACGCGCCCGAGCCAGAGCGGTATCCTCGTCTCCAGCCTCAACGTGACCGACCCAGCGACGGGCAGTCCCGCGATAGAATTGCCGCTCGAAGCCGTCGAGACAGTTCAGGTTTACTCGAACCCTTATTCCGCCGAGTATGGGAAATTCACCGGCGCGGTCACCACCATTGAGACGCGCTCTGGCACGAACAAATGGCGGTATCTGGTGTCGGGCGTTTTGCCGCGCCCGCGCCTGCGCGACGGTAAAATCTTCGGCATCGGAGCGGTGACGCCACGCGTGGCCGTCGGCGGCCCCGTCGTGAAAGACAAGCTTTTCTTCTTTCAGAGTTTCGAATACCGCTTCGTTCGCACCTACGTGCCGAGCCTGAAAAATCTCTCCGAGAAGCAGCGTGACATCCAGCGCGAGAGCTTTGATTCGTTCTCCCGTATTGATTACAACATCAACTCAACCAACCGGCTGGCCGCCAGTCTCTCGGTCTTTCCGCAGAAGCTGGATTTTTTCAATCTCAACACTTTCAACCCGGCGGACACGACTGCCAACATCCACCAGCGCGGCTGGTTCTTTGCACTCAACGAGCAGGCCACATTCAAGGGCGGCGCACTTCTGCAATCGAGCTTCAGCGTCAAGCAGTTTGACGCAGACATCTTCGGCAATAGCGGCGAGCCATACCGGATCACGCCCGACAGGAATTTTGGCGGCTGGTTCGACCGGCAGCACCGCGAGAGTCGGCGCTACGAATGGTTAGAGGTTTATAACTTTTCGCCGCATCAGTGGCGCGGGTCACACGCGCTTAAAGCTGGTTTCAACTTCAGCCACGCTGCCCTGCGAGGCACTGACACCGACAACTCAGTGCGCGTCGTCCGCGCCGATGGCACGACCAGTCAACTAATTGAATTCATCGGGGGCGGAGCGCTGCAACGTCGCCAGAGCGAATACTCCGCCTTCGCGCAGGACAAGTGGGGAGTGGGCAAGCGCCTGACGCTCGACTTAGGGTTGCGCTACGACCGCGATCAGATCGGTGGAGAGAACAATTTCGCCCCGCGCTTCGGCTTCGCGCTGTTACCGTCTGCCTCCGAGAAAACGGTCGTGCGCGGCGCCGCCGGCCTCTTCTACGACAAGATACCGCTGAACCTCGGCGCTTTTGAGCAGTATCCGAGCCTGCTTGTGACCACTTTCGGCAGCGACGGCCTGACGGTCGCCGACGGGGCGCGGCTCTTCCGTAATACCGCGCCTAATGATTTCAAGAATCCTCTCAGCATTGCCTGGAACGTGCAGGTGGATCACGCAGTCACGCCGCGCTTGCTCCTGCGTCTTGGCTACGAGGAACGCCACACGCGGCGCGACTTCATCATCGAACCCGTGCGGCAATCGGGCGGAGGCTTACTCCTTTTGCAGAACACAGGCCGTTCGCGCTACCGCGAGTTGCAGGCTGTGGCGCGGCTGCGCCTGCAAGAGAGGCGAAACATCTTTCTGGCCTACGTGCATTCACAGGCGCGCGGCGACCTGAACGACTTCAATACCTATTTTGGCAATCTCAGGCGTCCGGTAATTCGCCCTAACGAGTACGGGCGGCAACCGTTCGACGTGCCCAACCGTCTGCTCTTCTGGGGAGATTTTGGCCTGCCTCGCAACATCGTCTTGACGCCGGTTCTAGACTGGCGCAGCGGCTTCCCCTATTCACTTCTGGACGAGAATCAGAACTACGTCGGTCCGAGAGGCGGCGGCGGGCGCTTCCCGCAATTCCTGACGCTCGATTTGCAGGTGACGAAGGGCGTGGCGATTCCCTTTCGCGGCAAGAAGTACAGAGGCCGATTGGGGCTGACCATCTTTAACATCACCAATCACTGGAATCCTCGCGACGTGCAAAACAATCTCGCTAGTGAGCAGTTCGGGACGTTCTACAATAGCCCGGGTCTCAGTTTCCGCACCAAATTTGAGTTCGTCAAATTTTGAATTGAGGATGATCTTTTCCAAGCGGACGTTGAGGCTGGAACGGGCGATCAGTTGAAAGAATCCCATAGCTCTGTTCAAGATTCCTTCGAGCATGGGCCGCAAGACTGCCCTGAAAATGAGGCCAAACAGGGGATAAAGCTGTAGTTAAAGGGCGCGACCTGACAGAGCGCCCCTTTTTAGATAAAGCTCTTGACAAACATCGCTAAACACTATTTAATATAAACGTCGCCGATGCCTCTCGGCAATTAAAGGCGGCGCTGATCTTTACACGACGGTTGCATACGATAAAGGCAAACCTGCCGTGAGGTGGGGACGCAAAGCCGTGAGTCTCTCTTGCTGGGTGCTTCGATATGAAGCGCGCCGCTAAGAAGAGATTGTCTGGTTGCCGAAGGCAATTGGAAAGAGTCGGGACTTCAAACTCGTCCACTGCTCGCCAGTGGAGTTATATTCCCGAATAGCTGCCCTTAGCTTCTCACCCGGCAGCTTACGGGAAGTCACGGCTGGAATCATTCACGTCAAGAGCGCCCCCTCTCTGTGTTGATGATTCCTCTTCTTTTACCATTTCCTTCTATTCTAAATCAGACAATATAAATTTCCCGGCGACTTCTTCTCGTCTCGGAAGATGGCTGTTCGCGGAGGAGAAAGTTTTTTCGCTTTCGTGTCGCTCTCCCTTGTCGAACTTTAGCCGTCACCGATTGCTGCATCTATCCGCGCTCTGATCTTGAACGCGGTCATCCCTAACCTCTAGCCACCCGAAGAAAAGCGGGCTCGCAAGAACCGGAAGTCTCGCGGTGAAGCAGCGAGAACATTCGCCTACCAGTACCATAAGGAGATACTATGATGAGAAAGAAATTCTTCGTTGCCGCCCTGGCACTACTCGCCCTCACTTCAATCAATGCGCTGACAGCCAACGCACAACAGTCATGCCCAATCGGCGAGACGTACGGCAGCCGTCCCGTGTTGGCGGTCAATAAGACCCTTCAGTCTCAAATCGAGATTACCTACTTCACGACAGATGATGCCAACGCGTTCATGTCTGAAAAAGCCGGGCTCAATCGCAGCGCCAGTTACCTGAACTTGAGCACCAACCAGTTCGTCGCCAAGCTTGAAACATTGGAGAGAGACGGCCTGGCAAGTATCAGGAAGCAGCGGTCGGCCACATCGTATTTAGGCGAGGTAGCCGAGCTGAATCTTGAGCATGGCTCCGTCAATGCTCAAGGAAGAATGGTTAACGCGAGCCTGTCATCGTCGAACAACCTCAGCGCTCTTGATCGGAAAACGGAAATCAATGTTTACGAAGGCCTGGCGCGTGAGAGTGGTTATTACCGCGTTAGCTTGCTGTCCTGGTTCGTGAATAATGGTCAGAGGAATGTGGACTATGACGCCATCGTCCTCCTGAAGCCGGGGCAGACCGCTGTCTTCAAGCTGGCGAGCAATTATGAAGTCAAACGCAGCGGCGCAGCACGCAGCTATGTCGCCGTCACCATGCGCTCCGTTAATAACGTCAGCCTGGCATCACTGCGTTAAGTCAATCATCACTCTTCCTTTGACGGTAAGGACTACAGTGGTACTGAATAAGATGAGGCCATTCCTTTGCAGTCTCTTTGTCGTCTCCTGTCTCTCCCTCGTACTTTGGACAGGACAGACCATCACCACCGCCGCTGCCGCGAGTACGGCTGGTAAGGTAAGTGGTGGCGCGACCATGCCGAAGCAGTGCCGACCGGGTAAGACTTCGACGGAAGCTCTCGGTTGGCGCTGGAAGTCGAACACGCGCGTCAGAATCTATTACCTGAAGAGCAATTTCAGCAATGAAGAGACAGCAGCGTTCTCTCGTGCTGTCAATAACTGGAATACCGCTCTGAAGGAGATAGACTCTCGCATCATTTTCACTATTGGCGGTGAACGTGAGAACGTCACGGAAGATAACGCGAGCATTACTGTGCTGCGTAATATTCCGAAGGGGAAGGACAGGCTGGGTCAGCTCAGGTTCTATTCAATGTCAAACGGCGTGATGCGTGCGACACTCACCATCAGCCCGGTTGTCACAGACCTGAACGCACTAACGAGTTTGATGACGCATGAAATCGGACATTCGCTGGGGCTTGCCGACTGTTATGAATGCCAGCGCGGGACAACTGCAATGGCAGCATTCAAAGATCAGAACAAAGGCAACGATGTTTACGCGCCGAGCGAGTGCGATAAATATGTCGTCGCCGCAGGATATGCCAGCGAGATCAACATGCAAGCGCAGGTTGTTTTGACCGGGCAGCAGTGAGAGCAATTACCAACAGCTAAAACGGGTGGCTTGGGTCAGCATTAGAAGGGGCGAGCGAGAGCTTGCCCCTTTTCATTTTGCCCTGGCTCGCCGAGGGACAGGAAAGGCTCAAAGATCCACCGCAGCCGCGCCCTTCCATTTCGCTTTCTATCTGCTTAACAAGACAGTGATGTCACCGGAGCCATTATTGGCTGCAATGATGTCGGGCTTGCCGTCACCGTTCACATCACCGATAGCTACTCTTGGATTTCCTCCAGCCTTGTACGGAGAACCTGCGGCAGGCGTGTAGCCGCCGCCTTTGTTGCCCAACAACACTGTCACGGAATTACTGGCCTCAGTTCCAATAATCAAGTCCACTACAGCATCTCTGTTGACATCAGCCGCGACCAATTTGTAAGCGCGACGCCCGAGGTCAAGCGGCGAGTCCGGTGCAGCGGTAAATCCACCACGCCCATCACCCAACAGAGTGCTCATCAGGTTAATGTCATCATGCGTCGTCATCAAATCAGGTTTGCCGTCACCGTTGACATCCCCGACGGCAACATAATATGGGCGAGTTTCGACTGCAAAAGGTGAGTTCGCTGCGGCTGTGAAGCTGCCTTTGCCATTGCCCAACAAGACCGTGACGTTATTGCTGCCGACATTGGGGGTGATGATGTCCAGATTGCCGTCACCATTCACATCACCTACGACATGAGGATACGGCGCACGTCCGACGGCGAACGGAGAACTCTTTGCGGGAGCGAAGCTGCCTCTGCCATTGCCTAACAAGACCGAAACGCTGTTGTCATTTTGGTTAGACGTGGTGATGTCCAAATTGCCGTCCGAGTTGAGGTCATTCAGCGCGAGCCCGTGATTATGTGGCTTACCACCCTGATAGGCGATGAAAGGTGAGCCGGGAGCGGCAGCGAATCTACCATCGCCTGTGCCTAATAAAACCACCACGCCGAAGCTGTCATGGTCAGTAAGCGCAAGGTCTAAATTTCCATCGTTATTGACATCGCCGATTACGACTATGTGCGCCACAACATTGATCGGTGATCCGGCGGCGGGCGTAAACCCGCCACGATTATTACCCAGCAGTACGGTGACAGTATCTCCGACATTGCACGTGACAATATCAAGCTTTCCATCTTTGTTCCAATCGCCCACAGCGATGTCATTAGGCCGACTTCCAATGCTGAGCGGGAAACCGGGGGCAAGTGTGAAGAGGGAGTTTTGGGATTGAGTCGTGTGCTGAGGCTGCGCCTGACAACTTGGAGTCAGAACCGTCAGCAGACAAATAACCAGAAGAGAATTAAGTTTGTTCATGAACAACCTTTGAAAGATGACTTCGTCAAAATTGGAGTTCATACATTAGACGGAGGCAGCCAGCTTTTTCTTCCATCTTCCCTGCGATAAGGGTGAACGCAAGGGTTGAGGTTGCAATAATTTTCCTTGAAATCAAAAAGCTCTTGTCTCAACGCCCAGTCTCAAAAAGAGTGAAACTTTTGCCTACTGCTTGCGCGTAAAAATGTGCTGTCTCAGGATTCACGGGTGCGAGGAGAAAAATGAAACACAGTCGAGCTATTTTATTTACCCTGACACTTTTAATTATCCGCCTGACTGCCGCCGCCGCGTTTGGGCAGCAAACCAATGATAACCAATCAAAGTTTGCGGAAACACCGCAAGGAAGACTCGGATTCTCATTTATCGAAGCTGTCAATAGCGGAGATAAAGTTGCTCAGGAAAATTTCGTTTCTTCTCGAATAGCGGAAGGGGCGTTGAAGAACACTCCGCCTGTGGTTTGGCTTTCCCTGCTCCAAAAGCTCTTCAAACAAAGCAACGGGTTAGACGTGATGAGCGCCAGCCCGGAAGGCGAGCGAGTGTTGAATATCATCGTGCGAAGTCGGCAGGGTAATCGCTGGGCACGACTCGTTCTCATTTCGAGCCGGTCTCAGCCCGATAAACTATCAGATACTTTTGTCTTGCCTGCGCTTGACCCGGCAATCGAAAAGAAGAGCCGGTTTCCGAAATCGAAGATAAGCGAACGCGAGGCCGTTAAGGTTATCGAGCAGCAGGCCGAGCTGCGCGCTTCGATGGATCATTTTTCAGGCGTCGTGCTCGTGGCGAAAGGCGACCGCATTATTGTTAATCGCGCTTTCGGTCTGGCTGAGAAATCCTTCGGTGTGCCGAATAATCTGATGACGAAATTTCATCTCGGCTCGATGGACAAGATGTTTACGGGAGTGGCGATTGCTCAACTCGCCGAGGCGGGAAAGCTTTCCTACAATGACACTCTCGCCAAAGTCTTGCCGGATTTTCCGAATAAGCAACTGGCAGAAAAAATCACGATCCATCAACTGCTGACGCACACAGCCGGAACCGGCGATTTTATTTTCAACCCGGAATTTCGAGCGCACCGTGAAAATTTTAAAGACACGGCGAATTATTTGCCAATCATTGCTAATGAACCGTTGCTCTTCGAGCCGGGTTCGCGCTGGGGGTACAGCAATAGCGGGTACGTCTTGTTGGGATTGGTCATTGAGAAACTTTCCGGCGAGAGTTATTTCGATTACGTCCGAAATCACATTTTCAAGGTTGCCGGAATGAATGAGACCGGCTACTACGAACTGAACGAGGTTGTCCCCAATCTCGCCGTCGGTTATCTGCGCGACGCGGCGGAAGACCCATTCGGAATTGACCCGCGCCGCTCAAACATCATGTTTATTCCGTTCAAAGGAAATTCCGCGGGCGGTGGCTATTCAACCGCACCCGATCTACTGAGATTCGCTCAAGCCCTGCGCCGCCACCAACTCATCAACGCGGACTTGACCGAAACGGTGACGAGCGGAAAAGTAGAAATGACGGGCGCACCGCGACCCGCAAAATACGCTTACGGCTTTGCCGCCAGAACCGTCAACGGCAAAGAAATTCGTGGGATGAGCGGCGGCGGAGAGAGTTCGGGTGTTAATTCCAGCCTGCAAATGTTTTGGGATGGCAGCTACACGGTGATTGTAGTCGGCAATTACGATGCGCCCGCCGCAGAGGATTTGAACGATAAGATTTGCGAGTTTTTAGCTGTGCAATAAGAACCGTTTGTCCCTGATCCCGGAATGTCATCGGCGGATGAGTGGGAAACCGGGATTCATAAATCCCAGGGTCGGCGTCTCAAGCCTGCCCCGGCGGTGACTTTCTACCCGTGTGTGCCAGGGCAAAGCCGCTCTCAGCTCCACTTTCTTATTCGTCATTTTTGTCTAAATCGAGCACGACGGAGTTGATGCAGTAGCGCAGATTTGTCGGGCGCGGGCCGTCGTCGAAAACGTGGCCGAGATGAGCCTCGCAACTCGCGCACAAAACTTCTGTGCGAACCATCCCGTGGCTCGCATCAACTTCGGTGCGGACGTTGTCCTCTGACGTCGGGGCAGTAAAGCTCGGCCAGCCGCAGCCTGAGTCGAACTTCGCGTCGGAGCTGAACAGCTCATTGCCGCAGGCCGCACATTTATAGACGCCGCTTTCTTTTGAATCGTGATACTTGCCCGTGAAGGGGCGCTCCGTCCCTTTCTGGCGGGCTATCCTGTATTGCTCCGGTGTGAGTTGCTGTCGCCACTCGTCTTCCGTTTTGATAACTTTCCGTTTCATTTATCAAACCCTTCCTGATGGTTTATTGATAGTATGATAACGGGCTGGATTCTCCAACTCGACGGTGAGGTGAAGATGATCCGATTGCCGGAAGCGGACGAAGACTTGCTGCGAGAATGCGAGGTGGACACCTTTCGCTCAAGCGGCCCCGGAGGCCAGCACGTCAACAAGACGGAAACGGCTGTCCGACTCCGGCACTTGCCTTCGGGCGTAGTCGTCACCTCGCGCGAGGAGCGTAGCCAGCACCGGAATAAATCGCTCTGCCTGCAAAAGCTACGCGAGCGTGTCGCGCAATTAAACCATCGTCCTGCACAGAGAGTGCCGACGCGCGTCCCGCGCAGCGCGAAAAACCGCACACTCGAAGAGAAGGCGCGCCGCTCACACATCAAGCGATTACGCTCAAAGCCATCTACGGATGAATGAATGCAGGATCGAACGATTGCCCACAAGCAGCGTTCAATCAACATCACCGGAAGATTCCGGCTCAAAAAAAATGCGGAGGTGAAAGCTCATGAAGCTTCCACCTCCGCAAAGGTTAAAAGTGACAGTTACTGCGTTAAGTCTTAGTTGCCCAGGGCAGACATAGCCACAACACCGGCACGGTCTGTCTTGGCATCGGTGCCGACTTCACCACGCATGACACCATCTTCGGTGACACCAAAGACTCGTGTCCCGGTCTGCGAAGCGCCAGTCTTCACTTTCGGGTCAGCCTGCGCGGCAAACAACGCCTGCTGCGTCGCACTCG
>JAVHVE010000074.1:0-113506 GCA_032160705.1 Acidobacteriota bacterium | reverse complement strand
GAGCAGAAGGAGATTGCCGAAAGAACCATCAGTGAATTGAACGCGGAAGGAATTTGGGATGCGCCGATTGTGACGGAGATCGCGCCCGCCACGGAGTTCTACGTGGCAGAGGATTATCATCAGGAGTATTACGCACAGAACGCTTCTCAGCCGTATTGCCAGATGGTGGTCGCGCCCAAGGTCGCCAAGTTTCGCCGGAAGTTTTTAGGGAAGCTGAAAAGCATGGGGCAGGCGAGCGCCTGAGGCACTGGGCGGCATTAAGCCAGCACTGCCTTGCCCACGCTTCAGCATTGTTCTTATCTTCGAGGCCGGAATTATGGGAGCAGACTCGATAGCGCCATTCAATGCGCTGCTCGTCGAAGGCATACCCGGCATCGGCAAATCCACCCTGATTGATGCTCTCATCCGCCGCCACGTCAACTCCGCCGCGATCAGGCAAACCCGAACGTTTGTGCATCTCTGTCAGGCTCACACCCTCGGCCCGCTGGCAACGGCTGAAGACGCGGGAACTCTCACCGTCAATGATAATCTCAACCACCTTGAGCGCATCCTCAGCATCATCGAATGGCTCTCTGAAAGCGTGCAGGATCACCGGCGACAGTCGTGCTTTGTCCTGATAGACACGCTGCACTTGACGCATTGTCTCCGCCCAGGTGTCCTGACGTGGGAGGATGTCGCGGCATTTGACCGTCGGCTCGCTCACCTGGGATGCAGGCTGCTGGTTCTTCAAGCGGGAGCAGAGGTCGTGTGGGAGCGATCAATCGAGTCGAGAACTACCTGGTCTTTCTTGCGCAACTACATGTCTAAGTTCGGACGCACCGACGAGGAACTTCACAAGTATTTTATGTACGAGCAGGAGCAGTTCGCCGAGATGTTCGAGAAGTCGGCAATGCCGAAACTGCTGATGCCCAACGACGGCGACGTGGAGAGCATAACCGGCGCGGCGTACAAATTCTGGCGGGAAGCTACGGACGTAGAAGCGGGTCAACTCGCCTGACTTAAAATCCACTTAATCCTGACTTGTAGTGCCGGTCAACGCTATTTGTAGTAAACTCTGATTCAGATAAAAAGTTTTCGGGGGAGCTTCGCGAAGAGTCGAGGCTGAGAGTCACAAGCGTTGTGAGACCCCTTGAACCTGATGCGGTTAGTACCGCCGAAGGGAGAAACCAGAGAGAG
The DNA here is from genome assembly GCA_032160705.1 of Acidobacteriota bacterium. GTDB lineage: Bacteria > Acidobacteriota > Blastocatellia > Pyrinomonadales > Pyrinomonadaceae > QHXM01. The sequence continues at coordinate 112,330 of JAVHVE010000074.1, read as the reverse complement.
GCCGTTCCATCCCTTCATAGTGTGTGGAACGGTCTTTCTTTTTCAAGCCCGCTTGAGCTGGGCTAGAAAGCTACGGAAAAGTTATGAGCACAACCAATGAGAAACGCAGCGACGAGGTGAGCTTGCCAAACTCGCGCAAAGTTTATGTTGAAGGCACACAAGGGGGCGTGCGCGTTCCGTTCCGCGAGATCACGCAGAACGTGACGAAGAATTTTGACGGGCGTGTGGAAGAGAATCCGCCGGTGCGCGTCTACGATACGAGCGGCGTGTGGGGCGACTCGCAGCTTAGCGCGGATGTGCGCGAAGGACTTTCGGCGCTCCGCCGCGAATGGATCGTGGGACGCGATGATGTTGAAGAGTACGTAGGACGCGAGGTGCAGCCCGAAGACAACGGCTATTTGACCGTCGGAGCGGAAGAGTATGCGCGCGGGAAAGATAAAGGACGGCTCGAAGAGTTTCCGGGCTTACGCCGTGCGCCGCTTCGCGCCCGCGTCGGAAGGTGCGTGACGCAGATGCACTATGCTCGTCGCGGAATCATCACGCCCGAAATGGAGTTCATCGCTATCCGCGAGAATCTGGGGCGCGAGGCTGCGTTTGCGGCGCTCGGCAATGAAGACAGAGATTCTTTGCTTCACGAGCACAGGGGCGAGAGCTTCGGCGCGGCGATTCCACAGTTCGTCACACCCGAATTTGTGCGCGATGAGGTGGCGCGCGGGCGCGCGATTATTCCGGCGAACATCAATCACCCCGAATCCGAGCCGATGATTATTGGCCGCAACTTCCTCGTCAAGATCAACGCGAACATCGGCAACAGCGCGGTCGCATCCTCTATCGAAGAAGAAGTCGAGAAGATGCGCTGGGCGACACGCTGGGGCGCAGACACGGTGATGGATTTGTCTACGGGCAAGAACATCCACGCTACGCGCGAATGGATTATACGGAATTCGCCCGTGCCCATCGGGACTGTGCCGATTTACCAGGCGCTCGAAAAAGTCGGAGGCAAGGCTGAAGAATTAACGTGGGAGATTTACCGCGACACGCTGCTGGAGCAGGCCGAACAGGGAGTTGATTATTTTACGATTCACGCTGGCGTGCGACTGCCCTACATTCCTTTGACTGCCAGGCGCACGACCGGAATCGTCTCGCGCGGCGGCTCGATCATGGCCAAGTGGTGTCTCGCTCATCACGAAGAGAGTTTTCTCTACACGCGCTTTCGTGAAATCTGCGAGATCATGGCGGCCTACGACGTGTCGTTTTCTCTGGGCGACGGCCTACGTCCCGGCTCTATCGCCGACGCCAACGACGAGGCACAGTTCGCGGAATTGGAAACGCTCGGAGAACTCACACGAATTGCCTGGGAGCACGACTGTCAGGTGATGATCGAAGGGCCGGGGCATGTTCCGATGCATCTCATCAAAGAGAACATGGACAAGCAGCTTGAGATTTGTCAGGACGCGCCCTTCTACACCTTGGGGCCGCTCACGACGGACATCGCGCCCGGCTACGACCATATCACGTCGGCGATAGGTGCTGCGATGATCGGCTGGTTCGGCACGGCCATGCTCTGCTACGTCACGCCGAAAGAGCATCTGGGGCTGCCCAATAAGAAGGATGTCAAAGACGGCGTCATCACGTACAAGCTCGCCGCACACGCCGCAGACCTCGCCAAAGGACATCCGGGCGCGCAGTTCAGGGATAATGCCTTATCGAAAGCGCGCTTCGAGTTTCGCTGGGAAGACCAGTTCAACCTCGCGCTCGACCCGGAAGTCGCGCGCGAGTATCACGACGAAACCCTGCCGCAGGAGGGCGCAAAACTCGCGCATTTCTGCTCAATGTGCGGCCCACACTTCTGCTCGATGAAAATCACGCAGGACGTACGCGAATACGCCGCGCAGAAAAAGCTGGACGAGCAGGCGGCGCTGGCAACGGGGATGAAAGAAAAGGCTGCGGAATTCGTCGCCGCTGGCGGAGAGATTTATCAAAATCGGTGACAAGAGTAGGTAAGCTAGATATTCTTGCTTGCTACTTGTCACTCGCTACTGCTATTTCTTAGCCCGTGACAATCATCGAAATTATCCGCGAGAAGGTGAGGGATCAGCAATACGAGTTCGCGGTTCCTCACTTCTTTGAGGAAATGGCAGATGATGGGTTAATCTTTGCAGACATTGAAATGGCTGTAACTAATGGTCGAATTCGGCGGCGTTTCACGCGCGACCCACGCGGCGCACGCTATGAAGTGGTGGGAACAGCAACCAATGGTCGGCAAGTCGCAGTCATCTGCCGAATCAAAGAGACGGGCAAGCTGCTTTTCATCACGACTTACGCTCTGGAATAAAGATATGAGTAACCACGTAACCAAGTACGACTACGGCAAATGCCACATCTGCGGCGAGCGAATGGAAGAGAAAAGAATCAAGCAGGACTTCTGGATTAAAGGTAAGCTGCTCGTCATCGAAGATGTACCGACAGGGGTATGCCCGCAGTGCGGGGAGAAAGTCGTCAAAGCAGATGTCGGACAACAGATTGCCGCTCTCACAGGAAATGCCAGGCGATGGCGTAAGGCCCGAACAATAAGCGTGCCTGTCATACACTTTGCTAAAGAAGTAGCTTAGGCAAAGGTCAAAGGCAAAAGTGAGGCGGAAACCGTTTCAGTTAGAAACTGGCTTCCGCCTCACTTTACTTTTGCCTTTTTACTTCTATTGCGCACTGCGCGTCGCGGCTTCCTGCGCTTGCTGCTCGCGTGGGTTAAAGGGCGTGGCGAGGAATTTCTTTGCGGCGGCCTGCGAGTTGTCGTAGTTGATGCCGGTCTGAATCGCCTTGTTGTATTCGTTGACGGCCTGCGGGCGCATGCCTCTGGCATCATAGGCGTTGCCGCGTTTGATGTGCGACCAGGCTTCGACCCAGTTGGGTTTCAAATTGCCGTCAATGGCCGATTGGAAAGCATCGAGCGCCAGTTGCCAGTTGCGCTGTTCGAGATAGAGCAAGCCCAGATTGTAATAGACCCACGAGTTCGATCTATCCAGCTTGAGCGCGGCTTCCAACTGCTGTTGAGCTTCGGCATACTGGCCTTCACGAAATTGCTCGATGCCACGCCGCGCGACCACAGAGACACGCAGGTCGTCGGACATTCGGAGTATCCGGTTATTCGGATCAACGACCACTTCGACGGGCTGCCCCGTCGATTCAAAGTCGAAATCCTCGCTCTTGTCTTCAAAGCGCAGCGTGGTCGTCGGGTTATCGCCGCCCTCAGAGCGAAGCATCACCTCGACGGGCATTTTCAAGTTCTCAAAGTTCTGCTTGATCGTCCCGCGCGTGCGAAACTTGCCTGAGCGCGTGCGGATAATCTGGTAGTCGTAGGTGAATTCCGGCACGCCCGTTCCTTCGACCCACTGCGCGAAGAAGTAGCGCATGTTCTGACCCGTAGCTTGGGTGGTCAGCTTCTCGAAATCGTCAATCGAAGCGTTCTTGTTGCGAAATTGTTCGAGAAACGCGCGCAACAAGTCGTTGAATTTTTCCTTGCCGATAGCCTCGCGCAGCATGCGAAAGACCATCGCACCTTTGTAGAAGACGATAGATTGATAGGCTGCCGATTGATCGTCGAGCGCTGAGGGCGCGCGGGCAATTGAGGCCGTTTGCTCGAACGTCAGGGCGCGCTCCTGCTCGTCGCGTTGCGCTGCGTCAAGCGCGCCGCCTTGAAGTGTGGCTTCGCGCAGAGCGAAAGCGCTCCATTCAGCCAACCCCTGCGAAAGCCAGGCGTCGTCGAAAGATTTCAGCCCCACGGTCTGCCCCCACCATTGGAAGGCGACTTCGCGCTGCAATCTCTCTTCCGGCACGGGGCGCGTCGGGTCGAAGAGTTTTGAGGCGAGAAAGAGCATGCCGAGCGCGCTGTAGGTGTCGAGGCTCTCGTCGTCAATCTGTGCGACGACCAGGCGCGTGCCGAAAGCTGGCTGGCCGTAGGCTTGCGTGTAAGCGCGCAAGGCCGTGCCCATCAGTTCGGCGTAACGCTCAATGCGATTTTCGCTCCCGACCTTCGCGTAAAACTGTATGTCGTAGTTGCCGAACCTGAGAGTCTTCGTGATGTATTGCCCGACGACGAAATTACCCGGCAGCACGGGTTGGCGATGAATGAAGTGGTAGCGCGTGTTGCCGTCTTTGCCCGCCTGCGGCACGACCGCCTCATCTGACGTTCCGGCGACGTGTAAGCCAGTCGGCACGATAATCGTGATGTCGGATGTGGCGCGGTCTGCTGCGTAATCATGGAAAGGAAACCAGCGCGCGGCGTACATCAGATAAGAGCCTTCCGTGCCGACGTAGGCCAGTCGCTTGGTCGCCAGCGGGCCGCCTTCGGGCGATTCGAGTGCGCCGCTCCAGCGAAAACGTAGTGTGATGGGCTGGCCTGCGGGCATGACTTCGCCCAGGTCAATGCGGACGTTCGGGCCGATTGAGGCGTCCGCGCCCGCCGCGTCCTGCACAAAATTGGTCAGCGGCTTGCCGTTGCGCTCGATTGATTCGACTTTGAGCGAGCCGTTTAGCTCGAAGACTACGGAACGCGCCGGGTCAAGCGGCGTAAAAGTCACTTCAGCGCCCGCGCGCAAGGTGTGCTGATCGGGCACAAGCTGCGCCTCAATGCGGTAACTGGTGACATCGAAGCGAGCGCGCCCCGTAGTTTGAGCCTGCACACTGGCCGAAAACAGCAGGCCGAGGAGCATTGCAATGGTCGCGAGCGCTAAAGCGCCGGGAGAGAGAAAGCGAATTTTCTTCATAAACTGAAGTCCGTTGGAAACAAAATTTTGGTGATTTACGTTCAATTATACATGCCGTCCGCTGGCTGGCGAGAGAAATCGTGAAGACTCTCGTTTTTAAGTTATCTCCAAATCCAAATCGCCGCCTTGGGTTACTGGTCAAACGGTGCGCGAGACCGAGCCGGGAATGTCTGTCTATTTTCCTGTGCGGTCGGGTTTTTGATGATGGGAGCAGCCCGGCGGTTGGCTGGCGTCCGCGAGGCTTAGAGGCCACAGCCTTCAGCCGATGGCCTGCGGCCTGCTTGACAGCGCCGGAAGGGGCAGAATAGAGTCGGTATCTTCCCTTGAGGAGAGTTGGTTCAGAGAGATTTGAAATGGCCTCTCTGCCTGGCCAGCCCTCCCGAAATCCGAGTTGCCCCTGTCATGAGCCAGAGAACGAATTCCAATATCCTTAGTTAACCTACAAGAAGGAGTTATTTTTATGAAATCAAAGCAGCAGTTTTTGGTTGGCCTGCTGATGTGCGCGCTTCTTTCGGCGGGCAGCATCCTGGCAGTGCCGAAGGAGGGCAGCGTCCGCGTCGCCTTCAAGGAAACGAAGCTGAAGAACGGCCTGCGCGTCATCACGGTCGAGGATCATAGCGCGCCGGTCATCGCGCTCGCGATCACTTACAACGTCGGCTCGCGCAACGAGCGCCAGGGTCGCACAGGCTTCGCCCACCTCTTCGAGCACATGATGTTCAAGGGGTCGCAGAACGTCGGCACGGGCGAGCATTTCTACCTCATCTTCAACAACGGCGGAAACATGAACGGGACGACCAACGAGGATCGCACCAACTACTTCGAGGCGCTGCCCGCCAACCAGCTCGATCTGGCGCTCTACCTCGAAGCCGACCGCATGCGCAGTCTCGTCATCAACAAAGAGAACCTGGACAACCAGCGCAACGCCGTGCAGGAAGAACGCCGTCTGGGCGTTGACAACCAGCCCTACGGCAAGAGCGGCGAAGTCCAGCAGGAATTGCTCTACGACAACTTCGCATACAAGCACACAACCATCGGCTCGATGGAAGACCTCAACGCCGCGAGCGTCGAAGATGTCTCCGCGTTCTTCAAAATGTACTATGCGCCCAACAACGCCGTGCTCACCCTCGTCGGTGATTTCAACACGGCGGATGCGCTCAAGAAAATCAAGCAGAGTTTTGAAGCCATCCCGCGCCAGCCCGACCCGCCGCCGGTTGATATGACCGAGCCTGAGCAGAAGGCCGAGCGGCGCGTTTCATTGGACGATGGGCTGGCACGACTGCCGCAGGTGGATTTGGCCTTCAAGGCCGCGCCCGGCAACACACCCGAATTCTACGCGCTGCAAGTTCTGTCCGCGTCGCTCCAGAGCGGGCAAAGCTCGCGGCTTTATCAAACTCTCGTTAAGGACAAACAGCTTGCCACCAACGTCAGCGGCTTCATGGACGAGAAGCGCGGCGTCGGCGCGCTCTACATCTCGGCCACGCTCAAGCAGGGCGTCAAGCCTGCTGACGCCGAGGCGGCGATTTACGATGAGATCGAGCGCTTAAAGCGTGAGGGCATCGCCGACTGGGAATTGCAGAAGGCGAAGAACAATACGCGACGCGGTTTCATCAACAATCTTCAAAGCTCGCTGTCGCGTGCCGTCACTCTCGGCCAGTACACGGTTTACTACAACGAGCCGAATCTGATTAATGCGCGGCTGGATAAAGTTTCTGCCGTCACCAAAGCGGACGTGCAGCGCGTGGCCAGTAAATACTTGACGGCGGCGAACCGCACAGTCGTCATCACAATGCCCAAGAGCAAGGGCGCGGGCGTAGCAGCCAAGCAGTAGAGGAGACCACCATGAGGAATAATCAAAAGTTCAGAAGCAAATTATTCGCTGCGCTCGTCGCGGTCGCTCTCGCGTCCACGCAAATAGTGGCGCAGCAGCAATCAGGCCCGGCGGGGCAATCCGTCAAAGGCGCAGACATAAAGGGCCGTGCGCCGGTCAACAAAGAGATTCTCAAAGTTAATTTGCCGCGAGCGCAGGAGGTCACGCTCTCGAACGGCCTGCGCGTGGTTCTGTTGGAGAATCACCGTGTTCCCACTTTCACCATGCAGATGGTTATCTTAAGCGGCGGATTGTCAGACCCTGCGGATCATCATGGTCTGGCATCGTTTACCGCCACCTTGCTGCGCGAAGGAACACCAACACGCAGTAGCAAAGAGATCGCCGAACAGATGGACACACTCGGCGCAACACTGACAGCCAGCGGCGGTATCTCATCATTCACCAGCACCGTCACCACGTCAGGTCTGGTCGAAAATCTAGATCAGACGCTCGACATCTTCGCGGATGTTATCCGCAATCCGAAGTTTCCGCAGGAAGAAGTCGAGAAGTTCAAAGCGCGGCAGATTCAGCAGCTTCAATTCCAGCGCTCGATTCCGCAGTTTCTCGCGGCAGAGCGTTTCCAGCGCGCCATCTACGGCGAGCATCCGGCTGGCCTGATCGTTCCGCCGATGGAATCAATCAAGCGCACCACGAGCGCCGACCTCGCGCGCTTTCATTCCATTAACTATCGTCCGAATAACGCGATGCTAACAATAGTCGGCGACGTGACGATGAAAGAGATTACGCCGAAACTTGAAAAAGCCTTCGGCGACTGGCAGAAGGGCGATGTGCCACAGACGAAAATTCCGGCTGCGCCCGAGCAGGGCGCGATGCGGATTCAGTTGATTGATCGTCCCGGCTCTGTGCAGACGGTTCTGCAACTCGGCAATTTAGGGATTGAGCGCACGAACCAGGATTATTTCGCCGTGCTGGTGATGAACCAGATTCTGGGCAGCGGCCCGGCGTCGCGTCTCTTCCTGAACCTGCGCGAAGACAAGGGCTACACCTACGGCGCGTACAGCAACTTCGGCGGCTCGAAGTTTCGCGGAACGGTCGTCTCCAGCTCGGAGGTCAGAACGGACGTGACCGAAGGCGCGATGAAAGAGTTCATGTACGAGTTGAAACGCATCCGCGAGGAGAAGGTTAGTCCGGCGGAGCTTGAGAATGCCAAGCGCGCCATTATTGGCAGCTTCGCGCTCTCGCTGGAGCAGCCGAATGCGCTGCTCCAGTTCATCGTCACGCAGAAGCTCTACGATCTGCCTGCCGATTACTGGGACACATACCCGCAGATGGTTTCAAACATCACAGCCGACGACGTGATGCGCGCCGCGCAGCGTTACGTCAGCCTCTCGAATCTACAGATCGTCGCCGTCGGCGATGCCTCGAAAGCTCGTGAGGTGCTGGCCAAATACGGGACAGTCGAAGTCTATGACGCCGAAGGCCAGCCGGTGACGGAGAAGAAACCGACGCCATAAGGAAGTGTGAAAGTAAAAGGCGTCCGCACAGCCAGCCCCGGAGGGGCGATATAACAGTAGCCCATGACGTGAGTCATGGTAACAAGCAACAAGTAAATGAATAAGCCCCGGAGGGGCGGCATAAATTATGTCGCCCCTCCGGGGCTTTAACCATATCCCTGCCTCTTTACCCAGAGCTGACGCTCTGGGCTACTGATATTCCGCCCCTCCGGGGCTATGACTCGATGTCATTCCCTTCTTATATCGAACTCAAATTAAATCCAATTCACGGCTACTTGCCCGGAGGCTTCTGCTCGGCTGGCTTTTGTTCGGTCGGCTTCTGTTCCGTGTTCTCCGTCTTCGGCTGCTCAGGTATCGGCGTTGGCTGCGTCTCGGCGGGCGCTGTCGTTGTTGCGCCCGGTGCTGGCTGCGACGAAGTATTGGCGTTGGCGTTCGTGCTGGACGAGATGGAAGGGGCGACTCCTATCTTTGCGTCCAAACCGTCGAGCGAGCCGTTGACTTTGCGATACAGTGATTCGATGATGGCGCGCTGCACCGGATTGGGAGCCTGCGGGTTGTAGCCTTTCAGATAAGCCGTGAGCGCTTCCTGCTGGTTGCCTGTTGCATCGAGCGTCGCGCCGAGATGCCACTCAGCCGTGCGCCACCACGCGCTGTTTTCAGGCAGCACGCTGAGCGCGCGTCTGAGATGCGTCAACGCATCAGACGTCTTGTCCTGATTGAACAAAGCCCAGCCCGTAATGTCTTCGATGCGCCCGCGCAGGACGTTTGAGAGAACGTTACGCTGAACTTCATTGATGGCCAGAACTCCGCCCGATGCACCGGCGCGCGCTCGCGCTTCTCGCAATTCATCACCCAACACCGCGACGGTCGCGACAGGCATGTCCAGCGCCGCTTCGACTCCAAGAGTCGCACCCTCTGCCAGCTCAAGCACCCTGTTCAATTCCACGCCGCGCCAGAGCAAACGGCTCGCCGCGTAAAGCTGACGATAGGTGAGCATCCCATCTTCGCCCGCGAGAAAATCAGCCTGCGCGCTGGCTAAAGCCGCAGCATCCACGCTTCGTCCTTCCGCACGGTTCAGCGCAAAAGTGAAAGCGAGCAGACCTTTGAGCATGCGCGCGTTGAGGGGCGTGTCGGCGGCGGTCGCTTGGAAGATGCCCGCGCGGCGTTCGGGCGCGAGCAGTTCGATAAAGTCTGCGGCCTGCGCCTGTACGCGCCCGGCGAGGCGTGTTTCAATCTGCCCGTCTTTGATCGTGAACGAGCGCGCGAGTTCGGCGGCTGCTTCTTCGTACAGGCCGGAAACGGCAAGCGCGCTGGCGAGTTCGTAATCAAGCGTCGGAAAATTTCCGTAGCGGCGCGCAAATCTCAGGACACGCTCGGCCTCAAGCGCGCGCTTCTGCGCGACGAGCGCGCGGGCGAGCGCAATATGCGCCCAGGTATAACGCGGCTCGATCTCGATGGCTTTGGTGGCGAACTCCTGCGCGCGCGCCGGGTCGCCCTTCGCCGCGTGCCAGTAGCTTGCGCCGACCAGGAGCGCCATGTTGCGCGGATCATCTTTGAGCGCCCCGGCAAGCTCGCTCTCAGCCTCTTCTTTTTTACCCAGATCGAGAAGCGAGAGGACGACTCCGGCGCGTGCAGCCTTGTCCGCCGGATCAATCGTCAACTGCTCGCGGTAAAGGGCGAGCGCCTCCTCGGTCTTTCCAGAGGCGCGGCGCAAATCCGCGAGACTCTGCCGCGCCGCCGTCAATTTCGGGTCGAGTGCGAGAGCGCGTGCGTATTCGGTGGCAGCATCGTCCAGGCGCAGCCCGATGTGACGCGATGCGCCCAGAGCATGGTGCGCGGCGGCCATGTCGGGCGCGAGTTTGACGATTGTTTCGCTCAGGCGCGCGGCCTCGTCCGCCTCTTCGATACTGAAGAAAAAGCCTGCGAGTGTGAGCAACCGTTTGGGATCGTCTTTGACTTTCGCTTCAATTTGGTGCGCGGCTTCAAGCGCCGCCGCGCGCTGCCCGCGCATGAAGAGATTGAGGGGCAACTGCGAAACAACCCTGGCGAAAAGAGCGTCCGACATTTTTTCAGGACTTTCCGTAATCGCTAACTGAAATTGCTCGACGCCACCGACCGTTTCGCCCGCCTGCAACTTCTCATCGCCCAGCGCAGCGTGCGCGCTGACGATCAATTCAGCGGCAAACGATTTCAAAGCAGAGCGCGGGTGCGTTTCGATGAAGGCTTTGAGTTTTTCGATTCGCTCCGCCGGAGGGAGTTTAAGGAGCACGTCCAGTTCGGCTTTTTCCGGCGCATCGCGCGCGTCAACGACCGTTTTCGTCGCAGGCTCTTTGGTCGCGGGCGCTTTCGTGAAAACGTCGCGCAACGAAGACTGTTTTGCCGCCGAAGATTTTGGAGCAGGGTCTTTGGTCGAAGCCGTGGCTTCGGGCGCTGGCTCTTTCGCTGCGACTCCAGCGGCTTCGACCGGCGGTTCTTTCGGCAGCGTGTCAGTGGATGCGGGTGTTTGTTTAGCGGCTTCGGTTGGCGTCGGCGTCGGTTGAGGCGTTTGGGGCGGAGCAGAGCTTTGCGCCTGATCCATCCCTTCAGGACTAAAGGCGCGTTTCTCAGCCATCTTCGTGATGAATGTCTCGACCCCGGCGAGCAAGCCTTCGCCGTAGCTGCGACGGCTGAAAGGTTCACGCATCCGGCTGCCCATCTCGCCAATCAAGCCGTCGGGTAACTCGCCCCTGGCGCGACGGCTGACCTGCGTGAAAAACTTTCCGTCGTCGGTTGAGATGACGAGCAGCAGGCTATTCCCCTTGCTCTGAATCGCGCCGAAATTCCATTCACGCGCTACTTGCAGGGAATAATCGAAAATGTCTTTGCCTCCGGTTGTTTTGACAGTCACAATCGCCAGCTCAACGCCTCCGCGCTCCTTCAAATTGGCGAGCATGTTTTCCAGACGCTTGCTCACACCGTAGTCAAGCACACTCGCGAAATCGGTGAGGCTGCCCTCACGCGGCGGAAGCAGTTTTCCATCGTCTTGCGCGCGCGCCTGAGGAACAACGGTAAGCAAACAGGCCAGAACAAAGATTGCCAGGAAGGCAAAGGAGCGATGGGTGTGTTTTGATAAGGTAAACATAAGATTCACTCAAAATAATAGATGTTATTCAACAATTAACCAAACATCCCTGAAGGGATCGCGCCTCGACGTTGAATATGCGACCCCTTCAGGGTCGAAAATTATTTCGTGCGTAGTTCCGGGGGCGTTGCCCCCGGCTATTATATTTAACCCTTTCAGGGTCAAAACTAAAGATACTATCTTTGAGTCTTAACTGTGCTGGTAATGCCCTCAACTAAAACCCGCCCGACGGTGTTGCTCGGAGCTTGCACGCCAAGGATCGAGGCGAGCGTCGGCGCAATATCAGCAGGGGTGGCGGCCTGAGGGTAACGTCCGGGTGTCACACCTGCGCCCATGATGATTAAAGGAACGTGGGTGTCGTAAGAATAGGGAGAGCCGTGCGTTGCCGGAATAAAGTCGCTGAGATATTTGAACGGTTCATAGACGACGATGACATCACCGCTCCGGCGTGGATAGAAACCGTGAAAGACACGACGCGCAATCGGGTCTGCGGGTGAGATCGCTCCGCTCTGAAGCTGTGTCCGCGTAAAACAGCGGCTGATGCCTGGCACGGTCATCGCCGCTTCGCAGGCCGTGCGCTCAAGCTCTTCCTGATTGATACCGTCACGCTTTAAGGCCACCGGGTTGAAATAGAGATTGCCATTTAAGAATGCGTCGCGCTCATTGAGTTTTTGGACGTAATCAGTGGTCGGGTCAGGCTGTTCGTTTTTGCGATTGTAGCGTGCGCTGATTCCGAGCCGCATGGCTCTAAGCACGTCTTCACCCTTGATGCGCCCGCCGGGCAGCCCCAGCGCGAGGGCGTGTTCGGGAATCGGCGCGACACCGTGATCCGCCGTGAAAGCGACGAGCGTGTTTTGTAAACCGATTCGTGCGTTGATGAAATCGAGCAGCGCGGCGATTGACCTGTCCACGCGCAGCGTCACGTCCATTACCTCCTGGCTGTACGGCCCATAGCGATGCCCGACATAATCGTTGGCCGAAAAGCTCAACGTGAGCACGTCCACGTCATCGTCCTCTCCTAATCTTTCGTTGATAATCGCCTGCTGGGCGAAAGAGAGAAGCATGTCGTTGGAGAACGGGGTGTAGTCGAGCGCAAAGTAAAAATTAGTGTTGGGCGAAACAGCTCCGCCCGTTACGGTGTGCGGGAAGGCGTTTGTATCTCCGGTCACGTTGCCGATGTTCTCCCAGACCGGAGAATCTAACCCGGCGTGTTTCAAGTACTCGGATTCGGGCAGCAGTCTCTCCCAGCGCGCGCCATAGAACTTGTCCGCCGGGCGCGACGCGTTAAAGCTCTGAACCCACGCGGGCAGTTGGTTGAAGTAGTAGTTGGAAGAAACCATGCGCCCGTTGCGCTGGTTGAACCAGTAAGCAGCATTGGCGTGGCGGCCTGCGGGCAGGATGGCCGAGCGATCTTTGACGGAGATGCCGATGACCTTGGAGCGGTCATTGGTCTGAAGGCGCAATTCGTCGCCGAGAGTCGAAGCCATCAGGCGGCGCGGGCTGGCTGCGACTTCGCCTTCCTCACCGCCAAGCACTACGGCGGTCGTATCCGTCACGCTCGTCACGAACCGACCGCTGTCGCGGTCAGGCCAGTCGTTACCGATGATGCCGGTCTCGGCAGGCCACGCGCCCGTCATCAGGGTGGCGTGGCCGGGCGCAGTATAGGTCGGCATGTGATCGTAATCGGCTTGAGTCCATGACGCGCCATCGCGCATCAGACGCTTGAGGCCGTTGGCGACAAAGAGATCATTGAAGCGTTCGAGATAGTCGTAGCGAAACTGGTCAACGACAATCAGCAGCACAAGACGCGCTCTCGTCCTCGACTGCGCATTGGTCTTCTGCGTTGATACTTGAGTGGCGGGCGTCGTTGCAAAACGACGATGCGCCCGGCGCTGTGCGCCCGTGCCTGTGAGCGAACCGAAGATGAGCAGAAACGAAGCGATGAAGGCAGCGGCGCGTCGTCGGTGGCTGGTGTGTGTCATAGAGAGCGGATTATTAAGCTGCGATATTCTTCAAGCATTGGATTGAGCGGGCATGATAACATCATACTCAAGGCAAAAGGAAAAAGGTCAAAGGCAAAAGTGACGACAAAAACATACCAATTAAAAATGGTTTTCGCCTTACTTTTACCTTTGACCTTTTTCCTTTTGCCTGAGCTGAGGTGTTTGTGAGCGAACTCGACGAAGAATGGGCGCAGGTGCTGGCGGAAGCCGAGCGGCGCGCACGCTCTGCGGGGCGAAGCGATCTGGTCGAATACCTGCGCCTGCGCGCATCGAACGACCGTGCGCGCAAGACCGGAATCGAGTGGTTGTTTGAAACCTTCACACTGCTCGCAGGCGAAGCCAATCGCGCTGGCGCGAGCGTGCAGATTATTAAGAAGGAAGGACATCGCTTCGAGGTCGGCGGCGCAACGATGGTCGGCGTGTTGTTGACTCTCAAGTCGGGCGTGCGGCAGTTGATGATCGAAGCGGGTTGGCCGCGCGCCCCGCGCGACGGCTTCGTGCCCGGCAACGGTCTGGCCAGCGGCCAGATCAGGCACTTTGGAATCAAATCGGCCAATGAAGAGCTTTTGCTTGTTCGACCGCCGAAGGGCGCACCGCAATGGCTCGTCCTTGAAAAAACGGGCAAACGCAATCAACTCTTAGAAGCACGCATCCGCCAGCACATCAGGAAATTTCTGGGGACGGGGTAAAGCAGAATCCAGAAGTCAGAATTCAGAATAAAAACAAAAGCGGTTCTCCACCCTTTCATTCTGGATTCTGGATTCTGACTCCTGAATTCTGCTCTTTCTTCTGTCTCCTGCTTTACGATATGCGATACGGCCTGCACCTTTTGGCACGGCGGTGATTGGGCTGCTCGTTATTCCGTAATCAAACGCAACCCATCGAAAAGCTAAATAATTTCCCGGATTTTCTCTCTCTTCAATCCCCTTCAAACTTCTTCCCGCATTTCGGCACAGTGCTTGCCAAAGCCTACGGGCAGAAAACGCTCCCCATCTTAGAGTGTCCCCGGATGGAGAGTTTTGAATGGAGGCAGACCGAGTGGCTCGACCCCTGAAAGATGCGAGCCGTCGCCGCTCGTCGCTACCGAAAGATTTCTTGCGAGGAGATAAAAGAAATGGCTAACCGACGAAGATTTATTCCGACCGTCATCGCTGCCGCTCTCATGGCTATCTTCCTGCCCGTAGTTGCGTCAGCGCAATGGGGCAATAACGACCGCTGGGGCCGCGACAGAAACAACGGTCGCAACGACAATCGTTACGAGAACCGCACTCTGCGCGACGCTGCCCGGCGCGTTGATGCCCGGAGCGGCGATTTCCAGCGGCATCTGGACAGCGCGCTCGACCGCAGCCGCTACGACGACACGCGCCGCGAAGATAACATCAACCAGATTGCCGCCGAGTTTCGCAATGCGGCGAGCCGCTTCAGAAATAGCATCGGCGATGGGCGCGATTTCAATCGCGGTTCAAATGAAGCCCAGAGGCTGTTGCAACTCGGCTCGCGCATAGACCGCCTCGTCGGGCGTGCCCGGCTCGACTCGCGCACCCAGTCCGACTGGTCGCAGATTCGCCAGGACCTGCGCGTGATCGGGGACTTCTATCGAGGGAACTACAACAACGGCGGCTACAATGGCCGCAACGACCGTCGCAACAATAACGATGACTGGTGGAGGCGTCTGCCCTTCTAACAAGTCAAAGTTGAATTAACGGCGCGTGCATTCATGGTTCGGGTCTCGCGTCTTTGGGAGGCGTTAAAGCCCCGGCTCACCCGGAAAATGGTGAGCGGGGCTTTCGCCTTTTGTGCGCCTTGATGCCACAATAAACAGCCATGAAGGGGACGCTCTACCTGGTGGCAACGCCCATCGGTAATCTCGCAGACATCACGCACAGAGCACTCAGCGTGCTCGCCAGTGTTGACGTGATCGCCTGCGAAGACACACGGCGCACGCAGACGCTTCTTAATCACTACGGTATCAAAACGAAGACGCTCAGCTATCACGAGCATAACGAGCGCGAGCGTGCCGCAGAATTGGGCACGTTGTTGCAGAAGGGCGCGAACGTCGCCATCGTCTCGGACGCAGGCACGCCCGGCATCTCAGACCCGGGCTTTCGTCTAGTCAATATGGCTCACGCGGCGGGCGCGCGGGTCGTTCCCGTACCCGGCGCTGCGGCTTTCATCAGTGCGCTTGTCGCTTCAGGGTTGCCGACGGATGAGTTCTTCTTCGGAGGCTTTCTGCCTGCGCGTGTGACGCAGCGACGCGCGCGTCTGATGAAACTTCGCTCGCTTCCTTCGACCTTGATCTTTTATGAAGCGCCGCATCGAATCGCGCAGACTCTCCTTGACGCACGCGAAATTCTGGGCGAGCGTGAAGCTGCGGTTGCGAGAGAGTTGACCAAAATCCATGAAGAGATAGCGCGTGGGCGTTTGTCGGAGTTAGCCGAACGTTTCGCTGCGGAAGACGCGGCGCGCGGCGAGATGGTGCTGGTAATAGACCGGACAGTCATCGGCACTGAAACTATCAAGGGAGATTCCGAGACCAATATCGCGGCGCGCGTGGCCGCGCTCGAAAGCGAAGGCTTAGATAATCGTGCTGCACTGAAGAGAGTCGCGCGTGAATTAGGGCTCAGTCGCCCGGAAGCCTATCGTCGTCTGGTTGCGGCGCGACATCAAGAAGAAAGTGACAAGTGACAAGTGACAGGTGACAAGATAAAACTTGTTCTCACCTGTCACTTGTCACTTGTCACCTGTCACTGATTTTTATGCCATCCTCTCCGCAAGCTCCTGAACGAGCACAGTGTCCCATCTGCCGCGCTGAGTTGATGCCCGGTGACGGTTTTTGCGGGGCGTGCGGCTCAAAGTTGGATGAAACTCCGGCACAGGAAATCCGCAGCCTCAACTATCTCCTTGCGGAATTGTCGCGCTGGGAGGTGGAAGGCATCGTTGGACGCGAGCAGGCAAAGGCATTGCGCTTTCATTATGACGGGCGGCGAGAGGAGCTACGCGCGCAACTCGCCGCCAGCCGAAAAGGAGCAAGGCCAATTGCTCCGATGCAGGAATCTTTGCTTCCTACATCGGAAGCATTATCACAGCAACACCCGCCACCAAAGACCAGTCATCCATCAGGCCAACCAGCACAGAGAGAGCAGACGATTGACCCTCCATCGGGTCTGCGGCTACCGCCGGATTTTCCGCCGCGCACGCCACGCCAGCGCGTCGCGCGCCGCGCACTTCTCGAAAAGCTTGCCGACCCGCACACCATCCGCGTCCTGCTCTACACAGGAGCAGCGATGCTCGTCGTCGGCGTCGTCATCTGGCTGCGCGACATCCTCTACCTGAAGCTGCAAGAGCCGATTATTCAGGCGACGCTCCTGATTATTGGCACGACCGCCATCACAGTCGCCGGGTGGATAACGATCCTGCGGACGCGCCTTCTGTTGACGGGGAGAGCTTTGACGATCACAGGTTCTTTGCTTGTTCCCGTCAACTTCTGGTTTCTGGTGCGCTCCGGCCTGATTGAAAACAGCGGGCGCGCATATCTCGTCTGCGCTTTCTGCGCCGCGCTCTATGCCTTGACGGCATCATTCCTGCGCGAGCGGCTCTATGTCTATCTCGCCAGCGTCGCCGCTGTCAGTACCGCCTGGACGTTCATCTATCGGATGGAACGCGAAGCTTTCGGACTTTACGCCCTGGCGTTGATGGCCGCCTCGCTCATCTTCCTTCATCTCTCACGGTTGTTCCCCGTCAGAAACGACGATGAACGATTGCTGATGAATGATGGACAACAAGCGAAGGACAATCCGCAATCCGCAATCCGCAATCCGCAATCGTCATTAAGCTATGAGCTGTGGGGGCCGCCGCTCGTCCACGTTGCGCTTGCCGGTGTGACGCTCAGCCTTTTCTTCTACATGCCTTTGCGGTTGGGCTCAGAGCCGTCTTTCGCCGACGGAATCCTGCGACTGCTTTCAAGCCATTACGATTCGGGCATAGCAATGCTCTTGTTCGCCGCCGGAGCTTACGCGACATGGTTCACGGGGCGCTATATCTTCACGAGCAGGCGCGTGCTTCTCTATACGATCAGTGCGCTCTGTCTTTTCTGGACGGAGTTTCTAGCACTGGACGGTTTGGGATTGTCCGCGTCCGTTCAGCTTTTACTGCTGGCGGCGACAATGCTCATCGTTGCTCTCGTGGCGCGTGTCATGAAAGATGAGGCTTATGCGCCCGCTCTTCATCGCGCGAGCCTGGTTGTGAGCGTCGCACTCACTGCTGTGGCCGCCGCCGTTCTCTCCGGTGTCCCGGCATTTACTCTCATGCACAGCATGATTCTCGCCGCCCTGGCCGCGACCTCTGCCGTTGCGAGCGCGCCGCGCCTGTGCGACAAAATCACAAGGGTGGCGCTCGCCTATGCCTCGGGTGTTTTCGCCTCCCTGGCCTTTCTCGTCGCGCTCGCGAGTTTCAATCTGCACTTAGCATCCTCGTTTTATACAGCCTGTGCGCTGTGGCCCTTCGTGCTCTATGGGGGCGCGCAATTGGCCGCGCGCCCTGGGCGCGAGACGCAACTCAGTGTGCCGTTCATGAGAATCGCCGACGGGGAGTTTGTCTTACTGCTCCTCTACGCGGGAATGGTCGCGCTCGATTTGGGTCAAGCGCCGGAAGAAAGATTCATCGGTGCGGAAAATTTGCGCGGGGCGACGCTCTGTGTGCTCGCGGGAGCAATTGTTTACGGCGCGCTGCGGTGCTGGCGCGGGCGTTCATTCTTCGGCGCGGGCGTCATCCCGATGTCACTCTTGATTGCCGGTCTCATCCTTTTGCAGGTGGACGCGGCGTGGTTTGCGACGGCTTCGGCACTGACGCTGTTTCCGACCTTCTTAGCCATGAGCCGACGTGCATCTGCCAGCGGCCTTGACTGGCTCGCGCAACCTTCCGGCGTGGCCGCCGATGCCGTCCTCGCTCTCGCTGCTGTTGCAAGTATGGCGCAAGCCGCTGTTCACCTGCGCGTGGGCGAGCCCTCGTTGCTTGCGCCGTGTGTCGCGTTGGGAATGATCGCGCTGCTGTCGTTCGGTGCGAGCCTGACAGCCTTGAGCCAGGCGCGGGCGGGATATTTTCGTGCCGGATTGTCAGTCCTTATCTTAGCTTTCGCGCTCGGTTGCCTTCGCGCCGGATTCGACCCGCTGGGCGACATGGAGATTTACGCCTCGCCCACAGCCATCCTGCTGCTCGTCGTGGCCTACCTCTTCGCGCGTCGCCAGGGGGACGAATATGCGGCGGACACGCGTTTGCTGCTGTGGGCGGGAAGCCTCCTGCTCGCCGCGCCGCTGCTCATGCACGCGCTTGAATATCGCCTCTTTCTGGATGTGCCAGCGCCGTGGCGCGATCTCTTGACGCTCTGTGCTTCGCTGGCACTGCTCATCTTCGGCGTGATGGGACGATTGCGCGCGCCTGTGCTGGTGGGCGCTGGCGCTCTGGCGCTGGAACTCTCGTCGCTGGCGCTCACGAGCGTTGATTGGTTGCAGATACCATTAAAAGTTTACCTGATTTCGACAGGCGCGCTCATCCTGCTCGTCTGGGGAATGCTGGAATTCCGCCGCGAGCAAATCCTCCTGATGCGCAGGCGCTTCAACGAGCGCCGCGAAACGGCGCGCGAGAGATTCGGGGAATGGAAATAAGGCAAAAGGTAAAAGTAAAAAGGCAAAAGTGAGGCGGAAGCCAATTAATTAAATAATGGCTTCCGCCTGCCTTTTGCCTTTTACCTTTTTACTTTTGCCTTGTTAGTTGTTCGCCGTCACATCTGCTGACAAAGGTTTGTCAACGACAGGGCGCGTCGCGCTGGCGGCGAGTTCCCACATGGTGACGAAGACGGTGCGGACGACCTTTTCCATCTTCTGGTAATCAATCTTTTCGGGCTGGTCGCCGGGACGGTGATAGTCCTCGTGCTCGCCGTCGAAGTAAAAGATGATCGGGACGCCGTGCTTCGCATAGTTGTAATGATCCGAGCGATAGAAGAATCGGTTCGGGTCTTTGGGATCGTCGTAAGCGTAATTTAGTTGCAGATTGAGATAAGCATGGTTCGTGCTTTCGCTCAATTCACCCAACTGCGTGCTCATCATCTTCGAGCCGATGACGTAGATTTCGTTCGGCCCGGACAGGCTGGCATTCGCGGGATTCGCATCACCCGCAGGCTTGCTCCGCCCGATCATGTCTATGTTGATCTGCGTGACGATCTTGTCGAGAGGGACGGTCGGGTTTTCGACGAAATAGCGCGAGCCCCACAAACCCTTTTCCTCGCCACAGTGCCAGACAAAAAGTACGGAACGCTTCGGCGGCGGATTCTTGGCCAGCGTTTCGGCTATCGCAAGGAGCGACACCGTGCCTGAGCCGTCGTCGTCCGCACCGTTCCAGATGTTGTCGGTCGTGTCGCCTTTCAATGAAGGCGCGCGACCTGCGCCGCCCGGCGCGCCTGTGCCAACGTGATCGTAATGCGCGCCGAGCGCGACGTACTCACTTTTGAGCGCGGCATCGCGGCCTTCGGCAATCGCCACGACATTCTGCGTAAAGACCTGCTCCGTCTTTGTAGCGACGGTGATGGTCACTTTCTTGTTCGCACTCAAGTCGAAAGGCTTGATGCCTTCAGCCTTGTCGCGATCAAGCAAGGTGGCAGCCGTTTGCGTTTCTCCCTCCATCAGAGCGTTCATCGCTTTCTCCGACAAGATGATTCTCGGAAGCTTCGGTTCGTCGCCCGGCTTCTTGAATTTCTCGACGGAGGTTGAGCCGCTTGCCGTTTGATTCTGGCGCAGCCTCTCCCAGTTTGTCAGAGTCTGTTTGCCGGGGATGGCGATGAGCGCCTTCGCTCCGTGTGTCTCGGCGTAAACGTCCGGTGGAATCCAATCCACACCCTGCTTGCCGCCGCTCAAATCTGCGAAGGTGATACCTTTGGGCAACCCGCTGCCGAAGACCACCACGATCTTATCCTTCACATCAATGCCCTGGTAAGCATCAATGTTCTTGTTCTTGACGACCCAGCCATGACCGACAAAGACGAGCGGCGCGCTGGCCGTTCCGGCCACAGGCTGCGCCAGCATGTCTTCGCCGAATTTGAGGGGCTGGCCATTTATTTCGGCGCGCGTGTTGGCCGCGTCGAGCTTGATGCGTTGCAGCGCGATTTTCTGAAAGTAAGTGCCGTTGTCCCCGGCGGGCTTCAAGCCCCAGCGCGAGAGATTGGTGGCGAGAAACTTGGCCGTCGTGTCGAGGCCGCGCGAAGGCGTATCGCGCCCTTCCATCTCGTCTGAAGCGACGAAGTAAAGATAGTCTTTCAACTGCGCCGCAGTAATCTGGTCGGCGATGCGTCGGGCGGTCGCCAGACTGGAAGCAGGCGCGGCTGCGGCGGCAGTCTTGCCGCTGTTGCGTTGCGCGTAAACGCATGGAAGCTGACTGGTCAGCGAGGTAATCAGGACAAGAATCAGGACAAATCTACGAAACATATTTCCTCCGTTAGGGTGTCTAAAATGCCGGAGCAGGCATCTGCGAGCGGCACGCTCAATGTAAGGCCGCTTGTCGGATGCGCGTCGGCTGATGGTGCGCGATAATCTTTGAAACCTGAGCGATTATGCAAATTTGCTAAAGAAAAGAAAGATTTTTCCCGCGAGAAAGAGATATACGAAGCGTCAGGGGGAAATGTTTAGATGTATTTCTTATCAAGGCAAAAGGTAAAAGTAAAAAGGCAAAAGTGAGGCGGCAGCCATTATTAATAAAATTTGGTTTCAGCTTCACTTTTGCCTTTTACCTTTTTACTTTTGCCTTCCATCAGGCGTGCTGAACGGCCTGCACGAGTCTGGTCAACGAATCTTTCGCGTCGCCGTAGAGCATCCCTGTGACGGGTTTGAAAAAAAGCGGGTTCTCGATTCCGGCGAAGCCTTTGCCCTTGCCGCGCTTCAAGACGACGACCGAGCGGGCGCGATCAACTTCGAGAATCGGCATTCCCGCAATCGGACTCTTCGGGTTGTCGCGCGCGTCCGGGTTGACGACATCGTTTGCCCCGATGACGACCGCCACGTCCGTTGACGAAAATTCAGGATTGATCTGCTCCAATTCGTAGAGTGAAGAATACGGGACATTGGCTTCGGCCAGCAGCACGTTCATGTGCCCTGGCATGCGCCCCGCCACCGGGTGAATCGCGTACTTCACGCTGACACCTCTTTTCTCAAGGATGTTCGCCAGTTCGCGCACGATGTGCTGCGCCTGCGCGGTCGCCATGCCGTAACCGGGAACAAAAATCACCTGATTGGCATAAGCTAGTTGCACCGCGACATCTTCGAGTCCAACTTCACGCATCGTCCCCTGCTCGCCACCGTCAGTAGCCTGTGCCTCCGACACACTCCCGAACGCGCCGAAGAGCACGTTGGTCATCGAACGGTTCATCGCGCGGCACATCAGGACAGAAAGAATGAAGCCCGAAAAGCCGTCGAGCGTGCCCGCGATGATGAGCACGTTGTTTGAGAGGGCAAAGCCTGTTGCCGCAGCCGCCAGCCCCGCATAAGAGTTCAGGAGCGACATCACCACGGGCATGTCCGCCGCGCCAATCGGCATGACGAGCATGATGCCGAACAGAAACGCCAATCCCGTCATCACGTAAAAGAACGGCGCGGCGGTCGGCATGACGATCAAATAGACGAAGCACCCGATGGTTGCGGCGAGCAGCGTCATGTTGAAGATGTTCTGCCCTTTGTACGTCAGCGGCGTCCCTCGCACGAGTCCCTGCAACTTGGCGAAGGCCAGAAGACTGCCCGTAGTCGTCAATGCGCCGAGCATCACTTCAAGGCCGATAGCCGACATCTTGAATTGGCCGAGTTCTGCGCCGTGACGATAGTATTCCGAGATGCCGACGAGCGCAGCGGCAAACGCACCGAACGCATGCGAGAGCGCCGTCCGCTGTGGCATCGCCGTCATCGGAACCCAGATAGCCATCGCCGCGCCGATGGTCGAACCAATCAGCAGACCGGCGATGATCCATTCGTAGCTGACGATTTCTTGATGCAGGAGCGTGCCGATGACGGCCATCAGCATGCCGAACTCCGCCAGGTGCATCCCGCGCCGCGCCGTTTCAGGATGGCTCAAGCCCTTCAATCCGAGAATGAACAGGATTGACGCCGCGAGATAGCTGAATTCGATGAAGTAGGTGGTCACGGCTTATACTTTGTCCTCATTCTTCTTTTCGAGAGCGGTCTCTTTTCGCTTAAACATCTTCAGCATCCGGTCTGTAATCCCGAAGCCGCCGACAACGTTGATGGTCGCGCAGGTGACGGCTGCAAAGCCCAGAATGGTGCTGACCATGTTGTATTTGGCTCCGGCGGTGACGATTGAGCCGACGAGCGAGATGCCGGAGATGGCGTTCGTCGCCGACATCAAAGGCGTGTGCAGCAGCGGCGGCACGCGCGAGATCACCTGATAGCCGAGAAAGGCCGCGAGCGCGAAAACATAAAGACCGGCAATTAATGTTTCTGAAGTCACGGTAAATTTCTCCTGTTACTGTTATCGCTGTCGGCTTCGATGCGAAAACCCTCTTCGCTCTTGCGTCGTTACAGGCGGGCGAAGCGAACGCGCGTCTCAGTCACAACGACAAAATGGTCGGCCAGCCTGTCCGCGTACTCTTCAAGCAGTCGCCGAAGAGTCTCTATTTTGTTGGCGGCTCGTTCATTTCCAAGCCGTAAAAAAAACGACGCCCCTGTGCGGACGCCGCTCCTTGTGAACCTTCTCTCCGAAATCTTTGTCATTAGTAATCAGAATCCAATTCTCTGCAAATGCCTTTTGAATAATAGGCTCATCTGCAATCCCGCGCGCTTCTTCGTACACTGAGAAGACTTCATGCCCTTGCTCACGCAGCCAGCCTGCGACCTTTGGCCCTGTGCATTCGTCCACGATAAAGCGCATCTACCTTGTCTCAGTTGCCAGCGGCATGAAGGCGCTCTGCTCCAGAGAATTTTTGGCGAACAATAAACAGGCTTGGATATCTTCCTCAGTTAATCCCTCATACTCTTCGAGGATTTCTGCCATCGTCGCACGATGCGCCAGCAGGTCGAGAATGAAGCCCACTGTTAGTCGTGTCCCTTTAATGACCGGCTTCCCCGTCATCACTTTCGGGTCAAGCGTAATTCGTTCCAGCAATTGTTGATCTGTCATAACTTGAAATCTCCCGGATTTATCATACACCCGACAATTAAATTTACCGGCTCGCCAATTCTTCCAGAGCGGCTGCGACGCGCGGGTGAACGTACTCGCCCCTGTGCGTGACGGTTGATGGGCCGACAACGTCGTCCGTCATGTCAACATTCAATTCGCCGTCTTTAATCAACAGAGTCAAAAACGCTGTGACGTTGCGCGAGTAAAGCTGGCTGGCGTGCACGGGCACGGTCGCCGCCAGGTTCAAAGGCGACATGATAAAAACTCCGTCTCGCTCAATCGTCTCGCCCGGATGCGACACGGCGCAGTTGCCGCCCGTTGCTCCGGCGAGGTCAACCACCACCGCGCCGCGCTTCATCCCCGCCACCGCTTCTTCCGTTAAGAGCAAGGGAGCGCGCCGCCCCGGCACTTGAGCTGTCGTGATGATGACATCTGCCGTCTTCGCATGTTTGGCAATCAGGTCGCGACCTCTACTCATGGCCTCTTCCGTTAACTCAACGGCATAACCACCCGCGTCTTCCGTTTGAATTCCTCCGAGATCAACTTCGAGAAACTGCGCGCCGAGGGAACGCACCTGCTCGCCTGCGGCCTTGCGCACGTCGTAAGCCTCAACGACCGCTCCCAAACGACGCGCCGTGGCGATGGCCTGAAGCCCTGCGACGCCTGCACCAAGGACAAGCACGCGTGCCGGAGGAACTGTCCCGGCGGCTGTCATCAGCATCGGAAACATACGCGGGATATGCTCGGCGGCTATCAGTACGGCCTTGTAGCCGACAACCGTCGCCATCGAAGACAATGCGTCCATCGCCTGCGCGCGTGTGATGCGCGGGACGAGTTCCATCGCAAAGGCCGTAAGTTTCCGCGTGACGATTGCTTCCAATGCAGCGGGTTCGTCCAATGGACGGAGGAATCCTAAGACCACTGCGCCAGGTTTGAGATTCGGAATGTCTTCCGGGCTGGGGCGATTAACTACGGCCAGCACGTCCGCCGATGAGAGAAGCGTTGCGCGGTCTGATGAGACTTGAGCGCCCGCCGCCTCGTAATCAGCATCCGATGCGCCAGCCTGAACACCTGCGCCGCTCTCGACAGACACGGCTGCTTTCAGAGCCACCAGCTTGCGAACTGATTCGGGAACAAGCGCAACGCGCGCTTCTCCGGGCTGCGTTTCCTTGAGTACGGCGATGTTCATTCCATTCTCCTTCGAGACAATCGCGATTCTTCCGGTGGGGAGACGAGTATAACATCAGCCGCAAATGCGTCTCAAAAGATTGTCTGAGCGTGATGGAGGAGAGGGCTGAACTTGCCAATCATGTGTGTCGAACTTTATAATCTGGCTTCGATTTGCGGCCCGTTCGTCTAGGGGTCAAAATATGGGGTGTTGGTGGAATTGGTTACCACGCCGCCCTCTCAAGGCGGAGGCTACGGGTTCGATCCCCGTACACCCTATTTCATTCCTTAAGTAAAAACCTTATACTCAAAAAATGAGATGTTCTCGTTGTAGCTCCGAGGAAGGCCGCCGAGACGGATTCTGCAAATCTTGCAGGAGAGAGTATGACAAAGCGCGCTATGCTTTAGATAAAGGCATTGGACCTTCAGCCTCAAAGTGGAGACACCAAGAGAAGTGGAAAGTTATACAAAAAGCTAAAGGCATATCGTGTAAAGATTGTAATAAAAAATATCTCTGGGTAGCTATGGAGTTTGATCACGTTCGAGGTGAAAAAGTAAAGAACGTAGCCAGACTCTTAGCAAGCGGTTCGATGCAGGCGATGTTGGATGAAATTCAGAAATGTGAAGTTGTTTGTGCAAACTGCCATAGAGTAAGAACGGCTAAACGAGCAGGGTGGATTTAAGGGTCGCCCTCTCAAGGCTAAAACACGAATTCAATTCTCGTACGGGCTACCAAGTTTTCAAAACTAACGGCCACTCTTATGGGTGGCCGTTTATTCTTTAGCTGCAGTTAAAAGTTTTATGTAGTCTCTAAAGCTTCAATCTCCACTTTCCGCGCTAGCCTTTGTCCTTCTCTCATCCAACGCTTCTAAAACTTCACCTTGCTCGATGCTCTCTTCTTCAATTTTCGCCCGCCTTCGTCGTCTGGCAAAGATTGCGCGGGCGCGTGTTGAGACAAACCTGGCGGGCGTGGCTATCATGCGCCACGTCGAAGTCGCGCGCAGATCGTCGAAGAGGGAATAAGCCACGGGCGTGACGATTAAGGTTAGAAGGAGCGAAAGCGTCTGCCCGCCGATGACGACGACGGCGATGGAGCGGCGTTCTTCAGCGCCGGGGCCTGTGCCTAAAGCGAGGGGCGTCATCCCTGCGACGAGCGCGAGCGTCGTCATCAAAATTGGGCGCAGGCGGTCGCGATTGCCCTGCATGATTGCAGCCTTGCGTTCCATACCTTTAGCCCGCAGGTTGTTCATGTGGTCAATCTGGAGAATAGAATTCTTCTTGACGACGCCGAAGAGCACGAGCACGCCGAGCGCGGAATAAAGATTGAGCGTATCGCCCGTCGCCCACAGGGAAAAGAGCGCGAAGGGAACGGCGAGCGGCAGGCTCAGCAAGATAGTGACGGGGTGAATCGTGCTCTCAAACTGCGACGCGAGAATCATGTACATGAAAATGATGGAGAGCAGAAACGCCCAGATGAACTCGCCGAAGGTTCGCTCTAATTCGCGCCCCCGTCCCGAAATCGCGGTCGTATATGCGGCGGGCAGGTTTAACTCCGTGACCGCACCGCGCAGGGCATCCAGGCGATCCGCGAGAGCGAAGCCGGGCGCAACGCCTGCGCGCAAACTGACCTGTCGCTGGCGGTCAAGGCGATCAATGCGCGAAGGACTCGTCTCTTCCTTGATGGTGACGAGACTGTCCAGGCGAACGAGTCCGCCGCGCGAAGATGGAACGTAGAGCCGCGAGATTGTCGCTGCGTCCTTGCGGTCACGATCCGTCAAGCGCAACTGCACATCATAATCTTCATTCACGGACGCATCGCGAAAACGCGAGACTTCTTCGTCGCCCCCGACCATCAAGCGCAGGCTGGTCGCAATGGCCGAAGTGTCAACCCCTAAGTCAGCCGCGCGTGCGCGATCAATCTTCACGCGCAGCTCTGGCTTGTCTAGCTTGAGCGTCGTGTCCGCGTCAACGATTCCGCCTAACTTCAAAGCCTTCTCTCGCAGGGCTTCGGCATATTTCGAGAGCGAAAGTAGTTCCGGCCCGCGCAGCACGAAATCAATATCGAAGTTTCCCCCACCGAGATTGAACGAAGGAGCGTTACGCACGGAAACACGCAGGGGGGCGTACTTACGCAGCCGCGCTCTCAATTCCTGCATCACGTCGCGTTGCGTGTAGTTGCCGCGCCAGGCATCGAACGGGTGTCCACGCTTGATGCTTTCCCACAATTTGGTCAGCGAGAAGGTGCGTTCTTCGTGCGGCGCGATGCGAATGTATGCGCCGCCCTGATTGACGCTGCCCAGGAATGAGCCTCCCGCCGAGGCCAGCACTAATCGCACACCCGGCGTGGAGCGGATTTCGTTTTCGATGGCGAGCATCGCCTCGTTCATTGTCGCAAGGCTTGTTCCTTCAGGCGCGGTAACGCCGACCTCAAACTCCGCCTCGTCAACGTCCGTCGGGATGTATTCCTGCTTGACCATTCGGTAAAGCGGCACGCTCGAAGCGATGACCAACACGGCGACGACCGAGATAATCAGACGGTGTCGCATCGCGAAACCCAGCACGCGCGCGTAACCGCGATCAATCCGCGCATAAAACCCGCGACGCGAAGCGGCGGCATTTCCCTCGCCATTGTCACCGTGCCCGCCGCCCGCTTCCGCATCCTCTACGCGCAGGAGTCGCGCGGACATCATCGGCGTCAGAGTGAAAGAGACCAGGAGACTGACGAGAATCGCGACCGAGGCTGTGATGCCGAACTGGTAAAGAAAGCGCCCTGAAATCGAAGACATGAATGAAACCGGCAGGAAGATGACGACGAGCGAAAAGGTCGTCGCCAGCACAGCCAGCCCGATGTCTTTTGTCGCCTCGCGCGCTGCCTCCATCGGTTTCATCTTCTTCTCTTCGACAAAGCGAAAGATGTTTTCCAGCACCACAATCGCGTCGTCAATCACCACGCCGACCATCAGCACGAGCGCCAGCATCGTCACGCTGTTGAGCGTGAAATCGAGAGCGCGCATCATGCCGAAAGTGGCGATGACTGAGGCCGGAATCGCCACACCCGCAATAATCGTCGAGCGCCACGACCGCATGAAGGCCAGCACCACCAGACAGGCGAGGATGCTGCCCAACACGAGGTGAGTCTCAATCTCGTGAAGCGCCGCGCCAATGTATCGTGATTGATCGCGGATGATTTCCAGCTTCACATCACTGGGCATCTGCGAAGAGATTTTCGCAAGCTCGCGCTTGGCGTTCTCGATGACGGCGACCGTGTTTGCGCCCGACTGCCTGCGGATTTCCAGCGTGACGGTGGGCGTGCCGTTTAGCCGCGCGACAGACCTTTGCTCTTTCGTCCCGTCCTCAACGCTGCCCACATCGCGCACGCGCACCTGTGAGCCGCCCATATCAGCGATGACCAGTTCGTTGAACTCGCGCGGGTCTGCGAAGCGTCCAAGCGTCCGCAAAGTCATCTCGCGGCGTCCCGCTTCGACGTTGCCGCCCGGCACATCCGCATTCTGTCGGCGCAGGGCTTCG
Source organism: Acidobacteriota bacterium (assembly GCA_032160705.1). GTDB lineage: Bacteria > Acidobacteriota > Blastocatellia > Pyrinomonadales > Pyrinomonadaceae > QHXM01. The sequence goes on along the minus strand of JAVHVE010000074.1, from coordinate 84,239 downwards.
CGCACCTGCGTGATCGGGATGCGATATGCCGCCAGACGCTCGGCATCAACCCAGACGTTGATCGCGCGCTCCAACCCGCCGACGACATTGACTTCGCCGACGCCTCCGGCGCGCTCCAGTTGCACTTTAACGATCTTGTCCGCCAGTTCCGTCAACTCGCGCAAAGGGCGGTCGGCTGACAGCGCGATGGTCAAAACGGGCGCGCTGTCGTTGTCGAACTTGAGGACGGCGGGAGGTGTGGCGTCTTCCGGCAGGTCGCGGATAACGGTGCTGACGCGGTCGCGCACATCCTGCGCCGCGGTGTCTATGTCGCGGTCGAGCTTAAACGTAACGATGACGATAGAGACACCCGCCGCCGAAACTGAACGAAGCTGGTCAATGCCATCAACCGTGTTGACGATCTCTTCGATGGGGCGCGTGACTTCCGATTCAATCTCTTCGGGCGACGCGCCCGGAAGGCTCGTCCGCACCGCCACGGTCGGCAGATCAACCGACGGGAAACGATCAATGCCCAGACGGAAAAAACTCGCCGCGCCGACCACTACCAGCGCGAGAATAATCATGGCCGCAAACACTGGCCGCCGGATACAAATCTCTGCGAGCTTTTGCATAACGAAAAGCAGGAGTCAGGAGACAGAAGTCAGGAGTCAGAATAATAAGGCGGCGACCGCTTTTGTTTTTATTCTGACTCCTGTCTTCTGTCTCCTGACTTCTATTCGATGACGTTGACCGCTTGTCCCGATTGAAGATTGCCGGGTTCGATGACGACTGTGTCACCGATGTTGACTCCGCTGAGAACCTCCGTCCAGTCGGCGGCGCGGCGTCCCGTGGTGACGGGCTTCTCTATCGCTTTGCCGTTCTGAACGAGGATAACTTTTTCGATTCCGGCGAAGGTGACAATGGCGCTGGTGGGCACGGTGACGGCCATGCCGCTGTCGTCCGTCACGATTTCGGCGCTAACAAATGCGCCGGGACGCAATGTCCCGTCGTTGCTGATTTCAGCTTCGACGACGAGGACGCGATTTTGTTCCGAGATGGTCGGACTCAGTCGCATGATGCGACCCAGGTAGTTGTTCGCGCCGCCTTCGACTGTCACGCGCGCTTGCTGCCCCGTGTGGATGCTTTGCGCGTCTCGTTCGGGGACTTCGGCGCGCAGGCGCAAAGGATTCACGCGCACAATTGTGATGACGGGCGCGCCCGCCGCCAGGTATTCCCCGACGCTGGTGCGCTTCTCCTGCACTATTCCATCAAAGGATGCGTAGATGGAAATGTCCGCGAGTTGCTGGCGGGCTAAGGCCAGCTCGGAGCGACGTTGCGCGAGCAGTGCCTGGCGATTGCGTACTTCCTCGACGGCATCCTGATAACGCGCGAGCGCGACTTTGTGCGCGGCGTCGGCAGACTCAAACTCGGCGCGCGCGATGACACCTTCTTCAACGAGCTTGGCGGCGCGATTGCGATTCGCCTGCGCTTCGTTGAGCGTGGCGCGAGCCTGGCGGACTGTGCCAGTGACTTCCGCGTCAACGCGGTCGTCCGTGCCGTCCGGCGATAATCCAAGACGCGCGCGCGCCGCAGCCAGCGCGGCTTCCGCTTGCTGCACGCGAAGCTGGTAATCCTGCGGCTCAAGCTGCGCTACAAGTTGCCCGCGCCGGACGACGCTTCCCAGATCAACCGTGATGGAGCGCACTCTGCCCGGAACTTTCGCGCTGAGCGTCGCCTGATCGTAGGCGGCGAGCGTGCCCGTCACGTTCACAGACCGCCCCACCGGCATCTCTGTGACGCGCGCCGTCCTGATCTGACGGGGCTCGCCTGGCGCGCCTCCCGCCGGGTTCTGGCGCGCCGCCGCCGGATAATCGCTCTTGCAGGAGATGGAAATGAGAGCGAAGAGAAACAGCGAGCCAGTCGCGATGAGAGAGCGGGGGAGCGTGCGGGCGCGCGGCTCGGAGATGAAAAGTTTTGCCGGGAGAGAGAAAGGCACTGTTAATTTCCTACGGGTTCGCTCAAGATGATGGCTCTGGCGAGCGGCAACTTTATAACTCAATTTTCGATGATAGTGGTAATGCCCACGCCCCAGCAAGCGCCGCTGATTGCCACTAAGGGAAGCCCAACACAAAAAGGTACGAAGGGCAGGATGAGAAAGTTTAACCCTTCTCGCTTTGCCCTTCGTACCTTTGTCGGTGATGGATGGACGGTTTTAGTTCTTGCTGATGCCGCCGTTATCGAGCGCCGTGTAAACGTCCGGCGAATAGAGCCCGAGCCAGGGATCGGAGCGCGGCGTTTGGAAGAGTTCGGCGTAGACACGCTCGTTCAATCGCTCGACATCACCGAGCGCCATCCCCGTAGCGAACCACCCGTGCAGCTTCGTGTGCATCATGTACTCGTTGCGTGCGGTGTCGAGCGATAGGTACTGCTCAAGATTTTGGAGGGTGCGCGACAATAGCGCATCGTCGGCTCGCAAGCTTTGATTCTGGCGCGTGATGAACGCGATGCTGCCTTTGTCGAGTCGCACGTCCGGGGCGTGGAGCGCAGCGATCTTGTTCCACGAGGAGATGTCTGTCGCGGCTTCAAGCGCGGTGGCGTCCGCCGTGATTGCTTTCAGGATGTCAACCTCGACGACTCGCTTGGTGATAGCCAGCGGGGCTATTTCAATCGCGCCCGGATTGCTTTTTCGTCGCTCGATTCGCGCCGCGACATCAGCAGGAACTTTCCCTCCGGTTCGCGCCACATCCGCCGCCCAGTCAGCGGCGATTGTTTGAATACGCGCGTTGTGATAAGCGCGCAGGGCTTCCCAACGCTGACCGGCATCTTTCGTCGCAACCTGTCTGGCAATCGTTTCAGCTTGATTAAGCCCGCGTAGAAAAGCCGCCGGGCCGTAGAGCCCGGGCAGCGCGTCAACGGGGAGACCATTTGTATCCAGAACGTAGTGGATGCTGTTTCCCGTCAGCGTGCGCTCAAGCCGTCGCCCGTCGCCAAAATCAATCGTCACGCGCGGGGCGGGGCGGACGGATTTCCAGTGGAGGATGAAATGCTCTCGCAGGTACTTTGAAACATCCGTGTTGGCATAGAGCACCGCGCGGAAGAAGCGACTGTTAGCGCAGCTAAACTCCTCGTTGAGATTGCCGAGCAGCCGCAAACTAAGAATGGGCTTGCCGCTCGCCTTCGCTGCCCTTTTCGCTTCGTCGAAATCCGTGTACCAGTAGAGGCCGGAACTGTAGCTGTTGCGCTGCTGGCTGACGGCGTCGAGCGCAGCAGAGAGACGCCGCCATTCTGGTTCGTTCACGGAAAGTCCAGCCGCTGCGCGCTTGATCTCCTCGCCGTAAGTTTCAAACAGAACCTGCAAGCCCGCTGGCCCCATCGCACGCAATTCCGCGATAGCAGGGTTTGCTTCCATTGGTTTCTCGGAGACGGCCAGACGCGCCAGCTCCGTGGCGCGCTCATTGGCGGAAACAGGTAATGCAAAGGCGAGGCTGAGAAAGAGGGATGCGAAAACCGGCATGAAAAGTTTGCGACGCATTGTAATTCTCCTCAAGCAAAGGCGTGTATCAGGGAGACCCGGACGGGCGTGCTGCGACTTTGACTACTTTGATGGTTGTTTGCGTTGCACGTCCCGCGATTGCTTGACGGGCGCGAGGCAAATTTTTGCCGGGAAGAATGGTAGGAAGAAAAGCAGAAGATAGAAGACAGGAGTCAGGAGACAGAAGAAAAGAAAGGCAGGATGAGCCGGAACGTGAGCGATAGCTTCTTTAGGAGCGAGATATTTATAGCACGCTTCTCAGACATTATTTAGCTTCGTCAGGAGCGGAATGTGACTGGCGAAACATTCCGCTCCTAACGGAGCTAGATAACTTTTGATAGTCTTAGTGCTATAAACATCGCGCTCCTAAAGGAGCTAAACCATTTCTTATCTCGAACTCACGCTATTCTGTCTCCTGTCTCCTGTCTCCTGTCTCCTGTCTCCTGCTTTATCCTTGCTTCGCTCGCACTACCCAGATGCTGCGGCGGTCGTTGACCTTGGCGATGTAGCCGACGAAGAGTTGATCGCCGCTGATTGTGGCCGAAGGAAGTTCGCCGCTGGTCGTAAGCGGAGTGAGAGAGGCTGCGCCGTCACCTGTGAGCGGCGCGGACATCACACGCGATGCGCCGCCTTCATCACTCTCCCAGACGACATTTGCGCCGCTTTCCCCGTTTGCTAAAAGAAGCGGATTGCCTCGCGCCTGTCCCTTCGCGAAGGGTTTGCTCTCCGAAAATGTTTTACCCTGATCGCGCGATTCAGCCCAGTAGAGACCGGGCTCGCCCCTGTCGCCTTCCGTGTACCAGACGACGCGCAACGTTCCGTCATCTCTGGCAGACAGCGCCGGGCCGGAGACGGGACACGAAGCGGTCATCCAACGGTCGTCGCTGACAATGACGGGAGAGGAAAAGGTTTTACCATTATCTTCCGAGGTGGCGAGCGCGATGTGGCGAAACTCGCCCGGCAAGACCTGCCGCCAGCTTGCGTAGACGCGCCCACCTGCGCCGGTCGTGACAGCAGTCTTGCAGCACGGGCAGGCATCCTTTGCGAGACGCTGGTTCGCGGAAAAGGAACGCCCGCCGTCCGTAGACATCGCGAAGAAGACATCACGGTTGGCTTCCATGTGCTCCATCTTCATTCCTTTTTGATCGGCGGAAGGCATGACGAGATTGCGCTCGTCGAGCCAGACGACGTAGACGCGATTGTCGGAAGCCGTGGCCAGCGAGTGCATCGCGTGCGTCACCTTCTTTCCGTCGTCGTTCACCCTGACGGGTTTCTCAAACGTCTTTCCGCCATCGCGCGAGGCGGAAAGGTAGAGATCGTTGCCGTGAGCGGCTGCCTCGACGCGGGCAGTCCAGCCGACGTAAACAGTGCCGTCCGGCGAGACCATTACAGTCGGAGGATCGCCGCGCCACGCTGTTGCTTCACCCTGTTTAGAGTTGACGTGCACGGGCTCAAGCAGCGCCTGCCCTTCGCGGTCAAGATGAGCGAGCATGACATCCGCCTCTTTGTTCTCACGATGCTCGACCCACGCAACGTAAACCGTACCGTCGGGCGCAGGCGCAACCGTCGGCTCAGCCGCATCCGTGTTTTCGGCAGAGACGCGAACGGGTTTCGGCGAATTTGCCACAGGCTGCGGGTTTGCTTCCACTTCCTGCTTCGCCTCTCGCGCGCAACCTGCGAGAAGCAGCAGGAGCGCGAGTGGGGCGATGATGGCCGCTTTCTTCATCAACATGTTTCGGGTGATTCCTTTCAAAAACTGAGGCGTAAGCCCAGTTGAATCTGGCGCGAGTCGCTCGCGGCAGTGGGTCGGCCAAAACTCGGAAGCGGAGTCTGTCCTGTCCCGTAAGTATTGTTCGGGATTTGAAAGTTGGAGCGATTCAGGACGTTGAATCCTTCAATGATTGCTTCCAGTCCCAGACGTTCCGTGAAATGAAACTTGCGGCTCAGGCGCAGATCGAGCGAGGCAAAATCGAAGCCGCGCCCGGTGTTGCGCGCCACGCCTGTGGGGCGGTCGTTGAAGTTCGTGTCAAAGTTGCGGTCGCTGCCGGTCAGTGGATTGAACGGCAGAGCCGAGGCAAAGGAGAAGATATAGCTTAACTGAAAATCTTCGAGGGCGCGCCGAAAGTGTGATGCACGATTGGCAATGTGCGGAGCTTCAAACGAGCCGCTGATGGTCAGGCGGTGACGCTGATCGTTGTCGGAGAGCCCACGGTCGTCGCGAATGTTGAAATTATCCTGCGGCGAGCTGAAGAAGAAGTTGCCCGCATCGTCAATCGCTTTCGAGAGCGTGTAGGAAACGCGCAAGGAAGTCCAGTTCGACGCGCGTTTGTTGAAAGCGAGGACGAGCGCGTTGTAGCAAGCGTCGCCGGAGCTTTCATAACGGGAGATGTTGCCGAGGTTCGGGTCGGGTCGTCCAAGGTTAGGAACACCCGTCGAAGCGGGAAAGCGCGGGACGTTTGTGTTGCGCGAGAGAATCAGGTGCAGCCCGCGCAGGTGAATGTACCCGACAGAGAGCGATGAGTCCCGGAATAGTTCGCGCTCGACTTGGAAGTTGATCTGCTCGCTGTAGCTATTCTTAATCCCTGGGTCAATGCGCGTGACGTTCGGCTTCGTCAACAAGGTTGAGGGCTGCGCCGCAAGCACGTCGGGAAAAAGGGGCGCGCCCTCCTGAGCGGGAGAAAGTTGCACGACGATGTATTTCGAGCCGTCGCGCTGCAAAGCGTTTGAGACGGCACGCAAAGGGAGGCGGTCGAAGTAGATGCCGAAGCTCGCGCGGACAACTGTCTTGCGATCTCCGGGCGAAAAGGCAAAGCCGAGGCGCGGCGCAAAGTTGTTGGTGTCCGTCCTGATAGGGTCGGGCAAAAATTGCGCGTCGTAGCGCCAGCCCGCATTCAGCGTCAAGTCCCGGCGTGGCCTCCACTCGTCCTGAAGAAAGAGTCCGATGTTCGGGTTTGATTGAAACTGCGAGGGCGCGCCGAATGCCTGCTGAAAACTGCTGTACGTGCCGTTCAGGAAATTCTGGAGCGAGGTGAAAGTGTAAACACCCTGTAGCGCACCGGGAAACGTGACGTTGACGCGGTTGTAAAGAAAATCCACGCCGCCCTTGAGGGAATGCGCGCCGCGCTGAACGGAGATGTTATCAACGAGTTCGTAAAGATCAATCGAGCGCGCCGTGGGCGAAAAGGTCGCCGTGCCGAAACTGGCGACGCCGGAGATGTTGACCGCCGGGCCAATCTCGTCATTGACCGGCGCGTGCAAGCGGCTGCGCGTGAACTGGAAGCGAGCTTCGTTGATGGAACGCGGCGAAAGCGTCGTCACGTTGCCGATTGCCGCAGTCTGGTCGCGGTTGTCCAGGCTCGCGCCGCGACTGACGCTGTTCAGGCCGCCGACGTTGCGCGAGTTGGCAGCCCTGATGTCGTAAAGGCTGTAGCGCAGCGAGAGGAGATTCACGGCATTCACTTTATCGTCCACGCGCGCGAAAAGGTTTGTCGAGTCAAATCCGCCGGGAACAATTCCAGTCTCAATGCGACGGCCTGGATAATTCGTCTGCCCCAGACGGTTGTTGATGGTTGCGACGTTTGCGCTCGTGATGGTGATGACGTTTGAATCGTTGCGCCTGGTCTGCTCGAAGTTGGAGAAAAGAAAAGTGCGGTCACGACGGATCGGCCCGCCGATGCTCGCGCCGTATTGCGTCTGCGTCAACAAATCTTTTTGCGGCGCGAGCGGGTTGCGCGCGTCGAAGCGTTGATTGCGAAAGAAGCTGTAAAGGCGACCGCGCCAGTTGTTCGTCCCCGCCTGCGTGATGATGTTGACCACGCCCGAAGATGCGCGCCCGAATTCCGCGATGCCGCCGGAGGTGACGACCTGAAATTCGCGGATGACTTCCTGGCTGTAGAACGTGCCCGCGAGATCGGCTGCGTCGTCGTTGGCCGAGAGCCCGTCAACGACGAAGCCATTATTCAAATTGCGCTGCCCGGCGATGGAGAGCCCTGTGCCGGGCACGGCGGAAGTCTCCGCGAAGCGTTGATTGCTTCCCGTGTTGGTGCGCGAGACGGCAGGCACGAGCAGAGCGAGGTCTAGATAGTTGCGACCGTTCAAAGGCAGCGCGTCAATCTCGCGCGGGAGAATCGTTTCGGCAACTTGCGTGCGCGCGGCTTCGATCAATGGCACGTCTGCCGTGATCTGGACGCTTCCCCGTACACCGGCGACCGCGAGTTTGAGCGGAACGTCGAGCGCCTGGCCGATGGTTAAGGTGAGTTCTTGTTGAAGAGCATTGAAGCCTGCGTGCTCGACCACCAGGCGGTAAGAGCCAGCGGGCAGATAAGAAAACCTGTAGCGGCCTTCCATGTCGCTCGTGATGGTTTGAGCTTGATTGGTGTCGAGGCTGGTGATCGTCACACTCGCACCGCTGATACTCGCGCCGCTTGAATCTTCCACGCGACCGCCGAGCGCGGCGGAAGTCACGGTCTGCTGCGCGAACGCCGGGTGCAGACAACTCGTCAGAGCGATGACGACTCCAAAACAGGCGACGCAGAGAGCAACGCCTGCATGAGTATTCACTAAAACAAATTTCCTTCTCATCTCAAAATCTTTCTCGTCAATTCTTCTTTGCGCCTGACGTCTTCTCTTTGCGTCTTTGCGAGAAAAACAGTTTTACGCAAAGATGCAAAGTAAAAACCAAAGGCGCAAAGGAGACGGTTTGACGAAGACGTAGACGCACCGCGCAAAATAGACTGCGCGGCGCGCAAGGAGCGTATCTTGCGCGATGATTAAGCTGAAAGGTTGTTGAGAAGAGAAGGCGGGGCGCGCGGGCGTAAAATGCGGCGAGCCTCAGCGGACTGCGGTGTTGGTACGGTGAAATGCCCGGCGAAGAGACGGCGTGTCGGCGGGCGCGGTTTTGAGATGATCGCCAGCGACGCCGGAGCGCGCGGGCGACGCACCTGCGTGTAGCCGGATGCAGCAGCGGCGCATTCAGGCGAGCAAGGCGTCGTCAGCGCGGCTGGTGAAGCGACGCTCGCCGTCCGAGTTGACTTAACGCCCGAAGATGAATGATGTGCTGAAGAATGTTTCGCTGCGCCGTGATGTTTGGCTGACGCGCCTGTCGCGGAAACCTCGCCGGACTCGTGTGCTATGTGGCCATGCGCCGAATGCTCCACGTCCGGCTCGGGAGGTGTTTCGGCTTCTTCCTCAGTGCTGAAAGCGGTGCTGCAAGAGCCCGCCATGTGCGAAGGCTTGCCCGCGCAGCAAGCCATCCCGCATTCGTGCGACGACGCAAGGGAACTGAAAGGAACGACGCCCGCGAGCACCACAAGCACCAACATCGTCGCCAGAATTATGCTGGCGATTGAAGTGCGATGCGGGCTGTCAGGGCGCGTTACCAGAAACAAAGGAAAGCTCCGTTTAGGCGCGAGGCTCAATGAATGACTGACGACGGGCGGATTCTGTCACATGAGAGAGCCGGGAAGCAAGAAGAAGGGAAAGCAGAAGTCAGGAGTCAGAATCCAGAAGCCAGAATAAAAGGCGGAAGTCGTTCTTCTTCTGATTTTCTTTTCTTCTGACTCCTGACTCCTGTCTTCTGTCTCCTGCTTTTAGACCGTCGGTACTTCACTCGTGACGTTCGCCTCGATGTCGCCCGCAATCACGACTGTCAGTTGATCTGGACGAAAATATTTGCGAATCGCGGCGTTGACTTCTTCGACTGTGACCGACTGGACGATCTGCGGGTAACGGTCTATGTAATCAATGCCGAGACGGTAAAACTCCGCGTTCCACATCGCCTGCGCCAGCCCGGCGTTGGTCGCCAGACTGACTTTGAACGAGCCGATGGCGGAAGATTTTTCGTCGGCGAGTTCGTCGGCGCGGATGCCGTTCTGAACATAATCGCGCAGGACACTCAAAGCCGAGTTGATCGCCTTCTCGATGTTGTTCGGATTGACGGAGACGCCGACATACCAGGGGCCTGCGGCTAAGCTCGGCGCGCGAAAGCGCGAGTTGATGCCGTAGGTCAAGCCCTCCTGATCGCGCACCTGAAGGCCCAGACGCGATGAGAGCGTAGATTCGCCGAGCGCGCTATTGGCCAGCACGGCTGCGTAGTAGTCTTCCGAATCGCGGCGCAGCGAAGCGGCTGAGCCGAGCAGGATGTCAACGTTGGCCTTCTCTTTGACGAGGACGATTTCGCGCAGGGTCTCGGCCTGCGGCTCAGGGTCTATGACGTTGATGTCAATACTTTCAGGCCCGGTGAATGCGCTGAACGCTTCCGCGAACTGTCGCCCGACCTCGCCCGTATCAACATCGCCCGCCAGCGAAAGCACGAGTGAGCGCCCGCCGTAGTATTTTTCATAAAACGCGCGCACATCTTCGACCGTAATCGAGCGGACGCTTTTTGTGAGCTGCTCGCCGGGATGCATGTAGTAGGGACTTGCTTCATCGAAGATGAGCTGCGTGAAGCGTTCGCGCGCGCGATAGCCCGTGTTGGACTGTTGCTCCTGGATTCCGGCGACGATCTGCTGCTTGAGCTTTTCGAGTTCGTCCGCCGGAAATGCAGGTTCTCTCAACACCTCGGCGATGGCGTTAATCACCAGCGGCAAGTCTTTCGAGAGCGCACGGGCGGCGACGTTGACGGCAAACGGGTCGGCGGAGAAAGCCAGTTGCGCTCCGACGGATTCGAGGTCGCCTGCGAGTTGAAATTTGGTGCGTCGTTTCGTTCCGCGCTCCAGCATGTTGGCCGTGATTTGCGCCAGCGCGGGCTTGTCGAGCGGCTCGAAATATGAGCCTGCGCGAAACGAGCCGCGCAGCGAGATGGTCGGCGTCGCGTGATTTTCAAGGACGAGCAGCGTTGCGCCCGTTTCAATCTCTGTGCGGCGAACGCGCGCGGCAAAGTTTGAGCGCCCGGCGGTCTGGGGCGTGACGGCTTCAGCCGCATCAGAAGATTTATCACCGCGCGGGCTGATGGATTGCTGTTCCTTCTCCTGCGGTGTGATTGAGCCGCCGCTTTCGGGTTCTCCTCCTGCGCTCGCTTGATTGGCCGCTCTCTCTGCGACTGAAGATATTTCAGAAGCCGCGCTGCCGTCGCCGTCAGGTTCTCGGAAAAATTGCATGCCGCGCCGGGACGAAATTTGTAGGGGCAGGGACAAGTCCTCTGCCCGTCTGTTGCGAATGTAAGCGGGCAGAGGACTTGTCCCTGCCCTTACAGTATTGCCATCGCCATCGCCATTGCTGTTGCCGCCACCCGTTTGTTTGGGAATGAAGTGGCCGACGGTGCGGTTGTCTTCCGTGAAATAGGTTTGAGCGACGCGCTGGGTGTCTGCGAGCGTCACCTTGGAGATGTTCGTCTCGTAGTCTTTGTAGAATCGCCAGTCGGCGACCGCTTCCGCCTCAGACATCTGCATGGCGATGTTGAATGTCCCGTCGCGGCTGTAGGCCACCTGAGCGATGATCTGTTGCTTGGCCTTTTCGATTTCCGCTTCGGTCAATCCCTCTTCGGCCACTTTACGCAACTCTTCAAGCATGGTCTCTTCAACTTTGGCTGGCTCGACATTCGGGCTGACCGTCGCGTAGAGATTGAAAAGTCCCGGATCACGATGCTGGTCTGCATTCGAGTGAGCGTCCACCGCCAGCTCGGTTTCAACGAGCGCCTGGTAGAGACGGCTCGTGATGCCGTGCGAGAGAGCTACGGACATTACGACGAGCGGATAGATGTCATTCCCGGCGGGTGGACTGGCGGCACGCTTTGCCAGTTCATCGTTTGAGAGGACGTTCGATTGCCCAAGCACGCCCGGCGTATGAAAGGCCATTTGCACCAGCGCCAACTCGCCCGCACGACGAATCACCAGACGACGCTCGCCCTGCTGCGGAGGTTCTTCCGTATAGACTTCGGGAATCGGATGGTCAGGAACACCGTACGCGCCGAAATGCGTGTTGATGAGATTGAGGGCAGCCGAAAGCTCAAAATCGCCGACGAGAATCACGCTCGCGTTGTTCGGATGATAGAACGTGTCATAAAACTCTTTTAAGCGAGAGGTCGGCACACCTTCAACATCTGCGCGCCAGCCGATGGTCGGATGATGGTAAGGATGTTCGCGAAAGGCGGCGGCATACACGGCTTCGTCCAGAACTTCCGACGGCTCGTTCTGCCCGCGCTCCAGTTCGTTGCGCACCACGGTCATCTCTGATTGGCGGTCGGAATCTGCAATCAGAGAGTTACGCATCCGGTCGGCTTCCAGTTTGATGGTCATCTCAAGCTGATCGGACGGCACTGTCTCAAAATAGTTTGTGCGGTCGTACCAGGTGGTCGCATTAAAGGCCGCGCCGATTTTTTGCAGGGTCGCGGCAATCTGCGTGTTGCGCTCCTTGTTGAAAGTCGGCGTGCCCTTGAACATCATGTGTTCGAGCAGGTGTGTCGAGCCTGTGTAGCCGACAGCTTCATTACGCGAGCCGACCTTGTAGAGAACCATTACGGTCACAACGGGCGCGACGCGGTTCTCCACGAGCAACACTTTCATCCCGTTATCCAGCTTGTATTCCCGAATCCCGTCCGCCTCAGTCACAAACGCGAGTCCGGCGGGTAACTGCTCCTCAGTCATTCGTCAATTCGTCTCCTTTATCTCTCTTGGATGGCGGGCACAAATCAAGATTGTCGAGTGTTTCCGCCGCCTTTTCGATATAATCCGATTTCAGAGGAGATTACCACAATGCAGCCAATTGCCATACGCTACTGCGTCGTTTGAAACTACCAGCCGCGCGCCGCCCGTGTGGCGGACTTGCTCAAAAAAGAGCTTGATGTTGAGACGAAACTCGTCGCAGGCGACAGGGGCGAGTTTACTGTCTGGGTCGGAGACGAAGTGGTCGCCAGGAAAAATTGGCTGGGTTTCCCGGATGACGGAAAAGTATTAGAAGCGGTAAGAGCAAGGATGAGGGATGAAGAAAGGCAGAATACAGAAGACAGGAGTCAGAAGTCAGAATAAAAACAAAAGCGGTTCTCCGCCTCTTCATTCTGACTTCTGACTTCTGACTTCTGTCTCCTGCTTTTCATCCCTGCTCTTCGTGTGCTCCATCAGCATATTGCAGAAGAGCGCGCCTTGCTCCAGTGCATCATCCAGCGCCAAGTGAGTGTGCGGCAGATTGTCGTCGAACCAGCGTTCGAGCATGGTGGCTTTCGTCGTCTCGCGGTAATCACTTCTCAGGAGCGCCATCGCGTAGGTCTTGATGTCGAGCGCGAAGAATGAAAAGGGACTGCTGCCGGTGAACTTGTGCAGATACCACTGGACGAACATGTAATCGAAGACGACAGGGTAGCCGACAAAGACGGGCTTGCCCGGAAGATTGTCGAGCCACGCCGCGTATTCCCGCATCGCCTCTGCGGGTGATCGCAAGTTCTGCCTGCACGCCGCCCATGCCTCCGTCTGCGTTTCCCACCACTTCATGGTCTCAGGATGCCCGCTCGCGCCGGGAAGCATTTCGAGGTTGGCGGAGAAAGTGCCGACCAGAGTTTTGTCCGCGAGGTAAGCGGCGGAGGCAAAGCTCAGCATCGAGTGCGGCCCCGGAATAGGGCCGTCCGTTTCCACATCCGTGCTCACGTAGATTTCAGACATACAATAGGAGACAGAATACAGGAGACAGGAGACAGGAGAAAAGAAAATCTGTGAATGTGGTTGCCGCCTTATTCTTCTGACTCCTGCCTTGCTACTGTCTCACTCGCTGCATGTCTGCGATGAATCGTTTGGCGATTTTTGTTGAGAGCCTGCCGCCGAGAGAGCTGAGCTTGCCGCTCATCATGACGATGTTCGTGCGCGGGTCAATGACGGTATAGACGAATCTGGTGAAAATCTTGCGCCCGACTTCGATAATCAAATCCGCGTCCGTTTCGTTTCTGGTAATCATTAGCCCCCAGCGTTGAAACTCCGGGCGTTTGCGCAGCTCATTTTCCAGCTCAGGCGCTTCAATGAAGACGGTCTTTTTGCGAACAAAGATGAGTTTGGCATGACGCAGGATCGTCGCCGAATCTGTGATGGGTGCATCGCCTGACGTTTGCCCGGCAGCAATTGACGCGGTTGAGATTAAAAGGACGAAGACCAACGTCCACGCGCCAAGATAACGCGCAGTGCCGGTCAATCGCTGGCGAATGCTCTGGAAGAGATTGGAAGATGAGATGGATAAGCGCATAGGCCGGGCTTTCCTCCTGAAATGATTATCATTGCCTTGATGATCGGCGGGCTCGCGCTGAAGACTTAAGGCTCACGCCGCAAGCTGAAGATAACTATGAAGGCTGAACGGCCACTAGCGTCTCTGTGTCACTTCTTCAAGTGACACATTTTTGGGATGGTCGGCATCGCGGCAAACCTTTCCGCTTGCGCTCGCCATCGAAGACACGCACACAAGCCGCGCCGTCCTTGGTTTTTCCGCTGCAATCGAAAGGAGCCACTTCCATCATGCGCCTCTCTCTCAAAGCCGCCCTGTTTGCGCTGCTCATCATTTTATCTGTAGCAGGCAGCGTCGCGGCTCAAGCCGGGAGAAACCGCTCGCAAAACGCCGACCAGAAAAAGAAGACCGCAAGACCGGAAGACTTGCCAAAGGAAGAGCAGAAGAACAAGGAAGAGCAGAAGAACAAGGAAGAACAGAAAACGGAAGTCCGCGAGGAGGCGGAAGCGTCTGAAACGGTCGCTAATCAGGAGGGTATCGAGACCGTCCGTGTCGAAACAAATCTCGTCAGCGTGCCCGTCATCGCGTCGGATCGCGGCGACAGGTACATCCCGGACTTGAAGCAGGAAGAGTTCGCGGTCTATGAGGACGGCGTCAAACAGGAAATCTCTTTCTTCGAGACCGTGACCGCGCCCTTTCACGTCGTCCTGATGATTGACACCAGCGCGAGCACCGAGGATAAGCTGGGACAGATTCAACAAGCGGCTATCGCATTTACGGAGCAACTCCAAAAAGCAGATCGCATCAAGGTCATCTCGTTTGACGACACCGTGCGCGACCTCTCCAGTTTCACGTCGGATCGCGCAACTCTTTATCGTGCGATCAGGACGACTCGACCGGGGCAGGGCACAAAGCTCTACGATGCGATGGCCACGGGGCTGAAAGCCCTGCAAGCAATCAAAGGACGCAAGGCCATCGTCATCTTCACGGACGGTGTGGACTCTTACAGCAACCATGAGAGTTACGACAAGAACCGGCGCATGATTGAGGAAGCGGGAATCATCATCTATCCGATTCGCTACGACACGCGGGAGGATGTCGAGCGGCTGGTGCGCCAGCAGGAGCAATCGGGGCAGGTTGTTGACCTTGGGAGCATCCTCGGCGGCGGCAGCCCGACCGGCACGACCCCGACGACTTTTCCCGGAGGAACTACCATTCCCAGCGGGCGCACGACGGGCGGCGGAGGCGGAGTCACCATTCCTGGATTGCCCGGCGGAGTTACTATTCCACTCCCAAGAACCAATCGCGATGCCCGGTATCCTCCAGATGATCCGAACCGCCGCAACGACCCGACGAACCCTTCGAGAGTGCCAGTTGCAAAAGATAGCATTGACACCCAACTCGACATGCTCTACTCGACTGCCGACGCTTACCTCAGCGAGATCGCCGTCAAGTCTGGTGGCAAGCTTCATCGCGCCGACACGCTCGGCTCGCTGCCCGTCGCCTTTGGACAGATCGCCGCCGAGCTACGAACGCAATACTCGCTTGGTTATTATCCACTGAAGCCGGAGCGCGACGGCAAGTATCGCAAGATCAAGGTGACGACCACCCGCAAAGATGTAGTCGTCCGCGCCCGTCCGGGCTATCGCGCGCCGGGTGGCGGGAAGTAAGATTCTGTCTCAATGTTGGTAATGGTGAATGAGACATTACGGTGACAATTTATCGGCTATGATTTGTCACTAAGCTAGGGATACAGCAGGTTAAAGGCCGAACAATGGGACAGAACAGTTATTTTGTCCCGTTCATCATTTCACGCTTGAGTTATTTCGTCTAATCCAAAATTCGCTCTGTTAAAGAAGAATCGCCCGAAAATCACAAAGATCTACGGGCGGTTCTTTCACGCTGCGTTTCCTATTAACTATGGATTAGTTTTTAAGAACACATCCCACGCCCAACGACCCACTCGTGCATCATGCGCGTCTCTGACTTTGGCTCGATACCTGAACCGATTGCCATACTGGTCAACTCTCTTCGATTCCTTATAATCAAGCTCTAGCCTGGCTATTCCTAGCTCTGGCAGCGTCTTCAACTCTCCTGATTCCGAGACGCCGTTATGATTCATGTCCTGCCACAGCCGCAGACTGGAGAAGATCACATCCCTGCTCTCAATGATTCCATCTCCGGTGCCTGCTGTGTCGTACGCTCTCAGTGCCAGAAAGCCATTAGGGGTAGCTGACGGGGGCTGCGCCGTGAAGTTGCCGAACAGTTCCATTCCATTATCAATCCGACCATTGCCATCACGGTCTAGTGCTAACCAGGCATCATCCGACCCTTCAGTCGTCCATGAGAATCTCTGGGTGTTGCCCTCTCCTTTCAGATCGAAGTTGACTCCGTTTGTTGCATCTGAGAGGGAGAAGCCGTCTCCTCTGACATCAATCAGGAGAGGAGAAGAGGCTGAACAGCAACAGCCTCTCCCGTTGTAAGCGAGGCTGGGGTCTCCACAGCCGTCTTCGTAAAGGCAGAAGTCTGCCGGGGTGCAGCCGGAGTTGAATGGGCCGGTGCAGGTGTCGGGGCAGGAGGAAGAGCTATCAGTTTGAGAACATGTATTATTTGTGAAGCTCCAAAAGTATCCATAGACTTGGCAATCCTGTTGAGTTGATGGTAGACATTTATTACCCGCGAAACTCCATTGCCCGCCGACGGCTGCACATGCCGCCGCGGTAGTCAATTCTGGAAGTGGCGGGTGTGATATATCGCAACCATCAGTATCCGCTGCAAATTCCGAATCGGCTGGTTCGTCTTGACCTCTCACTAAACTGCTTTCGCCCATAAGATTTGGTATTAGAAAGATACTCAAAGTGAAAGTAGCTAAAACGAACGACCTAAACGAAAGGTTTGGTAGCTTTCGTTGCAATTTTTCTGAGGAATAGAGCATGGGTTTACCTGTTATTGTGTCTCTCTTTTTTATAGTAATCTTCTGCTTCTTGCCGCGTTTGGCCCACGAGCCTGTCAGCAATTTCGTGAGCGAATATTTCCTTATGAGTTCTCTTGGGGAATATGTTCTCTATATCATATGAATACATGCTTCCATCTCTAGGGATTCTTTGACTGTTAATTTTATATGTACCATCCAACTGAATGAAAAGAGCTATAGGTAAACCAATTCCCCTACCTGTTTCCAGTTTATCGTGTTTCAGGTAGTATTCCTGGCAAGTTGCCCATAGATATTCATTAATGTATTTGCCTCCATCTACAGCTTCTATGTCTAAAACTTGATAAGCACAGAAAGCTTTACCGCCAAACACAGATTTCCCGAAATTATCATCCACATATTTTTGAGTCACGTCCTTCAAGGCATTTGCGAGCTGCTTCTGCTGGTCTGTTAATTCATAGTAATTTCTACAACCCACCAATATAGAGATTGTTATCAACGTAAGGATCAAAGGTAGTTTTGTATTCATCCCTTAATCACCTGAATGTTATTAGTTCTTAGCCATTCTTACAGTTTTAAGTAAAGTCCTAATCATATCTAATTAAAGAGCTAACAACCGAGAAGCAAGTTTATCGGGAATGTGACTATCTTTAAAAGACCCTTCAGGCGTCTGCGCCCAAGTAATGGATGAGATCAATAGTATGATTACTATTGGTAATACAACTTTTGAGTAAGAGTGAATTTTGCGGGGATTCATAAGCTTAATTATTTCAAGGTGTAATTTGATACTTGGCTTAGACCAAGTGAATCCTGATGAAATCTAAGCTGACGTGGATTAGCAGAAGCGGGACTCGTTGAGGAGTGAGGCTCTTACTAAGAGAAAACTGCGATGCGCCGGGAGTCTAGTCTCGTTATTCTTAGCTGTCAAGGGATCTTGATCGATTGAGATAGGGCAGGTGATAATAGAGCGCGGGGTGAAGGCCCCGCTCGCGCCATCCCACAAACCGCCGTGCCGGTTGCTTCACCGCCGCACCTCTTGACCTCTCAGCATCGCGTAAACGGTCGGCGTCACGACGAGCGAGAAAAGGAGCGCGACGGCGAGTCCGCCGATGACGGCGATGGCGAGCGGTTGCAGCAATTCTGCGCCGGAGCCGAGCGCGAGCGCGAGCGGCAGCATGCCGAGGATTGCCGCCAGGGAAGTCATCAGGACGGGACGAAAGCGCCGTCGCCCGGAGCGCAACAATGCTTCACGCAAAGTATCGCCTGCCGCCAGATGGTCTTCGACCGCATCAAGCATTAGGATGCCGTTTTTGGCGACGATGCCGACGACCATAATCATTCCCATCATCGAGACGACATTGATTGTCGAGTTGGTAATGAAGAGTCCGAAGAGCACACCGCTTAAAGCCAGCACCGCGCCCGCCACAATCGCAACGGGGTGAGCGAAGGAGTGAAACTCTATCAGCAGCACGACGAAGACCAGGGCAATTGCCAGCACGAGCGCCATCAAAAGCTCACGAAAGCTGGACTGCTGCTCCTGATAAAGACCGCCGAATTCGTAGGTCATTCCGGGCGGGAACTTCACATCTTTTGGAAGCTGAGCTTTGATGGAATTGATGGCTGTGCCCAGGTCGCTTCCCGAGAGCCGCGCTGTCACCGCTACGGATTGGCGTAAGCCGTCGCGCTCGATTTCGGTCTGTCCCTGCTCGTATTCAATGTCGGCTACTTGATCGAGACGAAACGGCGCATTCGAGGTTGGCGAATTAATCAACAGGCCGCGCAACGTGTCGAGAGATTGGCGAGCTGAAAGTGGCAGCACCACGCGCACTGTAATAAGGCGTCCCTGTTGCAGAATTGAAGAGGCCGCGTCTCCCGTCATCGCGGTCGTGACCGTGTTCGCCACGTCTGTGGCCGTGACGCCAAAGCGCGCCGCACGCTGCGGGTCAATTTTGAAAGTGACTGCGGGCCCGCTGACCACGATGCCGTTGAAGGTGTCCACCACACCCGAAACTTTTTTGATGGATTCTTCGACAGCCGTCGCATTCTGCTCCAGGGCTTTGGCGTCCTCGCTGAAGAGCCTGATTTCAATCGGGGAAGGTGAGCTGGTCAGGTCGCCGATTAAATCCGCGAGGATGCCGACGAACTCTACTTCCAGCGCAGGCTCACTTGATTCCACCTGTCCACGCAAATCATCAATTACTTCCTCGGTTGAGCGCGAGCGGCTGTCTTTGAGCTTGACCAGGAAATCCCCCGTGTTCGGCTCGGTGATGGCGAGCCCGAGTTGCAGCCCCGTGCGGCGCGAATAGCTCTCGACTTCCGGCGTCTCCTTCAACATCTCTTCGATGTGCAGCAGCATCCTGTCTGTCTCGGCCAAAGAAGTGCCGGGCGGGGCGACGTAGTCGAGCACAAACGCGCCTTCGTCAAAGGCTGGGAGGAACTCCGACCCCAAACGACTGTAGAGAAGATAAGAACAGACGAGCACGACGCCTGCGAGAGCGATGACGAGCCAGCGGTTGTTCAAAGCGTGGCCGAGTACCCACTCGTATCTTCTGATAATCGCGCCGAGGATGGGGCCGCTCTTTTCCTCTTCATCATCTGCGACGCTCTTTTCTTCTACCCATTCATCGTCGCGGATCATTGTTGCTGGAGAGACTAACTGCTCATCGCCTTCCTTCTTCTTCCGCTTGACGCGAACGAAGCGCTCTGCGAGCACAGGTGTGAAAGTCAGGGCGAGGACGAGCGAGGTCAGGAGCGCCACCGCCAATGTGAGCGCCAGCGAACGAAAGAAGACACCCGTCACGCCCGTCAAAAGGGTGAGCGGCAGGAAGACGACGACCGGCGTCACGGTCGAGCCGATAATCGGCACAGTGATTTCAGAAATGGCGCGCTGCACCGCCTCGCGCCTGCCTTGCCCGCGCGCCAGGTGCGTGTAGATGTTTTCGACGACCACAATCGCATCGTCTATGACAAGCCCGATAGCCGCCGCCACACCGCCCAGCGTCATCAGATCGAACGAGAGGCCGACGAGCCACATCACCAGAAACGTCGCCAGCACCGTGACCGGAATCACCAGGATGGCGACAAACGTCGTGCCCCAGTTGCGCAGGAAAGCGTAGAGAATAGCGACCGACAAAAGCAGGCCGATGAGAATCGCGTCTCTCACAGACTTCATGGACTCGCGCACGAGCAGCGATTGATCGTAGAAGGGCGCGACTTTGACATCCTTCGGAAGCTGCGCGCGGAGCGCGGCCAGTTCCGCCTTCACTTCATCCGTGACGGTGACGGTGTTGGCGTTGGGTTGCCGCCTGATATTGAGCAGCACCGCCGGATGGCCGTCTGCCGTGACGATGGTGTAGTTCGGCTCAACGCCCGCGCCAACAATTGCCACATCCGCCACTGTCACGGGAGCATTATTAACTGTTGCGACGACGATTGAGTTGAGTTGGTCGGGCGCGGTGGCCTGCGCGCTGACGAGGGTGAGTTCGAGTTGATGATTCTCTTCGATGAGCCCTGGGCTGGCGACGATGTTAGCGTTGCGCACGGCGTCCGCCACCTGCTGGATGGAAACATTGTGCGCCGCCAGGCGCTCAGCATCAATCGTCACGTGGTATTCGCGCAACTGGCCGCCATCCACAGAGACATCCGCCACGCCGGAGAGTCGCGCCAGACGCGGCTTGATAGTGTACGTGGCAAGGTCGCGTAAACTCGCAGCATCGCGCGTGTCAGAAATCAGGCTGTAGCCCGTGACAGGAAAGACAGCAAAGGTGAGCCGGTCAACGTTGCGAATCGAGGCGGTCGGCGGCAAATTGGAAGACAATTGCGAGAGCCTTGCCTGCACGAGTTGCAGCGATTGCAGAATGTCCACACTCCAATCAAAGAACAGGCTCACGTCGGTTGCGCCGCGCGCGGTCGTGGATTTAATCCGCACGATGCCGGGGATGCCGTTCATCGCTTCTTCAATGGGACGCGTGACGGAAACGAGCATTTGCGGCGCGGGCACGACGCCGTTGTCCACGACGATGACGATGCGCGGGAAATTAGTCTGCGGGAAGATGGCCGTCGGCAGTTGCCACGCGGCATAGAGTCCAGCCGCGCACAGCAGCAGGACGAGCACCACTATCGCGCGGGATTGCCTTGAGACGATGCGTGCCAGATTCAAGGCTTCTCTCCCGTCGCGGGCGTGTTGGCGTTCGCGGCGTTGGCGTTGCCGTCCGTGCCCTCTTCTTTGTCCGGGGCTGCTTCGCCCTCTGCGCCTTCCGGCTTGTCTTCAGTTATCTCGACCTTCGTCTCGTCCGGCAAAGCATAGTTGCCTTCGATAACTACTGTTTCGCCTTCCTGCAAGCCGGAGGTAATCTGAACCAACTCGCCCGTGCGGATGCCGACCGTCACTTTCCTTTCGTGAGCTACGTTCTCAGCATCAACGACCATCACCGTCCCCGCGTCCGCATTGCTCGCTTCCAGCGTTACCGCCGACGCCGGAACGACAATCGCATCGCCCGTCTGGTCAGTTGAGACGACGACCTGGGCAGCGCCCCCAGCGCGCAACAGTCCCGCGCCGTTAGCCAGATTGACCCAGACTTCGACAGTGCGATTCTGTGGGTCGCTCGAACGGCTGACGAGCGAGACCTGTCCTTTCATCTGCTCGCTGGAATGATCTGTTGGAATCACCGTTGCCGCATCGCCAACTTTTAGATGAGCGACCACCGTATCTGCGAACTGCGCTTTGACGATCACCTCGCTGATGTCCGAGATGGTGAAGAGCTTGGCTCCCGAAGCGGCGAACTCGCCCTCGAATTGAAACTGGTCTGTGACGACGCCTGTGAGGGGCGCACGGATAGTCGCGTAGCTGAGCTGCGCGTCCAGATTGGCGAGACGGTCTTGCGCTTGAACGGCGCGCGACTCGGCGAGAGCGCGGTCGGTCGGGTTGATGGTGTTAGTACGCAATTGTGCGGTGCGTTCGGCAAGACGCAAGCTATTCTCGGCCTGCTTCAACGCGAGTTGCGCTGCCTCGACATCTTTCAAAGCGATGCCGCCCAGCTTATAAAGCGTGACGCGACGCTCATACAGGGCGCGCGCATTGTCCAGATTGGCGCGCGCGTCGCGCAGGTCTTTCTCGGCCTGTGCTGTGGCTTGAGGGTTTGCGCCGCCGCTGACGCTTCGGATGTTGAGCTGCGCTTCGCGCACTGCCGCGAGAGCTTCGGCGCGCTGTGCCTGAAGGTCACGCGATTCGAGTACGGCGACGACCTGGCCAGCGCGCACTACCCTGTTCTTGAGCAACCCCATCTGTTTAATCTGCGCGTTGATCTTGGGGCTGACGACTGCCTGCTCACGCGGGAAAATCGTGCCCAAAGAAGAGACTTCAGCCGCGATTGCGCTTCGCTCGGCTTTGGCCACACGAACGCTGACCACGACGTTGGCCTCTTCGGTCGCTGCATCCGGTTTCTTAGACGGCCACAGCAGCCAGATGACAATCAGGAGCAGCGCCAGCACAGTTGCCCCGCCGATGATGATGTGCCGTCGCCTGAGCCGTCTTGCTGCGTCGGCGTCGAGCGGTTCCACCACCTCTTCCGTGATGATGACAACTTTCTCTCTCTCCGTTGGCGGACTCGCCTCCGAAGTTTTTTCTTCGCTCGATGGTTGCGGTTCTTCTTCGTGCATCATTCGTCATCCCGCCAGTGGCCACATAGTCGAAACTCATCGCACAGCGTAATTCCATTTAACGTGAGTTGGACATAAAGGGCGTGAAAGAACTCGACCCACGAATTCACACGAAACGACACTAAGCACTGCTCCTGTTCGTGTCGTTTCGTGTGAATTCGTGGGTCGTCTTCTCATTGTTGAATGCTATTCGCTTACTTCGAGCTGACATTGTTTATTGTCCGGTCGCTTGACGAAGGCGTGTCCGCGCCACCTGGTAATCAAAGATCGCTTGATAGAGAGCCGTGCGCTGCGCGATCAAAGTGTTCTGCGCCTCGGTCACTTCGATAATCTGCGCTTCGCCAGCCCGGTAGCGTGCAAGCGATGCTGCGAGGTTCTGTTCCGCATCAATAATACTCGTGCGAGCAAGTCTGATTCGCGCTGCTGCCGTGACAGCTTGTGCGCGCGCCGAGAAAAACTGCTGAGCCAGCGTGCGCGCTGCCAAAACGCGCGCCGACTCTGCCGCCTGCGCTCGCAACTCTGCCTGCCGCACGCGGCTGCGCGTTGCGCCCCAATCGAAGAGCGGGACAGAGACGCCAACGGTCGCAGAGACGCCTGAATGCTGTTTGATATTTGGTGGACGCAGGCTGTCGGAGATGAAGCCGCCGCTGACCGAGTAGGTCAATTGCGGGAGGCGTTCGGCGCGTGCTGCCCGGATGTCTTCAAGCGCGGCGCGACGCTCGGCGGCGAACTGTTTGAACTCCGGCCTCTGCGCGATGGCGTTCGCTGTGAAGCGCTCAATCTCGCCTGTTTCCGGTACGGCCAGCAACAGTTCAGTCGTCTGTAGAGGCTGTGTGAAATCGTAGCCGATGAGCACGCGCAGAGAGTCGGCTGCAATTGCTTCGGCGGCGCGCGCCTGCTCCAACTCGTCGCGGCGCGCGGTGGTTTGCAGGCGCGCACGTATCTGGTCAACCGGCGCGGCCTCGCCGCCCGCGACCTGCAAGGCGGTCGTGCGCTCAAACTCTTCGGCGGCGGCCACGTTCTGCTCCGCCGCAATGCGACGCTCCGAGGCGAGCGCGAGTCCGTAGTAGGCTTCTTCGGTCGCGCCGACGAGATTGCGCCGCGCGCTTTCGGTTCCGGCACGCGCCGCTTCCAATAGCGCGAGGTTGCGCCTGAGCGCCGCACGCAAACGCCCGGCGGTATCTATTTCCCCGGAGAAGTTGGCTAAGCCCTGATACTCCGTGATGGCATTCGCGCCGAGAAAGCTGGGAGTGCGCGGCGTGCCCGCGGGTGCGCTCACGCCAATCTCCGGCGAGGTGTAGATGAAGGTTGGCGCGGCGACGATGCGCGGCAGGAATGCGGCGCGCGCTTGCCTGACATCTTCCGCCGCGATGCGCTCGTTGAATCTCGCCTGCTCAAACGTAGACGCCTGCGTCAGCGCGAGCTTGACCGCCTCGTCAAGCATCAGCGGCCTTGTTGATTGTTGCGGCACTTGTTGTGCGGGCAGGGGAGACGAAACAGAAGGGCCTGGAGACGGAACTGGCAGAGTCTGGTTTGGCGAAGGCTTTGGAGTAGTTTGCTGCGCTGAGAGAGCGCCCGCAGTCAAAAGGAGCGCGAGCGTCGCCGCCACCGCAACTATTAAGCGCCTGACATGCGAAGAGCAGGCGCGAGCTTTAATGAAGCGTTTCAAGCCCATTCAAATTTGAACGACGCGAAAGATGGCGCGAACTTGAGAAAGAATATCACGCCACCTGCGCCCGGTGTGACTTATTATTAAGAGCGCGTTTCAAAACCTCTGGCGATGGAATATTTGTAGGGGCAGTGGACTTGTCCACTGCCCCTACAGTTTTGAAACAGCTTCTAAGGATGGGTATTGCTGTTTGCCTTCTGCTTATCTTTTCTCTTCTCCTCGGCCTCAGCTTGCGCGTTCTCTTCCTCAACGCTGACGATGCTCCCGTTCTTGGCGTTCACCTGAACTTCTGTGATCGTCCCCTGAGAGTTGCGGATGTCAAAGGAGTAGACGAGCTTTCCGTGCTCTTTCTCCAGTTCTCCCTCTTCGATTGTGCCGGGCGCGCGCTTCAAGGCGATCTCGCGGGCCTGCTCCATTGTGATCTTAGCCTGCTTTGCCAGCCTTGCCTGCTTGTTGTCCTGACCCGACCGCGTCCCGACGGTCATCGTCGCGGCGAAAGCGCCCGCGCCAAGCGCGACGCTCAAGAGCGCGCTCAAGATAAATCTCTGTTTCATCGTTATCTCCTTCAAGTGGTTTTAACTTCTAAGTTGCGCCACTTCGTGTTGGTAGTAATCTGACCGTTACACCGCGGATTCTATAGGACAGTAGATAAACGCAGGATTAACCGGACGGGTCTTAGAGAAATGACGTAAGTCGCGATGGAGAGAATCAAAGAGCAAGACCGTCCACGAAACCACACGAAACAGCACAAAACGATAAAGACCATACCTTTCGTGCTGTTTCGTGTGGTTTCGTGGATAATTTATCAGTTCCTGCGTTCCAATAGTTTATCTCGAACTCAGGCTGGAGAAAGATGATTCGCCATCTGTCTTTGGAGCC
Organism: Acidobacteriota bacterium; assembly: GCA_032160705.1. Lineage (GTDB taxonomy): Bacteria > Acidobacteriota > Blastocatellia > Pyrinomonadales > Pyrinomonadaceae > QHXM01. The sequence goes on along the minus strand of JAVHVE010000074.1, from coordinate 59,453 downwards.
GGGAGAGTGGCGACGAAGACGCTGCCGCGCTCGTCGGAGCGGAGGAGTTCGAGACTCCCATGATGCGCAAAGGCTACGAGGCGCGCGATTGAGAGACCGAGGCCAGCGCCGCTCGTCGTGGCGGCGTGGCCATCCGGGCTTTCAGCGCGTGAGCGTGCTTTATCCACACGGTAGAAACGCTCGAAGATTTGTGATTGCTCCTCTGCGGGGATGCCCGCGCCCGTGTCGCTGACCGTCAGGACATACTCTTTGTCACGCACCTCGCACTGGACTGTGACATGCCCGCCCGCAGGCGTGTGCTTGAGGGCATTGTCCAGGAGGTTCAAGAGCATGCGACGGATGAACTCTTCGTCGCCGCGAAAGGGCATCTCGTGCGGCGCGTCCGAGTCGAGCGTAACATTCCGACCGGCGGCCAGAGTGCGCACCGCGCGGACGCATTCGGCGACCGTTTCGTCCAGATAAAAATCTGCGACCTTGAGCGGATTCTGTCCCGCGTCTGCACGCGCGAGCGTGAATAAATCTTCGACGATGTGGGTCAAACGCCGTCCTTCGTCGTGAACGATGGCGAGAGATTCGCGGTAATCTGCGGCTTCCCGTTCACGGCATGAGAGAGCGACCTCGGCTTCGCCACGCACGATGGCGACGGGCGTGCGCAACTCGTGCGAGGCGTCGGCCATGAAGCGCCGCTGCTGCTCGAAAGATTCGTCGAGGCGCGCGAGCAGTTTGTTGAAGACGCGCGCCAGCCTGCCCAACTCGTCGCGCTCGTTAACGATGGGCAGTCGCTCGTGCAAATTGGCCGCGCCGATGCGCGCCGCTGTCTCGCTCATCGCGACGACCGGCGCAAGGCTCTTGCGCGCGAGGAAATAACCGCCAGCGGAAGCGAGCGCGAGCGCGAGCGGCACGCCGACGAGGAGCGCGCCGCCCGCCCCTTCGATGATGTCTTCCTGCTCGTCAAGCGGGCGCATCAAGACGAGTGTGTAAGAGCGGTCGGGGGTTCGCACAGTTTGCGCCAGCGCACGCAGTTCGTTATCACCGTCGGAAAGTGTAGCGTAAACGGGCACATCGTCCGGCTTGCCCTTGAGCGAGTCGAGCAGTTTGGTTAGGCCAGACGAAATGGGAGGAAGCGTCCAGACAGGCGTACTTGTTTCCTTGCGCTCGATACTGAAACCGGAGGACGCGGCAACTATTCGTCGCGACTCGTCATAAATGACGAACTGGGAATCTCTGAGGCGATACTCGCTCGCCGCCTCGATCACCGCCGCGTCTGGATTGAAAGGCTGGATTTGGCCTTGAGCATCACGCGGCGCGGCGTTTGCGCCCGCCTGCATCTCCTGTTGTTCCGCGAGGAAAGTCTCTGTGAAGGCGCGCGACATCTCGGCGAGGGCTTCGTCTGTCCGGCGATTGAGTGTGCGTGAGAGAAAGAAGTAGGCGGTGAGGGCAAAGGCGATCAGCACGAGCGCCAGCACACCCGTGTACCATAGCGTCAGGCGCGCGCGCACAGAATCAAACATCTTCACCCCCGGCTGCTTCTTCTTCGCCCGCCGCAACGCGCAGCACGTAGCCAGCGCCTCGCCGCGTGTGGATGAGCGGTGTGGCGAACGGCTCGTCAACTTTCCGGCGCAGGCGGTTGATGTAGACTTCGATCAGGTTGGAGAACGGGTCAAAGGTTTCGTCCCAGACGTGCTCGGCAATCTCTTCGCGTCCCGCCACACGCCCTGTGTTGTGCGCCAGGTATTCGAGCAGCGCATACTCTTTCGTCGTCAGGTTGAGCAGTTGACCGGCGCGGCGTGCCTGCTGCCCGCGCGTGTCTATCGTCAGGTCGGCGACTGTGATGACGGTCGGGCGCAACTCCTGCCCGCGCCGCAGGAGTGCACGAAGGCGCGCTAACAGCTCACCGAACTCGAATGGCTTGGTAAGATAATCGTCCGCTCCCGTATCCAATCCGTTAATCCTGTCCTCGACCGTGTCGCGCGCCGTGAGCATCAGAATCGGCACACGCTGGCCTGCGGCGCGCAGCTCGCGGCAGACTGCCAGGCCGTCCTTCTGCGGAATCATCACGTCCAGAATTATCGCGTCGTAAGTATTGATGGCGGCTTGGTAGAGCGCGTCTTCGCCGCCGGTCGCGAGATCAACCGCATAAGCCTGCTCACGCAAACCGCGCGCGATAAAGCGTGCCATGCGTGCTTCGTCTTCGACCAGTAACAAACGCATTGCAGACGTTACGATACCTCAACCATTGTGGCACGCGAAAGGACAGGCCGGAGCGGGGAAGGCAGCGCTTCCCACACCCTTCAGTCAAGTAATCAATCAGCCGCGTAAATATACAAATCGGATGCGCCAACCACAGGTGAAGATGCGCTACTCCTTTGTCCATAGACTTGTACAAGATGAGAGATAAACCGGAGATAAATTCCGCATCACTGGGAGGGAAGTGATTTTCGCGGGAGCTTTTCATCGCGCATTGCGGCCTGATAAATAAAAGCTGCCGCGACGACCGCCGATTGCTTCAAATCGTCTTCGAGAACGTGCTCGTACAAGTCCATGTTGGTATGCGCCGTGCGAGTGTTGTTTTCCATGAAGTCCCTGATGAATTGAAAACCCGGCAGACCAACCGCATCGAACGAGTTGTGATCGGTTGCGCCGATACCCTCAATGGTTAAAGTGTCAGCGCCCATCTCCTTGAATGGCGCAAGCCAGGCGCGAAAGACCGGGCGGACGGCTTCGTTCCCCTGTAGGTAGACGCCCCTGATTTTGCCCGTGCCATAGTCAAGATTGAAGTAGCCGGAAAACTTCAAATGTTCAGGTGTCAGCTCTAAGCGTGTGCGCGCCGCTGGGTTGTTTGCTTCACCCACTGGCTTGCCGAAATGAGCCGCCACGTAAGCGCGCGAGCCTAAAGAGCCTTGCTCTTCCGCGCTCCACAAACCAATGCGAATCGTGCGCCGGGGTTTTAAGTTGAGCTTCTTGAAAAGTCTGATGACTTCCATAGCAACCGCCGCACCCGCCGCGTTGTCTGTTGCGCCAGTGCCCGTGTGCCAGGAATCCAGACACCCGCCGACCATCACGACCTCGTCCTTCAGGTCTGTGCCGGGAATTTCTCCAATGACGTTGTAGCTCATCGGGTCTTCATCATAGAACCGTGCGTTGATATTCACTTCCATTTGAACGGGAACATTTCTGGCCACGAGACGAATCATGCGGTTGTATTGCTCGGCGGCGACGACGACCTGCGGGATTACTTTCGGCTTGCTTAGCTCCCACGGCTGCGGTCGCTGTTCAGCAGGCATCTCAAACGGCGTGGGAATCGAGGCACGCGTGACGTAAACTATTCCACCATCGCCGCTGCCAGGCTCCACGACGACAGCGGCGTCTTCCTCATAGAGCAACTGCCATTTCTTATAATTCAATTCGACCCTTGCTCTGCGCTCCGGGCTCAACTGAAATCTCTCCGGCTGGCCTGTCGGTGGCCTGGCGTTGGCAAGCTTCAGCAACTCTTCGTCCGTCGTGCGCAATGCCAGCGGTGTGAAGTTTGGCTCGACCGCCCGCGCAGGGGAGATGAGGACGATCTTCCCTTTGAGCTTGCCTTTGTATTTGATGAGGTCGGCCTCCGTCGCCGCATCCAGAAAAACGACTTCACCGCGCACTGTGCCGGGCGTGCCGGGACTCCAGGCCTTCGGGTAGGCGATGAGAGAACTGAAAGTTGGAGTAATCATATTGGCCGTGAAGCCCTCAACTGACCAGCCACGACCGAAAGGCCCCCAGGCTTCCATGTGAACATTCAGTAATCCCCATTCTTGAAGTCTGCCTTTAACATATCCTTGAGCCTTCTTCAGATTAGGAGAGCCGGTCAGCCTGGGGCCCACCACATCAGTCAGGTAAGAGACCATCTCCATCACCTGCGAGCGATTTGATTCTTCCTCCTTGATTCTGTTAATCACCTCAAGATTGACCTTCTCTTGTGGGAGTTGAGCATTAACCGGAAGGTTCATGCCTGTGATTGTTAGACCGAGCGCGAACAACAGGGCACACGCCTTCAGTTTATTCCAAAGTTGCCCGCAGAGAACTTCCATCTGTTTTGTCTCCCTGAAAGATTGATTAATGAGAGCGACTTGATGATTAGACGGAGAGCGGCGCTGATTTCTTCCATTCGCTCTTGAATGCTTGGTCTGAAATTAAGGGAAAGGGAAGAAGGAATTATCCGGCTTTCAGCGAGAAGGCGTGATGAAAGAGCCGACGGCAGCCAACACTAACACGCTCCTCTTTACTACATCACTCCCCGCTACCGTAAAGCTCTTCGATTAGCTGGCCGTACTTTTCATCCACGACGCGGCGTTTGATTTTGAGCGTGGGCGTCATTTCTCCGCCATCAATGGTGAACTCTTCCGAGAGCAGCGCGATGCGGCGGACGCGCTCGTAATCCGCCAGAGTTTTGGTGAGTTGGGCGACCTCGCGCTGCACGAGTTTGATGGCTGCCGCGTTGCGACTCCATTCGGCGCGGGTCGGAGGTTTGGATTCCCCGGCGGCTGACATGGCGGCGGCCAGTGCTTCCCAGTCGGGGACGATCAGGGCGGCGGGCTGTTTGCGACCCGCGCCGATGACGACCACCTGATTGACAAGCTCCGACTGCTTGATGATGCTCTCGACGAGTTGTGGCGCGACATACTTGCCGTTTGAGAGCTTGAACAAATCTTTCTTGCGATCCGTGATGAAGAGATGTCCCTCTTCGTCCATCCGCCCCACGTCGCCCGTCTGAAACCAACCGTTTTGCATCACGGCCTCGGTTGCTTCCGGGTGATTGTAATAACCGCGCATCACGTTTGGCCCGCGCACGAGAATCTCTCCATCGCTGGCTATCTTCACCTCGATTCCGGGAAAGACCAGTCCGACTGAGCCGATCTTGTTATTGTCCGGGCGATTCGCCGAGACGATGCAGGTTTCAGTCATCCCGAAGCCCTGAAGGATAGGAATGTCTGCGGCCCAGAAAGCGTAGGAGAGCGTTGGCGACAAAGGCGCGCCGCCCGAAACGAAGTACCGCAGGCGGCCTCCGACGCCCGCGCGCCATTTCGAGAAGACCAGGCTATTCGCAATATCGTGTTTGATTTCAAGCAGCGGCGGCACACTTTCGCGCTTATCCTTGAGTTCAGCGTGACGCTGGCCGACTTCGAGCGCCCAGGCAAATAGCTTCGTCTTCCAGCCTCCGGCTGACATCCCTTTCTTGACGATGCGCTGGTAGACTTTTTCAAACAGGCGTGGCACGGCTGTCATAATCGTCGGGCGAACTTCGCCGAGGTGCTCGCCGACCTGATCGAACGAAGCGGCGTAGTAAACGGAGACGCCGGTGCAGCAAAAGACATAAAAAACCGTGCGCTCGAAGATGTGCGAGAGCGGGAGCACCGAGAGCGCAACATCCTCGTGCGTGATGGGCAGCGCACTCGAAATCGAAAGAATGTTGGACAGAAAATTGTCGTGCGTCAGCATGACGCCTTTCGGCTCGCCCGTTGTGCCCGAAGTGTAGATGATCGTCGCAACGTCATCGCCGCGCACAAGATTCGTCAGAGCATCATAGGCGTCTGCGTCTTCGCGCTCTCGTTCGCGTCCCCTTCCTTCGAGGTCTTCCAGTGTGATCGCGTTCTCGATTCCTTCCACTGCATCCATGTCGAAGAAGACCAGACCTTCGAGCGTGGCCGTGTTCCTGATTCCGGCCTCCGCGTGTTTGAAGACCTTGCGCCCGGAAACGAAGATCAGACGCGCGCCGGAATCCTCAAGAATGTAACGCACCTGCTCGACGGCCTGCGTGGTGTAGATCGGAACATTGATTGCGCCGAGGCTCAAGATGGCCAGGTCAACGATTGACCATTCGGGACGGTTTTCGGAAAGCAGCGCGACGCGGTCTCCGGCTTGGACGCCTAAGTCCGCAAGTCCGAGCGCGATGTGACGCACGCGCTCACTAAACTCTTCGGCGGAGATGTGAATCCACTGGCCCGCGCGTTTGTGATTGAGGGCGTCCTGCTTCGCGTGTCTTTTGCTTGCGGTGAGACACAGCTTCGGAAGCGTGTTCAGAGTGCCTGGTAGTTCGCTGGTTGAGTCGGTCATCGCGAGCGCGCTTACATACTGAGAACAGGCGTCGGCTTCTCCTTTTAAATTTTCACTGAAAGGCTACGGATAATGAAGCAGGGAAAGTTTGCCCTTTACTCTTTGGATGATAGTGCGCTGCCCGGCTTCAAGGCCAGCGTGCAGCGCGAAACAGAAATCAAACGATTGCGGTCATCGCGTATCTCGATTGCCCAGACGGTGATCTGCCTGCCCTTGTAAACGGGCACGGCCTCTGCCGTCACACGACCGCTACTGACGGAGCGCACATGATTGGCATTGATCTCTATCCCAACGGGCGTGAATCGTTCAAGGTCTGTGTTGAGAGCCGCGCCGATTGCCGCGGCTGTTTCAGCCAGCACGACCGACACGCCTCCGTGCAGCAAGCCCGTATATTGATGCACGCGCTCGTTGACAGGCATCGAGAGCACGACCCTTTCACGCTCTGCCGATTCAACTTTAATCTCAAGCGTCTTGAGAACGGTTTGATCCGCGCTGCTGCGCATCATTTCAAGTAGAGTCATCTTTATTCCAGAGGCGGGTAAGCGGTTGCTCTCGCAGTATCCTCTATTTTGCAGACAGGCGCTATCTTTAGACTTTCCCGTTGCGCCCTTTCACTCAACCGCAAATGACCCTGCCAGCCGACAAAGGTTTTTTACGAACTAGAGCTTTCAGTCATAAGGTTATTATAAATGCCGTTATTCTTCACCCTGCAAGTATCATTCTGCCCATTTGAAACGGGATCATCAGATTGCTAGCCATTTCCGCCAGGCCACTGATGCAAAGATGTCTGACTTGTAATATATTGCTCGCGCTCGTTTATCTCCAATCAAAGATCATGAAGGAGAAAGGCCATCTCCACGCCAGGGAAAACCGGGTTGTTCTCGAAAATCAGTCTCAAACGCTTGCTCATCGCAGCACTTGTCCTTCATTTAACGATAGCTGTCGCAACCAATGTCATCGGGCGGCTCAGACTACTCCCGGACACTTTCGATACCAATGGGATTGGCGTCGGGTTCGCAATAGATTCTGAATCTTACCGTCGAGAGATAGTCGGATTAGTCGAAACCTTCTCTCAGCGCGGTCTCGGTGCCGGGCTGGCTGCGGAAAGTCCTCTGCACGTTAAGCTCTACTCGCTGTGCTTCGTTATTTTCCGCCCGCTGTTCGGCTTCACAACTCTGAGCGCCGAGGCGCTGAATGTTAGCTATTACCTGCTAATCTTGCTGCTCGTCTTCGCCGTTGGCCGCGAAGTGTTCGACCGCAAGGTGGGGCTCGTTGCCGCCGGCATCGTCGCGCTCTGGCCCTCTTTCCTGCTCCACACGACCCAACTGCTCAGAGACCCTTTGTTCATCGTTTTGATGCTCGGACTGGTATTTGTCTGCACAATCTGGCTGACGCGAGTCTTTCCGCCGCTGCAAGGATTGGCTCTCGGAATGGCAGGGGCTGCAATGGTGTGCCTGATCTGGGTCTTGAGAAGTCAGATGTGGGAAGTGGTGCTGGCAATTGCTCTCTTCGCAGCAATCCTACTTGTCATCAGACAGATTCGCGAGAGGCGCTTGCTGGTCGGTAATTTGCTGGGCGTCGCTGTGCTGCTGATAATCACGGTGGGCGCTCCGCGAGTGGCTGAAAAGTTTAAGCTCTATAGCTTCTCCATTGATGAAGACTCAAAAGTAGTCCAACCTATCGAAGCAGGCAGCCCTGCAAATCCCGCTCTAGCCGACGCGCCCGGCACTGAAGTCACCGAGCCACCTTTAGCGCCCGGAGCCGGTTTACAGGCTCGAATTACACGCATCCGCCATCGCTTCATAAAGAAATACCCGGACGCCGGATCAAACATTGACACGGACGTGGTCTTTACCAGCAAAGCGGACATTGTTCGCTATCTGCCACGCGCGGTTGCCATCGGGCTCTTTTCTCCTTTTCCGAATATGTGGTTTGTGGCGGGCGCGCAGGTCGGGATAAAAGGCAGGGTGCTGAGCGGCCTGGAGACAGCGCTCATGTATTTGGTGGAAATTCTCGCAGCCTTTGGCTTCTGGGATCGTCGTCGCCAATTAACCTCATGGCTGTTGCTCTCTATTGTCGGGGCCGGACTGACCGCCCTCGGTCTGGTGATCGTTAATATCGCAGTGATCTATCGCATGCGATATGTCTTCTGGATATTAACGATCATTTTCAGCGTGCAGGGCGCGCGGCATATCTTTCCCAAATTATCTTTAAAGAAAACTTCAGCGATTGATTAGCTTCATTTATTAATCGGTCGCCCTACGCGCTGAATGCACCGTTCTCCATAAGGCAGGAACAAAAACCAGGAACGCTAATGCCACTGCGATCAGTCTGGGGAGATTGAGCATGAGCGCGCCAAGTCCGACAGCAAAAGCAACTGCCCCGATCAGGAACGGTTTGACCAACGCTCTGATAGGGAAACCCATACCTATTTTACGAGCCAGCACAATGCAACACAGCGCCAGCAGGCCATCAGCCAACACCTTGCCCAGTGCCGTACCGGCTAAACTCCAGCGCCAGGTAAAGTACGAAAGTAAATAAATCCGTGGCAAAAGCGTGAAGCCAAGCAAGTAAGTGAGAAGACGATTTCTCGTTGACCCGGTCAGCGCTGAGATAAAAGGAATCGTTACTGCCGTGGTCAGCAAACTCGGTGCCATCGCCAGCAGTGCCACGGGCGCAGCCACAAATCCCGAACCGAACAACAAGCGGACGACGGTCGCAGGATTAAGCATGATGATTACGGTTGCGAGAGCTACAAACAATCCATAAGAGCTAATCACGGCTCTATTGAATCTGGTGCTCTTCTCAGAGCCTCCCAAAGCCACGCGCGCCGAGGCAGGCACCAGCAGGTAAGCTATGTTTGTCGGCACACGCAGGATCGAATGAATGATAACGACGGCAACCGCGTATGAGCCTGTCGCGTTTGCCGATAAGCTCGTACCGGCAACCCAACGGTCGCTCCACGTCGAAAAGATCGTAAAAAAAGTAAAGGTCGCGGCTGGCACAACATCTTTCAGGATGGGTTTGAGATCGTTGATGGACGCAGGGATACGCGCCAGCTTATCAATCCAGAGCATCAAACAGGCTACGAGACCTGAACAGATGTAAGATGTCGCAACTGCCCCCCAGATGGGTAATGGGATTCCGGCCAATCGCAGGAGGATATAGCCGATCATCGCCAATGGGCCGGAAGCCGTTATAAGCACCACTGTCCGTGTGCGTAGAAGGCCGGAATAAATTCCCTGGATGCCATCTGAGAGCATCGCGCAGAGCAGTACCAGCGGAAACGCCATGGCAAAGCTCTGCCCCAAAGAGACATAGAAGTATTGCTCCAGTCGCCACAAATTCACGCTGATCGCAATCCCACAGATAACCGCTATCAGCAGCAGCAGACAGAGTGTGATTGTCGAGCAGCGGCGCAGGTCATCATGGTGTCCCCGTTTATCTTCGCTGGCGATATGTTTTGATAAAGCCAGCGGCAAGCCGAACGAACATAAGACCGCGCTGACATAAACCACCATGTTTGCGGCAAAGAAGACGGCATAGCCGGAAGCCCCGGTGTTACGCGCCACCGCAATGCTCGCGAAGGCGCTGACCACCATGGTCAAGGCCGAACCCAGCCCCGTGATGGAGATGGCAGAGGCAAGCCGCTTGGAGAGCATGGAGGTGTGTAAAACGCCAGCTCTTTGATTATCGTGCGCGGCGGCTTTATCGTCCGGCGCGCTTTCTTGTGACGGAATGTTGGTGGCCTCTGGTGTTTCGATCAAGCTCAGTAATCTTTTCCATCTCTACAGGGACCTGGGCTCGCCTATACGGAAGTAGATAACGGCACAGCCTCGTCTCTGTCGCGGAGTTGAATCCCGGCTGAGCGCCGAGCCGAGGCGCGCCAGCCAGCGCCGCCGAGAATCACTATTTCTTTCAACCCCTCCCGCTCAAACCATCTCTCAACATCTGCCCGGCTATAGCGATTCTCGATGGGGGCAGAGAAGCGGTCGAATTGATCCGTGTAGAGAACGCGAAACGAATATTTGCGGTAATGCCCTAAGGGCACACGGTCAGCAAGCGGGCGCGTCAACTTAAACTTGGCCAGAGCACGCGACGGAAGCACGAATGCGACCTGGAATCCGGCAGCAATTAGCCATGACAATTTCTTGAGCAGGGTGTGCGGCAGGCGCGTTGTGACGCGCCGCGTCTGGGTAATGACGGAGAGCGCCGCCCGCCGCCAGGCCGCTTCGCTCTCCAGATTCCAGTAAAGGTAAATATTCATGTAGCCGCCAGCGCGCAGGAGCGGCAAGAGCGTGCGGAATCCTTTTTCCGGGTCAGGCAGATGATGCAACACCCCGAGGCTGTAAACGAAATCAAAACTATCAGGCGGAAACGGCGGGTGGTAGATGTCTGCCTGAACAAAATGCGTGTTGGGATTGTCGCGGTTGTTGCGCGCTGCGACCTCAATCGCCTGGCTGAAGTCCATCGCCATGACTTCGCGAGCGCCGCTGCGCGCCATGTGGAAAGTATGACGCCCTGTGCCGCAGCCTGCGTCCAGAATTCGCTTGCCCGCAAACGAAAGGGGCGCGAAGCGCTCGAAGTACCAGTGAAAGTTAGCTTCGTAATCGGGCAACATCTCGGAAAAAGCCTGCCACTCGTAGCCGAAACTGCGCGCCGTATCGCGCTGCGCTTTCACCTCCGAATCCTCGTCCGGCTCGTCCGCCTTCTTCTCTTCATCCGGCAATAACACTTTCGGCAGGCGCATCCGGTAAGCACGGAAAAACTCCGGGTGAATTTCCCACAACATGCTTTGAAGCGCAGGCGGAAGCAGGCGTGGAATGCTGCCGATGACCGGGTAGCCTGCGCCGCACGCGCAAACCATCACCCCGCTCTCGATCTCGCCGCCTGAAGTCTCTTGAAAACTTTCGGCAGCGAGCGCTGCCTGACACAGAGGGCAGACAATAAGTTGTAGTAAACTCTTTTTCATTTACTGGAATTATGGTGAACACGCGATGGCGGCAGCGTGCCCGCGCGGATGATCGGGATGTCAGGCTGCTTGGTTGATCGGCGGCGGCGGCGACGACGAGGACGAGTCTCGGATGCGCGCTCAACGCGGCCATTGAGCGTCGCCAGCGTAGCCATCATTAAAAAAAGCAGGGCGTTCGCGGTCGTATGCAGCGTAAAGTCAAAGAAGCTGTGAATGAGTACGGCAAAACAGCCGGCGAGTGCGCCGGTCGCCACACCGCGCCGGAACAGATCGTCCGTCTCTCTGCGCGCGAAACTCGTTCGGAAGAGTGCGATGATAAAGAAGACGCCTAAGCAAACGCCAATGATTCCAGCGTCAGACATGATCTGCAAGTAATCGTTATGCGCTTGTTCAAGGCGAAACATACCGTTGCGCGAATCGTACTGCGTGTAAGCCAGCCCGTAAGAGCCGAGTCCCGCGCCGATCACCGGATGGGCGCTGATGATATCAAGCGTCACGCTCCAGAAATGCGCGCGCCCCGTCGTCGGGTCATCGGAATTAACCGTCCCAAATAATCTGCTCAAAGCTGATTCGCCTCCGAACAACACCGCCCCGCCAAAGAGCACCAGCACCATGGCTAAAGCCAGGCCAGCGCGAGCGAGCGCTGAGCGGATGCGACTGCTTTTTTCTTCCACATCCTCCTTTTGGCCTGCTCTTCTGAAGCCGAAGGCTACCAGAAACATGGCTTCCCCAAAGAGGCTAATCATCGCACCACGCGAGGCCGTCATAATCAGCGCAATTCCCATCAGGACGACTGAGAAGATGTAGAGCGGGCGCTTGTCGCTTTCGATTGCTCCCGAAAAGAGCAGTCCGAGCGGCAGAGCCATCGCGAGTTCCATGTAGCCTGCGAAGTGGTGGCGATTGTAGAACGGCCCGAATGGAATACTCTGCGGCAGCTCTTTCAACCAATAGATTTTATCCTGGCTGGTGAAAAACTGCATGAGACCGAGGAGCGCAAGCATGAAACCGAAGATGGTGATGGTGCGCACCACCAGGCGCAGACGCTTCGGGCTATCAATGAAGGCCAGCGCGGCAGCAAAGTAAACCAGAAGCGTGAGAATCTGCACGAGCGCCAGGCGCGTTGAGTATGGATCAAGCGAAAGACTGCTGATGGGCGAGGAGGCCAGCGCGCCTCCAGTGCCTGCGTTGCTCCGAAGAGGCAAAAGCTGCGCGAGGCCAAGCAGTAACAAGCCGATGAGCGGCCATTGCAGCAGGCTTCGACTGACGCGCAGTGTTCGGCTGCGCCATGCGTCAACAGCCCATAGGATAACCAGCACGCACGCGCCTATCTCAAAGATGGCGAGCGACCAGTAATGCACCGTGCCGTAGGCGAGTGCCGAGAGCACTATCGCAAGGCAGAGCATCACGATGATGAAGCGACTGGCCAGCGTCCGCACCAATTCGACGGGGGCGGTGGGGTTAGTGGCCGGTTTCGCTTCCGCTGCGATTAACTCGCGGGTCGGTTGCCCCGCTGATACGTTGGAGATTGAAGTCGTCATACCAGACCGTACCGAAAATAGGACAGAGAGCGTCCGAGCCGCACGTTCCGCGACCGATCCGCACCATCACAGCCTCTGTTTTCGGGGGTGTCTTAAAGTTTATCGAAATCAGTTGCCAGTCATACGTGCCGGAAGGGAGCGGCTTTGAAGCGCCTAAGACTGTCGAGCCGTCCATGGCGTCTATAATCTCTATCAGGGGCGTTCCCCCGCTCTTCAAATCTCCTGCCCGCGCGTAGCATTCAAAATGGTATGCCGCCGAAGGCTCGACGACGACCATTTGCCCGACGTTGTTGAAAGCGAGCGTTGTGGAAACCCTGAAGAAGATACGCAAACTGCGCGCGCCGCTATGCGAAGTGCTTCCATCAAGAGCTATCTGCGCCTGCGGGTCAGATTTAATCTGCCAGTTGAAAATCTTATTTCCGGCGGTGTTAATATCGTTTTCAAAACTACCATTGACAAGCTGCATGGCCTCGATTGAAGCATCACCGGGATTCAAGTCATTAAAAATATTCAGAGCCACGCGGTAACGCTTCTGTTCGAGCAGGCTCTGCATAATCGCGCTGCCCGTTGCACTCTGCTCTCTCTTCTCGGCAGGTTTTAGGCTCGACCATAGATTTAGCGCGTCATCCAGGCGCTGCCGCCCGATCAGATACATTGCAAACTCGGCTCGCGTGCCAGCAGAATCGCCAACCACCTTTTTAATCTCATCAATATTCTGCTCGTACAACGTCCAGGCTACATTGAACAACTGTGGACGCATCTCCGGGCTGGCCTCCGCCGCACGCCGCAACTCTGCGAAAGCCTCTTCGCCACGCCCGGCGCGCAACAGAAGGTTTCCTAAGTGCCATCGCGGATAGGCGTAAGAGGGAGCAAGCTCGACGGCGCGACGCAAAGCCTTCTCGCCTCCGTCGCGATCACCTAACTCCTCGCGTGTGCGACCCAAATCCATCCAGAAGCGATAGTCATTGGGAGAAAGCCTGACGGCTTCTTCATAATGATGCACGGCATCTTCCAGGTCTCCCGGCAGGAGGCTTCTCCGCTTAAGACCGGCCACCATTCGATGAGTCCACGGATCGTCGGGTGCCAGATGCATCGCCGCCAGCGCCGCCTCAAGCTGCCCCTCTTCCATGCTCGGCACAAATTCCGCCACGAAATCGCCTACGTACCAACGCACCGCATACCATGAAAACAGCAGCGCCAACGCGACCGGCAATGCCAGCAGCGCGCGCACGAGCGGCTTTCGCACGTCTATTAACTTCAGTTGATCAGGCGTTGACTGAGACACGATGAAAGCAGCGAGAAGTGACACGAAAGATAGCTATTCCCACGTCACTTCTCACCGATTGTTTCTATTCTAATCCGCATCTGCTTAAGAGAAATCTGCTCTGCCTCGCAATCTCGCATAATCTCTGCAAGGCGCTCTTCAGAAAAGCGTGAACTGGAGATGAGCACCTCCTCGATACCGTGCTCTCTGCACACGTCGCGCAGCATCCCGTTGCCACCAAAAACACGCAGGCCGTGAATAACTTTCCCCTTCTTGTTCGGATCATCATCGACAAAGCCGATGGGCGCGTATTGCAATTTGCGGTTATTCAGCAACTCGCGCAGGAGTAGTTCGCCGGCATCGCCCGCACCATAAATCAAGATGCGGCAACCATTGCGTGTTGATGGTGCCGGGAGAATCTGCCGAAACAATCGAAAGGCCATTCGGCTTGCGGTCAGCAACATGAACATCAGCATCGCATCGAGGACAAAAACCGTCCGCGAGACGCCTTCAAAGCGGAAGGCGAAAAGAATCGTCAGCATGCTTGCGACTGAACCGACGAACACAGCCTTGGCAAAGACCAACAGATCGTCGATGCTGGTGTAGCGCCAGAGCCCACGATAGACACCCATCACGAGAAACGCTGCCATCTTAACGAAAAGGAGCACGGGCAGCGTCCGTAAAAATATTCTCCACGTCGCGCTTTCCGCCATCGGGCCGAATCGGAGTACGTAAGCGCCGTAATAAGCGAGAACAACGAGCAGCAGGTCGAGCAGAACCTCGAAGATGCGACGCTTATAAGAGAGATCAATTAGGAAAGCGAACAGCGGCTTGTCGTGTACCGCCTTCACTTCCTCTTCGTCATAGACTTTGACGCCCGCAAGGTAAACTCCCAGCAGCGTCAGCAGGATTGTGAAGCCGGTAATTGCGGCGAGGCTCACGTCCAGATGTACCTCACGCACAAACATTGCCAGCAAGCCGGCCAGGGCCGCAAACCCATAAAGCATCCACACAGCCCGCCGTTCAGACAGGCCCAGCGCCACCAGTCTGTGCGAGGTGTGGTCGCGCCCGCCTTGCGATGCCGAGCGGCCAGAGAGTTTTCGTAAGAGTGTGACGAAAGTCGTATCGAAGATCGGGATAAAAAGAACCAGAATCGGTACGGCCAAAACAGGCAGAAAGCTGCGCGAGCGCCCGCCCGACACACTGATGAGCGACGTGGCGGCCAGAAAGAACCCGATGAACATCGAGCCGCAGTCACCCATGAAAATTGAGGCTGGGCTTGAGTTGTAAGCGAGGAAGCCGATCAAAGCTGCGGCGAAGACGGCCAGCATCAGGGCTTCTGTTGGCTGAGAGTCCACCAGGAATTTGACTGCCAGGAAGATGGATGAGATTGCCGCAATCCCAGCGGCGAGCCCGTCCATGTTATCGAGGAGATTGATGGCATTGGTAATTCCGATGAGCCAGAAAATCGTAATCACCATGTTGACCCCGGCAGACCCGGTCCACGGCAAACTTAAACCGTAATAGATGACGAAAGCCGCGCCCATGACCTGTCCGATAAGTTTCTGATAAGGCTTGGCATGCAGCAGATCGTCGGCCAGGCCTACGGCAAAGAGAAAGGCAGAGGCTCCCAGCACCACCCAGAGGTAAGCATGATTATGATTGAGCGTTTCCTCCGGCATCGGCGGCACAAAAAGGAGGTACATCAGGACGACCGGGACGACCGAGAGGAAAATGGCGATGCCGCCGAGCATCGCCGTCGGCTTTTTGTGCCAGCGATCTATCTTTGGGCTAGCGATAACACCCCAGCGACGCGCCAGCGCGCGGACAAGTGGGGTCAAGACAAGCGCCAAACCTAACGACGCGATAATCGCAGTGAGATGCAATGGCTGAAAGGGCATCACAGATAATAGAACGGACGATTTTTCTCGCAGTGAACTTGAAGACCCTAGTCCATTGGCCGCAACAAATCAAGCGTCCGCAGCGCGCGTGGAGTCACCGGAAATCGTGAACTTTCTCCTTATTCAATGCGCTTTCTTTATTGTCTTTGACGTCTTAAGGAATTTATCCGTCGTGAGTCAATTAAGCATCCTGCTCATGATGGCAAAGGTTTGCTGCCAGCGTGAGCCGGCCAAATCAATCATCCTCTATGGTCTTCCGGTGTGAAAGTTAATCACATTCTGAAGAATGCCGTCGAGTGTCATCCGGGGACGAAACCCAACGAGCCCGCTAATCTTCGAGATGTCGGGAATACGGCGGGGCATATCTTCAAATCCCTCCTCGTAAGCCTCGTCATAGGGGACAAATGTGATTTCAGAATCTGATTTGGTCAGATTCTTGATGCGCTTGGCCAGCTCCAGAATGGTCACCTCTTCGTTTGAGCCGATGTTGAAGACCTGTCCGACCGCCTCCGGCTGATCCATCAGCTTAATCAGCGCGCCCACGACATCGCCGACATAGCCGAAACAGCGCGACTGCTTGCCGTCGCCATAAACGGTGATCTGTCGGCCTGCCAGTGCCTGCTTGACGAAGGTCGGGATAACCATTCCATATTGTCCCGTCTGCCGTGGGCCTACCGTATTGAATAGCCGAACGACAATGGTCGGCAGTTTCTTCTCACGCCAGTAGGCGAGCGCCAGAAACTCGTCAATTGCTTTCGAGCAGGCATAGCTCCAACGTCCCTTGGTCGTCGCGCCCATCACGAGGTTGCCATCCTCGCGGAAAGGGACTTCGGTGCTCAAGCCGTAGACTTCGGAAGTCGAAGCGATCAGTACTTTCTTCTTCTTCTTATTCGCCAGAGAGAGAACAACCTCCGTGCCGTGTACGTTGGTCTCAATCGTCCTGACCGGACTCTCAACTATCAGCTTCACCCCGACAGCCGCCGCCAGATGAAAGATCACATCACACTGATCGACGAGTTCGGCCAAGACCGGTTGGTTGTTCACAGAATCAATGGCGTAGTGAAAGCGTGGGTGTTCCTTCAGATGCGCGATATTCTCGAAGCTGCCGGTCGAGAGATCATCTATCACAAAGACCTCAGCCCCACTCTCAAGGTACGCATCTGAAAGATGCGACCCGATAAAACCCGCTCCGCCCGTAATCAATACTCGCAAACTTTAAGCCCCCTTCAATCGAGCCTCGAGCCTGGAGTTTGAAGTCTCGAACTCGATGGCAGTTTCTCTTTTGACTCCAGACTCCAATCGTCAGACCTTTCTGGCTTTTCCTGCACGGTCTCACGATAGAGAGCTATCATGTCCGCCAGCAAGCGATCTTTGGAATATTTCTGTTCGACAAAACCGCGCCCGCGCTCGCCCATCACGCGCTGTAATTCCTGATCTTCAATCAGGCGCGCCAGACCCTCACAAAAAGATTCGGCATCACTGGCGCGAACCAGCACCCCGCGCTCCCGCAAAGTGTAGTCGCTGCCGTTGTCCTGAATCGATGGTGATGCCACCTCTTCACCTAACAGGTCAACCACGCCGCCGACCGCCGTGGCGATAACAGGCCGCGCATTCGCCATCGCTTCGATCAGTGTCAGCGGCGTGCCTTCGTTGAGAGAGGTCAGAGCGACTATGTCGAGCGCGGGATAAAAGGTTTCGGGATCATTGCGCGTTCCCGCGAATGTCACATCAGTATCAATGCCAAGCTGGCGCGTCTGCTCTTCAAGCGCGGCGCGAAGAGTGCCGTCGCCGATGATGATGAACCGCACGCGCCGTCCATCCTTTGCCAGGCCGAAACTCTCTTTGTAGCGCGCCGCGGTCTTAAGAAAGAGCGCGTGATTCTTAATCTCTGTCAGCCTTCCAACAATACCAACCAGCACGTCCGTTTCGTTTGCGCCGAGCGCCTCGCGCATCAGGCTGCGATGATTCGACCAATCAGCGAAAACGGATGCATCCAATCCGAGCGGGATGATGGCAAACTGTTTGGCGCGACCCACCCCGAACTCTTCATGAATCTCTCGATACTGCTGAGGGCTGATCGCTATTATTCTATCCGTCACCAGCAGCGCCAGTGCCTTCTCGATGCCCAGAAAAATGCGCGTCTTTAACTTCCCGTAATAACTGTGAAAGATATGCCCGTGATAAGTATGGATGAAGCGACAAGGCCGCGGTCGCCCGACGAGCGTTCCGAATGTCAGCCAGCGGTAAACGAATCCCGCAATTCTTCCGACAGTTCCCGCTTTCGCCGTGTGCGTATGGATGATGTCCGGGCGCTCACGTAAAAAGAGGCGGTAGAGTTTCCAGGCCGTCAGGACATCTTTAGGTGAAATCTCGCGGCTCATCTGCGGAATGATGAACGGCTCAATTCCATTCGCGGTTGCAAAGTAGGTCATATCATCCTCGCCGGGCGGGACAACGCCCGCCACCAGCACCGACTCGCATCCCGCGCTGCGTAATCCGGCTGTGAGCCAGACGACATGACGGGCCGGGCCGCCAACATTGAGCCGGGCGATGATACGAACAACTTTCACAGTAGTAATCAGTCGATCAGAGAGTCAGTAACAAGCTAATGACTGATTACTGACTACGCGAGCACTTTCAATTGTCTAATCTAAAAATCGTGTTGGGATCGTCTTCATGCCTAATCTCGTCAATCTCCTCATTGCGCCTCGCTCCCATAAAGAGGCGGTTCGGGAAGTTGATGACGATTCCGACACTGTGTCCGACATTGCGGTAAGCGTGCACCACGCCTTTGGGAACCAGCACAGACTTCGGGTTGTCCTCGCCGACAAAGAGAGTCATGACATTGCGATAAGTCTCAGAGCCGGGTCGGTTGTCCCAGAGACGCAGTTTGAAGTTCGACGGGCCGATGAAGCAGAAGAGATCAGCTTGATCGACATGTTCATGCGGCCCACGCTGGGTGTTTGAGTGCGATTGAGAAATGTAGGCCATCTGCGGATAAAATTCTTCGGCCAGCTCGTCATGCCGAAACAACTCGGCGAGCCACCCTCGTTCGTCGATGTATTTGCGCAGATCGCAAACGGCCACGCCTTGAATCGTGCCGCGCTTAAAGTGTTCAACGCTCTCATCCAGCTTGGGCAGCATCTTTGACCTCGACCCTATTTGCGCCGGTTTTGGCGACAAGGTTTGACGCATGCAGGAGGCTCTCAAATGTTCCCGCGTCAGTCCACCATCCCTCCAACTCGTCCCAGGTCATCTCGTCGCGTTCGATATAAGAATTGTTGACGTCGGTGATTTCAAGCTCACCACGACCTGAAGGCTTGAGCGTGCGGATGATATTGAACACTTCAGCATCGTACATGTAAATGCCGATGACAGCATAGTCGGACTTGGGAACAGTCGGCTTCTCTTCAATGCGTAGCACGCGGCGACCATCCAACTCCGGCACGCCGAAGCGCTGCGGGTCTGAAACTTTCTTCAGCATGATCTTCGCGCCTCCACCTTGATGGCGGTAGGCGCGCACTGCTTTGCAGATGTTCCCTTCGATGATGTTATCACCGAGAATGACGCAGATCGGCTCTCCATCGGTAAAGTCTTCGACCAGCGATAGCGCGGCGGCGATCCCGCCTTCGCCTTCCTGGTAGGTGTAGTTGAGATGCTTGAGTCCGAATGCCTTGCCATTCTTGAGAAGCCTGAGAAAGTCGCCCGCAGAGCTACCTCCCGTGACAATCATAATGTCGCTGATGCCCGCGTTCACCAGAGTCTGAATTGGGTAGTAGACCATAGGCTGGCTATAGACGGGCAATAAGTGCTTATTCGTCACAGCCGTCAATGGCAGCAAACGAGTGCCCAACCCACCAGCTAAGACAACGCCTTTCACGTTTATTTCTCCCTGCGAACTATTTGACAGCCCAAATTTTCAAGTCATCGCCCAGGCGGCTCATGCGTATTACTTTATTAGCGACGTTTTTCAGTGCCTGACGGCCTGGGCTTTTGGTCAGGAATTCATTGAGCTGATAACTCGATTGCGTGCGGTTGAACGCCTCTTTGTCAGCTTCACCGCTTCCATTGCTTTCACTGCTTTCGCCTGAGCCACGCAGCGTCCGTAAAATTTCAAATGGATTAACGCCCTGAGTAAATACCTTCACCTGGCGAAAACCGGCCTTGACCAATAAGGTTTTCATTCCACTGATGGAGAATAACTGGAGATGTTCGGGAGGGCAATTGAGACTCCACTTCAGTTTTAAGAGTCGTTCGGAAATACTCTTGCCATGCGGAGTGGTAGCCCACAGGAGCCCTCCAGGCCGGAGGATGCGCGCCATCTCGACAGCCAGCTCTCCTGGGTCGTTCACATGCTCCAGCACTTCACTGCACGTAATCACATCGAAATAGTCGTCGTCATACTTTGCGTCCACCAGTTCTCCGCAAAAGACATCAAAATCGAAACTCCGCGCATGCTCAATCGCTGTCCGAGAAATTTCCTGCCCCATGGCTGTCCAGCCCGCGCGCTTCGCCGCCTGCATCATCACCCCGGAGCCGAAGCCTACATCCAGCAGCCGGTTGTTCTCCCGGTAAGGGGAATATTCAGCAACAATCTCATCCAATCTGTCGAAAACGAAGGCTGGCGGAGTGAGATTGTCTTCAGTGTAATAGCTTTCGTAATCACACGCGCTTTCACTTTGCGGAGGTGGGACGCGAGACGTGTAAATAGTCCCGCAGCTTCGGCAGGCAAGTATCTCATAGCCATTCTTCTCTCCACGGTCGCGCGCCGCACCGGAGTCGCAGGCCGGGCAGTGCCGCTTATCGGAAAGGATCTCGCTTTTTACCATTAAGAACCCTCAGTTAAAAAATTTAATCGATAAATCTCTTGAACCACAATTCGAGCATCAGCAGCGTCCAGAGTTGGTGCGCGTAATCGCGCTTGCCGCTCGTATGCTGTTCGACCAGCCGGGTGATAGCTTCAGGTTTGAAGAACCCACGTTTGAGAGCCTTTTCTGAGAGCAGTGTTTCGCGCAGGAAAGGCTGCATCTGACCCCGAAACCAGTGGCCGATGGGCACGCCGAATCCCATCTTGCGCCGGTTCAGGTTCTCGACTGGCAGTAATTTCTTGAGCGCCCGCTTGAGCAGATACTTGGTCGTCAAACCCCGCAGCTTTAGTCGTTCAGGCAAGCTCGCTGCAAACTCTATAACATGATGGTCTAAAAAAGGTGAACGCGCCTCAAGCGACACTGCCATGCTCGCAATATCAACTTTCACGAGCAGGTCGTTAGGTAGATAGGTCATCGTATCTACCAGGAGCGTCGCATCAACAATGCCTGCCCCGTTCGCCTGAGCAAACCAGGGATCAAGAAAGGCGGATGCGTTCGTCAACTCTTGAGATTGATGCTGGAAGCTGTCCGAATAAAGCTCTCTCTTTGCCTCAGAATCAAAGACGCTCATCCAGCGTAAATAACGCTCAGTTCTCGGTAAAGAAGCGGCGCGCATGAAGCGCTTGAAGCGCCTGATGCGGTTGCCGTTGCTGTTATCAAATTCCGGCAGCAGATTGATAGTTCTTTCAAGCAACTGTTTGCGCACGACCGTGGGCAGTTTATGATACTTTTCGGCTAAACGCATCGCCGCATAGCGCTCGTAGCCGGCGAAGCATTCATCCCCGCCATCGCCGTTAAGGGCTACCGTCACATGTTTGCGCGTTTCCCTCGAAACGTAGTAAGTCGGAATCGCCGATGAATCCGCATACGGCTCTCCGTAGTGCTCGACTAATGTCGGCAGCACTTCGAGCGCATCCGGGCGTACAATGAACTCATGATGCTCTGCGCCGACATGTTCTGCGATGCGGCGCGCATGATGAAGCTCACTAAAATCCTGCTCCTCGAACCCTATCGAGAAGGTTTTGACAGGCCGGGAAGATTGCTCGCTCATCAGCGCCACGACAGCGCTCGAGTCTACGCCGCCGGAGAGAAATGCGCCGAGCGGCACTTCCGACATCAAGCGGACGCCAACGGCCTCGCGTAAAATTTCGATGGCACGCTCGCCCGCTTCCTCTTCACTAATCTTTATCTTTTTAGAAAAGTCAGGCTGCCAGTAGCGCTCGATTTTAATCTCTCCGTCTCGCCACCTGAGGGTGTGCCCTGGCTCCAGTTTTTTTATCTCGCGGTAGGCGGTCAAAGGGGCTGGGACATACATGAAGGAGAGATAAGCGTGAATGGCCTCCGGCTCGACCTCGCGGCTAATGTCAGGATGTAAGAGCAAGGCGCTAAACTCCGAGCCGAAGATGAACTGCCCATTCGGCTGGGCATAAAGAATCGGCTTTTTACCAACACGGTCGCGAGCTAAAAGCAGTTCCTTGCGCCTCTCATCCCAAATCGCGAAGGCAAACATGCCGCGCAAATATTTGGGGCAATCCGCGCCATACTGGTCGTAGGCGTGAATAATCGCTTCCGTGTCACTATTGGTATAGAAGCGGTGCCCGAGCTTCTCTAGTTTCCCGCGCAGTTCAAGGTAATTGTAGATTTCGCCGTTGAAGACTATCCACGCTGTCCGGTCCTGATTATGGATCGGCTGCTGTCCGCCCTTGAGGTCAATGATCGCCAGCCGACGCATCATCAGCCCGACCGGGCCGTTTAAGTACCGACCCTCTTCGTCAGGCCCGCGATGGCGGATCGCCTCACACATGCGCGAGAGCAGTGCCTCATCAGCCGAAGCGCCCTCGCGACACACAATGCCTACAATTCCACACATGATTGGTTTACATATTTGAGGTTGAAGGGTGAACAGGTCTAAAGCCTAAATGCTGCCGGGCAGCTAGCTCCCGGCGCTTCTTGTCTTCCCTTCGCTCTTTGGTAAGCACGTAGCCGACCGCTACGAAGATAAAGAGGAAAATTAATAATTGCGCGCGGTGACGATAAGCATTCCCAACATTACCCTGAAATAAGGAATACATGAGCGTCAGCATCGCGGTAAAGATCAGGACAGGCGACGCCTGGCGCAAGCGAAATTTAATCGTAAACCATAAGCCAACCACTAGAAATGGAAAAGACGCCCACCAGATAATCATTTCCGGCAGCGTAATACTTTGCCGTAAAGAGGCTAGCTGCCAGGGAAACGGGGCGAACAGAAGGTAAGTCAGCCCGAGAGGAATGGCTGAAATAGCGCCGGAGGTCGTAGACACATCTATGTCTCTACCGAAACCTGATTCTCCTTGCTGCGCCGCGTCAAGTCGGCTCCGCTGCAAAGCCTCAAGGTTCCCAAACGTCTCGTACTGCGTGCTTGCATAACGAAAGGCACCCAGGTAGGTCAGTGATACTCCGAGCAAGACGACGATGACAAACTGCCGTGCAAAGCTCTGCGCTGTAATGGCGCGCATCCCGATAATAAATGCGCCAGCAATGGCAGCTACCATGAGATAGAGAATGTAGAAGCGCAGGCTGAGCAAGGCGATCAAGGAAAAGACCAGAACGCTTAAATATTTGACAGATAGACGTTCTCCTAATTTCAGCGTCGCCAGCACTGAGAGGCCAATCAAAAATATAATCGGACCATCTTTAAGTCCCTGTGATGACCATAAAACCAAAGAAGGATAGAAAGCTACAAAGATCGCGGAGATGCGTGCGACTCTTAAATTATTGAAGATATGCAAAGCGCAGAGAAAAATGACTGGCACGGTCGCCGCGCCAATGACGGCATTGATAAATTGTATAGCCAGCATGTTACGGCCAATCAGGCTGTAAACCACGGCTACCAGATAAAGCATCCCCCAGCCGCCACCCATCCCTTCGCCACCCGCAAATTGATTTACATAATGCTGATAAAATTGTTCACCATTCCAAACCTTGAAGAGCGCAAAGCCGAAAAAGTCATATGTGTTAGCATCACTTCCGAAGAAGTCCTGCAAATTAAATATATAGATGATTGTGCCGACTAATATTCGAACCAAGAGAGCGCCGAGAAATATCCGCAGCAAGAAATTCGAATTTTCCTTAAGCTGAGAAACGACGGTGCCAACGAGCGCTGCAAAAATGGCGCAGAGGACAATAGCCGAAGCGCCGTATCCAGGTATCATCCAAGCGATGCTTAAGCACAAAATGAGCGAGACGAGTGCGAGAAGACTGTTCATGCTTCTATCTGTCCACTTGGGGAAAATTGCGGCGAAATCTCAGCGCTTAAACATCATCCGGCAAATCAGGACGAGTCTTTTGTTCAATTAAAAAATTGTCCTCGGCGCTAAGCTGTTTGATTGGTTTGGCGGGGACACCTCCGATCAACCAACCCTCACCGGTCAACTGACCGGTGATTACCGCTCCGATGCCGACAATGCAGCGCGAAGGTATCGCGCCACCAGGAGCGATGCGAATCTCCGAACCGATGTAAGTGAACGACCCGATTTGGATGGGGCGCGTTCTTTGTCGGTTGTGCGTCCACAGCGACGAGTTACGCCCGCCCAGGATGGTGCGGCGGCCTATTTCGACGCGGTCCGTAAAATCTATCTTGTGGCCTGTGGTGACGATACTTCCTTCCCCCAGCATGAACGTCGGGTCGACGGGGTTCACCGCATCGGGCTCAGGGATGGAGTTGATCTCATTCATCCGAATGATCTCAGCATAGCGACCCAGTCGCACCTCGTTGCCGCCCCGCAAAATATTCAAGTGTCCGATCCGCACATGATTACCGATGCTTAAGTTTTTCATGCCGGTAATAATATTCAAGTGTCCGATCCGCACATCATTTTCTATCTCACACGCGCGCGCGTCAACAATGCTCAATCCGATGCGCACACGTTTTCCGATGCGATATCCGAAGAAGAGGCGATAGCAAAGGCGCTTAAGGAAAGATGGAAGCACTGCGATCAAAGCGAGCGTCGCCAACCGGAACTTACTCGTTCGATACATTCGCGCTCGTAATCCTCGCTCTCGAGCGAGGGATAAACCACTCGCCACTCGAATCACTCACCGATTACTCCATGCAATGCCTGATAAGCTGTCGGCTGTAGAATAACTTAGTATATACGAGATGGTGGCCGCCTCCAAGTTGCAAGAGTCTTGACAGGGCGTGCCTCTAACTTGAGTTCACCGGCGCTTTTAACTGCCTGCGAGACCTGCTGCCTGAGATGATAATAAAATGCAGATTGGTGAGGGCGCGCGAGGTCGGGGGAAGTGCCTCGACCTGACCTCCTGGGTCTTCACCGAGCGCACACACGTTTGCTTACTTCGTTTTTGCCCCCTCCAGCACACGCTCGAAAATCGAAACCATTCGCGGCATTTGCACTTGCGTCGAGTATCGCTCGACAATTGTAGCACGGGCGGCTGCTCCCATCCTCCTTCGTAAATCATGGTCGGTGACGATTGTTCGCAGTCGGTCGTACCACTCATCCTCGGTTTCCACCAGGAATCCGTTAACCCCTTCCTGCACGACCTCGCTGTTGGAACCCATGCGGCGCGCAATAACCGGAAGCCCCATAGCCATATACTGCACTGTCTTGAAGAAAAACTTCCAGCGGTGCCAGGGATGATCCGGGAGCGGCACAAGTCCTACATCACAGTCACCAAGGTCAGTTACCTCCGTGTCTGCCGACCACTGGCGAAGTTCTGTCTCTATTCCGGGAAGATTAACTTCTCCAGCGCCGATGATGCGTAACGGTGTCCGATATTCAGCTTGCAGACGACGCAGGGGAGCTGCAATGGATTCAAGGTTCGACATCGTACTATGGCTGCCCATCCAGACCAGCCGCACGCTCTCTCCCGGTGGCTTTGGAGCAGGGCGGTAGCGCTCTACGTCCACGCAGTTTGGGACGATGGACACAGAAGGATTGAAGCGGGCAGCGTACTCTGCAATGGAGCTGTTGATCGCGATGATGTGGTCGCTCAGGCGAAAGAAGGCGTGGGTCTTGCGTGGAAACTTGAGCAAACTAAACCATCCGTTCATGGGGCTGCGGTAGGGAAGAAAAACCGGGTCATCCAGATCGTAGATAAGAGGTGCTTTAAGCCGCGCCGCAACTCGCTCGATCAAGGCCGGGCCGATGAGAGCTGCCTCACGGTAAATGAACAGAAGATCGCAGGGCGGCCCTTGCAGAACCGTCCGCAATTGTCGCTGATAGCAGGAGAGCAGATGCGCCGCTTTTTTGTGGGGGCTTCCCGACTGGTAAAGGATTCTGTGAAGCTGCTCGTCCTCAAACGGGTAAAAGTCTACCGTCCATCCAGCCTGCTGCAAATGCGGCACCCATGATTCGATGCGAACGCGCTGCCCCGGTGAAACGCCGAGGAAATTGGGTACAAGTGCCGCGATCCGCTTCATCGTCTTCCTTGCCGCAGTAAATTGCGCGCCACCAGTTGCTCCTCGGCAACATTATCGGGGGCATCTGATTCGTTCTCCAGCGCCCACTTTGCATATAGTCGCAAGCCTTGCGCGAAGGATGTTTGAGGCCGAAAGCCAAGAACCGATTCCAGGTTCGAGACCTTCGCTATCGCATGGCGAATGTCTCCGAGCCGGTAACGACCCGAGATCGTCATCCTCGGCTCTAATTCAAGCGCTCTGAACATCTCGGCAGCTACCTGCGAAAGTGTGACGGCTTCCCCCAGCCCGACGTTGAGGGTCTGCCCGAAGCTCGACTGGTTTCCTGTGCACAGTTGCAAAGCCTCGACGACATCGTTGACAAAGACGAAGTCGCGCAGCATCTGGCCGTCCTCATAAATCTCCACCGTCAGCCCGCCCCGCGCGCGGCGAAAGAACGTTCCAAGAACGCCAACATACGGGTTACTCAGGGATTGCCCGGGGCCAAAAACATTGAAGAATCGCAGAATCGTTACGGGCAGATGATGTGCCTGGCTAACGCCGCGAGCGAGTTGTTCTTGTTGTAGCTTGGTGATCCCATAAATAGAGATCGGAGACAAAGGCGCATCTTCCGCCATCGGAATCGGCTCACATAATTGTTCGCAGCGTGGGCAGGAAATATCCCAGATGCCGGCCTCCATCTCGCTGTCGGAACGGCTCTCTGCGACAAACGTTTGGCCGCAGTTGGAGCAATGATACTGGCCTTCCCCGTAGACGGCACGTGAAGAGGCAGTGATTACCTGGCGTACCTGCGCTGCCGCCGCTGCCTCTAAAACCACAGCCGTTCCATAGGTGTTAGTTGAGACGTAGCGCTCGATCTCATACTGCGACTGTCCGACTCCCGTTTCGGCAGCAAGGTGATGCACCACATCAATACCCTTCATCACCTCCGCCACCGCTTTTGAATCTCGCACGTCAGCCCACACGGTTTCACAGCCAGTGAGAGCTAGTTGTGGATTGCTGCCATGCACCTGGGGCAGCAAATTGTCGAAGACGACAACCGAATGCCCCATCGAGAGCAATTGCCGTGCAAGGTGGCTGCCAATAAAACCTGCGCCGCCCGTGATTAGAATCCTCATTGCATCTTTACCTGAAACTTTTTGATTTGAAGCCTCATATCGAATTGCAGAACAAGGCGAGGGGAGAAAAACCATCCGCAAATTTACATAAAGACGTTTTCGTTTAATGTAGTTTCGTGTCAGTTTGTGGAAGGTTAAGCATCTTCTTTGATTACCGGAATCTAGTAAAGTTTGAACGAGCGCTAAAGCCGCGCGGGGGCTAAGGGGCAGCAACCAGGTCGCTGGCCGACTTAACCTTTTCTTTCTTGAAGAGACGCTGGTATAGGCGGCGATATCTTTCGCCGCCCACCGTTCCCAGATCAAAACGGTTTCTGGCGCTGGCGCGGCAACGATCAGGCGCGTTATTGTCCAGACGCAGCGACTCTATCTCACCGAGCGCTTGCAAATAGCCCTCACGGTTCAGTTCTCGGATAATCACTCCGACACGATCCTCTTCGATCATTTCATCTAAATCGCCGATGCCCGCATTGCAAATGACAGGTAAACCGCTAGCCAGGTACTCCGCGATCTTTGTCGGGGAAGATGCCAGCTTTGAGTAGCACGGCTTGATAAAAGAGATGGCGATGTCTGCAGCCTTTAGATAGCGGGGAATTTCTTCTGGTAAAACCTCGCGGACCAGGTAATTCTCTTCGGCAATTCCCAGTGCGTTTAGTCGCTGCGCAATCATCTGCGGGGCGCTCTGCGTCAGAATCATTGAAAAGGTCGTCTTGTCCTGCTCATGCGCGACCGCTAAAAAATCTGCCATTTCCTGTGTCAGATACCAACCTCCCAAAGCGCCGACGTAAACTATCACACGCCGCCCGGTCAGGTTAAATTTTCGTCGCAACTCTTCCCTTGAAATCACGTCTGTGCTTCGAAATCGCTCCAGGTCTACGCAGCAGGGAATCACTTCTATCGGTCGCCCCCGGTAGTCCGTATTTGAATTGCCCGGAAAGAGAGTGCGACACGCTTTCTCGGTGAGCACCACAAACCCATCCGCCGCTGCGAAGAGGCGGCGCTCCGCCGCCTTCGTCAAGCGATAGAGATATCCGCCCTTCGGCCAGACGCCTGCATCAACATACTCCTCTGGAATCAATCCACGAATATCAAAGATCAATTGCGCCCCGCTCAGCCGCTTGGTCATCGCGCCGATAGCCGCCGCAATGTGGGCGCGCGCGTGTAGCACGTCAATCTTATGGCGACGCACCAGACGCGCAGCCATCAACGTTCCCGCCACGATGTCAAAGAGAGTAGCGGGCAGCGTCGGGCGCTTATGATAAGGCAGCGAAAACCATTGAATCCCATCCGCCTCAAGCCTCTTGCGCCAGCGGTCTGTCTCTTCAAGAGACCACGCCCGTCGCTTGTTCGGCTCAAACGTGAGCAGACTTACATGGACGCCCCCCGCTCGAATCTGGCGCAGATATGGCAGCACCTGCGTCTGCACGAGTGGCTCGCGCAAACCGAAATAACAGAGGTAGAGAGTCCGTGTGGTCATCTTTAGAGTTCGGAGTGCTCGGCTCAGCGGATGGTCGCCTGCGCGGAGGCTCGATTCTCGCTTCGCTTCCAGAGAGCCTGCGCCCAGCCAACAAAGGTCGCCATGTCAATCGTCAAAAGTATGACGCCGACGCACGCGAACTGCACGGGGTTAAGCGCCCACAGCACGCCGCGCCCTTCCCTCCGACGCCAGATGCTTCGACCAATGCGCGCCGCAAAACCCGCCGCGACAGCCAGTAGCCACCAGGGGCTATGAAAGATAGCCAGCACGATAAAGAGTAGAGCTACTGCGTACTTCAATGCGGCGCTGTAGTGCCAGTCGGCTTGCCGCCCGGCCCAGACGTTGTATTTTGAGTAGAGCACAAACTTTCGGAAAGTGCGAATGAGGTCAGGCTGCATCTGCCACCAGACGGTTGCCCCCGGTGCCCAGCCGACACGAAAGGCCCCACGCTCGATTTTCTTCATGAAGATGAGGTCTTCAGAGGCGCGCAAGTCCGGGAAGCCGCTGAGTTTTCGCCAGACTTCACGGCGCAGCATCATCGAAGCGGTCGAAGGCCCACGCATGTGCCCGCCCGGACGTGCCTGCTTGTGCGCTCCGTAGGCGAGTGCGGCGCAACGCACGAACAGAGTATCCGCCACCGGCTCGAAATTGCCGTAAACGACCTCAACCGCCGGGTCATCTTCAATCACGCGTGCGAGCCGCTCAAGCCATGTCGTGTCGAGGGTGATTCCGGCGTCCGTCAGCGCCACCAGTTCGTGCGCCGCCGCCGCGATGCCGACGTTGCGCCCGCGTCCGGGCGTCGCCTCACCCGCCTCAATCACATGAATGCGCGCATCCTCGTCGGCCAGGCGACGCGCGAGCGCGAGCGTCCCATCCGTCGAGCCGCCATCCACAAGAATAATCTCGTCGGGCGGGAAGGTTTGCTCCCTGACTGACTCAAGAAGGGCCACAAGCGACGCTTCCTCGTTGCGCATGGGAACGACGAGCGATATTTTCGAGCTTATCCTCATACGCGCGTTTTGTGGTTGCAACGTCCGGCGTAAAAATATCGGTTGCCCCACTTTCCAGAGCGCAACCCTGTGGCTGCTTGAGACAAGCGACGCAGAAGATACAGGCTTACCGAACGTGGCTGCCCAAGATTTACTGACGAGAAGTTGCCTGGCGCAGGCCATGAAACCTCGCTCATGGAGAACTCCAACTGTTGCAGTCCGAAGCGCTCGAACAAGGCTCTCTGCCCCCTGGCGGTCGCGAGCATGACATGATAGGGGGCCATCTCCGTTCTGCGCCGAGGTCGGGCGGTGCGCGCCAGGCGCAGCCCCAGATTAAAAAGGGTCGTGTTGCCTTCGAGCGGCCCTTGGGCTAAGAGCAGTCCGCCCGGCTTGATCAGTTTTAATATTTCCGGCATCTGGCGGTTCAACGCAGTCAGGTGTTCAATGACATCGCCGAGATGAAGAACATCCGCCAACCCTTGACCTGAAGGATCAAGGCGCTCAGGTGTGAAGACGCGTGCGCCCGTGCGCTTCGCCACAGCTTCCGCCACTTTGTTATCAAATTCAATACCGATGGCCTGCCAGTTCAGCTTCGCGGCTTCAACCAGGAGATTGCCCTCTCCGCAGCCGTAGTCGATGAAGGTGCCGGGGCGCTCTTTTTTTAACCACTCGACGACACGGTGCGGCTCCTTCTCATCAATCGTGGCCAACTCTACGGCCACCGCCGTCCCGTAATCGGGGCCGTACATACGTGCCAGCGTCTTCTCGTCCGGCATGGGATGGCAATAAAGCGTCCCGCAGGATAAGCATTCTACGTAAGGGAACTCTTGGTCGTCGTAAAAGGTGGAGCCAAGCCAGGATGGGCGGGCCTCTTTGTGGTCGCAGAGCGGGCAAGTCATCGTTAATTCGCCTGAAGACTGCGGCGCGATTTAAATCGCCGGGAGGATTTCCGGTCGAGCCACTCGACGTAGTACCGTTCATACTCCCTCATTATCTTCGGGAAGTTAAAGCGATCAACTGCCCTGTGCCTCGCCTCGCGCCCCAACGCTTCAGCGCGTCCGGGGTTGCGCATCACCTCAAGGATGGCCTGCTCAAGCGCCTTGGAGTCTCGCGGGGGGACGATGACGCCCGTTTCGCCGTCATCAATAATCTCTGGCGCGGCAGACCCGCTCGTGGTGATTACGGCGCGCTCCAGCGCCATGCTCTCCACGTAGATTATGCCGAACGGCTCGTGCAGGCTGGGATGGGCAATGAGGTCCATGGCCTCTATCAGATTCCAGGCGTCCCAGCGCCAGCCCAGAAATTTCACGTAGTCCGTGATCTTCAAATCGGCGACCATCGCCTCTAACTCCTCGCGCCGCGGGCCCGCCCCGACGATGATAAAGCGCGCCTCCGGGTGTTTTTCGATCACACTGGGTACGGCCTGAAACAGATACTCGTGCCCTTTCTCGACGTTCAAGCGCGCCACCGTGCCAATGAGAAAATTCTTGTCGCCGCCGACCTCTTCCCTTAACGCCTTCTTCTCGTCGTCGCTCAGGCCGGGCTTCATCAACTCGAAATCGAATCCGTGCCAGAGGACAGTGATACGCTCTTCCGGCACTTCCTCGTAGCGCACCATGCACTGCTTGATAAATTCCGACGGAGACCAAATCTCATCCGCCATTGAAGCATGCCAGCGATCAATCCGGCGGTGAAACTGTTTATTAAAGAGCGTCGTGAAATCTGCGTGATGTCGTGTGAGAATCGTGAGGGGCGTGCGCGCGACCTTAGCGGCCAGAAGTCCTGCCATCGTCGGATAGAACGTGTGCGTCTGTAGAATATCAACCTGCTCGCGCCGCAAGAGCTTTGTCAATCGCCTGATGGCTTTCGGCAACTGCTTGCGCACGGGAGTGTCAAGGGCAAAGGTCGTGACGCCCCGTTCTTCGAGCGCCTCGTGCATTTTGGCGCGTGGGCCTAATGAGACGACCAGGTGGCGAAAGCGCGTGCGGTCATAGTGATCGGCAACGCCATTCAACCAGGGATTCGGGCCAACCAAATCCACCACATGCATGATCGTTATCATGAAACGAAGAAAAACTCCCGCGATTAAAATTCCGTCTCTTAAAATCTCAAACCATCCCGCTCAGGCAGACTGAGGCGGCAGTTATTTAACTTTCATCAAAAGGGCATCTTTCTCTCTTATATCAGATTTCATTTCCGAAGTCGCTTCACCTGCAATCTGCTCTCGTCTATCGCGTATGAAGCGGGCGGGGTTGCCCGCGACCACCGCGTAATCCGGCACAGGCTTTAAAACTACAGCGCCCGCGCCGACGATAGCATGACGCCCCACATCCGCCATCACGGTCGCGTTAGCGCCAATCCATGCCCCTTCTTCTATCTTCAGAGGCACCAGCGGATTATTGCCCTGCTGCTTGATCGGCACGTCCGTGCTGTCTGCTCGATGATGATGGCGACCCGCGAGCAGAACTGCGCCCGGCCCTATTAAAACGTGGTCGCCGATGTGAGCATATTCGACGTACACATCTCGGCTCATCCAGACATCGCTGCCGATTGTTGTGCCGCGCTCTCCAATCGTCGTCCCGTGATTGAGCACCACGTCCGCGCCCTTGCACACGCCCAGCCGCCTGTAAACATCAAGCCTCAATTGCCAGCCAAAGGTGAAAGGCACCATCCCCATCGCTTCGGAAAAGAAAGCCCAGTACATCAGGCCGTTGCGGTCGGCTACCCTAGCCGTCGCGCTGATAACGACGCCGATGGTGACAACCAGAGTCCGCCTGATTATCTTCAAGCAGTAAGAAAGCGCCTTCAACATTTCCAGTCGTCTCTATAAACGCTTAAGTGCCAGGACCCGAGTCCCATGTCTCAAAGTCAACCTGCCCCGTTTTTGACTTCTTGGGACTTCTTATTGTCAGGAAGCTTTGACCACCTCTTCCGGCAGTTGCAGGTGCTCTTTCGAGTCCTCAATTGTAGGGAGAAGGCCGAAGCGCTCGAACCAGAGCGATGACAGCCTCAAGCCTTCGCGGAAATCCACTTGAGGATGAAAGCCTATTAACTTTTCGGCGCGCTCCGGGCTGAGACGTGCTTCGGATATTTGCAGCATCGTCCATAACTCATCAAACTCCCTCGCGCCCGCCCCGCCGGAACCAGATGCGGAACCCGAACGCAGTTTTTCCACGTAGGGTCTGAGCCATCTGGATTCGCGCAAGCGCAGGTACGCAGGGAAAAGCGTAGCCTGAATCGCCGGGCTTTCAAAGACGAAGTTGCGAAACTCCCTGCTCTTGATAACAGACGGCAGAGGCCGCACCGACGCCTTCATCCAATCGCGCAAGCCGAGCTTGCCCTTTAACACATCCTTGCTTGAGACGCGCCGGGGTGCTGCTCCTATCAACGCTGCGTGCGCGTCTATGTACGCGCTCCACTTCAGAGGAGCGCCGTCCGTGATAAAGAGCGGCTCGCCGAAACCTTTGTCTGTAGCAAGCGCGCGCCACACAGACCTGACCAGATCATCAACGTAGATGAGATTACACCAGCCGCCGTCTTCCAGGACGCAGATTTTGTCCTGCGCCAGCAAATCCATCAACTCGGCGCTCCAGCGCAATCCCGGCCCGTAGACCATGTGCGGGCGCAGGATGACGGCTTCAAGCCCGCGCTCGCAGGCACGCACGACCGCGCGCTCGGCCTTAGCTTTCTCGTCAGCATAGGGTTCTCCGGTTTTGACAACCTTCGTCTTATCCTGTAGCTCTTCGATTCGAGCCGGAAGGCGTATGCCGTAGACTGCGGCTGTGCTCATGTGAACGAAGCGACGTATGCCGTGCGCTCGGGCAGCATCCAGCAGCGGCTCTGTTTCCCGACCCGCTTTGTCTCCGACTCCCAGATGAACGATTGCGTCGCAGCCTTCCGCCGCACGCATGACGGCCTTCGCATCAAGCAGATTGGCCTCGACCATCTCAAGGGGAAAGCGCATGATGCGCGCCGCCGTGCGGTAGCTGCGAACCATGCAGCGCAACTCGTCAAGTCGCCCTTCGGCAGCCCACATCTCTATCATGCGCGAGCCTACGGAACCGCTCGCGCCCGTCACCAGAATCTTTTTATACCTGCGCTCGGAATCAATTGTGGGAGCGAGGCGCGGCCCCGCATCCAGAATCTCAAGGAGCGGCTGGCGCTTCTCATAGCAAGCTTCGATTGCCTCAACCGCAGAGAGCGCAGCCTTCGCGGGCGCGACCGGCGCGGCCTCGCCCGCAATGACTCCTAAAAAATTCTCCAACTGTTTGACGAAGGGGTCGCGCGGCGCAGCGGCTTGGGCTACGACGGGGAAGTCTTCTGCGCCGTCCGTGTGAACTATGACTATCCGGTCGCGCGCGTGCGGGTCGAAATCTATGTACCCACGCTCGCAAATGATGCGCGTGCGGTTAATCGTGCGGTAGGCGCGAGTCAGTTGAATGCGTCCCGTGACTTCGCCTCCGCACCTGACGTGCGTGTCAGAGAAAGCCTCTACACCTCCCCGGCTATCATCCCTCGATTCGAGCACTTCGATGGAGCCGAACCACAGGTTGAGCAGGTCGAAGACGTGCGGCCCTATGTCTATGAGCACGCCACCGCCCGTGACTGACGGGTCGAAGGTCGCGCGGTTGAGCGGCCAGTTCCAGACAGATTCGCGCACCTCGAAATGATGTGGCCGCCCGACCAGATTGCGGCGCAAAGCCTCTGTCACCAGCGCCGTCGAGTCGTAGAAGCGTCTGAGCAGCCCGCACACCAGGACGCGCCCCCGCTCTTCTGCGACCGCGACCATCTCACACGCCTGGACGGGCGTGACGGCCAGCGGCTTCTCACACAAAACGTGCAGCCCTGCGCGAAGAAGCTCTATCGAGACAGAGGCATGGTGCGCGTTCGGGACGGCGACGATGGCAGCGTCGGCGTGCTCGGCCACCTGCCGCAAATCCTGTACGACATTAGCTTCAGTTGAGTAAGACCGTGCGAATGATTCGGCGCGTGCTGAATCGACATCATAAACCGCCGTGCAGACAGCATTATCCAGGGTCGCAATCGCCGCCGCATGAGAACGCGCAATTGCCCCGCAACCGACAAGCGCGACCCTCGTTTTAAGATTTTCCTTATTCATAAAAAGCTACACCAGCATAGTGCAATAACACATTCTCGAAGAAAACTGCTACCAACCCTGATTGATTTTCTGAAGATAACTGTTCATTTTCGGCTGCGACTCCGATGTCTCAGACATGGACTTTAATCATGACCCTTCCTTCCTCGCACTCGATATCAGGATACAGGATGCAAAGCAAGGGCGACCACAAAAGTGCTTACCCGGAATCCGGTTGACCTTAGATCGCTTCATGTTTTCGGATGGGAATTTGAAACCCGAAGGCTCAGACTTTTAGCTCCATCAAGCTGGCAAAAGCTCTTTGTGATGCGGGGATACCAAAGTCGGATTGAGCACGCTCCCAAGCATTCCGAACGAGTTTACGTCGCAAGTTTGCGTCAGTCAAGATAGCTTCAATCGCCTCTCGTACCTTCGACGGATCATCCTCCGTGACCACCAGACCGCATTCGTACTCCCGAAAATACCAGGCCGGGAATGAATCCTCCGGGACATGAACCAGTATCGGACGACGCGATGCCAGATACTCTCCGAGTTTGCCCGGCGCAGAGGTTCGGATGACACCCGGATGCAGCGCATTAAAGGCCAGTGGTAGAAACAGCAGGTCTGACGCCCACTGTATACCGGGTATGGCAGCGGCAGGCACCGGGTCATTGATGACGACCGGGCCTTTGATTCCATTTTCTGCGAGCAGCGCGGGCGGTTGATTAGTATAGATATGCAGCTTGATGTTCCACTCTTTCACTGATTCGATGGCGGCCAGCAGATTCCAGAAAGCGCTGAAGTGCGCGTGATAGATTGACCCCGTGTAGCCAATCCTGATTTCGCCGCCTCCACGGAGCGATCCGTCATAGGGCGGCGCGGTCTCGTACACGGACAAGTCGCAGGGATTGTGAATCACTGTTGACTCGACCCCGTAACGCTCGCGCAGGTCATCGCGCAAAAACTCATTCGGGACGATGATGCCCGCAGCCCCTTTCAACATCACCGGCTCCAAACGATTGGCGAACCGCTCGCCCTGCGTGCCGGTCGCCATCTGCGAGTAGTAGTCGAAGAGGTACGGGTAGAACTTAACTCCGGTCAGGCGGCTGGCAAGATAGGCAGCGGGCAGGTCGAAAAGCTCGCTCGTGCAGGCGACCACCGCCTCACACTTTTCCCGCTTGATGATGCGCGCAATTTGCAGCGCCCGCATCAAGACATTAGACCACCGGATCAGGCTGAAGCGGACGCCGCGCTCGAAGTTGAGCCAGCGGGGCATGTAGTAATGCTTCGCGGGCAGCTTTTCGCCCGGGTAATTTCTCATGGGCGAGTGGTCGCCGTAGGTTTGTGTAATCAGACAGTAATCGTCTGGATTCAACCCGTGAAGCAGTCTGCGGATCATCACGGATTGGACGTAAGGAGAGGGCGGCAACCCATGAGCGACTAAGGCAAATTTCATCTTGAACCTTGCGGGACGCGCAACTCGCTCGCAAGCAGAGCGTCTAACTACCCCTGTAATCTTTGGCGCACTGCGCTGCTTAACTGTGGCGGTAGCCGAGCAGGATGCGCGTGACGATGCTGCTCACATCGTCAACCATATATTCCGGCGGCACACGCCAGTCGCGCTTCTGGTCGAGTACCGTTCTCACACAGCGCAAGATATCCTCCGGCCTCGCACCGCTTAAAATGTTGCTGCCGCATTCAATCGTTTCCGGTCGCTCCGTGACATCGCGTATCGTGACATTCGCCACGCGAAAGATGCAGCACTCTTCCTGCACCGTCCCGCTGTCGCTCAAAACACAAAAGGCGTTCTGTTCGAGCGCAATGAAGTCGAAGAAGCCGAAAGGCTCGGTCAACTTAATCCCGCTATTGTCAGTCCCGGCACCGAAGCGCTCCATGCGATTTCGTGTTCGCGGATGCAGGCTGCACACAACCGGCATGCTGAACTCTTTTTGGAGAGCTTCAAGCGCGTCGAACAGCGAACGCAGACGCTCCTCGACATCTACATTCTCTTCGCGGTGCATGGTGACCAGGAAATATTTTCCGGCCTCTATGCCAAGGCGCGCGAGGATTTCGGACTGCTGCACGCGTGGCTCATAGTGGCGGATGACTTCGTGGATGGGATTGCCGGTGACGTAGACGCGCTGCCCCGCGAATCCTTCTCGCAGGAGGTTGGCGCGGCTGCGTTCCGTGTAGGGCATCAGGATGTCGCTGCTGTGATCAATGATGCGGCGGTTGACCTCTTCGGGCACGCGGTCGTCGTAGCAGCGGTTGCCCGCCTCCATGTGGTAAACGGGAATCCCCATCCGCTTGGCGACGATTGCTGAGAGCGAGCTGTTCGTGTCGCCCAAAAGCAGCAGCTTATCAGGTCGCTCATCGCGCAGAACGCGCTCCGACGCCTCTATGATCTTCCCTATCTGCTCGCCGAAGGTCGCCCCGCGCACGCCCAGGTAGTGGTCGGGCTTGCGAACCCCTAGCTCGTCGAAGAAGATGTCATTCAGAGTTGCGTCATAGTTCTGGCCAGTGTGAACCAGAACATGGTCGCAGAGGCGGTCGAGCTTTGCGATGATGAGACTGAGGCGGATAATTTCCGGGCGTGTCCCCAGAATAGTTATGACCTTCATGCCAGCACGTCTTCGCTGTAAACGAGCCTGTCTTCGGCCATCAGGTTGTGTTTTTGTAGCAGCTCGTCTAGCTCCCTTCTGGTCATCAGAATGTCGTTCGAGCTGTACTCTTTCTCAAGCGGGCTTTCAACTTTCTCCGTCACCAACTCCGGCAGCATGGGCGTGATTACATAATAATCGCCGCGCGGAAGCGTTCGATGAGCTTCCTCTTCGGAGACCAGAATCTCATGTACCTTTTCGCCGGGGCGGATGCCTGTGATCTTCATCTCGATGGGGCGGTCTGCGATCAGCGCTTCGGCGATGTCCGTGACGCGAGCCGAAGGGACGCGCGGGATGTAAGTCTCGCCCGGATTCCCACCCTTGAGGGCTGCGAAAATCGTATCCACAGCCTGTTCCAGACTAAGCAGGAAGCGTGTCATCTCAGGCGTGGTGATGGTGACGGGGCCGCCGCGCCGGATCTGTTCATGAAAGAGCGGAATCACGGAGCCGCGCGAGGCAAGCACATTACCGTAGCGCACGCAGATAAAGCGCGTCCCGGAAGAATCAAGATTGGCACGGACGAAGATGCGCTCCTGAATCGCCTTCGTCATGCCCATCACGTTGACGGGCTTGCAGGCCTTGTCGGTCGAGACGCCGACCACAGTATCTACATGCAGGTGATGCTCGCGGATGGCGCGGACGATATTTTCCGCGCCGATGATGTTGGTCTGCACGGCCTCGAACGGGAAGTATTCGCAGGATGGCACCTGCTTGAGAGCCGCCGCGTTGAAGACCACGTCGGCGTCCCTGAGCACCGTGCTGACGCTATGAATATCGCGCACGTCTCCGATGCGAAATTGGAGTAGCTGCTCGAAGTTGTGATAGATGACTTCGTCTGTCGCAGTATGGCGGTGCTGATATGCGAGACGCATCTCGTGCTGCTTCGCCTCGTCGCGGGAAAAGACCGTTATCTTTTTAGGCAGGCCAAGCTCTCCTGTGAGCAACCGCTTGGTGAGCACTTTTCCCAGAGAGCCCGTGCCGCCGGTCACAACTATATTCTTATCAGTTAACAATCAGACCTCCGAAACTCATTATATGGAGTTGAATCTAGAAACAATTGTGAAATCATATCAGACCATCCGGGCGGGACAAAACCTGTGGCCTCGCGCAAGCGCGACCCGTTTAAACTCCTGTCGCAGACGAAAGTTTCGTCAGGCTCGATTTGGACGTTCAGTCCCGCCGCCTCTTTGACGAGCGTGAGCAAGTCAAACTTGCTGATCGGCTCGGCAGCAAGATGAAGGACACCTTCAAGCGACGGATGATCCGCGATGATCCATGCGATTGTCTCGGCCAGGGCGCGTGTAGTAAACCCGCTGAAGACGGCTCGGCGGAATCCGCGCACGGTCTTCCCCTGCTGATTCAAGAACCATTCGAGCAACCCGTGAGAGCCATGAAGCTCGCGACCGATCATCGAAGTACGCAAGGTCAGACAGTTCGTGCCACCAACCTCGCCCAGATATTTTGTCTTCCCATACAGGTCTTCGGCATCCGAAAGATCATCCTCAGTGTAGTTGCCCTTGCGCCCCGAAAAGACGCAGTCCGTGCTGAGATGAACCAGGCGTGTGTTCGCCGCGTGACAAACTTGAGCCAATCGGTGTGGGAAGAGCGCGTTAATAGAGATGCTGGTCAAAGGGTCTTTGGCCGCAGCATCCTGCTTGACGACGCCGATGCAATTGACTACGACAGACGGCTGCACTTTCGCCAGGGCTGTCGCCACGCTGGCAACGTCGTCCGCCGCGACATTGCCAATCACCCGCGACGGATCAAACAGCTCGAACTTCGCGTAGGAATTCTCCGATTGGCGGAACGTCGAGTATGTATCAAAGCGTTCGGCGCAGACCTGGTACAGCTTATGGCCCAACATACCCGAGCCGCCGAGAATTAACACCTTCATGTCCTGTCCCGCTCTCCCTTTTGTAGTCTCGCTGAAAACTACTACATAACGACGGTGCGAGCTGCCCGACGCTCGTCAAGTGTGTGGATAATTCGTCGAGCATTGATCTTCAAGCAGCACTAATACGGCCAGGGTTAGCGCCAGCTTCTGGTTCTGCTCGCCCTCGGCCCGCGCAGACGTCCGTGATGGCCTCATGAATATTTTTTTCGAGGGCTTCCGGGGTAAAATGCTGCTCGATGTGGTGATAGCCTTGTTCGGAAAGCTGCTCCCATAACTCACGGTTGCGGTACACTTCAGTAACGGAGCGGGCGAATTCGCGCGGATCATCCACGATCATTGCCTCACAACCGTTCTTTAATCCGATGCCCTCAGCCCCAATCGAGGAGACAACCGTCGGCAGCCCATAAGACAATGCCTGACAAACCTTCCCGTTGATGCCTGCCCCGTAGCGTAGCGGAGCGACGAATACGCGGCAATTATGGAAGTAAGGATCAACGTTGTGGACATAACCTGTTACTACAACGTCGTCGGAATTGTAAGCGGTGATCTCATCCGGCACGTCGCTGCCAACTACATAGACTTTCACTGCCGGAAGCGCCTCCTTGATTAAGGGAAGGATTTCCCTGACCAGGTAGTGGATTGCGTCGGCGTTAGGCGAATGTAGGAAGGAGCCGATAAAGAGCAGTCCTTCCCTCGCGTCGAAAGGCTTTCCGCGCTCTTGCAGTGGATGGATGGTGGGAACGATCTTAACAGATTTGCCAGGCAATTCTCTGTCTAAGACCTCGGCGTCCTCAGGCGTTACGCACCAGATTTGATCGCTTAAGCGCCCAATGCGCTTCTCGGTTTCTTTCATCTCCCTGGCCAGTTTCGCCGTCCTTCTATCTCCGGTCAGTTTGTACTCCCGCTCTAAGCGCAAAAAGTGAATATCCAGTGTGTCAAATACAATCTTGAGCCGACGGTCGAGTCTCTTGAGCTTCATTTTACGGAATACCACATCCGCGACGTAGGGACGGCTCAGAATCGCAACGTCGAAAATTTCATCCCTGAGCAAGTCTTCATGATGAGGCGGATAGATAACGCGAACACCATCTCTGTCTAGAAATATCTCATAGTCAGGGGCCGCCTGCGGATACAGCGGCACCAGTACAGGCCGAGCCCACCTGGCGAGGCTCTTCAAAATTAGTGACATTCTCAAGCTGGCCGCGTCACGATCCGGCATCGGCACTTTGTGTTCGAACACAATGATGCGCGGCCCCCGGCGTCTATCGGCGGCAAGCTTCCACATCTTCGAATCAAACGCGCCGTGCTCTTGCTCAAGCACGGCGCGCCACTTCTCGACAAATTTGACGCGGCTGGTTTCGCGCTGGTGTTTGAGTTCCGCGCCGTCGGTCGCCGCATCCTCCTGTTGAATAACCTTCGACGCTGGCTGATAAATGACCTTGTAGCCAAGCGAACGGACGCCGAAGCAGAGGTCGGCGTCTTCGTAAGACTTTGGCGTGTAACGCTCGTCGAAACCGCCTAACTTCTCGAAGAGTTCCCGGCCTATGAGCAGCGACCCGCGCCCGCAGGCATCCACCTCCCTTGCGTACCTGAACTGACTGTCCCCAACTGTCTCTCCAGAACCGTATAGGATTTCAAGCCCGTCGCGGGAGATAATCTTTCCGGCCTCAAGGATGCGGCCTTTCGTGTCTACTCGCAGGGAGCCGACCGCCCCGGCTGAAAGGTTATCTTCGATAGTGTAGAGCATGTGTGCGAGCCAGCCTGACAAGACGACCGCATTCTGGTCGAGAAAGACCAGATACTTCCCGGCAGCGACAGATGCCCCGTAATTGTAAGCCTGAATCGCGTTGTCCTTTGGAGACTCAACGACCCGGACGAAACCTTCCAGGTAAGAAAAGAATCGCTTCAGTTCATGGCCGCAGGTCGCATTTACCAAAATTAACTCGTCCCGGTGGAGATCCACCTCGCGCATTAGCGAGCGGATACATTGGAACAGGTAATTCACCTCGCCGCTGAAAACTGGAATGATGATTGAGGCTCGAACTGAGGTGGCCGACAAGTCCGGCTTTTCCTGTCGGCCAGAGGCCGAGTCCATGAGGAACAAAAGGTCGGAAGCGTTCAGCGGAGGGATCGCTTCCATCAACATAGGGTGTTGGAAGCCACTAAATCCCTCCTGCTGGATGTTCAAGCCGTCTTTAACGGCGATCTTCAGAAGTCTTCTGACTCCTCTTGCAACAAGACGCTGTAGCTTGAGCCTCATGAAATGAGGCAGTCTCGGTCTGAAGTTCTTCATGCAGAGTTTTTCGGCATCGGCGCAGTGTCGTCCCGTGTCGGGGCAACACCCGTGGCGTAGCTTCGATGCGAGACAGCTTCCAGGTCATTGCGTACCATCTCGGTGATGAGTTCCGCGAATGTGTAGCGCGGTTGCCATCCCAATACCGAGCGCGCCTTCGCGGCGTCGCCGATCAGCAAGTCCACTTCAGCAGGACGATAATAGCGTTCATCTACTTTCACGTATTGCTTATAATCCAATTGAGCTTCCCCAAAAGCTCTTTCACAAAATTCTCGCACCGTGTGCGTTTCCCCCGTGGCAACCACATAATCTTCCGCTTCATCTCGTTGCAGCATCAGGTGCATGGCTCTGACATAATCTACCGCATGTCCCCAGTCACGGCGTGCATCCAGATTACCCAAACGAAGCTCATTCGCTAACCCGACCTTAATACGCGCAATCGTAGACGTGATCTTACGCGTAACAAATTCATATCCACGCCGCGGACTTTCATGGTTGAAGAGAATACCACTAACGCAAAACATGCCGAAGGCCTCGCGGTAGTTGCGAGTTAGGTCAAACCCGGCCACCTTGCTGATGCCATAAGGGCTCCGCGGGTGAAAGGGTGTCGTCTCGCGCTGGGGCGTTTCCCGGACTTTGCCGAACATCTCACTCGATCCCGCGAAGTAAAAACGGCAATGGGGCCGCAATTCCCTGAGAGCGGCGAGCATGTAGTGCGTGCCGTTGATGTTGGTGTTCATCGTCGAGAAACCGTCGGCGAAACTCTCGGCGACGAAGCTTTGGGCGGCGAGATGGTAGCACTCATCGAAATCGTGGCGGCTGACGACGTGAAAGATTGAGGGATAGCTCTCCAAACTCGCAGGGTGCAGTTGTATCCGGTCGAGCAGATGCGAAATGCGTGTGAACCTGCGCTCCGGCTCTTCGAGCGCGATGCGCCGGACAAGTCCATGCACCTCATAGCCCATACTTAACAGGTGCTCGGCCAGGTAGCTGCCATCTTGTCCGGTGATGCCGGTAATGAGGGCACACTTTCTCTTAGGTTCATTCATAATCTTGAGTATGACCTTTTTAGTTCTCGGTTTAAGTGATTCCGACTACGATACAGGTGCATTC
Organism: Acidobacteriota bacterium; assembly: GCA_032160705.1. Lineage (GTDB taxonomy): Bacteria > Acidobacteriota > Blastocatellia > Pyrinomonadales > Pyrinomonadaceae > QHXM01. Next base: position 16,768 of record JAVHVE010000074.1, on the reverse strand, counting down.
CCACCTTCTCCAATACGATTAGCTAATCAGAGAACACTTGAGTCACTCCGTAAAAAAAGAGTTGAATTATTCTCCCCCATCTAACCACCAATAAGTGTTAGTTGAAAAGCATGTTGATAACGTTTTTCAGAGGCTTGGGCTGCGCAGCTTCCCAGAGTCGGTAATCTTCTTCGGGTAGGTGAACATCTTCATTAGAAAGCTGTTCGATCTTCGCATACCACTCGTTCCAACATGCCTCGAGCACATGAAACCCTGGTGGGGAATCAATTGCATAGGTCGGGGGACGGCAGCCGAGCATCGGGATTCCCGCACAACTCAATTCCGCCAAACGCGTCGGAGCGCCGAGCCCAAATTGTTGTGGGATAAGTACCGCTTTGACACGCGTCAGCAACTCATCCAACTCTTCCTGCTCGACCCATCCTTTTAGCTCAATACCGTCTACCGATTTGCCCGGCTGGAGCAGCGTTTCCGTGCCAGACCCCACAACGACAACACGCGTTCCAGGGGGTAATCCATGCTTCCCCGCATTTTCAATAAGCCACTCGCATGACTTTCTAATGGGCCCGTAGATGGCTGTTCCAATCATCAGGAACAGACCGGGCTCTTGCTCCCTGGAGTCCCTGCGCTCGCGAATCGTTTGATGACAGTCGCGCACTGCCCCGACCGGGAGATAAGGGTGATAGTGACTCGACAACCCTAATCCGTTAATCAGCCCGGCTTCAATCTTGGAAATAAATATTCGCTCATCGCAACGGGCGAGCATTTGCAACTCGTTTGCAAAATCGGTCACTGCCGCGTACACGCCGATCCTCTGTCTGTTGCCCGCCTCATTTGCGCCAATCGCCTCAAGGTTTTGCTGAAGCAGCAGGAAATTATCCGAGAGCCCGTCTAAATTCTGCGTACAGCTTATCGTCGGTATGTTAAATTTCTGGTTAATCTGAATAAGTTCGGTGAATTCTGCGTGGTCAATGAGACAAACAGCTTTTCCAGAAAGTCCCCTCATCTCATTCTCGTAAAAATCCTTGATGGCCGGGGGCATCAATCCAGCGCCAAAGACAGTGCGATTTAAGATTCGATATGGATTCTTGATGACACGAGCGACCGTCCCAGACCTGAAAGAAATCCATTGCTCAATCTTACGCCGCGATTTAAATAGCCCATTTGAGTTTTGCGCCTCCTTCTCCTCATAGCGTGTCTGGAGAATTTGTCTAGTGAGCAGTAATACCCTATCCTTACCGACCAACTCCTCAAGTTCATGTAGGATTTGATAGCTGCGGTGCATCCCGCCATTACCGACATTAGAAGGTGTGGCGTGAGTGACATATATGACTGACTTTCCATCCATGCTCTTATTTATAGTACCCTTGCGTTAAATAAAGCGGCTCAATGTGCCGAAACCGTTTGAGCAATTAACAAGGCTGAATCGAGTGATGAGTTAGTGGGGCGATAGTGCGTCGCCAATAAATATGAGTCACTGATTATGCAACCTCTGAGTGCCAGCCACGCCCTATCCTTTTATCTTACGAATGACCTTTCTGCCGAGTATTAAGAACTCGCCCCTGCGGAGGTGTCCCAACACTCTCTTCAAGCGCCCCTCGGCGTCAACGCTTATTACGTTTCCGTCTTTATCTAACCTCAACAGACCATGCTCTAGCACAAACTTTTGCTGCGACCAGTCTTTCCATTCGCTGCCTTCGCCCATTTTCATAAACACCACGGAGCGCGGTGAGAAATCCGCCACCAATCGCCATTCTGGCTCTTGCATTAGGAAATCTCTGAGCACGCCGCACGTCCAGAGAGGTATATCGTCAACGATGAGGAATCCTCCTATTTTGAGTTTCCCGGCGGTATAAAACCAATCTATAAACGGAGCGGGAAAGCCGTGCCGACCGTCAATCAGTACGAGATCGAAGGGAGGGCTTTCGAGAGAAGGCAAGGTGTATTCGGATGTCGCCACTTTAAAGGTAACGCGCCCCATAGAAACATCGTGCTCTCGGCAATACTCTTTAATTCTGTCAATCTCTCCGTGTTCAGGGGTGATAGCCGTGTGATGAGAAGCTTTGATGGCAAAAAGAACGGTGCTCAGACCGCTCCCGGTTTCGAGCGTTGTTGAGGTCTCATCAATATGTTCATTAATGAACTCCAGAACTTGGTCGTTCACTCCCATTTCCATGAAAATGCCGGGTGCAATACTATGAAAGACAGGGCGATCAGCGATCAATTCAGTGAGATTCATAAATGGGATTCAACTTTTGAGATGATTTTTGAAGAACGGCTTATCATAGTGGATGGTTAATATGACAACAAGCATTAACATCCAAACGTGTATATGCTCAAGCGTTCGCAACCTTGAGCGGGCCAGCCGCTCTGCAAAATAGCCGGAAGCATCCATTTCATGCAGGGATGTGACTCTTGCTGAGCTAGACCCTGGATTCATATCTCCACGGAGGCACGTTATGTCTCCCGTACCTCAAGTGATTCATTCAACCATGCCGTAGCGACCGCGTTAACTTATTTTTAATGACCTTAGCTGCATGTGTCAAACGAGGGTGAGACTTATGCAAATATACAAGCAGCTTATTCAAATACGTAAGCGCGCGTTGCCGCCACGAAGTTAAAACGAATCTTCTGCAAATCGTTGCGAAGGATCGGAAGCCTAAAACCAAGCGAGCAGGCAGGCTCAGCGATCTATAAATCGGCCACTTCCAGGCAATGGTTTCAAAAACATTGATCGCAATGTTCAGATGCGGGTTTCTTGCCATAAAGCCGGTCAACCCAAACCCCTCGGCAAATTTTTTCATATCCTTTGACATGCCATCAATAGAACGGTAATTGCAAACATCCTCCAGCGTCTCTATTTTCCCCATGAAAACAATAGCGGCGATCAAGAGCCAGTCTGCGCCGAGTTTGTCCTCTAGGGAGAGGCCAGCTAGCTGCTCACGCCGCATCAGGCCATAGGTGATTCCATTCCAGATCACCTGGTCATAATAAGCTAACACCCTTTTTTTGCCGGAATCATCCAGTAGATTGATTCTCTGCTCCTCTAAAACCAGCCGCCCATGATCGTAGTATTTTGTCTTCCCGGAGACCAGCGAGTGGGTCGGGCTGGCCAGCAAAACCTCGACGCACTTCGACACGTAAGAGCGATCAAGCCAATCGTCATCGGCAAGCCACATGAAAAACTGACCACTTGATTGCTTGAGCACTTCACGGAAGTTTGCCAGCGGCCCTTGATTACTTTGTTGACGTAAATATTTGACCCGAACGTCCCGTTGACGGGCTGCCAGACAAATGGCCTGAGTCTCATCTGTTGAGGCATTGTCAGAAATTACCAATTCGATGTTCAGATAATGTTGAGCCAGTGCGGATTCGATGGAGCGCCCCAGAGTCGAAGCTCGGTTGTAGGTCGGAAGTCCAATGCTGACTAAAGGCTTATTAGACATAAGACACGCTCAGCGTTTATCTCGGGTCAGGCTTTCCCCCGGCTATTCATCAGGTCTGACCTATTCTTGGTGCGGGTTAACAACTGGAAGCAGCTTACACTTTGCGCTCATCCGTACTTTCCCTGCCGGGCCGAAATAAGCAGGCGGTCATTTGCGGCGCAGCCACGCACCCGGCCAATGCGTAATATTCTCGGTTAAGTCGCTTTCGTTGAAAGGCCAGGCGGGCTGCTCCAAAATAAATTCTGGATGGCTGGCGGCAAACTCGGCGGCTGCGGCTGCCGGGTGATCCCACTCCCACTGCGGATTGCCGCGCGGCACATCGTACAGGTCTTTCATTCCCCCGTCGGTCGCCACGATATAAGAATTTGCCGTGACGAGATCATGGTATGCCTCAAGCTCAGCCGCAACATGCTGTTTGGTATGATTTGAATCGAGGATGACAAACACGGTTTCGCCCGGCTTGACCAGTGAGTGCGCCTGCCGTGTTACCTCTGGCGATGTCGAACTACCCTCAATTAATGTAATCAAGGTGCCCAGTTCATGGGATTCTATAGCCTGTCTGTTCTGCGGACGAATTTCGATGTCTATACCGATGACGCGCCCATGCCCCAGGGCTTTGCACAGGCTGGCGTAATAGATCAGCGAGCCGCCGTGGGCGACGCCCGTCTCGACAATCACATCCGGGTGCACACGATAGATAACTTCCTGCAAGCGAATCATGTCTTCGGGCAACTGGATGATAGGTCGGCCAAACCAGCTAAACGTGTAAGGATATTTCTGATTCCAGCCAACCTTGACCCATTGTTGGGAGATCAACTCGAAGGCCTCTTTTGTGTATAATCCAAACACCCGTTTTTCTGTTTCAGTCTCACAGGTCAGTGTTCTTTCAGTCGTATCAATAGTTAGTCTCATAATTTTTCGATCAGCCGAACATCGGCTTGAACGGCCTGCAACAGCGTCAGGTTCTCCTCCCGGTAGTTCGGGTTCATCAAAATGGCGGTCGTCACGCCGCGCGCGACCAAATCCTGGTAACTGACAATCGGGTGGCCTGTGCCCGGCACATAATGGCCCTGCTTCAAGGGGTTCAGATCAACGACGCAGTCCAGCCAGCGCCTTTGCTCGTCAATCAGATTCGCAAATGTTACGCCTTTTGCTCCTGCGCCCCAGAGTGCCACTTTCTCTTTGGAGGCGAGCTGGCGAATTTTATGACCCCAGTCTTGCTTCAATTTTGCTTCCGAACGCGCGAATGCTTGAGCTTGAGCGAGAAGCGTGCCGGGTCGCCTGCGGACGCTCGGCGCGGTCGTGGGCAACGTGGCCTCCAGCCACAGGTACTGTCCAGCAAAGACGTGCTGCACACTCTCAACTTCGAAACCAGCAGCCTGAAACGCGGTCGTTAACGAATCGGCTGAGAAATAAGAGCAATGTTCATAAAAAAAATCCCAAACCACCTGGTTACGGAATATCCATTCAACGCACGGCGTCTCAAAAAAGATACGGGCGGTCGGCGCTCGCGCCAGAGCTTTTTTAATGTCTTCCAGCAGCCGCAGCGGTCGTGAGACATGCTCGATGACGTGACGGCACACTATCACATCGGCGGGGACATCGGCGCACTCTGAGTCGTAATAACGTGTAGCAAATCTTAAACGTCCATCGAGTTCACTGGCCGCCCCCGTGTAACTTGGGTCGAATCCATAACCGCGATTACCTGCATTATCGTCAGCCACCAGTTTTCGCAAGAACAAGCCATTGCCGCAGCCGACTTCCACCACATGAGAGTCTCGGACGCTGCGTTCCGAGATCATGTGTCGGACCAGTCCGTCCAGGTACTCATTGAAAGATGGCGAACAGGCTTGCGTGTTCTCATAGTCAGCACCGTACATGATCTTTCGCTGGTCAAAGGCGCGATTGAAAATGAACCCGCAGTCTTCACAGATGACCAGAGCCAAATCGCCGCGCGGGATGTCCATCGCCGCTTCCTGATCGCGCATCAACAAATTTTGGTGCACCGGGACTTGCCCGCGAAACAGAAATTCGCTGGGCGCGTTTGATTCGCAGATCGGGCAAACCATTTGCTCGCCTATTATGTTCATAGCTGAAGTCGCCACCACTTGATAGTTTCCGCCAACCCCTGCGCGAGATCGTACTTCGCTGACCATCCGACCTCATCCCGAAGGCGCGCCACATCGGCAACGAGCAGGCGCGGCTCGTTCTCCGGCGCGGGGCGCGCGCCCAGTTGAATCAAGGCTGGCCGCTGCAACTGCGTCGCGATTTCTTGTATCACCTGACTCACAGCGACAGGCACTCCCGAAGCGATATTAACCGCGCCCGACGCGTCCGAGTTGAGCAACGCAACCAGAGCATCGGCAGCGTCTTTCATATACAGAAAGTCTCTGATCTGTTGGCCGTGTGAACAAAGCGCGGGCTGCTCCAGCAAGAGAGAGCGAATCACCGAAGCGACGAGTCGCTCTGCGTCTTCGTGCTGCCCGTAAAGGAAAAAGAGCCGTCCCCACGCTGCGCTCAGCCCCGTCCGTTTGCTCAGGGCCTCAAGCAGGAGTTGGAGTGCATGCTTACAAACGCCGTAGGTGGTCGCCGGGGCAAGCGGCGTGACCTGCTCAGAACAATAGCCGTAGCGCCAGTCGTACTCGGCGCATGAGCCTACGCAGACCACGCGCTGACCGCCCGTCGCGACAAACCCTTGTATCAAATGCAAGCTGGCCTCAACCCAGCGAAAATTCTCCCGTGCCGTCCAATACTTACCCGGCACGGCATACCATGCGCAATGCAGCAAGTGCGTCGGCTGCACCTCGGCCAGCAAAGCAGAGACTTGCGCTCTGTCCAGCAAGTCTGCCTGATGCCAGCGCGCATCAGGCGGTGTCGCCATCGGCGCAGACGCTTTCGACGAGACGGCATGCACTTCGTAGCCGCGCGCGACGAGCGTAGGTAGACAATGCTGGCCAACGAAGCCGCTTGCGCCTGTGAGCAGAACTCTCTTCATGCATTGAAGTCAGGGTGCTCTTTGTCTCTTGCAATCATGATCCGCTCGTCTTCAGGCCACTCAATGCCGAAGGCCGGATCATTCCAACGCACGCTGCCAGCGCTCTCCGGCGCATAGTACGACGACATTTGATAAAAGACTTCGGAATTATCGCAGAGCGTCTGAAAGCCATGCGCGAAGCCTTCTGGAATATAGAGCATGCGTCGGTTCTCCGCCGTTAGTTCCATGCCGACCCATTGCTTGAAGGTCTCGGACGTAGGTCTGAGATCAATAATCACATCATAGACTGCGCCCATCGTGCAACGAACTATCTTGGCCTGTGCATGTGGTGCTGCCTGATAGTGCATCCCCCGCAACGTGCCCTTCCTCTGATTGAACGAGATGTTGCACTCGACCAAATTCGCGTTGAGACCCAGGGCTTCAAACTCCCTTTGCGACCAACTGCGAGCGAAAAAGCCCCGCACATCCTCATGCCTTTCCAGCTCGATGATGAATGCCCCATTAAGTTTTGTTTCAGTTATCACCATTGAATCGAGAAACCTGCGTGCAAAACTGCGCTGACTCCGTTTTCTTTAAACAACTCTTACCTCAGGGATCGGAATGATAAAACGCCCGCCGCGCTGCCTGTACTCGGACTGCTGTCTTAAAATCTCGTCGGCGAAGTTCCAGGTCAGCAGCAAAACGTAATCGGGCATGTCTTCAACCAGCTTCTCCGGCGGATAGATGCACAGATGCGTGCCCGGCGTATAGTAGCCTTGCTTGACCGTGCTGCGATCTACAACAAAGTCCAGCGTCTCTCGACCGATTCCGAAATAGTTCAACAGTGTACTACCCTTAGCCGATGCGCCGTAAACGCTGATCCGCTTACCCTGTGCCTTCAACTCGCGCAGCAACGCCAGCAGGTCGCGGCGCAGGCGTCCGACCTGCGCGCTGAACCCTAGATAAAATTCTCGCTTGGTAACACCCCATGCAGATTCGGCTTCTCTCATCTGCTGCACCGCTGTCGAGATGTTGTTCGGAGCATGAGCATCTTGAGTGTCATCACGGCGCGCGAAGATGCGTAATGTTCCGCCGTGAATCGGTAATCGCTCGACATCCTGAATGACAAGATCGTGGCGGCGGAAGAGATGGTCAAGCGCAGTCAGAGAGAAGTAGCAAAGGTGCTCGTGATAGATTGTGTCAAACTCCGAGCGATCAATCATCTCTTTGACATAGGGCACTTCGATGATGGCGACGCCACCCTCCTTCAACAGCATCGAGAGGCCGCGCACGAACCCGTTGAGATCGGCAACGTGCGCGAGCACGTTGTTGGCGTGAATCACGTCGGCGCGCTGTCCCCGCTGGCTGAGACGTTCGGCCAATTCAGCGCCGAAGAACTCGCTGATGGTCGGAACGCCGCGCTCATTCTCAGCGATGCGGGCGATGTTTGTGGCCGGCTCAATGCCCAGCACGGGAACGCCAGCCTGCTTGTAGTATTGGAGCAGGTAACCGTCATTACTGGCCACCTCCACCACCAGGCTGTCCGCGCCAAGTTTCCGCGCCGGAATCAGTTTGCCGACGAGTGCCTGCGCGTGGTGCAGCATCGTGTCAGAGAAAGACGAGAGATAGAAATATTCGCGGAACAGCTTTTCGGGTGCCACCGTCTCCGTAATTTGTACGAGCGAACAGGCGGGACAGAAAACGAGTTCAAGAGGATACAGATTTTCCGGCTCTGCCAGTTGCTCGGCGGTGAGCAATGCATTGGCCAGCGGCGTGCGGCCCAGATTGAGGATGGAAATGAGTCCGGTTGTACCACAGGATCGGCACATGGACGACAACAGTTGCTCGCTCATGCATCGGTTCCGAGGAAGGCTTTGTACCAATCAATCGTCCGGCGCAGACCTTCATCCAAAGTAAAGAGTGGTTGCCAGCCCAAAAGTTGCCGGGCCTTTGCTGCGCTCAGATATTGATGGCGGATTTCGTTTGTCGCTTCGTTGCGCACATCGGGCTTGAGGTCTGACCCCATCAGCGCCAGCAGTTGTTCGACTAATTCCAGCACGGTCACCTGAATCTCATTCGAGAAGTTAAATGCTTGTCCGCGTAAATCTGGATTGCGCGCCAGATGCTCGGCCAGCACCATGTTCACCGTCGCGCCGTCCTCTACGTAAAAGTAGTCGCGCACGTATTGCCCATCCGAACGAATCACGGGGCGCTGTCCACGTAAGACCGAGCGAATCGTACCGGGCACAATTCGGTTCCAATTCAGGTCTCCTCCACCATAAAAATTACCGCAGCGCGTGACACCGACCGGCAGCCCATAAGTCTGGGCATACGATTGGGCAATCAGATCGGCGCACGACTTGCTCACGTCGTATGGATGCCGCCCTTGCAACGGCGCGTCCTCGCTGTAAGGCAATACTTCATGGTCTCCATAGGCTTTATCTGAAGAAGCGATCACAATCTGCTTGACCGTTGGGCTCCGGCGGCAGGCTTCAAGGATTGCCCATGTGCCTGCGATATTAGTCTCAAAAGTCGAAACCGGATTGCGATTGGCGATCCCGACGATGGTCTGCGCCGCGAGATGGATGACAGTATCAATCTCATATTCGCCGAGCGAGCGCTCCAACTGCGCTTGATCGCGGACATCGCCGCGCACAACCTTGACCTGTTCGAGAAGGCGTGTGCGCACAAGCTCGCTCTGCGGCACCCAGTCGCGCACAAGACAGACGACATCCGCCCCGGCATCGAGTAAGCGGCGGACAAGCCAACCGCCGACGAGTCCGGTAGCGCCAGTCACGAGCGTCGGACGGTCAAGCCAGAATCCCTGGTTGTTTATTCCCATACCTTCCACGATGCACGCCGCTCATGCCACAAGCCTTCCAGCAATCGCTTATCGCGGAGTGTGTCCATACATTGCCAAAAGCCTTCATGCTGATAAGCTGCGAGTTGACGGTCGGCTGCCAGCCGCTCCAACGCGTCGGCTTCAAGGCTGCTGTCGTCGCCTTCAAGGTAATTGAAAATCTCAGGCTCGAAGACCAGAAAGCCGCCGTTAATCCACCCCTCCCCGATCTGCGGCTTTTCCGTGAAGTCAACGACAATGTCGCCATCAAAGACCAGCCCCCCAAAACGCGCGGGTGGGCGCACCGCTGTGACGGTTGCAATACGTCCGTGTGCACGATGAAACTTAAGCAAGTTATGGAGGTTAATATCGCAGACGCCATCACCATAAGTGACCATAAACGTTCCGTCACTCAACCATCGTTCCAGCCGTTTGAGCCGCCCGCCCGTGTTGCTCTGTTGCCCGGTGTTCTTCAGATGGATAATCCAGTCCTCACACTCCCGGTCCTGCCTCTCTACCTGGCCGCTGGCGAGGTCAATACTAATGCTTCCATCGAGGCTGTAGTAGTCCATGAAGAAACGTTTGATAATTTCGCCACGGTAGCCGAGCGCAATGTAAAACTCTTTGAGCCCGTAGTACGCGTAGTGCTTCATGATATGCCAGAGAATTGGGCGACCGCCGATCTCGACCATTGGTTTGGGCTTGACCTCAGTCTCCTCGGACAGTCGTGTTCCTAAGCCGCCTGCAAGGATGACTACTTTCATCGCGCGCCTTCCCCGGCTTGAGCCGCCACGGGTTGATTGCTCTCTAAAAGAACACGGGTGCTCCACTGCAACATCGGGCGAACCACACCTGGCATCTGGCCGGCATAATCACCACGCGCCGAGTCCCCATCCAGACTGTCAATCACCTGAAAGGCCACAGCGTCGCGCTCATAAAAATGTATCGTGGTAGAACTCATTGTGCTGATCGCTGCGCCCACAAAGAGCGTGCCTTCCGATAAAAGATTACCTGGAATCCGGGCGGTACTCAGATAACGCCCCTCTGGACGAATCCGATCACGCCAGGCCGGGTCGGTCTCGCTGGCGATGAAAGCATAGATGCCTTCTTCATTATAAAAGTGAAAATTCGGAGTCAGGACGTGGCTTGCCTTCAGCACTTCGTATTCCATTTCTATTACCAGCGGCCTGCGTATATCGAGAGCATCAGATACTTCGCCATCTTCCGTCCGCACGCGCACGGCGCACAAGCGCACAATATCGTTGCCCGGCGCGGTGCTTAAGTCCGCCCAGACACGCTCGGCGGTCGTCCCCAAACCGGAACTCAAGTACGCGCCCACGATCTGACTCGACGGCCCATCGCCGATGACGCGTCCCCCATCAAGCAGGATAGTGCGCGGGCACAGGCGCGTAATCGCGGGCATATTGTGCGAGACGAAGAGGACGGTACGTCCCTGTCGTCCTACCTCCTGCATCTTGTCCAGGCACTTCCGCTGGAAACGACTATCACCGACCGCCAGCACTTCGTCAACGAGTAATATTTCGGGTTCGAGGTGTGCGGCGACGGCAAAGGCGAGGCGTAAGTACATGCCGCTGGAGAAGTGCTTGACGGGTGTGTCAATGAACCTCTCTACTTCAGCAAATGCCACGATCTCATCGAACTTGCGTTTAATCTCGGCTCGCGCCATGCCCAGAATCGCGCCGTTCAGATAAATGTTCTCGCGCCCGCTCAGTTCCGGGTGAAAACCCGTGCCGACTTCGAGCAGGCTGGCGATGCGCCCGTACAACTCGATGCGCCCGCTGGTCGGCTCCGTGATGCGAGACAGCAGCTTGAGGAGAGTGGATTTGCCAGCGCCGTTGCGCCCGATGATGCCGACGATCTCGCCCGGCTGAACTTCAAAACTTACGTCCTTGACGGCCCAGAAGCTACTGGCAGAAACTCGCACTTTGCGTTGCCAGAGGCGGAGCGGCGCACGGAACGCGCCCGCCAGCGTGTCGCGCAGGCTCCCGTAGGCGGCCTGCTGTGCGCCGATGCGATAGCGCTTGCCCAAGTGCTCAATCTTGATAATCGGCTTCATCTGTTTGCTAAATAACGTCGGCGAAACCCTTCTCCATCCAACTGAAAGCGAAGACAGAGCATATCAGGATCGCGAGCGTGATGGCGGCAGACGAACCGAGCGCCGACCAGTCGGGCGGTTGGCCGAAGAGTGCCGCGCGAAAACCTTCGATAATTCCCACCATGGGATTAAGCGAGAACAGCGTGTGCCATTTCTCCGGTAAAGGGTAAATGACTGGCGAAGCAAACATCCAGACTTGAATCATAAAGGGCAGCGCATAACGAACATCACGGTATCTCACATTGAGAGCCGACATCAACATGCCGACGCCGAGCGCCAGGAGCGTCGTCAGGATAATAACTACCGGTAGCAACGCTAAGCTCAAGTGAAGGCCGACTCCATAATAAACCATCAACCCAATCAGCAAGACAAATGCAATCGCCAGATCAACCAGACCTGCGCCGACAGCCGCCGCCGGGATGAACATGCGGGGAAAGTAGACTTTGGTGATTAGATTCGTGCTTCCGACAAGGCTATTGCCGCTGCCGGTGACAGCGTTGGCGAAGAATGTCCATGGTAACAGTCCGGCGTAGGCGAAAAGCGGATACGGCACATTACCTGAACTGATGCCCGCCAAACGTGCGAAAAAGAAGTTGAAGATGAGCATCAGCAAGAGCGGTTGCAGGATCGCCCAGGCCGCACCCAGCGCCGTCTGTTTATAGCGCACCTTCACGTCGCGCCACATCAGAAAGTAGAGCAATTCGCGATATGCCCACAGATCTTTGAGATTAATCCGAACCCAGGATTTATGCGCCTCCACGACGACCAGCGGCTGATCCGTCACCTGCGGCGCGTGTAACTTCTCTGGGCTAAGGGTCGTGGTCATTGGAGTCTCGGAAGATTTAAGCAAACTAGTACGTTTATCAGTGGGCTAATCTCTTAATCTTGCATTGGATGATGAAGCAAACTGTCTTGCAATTCTAGACGCCTTAGCCCACAAATTCATCGGCGAAGCGCGCATGGAGTGGGTTTCTTAATGACACGGCAGTTTAGTCAAGCGCACCCGTAGCGTCAAGCACAGGCCAGACAAAGGGCCAGTCATAAGCTGCATAATCGCTCTGCCTGTTAAACGAAATAGCGCCCCTGCTGATCTCTAATAAAACTAGAGGAAACCAGCAGGGGCGCTATCTGTTAAGTAATCGCCTGAGCTATTTGACTGACAGTTCAGAGATCACGATTTATCAAGTCGTAGCAGCCATGGGTCGGGGAGTGACACCTTAAAGCAATCGTCACTCCCCGATCCGAGTACCCTACTTGAATTTGAAGTTCGCACGATGGACGCTGCCGTCATTTAGTGTCACCACCAATTGACGACATGTGTTCGCCCATGAAGACTCCGTCTTCCAGGTGTAGTTGTACTGGTCGCCTCCAAAGCTGAGGCTACTACCGCCAGCAGTGAGAGTCTCTGTAACATCAACCGACGGATCGGTTGAGTTGCAGTTGATTGCCACTGTGTACGGATTGTTGGCTGCAAAGATATTCAGCCCCTTATTTCCGCTCAGACTGAACTTCACAGGGATCGCCCTGCCAGCATTCACCGCATTCAATGTCGGTAAGTTGCCAATCGGGGAGAAGAAGCCCGTGAAGTTGTACAGTACCGTCACGGTAAACGTGGCCGAAGCGCTATTGTTATGCGCGTCGGTCGCGGTCACAGTCACAGTGGTTGTGCCAACGTTGAAGGCAGAGCCTGACGCCTTGCTGTAAGCGAGGCTAATCGCCCCTGCGCAGTTGTCCGTGGCGGTTGCCGCCGGGTAGCTCACAGCCATGCTCGTGGCCGACGAATTCACCGGCAGTTGCACGGTGATGCTAGCTGGCGGCGTCACCACCGGCGCAGTATTGTCAACCACTGTTACCTTCTGAGTGGCTGAAGCAGTGTTGCCGTGTGCGTCGGTCGCCGTGTAGGTGACGAGGGTCTCCCCGAGCGGGAAGACGTTGCCACCGCCACGTGCCACAGTGACGCCAGGACAGTTGTCGTTGGCCGTCGCCGTGCCGAGTGTCGCGTTGAGGTTGCCCACCGTCACGTCGCACGATGTAGCACCTGTACCGGTATAGAGCGTCTTGTCTGCCGGAGCAGTGATCGTCGGGTTCTGGTTGTCAACCACTGTGACTAGCTGTGGAGCAGTCGCTGTCCGACCACTACCATCAGTTACCGTCCACGTGACCGTCGTAGTCCCGACCGGGTATGAAGCTGGCGCATCATTCGTCACGGACGCGACAGAACAGTTGTCTGCTGTCGTCGGCGAGCCGAGCAAAACGCCACTAGCACCGCACGAACCAGCGTCAGCATTGACTGTCTTATTTGCTGGTGCGCTGATGGTCGGGTTCTGATTATCCACAACCGTGACTTTCTGTGCTGCGGTCGCCGTATGACCAGCGCCATCAGTCACTGTCCACGTCACAGTCGTTTCACCAAGCGGGAGGGTGGATGGTGCATTGTTAGTAACAGAAGCTACTGCACAATTATCCGCAGTAGTCGGTGTGCCTAAATTGGCTCCTGTTGCAGAGCACGAGCCAGTGTCAGCATTTACAGTAGTATCTGCCGGAGCACTGATCGTCGGAGGCGTATCGTCAACCACTGTCACCTTCTGAGTAACAGGGGCTGAACTGTTACCAGCAGCATCAACCGCCGTGTAGGAGATTGTAGTCTCTCCGACGGGGAAGATGTTGTTGGCCGGAACGCCGCTCCGCACTACAGTCGCTGTCGAGCAGCTATCACTGGCCGAGCCCGTGCCGAGCGTTGCATCAAGGTTATTGATTGTGACACCGCACGACGTTGCGCCTGCGCCCGTGTGAAGTTCCACATCGGCAGGAGTTGTTAGCAGCGTCGGTGGCGTGTTGTCTATGACCGTGATGGTTTGTACATCGCTCTCCGAGTTACCAACTGCGTCGGTCGCCGTGAAAGTTCGCAAGATGAGCCGCGGGTCGCTGGCTGATCCAGCGCCACTACTAGTCTCGCTCACTGTCACGATCACTGCGCTACAGTTGTCATCCGGCGGTGCGGGCGGAAGAAGAACACCGGTCACATCGTAAACATCACCTCTGGTAGCCTGCGCCACATTGGCCGCTGGCACTTGGCTCGTGCAGCTATAGCTTTCATCCGCAGGAGCCTTGATGCGCGGCGGCGTGCCGTCAGTTACCGTGACAGTCTGGGTGGCTGTCGCCGTACGGCCTAAACTGTCCGTAGCCGTATAGGTGATGGTGTGCGCTCCCAGAGTGAAGAAGTTCCCGCCAGGAACGCCCGTTCGGGTGATGTTGACAGTACAGTTATTCGCCTCGGCACTTCCCAGGGTGGTTTCAGGGATGACTAAACCACATGACCCCGTGAAAGCGCCCGACGGTGTCGCTATCTCTACGTCAGGCGGTTTCGTGATTGTCGGCGCTGGCGAATTAGCACCAACAACGACGTTGATTATCTGCTCGCAACTGGCTACGTTACCGGCATCATCTGTCGCTGTCCAGACGATTTTGGTTGTGCCAATACCGTACGGTGCAGTCAGTTCTTGGCCATCCCGGCGCTCGCCCTCCACCGTGATGCCTGTGCCTGTGCCCGTCGCCGATGGTGCCACCGCATTATATGCTGCTTCGCAAGCACCGTCGGGAGCGGTGATAGTTTGTGGGGCCGGACAAGCGATTGTCAAAGCTGAAGTGTCAACTACTGTGACTGTGAAACTACAGCTAGCGCCGCCGCTTGTCGAAGTGACGAGGGTTGAGCCGACGGGGAAGAACGAGCCCGATTGCGGCGACGTGGTTATTGCTCCGCAATCACCGTTGGGGTCTCCGCCTGCGAATGTCACGATTGCGCCCGGCTGTCCGCCCGAAGTCGCATTGACACTAATACTGATGTCCCCCGGACAATCAAGGGTGCAGGTCGTTGTGGGGGACGAGCCAGTGACAATGGCTTTGGCCGTCCATGAATTGTTGTTGATGTTCAGATCGGCGGTGCTACTCGTCGCTGCGGTCTGAGCCGCGAGCACCGTGCCTTTTGTCGCCCCGTTATCTATGTCATAAACGAATGTGAAGAGGGACTTGGAGCGTGCAGGGAGGCTGGCAATCGTACAAGTTGTCAATCCGTTTACAGTCGTACAGGAGAAACCCGGGCCGGCATCTTGTGTTGGGTTAGGATTTTCAGCCGTACTAGGCACGAGGGTCGCGTTCGCTGGCACAACGTGCGTTATGCTGACATCCTGCGCGGCATTCGGGCCGTTGTTGACGACATACAGTTTAAACGTGGCCTGCGAGCCTCCAAGCAGCTCGGTTCCGGGATTCGCATCTATGTTATAGACCGAGACATCGGCGGTTAGATTAGCCGGGTCGGTGACGGTGAAGACAGCGCTTGCGCGCACCAGAGACCGGCCAGTGGGAACTAATTTCACAGTCCATGTCCCGCGATTGTCAACGGTCAGGCCATCAACTATAGATGTTCCGAGCGTCGGGATCGTAAACGTGTCATTGGCGCTCACCACCAAATCACTCCGGTCCACGACATTGTTGGACGGGTTAGACCACGTCACACTGCGCTGAGCCGGAGAGCCGAAAGGAGCACCCGTCGTTTTCGCGCAGACCGTCTCGCCAAGGACAAACGTGTCCTTCGGCGTCGTACAGGTACTATCATAAGTCTCTATGGATGGGGTCAGCGCTGCTTGAGGCATGAATGCCGGCAACGTCGTGTTTGCGGGAAATGATTCCTCGATTATCTTCGTTGCAAGGCCTTGCGTGCCCTTAATCGCCTTGATCGGGGTAGGATTGGCGACTTCTGGAAGGTGCCGAGACGAAGATTTATTCGCGGAGGCTGTATAGAAAGCATTAGCCGCTACGGCTAAAACCATGAAAAGAATAGCTAGGCGTCTTAAGCCGAAAACGCGGCTTATTGTTGGCCTGGGTGTAGACATGGGAGGCCCTCCTTCTGAAGATAAACTCTGGGGAACATAGTCTCTGTGCAGAGTTTTTATTGGATGACTCCGACACGAAGGCTACTCATTAAAAGATCAAGCCTTAAAGACACCACGGAGTTCTCACCTCTTATCAGGCTAACTCCCGATGAGAGAAAAGACTCCAGTTTTGTCCGCCTCCCCATTATCAGGAGGCGGACAAAACTGGAGGGTGGAGTCTTAACCCAGCCTACTGTTGTCCGATGACCGCACCGCCGGTCGGAACCGCCCCAGGCGTAGTGTTCAAGTTGATCTGATTGTTACCGTGTGATTGAACCGTGCCGCCCGTAGTCGCAATTCCAGTACCATTGCCGATGATGGAAACATTGGAAATATCGGTCGTCGTGCCCGCACCGGGCTGAAGTCCCGTCCCGTTGGAATCAATCATCGTCCGCTCAAGGATAGTGCCCGCGTTCACTGAGGTTTTCACCCCGACGCCCGAATTGCCCACGATGAAGGAGTCGCGGA
>JAVHVE010000073.1:0-421587 GCA_032160705.1 Acidobacteriota bacterium | reverse complement strand
AATCAATGAAACTGACGCGCTCCGGGCGAGATCGGGGCTGATTGCCAAGCAGAAGGAAGGCGGTCAGTAAGGGGAGATATTATTCTCTTGACATCTCTTTCATAGAACAACTCATTCAACGCAGACGCCTTGACAGCATGGCTCTCATCATTGAATTCCATACTTCTAGTGTACTTGCCTGACGCTGCTGTTGGTCATGCGCTTGAGCGTGATGTCGAGCGTGCCCATCTCGTTGTTAATCTTGGCGCGCACGGGGATGTGGCGGGCGTCGTCTGTGAACCAGATAGACATTTTGCCTTTGCCGCGCAGGAGTCGCCCCTCGCCGAAGATGTCAGCATCTACTTTCAACGTCTGAACCTTACCAAGCAGCGTTTTCATCATCTTCTTTTCCGACACAGTGACCGGAACGCGATAGACCTGACCTGAATCGCTGACGAGAATCTCGAGCGTTGCGCCGATTGCTAGCGGCTGCGTTCGTAGATAATAAAAAGCTGAGGCGATGTCCTGGACTGCGCCGCTCGCGGGCGAGGTGACGACGCGGGGCGGGCGGTTGGGGTCTGTGGGGTCGCGCTCAGTCCAGACGACTTTGCCTGCTGTTCGGTCGAAGACGGCTTCGCTCGTTCGCTTGCGCTTGCCCTGCTCGTCGAGTTTCGTTGTTTGTAGAACGCTGAAGGACGCAGGCTCGACCGTTGATTCGATGTGCTGGCGAAAATTGAGACCGAAGAGTTTGCGAAGCAAGCCCTTCGTGACGGCATCGAGGGTAAAACGCAGGGTGCTCCCATTATTTGATGGCGGGGTGGAAACTTGCGTGCGGTTTGCCGTGAAGCGTAGCTCGGCGACGTTGAGGCCGCGCAGGAGAGCGCGGGAGAACTCGCCTTCGTAAACCAACTCTTCCGCAGGATCGAAGGGCAGTTTGCCCTCATCCTTGCGCTTGCTGTCTGAAGCGAGCGAAACGGCAAAGAGCTGTGCGCCAAGCAACAGGGCGATAAAAGCAAAACGGATGCGAGGGTATTTCTTCATCATCAAAACTTCATTTAACGAAAACAGCTTTCAGAGCCAGCAAGCCCCACGCTATCAGAAGTCCCAAGGCGGCTCTGTACTCTCGATAACGCATATACAAGCTCGCGTCGAACTTTGCACCCCCGGTCTTCACATCTCGATAGGGCGAGAGGCGCGGCAAAAGGAGCGGAACGGCGCTGGCATACATTTGATAATCCTCGCCGAAAAGCTCCGCGAGTTGCTTTGCTTCGACGCGCATCACCGGAAAATAGATGCCCAGAAAGAGCGCCGCGAAGGGAAGCGCCAGCCACGGCTGCCCCGACGCGATGGTGAACCCGACGCCCAGCAGAAAGCTGCCGAGATAAAGCGGGTTGCGCGTGTAAGCATAAGGGCCGGAGGTCGCAAGCTCTGCGTTCTTCCTGATATGACCCGCAGACCAGGCACGCACGGCTAAACCGATGAGCGCGATGCCGCCGCCGATAATGAGCGTGAGCATGACGGGGTGTGCAAACCATAAGAAAAGCGCGCCACATAAAAAACCAAGTGGCACGCGCCAGCGCTGCATCCACGTCCCACCTCTACGCAACCGTTTTTGTCTCCTGTCTCTTCGTCAATTGCTTTCGTCGCAATCTCTCGCCAGCGAACTGCAAGACCTGCTCGACAGAGATGTCCATGCAAATCCACTGCGAGCAAGAGCGGCGGTGACAGTCTGTGCGGCAATTGATGTCGTTGCGCTCGATGCAGATGTCTTCGGGGCGGGGGCTTCCGTTGCGCCACCATTCCGTCGGGCCAAAGAGTCCGGCGACGGGCGCGCCAGCCGCGACCGCCAGATGCGTCGGCCCCGTATCGCCCCCGACGTAGAGACTCGCCCGCTTCGCCAGTTCGTAGAAACCTTTCAAAGACGGACTGACCGCCCGCGCCTTTCCTGTGCGGCTCGCACCGAGCACGGTTTCAGCCAACTCATCCTCGCCAGGCCCATAGGTGACCAGCGACTTGAGACCTTGATGCGTCCATAACTCGTCTGCCAGCGCCCCAAATCTCTCCGCGCTCCACAGCTTCGTCGGCCAGCCGCCGCCCGGATTCAGAATAGCGAATCCTTTATCAACGCCTGCCGCTGCCTCGTCCGCCTCCGCCCAGTGAGCGCGTGTCGTGGCAATAGGGAACTCAAAAGCGGCTGGGTCAACGGGGACAGTCAGCCCTAGCGCCCCTTCGACGAGAGCTAGATTTTTGACGATGACGTGTGAGCGAAGAGGAACGTGGACAGTTTCGTTAAGCAAAAAGCGGCTGGCAGGCTCGCGCAACGACTCGCGGGCAAACCCGTAGCTACGCTTTGCTTTTGCAAGACGAGCGATTGCTGCTGATTTGAGTAGCCCTTGAAAATCGAGTGCGACATCGAAGGATGAGGCGCGTAGCCGACGTAACTGCTGGCGCGGTGCCAGCAGCGTCTCCCCAGACACCGGCCAGCGCCTCAGAGCCTTCGTGTCGACTTCGATGAGACGATCCAGAAGCGGGTTGTCTCTCAAAATTTCCGCCGCCCGCCGCTCCACCACCCAGGAGATTTCCGCCTGCGGCAACGCTCGACGGATCGCCGCCAGAGACGGCAACGTATGCACGATGTCGCCGATGCTGCCGAGTTTGACAATCAGAAGCCGCATGAAAGCCGTAACAGGTGACAAGTGACAGGTGACAGGAAAGAGCGTTCTTCTCTTGTCACCTGTCACTTGTCACTTGTCACGCTCCTTATCATTTCCGTGCTTGAGTGATCCTTCGGGTCGCCGACGATGGCGACGCGCCCGCCGAAGGATCGTACCACATCGCGTTCGGGGACGGAGTCTTCGGTGTAGTCCGTGCCTTTGGCGTGGATGTCAGGGCGCAGCGTGAGCAGAAGCTGCTCGACGGTCGGCTCAGTAAAGATGGTAACGAAATCCACTGCCCGGACGGCGGCGATAACTTCCGCGCGCTCGCGCTCTGGCACAAGGGGACGCCCCTCGCCCTTCTGCGCTCGCACCTGCTCGTCCGCGTTGATGCCGACGACCAGCACGTCGCCGAGGGCTTTTGCGCCTTCGAGATAGCGTATGTGCCCGACATGCAGAATGTCGAAGCACCCATTGGCGAGAACGATTCGCGCCCCGTGCTTGCGGGCTATCGCAACGCGCGCCACCAGACGATTACCTTCGAGGACGCGCGATGCCGCGCTCGCTCTGTGCTGTTCTTCAGACAAGTAGGTCATTTGATTTATGCTTCGCCCCAGCGCAGAACCGACGAGAGAAGCTCTTGACGATTGATCGTCGCAGTGCCGCGTTTCATCACGACGAGACCGCCCGCGTGATTAGCCAGATTCGCAGCGTCCGCGAACGTCGCGCCGGAAGCGAGGGCAAGCGTGTA
This sequence comes from Acidobacteriota bacterium, assembly GCA_032160705.1. Classification (GTDB taxonomy): domain Bacteria; phylum Acidobacteriota; class Blastocatellia; order Pyrinomonadales; family Pyrinomonadaceae; genus QHXM01. The sequence goes on along the minus strand of JAVHVE010000073.1, from coordinate 418,203 downwards.
AGTGGCGATGACGGTGTCGCCTGCGCCGGTGACATCCACGGCTTCGCGTGCGCCGACGGCTTCGATGTGCAGGGCTTCTGCGCCTTCTTCGAGCAGGAGCATCCCGCCACTGCCGCGCGTGATGAGCAATGCGCGGAAATCCAATTGCTCGCGCAAGCCCTTACCCGACGACTCCAACTGCGCGATGTCTTCCAGTTGACTCTCAAGCACGTGCTCGACCTCGTCTTCATTCGGAGTCGCGGAAGTGAAGCCCGTAAACCGGGTCAGGCCAAAGCGCGAGTCAACCAGAACGGGAATGCCGCGCTTGCTTGTAGCTTCACGAATCGCCTCAACCATTTCGGTGTCGGCCAGACCATAATTGTAATCGGAGATAATAACGGCGTCAGCCGTCTCGACCTCTTCTCTCAGGCGGGAGCGCAATTGCTCACGCTGTCCCTCGTCGGCGAGCGGCTGGCCTTCATAGTCAATCCTGATGACTTGCTGGCGCGTCGAATGAATCTGGCCGGCGAGGACGCGAACCTTCGTCGTCGTCCTCAGGGAAGCGGATGTGATGATGCCGCCGCAATCAACATTCGCCTCACGAAGTTTGTCAATCAAAGCTCTCCCGGCCTCATCTTCGCCCGTCACGCCGATGATGACAGCTTTCGCATCGAGCGCAGCGAGGTTGGTCGCACAGTTGGCCGCGCCTCCCGGCGTCGTCTCCGTGCGCTCATATCGCAGAATCAGCACGGGCGCTTCACGAGAAACGCGACTAATCTCTCCATACAGAAACTGGTCTGCGACCAGATCGCCGACGACCACCACCTTACTCTGCGGAAACCGTCGCACGATGGCCGTCAGACGCTCCTGCTGCGGCGTTCGCTCAAGACTCAAATCAAACCTCCAAAGGCCGTGACAAGTGACAGGTGACAGGTGACGGGATAAAACCTTGTTCTTACTTGTCACCTGTCACCTGTCACGATTTACGGCTTTTACTTGTTACCTGTCACTTGTCACCTGTCACGATCTTTTTAACTGCATCAAGCAAATCTTCCGCGACGATGTCGGGCTCGTGCTGCCAGTCGGGGCGTTGATATTCCCATTCGCCGCGCCCGTAGCCGCTCAGCACCAAAGCGGCGCGGACGTGGGCGTTGCGCGCCAGTTCTATGTCGCTGTAGCGGTCGCCGATCATCCAGCTTTGCGCCAGGTCAATCTCAAACTCGCGTGCGGCGCCCTCGATCAATCCGGGTTTGGGTTTTCGGCAATCGCAGTCCAGACGATATGGCTCTACCCCGACCGTTGGATGATGCGCGCAATAGTAAATCGCATCAAGCCGCGCGCCCTGCTTCTCTAACTCCCCGGTCAGAACATTATGCACCTGGCCGATGATATCTTCGGTGAAATAGCCGCGCGCCACTCCTGCCTGATTCGTGACGAGGATGGCGAGCCAGCCCGCTTCATTCAACAGCCGCACGGCTTCGGCTGAGTAGGGGAAGACCCTGTAGCGCGAAGGATGATTGACGTAGCCGACCTCTTCGGAGATCGTCCCGTCCCTGTCCATAAAGACCGCGCGCCGCTTCATTGCCGAACCTCCGCCAGTCCCTTTTTCATCATCGCGACGGCGCGCGAGAAAACTTCGTCAGGCGTAATAGCTGTCATACAGCGATGGTCAATCGGGCAATCGCGCAACATACACGGCGCACATTCGGGTGGATGCCGAACGATTTCGGCGACGGGTGAAAACGGGCGCGTCGTGCGCGGATCGGTCGGGCCGAAGATGACGAGCGTCGGGCGATTCAAGGCGGAAGCTATATGCGCCGGGCCTGTGTCGTTGGTGATGAGAATGTCCGCCAGGCTCAGGACGGCAACCGCCTGCGCCAGATCGGTCTGGCCTGTGAGCATGACAGGGCGATGCTGCATCTTCGCTTGCACTTCGAGCGAGACATCCAGCTCATCGGCTGAGCCGATGAGCAGAACGTTCGCGCCTGCCTCCGCGATGAAGCGGTCTGCGAGCGCCGCGTACCGCTCGGCAGGCCAGCGTTTGGCGCGGCTATTGGTCGAACCCGGACAGAGCGCAACCAGCATCTCATCTTTCCCGATGCCTTGCGACAGGAGAAACTCGCGCGCCTGTGCTTTTCGTGCCTCCGAAATATTGAGAGAGAATTGAGGCTCGTGCTCTTCGACAGAAGATGCGCCGTAGAGCAAGCGTTCGAGTTCGGCGACGAGGTTGAGATAGTAGAAGATTTCGTGTCGCTCCGCGCGCCAGTGCGGGATGGGAAGCGCGTGCGTGAGTAAGGCGCTTCGTCCGTCTGTTGCGTAGCCCATGCGAAGAGGGACACGCGCTGTCGCGGCGATCAGTGCGGCCTCAAAAGCGTTTTGAAAGAGCAGCGCGAGATCGAAACGTCGCCTCCGCCATTCGCGGGTCTGGCGCGCGACGGCGCGTAGGTCGCGCGGGCGACGATCATAAATCAACAGGTCGTCTAGAAAATCCGCATCCGCAAACAGACTCTCAGCCCACGAGCGAGTGGCGAGCGTGATGTGCGCAGCGGGCAGCACACGCCGCAACTCGCGCAGCGCAGGGACAGTCATCACGGCATCGCCAATCCAGTTGACGCCGCGCACCACCACGCGCTCGATCTGCTCCGGCTGAATGTTGCGTCTTCTCACAATAAGCTTCGCAAACCTTCTTCAATGCCAATCTCCGGCTGCCAGTTGAGCTGCGCCTTGATGCGCGACAAATCGGAGATGTAGTTGACTGGAACGGGCGCAGGAAGATTAGCTTCGCTATCAATCACCGGCTCGCGGTCAATCATGCGCCCAACCGTTTCGACAATCTCGCGCAGGGTCAGCGCATTCTCGCGTCCGCCACCCAGATTATACAGCCCCGATGGAAGCGACGAATCAATGAAGGCGCGGGCGGCGCGTGAGAAATCGTCAACGTGCAGGATGTCTCGCACGGGCTGACCATTGAGCGGCAGACCGATAGGCCAGCCGCGCTTGACCGATTCGACGTAGTGCGTGACAAAGCCCGGCTCATTGTCTTCGGAAGGTCGCGCGTAGACGGTGGAGAGGCGAAAGATGCAGGCTCTGATATCGCGCGCTTCCGAATAGTATTGCACGTATTTCTCGCCCAGCAGCTTTGACCATTCGAGCGCAGACTGCCCGCAGTAAACGGTCGGGCAGGTTTCATCAACTTCCGTGAATTGATCTGCCCACGAGCCGTAAACGTCTTTCGTCGAAGCGTAGATGAAAACAGAGTTGGGCTGCATCCGGCGCAGGATGTTGGCAGTGCCTTCGGCGTTGGTGCGAAAGCAGCTTTCGGCGGCTGCCGGGTCTTTGTCCAGATGCGCCGCGAGATGAATCACCACGTCGTAGTTTGCGACAAGCGCCGCATCATGCGGGTTCAAAATATCCAGATGCGAGCGGCGCGAGAAATCATCCGCATTGAAGAAACGGCGGACATGAATCCCCAGATAGCCGCTGCCGCCTGTGACAAGTATTCTCATTTCTAAAAGCAGGAGACAGCGAAAGGCAGAATACAGGAGACAGAAGTCAGAAGGGATAAGGCGGAGAACCGCTTTTACAGATATTCTTTTATTCTAGATTCTGGATGCTGACTCCTGAATTCTGCTCTTCCTCCTGTCTCCTGACTCCTGTCTTCTGTCTCCTGCCCTTCAGTGCAACAGTTGTTTCTTCATCACGCCGCCTCTCGCGTCCGTGATGCGATGAATGGCGATAAAAGCCGGTTCGTCTATTTCCTTGACCGTCGCTTTAACTTTCGGTATCTCCAGCCGCGTGACCACGCAGAACAGAATGTCCTGCTCCTCGCTTGTCAGTCCACCCATGCCTTTATACACAGTAACACCGCGACCCAGATCATTCAGGATAGCAGTTTTTATCTCTTCGCTGCGGGCAGAGATAATCGTGATGCCGTTGTATTCCTCGATTCCATGAATGAGGAAGTCCATTGTCCTGGAGACTGAAAAGTAAGTCAGCACGGAATACATGGCGGGCTCAAGTCCCAGGAAAAAGGCAGCGACCGAAAAAATAACGATATTGAGCAGGAGAATAATATCGCCCACGGTCGTTCCAATCTTTTTACTCAAAATCAGCGCCATGACTTCCGTGCCGTCGAGCACGCCGCCCGCCCGGATCGAAAGCCCGATGCCTGCTCCCAGAAAAAATCCGCCGAAGACGGCTGCCAGGAGTTTGTCGTTGGTCGCTATCGGATACGGGAGAAAGGCCAAACAGAGCGCCAGCCCGCCAATCGCCACCGCGCTTTTGAGCGCGAACATTTTGCCAATCTGGCGATAGCCGATGACGATGAACGGCGCGTTGATAATGAGAATCAGCAGGGGAAGCGAAATCCTTGAGAGCGCGGAGACCAGCATTGAGACGCCCGTGACGCCTCCGTCAATGAAGTGGCTCGGCAGCAGGAATCCCTTCAACCCCAGCCCTGCTGAAAGAATGCCTGTGATGAGAAATAGTCCGCTGGCAGTTTTTCGGAAAACAACCTTCATGTCTCGATGATTAGCTTTGCTGCTCTTGAGTGTCCGGCGCAGAAAACTTACGGGTCAAGAATCGGACTGCTCCCCAATCCCACGCGCCAGCGCGTTCATGCGGATGAGAGCTTCAGCCTGCCCGATGGCGATGAGCGTGTCGCCTGCGTCAATGATCGCATCGCCCGTCGGGTTGAAAGTCATTTGACTATTGCGGCGGCGAATGGCGACGATGATAATGTTCAGCTCGGAAAGAATATTCGTGAAGCGCAATTTGCGCCCGGCATACGCAGAGCCCGTTGCAATCTCCATCTGCTCAAAGCTCAAGTCAAGGTTTTCCGCCGTGATCGAATCCATGAAATCCGCGACCGCAGGCTTCATCAAGGCCTGCGCCATGCGATGACTTCCCGTGATGGTGGGCGCGACGACGCGATTCGCCCCCGCCTTGATAAGTTTCGGCTCGGCTTGTTCCTCCACCGCTCGCGCGACGATGTGCAGGTTGTGATTGAGGTCGCGCGCCGTCAGCACGGCGTAAACATTATCGGCATCGTCAGGCAGGCAGGCAGCCAGCCCCCTAGCTCGGTCAACTCCCACTTCGCGCAGCGTCTCTTCGAGCGTCGCGTCGCCGACCACGACGGGCGCGCCGCTCTCAATCAGGTGCGCGACCTTCTGCGCGTCTTTTTCGATGACGGCGAAAGGAACGCTGGCGCGCTGCAACTCGCGAATCAGGCGCGAGCCGACGCGGCCTGCGCCGCAGATGATAAAATGATCGTGTAGCTTGCTCATCTCACGTTGACGGCGGCGCATCCCGAAAGTGGCAATCATTTCGGATTGCACGATTGTCTGCACCGTGCTGGTCAGGACATAAAGGACAGCGCCGACCCCGACAATCATATAGAAGCTGGCGAAAATGCGCCCGGCGGTAGTCTGCGGAGTCACATCACCGTAGCCGACCGTCGTCAGGGTCTGAATCGTCGCATACAGGCTGTCAGATACCGACCAGCGTTCAAGCAGGTAGAAACCGAGCGTGCCAAGCGCAATGGCTGCGAGCACCGCGTAGAGCGCATATCGCAGGCGAAAGCGCGCCCCCTGTACAAAGCGCGAGCTTCTTGATGGCTTTGAACTCATTTGCCCTGAGCTGCATCAAACGTGTCGGAAACGAACCTGTCACGGTAGCTTAAAGCCGTGACAGGTGACAAGTGACAAGTGACAGGAGAAGACGAGTTTTGAGTTTTCAGTTTTCGGTTTTCAGTAAAAGCAACCCGTCTTTGCTGAAAACTGAAAACTCAAAACTGGAAACTGTTCTTGTCACCTATCACAGTTTACGGCTTTTAAAGGTGGACAGGTCGAAGTGAACGGTTTACTCTTTTAGCGACAAATGACGAGATGATTGCTCGTCTTCATCTTGTCACCTGTCACGTGTCACGGTTTTTATGCCTATTCGTCATCCTCCAGAAGACCGCGTTCCCCCGGTTGCTAAAAAGAGCGGCAAGCAGCGCCGCCCCCGCATCGTCAAATACCAGCAGCCGCCCGTGGGTTTTTGGCGTCGCTGGACAAAGCGCATCTTTCGTCCTCCGGTCGTCATCGCGCTTGTTTTCCTGACAACCATCACCATCGGCGTGCTGGGCTATTACTGGTACGTTTTCTCCAAGCGCATTGACCTGCTCTTAAACGGCGAAATCTATACGCGCTCTGCCGGGATTTACGCCGCGCCGAAACAATTATTCACGGGTGAGAATCTTTCCCTAGACGATCTGGTGGGTTATCTGAAGCGCGTCGGCTACGTTGAGAAGGCGCAGCAGGCCGACAGCGTGCGCGGGCGCTACCTGCTCAAGGGCGAAACAATCGAGGTCGAGCCGAGCGCGGAGATGAGCGTTGACGGGCAACGCCTTTTCCCAAGCCTCAGTGTTCAGTTTGCGCGCGGTGGAAAAGCCATCGCCGCCATCAGCGATCTTAAGGGCGGAGCACGTTATGACAAAGCCCTGCTTGAGCCTGAATTAATTAGCTCCGTGACAGGGCAGGAGCGCGCCAAGCGCAAGGTCGTCGGCTTCAAAGACCTGCCAAAACATCTCGTTGATGCGATCACCACCACGGAAGACCGCGCGTTCTTCCAGCATTATGGCGTCAACTTTCGCGGCATCTTTCGCGCGCTCATCCGGCGTTACAACGGCGATCCGAGTTCACCCATCGCGCAGCAGGGCGGCTCAGGCATCACCCAGCAACTCGTCAAAAATCTTCTGCTCTCGCCCGAACGAACGCTCCGCCGCAAGTTATCGGAAGCCTACATGTCCATCATTCTGGAAACGAGGCTGACGAAAGAACAGATTTTCGAGTTGTACTGCAATCAGGTTTACTTAGGGCAGCAGTCCGGGTTTTCCATCAACGGCATGGGCGAAGCCGCGAGCGCTTATTTCAACAAGGACGTGACACAGCTCACGCTCTCAGAATCGGCTTTCCTCGCCGGATCAATTCGCAGCCCGAATCGCTACAATCCATACAAAGATGTGGAGACTGCCGCCGCGCGGCGCAATCAGGTGCTCGACAGCATGGTGGAGACCGGCGCGATCAAACAGGAGCAGGCTGACGCGGCCAAAGTAGAGCCTTTGAAAGTCGCGCCGACGAAAGGGCGCGTTGATTCGCTGGACGCGCCCTACTTCATGGATTACGTGCAGAATCAATTGAGCGACGTGATCGCCGAGCAGGGAACAGCACAGCATCTCAGAATCTACACGACGATTGACATGGACTTGCAGCGCGCAGCCTACACCGCCGTCACGAAACAACTCGCCGCGCTCGATAAGCTCTACGCTAAGAAAGTTCAACCTGGAACATTGCAGGCAGCGCTCGTGGCGATGAATCCCAGAACGGGCGAGGTGGTGGCGATGATTGGCGGGCGTGACTACGCCAAGAGCCAGCTCAATCGTGTGACGGAAGCCAGGCGGCAGCCCGGCTCTGTCTTCAAGCCTTTCGTTTACGCGACCGCGCTCAACACGGCTTACGATCCCGTGCCGCGCGTCATCACGCCTGCCACCATGTACAAGGACGAGCCGAAGACCTTCACGGTCGGCGACCAGGAATATTCTCCCGGCAACTTCGGCGACAAGTACACAAACGCGCCCGTCACCTTGCGGGACGCCTTGGTAAGAAGTTTGAACGTCGTCACGGTCGAGGTCGCGCAGGAAATAACGATTGGCCGCGTGATGAACCTGGCGGCGAAAGCCGGATTGCCCAAGCCGCCGAAGCCATATCTGGCAATGGCCTTGGGAACGAACGAAGCGACGCCGCTACAAGTCGCCTCCGCTTACACGGCCTTTGCCGCTGGTGGCACGCGCACCACACCCGTTGCCATCAATCGCGTCACGACCGGCAACGGCACGACCATCGCCCAGTTGACCGGAACGAAGAACGAAGTCCTGCGGCCTGATGTCGCTTACGTGCTGACATCCATGTTGAAGGATGTGGTCAATCGAGGGACTGCGGCGAAGTTGAATGCGCATGGGTTGAAAAACGTTCCGGGTAAAATCGGCATCGCCGGAAAGACAGGCACATCGCGCGACGGCTGGTTCGCAGGCTACACGCCGAACCTGGTCTGCGTCGTCTGGGTCGGTTTCGACGACAATTCGCAACTGGGTTTGACTGGAGCGGATTCAGCGCTTCCCATCTGGGCGGATTTCATGAATGCCGCGCTCGCTGCTCATCCCGAATGGGCAGGCGACTGGGAGATGCCTGGAAACATCGAGCAATCTGAGATTGACCCGCGCACTGGCCAGCTTGCCTCCGCGGACGATCCCATCAAGCGCACAGAACTTTTCCTGAATGGGTCTGCGCCAGACGCCGAAACCGCCGCGCTCCCGGCGGAGGATGAAATCGCACCAGAAGCTGAAGCGGGCAAGGGCGACGGTGAATTCGACTACGAGCCCGCGCCGTTGCCTGAAGCTGCGCCCGAAGCCGCGCCGCGAGGCCGACAGCCTCCGAAACCCGAAGGCAGCGAAGGCGTTCGGGCTGGTGGAACGACAAAGCTGCAAGGCACGATTACACTCGATATTGATCCGACCACAGGCTTGATTGCAGACCCTTCGGTCTGTCCCATCATCCGCTCCAAAACCTTTGTCATCGGACTGGAGCCGCGAAGGTATTGCGGCCCTGAGTATCACAACGGCAGAACCGTTCAACCGTCCGAGACACGCCCTCGCACGGTTTCGCCCGGATAGAAAAGGGTAGTGGATAAAATTGAAGGTGCTGTATAGAGTACAACCTTTAGGTTGAGCGTGTGGGAACGAACAAGCTAAAGCTTGAACTCTGAACTGAAATCCGCAGGAGAAGATTAGATGAAACGCTGCCCCGCTTGTCGTCGAACATACCCGGACGACCAGAACTTTTGCCTGGATGACGGCACTACTCTGGTGAGCGCGTCCCCTGGTTCATTCGATTCATCAGATGCACCGACATCGAATTACCCTTATCGCAACGATGCGCCTCCGACCGTTCTGATGCACGGCGCTCCGACCGTGAGCGGCAGACCCGCGCCGCCAACATCGCCGCCACCGTTTATGTCGCCCTACGTGCAGAAGCGTAGCCCCTTGCCCTGGATTGTGGGCGGCCTCGTCGTCTTAATCATTGGCGTTGTCGCCATAGTTTTACTCTCAAGCCGTAAATCAGGACCAACTCCTCCCATCTCAGGAGGCAGCCCAACGCCCGGAATCACGCCGTCCTATACTCCCTCATCCACTCCCTCATCCTCGTCCTGGGAGACCATCAGCGGGGATGGGTTTACCCTGACGATGCCCGGCACACCTTCAAAAAACGATGACACCATTCCGAGCGCAGCCGGGCCGCTCCCGCTTCGCATGTACACACTCAGCAAGGGATTCGAGGGATACATCACCGGCTATACCGAATACCCCGACATAGTTTTCACTTCAACTGAGCCGGAAAAACTCCTGGACGGCGCGCAGCAGGGAGCCATCTCGAATGTTAAGGGAGAAGTGACGAGCCAGCGCTCAATCACGCTCAATGGTCATCCCGGAAGAGAGATTGTCGGAACGTCTCCGGCGCAGAATATAGGCTTCACGGCGCGCGTCATTCTGGCCAAGCCACGCATGTACATGCTCGTCTACACGCAGTACGACAAGGATAAACCGATCTCTGAAGATGGAAAGAGATTCCTCGACTCGTTCGAGATTACGAAGTAACGCCTTCTGCTGCTTTCAACGCCGCGCGCAGCGTTTCGATGGCGAGCGCCGCCGCGTGTCCTTTGCGTGCGGGCAATCCATCGAGCGAGCGCGTGATTTCCTGACGAGTGAGAAGCGCCGCATCTTCAACCCTCATTCCTTCCAGCATCTCTGCCAGCACAGAGCCGCAGGCCAGGGTCGGCGCGCAGCCGTAAGCGAGAAAACGCGCGGCTTCGATGCGATTGTTACGCACGAGCAAAGAGAGGCGCAGGCGATCACCGCAGACAGGATTCGTCTCTTCTGCGACTGAGGTGGCGTCCGTCAACTCGCCCGCGTTTCGCGGATTGGCGATGTGGTCTTTGAAAGTGGTGGAGTATGACAAACGCTTGAGCCAATCCGCCGCGCCAGCGGCGTGATGAATTTAGCCCGGCCTTTTAAGGCCGGGAAAGAAAAGTGTCATTAGTGCGATGCGTCGCGTTAGCGACGGTTGAGCATTGGATTCAGGCGTCGCTGACGCGACGACGGTCAATCCTAATTCTCTTACCCGGCGTTGAAACGCCGGGTTAAATTCATGACACCGCTAGCGCGGCGGATTTATGCTCACGCTTCAATTATATTGGGAGGGCTTCAATTTCGCAGGCGCGCTCGGCGAGAGCTTTCTGGTAGAGCGGCGAAAGACGACGCAGGTTGGCAACGGCACGCGGCAGGACTTCGAGCACGTAATCAACATCTTCAACAGAGTTGTCTTTGCCGAAGCTGAAGCGAATCGAGCCGCGCGCCAGTTCATCGTCTCGACCAATGGCGCGAATCACGGGCGATGGCTCTAAAGAACCTGATGAGCAGGCCGAGCCTGTGGAAACCGCCACACCCTGCAAATCCAGATTGATGAGCAATCCCTCGCCTTCGATGAAGCGGAAAGAGATGTTCGAGAGATGAGGCAGACGACGCTCATGATTGCCGTTGAGCACAATGTCTTCGACGCGCTCGGCAATACCAGACTCGAATTGATCGCGTAAATGGCGAAGATGCGTTGTGCGTGCGTCCAATTCTTCCAGCGCCAGACGCGCTGCCGTGCCGAAGGCGACGATTCCTGCAACGGATTCCGTGCCCGCGCGCCGCTCGCGCTCCTGATGCCCGCCGACGTTCTGTGTGACTAGCCGCACACCTCGCCTGACAAAGAGCGCGCCGACACCCTTCGGGGCATAGAGCTTGTGAGCGGACATTGAAAGCAGATCACAACCGAGCGTTTCGACATCCAGAGGCATGCGCCCCGCCGCCTGCACCGCGTCCGTGTGCAGCCACAAATGACGATTCCCCTGAGCGCGCTCCTCGCGCACGAGCGCGCCGATCTCGCTGATGGGCTGAATCGTTCCAATCTCGTTATTGGCGAGCATCACCGTGATGAGAATCGTGTCAGGACGGACTGCGGCGCGCACATCCTCTGCGCGGACTATGCCATCGTCGTAAACGGGCAGGCGCGTGATTTCCCAGCCCCTCTTTTCCAGCGCATCGCAGATGCCGCGCACGCTGGAGTGCTCGATTTGCGAGGTGATGATGTGGCGACCGTGCGCCTCGAAGGCTTCGGCCACACCCCTGATGGCGAGATTGTTGGCCTCTGTCCCGCCGGAGAGAAAGACGATCTCGTTCGGGCGCGCGTTAGCAAGGGCTGCCACTTCGCGTCGCGCCCTGTCCACAGCCGCGCGCGCCTCCTGCCCGAAAAAATGTACGCTCGAAGCGTTGCCGTATTTTTCCGTCAGGTACGGCAGCATCGCTTCAACGACGCGCCCATCAACCGGCGTCGTCGCGCTGTTGTCCAGATAAACTCTGCGAAGCATAGTCATTAAATACCGATTTCCGCCAACCTATTACAGCCAAAGCAGCATCAGAAACGTGGTTGACGCTCTTTTGTCTCGAAAGAGTCTAGGCCGCACAAGAGTAGAGCGTCAAGCCACACAAAGTTTGGGTAGCGGGTCAAATTGAAGAAGCAGTTGAGAGGTCAACCTTTAGGTTGCGCCTGGCCGCACGCGCAAGCTAAAGCTTGGACTCTGAACTGTCCCACTACCAAAGTTTGTTACAGTTTGCAGCAGAGTGATACCATCTGACAGCCGGAGTTTTATCTGACAGGCTGGGAAACGCCTGTAGAATGCTTGACCGGCTCTATTGTTCAGTTCTGAGAAAGGGACGAAGAATGAGAAATCTGACACGCATCCTTGCCGCATCGCTTGCCTTAGCGCTCATGGCCGTGCCTGCGTTCGCCGTCGCAACCACAAAAAATTTATCAGGCGACCAGCAGAGCGCAACCCAATCGGTCGGTGCATTGGAGCGCGGCTACCGCACGGGTTATTCGGACGGCTACCAGGCCGGATACCGCGACACTGCGGATCAAGCCGCGCGCGATTACCGCAACAAGGATGAATACCAGAAAGCCGACCGCGCTTACGCATCTTCTTACGGTGCGCTCGAAGATTACCGTGATGGCTACCAGCAGGGTTTTGAAGCGGGATACGAAACCGGCTACGACCGGCGCGGCTTTGATTCGACCATCCCAATAAATCTTTCGCGGCGCGGGACGGTGGATACGCAAAGCGGCGGAGTCTCCGTTTCTTCTCAGAGCTATCCGAGCAGCAACAGCGGTAGCAGTAGCAGCAGCAGTAGCAGCGGCCCGGTCAACACGGCCAACGTTAGTTTCATTCCGGCTAATACAGAGTTGCGCGTCGAGCTTCTGACCAATCTTTCAACCGACGCGACACAGCGCGGTGACCGCTTCGAGGCACGCGTCGTCGAGCCCGCGGAGTATCAGGGCGCGATGATCGAAGGCCACGTGACGCGCGTCAAGCGACCCGGCAAGGTTAAAGGTAACGCCGAGCTGCAACTCGCTTTTGACAAGATCAGCCTGAACAATCGCTGGACGGATTTTAAGGCGCAGGTGATAGAAGTGGTAGACAATGGCACCGGCGACAATGTGGGCGACGTTGACGAAGAGGGCGGCGTTCAGGGCAAATCCAGAACAAAGGATGATGTCGCTAAGGTTGGAGCCAGCGCGGGTGTGGGCGCGATCATCGGCGCGATTTTCGGCGGCGGCAAAGGCGCGGCCATCGGCGCGGCCATCGGCGGCGCAACCGGGGCGGGCGGCGTCCTGACTTCACGCGGCAAAGACATCCGCCTCGATCACGGCCAGCAACTCAGAATCCGCACATCGAGCGAAGCGAGATTCTAAGAGCAGAAGTCAGGAGACAGAAGACAGGAGACAGAATAAAAGAAAATCTGTGACAGTGGTTCTCCGCCCTATCCCTTCTGACTCCTGACTCCTGTCTTCTGTCTCCTGCTTTTCCATGCTCATCACTCTTCTCACAGATTTTGGTACGGCAGACTATTTCGTAGGCGCGATGAAGGGCGTCATCCTCACGATTAACCGGGACGCGCGCATCGTTGACATCACGCACGACATTCCACCACAGGATATTCAGGCCGGGGCATTCACTTTGCTGGGAGCATATCAAACATTCCCGGCGCAGACTGTTCATGTCGCGATCGTTGATCCAGGCGTCGGCTCCAATCGTCGCCCGATTCTAGTCTCCGGTGGCCAGCAGTTCTTCGTCGGCCCGGACAACGGGCTGTTCAGCTACATCTACGAGCGCGAGCTTGACGCGCGTGTTTTTCACCTGACGAACGAAAAATATTTTCGCCCAACGGTGAGCGCAACCTTTCACGGGCGTGACGTGTTTGCTCCAATCGCGGGCGCACTCTCCACCGGCATTCCTCCAGAACAACTCGGAGATGAAGTCACGGATTATGTCCGGTTGCCGCAGCTCAAAGCGAAGCAACAGGCGGGGAAACCTATCGAGGCCGCGATTATCCACATAGACCGTTTCGGCAACTGCATCACGAATCTCACGCCAGACCTTTTGACCGAAGCCATGATCGCGGCAGGCGCGACTTTGACGATCAACGGGCGGAAGATAACTTCCTTCCGGCGCTTCTTCACCGAAGGGAAAGCTGCGCCCGGCGAGTTGTTCGCCATCTGGGGCAGCGCGGGCTACCTGGAAATCGCTGCCTATCTCACTTCTGCCGCGCAATTGCTTGGCGCAAAACGCGGGCAAATAATCGAAGTAATGAGTAATGAGTAATGATTGATGAGAGAAAAGCTGTCTTTAACTCATCACTCATTACTCATCACTTATCACTTCTCCCCTGTCACCTGTCACTTGTCACCTGTCACGGCTTTTGTTATCTTCGCACCATCAAACAATTGAAGGGTTTCCAATCATGGATAATGTGAAAGAAGCTAGTGCGACTGCGAGCGCCAGCACCGCCGGGTTGAGAGGCGTTGTTGCCGCGAGTTCTTCCATCGGCGATGTGAACGGTGAGAAGGGCGAACTCATCTACCAGGGGATCAACATCCACGACCTCGCCAACAATTCTACATTTGAAGAAGTCGTTTTTCTGCTCTGGAATGGGCGTTTGCCGAAGCGCGCAGAGTTGGACGAGTTGAGGCGCAACATCGCCGCGAATCAGGAACTCTCGCCCGAAATCCTTGCCCTGATGCGCCAGTTCCCGAAGGAAGCCGAGCCGATGGACGCGCTCCGCACAGCCATCTCAGCGCTCGCTTTCTATGATAAAAACGCGAAAGATACTTCGCGCGAGGCGAGTATTAGAACGGCAACACGATTGACAGCGCAGTTTCCCGTCATCGTTGCCGCTCTCGACCGCCTGCGTAAAGGCCAGGAGCCGACTCAGGCCAAGCCGGAACTCAACATCGCCACCAATTTCCTTTACATGCTCAAAGGTGAGATGCCTTCCGCTGAAGACGCGCACGTGCTGGATGTCGCGCTCATTCTCCAGGCCGATCACGAACTGAATGCTTCGACGTTTACGGCGCGCGTCGTCGCGGGCACGCTCGCAGACATGTACGGCGCGGTGACGGCGGCGATAGGTGCGCTCTCCGGCCCATTGCACGGCGGCGCGAACACGAACGTGATGAAGATGCTGCTGGAGATCGGCGAAGTTGAGCGGGTCGAGCAGTTCGTTAAAGATGCGCTGGCCGCGAAGAGAAAACTGATGGGCTTCGGCCACGCCGTCTATAAAACGGAAGACCCGCGCGCGACAAACTTCCGCCGCTTCTCAAAAGAACTGGCCGAGCGGACGGGCAATTCAAAGTGGTACGAGATGTCGCTCAAGGTTGAGCAAGTGATTAAGACCGAGAAGGGACTATTCCCGAACGTGGATTTCTTCTCGGCTTCGACCTTCTACATGATGGGCATTCCGCTCGATCTCTACACGCCGATCTTCGCCATCAGCCGCATCAGCGGTTGGACAGGGCACATCCTCGAACAGTATGCGAACAACAAGCTGATTCGCCCGCGCGCCGAATACATCGGGCCAAGAAATGTTCCTTACGTGCCGATTGACGAAAGATAATTGAAGATTCGGAAACCGGAATTGACTCAACAATGCGCGGATGCTTTTTCTTTGACGAGAGCGTCCGCGCATTGCTGTTAGAACGAAAGAGAGTAGGAGGAGAGATGATGAAATCAGTTTCATTCAGAGCATTCGTTTTAATCATTGCAGTCATCGTTATGGCTGCGTGCGGCAAGACTCCAAGCGAAGCTGAGCGCTCGTATGCGGAAGTCTGCGTCAAGATAATGAAAGGGGAAGCCTACAAAAAGCTCTGTGAATGCGAAGCCGGTATCGTCGCGTCGAAGCTGACGCCGGGCGAGCTTAAGGTCTATCTGGCAAGTATGGATTGGCCACAAGGAAAGGCAATGAACCAGGCAGAGGTTTCCAAGTTTGCTGCCGATCACGGTTTCACGGTGGATGATATGAAGGGCCGGGACGAGAAAATGAAGACGTTGCTCCCGGAGGTAAACAAAACCTGCTTACAGAGTAAATAGATTCAAAGTTGACTGATTCTCAACTTGAAGTTATGCCACGCCTCCGGCGTTTCTCATCTATTGACTGAGATGCCGAGAATCTTCGGGTTGTTCAAAAACTCGCCGAGCCTCTTCGGGCTGAGTTTGACGCGGGCTACTACGGCATCGCTCTTGTCTATCGTCACCACCATCAGCTTGACGTTCTCGCCAGCTTCTCTCCCATAAACGTAGACCTGTTCGCCGTCGCGTGAGCGAACCCGCAGGAGCGGTTGCCACTCAGGACTCAATGCGTTGCGCATCACCGCGCCAAGCCCGGTGTCCGTCTTTCCACCCGTAAAATTCAAATCCTCGAAGATCGCCACCTTGAAACTCTTGACTCCGGCAGGGCGCACAATCTTGACGAAGAAGTTGGCGAGGCCGAGAAAGGGAATGCTGATGCGCCTTGCGTTGTAGAACAGCTTGAGATGTCTGGTGATGGCGTCGAATTCCGGGTCGTCCGCTCGCGCTGTCTGCGGAACGGCCACGAGCAGCGTCGCCGTGATGACGAAAGCGACGAGCGGGTGGATGAAGAGTTTTTTATACTTCGTCATCGCTGCTCTACTCCTTTCGCTCTTTGTTATCTATTTTAATGTCGAGTGACGGGATGCCGAATCTGCCGCTCAAGCGGACGAGCTTTTCCAGATCAATCGTCCCGACGATATTGACGACAGTGAATTCCTTTGGGTCTGTAGCAATGACGGCGATTCCACCGATTTGCGCTCCCGTCAGCATCATATAGACCTCTACGTTCTCGCCCTCTTTCTTGCTTTTCACTCCGACCATTCTCGCCCAGGCGGGCGCGCGTAGCTGTGTGCGAACAGAATCAACATCGGCAGTTGAGTATTCGCCCTCTTTCTCAAACTCGAAGACCTTGACGTAAACACCTTTCAGCCCGGAAATCATATCTCTGATGGCGGCTTCTTCAGGCTTCTTTGCGTCAAGAAATATTTTAGCCAATTCCAGCAACTTCCCGTCGAGTGTCACATCAACGGAATCCGTTGCTCTAGCTTCGAGCTTATCAAGGCTACCGAGTTGTAACCTCACGTCCTGAGCCTGAGCCGTCCACTGGGCTGTGGCCGCGATGAATAAGAGAAGGCAAATAAATTTTAGTGATTTCATGACAACTGATCTCATAACTACTCCGTTCCTGTTTTGTTTTTCTATTGACCACCGGGGATTTCAAGTTCCCGGGTTAGCCTGAATCTTCCTCTGCACCGTGTTGAGCTTATCGCTCGCAATGTGCAGTGCCAGGATGAGCTGCGCTTTGGCGTGCGCTCCTTCGCGGGCAATTTGTTCCCGACGAGGTGCAGGCGCTACCTCACGATACCGCGCTACGACCTGACGAGCGCCGGAAAAACGGCGAGGCAGCTTGTTGCGCGGGACTGCAAGGCTTGGCGCAACGGTGTCCGACTTGTTTCCATCAACAGCGAGTCTCTCGTCACCCAGATTAGTCGGCCCAAGCGGAGGGCGCGGGTCTGAGACAGTCTGCTCGTTTCGTTTCTCTTCAGGCGCGTTCCCGGTCGCGAGCGTTTGCTTGCCTTCCGTAGAGCTTGAGCGACGCTGAAGACCAAGCCATAGCCCACCGGCGAGCAACAGCAGCAGGAGCGTGGCTGCGATGGCGAGCGCCGGAGAAAAGCTCAGCCGGGACGACCAGCGCGAAGCCGCAGGGAGAGGAAGCGGCTCTGCGGGCGGTTTGTATCGCAGGCGTCCAAGCGTGTTTTCCAGTTGCTCAATCTCCGGGTCGGGTTCACCGGATTTATCCCACAGGTAATCTTCGTTCATGGCTGTTTCTCCATTCCGAGCTTTTCTCGCAGTAGTTTCATGCCGCGATGGAGGTTGACGCGCACAGATGCAGGCGTCAGTCCTGTGCGCTCGGCTATCTCCGGCCCGGTCATGCCTTCGACCAGGCGCAGGACGAGTGTTTCGCGGTAGGCTTCCGGTAACGTGCGAATCAACGAGAGCGCCTCCGCTGCTTCCGGGTCTACAGAGCTTCTTTGCGCGAGATTTTCAGGCAACTCCTCTGTCTCGCGCTTGCGACGGTGAAAATCCACTGCACGATTGCGTGCGATCATCGCCAGCCAGCCGCCGAAAGCTCCGGCCTCGCGCAGCGTGCTAATGCGTTTGAAGGCGACGAGGAAAACGTCTTGCACGAGATCGTCAACTTCGTCCCAGGGCACACGCGCCAGCAGGATGCCATGCACCATCGCCCCGTAAAGTTCGTAAAGCTGCCCGAATGATTCGCGGTCGCCGCGCCTGACAGCCTCCACCAGCCGGGCATCAGGAGAGGTTTCAAGGGCAGGCTGCGCCGCCGTAGACGCGCCCGGCGTCCCCACTATCAAGAGCAGATTGGTTGCCGTTCCCGTCTCGCTCATGCGAGCACCCCGGCGTCCCTGTTGTTCATTAGCCTGATACCTGAGAACTGCTGTAATCATGCGTTCGAGCGAGAAGAGAGTGAATTATCTTCCGTTCGATTGATAAGACGCGAAGGAAAGCGAAATGTTAACAGTTCAGTTCAGAGTACAAGCTTTAGCTTGAGCCTTCCCAAACGCGCAACCTAAAGGTTGGACTCTATACTGTACTCTATACTGCGCCTTCAATTTCGCCCACTACCAAAGAGCTTCCCAGTTTGAGTCAGACAGGCGGATGTGATAGCTTCCGCGCCAGATTTGCCCAACCGTTCAAACGAAAAGGAAACTGATGAAAATTAAATCTCCCTTGCTCTTCGCCGCGTGCCTGCTCCTGGCTTCTGCTGCCTGCGGATCAAAGGAAGCGAACGTAGCCAATAGCAACACCGCCGGGAATGCCGCCACCCCGACCGCCAGCGCCAACACTACGACCACTGAAGCCCCCAAATTCACGCTCAAACCGGGTGAGATTCCCTTCCCAGGTTTTCCGACAGTCGGCACAACCGCCAAGGCCGATGAAGTTGTGCTCTGCCCCTCCTACAACTGGATTCAGGATGCCGTGACGAAAGGCCCGGATAAAGTTACTTTCATCTTCTATAGCCAGAAGATGGTCGCGCCCGGCGACGTTGAGTCCGAGATCGAGTTCATGTCGCCCGGCAAGCAGAAGGTTTCCAACGCCTATATTATTCCGATTCCCGCCGGGCAAACGGCGAAGGTGGGCGACATCGTGTTGACCTGGTGGCAATCCGGTTCAGGGATGAATCGCGCCATCGTGGTCGAGGCCAGCGACCCTTCTGAGCCGACGGTCAGGTATCTGGATATTGATTACGATAATCCGGCCAAGAGCCGCGACGGCAAGACCACCATCGGGCAGATGGACGAAAAGCTCAAGCCCAACAGCTTTGTCAAAATCAGCAACACTTGGGAGCCCGGCACAGTGGTCGCAGTCAACGACGGCGCGAGCAAGAAGAAGGCACAGGTTATTCGCGTCGCGGGCGAAAAGGTTTTGACTATCGGTTTCGCTGGCAGGTTACAGGCTTATGACAAATCTGCCTGTACGCCTGTTCCCGTCAAGCCGGGCGTGAAGGCTGGCGACAAGGTGAAAGCGCCGGTCTACGGAACCTTCCAAAACGTGACCGTGACCAAAGTGGACGGCAGAAACGGCAGAGTTTTCGTCAAGCCCGAAAGTGGCGATGAGAAAGCCATTGCGTTTGGCGATGTACTGACCAATTAAGAGAAGCGCAAACGGGAGAAAGGAATAGACAGGATTAACAGGATTATCAAGATTAAGAAAATCAGATAGGGCAGGGAAGCTTGGTGCTTCTTCTTATATCCTGTCCATCTTGTTAATCCTGTCTATTGCTTATCGGCTTTGGTAGCGGCTCTAAAGGATAATTCGGTATCAATCCGGGCGGCGTCTGTTTGGGGTTCTCCTGATCCGTCAGACGCCGCATCTCTTCTGTCGGCGAGACTAGCCGCGTGCGCCAGATGAAGAGCGTTGAAACGAGAAGCGCGATGGTGCAGGCCGCGCCGCCTTCGATGCCGTAAGAGCCGCCCGTCAGCCACGCCGGGCCGAAGTCGGTTGCGCGCCAGAGCGGTTCAGGCGTCAGTCTTTCAATCCCGCTGACGGGCAAGCCCAGCACTGCCCCCATCGTCCAGTTCCATGCCCAGTGAATGCCGAGCGGAAACCACAGGCTGCGCGTCCGCAGGTAAGCAACGGCCAGCCACACGCCCGCTATCGCCGTATTGGCGAACGTGAATCCCGGCACGGCGTTCGGATTGTCCAGATGCCCCCACGAAAAGATGATGGAAGTAACGATGATGGCAACCCAGGCCAGTTGCGAGCGCGCCATCGTCTGGAGCGGGTAGCCGCGAAACATCGCTTCTTCCCCGGCGGCGGCGAGGATGAAGATGGGAAGCGAGGCTAACAGCGTTCGCCCGACAGTCTCAAACATCACGGGAGCATTGAGCATAAACTTCAAGCCGCCGGGAAGAGTCGCAATCATCGTTGCCAGCAGCAATGACACCGCGCCGACGAGCGAGCCTAAAAGTAAATCTTTGAGCCAGCCGCTATGAAACCCCCAGCCCAGCGCTCGCGGTGGAAGGTCTTCGAGAAACTTGCCGCACGCCCATCCGATGAGAGTCGCCGGGACTAACAGAATGAAGCCCTGAACTATGAAGCCCCAGTTGCCATGTAAGACAGATTCGGCAGAAGCGCCGAAGATGAGCGAGAACAACGTGACGGCTAAAGCTACGCTCAGCTTGATGCCGATAATCAAGAGCACAGCGAAGATGCCCAGCCGCCAGCCGCTCCGCAGCCGACCCACGCGATTGAGAAAGATTTCCTGGATTTCCATTCAGTGTTGATACGGTCGAAATTGAAACTTCCGTAGTCCATTCTAGCCGAAGCCGCAAAAGTGCGACACCCCTGCTGAATATCAACTATCTTGGATTCGTCGCAAGATTAACTCAGGTACAGCCCTGAAGGGGCTGAATATAATAGCCAGGGGTAAGCGCGTGAGCGCGCCACCCCTGGACGAAGTGACAAAAATATTCCGACCCTGAAGGGGTCGCATATTCAATGTTGAATATGCGACCCCTTCAGGGTCGGGATTTACGTTCCACGTGTTTCCGGGGGCGTTGCCCCCGGCTATTATATTTTGCCCTTTCAGGGCAAGATCAATAGCTGCCATCGACAGGTGAATGTCCATCAGTAATATCCGATTCATGCATTAACGTACATCTGTCGAGGCGCGGACGTATGGTAAACTCAGCCTTAGCATTCCAATGAGCGACCAACCGCGAAAAGAGAGCGAGGAAAAACAGGAGAGCACGCCGCACAGGCGAACCGCGCCCTGGCTCTGGGGCGGTCTTGTGCTCGTGCTCCTCTTTACGCTCGTCGCGCTGCAAGCCTTCGGCCTCTGGACGGTCTTGCCGCCCGACACGACTTCCGACACGCTCCTGATCTACGCTCTCTCGTCGCTCAACTTCGCTGCCTTCGTCGTCTTCTCGTTCATCTTCATCCGCAGCCTTTTGAAACTCAGGCGCGAGCGCCGGGAGCGACAACTGGGCTCGAAGATCAAGACGCGGCTGGTCGTCTCTTTCATCAGCTTGAGCCTCCTGCCGATCACAGCGATGGCGCTCTTTTCGTACCTCTTCTTTAATCGAACGCTCGAAAAGTGGTTCTATCGTTTGCCGGATGAAGTTATCCGTGAAGCGATGGAAGTAGAACGCAAAGCGGTCGTCAATCAAGCTCGCAATTTGCGAGAAACGGCGACGATGCTGGCCGTGATTATTGAAGAACAACCGGCAGGCGACCATGAGCGAACGCTCGCGCGATTGGTGAGCAGCGGAAATCTCGCGGTGGTTGAAATCGTCGGCGCAGATAATCAGCCGCTGGTTCACGCCGAAGCACAGATTCCGGCGGCAGAGCGCGCCGAACTCGATCAGGCGTTAACGGCTGCGCGCGCCTCAAACAGCGCTGATGAAAGCTTGATAGACGGCGCGGGCTTCGACGTAGTATCTGTTCCATTAAGCGACAATCGAAAGCTGCTCGTCGCGCCCATGCGCTCAAGCGGCTCTACCCTGGGCGAGACAATCACAGGCTCGCAAAGCGAATACAACAAGCTCGTCGCCAAGCAGCGCAAGGTGCGTCTGCTGGGACTTTCCACCCTGGGGCTGATGACGCTCCTGTTGCTTTTCGCCGCGACGTGGATAGCGATTCACCTGGCGCGCGGAATCGCTAAACCGATCAGGGCGCTCGCCGAAGCCTCGAACGAGGTGGCGCGCGGCAATCTCTCGCATCGCGTGACGACGATTGCCGATGATGAATTAGCGCTGCTGGCCGATTCCTTCAACCAGATGACGGCGCAGCTTGAGGAGAATCGCCGGAAGATTGAAACGGGCGCATCCGAATTGCGCGAAAAGAATCTCGCGCTTGAGGAGCGGCGAAACTACATCGAGACTGTCCTTGAATCTCTCTCAACGGGCGTCGTTTCCCTGGACGAGAGCGACCGCGTGACGACGATCAACGCTGCTGCCGCCGAGATGCTGAAACTGGAGAGCGCACCGCCAGCGAAAACGGGATTGTCGGAGATTGTTTCGACAGACGATCACGCTGTGCTGGATCGCCTGGTGCGCCGCGCTCGACGTGCGGGGCATGCGGCGGAACAAACCCAGCTCGGACGCAACTCATCGCCGGACAATACGAGCATTCCGGTCGCACTGAACGCGACTGCGCTGCGTTCACCCGCAGGTGAAGGGCGCGGCGTGGTGCTCGTCATCGAAGATTTATCCGAATTGTTGGCCGCGCAGAGAGCTGCCGCCTGGAGCGAGGTCGCCCGCCGCATGGCGCACGAGATCAAGAATCCTTTGACGCCGATTCAACTTTCAGCCGAGCGCATCGCCAAGAATTTCCATCGTGGGACGAACGGTGAGAACGGCGGTGAGCGCGGCGGCTCAAACGGCGAAACGGCGCGCGAGCGTGAGCGCGTCGCCCAAGTGGTTGACGAATGCACGACGACGATTGCGCGCGAGGTTGCCGGGCTCAAGGCAATGGTTGACGAGTTCTCACGTTTCGCACGTCTCCCGCATGCGCGGCTGGAATCCGCAGACTTGAACGATGTGGTGTTGCAATCTGTCGCGCTTTATGAAGACCGTCTGGACGGCGAGCGGATAGACGTGAAACTCGCGCCAAGCCTGCCTCCCACAATGCTCGACGCCGAACAGATGCGCCGCGTTTTCGTCAACCTGATTGAGAATGCGCTGGAGGCATTGGAGGGATTGGATGGTGAACGCCGCATCACGGTCGCCACAGGGCATGACCCGACGCGCGGAGTTGTGCTGGCCGAAGTAACAGACACCGGACACGGCATTCCGCGCTCGGATTTCGGGCGTCTCTTCCAGCCGAATTTCTCGACGCGCGAACGCGGCACAGGATTGGGACTGGCCATCGTCCAGCGCATCATCACGGAGCATAGCGGACGCATCCGCGTCGCCGCCAATCGCCCGCGCGGAGCGAAGTTCACCATTGAACTACCGGCGGCAAATACATGAAACGCAGGAGACAGAAGACAGGAGACAGGAGACAGAATAAAAACAAACGCGGTTCTCCGCCTTATCCCTTCTTACTTCTGTATTCTGTCTTCTGTCTCCTGCCCTTGAGTATGCCTGAAGCAATTCTCATAGTTGATGACGAGCGAGGCATCCGCGACACGCTGCGCGCCGTGTTGGAGGATGAAGGCTTGACGGCTGAGGCGGTCGCGTCGGGCGAAGACTGCCTGAAGGCTTTCGAGCTGCGCGCCTACGGCTGCGTGCTGCTAGACGTGTGGCTGCCTGGAATTGACGGGATAGAAACTCTCCGTCAGTTGCGCGCGAGCGGTGTCGATGCTGCGGTCGTGATGATCTCCGGGCACGGCAATATCGAAACGGCGGTGCGGGCGACGAAACTCGGCGCATTCGACTTTATTGAAAAACCGCTATCCATCGAAAAAACGGTCTTGACTGTTCGTAACGCGCTCAGACAAAGAGAGCTTGAGCGCGTCAACGCCCATCTCACCGCCGAACTCAATGAAGAGTATGTGATGGTGGGCGAATCGGTGGCGATGCGGGCGCTGCGCAAACAGATCGCGGTGGTTGCGCCGACAGACGGGCGAGTTCTCATCTACGGCGAGTCTGGCACGGGTAAAGAACTCGTCGCCCGCGCCATTCATTTTCATTCCCGGCGCGCGTCCGCACCCTTAATCGAAGTCAATTCGGCGGCGATTCCAGAAGAGTTGATCGAATCCGAGTTGTTCGGCCACGTCAAGGGAGCTTTCACGGGAGCGACGGGGACAAAAAAGGGAAAGTTTGAGCTGGCCGACGGAGCGACCCTGTTTCTGGATGAAGTCGCGGACATGAGCGCCAAAGTACAGGCGAAGGTCTTGCGCGTGTTGGAAGAGCGAAGGTTCGAGCCTGTCGGCAGCGGGACGAGCGTGCGGGTTGACGTGCGCGTTCTCGCGGCGACCAACAAACGGCTCGATGTTGAGATCGAGCAGGGAAGTTTTCGAGCAGACCTTTTCTATCGCCTGAATGTAATTCCGTTTGAGTTGCCGCCCTTGCGCGAGCGTCTGGAAGATGTGCCGCTCCTGGTCGAGCATTTCAACCAGAAATTTTCGACCGCTTACGGCAAAAAGCCCAAACGATTTGAGACGGAAGCGATGGATGCGTTGCAGGGCTATTCCTGGCCGGGCAATGTCAGAGAATTGAGAAACACGGTCGAGCGCGTAGTGATTATGAACTCGAAGATCAAGGTGGGTGTCGCAGACCTCCCGCCAGTCGGTGGAGAAGAGCCGCCCGCCGCGTCGTTCCGCTTTCCATCTTTCAAGGAAGCGACCGACGCCTATCACCGCGAGTTCATCCAGAGAAAGCTGGCGGAGGCAGAAGGGAACGTCAGCCGGGCGGCGGAATTGATGGGAGTAGATAGAAGTCACCTTTACAGGCGGATGCGTGCTCTCGGAATTCAGGGTCGCGGCGAGCGTAGCTTGTAGGGGCAGGGACAAGTCCTCTACCCCTCCAAACAACATTTGGCGCGTTTGACAGTGCAGGGTGAATAGCGTATCTGTTAAGTTTGATTTCCGTGAGAAATTCGTCACTGTATACGGCTAGGATGCATCTAAGTAGCCGGGACGGAAATCGTTTGGAATAAAGATGGATTACACGACTAGAGAATTATTGAAACGTTACGCGCGCCTCGCCTTAGGGCAGCCTTTTTCTCCCGTGCTGTTGAATATCCTGGTGACTTCCGTTTGTGACATGCGCTGCACGCACTGTTTCTTCACGGATGAGTTGGATGACCGTCCGCGCAAGAAGTTGCAGATGAAGACGCACGAGATTGAGCGAATTTCGGAAACGCTCGGCGGCAATCTCGGCGTGCTGATTCTCGCCGGGGGCGAGCCTTTCACGCGCAAAGACCTGCCGGAAATTGCGCGCGCTTTCTACAAAAACAACAAGCTCGAATCAATCTACCTGATGTCGAACGGGCAGATTCAGAAGCGCATCATGCCAGATGTCACACGCATTCTCGAAGAGTGTCCGACGTTGAACGTCACGGTGGCGCTCGGCATTGATGGGCTGAAAGAACAGCACGAGAAGATTCGCCGGAAGCCCGGCTCCTGGGATATTGCGATTGATACGGCGCGCCAGCTTCAACAGATTAAGAAAGAATACCCGCGTCTGGATGTGCAGACCTGCACCTGCTTCATGAACTCGAATCAGGATACGATTTTCGAGTGGTACGATTTTCTGAAGCATGAACTGAAGCCTGATAAAGTCAACTTTAATTACATCCGTCCGCCGTCAGCCGACCCCGTTGAGCTTGAGATTGACCATGCGCGCTACAGTCAGCTTGCGCGGATGATTGACGACGATTCGCGCCACGCGGCGATCAAGAACAACTACGGGGGCGACGCCGGGTTCTTCAAAGCTGCGATTGATATTTATATGCACGGCCTGATTGCCAAAACACAGGAAGAGCAGAAAGCGCAGATGACCTGCTATGCGGGGACGGCGGGCGGCGTCATCTATGACGAAGGCACTGTCTCGTCGTGCGAGAATCTTGAGCCGGTGGGAAACCTGCGCGATTACGATTGGAACTTTCAGAAGCTGTGGCTGTCTCCGGCGATGAAAGCCAGGCGGAAGAAAGCCGCCGACGGGTGTTTCTGTACGCACGAATCGAACAGCTATTATCCCAGCCTCCCTTTCAATCCGAAACACTTGATCCAGATCAAGAAGCTGGAGCGCGAGATGAAGAAAGCTCGACGAAGCGTTGACGAGCCGCAGGCAGACGGCGTCGTGGTAAATAATTTTTGATTTTTGATTTGCGATTGGAAGAGGACGACAGATTTTAAACCAGGATTTTGAAATCGTCAGATTTCATCCTGATCCAATCAAAAATCAAAAATCGCAAATCTAAAATCCCATTATGTTCAAAGCCAGGGTTCCTAAAATTCTGATTATATCGTCGGACACGGGCGGCGGTCATCGTTCTGCTGCCGTGGCCATTGCTGCCGGTGTGCAGAAGTTTTTTAGCGGGCAGTCTTACGCGCTGCGCGTCGTGCGCGCCATTGAAGAATCGCATCAGGTCACGGCTAAGCTCGTCAAGCTCTATAACTGGCTCCTGCGAAATAAACAGCACTGGATGAAGTATCTCTACTGGGCTGTCAACCGCTTTCGACCGGAAACGAGAGAGTTTTTCTACAAGCGGACGGTCGGCTACGTGAGCGATCTGTTTGACCGTTGGTGTCCGCACGTCGTCGTCAGCGTCCATCCTTTGACACAGCACGCCATCGCGCGCGTGCTCAAAGAATTGGGGCTCGCCGATAAAATCCCTCTCATCACCGTCGTCACAGACCCCTGCTACGGTTTCTGGCGTGGCTGGGCGTGCGACGATGTCCGGTTGTACCTGGTTGCCAGCGAAGGGGCGCGGCAGCAGTTGATTGATTACGGTGTTGCACCCGAACGCATCAAGGTTTCCGGGATGCCGATTCACCCGAAGTTTCATTCCATGAACGAGCAGGCGGCCAGAGCTGCGCGCTCGGCGCTCGGTTTAGACCCGAACAAATTTACGGTTTTCGTCAACGCGGGCTGGGCCGGAGGCGGAAACATCCCGCAAATCTTCCGCGAATTTGCCAAAGGCGACCTCAATGTGCAGGCAATTTTTCTTGCCGGTCGCAATGAAGAGTTGCGTGCCGAGGCGGAAAAGGTCGCCGCGAAAGCGAAGTTCCAGATCAAAGTGATTGGCTATTCAGAGCACATCGAGCAGTTGATGACCGCCGCCAACGTCATGATCTCGAAACTCGGCGGGCTGACAACCTTTGAAGCATTTGCCTGCCGTGTGCCGATTATCGCTGACACGACCACCGAGCCTATGCCGCAGGAAGCCGGCGCGGCGAGTATGATCGCCAAGCGTGGTGCGGGCGTATTGCTGAACCGTGCCACCGACATCGTGCCGGTGATTCGCCGCATGGTTGATGATTCCAGGCATTATGCCACGATGCGTGCTGCGGCTTTCGCCCTCTCAATTCCAAACGCCACCCGACAGATCGTGGAAGAAATTACATCTCTGATCCCTTTGCCGGTCATGGCGCGCGAAGAGCCTGTGCTGGTCGAGGCACGCACCCTATAGGGCTGCCCCTTTGTTTGACGTTCACGCCTGATTCGGGTTTAATCTAAATACTTTTGCGACAACGCTCTTGATTTTTCATCACGTCCCGCTTCCATTGGTCGAAGCGGGGTTTTTTTGGAGATTGGCAATAAGGTGAGTCTCTTGCTTGAAGGAAAGCGAGCTTTCATTACCGGCGGCACGCGCGGCATCGGCGCTGCCCTCTGTGAAGTGTTCGCGCGCGAAGGCGCAGACGTAGCTTTCAACTACAACTCGCGCGACGATCTGGCTGAATCCACTCGCAGCAAAATCGCTGCGTTTGGTCGCCGCACCCTCTCCTACAAGATTTCCGTGACCGACCGCATCGGCTTGAAAAAGGTGACGCGCGAATTGGTCGAAGCCTGGGGAGGCATAGATATTCTCGTCAACAATGCGGCCATCAATCGCGCCAACAACTTTGCCACCACGACAGACCGTGCCTGGGACGAAGTCATCGACACCAACGTCAATGGGTTGTTCGCGGTGACGAAACCAATCTACAAGCAGATGATTCGCCAGCAGAAGGGAACTATTCTCAACATCACTTCCATTGGCGCAATCCGGGCGCTGCCGACCGCCGTGCATTACGCGACCTCCAAGGCCGCCATGATTGGCTTTACCAAATGCCTGTCGCGCGAAGCCAGCAATTTCGGCATCTCCGTCAACGCCATCGCTGCCGGAATCTTCGATACAGACCTCGCGCACACGCTGCCTGACCACCTGCTGGCGATGCACGATTCCTGGGTTCCTCAAGGCCGCTTGGGTCGCCCAGAAGAACTGGCTGAATTCGCCGCCTTCATGGTGAGCGAGCGCAACAGCTACATGAACGGCGAAGTTGTCATCGTGGACGGCGGCGCAGTCACTTAAAAAACAGTCTGGAGTCTAAGAGTCTGAAGTCTGGATTCAAAAAACAAAGGACTGCTTTTACGTCTTTGACTCCAGACTTCAGTCTCTTAGACTTTATGGCCTCTTGATGAAATCGAATTTCAAAGTTAATTGTTGAAATATTTAAGTTTAGTGTTGACGGTGAGAAGTCTTGGGCGTATTATCCGGCCAAAGTCGGGCCGGGGATAAAGAAGATTTCTGAGGAGGCGACGGATGGCAGGTCAGGATTTAATTGATAATCTCAACCGAGCTTTGAGTCTCGAACTGGCGGCGGTCATACAGTACATGCAGCATAGTTTCCTGGTGACAGGGCCGGAGCGCGAAGTCTATCGCTCATTCTTCCGCGACCAGAGCGGGGAATCGCACGATCATGCGAAGATGCTGGGGGATAAGGTCGTTGCCTTGGGCGGTGTGCCGACGGTTGAGCCCGGCATGATCCGGCAATCAACAGACCTTGCGGAAATGCTGCGTCAGGATTTGGCGCTTGAGCGCGAGGCGATGGCTGCTTACATGGCGGCCTGGGAATCCTGCAAGGACAACGACCGCCCGACGCGCTTTCTGCTCGAAGAGCGAATCTCTCAAGAGCAGATTCATATCGAAGAACTGGAAAAGTTGACCTCGGAACGCCGGGCGAATGTAACTAAAGAAAAGATCACGCTCAAACAGGTAAGCTGAAAGAGCAGTGGGCAGTAGGCAGTTGGCAGTGAAGACAAATACAAAAGGCAGTAGAGACGAGTGAGTCTTTACTGCCTTCCTTGCTTTTAACTGCCAACTGCCAACTGCCTACTGCCTACTGTTTTATGCCAGTGTCGGGAGTTGAATGACTTTTGCTGCTTCCAGAGCTTGCCCGGCTTCGGCGCGGTGTCGGTTGATGCGGTGGCGGGCGACTGTGAGAGCGCGGTGAAGGTCATCCAGTTGCTCGCTCTCCAGCCGGATTGTCTTCTGGCTACACCATCCAAGGCCGTCCGTCCACGTCGAATAACGCAGCACGACCTCGTCGCCTCCATCGCCGGACTCGATTGCAACCTCGATTTTACGGTCTTCACAAGGGGATTGTGGCGTTTGAACTGTCGCGCTATGACTGCTATTCACTTGCTAACTCCTCGGGGAATGTCTCAGGGGTTTGGTCTTAATTCGCCTGGTGTGGCGAAATTGAAAACCAATTTCAATTAGTGATTATGCCTGCATCGCGGGTTTCCTGTCAAGACGTTTCCCGGTTTTCGCCGAGAAATTTTTCCAGAGCTGCCAGGCGGGTTTCGAGGAGGCGCATGGTGCGCTGCATCTCTCCGAGCCTGCGGAAGGCGGCGGTAGAGCGCAGCCATTCGCGGTTATCGAAGGCAGGGATGCCGGAGATCATCTTGCCCGGCTCGACATTATGGCTGGTCGCGCTCTTGGCCGTGAGCACTGCGTCATCGCCGATGGTCAGGTGGCCTGCCACACCCGCCTGACCCGCGAGGATGACGCGGCTACCGATGTGAGAGCTTCCGGCGAGACCGACCTGGGCGCAAACGAGCGCGTCTTCGCCGACCGTGCAGGAGTGGCCGATCTGGACTAGGTTATCAATCTTAGCCCCGCGCGCAATGCGCGTTTCGCCGACAGAGGCGCAGTCTATCGTCGTCCCCGCGCCGATTTCCACGTCGTCTTCGATGACCACGATGCCTGTCTGGGGAATTTTCAACCAGCGTTTTTCTTCATCCCTGGCGTAGCCAAAACCGTCCGAACCGATCACCGAGTTGTTGTGAACGACGACGCGCTCTCCGAGTTGTGCGCCTTCGCGGACGCTCACATTTGAGTGGATGATGGAGTTAGCGCCGATGCTAACTTCATCATAGATAGTCGCATTAGGATAGATGCGAACACCCATGCCGATACGTGCGTTTCGCCCGACAACCGCATGCGCGCCGATACTTACGCCCTCGCCGATCTGTGCAGAAGGATCAATCACCGCAGTCGGGTGAATGAACGACTCAAAAGCCGGTTCAGGATGAAAAAGCCTGAGTGCGCGTGTGTAAGCCAGATAAGGATCAGTGGAGCGCAGTATTGCGATGTCTCTTCCGGCTTCGACACCTTCGGCCAGGAAGATGGCTGAGGCGCGCGTCGTTTGCACTCGCGGCGTGTAGCGTGGATTGGAAAGAAAGGTCACCTGTCCGGCGGTCGCTTCGTCCAGCCCCGCTGCGCCGCTGATCTCCGCGTCTGCCTCTGCGCCTTCCAGTCGAGCGCCTGTTCGTTCTGCTAATTCCATCAATTTCATGCGCGAGAGTGTAGCGCAAGATGCTGAAGGTACGCACGCGCCATAGAACAGTGGTCAGTGGTCAGTTAAAGACAAAAGGCAGCAGAGACGAGTATGTCTTTACTGCCTTCTTTGTTTTTACTCTTCTTTCTTTTAACTGATTATTGACCACTGACCACTGTCTTTTACATCAAGTTGATCGGGTCAATTTCGAGGTTGATGGAGCGCAGGTCTGAGCCGCGCGCCGCCGCGTTGGCAAATGCGATGTCAATCACTTCACGAAGGCGCGGGCGGCTGCGGGATTTGATGAGAATCTGGATGCGATGCTCGCCGCGCAGGCGCGCGAGCGGTGCGGGCGCGGGGCCTAAGATTCGGCAGGCGCGATCAGTGTTGGCGTCTTCGAGCGCCTGCTTGATCTCGGTGGCTGTGGACTGCGCTCGCGTGAGATCTTCGCCATGCACCAGCAAGGAAGCGAGCGCGACGAAAGGCGGATAGTTGAGGCTCTTACGATAACGAATCTCTTCTTGATAAAAGCCCGCGTAATCCTGTGCGCAGGCGTGTTTCAGGGCGTAGTGATTCGGATGATAGGTTTGAATCAACACGCGACCCGCTAATTCCCCACGTCCTGCGCGGCCAGCTACCTGCGTAATCAACTGAAACGTTCTTTCGGCTGAACGAAAGTCAGGCAAAGCCAATCCTGCGTCAACGGAAACCACGCCGACGAGCGTCACGTTTGGAAAGTCGTGCCCTTTGGCGAGCATCTGTGTGCCGACAAGCATGTCCAATTCGCCCGCGCCGAATTCCAGAATGGCGCGCTCGAACAATTTGCGGCGCGAGGTGGTATCGCGGTCGAGGCGCGCGATGCGAAGCTCTGGAAAACGCTTCTGCAACATCTCTTCGAGTTGCTCTGTTCCTTCGCCGACGTAATAGATATATTTACCCGCGCAGGCCGGGCAGCGTGAGGGCGCGGCCTGCCGGTGATTGCAGTAATGGCAGATGATGCTCATCTCGCTGCGATGGTAGGTGAGCGTGACATCGCAGTTTGGGCAGTGGATGGACTCGCCGCAGGAGCGACACAGGACAAAGCTCGAATAGCCGCGACGATTGAGCAGGATAATGCTTTGCTCACCACGCGCGTGTGTCTCTTCGATTGCCGCGAGAAGTTTTGCGGAGAAGATTTCCGGGCGGCCATGCTCTGCGAAGACCTCGCGCATGTCTATGATCTCGGCGCGCGCCATGGCGCGGTTAGCAATGCGCTGTGCGAGTTGCAGGTAAGTGTATTTGCCGCTTCGCGCATTGTGAAAAGATTCGAGCGAAGGCGTGGCAGAGCCGAGCACGACGACAGCCTTTTCGCGGCTGGCGCGGACAATTGCCGTATCGCGCCCGTTGTAGTAAGGGGATTCCTGCTGGCGATAAGAAGTTTCATGCTCTTCGTCTATCACGACGAGGCCGAGATTTGCGACGGGCGCAAATACCGCCGAGCGCGTGCCGATGACGACGCGCGCCTCGCCGCGCTTTAAGCGACTCCACTCATCAAAACGCTCGCCCGTCGTCAAAGATGAATGGAAGATTGCCACCTGATCGCCGAAATGTGCGCGCAGGCGGCGCGAGAAGACGGGCGTCAACGCGATTTCCGGCACGAGCATCATCGCTGTGCGGCCTTGCAGCAGCGCGGCGCGCATGGCGCGAATGTAGATTTCGGTTTTGCCGCTGCCCGTCACGCCGTGCAGCAGGAACGCAGCGTAGCGTCCATCGGCAAGAGGGCGTTCTATCTCTTTGAGCGCGGCGGCTTGAGCCATGGTCAATTCGATTTCTTCAAGCTCCGGCAGCGTCGCCGTTGCCAGAGGATCACGCCTGACGTTGCGGACGAAGACTTCGATGATTCGTCGCTTCTCCAGAGTTTGAATCGTCGAGGCGCTTGCGTCAGCAGCTTCCAGCAAATCCGTGAAACCCATCTCGCCGCCTTCGTCTATCAATGTCTCGACGATTCTTTGTTGGACTTTGGACAAAGCCCTTGCTGATTCGGGCGCGACGTGTTCTTCGACGGATAGCAGGCGCACGGCCTTGCGCCGTTTCGCTTTGGCCAGCACGCTTCGCGCGCGATGCGTGAGCTTCACCCACCCTGCTCGCTCAAGATCGCGCGCGACGCTGCTGGCGCGAGCCTCGCCTATATGTTTGGCGATGATGCGAAGGGGAAGCTCATCGTTATCGGCGACGAGGCGCAGGGCACGCGCTTTCGCCGTCGCTGTTCGATTGATTGGCAGGCGCGCGAGTTCGTCGCGTCCTTCAGAGGTAATGGTCAGAACCTGCTCGACCGTCGCGTTCAATCCGGCGGGCAGGGCGGCCTTTAAGACTTCGCCCCACGGCGCGGCGTAATACTCTGCGACCCAGCGCGAAATCTCCAGAATCTCCGGCGTCAACAATGGCTCTGCGTCGAGTAGCTCTTCGGCATCTTTGATGTCGGCGTCCGAGAGGTCAGCCGCCGGATCAAGGTTTTGCAGAAGCGCGACGATGTAACCTGTCAGACGTTTGCGCCCGAAGGGGACGAGCAGGCGCGACCCCAAACGCGCATCACGTTGCAGCGCGAATGGCAGCCGGTAAGTAAAGGTTTGCATGACGTGCACAGGGATAGCGACCTCTGCATATTGCGGCAGCGGTGTTTCATCTGCTTTTTGATTGCGCTCAGGAGCGGTTGACGATTGCACGGTGAGTAAAGTTAGCGTGAAGCGAGCAAAAGGTGAAGCGGCGAGGACGATGGAAACCAACCGCAGATGCACACGGATGAACACAGATTAGAAAAAAATTAACCACAGAGACACGAAGACACAAACAGCAAGACATTAACTTTCTTAGAAATGGTCTCATAAATGTTCAGAGTTCAAACTTCAGTTTGATGTTTTTCAATAAAACGCACGCTGAAGCGTGAACTCTGAACGCTTGAATGTTATTTATGAGATGACTTCTAGTGACTTTGTGTCTTCGTGGTGAATCCTTTCCTTATCTGCGTTTATCTGTGTTCATCTGCGGTTGGTTTTTCCGAAGACAGGAAGGCGCGCACTTTCTTCATATCCTCCCACACCTCGCGTTTCTTTGACGGATCGCGCAGCAGGTATGCAGGG
Source organism: Acidobacteriota bacterium (assembly GCA_032160705.1). Classification (GTDB taxonomy): domain Bacteria; phylum Acidobacteriota; class Blastocatellia; order Pyrinomonadales; family Pyrinomonadaceae; genus QHXM01. Next base: position 384,828 of record JAVHVE010000073.1, on the reverse strand, counting down.
TTAAATGTCGGCATCAGCTTCATCCCCTGATAATCATGAAACTCGCCGCGCATTTTGGAAATCGGCTTTTTAGTGTTAAGCAGGGCGCGCGTCGGCGTGTTGCCAAAACTGATGACGACCTGCGGGCGGACGACCCGTAGCTCGCGGTGAAGATAAGGCGTAAAGAAAGAGAGTATTTCCGGCGTCAACTCGTCGCCGCTGGAGATGATCTTGACCGTGTTTGTCAGATAACAGTGTTCACGTTTCAGACCGATGGCTTCAAGGATGCGGTTGAGCATTTGTCCCGCAGGCCCCATGAAAGGCTTGCCGGAATCAATGTCGGGCGCTCCCGGCGATTCGCCAACGACCGCGACCCGCGCGCCCTTTTGCCCCTCGCCGAAGATGAAGATGCTCCCGCCGAACTGCGGCATTGCTTTGGCACGCCGCAGCATCTCCGTGTTGATCTCATCAAGCGTCTCGCTCGATTCCGCCGGTGTCTCGTCAAAAAGTGAAGACTGCATAAGAGCCGTGACAGGTGACAAGTGACTGGTGACAGGTAAGAACAAGCTTTTCTCTTGTCACCTGTCACCTGCCACTATCCCTTGATCTTCCCGTCCAGATAATCCCGCACCATCTTCATGTCTTCCCAGGCCTCGCGCTTCTTCGATGGGTCGCGCAGGAGATAGGCGGGATGAAAGGTCGGCATGACCTTGATGCCTTTGTAGTCCTGAAATTTTCCTCTGAGCTTGGTGATGCCTTCTTTCGTGTCGAGGAGGTTTTTCATCGCGGTATTGCCGAGCACGACGATCACCTCGGGCTGAACGATGGCGATTTCGCGCAGCAGAAAAGGCTTGCAGGTCTTCGCTTCATCGAGCGTCGGCGTGCGATTCTGCGGTGGGCGGCAGCGATTGACGTTGCCAATCAGGACATCTTCGCGCTTCATGCCGATGGCTTCGATGATCTTGTTGAGAAGCTGTCCGGCGCGACCGACGAAGGGACGCGCCTGCATGTCTTCGTCCGCGCCCGGAGCTTCGCCGACGAACATCAAACGCGCTTTGCGGTTGCCATCGGTGTTGACAATGTGCGTGCGCCCGGCGTGAAGCGGGCAGCGCACGCATTCGCCAATGTCGTTCCAGATGTCCTCGAACGTTTCATCTGAGCGCGGCAGAGAAGCTTCGTCTTTCGGCGTAATCTCGCCGAAGAGAGTGTCCATCGGCGGCGGCGGCTCAAGTTCTTTTGGTCGTTTGGTAGTTGTTCGTTTAGCCATGTCGGTATGCTCTGATGAAGAGGATGTGACGCCGCTCATGGATGATACGAGAGGCGCGCTCTTTGGGGGCGAATCCGGTTTGACGGAGGCTTGCGCGTTCCTGCGGAGCGCCGAATTTTGGGTTGCTGCTCTTGCTTCCGTTCTGAACTCACTTGCGCTCGAAGCATCGGCCTGCGGCTGTAAAGGGATTGAAGAATCTTCAACGCCGCTGACGCCGAGTTCGCGCAAATACGAGAGATACTCGCTGGCGTCTTCGATCAGCGAATGCAACTCGACTTTGAGTTCGGCACTATTTCCCATTGTGCGTGCGGCGCAGGCGCGCAATCTCGTCAAGAATGCGATGCGCGGCATCGAACTTGGACATCAGCGGCAACTCAATGGGGGCATCGCTTGCGCGCGTGATGATGGTGATAATGTTTGTTTGTGTATCGAAGCCAGCACCATCCTGCGTAACGTCGTTGGCGACGATTGCATCCAAACGCTTTCGTTCGAGCTTCCCTCGCGCGTGTTTGAGCATGTCGTCGGTTTCGGCTGCGAAGCCGACGACGAGTAAACCATTCTGCCGACTTTGCGAAACTTCGGCGAGAATGTCGGGTGTCGGCTCAAGGTGGAGCGTCAAGCTCTCGGCAGACTTCTTAATCTTGGCCTGCGCGCGATTGGCCGGACGATAGTCAGCGACGGCGGCGGCGGCAATGAAGATTGTCGCGTCTGTAATCTTTTTCATCACGGCGGCGCGCATCTCTTCCGCTGAGAGAGCGCGCAAGACCTCAACGTTCGCGGGCGCTTCTACGTTCGTTGCGCCTGCGACCACCGTGACTTGAGCGCCGCGCGAGCGGGCGGCTTCGGCAAGGGCAAAGCCCATGCGACCTGAAGAACGATTTGAGAGAAAGCGCACAGGGTCAATTTCTTCCCGCGTCGCGCCAGCCGTAATCAAGATATGCTCGCCCGCGAGATCGCTCTCTCGGTGGCTTTGTGCTCCACGCAGGAATCCGAGCGCGGCGGCGACAATCCGTTCCGGCTCGCTCAATCGTCCCGGGCCGATTGTGCCGCAGGCCATCTCGCCCGCGTCGGGCTCAACCACCAGCACGCCGTCTGCGCGCAAGCGGTTTAAATTACGCTGCGTCGCCGGATGATTCCACATCGTCGTGTTCATCGCGGGGGCGATGACGACGGGCGCATTCGAGGCCAGGTAAGTCGAAGTGAGAAAATCGTCTGCGATGCCGTTAGCGAATTTGGCAATGATGTTGGCAGTGGCTGGCGCGATGAGCAGCAGATCAACCGACTGTGAAAAAGTTATGTGCGCGATTGGGTCTGGATTGTCGGGAGCATAATCGTCAACGATGACGTGCGAGCCTGAGAGCGCGCGAAACGTGAGGGGCGTGATAAATTCGCACGCACGACGGGTCATCGCCACGCGCACTGTGCATCCGGCTCGTTGCAGCCCGCGCAGGATTTCGGCGGCTTTATAGGCCGCTATTCCCCCGGAGACGCCGAGCGCGATTCGCTTACCTGCGAACTCCTGCCCTTGAAAATCATCGGCCATGAGTAACTTTCCGCATTCCCACGAAATTCCGGTTGCAGGGAAAATGTAACATCATGGATGCTAAGGCGCAACGCGCTTTCTCTAATGATTGTGATAAACTTCCGTTAGTGACAAAACCCCCTTCTGAAATGTTTAGCTTGTGAGTCCTGGATTTCAAGAGCGATGAGAAGAAAATGGTATTGCGTGGGCTGGCTGTTGGCTCTGGCCTTCGCTGCGGGAACGGAGAGCGCAATGGCGCAGCGCAAGCCGTCGGACGATTCCGAGTTTGGGCCGGTGGTGCGAACCTATCTTAGCTATCTGAAGAACGAGCAGGAAGTCGTAGACGACCGCAACAGCCGTCACGAAATCAAGAGGGCGTATTACATCCGAAACTCGAACCGCATCCGTGCGCTGCGCCAGATGGCGATCCGCATTGCGCGCGAAAGCCAAAACGACTACCTGCCGGAACTGGAAGCCGCCGCGCGCGACGAACTGGGAAATCTCTTCGAGCGCCCGCCGAATCCGGCGAGCCTGGTTGTCGGCGAGGTTTACAGCAATACTTTTAGATTCCTCGGCGCTGTGCGCTCCGGCGACATCTTCTACATCTTCGCCCGCCTCGACCCTTATGAGCAGGCAGAGTTGATGGAAAAAGAGAAGTTGAAGCCTGCGGCAAACGACGCCCCTCAGTCTGCGACCGACTCCGGTCAGGCGACGAGCAGACCAAGGCGTGCAGGGACGCCGTAACCTTCGAAAACGGAGACTGTGATTGCTTCAATGCGCCAGCCAACACTTTTTGAGAAACGAAGTGGACAGGGTGCGATTGATTCCGAGCAGATAGTGCTTTACGCGCTCGGCGATTTTCAAGCGCGTGGAAAAATCCTGTCCCAGAGAGACCTGCCGCTTGATCGCTTGCGCGGCGCTCTCAGACGCGCCTCGGACGCTCATGACATCGAAGAATTATCCGATGAGGCTGCGGTGGCGGCGCTGCTGGCGCTTGGCGCGGACGTGCGGCGTGTTCCATCGTTCGTTGCCAAGCATCCGTTCCGCGTCATCGTTCACCCTGCGCTGGCCGAACGCGCTCGACTGGCCTATGAGGAAATTCTTATTTCGCTGAAGCAGACCTGAGTTCTTAAAGTCATCTGAAATTTAATTCTGTTTCTTGCACATCATCACAAACTCCTGGGAGGCAGCACTCCGATGAAACATGATGAAAGCCGTCGCCGCTTTCTACGCGATGCAGCCAAAGGATTGAGCGCCGCCGCGCTTGGCTCTCAGCTTTATTCAATCGTGCCCGCGCAAAGCCTGGGGGCGCGCTTACACTTGATCTCGAAATCCCTTCAGCCCACGATCAGGTTTGCGATTCACGGCGGGGCGGGAACGATTCTCAAAAGTGAGATGAGCGCAGAGCGAGAGAGAGACTACCGCGCGAAGCTGACAGAGGCATTGCTGACCGGCTACGGCATTCTCAAAAAGGGCGGAGATGGATTGGATGCGGTCGAGGCCGCAATCAGACTGATGGAAGATTCCCCGCTCTTCAACGCCGGGAAAGGCGCAGTCTTTACCAACGCGGGAACCAACGAGCTGGATGCTTCCATCATGGATGGCAGAACGCTCAAAGCGGGCGCGGTCGCCTCGCTTAAGCACATCAAAAATCCGATTAGCCTGGCTCGCCTGGTGATGGAAAAATCCAAGCACGTCATGATGGTCGGCGAAGGAGCGGAAACATTTGCCAGGCAGCAGGGAATTGAATTAGTTCCGCAGAGTTATTTCTACACAGAGGAGCGCTGGAAAGCTTTGCAGCGCGAGAAGGCTGCGGAAGAGGAAAAGAACAAAGCGCCAAAGGATAAAAAGCAGGAAAGGCAGCATGCCCGTGTCGTTGACCACGCCTACGGCACGGTCGGAGCCGTCGCTTTAGACCAGGGCGGAAACATTGCCGCCGGGACTTCTACGGGTGGAATGACGAATAAAAAGTGGGGCAGGGTCGGCGATTCTCCCATTATCGGCGCTGGAACCTTTGCCAATAACCAGACATGCGGAATCTCCGCCACCGGAGAGGGCGAGTATTTCATTCGTCTGGGGGTCGCCCGCGATCTCTCTGCTTTGATGGAATATAAAGGTTTATCGTTGAAAGAAGCGGCTGATACGGTCATCGAAAAAGTAGGCAAACTGGGGGGCGGAGGCGGCCTGATAGCCATTGATAAAAGCGGCAATATTGCCATGTCTTTCAATACCTCCGGCATGTACAGAGGCCGCGTCGGTGCTGATGGGCAGCCCTTAATCGAGATTTACAAGGATTAGCTCGGTGGAAGCCGAGAGGGGATGGATGAGGGCAATAAAGATGCCCTGGGGATGGCAGGGGCAAGTCCGCGTAAAATAATCTGGAAAAAGCGCTTGGAGTGTGCTAAGTTATCGTCACCTTTAAGCAAATCTTTGTTGACAGAGGGCTAGGATTCGTGTAAAAAGGCGGAGATATTGAAGCCCCTTGTGGGTGTCATGCCTGCTTTTTTAAGGAATGTTTCGCGCGGTCGGGTTTTGAAATGTCGAGGTGGGTCTAGCGAGAAGGACGAATTTCCACCTCCTGCGAGTCTTTTCTGGGTTCGCGGCGCGCTCTAAAAACTTTTTTCAATTTACGGGAGGAGAATTAATGATTAGCAGAACTTGGAGCCGCAAGTCCATTGCGTTCTGCCTGGCAGTAGCCGTCTTGAGCGTGTACTCGATGGTAGTGCTGGCAACGCCAGGGCAGTTGGGCCAAACGGGTGCGTCCGGTGAGTTATCGGTCTCCGGTCAGGTCACCGTCAACGGCATGAACGCGATCTCAGGTGCGACCATCTTTTCAGACAGCACCGTTCAAACAGCCAAGGGCAGCAGCGCCGTTGTCAGCCTCGGCAAACTAGGCCGCGTCGAACTTTTGCCAGACACGACCATGAAGATCAGCTTCAATGAGTCGAGTATTACAGCGATGCTTGAATCTGGACGCACTCGCGTTTCAATTCCGGCAAATGTTTGGGCGACCGTCAACACCAAAGACGGCTCGGTCATCGCCGACAACACTCAGGCTGATGCTTTTACCGTTGACACCGAATGCGGCAACACCATCGTTGCTACCCAGGTAGGCAAAGTCGAGCTGCGCGCCGGAAGTAAGGTTTCGCAGATCGCTGCCGGTTCGCAGGACACAGCCGGTCAGGCTGCGCCGGGCACTCGTTGCACCCGTCTCAAAACGGAAGGCATGAAGGGTATCGGCGGCGGAGCGTTGGCAGCTTTGCTTCTCGCGGCGGGCGGTGCGATTGCAGCAGCAATCCTGGCCAGCCGAAGCGGGAACAACGATCTTGAATTCGGCGGCACGGCGACGGTTGTCAGTCTTACCAAGTAACCGACGCGAACTCGTCAAACTAACCCCGTGCAGGCTTTAACCCCCCGCACGGTTAGAAACTAACTACAACCTTGCGGGTCACGCGACATCTCGGGCGCGCGTGACCCGCAAGGTTTTGCTTGTCGGCGGCGAATAGTAAATGGTTAATGGTAAATAGCAGTTTTAAGAATCGCGCTCTGCTTTACGCCATTTACTATTCACTATTTGCTGTTCACTAGAAAAATGCATGTTGCGGTAATCGGCTCAGGGTATGTCGGACTTGTCACCGGTGCGTGCTTTGCGGAATTTGGCGTTGACGTGATTTGCGTTGACGTTGACCGGGAAAAGATCGCACAGCTCTCCGAGGGCTTGATTCCCATCTACGAGCCCGGTCTTGAGCAATTAGTTGCTAAAAACATACAGGCTGGCCGCTTGCACTTTACGACCGACCTGAAACAAGCGGTCGAGCGAGCGCTTGTTATTTTCATCGCTGTCGGCACGCCTCCGAGAGAAGACGGCTCTGCTGATCTTAGTTACATAGAGGCGGCAGCCCGCTCCATCGCTGAGTATCTGGACGGCTATAAGGTGATCGTCACCAAGTCAACCGTTCCGGTCGGCACAGGACAACGCCTGCGAAAATTGATTCGCGAGCACCAGAAGGGGCAAAACAATTTCGGGATCGTCTCGAATCCTGAATTCCTGCGCGAAGGTGCAGCCATTGATGATTTCATGCGTCCCGACCGCGTCGTTATCGGGAGCCCCGACGAAGAAGCGATTGCGATTATGAAAGACCTCTATCGCCCGCTCTACTTGATCGAAACGCCGTTCATCATTACTTCGCTCGAAGCCGCAGAATTAATCAAGTACGCCGCTAACGCTTTCCTCGCCACCAAAATTTCTTTCATCAACGAAATGGCCAACCTTTGCGACCTTATAGGTTGCGACGTCCATGATGTGGCGCGAGCCATGGGGATGGACGGGCGCATTGGTCGCAAGTTCCTGCATCCGGGGCCAGGTTTTGGCGGCTCATGTTTCCCGAAAGATACACGTGCGCTCTCATCCATCGCCCGCCAGTTCGGTGGCCAGTCGTTGATCGTTGACGCCGTCATCGAAGTCAACGAGCGCCAGCGCGCCACGATGATCCCAAAGATTGAAAAGCTGGCGACCAATCTCAAGGGCAAGCTCGTCACCGTGCTTGGGCTTTCGTTTAAGCCGGAAACCAATGATATGCGCGAAGCTCCATCCATCGACATCATTCGCGGCCTCGTGGAGCGCGGCGCGACCGTAAGGGCATACGATCCTGTGGCGATAGAAGAGGCACGAAAAATTCTCCCTGATATTTCATACGCGGAAGACGAGTATGCCGCGGTCGAAGGAGCGGACGTGCTCGTCTTCATGACCGAGTGGAATCAATTTCGCGCTCTGGACATGAAGCGCATCCGCAGCTTGATGCGCACGCCCAGGATTGCAGACCTTCGTAATATCTACGAACCAGACGCCATGCGCGAACTCGGCTTTGATTACATTGGAGTAGGAAGGTGAAAAGCAGTTTTCAGTTTTCGGTTTTCAGTTTTCAGCAAAGACCTGGTTGCTGTTACTGAAAACTCAAAACTCAAAACTGAAAACTGACCATGTCTCTCTCTGGAATCGTACTTGTCACAGGCGGCGCGGGATTCATCGGGTCGCACATCGCGCAAGGGTTGGCCGCGCGTGGGGCGCGGGTGCGTGTAATTGATGATCTTTCGACAGGCCACCGGGAAAATCTCGAAGAGATCGGTGGCGAGATTGATTTCCAGCAAGCGAGTCTGGCGGACGAGCGAGCATTGCGCCGCGCCCTCGAAGATGTCGAGCTTATCTTTCATGAAGCAGCGATACCTTCAGTCCCGCGCTCTGTCAAAAATCCTGTCGAGACTCACGTCGCGTGTGTGGATGCGACCTTCTCCCTGCTCAATGCCGCGCGTTCAAGCGGAGTGCGCCGGGTTGTCTATGCTGCTTCCAGCTCGGCCTACGGCGATCAGCCGACGCTGCCGAAGGAGGAGGAAATGCGCCCCGACCCTCTCTCGCCCTATGCTGTCGCCAAACTCGTTGGCGAATATTATTGCCAGGTCTTCACACGCGCTTACAATCTTGAGACCGTCTGCCTGCGCTACTTTAACGTCTTCGGGCCGCGCCAGGACCCAAGCTCCGAATATTCCGGCGTCATCTCGCGCTTCATTAGCGCGCTCCTTAGCGGTGAGCGCCCGATTATCTACGGTGATGGCGAGCAGTCGCGCGACTTCACTTATATTGCAGACGTTGTTGCGGCCAACATGCGCGCCTCAGAGACTACAACCGGAGTTGGTCAGGTAATCAACTTCGCGCGCGGCGAAAGAACGACCCTCAATCAGCTTTTGAGCATTCTCAAAAGCATCACGGGACGCAACGAGGCGCAGGCTGAATACAGAGAGCCGCGCGCGGGTGACGTGCGTCACAGCCTGGCAGACATCACGCGCGCCCGCAAAATGTTAGGTTACGAACCGCAAACAAGTCTTGAGGAAGGTTTGCGCCAGACGATTGAATGGTGGAAGCAAAGCCGTTTCGCCGTCTAACCCGCCCTCTCAACCCTCGACCATCTTCCGCAAACTCTCAGTGTAGGGCTGCCGTGCGACGCCCTTGTCCGTGATGATGGCGGCGATCAATTCGTTAGGCGTCACATCAAAGGCAAAGTTCTGAACGTCTATGCCGTCGGGCGCGAGCTGGTATTCGCGCATGTGTGTAACTTCGCGTCGGTCGCGTTCCTCAATAGGAATTTCATCGCCGGACTTGAGCGTAAGGTCGAGCGTAGAGATCGGGGCGGCGACGTAGAAGGGAATGTCGTGCTGGCGTGCGAGCACGGCGACCATGTATGTTCCAATCTTATTCGCCGTGTCGCCATTCGCAGCGATGCGATCAGCGCCGACGACGACCGCGTCAACCTGGCCCTGCTTCATCACGTGCCCGGCCATGTTATCGGTAATCAAGGTGACGGGAATCTCATCTTTGGCCAACTCCCACGCGGTGAGCCGCGCGCCTTGCAGGAAAGGACGTGTCTCATCTGCGATGACGGCAATGCGCTTGCCTGCATCGCGTGCGCCGCGAATGACGCCGAGCGCCGTGCCGTAATCCCCGGCGGTGGCGAGAGCGCCCGCGTTGCAATGCGTCAACACAGTCGAGCCGTCAGGAATCAATTCGCCGCCGAAGCGACCCAAGCTCCTGTTGGCCGCAATATCTTCCTTGAAAATCAACTGTGCTTCGATGACCAGGCGTTTTTTCGCTTCTTCTACATCCTCCGTCTCCGCCTTTGCGCGCTTGAATGCCGCGCGCATCCTCTCGATTGCCCAGAAGAGATTGACTGCCGTGGGGCGCGTCTTCGACATCACGTCGCACATGTAATCGAAATCGAATTCGAGGTCAGCGATAGAAGTTCCAACCGATTGACTTGCGCCGAGAGCCAGACCCATCGCAGCAGAGACGCCGATGGCCGGAGCGCCCCGCACGACCATCTTCTTGATAGCATCCGCAACTTCTTCGTATGAACGAAGCATCAGATACTTTTCTTCGGTCGGCAGGATGCGCTGGTCGAGCATCCGCACACCTTCGTCTGTCCATTCCACAGTCTTAATCATCTACTGAGATTGCTCCTCCGGCTGGATTTGAAGAAGGGGAATCTTACTCGACGCATAGAGCGGAACGCAAAAGCGAAGAGTGCGACAGCGATTTCTGTGCCCGAAAGTAAGAACAATGAGGCTATAATCGTCGTATCATTGCAGGAACGTCCGGCAGGAGCATCTTATGTACTGTCCAAAGTGTGGCTCTAATCAAAGTGATGAGTTGAGATTCTGCAAATCGTGCGGAGCGAATTTACAGACCGTGCGCGAGGCCGTCGCGACACTAGAGACGGGCGAGATGGAAGAGAAGTTTGATTGGAGCAAGACCTGGGTCGCCCAGATGTTACTCTCCGAAGAGGAAAGCAAAAGACGCAGAGCAGAGATGGAGCGTCGGCTGGGCATTACGCCGGAGACGAAATGCGCCAATGAAGTCAAAGCTGGCGTCATCACGAGTTGCGCTGGCGTTGGATTGATGATCTTCCTTTTTGTTTTCATGCAGGGCCTTATTACCAGCGGCGTGATTCCGGCGCATGTCGCGGCAATTCTCAGCCACGTCTGGATTGTCGGAGTGATTCCTTTTTCCGTCGGGATAGGCTTGCTGATTAACGGTCTGGTCGTCAGCAAAAGGCTCGGCGAAGTTGCCGTGAAAAAACTATCAACGAAACCCGACCTGCTGGAAACTGAAGCGGCACGTCCTTCTCTGCGTCCAGCAGACACGACCGAATTTATCACTCCCAACTTTAGTGTTACCGAAGAGACGACCAAGCACCTGGGAAGTTCCGGCCAGAAGCAATAAGTTACCGGACAACCGGGACGCATCCTGCTTCAGCCGTCAGCCTCTTCTGCCGCCTTTTGACTTTTCCTGTGCGAGCGTGATAACGTCCGCGCCGCACGTCAAAGAGGGAAACGATATTTTTAAGTTTCCATTGTTCTTTTCAGAAAGAAACGTCCGGGTGCCCCGTGTCAAAGAGCGGGGAGAATAGGGAAGCGGGTGTGAATCCCGCGCGGTCGCGCCACTGTGAAGAAGGCAAAAGGAAAAAGGTAAAAGGCAAAAGTCTGGCGGAGAGCCACGTTTAATTTAAATGTGGTTTCAGCCTCACTTTTCCCTTTTAACTTTTACCTTTTGCCTTTCTAAGCCAGGAGACCTGCCCGTTGATGTTACTTTGCAGCCTTGTGAGCGCCTCGCGTCAGGGTGTTCAGGCCGCACGCCGGGTATTCTCCTTACTCTTTACAAAGTGAACAATCCCGTCGCCAGCCTGCCAGCCATACGCTCTGGCGCGCAGGAAAGCGACGGGATTTTTGTCAAAATCAAACACAATCAGCTTCAGACTCATACTCGCGTTGGCGTTAATCGTCTCCGCTTGCGCGCTATCTTGCTCATCGCGGCGTGAAACGGGTGCGCCCGCAAACGCCACCGAGACGCGCGAAGTGACGGACGAAGCCGGGAAACGCGTGCGCGTGCCCGTGCGTCCGCAACGCATCGTGACGCTTGCGCCGAATCTGACGGAGATTGTTTACGCCGTAGGGGCAGGCGACCGTCTGGTCGGCAACACGACCTTTTGCGATTACCCTGAGCAAGCCAAGCAGGTGGCAAAAGTCGGCGACACTCTTCAACCGAACATCGAGCGAATCATCGCGCTTCGGCCTGAACTCATCCTTGTCTCCACAGCTTCGCAACTGGAAATTTTCACCAAACAACTGGATGAACGCGGCATCGCCGTCTTCGTCACAGACCCGCACGACCTTGAAGGCATCTTTCGCTCCATCAAGACAGTCGGCGACCTGCTGGGGCAACAGGAGCAGGCTGAAACGCTCGTCAACAGTTTGCGCACCCGCGCGGCGGCAGTCGAAGATGCCGTTAAGTCGCGTCCACCTGTGACCGTCTTTTATCAGGTCTCGCCGTCGCCGCTGTGGACGGCGGGGCGCAAGTCCTGGATTACGGATTTGATTCGACGCGCGGGAGGCAAATCTGTGACTGCGGAAGTCGAAGGCGAGTGGATGCGCTACAGCGACGAGGCGGCTCTGGCTTCTCGCCCCGAAGCGATCATCATGGCGACGGGTGGCGAGAAGATGGAAGTTGCCGCCGCCTTGCAGAAATCTCCGGCAGTTATCAACAAGCGCGTTTACGGAATCAACGGCGACTATCTTTCGCGCCCCGGGCCGCGACTCGTCGAAGGTTTAGAGCAAATTGCGCGCGTGCTTCATCCAGAAGCTTTCAAGCAGTAGCCGAGCAGTGAAGACGATGACGATTGCCGTCCAGCAAAATCTCGTGCGCGGTGCGCGTTCAACTCTGCGCCGCACCATTTTAATCTGCCTTGCGCTGCTGGTCGCGCTGTTTCTCTTCATCGTCGTCGCCTCGGTTATCGGCGCAGAGCGTTTGCCGTTTGCCTCTTCTCTCTGCGCGCTCTTTACGGGAGGCTTTTCAACCTGCGGCTTATCGCCGGAGCAAAGCGCGATCCTGTTTGACATCCGCCTGCCGCGAATCCTGCTGGCGGCAAGCGTCGGCGCGTCGCTGGCGACTGCGGGCGCGGGCTACCAGGCGCTCTTGAGAAACCCGCTGGCCGAGCCTTACCTGCTTGGCATCTCGAACGGCGCGGCGGTCGGCACGATGGTTGCCCTGGTCTTCTTCGGGACTGGTCAGGGCAGCGAGTGGCTGCGACCCGTGATGGCTTTCGTGGGCGCACTCAGCTCAACATTCGTCGTCTATCGCCTGGCGCGAGGGCGCACGGGCGCGACTCCCGAAAAACTGATTCTCGCGGGCGTGATTGTGACGACGTTTCTTTCATCGGCCATTGTCTTCATCACGACCATGATGGATGCCACGCGCATCCGCTCTTTCACTTTCTGGCTGCTGGGCGATCTTTCCGGCGCAAGCTCAAGCCTGCTCATCATCGCAATCATCGCCGCCGTCATCGGCACAGTTGTGCTCACCCTTCATGCGCGCTCCCTGAATCTGCTGATGCTCGGCGAGCGCGACGCTTTTGATCTCGGCGTCGAAGTGGAGCGCGTGCGCTTGATTGTTTTTCTGGCAGCAAGCTTGCTGGTCGGCGCATCGGTCGCGTCTTCGGGCTCGGTCGGATACGTCGGGCTCGTCGTCCCCCATCTCGTGCGTCTAGCAATCGGGAGTGACAACCGGACGGCGATTCCGGCGGCGGCTCTCGCGGGCGCAGTCTTCGTCATCGTTGCCGACACGGTTGCTCGCACCGTCATCGCGCCGCGTGAATTGCCTGTCGGCGCGATCACCGCGCTCATCGGCGCACCGCTTTTCATTTATTTGCTCAGACGAGGTTGAAGATGCTGGAAGCCTCTGAGATTAGCGTGAACTATGACGAACGCGTTGCGGTCGCAGGTGTCTCTTTGCGTGCCGTGCCGGGTGAAGTGACGGCGATTATTGGGCCGAACGGTGCAGGGAAGTCCACTTTGATGCGGGCGTTGAATGGTGCGCTTTTGCCCTCGCACGGAGAGATCAGGCTTGACGGAAAGCTTTTGCGTTCCTTCGCGCGTCGCGCCGTCGGGCGACGCATCGCCGTCGTCGCGCAGGAAGCAGAGCTACGTTTCCCTGTGACGGTCATGGAGTTTGTGCTTGGCGGGCGCTATGCGTGGTCGGGAATGGGCGCGTGGGGCTGGGAGACGGAGCGGGACGTGTTGGTTGCTCAGGAAGTCTTGCGCGAAACCGAGCTGGAGGATTTTAGCGCGCGGCTGATGAGCGAGCTTTCAGGCGGCGAGCGTCAACGCGCGGTGCTGGCGCGTGCGCTAGCCACGGAAGCGGGCATTCTGCTGCTGGATGAACCGACGGCCAATCTAGACCTCGCGCACCAGGCGACTGTGCTTCAGCTTGTTCGTGCGCGTTGCGATCAAAAGCAAACGGCAGCAATCGTCGTGACGCACGACATCAATCTTGCGGCGGCGTTCGCGGATCGCGTCCTCTTGCTTTTACAGGGAAGGACGCTCGCTGCCGGGACGCCGCGAGAGGTTTTGACGCCGGAGCTTTTGCGGGAAGTTTTCGAGATTCAGATTTTAGTGGACGCGCATCCGGTGACGGGCGCGCCACGCATCACGCCGGTGCATGAAGCGCGCCGGTCGAATTAAAAACCGGGCGACGGACCAGAGGGAAGGCGGTGCGAAGCCGCCACTGCCCGCGCAACTGTAAGCGGTGACTGCGCTCCGAAATCAGGCCACTGGGGAAGGAGGGATGAAGGATGAGGGATGAGGGATGAATAAAAGGCAACAGCTTTTCATTCATCCCTCATCCCTCATCCCTCATCCCTCACTTTCGCGGGAAGGCGCGGAGGGCGGGCGAGCATTGTTTGAAGCTCAGAACCGCGAGTCAGGAGACCTGTCCGTTGCTCACTTTCAAGCTCGTACTGCGACGGGCAGGAGAAGCTACCATGACACATTCCATCAAAGAGACAGGGCAACCTGTCGCGCTAACGAAACTGGCGAGCATCATTACTGCTGCTCTGCTGATTCTTCTCTTTTCATTCTCAACCAGCGTCTTCGCACAAAGCGGCGCAACCGTTTCAGGGCACATCACGGATGAGCGCGGCGCGAGTGTGCCGGGCGCAGAAGTGCATTTACGCTCGCGCGCAGGCATCCGGCTCTTCGCGCGGACTAACGAAGAGGGCATCTATGCCTTTAACGGCCTCGCGCCCGGCGATTATATTTTGGAGGTGGCGGCGCGCGGGTTTGCTGTCACAACTTCCGAGGAGTTGCGTGTCGAACGTGGGCAAAAAGCTGACCGTGATTTCGTGCTTTCGGTCGGGACGGTCAACGAAAACGTGGTGGTCGTAGCGACCGGCACACCGCAGCGCGCCGACGAAGTCTCGAAAGCTGTCACACTCGTCGAAGAAGAGCAGATTGAAGCAAGGCGCGAGTTGACATTAGCGGAAGCTCTGCGTGGCACGCCGGGGTTGCGTGTGCAGCAGCAAGGCTCATACGGCGCAATCACAAGCTTACGCCTGCGCGGGCAGAGAAATCCCGATACGGCGATTCTTTTAGACGGTTTGCGTGTGCGCGATGCTGCATACATAGATGGCTCGGCGTTGCCTTTCATCACTGACATTCTGCCCGCAGACCTCGACCGCGTCGAAATCCTGCGAGGCTCCGGGTCTTCCATCTACGGCACAAACGCTATCGGCGGAGTTATCAATCTTGTCCCGAAGACAGGCGCAGGCCGTGCGCGATATGAGGCTAGTTTTGAGGGCGGCAACCTCGGTCTCTCTCGTGAGCGCCTGAAAGGTTCCGGCGGCATCGGGCGACGAGCCGGCTATAGCTTCGGGCTGGCGCGCATTGATGTCAGACGCGGCGTTGATGGCAATGACGAGTACGGCAACACGGGCCTTGGCGCGCGTTTTCAGTTTGATGCGACGCCTTCCGTCCAGTTGAGCGCAAACTTTTACGGCACGCTCTCCAACGCCCGCGTCAACAACGATCCGTTTGCGCTCTCCGGCGCGTTCACGTCCGCCGAGCTTTATCCGTCGGCCATCGAGGGCGTCACCTTTCAACCTGACACGAATAACCCGGATCAGGGACGACGCAATCGCCTGCTGGTGGCGAGCGTCCGCCTCTCGCAAAGCGTTAATGAGCTTTTCTCTTACTCGGTCGCTTACCAGCGCGTTTCGTCGCAGCGGCGGAATTACAACGGGGCGCAGGTTGATCCGCGCTTCGCCTCCTTTTTCCCGTTCGGTGATTTCGAGTTCAACAGCACCAACAACGGCTCGACCGACACGCTCGACGCTCGCGCCAACTTCCGATTGGGGCGCGCGAATCTCCTGACAGCCGGAATGGAATATGAGCGCGAGTCGCTCTTTCAGGAATCTTTTCCTTCATTCTCTCTACTCAACGGCACGACCGACCGCCAGCGCACGTTCGCCGTCTTCGGGCAAGACCAAATCTTTCTGCTCAATGATCGCCTGCAAATCTCATTGGGTATGCGCGGGCAGTTTTACCGTGTCAGCGCAGACGACCGACCCGGAGTTTTGAGTGGCATCGAGGCTAAAACTTCAGTCACGGGCGATGGCGCAATCGCTTATTTTATTCGCACGACAGGCACGAAGCTGCGCGCGCACGTCGGCAACGGCTTTCGCGCTCCCTCTTTGTTCGAGCGTTTTGGTGAAGCGGTGATTGGGAGTTCGCCGCAGCGGGTCGGAGATGCGACCGTCAGAGCCGAGCAATCCATCGGCATTGACGGCGGCTTTGACCAGCGTCTCTACGGGGATCGCCTGCGCTTCGGTGCGACCTATTTCTACACTCGCCTACAACGCGCCATTGCTTTCAGGGGATTTGTGATTGACCCGCTGGGTTTGGGACGTTTCGGAGGTTACATCAATCGTCCGGGCGGGCTGTCGCGCGGTGTCGAGAGCTACGTGGAAGCCGCGCCGCATCGCGGCACGGATTTACGTGCGTCGTACACCTACACGAACAGCGATCAGTTTGTGCCCGGCTCAGGCTTACAGCCAGAGTACGTCATCCCGCGTCATCTCTTCGGGCTGACGCTCAATCAACGCTACCGCGCCCTGCTCGTCAGCTTCGATCTCAACCACACAGGCGCGTACATCGCTCCCGTCTTTACCAGCGATTTTAGCAGGCAGGCCATCCTCACTTTCAGGGGTTACACGAAGGCGGACGCGCATCTCTCTTACGAGCGGCCTCTGTCTGAAGATGTAGTCCTGGTTCTGTTCGGCGGCGCGGATAATATTTTTGATCGGAAGTATTTTGAAAACGGATTTCGCGCCCCCGGCATTGTGGGAAGAGGCGGAGCAAGCTTCCGATTTTAGATTTCAGAATTCAGATTGCGGATTTTAAGAGCGATTGAGGGACGCTCTTAAAATCCGCATTCCGTAATCCGCAATCTAAAATGTTCTTAGTCTATCGCTCGTGCAGCATCAGACTTCGTCATCAGCGCGCCCACCAGGAAAACTATGCCGAGCAGGATATGAATCGCATGGTCAGCCGTTCCCAGTTCCAGTGTGCCGGGGATGACCTTCCACAGACGACTATCTTCCATCGTCATGTTAGCGATGGCTGACGTTCCTGGCGCACCCATGATGAAGCCGACAATGCCAAGCAGCAGATAGACAGCTCCAAAGGCCAGAGCGAAGCCGCGCGCGCCGCTGAGCGAACCAGCGAAGCCGAAGTAGAGAGCGATGATACCTGAAAGAATGTGCACCAGATTGTGCGCCATACTCAGGTGAGTGCCCATCAGGTCGGGCTTAACAAACCCGATGATCCCGACGAGAAGGAAGACCACACCAAGAAGTTTGCAGATGGTTTTTGCCATAATTATCTTTTATCTCTCCTTTTTGAGAAAAGTGTTCACAACCGGGAGCGGTCGCATCGTCTTTCTCAAAGGACGCTTCCGCGTGTTTTCAAACTGCGAGCGAAGGCTTAGGATGGGCGGATTGTACACCAAACACGCCCTTTGTCGGCAAGGATTTTTGCTGTCTTGCACAGGACACTCATCTCCACAGTTTGAGCGCCAATTTCTGTGAGTGTTATACTCACGAACGAAAACAACGCGATTTTCTGATGATGTAGGAGCAAACCGACGATGTTTCATGCGCTCAAAGGATATTTACGGGGCTTCAGCCGGAATGGATTTACGCTGTCTGCCGCACGCCTTGGCTGCGCCGTCATGCTCGCCCTGCTGCTGCCCGTCGTTGCCTGTGCCTACACAGTCATCCTGCGGAGCGGGCGTCGCCTGGAAATCCCAGCAACATTTACGGTGACGAAGCTAACGCTGACGTATGAAGCCTCGCCCGGCATCAACATCACGCTCCTCATGTCGAGCATTGATATTGAGGCCACAGAACGCGCCAACAAAGAGCCAGCGGGTGGTCTGCTCAAACGTGCAGAACAGCAGGCAACAGCCAGGAGCGTAGCAACGCGGTCGCGAGCGTCCCGAAGAGAGTTGACGAAGCAGGACATCGAAGCTGCGCGCCGCGCGCGCCAGATGAGCGAGCAAGAGTACGAGCGTCGCCGCATGGAATTGGGGCTGCCATCGCTTGAAGAGGTGCGCCGCCGCAACGATGAAGAAACAAAGCGCCTGAGCGAAACAGCGCGCCAGAGCCGGATGGAAGAAGTTCAGGCGGAAAATTACTGGCGAACACGGTCAACCCAATTGCGAACTGAGATTGCCGCTCTCGACGCACAGGTGATTTATGTCCGCGCACGGCTGGCAGAAATTCCTGAGGGTGTGGACGTGGGAACATACGGTCTCGTCACAAATGTTGCGCCGACTTTTCGGTGGCGGCATCCGGCCACAAGGTTTCCCGTTGTGACAGGGAATCCTGGCTTCATGCGTGGAAACACCAGCGGCGCACAAGTCACGGGCTTTCTAGCTTTCGGCGGCGCGACACCACCAGGCCGCGTGCGGCTTAATGCTGGGCTCGCTTCCAGAGGTTTCGGGCGGCGCGGCGGCATCGCCCAGGGGATTATCGCCCCGGCTGTGACATCCTTTGGTGTACCCTACGCGAATTATGATTATGCCGGAGAGCGAGCGAATCTCATCTTTCGTCTGCACGAATTAGAGGCAGCGCAAGCGGGACTTCAAACGCGCTGGCGCTTGCTCGAAGAAGAAGCCCGTCGCGCTGGCGCGCAACCAGGCTGGCTGAGACAATAAAGCAGGAGACAGGAGAAAAGAATATCTGTGAAAGCGGTTCTCCGCCTGATCCCTTCTGACTTCTGACTCCTGTCTTCTGTATTCTCTTAACTATTTATGAAAACTGGATGGGAAACTGTCATCGGTCTTGAGATTCATGCTCAATTGAGCACGGCGTCGAAAATCTTTTGCGGGTGTTCGACGCGGTTCGGGGATGAGCCGAATGCGAACACTTGTCCGGTCTGTCTGGGATTGCCGGGCGCGTTGCCCGTACTGAATCGCCGCGCTATCGAACTCGGCGCGCGTGCGGCTCTCGCCCTTTCCCTACAGATTAACGAAAAATCAATCTTCGCGCGCAAGAACTATTTTTATCCAGACCTGCCGAAGGGCTATCAAATCTCGCAATACGACCAGCCTTTCTCAGAGCGCGGCGAGTTGGAGATTATGACCGCCGAGCGCGACGAAGGTGGTCACGCGCGCGAGTGGCGACCTCTGAAAGTTCGGATCACACGCCTTCATCTGGAAGAAGACGCGGGCAAGAACGTCCACGAAGGTTTGCCGGAAGTTGATCGTTACTCCTACATTGATCTCAACCGCGCCGGAACACCGCTGGCGGAAATCGTCACCGAGCCGGACTTTCGCTCATCGTGGCAGGCTTATGATTATGTCAACCACGTGCGCCAGGCTTTACAATGGGTCGGCGCTTCGGACGCGGACATGGAGAAGGGAAACTTGCGCTGTGAAGCCAACGTCTCCGTGCGGCGGATTGGGGATGAGAATTTCGGGACAAAGGTCGAGTTGAAGAATCTCAACTCCGTGCGTTTCATGCAACGCGCTATCGAGTTTGAGATTGAACGGCAGATCGCACTGATCGAATCGGGCGGGCGCGTTGCTCAGGAGACACGCCTGTGGGACGAGCGCGCTGCCGAGACGCGCGTCATGCGCTCGAAGGAAGAGGCGCACGATTATCGCTACTTTCCTGAGCCGGATTTGCCGCCGCTTATTATCTCACAAGAATTAATCGAGAGCGTGCGCGAGTCTCTGCCCGAATTGCCGGACGTGCGTCGCAATCGTTTCATGGAAGAGTACAATCTGTCATACAACGACGCCGCACAATTAACGTCCAATCGCGCTCTCGCAGATTACTACGAGCAGGCGACCCAGGCTACCAATGACCCGCGCACAGCCGCCAACTGGATCAGGTCAGAACTCTTGCGCGAGATGGAAGCGGCAGGCATCACGGCGGAGCGTTGCCCCGTCTCTCCGCAAGAACTCGCCGCGCTGCTGCGTCTGATTGACGAAGGTAAGATCAGCGGCAAACAGGGCAAAGATGTGCTGGTCGAGATGTTCGCATCAGGCAAGACAGCCGCTGCTATTGTCGAAGAGCGAGGGCTGGTGCAGTTAAGCGACACGGGCGAGATTGACACCATCATCGAGCAGGTGGTCGCAGCCTCGCCGCAGCAACTTGAACAATACCGCGCAGGCAAAGAAACCCTCTTCGGCTTCTTCGTCGGACAGGTGATGAAAGCCTCAAAAGGCAAAGCGAATCCGAAAGTGGTCAACGAAAGATTGAAGGAGAAACTCAATGCGTGACAGGTGACAAGTGACAGGTGACAAGTAAAAGCTTGTTCTAACCTGTCACCTGTCACTTGTCACCTGTTACGGCTTTTGATTATGAATCTCAACGGCAAAATAGCGATTGTCACGGGAAGCACGAAGGGAATTGGGCGTGCGATTGCGGAGGCTCTGATGCGCGAGGGAATGAACGTGTGCATCAGCGCGCGGCATGCGGATGAAGTTGAGCAGGCTGTCAGGGAGCTAGGCGACGCGGGTGAGGGTGGCGTGACCGGCGCGGTGTGTGACGTGCGCGATTACGATGAGGTGAAGGCTCTCGTCGAACATACGGTCGCGGAGTTTGGCGGCCTCGATGTGCTGGTCAATAACGCGGGCATTGGCATCTTCGGGCGGGTCGAGGAAACCGAGCCGGAGGATTTCCGCGCGGTGCTGGAAACAAATCTCTTCGGCGTCTTCTATTGCTGCCGCGAAGCGATCCCAGAGATGAAGAAGCGCAGCGGCGGCTACATCATCAACATCTCTTCGCTGGCGGGCACAAACGCGCACCCGCAGATGACGGCCTACAATGCCTCGAAATTCGGCCTCAACGGTTTCAGCGAAGCGATGATGCAGGAGGTGCGGCACGACGGCATCAAGGTCAGCTACATCATGCCCGGCTCGGTCAACACGCATTTCGGGAATGAAGAGCCGGACGAGAGTAAAAGCTGGCAGTTGCAGCCCGCAGACATCGCCCGCGTCGTGGTTGATCTGCTTCACACGGACGAGCGCAGCCTGCCAAGCCGTATCGAGATCAGGCCGAGCCGCCCGCCGAAGAAATCTTGATCTGCGCTGCTTTCCCAATCGGCGTTATCATAAATATCCAATGCTGACGAAAGCATCTTCGCTTTTGTGGTATTATCTGGCCGCTTCAGTAATATCCCCATCGCTCCACGACTCTCAGCGCGAGTTTCGTGATGTGGCGAGCAGAGTTACATCAACCCGGAAAGAAAATTTACCCGTTCGCTTCAGAGGGCGAGCTAGTGCTGGAGGCACAGACGATGAAACAACCCACCTGGACAGAACTTAAAGCCAAGAACATCAAGCCGGGACGCACGAAAATTCTGGGCATCGTTCTACACGATACGGCAGGCTCAGGAAAACATGGTGACACGCTCTATCTGGCCAATCCCGGCGATGGCCGCCCGGTCAGTGTCGACTTCACGGTCGAGCGAGATGGCAGCATCTGGAAATTGAATCCTGACCTCGCAAAGTTCTACTGCATCCACGCCGGACGCGCCACCAGATTTCGTGGAGCGGCCAACGGTCAGGTCAACAAGGTGACCATCGGGATTGAAATTGTGCAGAAAGCCGATCTCTCGTTGAGTCCTGTCTATACCGATGCCCAGGTGAAAAGCGTGGCCGAGTTGTGCGCCTGGCTGACCGAGAAGTTCAATCTGGCTACAGAGGACATCACCACACACCGCAACATCATTACCGATGGCTCGCGCTCCGATCCTCGTAAGTTTCCCTTCGAGGGCGCTGGCGGATTCTGGCAATACTACTGGGCGGCGAAGGGAAAAGGCGACGAGCACGAGGCCTCCTCCGTCATCTCTCTGACTCCAGACCCCACCAAGTCGCAACGGACGCACACGGTCGCAGCCGGGGACAGCCTCTTCGCTATTGCCAAGAAATATTATGGCAAAGGCAATCTGTACCCGCTCATCGAAAAGGCAAACGCATTGAAGAATGGCCTGATCCTTCCCGAACAGGTGTTGATAATTCCAGACGAGAAGTAGAAGCCTGATGCGAGCCGTGCTCCAGCGCGTCACGCGTGCGTGCGTCAGTGTTGATGAGAAAGTGTTGGGCGAGATAGGTTCCGGCCTCGTCGTGCTGTTAGGCGTGGCGCATGATGATGCCGAGACGGACATCAAGTATCTCGTCGAAAAAATTGCGACCATCCGTATCTTCGACGATGCGGATGGTCGCATGAATTTATCCGTTCAGGAGGTAGGCGGCGCGGTGTTGATCGTTTCGCAGTTCACGCTCTACGGGGACGCGCGACGCGGGCGACGCCCTTCGTGGAGCGAAGCCGCGCCGCCGGAAGTGGCCGAGCCGCTTTATGAAGCGTTCGTCAGAGAAGCGCGTCGCAACGTCGAGCGAGTGGAGACCGGAAGCTTTCGCGCCATGATGCAGGTTGAACTCGTCAACGATGGCCCGGTCACAATCCTGCTCGATAGCCGGAAGAAATTTTAAAGGCAGGAGTCAGAAGACAGAAGACAGGAGACAGGAGGAAAAGCAGGAGACAGAATCCAGAATCATAGGCTGCAACCCGCTTTTGTTTTTATTCTGACTTCTGTCTCCTGTATTCTGTCTCCTGCTTTTGTACATTCTTGTGGAGGCAAATTTATAGTGAACAGGCGATTGATTAAGCCGACGTATGCGGTTTTGTGCTCTGGTCTCATGCTGATCTTTTTGATGGCGGGATGCGGGAGCAAGACCGCCTCAAAGGATTCGGATACCAATCTAAATGCGAATATCAAACGAGGCGTCAAGCCCGAACCTGATATGGAAGTAGCCGTGATTGAGATGGAGAATCCGGCTTACGGCAAAATAGTGATCGAGCTTTATCCGAACATCGCGCCGAAGATGGTCGAACGATTTAAGAAGCTCATCAAGGAAGGCTTTTATAACGGGACGGCGTTTCACCGGATCAGTCCGCAGCTTGGGATTATTCAAGGCGGCGATCCATTCTCGAAAGACGACAACCCGAACAACGATGGAGGCGGCGATTCGCCTTACCCGGACGTGCCCGCAGAATTCAGCGACATCCCGTATGAGCGCGGTACTGTTGGCGCAGCGCGACAGGGCGCAAATCCCGATATGGGCGTGACAGAAGAGCAGGCGCGCGATACAGGCAACTCCCAGTTCTACATCACGCTCAAGCGCGTTCAGGGCTTTGACGGAAATTATACTGTCTTTGGACGTGTGATTGAGGGAATGAATAATGCAGACGTAATCGCGGGCGCACCCGTCGAGCCGGCAACACCGGGAAGACCCGAAGCCTCACATCCTTCGGAGAAAATCGTTGTCAAAAGTATCACTCTCCAACCGCATAAATAAGTGGTCAGTGGCCAGCTCAAAGAAAGAAAGGCAGGAGAGACACATCATGTCTTTACTGCCTTCTTGTTTTTATTCTTCTTGCCTTTAACTGACCACCGACCACTGACCACTGACCACTTCAAATTGTGTCTTCGTCTGTCTTTGATCGCTCATCAAGCTCGAAGCGGTCGCGATCGCGCCGCTCTATCTTCTCCAGCAGATCAAGCTCTTCGTTGTCTTCGTAGGTGACGCCGATGGCTGCTGCGTTTTCTTCAACAATAGACTGGTCGGGTGTTGGATTGTCGCCGGAGATAGTTTCCGTGCCGCTGTCGTTGACATCTTCCCACGCTGCATCTAAATCACCGCCCGCGTCTCTGGGTGAAGCTGCGGTGTTGTTGCGCAGGCGTTGTGCAAGAAGGTCCGGGTCTTTCGGCGCACGCGAAATCTCCTCTTCCATAAACTCTTCAATATCAGGGTCGGGCACGAAATCCGGGTTGTTGCTCAGATACTCGAAATCTTCCGGCTTCTTTTTGGGCATCTTCCTTGTCTCCTTGATAAGCGTTCAGCCTTGCGCCCTCCGGCCTGGAAAATTCTCCATCCGATGAACATCAATGGAGCGAATGCTGATAGCTGATTGCTGATAGTCTTCACTATAACAAACGCGCCGGAAGACGAGCAATCACCGAAGTCGCCCCCACGCCGGAATTCACCCGCTCACAACCAACTCGAAAACGTATTGTGTGCCATATGGTACACAATCCAAACATAATAGAACTGCTATCAAGTTGCTACATAGGGTCGGGGGTAAGTGCGTAATGTAATGCCGGCTTTTCAGGCTTGTGCCGCCGCCCCCTCTTTAGTGCGGAAGGAAGGCTGCAACACACGCATCTCCAAAGCTAAAACCCCTAATAAGGAGATGTCCCCATGAAGTATCCGCTTGCGCCAGGCGTTGACGGGAAATCTGTCAGCGAAAGAGCGCTCTCAAGTTTGATACGAGTAATCTCCACCGTCAGCAAGGAAGCGCAGCCCGAATTATTCACGCACGTTCAACCGCACGCACATGCCACGACACAGCTCGCCCGCCACTTTGCCGCTGCCTGCGGGTGCAGCGGTGGAAGCTCAGGCCCGACGCTCGAAGAAATCGAAGTCGGCGCGTACCTGCACGATATAGGGAAATACTTTATCGCACCTTCAATTCTCCTAAAGCCGGACGTGCTTGATGAAGAGGAGCGGGCAATCGTGTCGCTCCATTCCGCTTATGGAGCGACCATTATTTCAAAGCTTCCCGGTTCCACGGAGGTCATTCGTCGCGCCGTGCTTCATCATCATGAGCATTGGGACGGCAATGGTTATCCTGAAGGTCTCTCTGGAATTGCAATCCCGTTGGCTTCGCGCATCATTTCAATCGTTGATGTCTACACATCATTGCGCGCCCGGCGCTCATACAAACCAGTGCTGACAAAACAACAAGCCTTCACCACCCTGCTAGAGATGGCCGGACGCGAACTTGACCCATACCTGGTCGAAGATTTCCTCAAACTGGTCAGGGACAAGCAACCGCTGAGAAAACGCACCCGCACTTTCATTTAAGGGTCGAGTAATGGTTCAATTTCAAATCGAATGCGCGCCCAGATGCGATTCACCACAGAGACTGGAGAGGACACGGAGGTTGCATAGAGATAAGCAATTACATACAGCAGATCTGAGATTTCAGATTTAGTATTTAAGATTGCTTCCTCTGCGCCCCCTCTGTGTCTCTGTGGTGAACCTCAACTTTCCCTCCACTCTTTTCAAACTGCACAACTGCCAATTTACGCCTTTGCTTGACGTTCCCGCCGTGCATCTTTACACTGAACTTTGCTCGAAAATAACCCAATTTCATCCAATCTTCACCGTGCGTTGCCGGGCACTGTCGCGCACCGTGACTTCCGTTGATATTGCTGAATTCTTATGCCGCATAATCTCTTCAATACACTCCAGAGTTTCAGCCCCGCAGATGGACGCCAGGGGCAGTTCTATTCCTTGCCGCAGCTTGAAAAAGAGGGCGTCGGCCCCGTCTCAAGATTGCCCGTCTGCATTCGCATCGTGCTGGAATCCGTCCTGAGAAATTACGATGGAAAGAAAATCAGGGAACAGGACGTGCGCACACTCTGTAACTGGAAGGCGAATGCCGAGCGCACCGAAGAGATTCCGTTCATCGTGGCGCGCGTGCTCTTGCAGGATTTCACGGGCGTGCCTCTGCTCGTTGACCTGGCGGCGATGCGCTCGGCTGTTCAACGGATGGGCAGGGAGACGGGCATCATCGAGCCGCTCGTCCCCGTAGATTTGGTGATTGACCATTCGGTTCAAGTGGATTTCTCAAGCACGTCGGATGCCTTTCAGAAGAACATGGAGATGGAGTTTAAGCGCAACAACTCCCGCTACCAGTTTTTGAAATGGGGCATGCAGGCGTTTGATGGTTTTCGCGTCGTGCCTCCGGGCATCGGCATCGTTCATCAGGTCAATCTAGAATACCTGGCGCGCGGTGTCTGGGAGAAAGATGGGATTTACTACCCGGACACACTGGTCGGCACTGATTCACACACGACGATGATTAACGGTCTCGGCATCGTCGCGTGGGGCGTCGGCGGAATCGAAGCCGAAGCGGGAATGCTCGGCCAACCCGTTTATTTTCTGACACCGGATGTGGTTGGCGTTCACATGAGCGGCAGTTTGACGGAAGGTGTGACAGCGACAGACCTCGTGCTGCGTGTGACGGAGATGCTCAGGGCAGCAAAAGTTGTCGGCAAGTTTGTCGAGTTCTTTGGCGAAGGTGCGGCGAGTTTGCCCGCGACGGATCGCGCAACCATCAGTAACATGGCTCCCGAATACGGCGCGACAATGGGCTTCTTCCCGGTTGACGAAGAGACCTGCAAATATCTTCAGGCGACAGGCCGTGAAGCCGAACAGGTCGAAGCCGTCAGAAAGTATTTTCAGACGCAGGGGTTGTTCGGTATTCCCAAACAAGGCGAGTGCGATTACAGCACTGTGCTTGAGCTTGACCTGGCTGAAATCAAGCCGAGCGTTGCCGGGCCGAAACGACCGCAGGATCGCATCGAGCTTCCCGACCTGAAAGATAAATTTACCAACCTGTTTCTCAATCCCGTCACCGAAAACGGCTATGGCAAGTCGAAAAAGGATTTGGCAAAGCGCTTCAATGTCAGCGTCGGTCGCAACGCCTTCAGGCAATCGGCTGCTGCTCTGGTCGGCGGCGGTGAGCAGCGGACGGAAACAACTCCTGAAAGCGAAGACATCCACACCAGCCGGATTGACACCAGCCCCTTGACCGAGATCGAGATGATGAACAATCGCCCGACGCCCGACCGCGTCGGCGAGATTCCGCCCGGAGAATTTCCCGAGCGCTTCGACGACCTTGGTCATGGTGACGTGGTCATCGCTGCCATCACCTCCTGCACCAACACCTCGAACCCGAGCGTCATGCTGGCTGCTGGCTTGCTGGCAAAGAAGGCTGTCGAGCGAGGATTGATCGTTGACCCTTCCGTGAAAACCTCGCTCGCGCCGGGCTCGCGCGTGGTTACAGAGTATCTCGAAAAGACGAAGCTCCAGCCCTACCTGAATGAACTCGGCTTCAATCTCGTCGGTTACGGCTGCACGACCTGCATCGGAAACAGTGGGCCGCTTGACCCCCGCATCGAAGACGTGATTACGAAGAACGATCTGATTGCAGCGAGCGTGCTTTCGGGGAATCGCAACTTTGAGGCGCGCGTTCACCAGAGCGTCAAGGCAAACTTTTTGATGTCGCCGCCGCTCGTCGTCGCCTTTGCGCTCGCCGGGCGGGTCAATATAGACATGAGCCGCGAGCCATTGGGTAAAGATAAAAACGGGCAGGACGTATACCTGCGCGACATCTGGCCGACGCTTGAAGAGATCAGCAATCTCTTGAGCGCGGCTCTTGATCCTGAAACGTATCGCAGTCTCTACAGCGATTTCGCCGAACAGAATCCGCTCTGGAATGAGATTCCCAGCAGCACGGGCGATGTCTACGAATGGGACACGCAATCAACTTACATTCAAGAGCCTCCCTACTTCGAGAAGTTCAGTACAGTGGCGGGAGCTTTCTGCGACATACGCGGCGCACGCCCGCTCGCCATCTTTGGCGACTCCGTGACGACCGACCACATCTCGCCAGCCGGAGCAATCAAGCCGAACTCTCCTGCCGGAAAATACCTGCAACTGCGCGGAGTCAGCGTCGAAGACTTCAACTCCTACGGCTCGCGGCGCGGCAATCATCAGGTGATGGTGCGCGGCACGTTCGCCAACGTCCGCATCAAGAACCTGATGGCTCCCGGCACGGAAGGCGGCGTGACCATCCTGCAACCCATTAAAGAGCAGATGAGCATCTATGATGCTTCCGTTCATTATCAGGCCGCAGGGATTCCGCTCATCGTTTTCGCCGGTCAGGAGTACGGCACTGGAAGCTCGCGCGACTGGGCTGCCAAGGGCACAAAGCTTCTCGGCGTGCGCGTCGTCATCGCGCAAAGCTTCGAGCGTATTCATCGCAGCAATCTCGTCGGCATGGGCATCCTGCCCTGCCAGTTCAAAGAGGGCACTAACGCCGCATCACTCAGGCTCGACGGGACAGAAGTTTTCGACATCACCGGGCTGGAAAAAGGCGCTGTCAGACCGATGCAGGAAGTGACGCTCGTCATTCGTCGCGCCAACGGCGAGATGGAAGAAGTCCCCGTCACGCTCAGAATTGACACACCCATTGAACTCGATTACTACCAGCACGGCGGCATCCTTCCTTACGTCTTGAGTCAATTGATTAAAGAATAGGGACGGGAAAAGCAGAAGACAGAATCCAGGAGGCGGAAGTCAGAATAATAAGGCGGAGAACCGCTTTCACAGATATTCTTTTCTCCTGTCTTCTGTCTCCTGTCTTCTGTTTTCTGTCTCCTGCTTTTATGCGCACCGCTTTCTATACAGCCTTCGGCTTGAGCATCCTGGCATTGGTCGTTTACGACGTTTACGCGACCATTCTTCATGCGCGGGCGCGTTCCGGGCCGATTGGTGAGATGTTGAATCGCACGCTCTGGAGTGTTGCCCGCGCCATCGCTTTCAAGCTCTCGCGCGTCCGTCGCCATCGTTTGCTCAACGTCATCGGCCCACTGCTCCAACCGTTTCTCATCATCCTCTTCATCGTGCTATTGGCTCTGGGCTTTGCGCTGATTTATTACCCGCGAATGCCCGCGAATTTTACAGTTCAGGGAGACGCTGCCAGCTCGCCCTTTATGGCGTCCGTTTATTTCAGCGGGACGACGCTGACGACCGTCGGCTATGGCGACATCGCGCCGCACACAACGGGGATGCGTTTGACGGCGCTGTTCGAGTCGGCTTCAGGGTTTGCCCTGATCTCTCTGGCGATCACTTATCTGATTACGGTTTACAGCGCTCTGGAGCGCAAGCGCGCCGTCGCCATCTCTTTTTATCATCAGGCGGAAGAGGGCGCGAATGTCGCGGCTTTCATCACGCACCACTTTGTCGCCGGGCGCTTTTACAGTCTTGAGACGACGCTGCGCATGGCCACGCGCGATCTTCAGGAGCTTCTCGAATCGCACGTCGAGCATCCGGTCATACACTATTTTCATCCCGTCGAAGTTTACAAAAGCCTCCCGCGCGTTCTCTTCCTGGCGCTCGAAACCTGCGCCGTCATTCGTTCCTGTCTTGATAACGAGGCATACGCCGAAACGTGCAATCACCCGGAAGTGAGGACGCTCGAAGCAAGCTCGCGCCACGTCCTCAGAGAGCTGCTGGCATCATTGGAACTGGAGAGGCGCGCGGCGCGGCGCTACAAGGAAACACAATTCGAGGAATCCCGACGATGGCGGCATAGATTCGAGCAGACCCTTCGGCTCTTGAAGCAGGCAGGGATTAAGACTAGACCCGACGAAGCCGCCGCCTGGGAATTCTATCGCGCGCGACGTGAAGAATGGGAGGCGCAACTACATCGCTTCAGCAACTATCTCGGCTACGATTGGGACGAAATCACCGGCGACCGCGACCTGCGCTACGCCGCCGACGAAGAGATGGAAGAACCCGGAAAGCAGGAGACGGGAGTCAGGAGTCAGAAGACAGAATAAAAGCAAATCTGTAAACGCGGTTCTCCGCCGCTTCATTCTGACTTCTGTCTTCTGTGTTCTGTCTCCTGCTTTTACTTTCCTTCCAGCGGGGTGTTACATTATTAAGCGAATCCGAACTTGAGAAACTTTCCCCATCATTCTAAAAAGAGGAGTAATTGAGATGTCTACCGCGCAACCAGCCGCTGCGAATACGCCGCGCAAATATCAGCTTTTCATAGACGGTCAATGGGTGGACGCCGAATCTGGCAAAACTTTCGAGACACCGAATCCCGCTACCGGCCAGACGCTCGCCGAAGTCGCCGAAGCAGACAAAGCCGACATTGACAAGGCCGTCTCTGCCGCGCGCCGCGCCTACGAGGGAAAATGGTCGAAGATGAGCGCGCGTGATCGCGGGCGTTTGATGTACAAACTCGCGCAACTCATCGAAGAGCACAGCGAGGAACTCGCCGCGCTCGAAACCGCCGACAACGGAAAGCCAATCCGCGAATCGGCCTACGTGGATTTGCCGCAGGTCGTCGAGAACTTCGAATACTTCGCAGGCTATGCCACTAAGATTGAAGGCGAGACCATCCCCGTGCCCGGGCAGATGTTCAACTACACTTTGCGCGAGCCGCTCGGCGTCTGCGGGCAAATCATCCCTTGGAACTTTCCGCTTTTGATGGCGGCATGGAAGCTCGCTCCCGCGCTCGCCGCCGGAAACACCATCGTTCTCAAACCCGCCGAGCAAACTCCCGTCAACGCGATGGAACTGGGTCGTCTGATTCAGGAGGCTGGCTTCCCGGACGGTGTGGTCAACATCGTTCCCGGTTACGGCGAGACGGCGGGCGCTGCGCTCGCCGCGCATCCCGGCATTGATAAGATTGCCTTCACCGGCTCAACCGAAGTCGGCAAGATCGTCGCGCACGCTGCCGCCGATAATCTCACCAAAGTCTCGCTCGAACTCGGCGGCAAAGCTCCCAATATTGTCTTCGCCGACGCAGATATCGAGCAGGCCGTGAGCGGCGCGATGATGGGCATCTTCTTCAACCAGGGGCAGGTCTGCTGCGCGGGTTCGCGCCTCTTTCTGGACGAGAGCATCAAGGACGAATTCCTCGAACGCTTCAGCGAGAAAGCGAAGAAGGTCAGGGTCGGCGACCCGATGAACAAGGAAACGCACATGGGGCCGCAGGTTTCTGCTGAGCAACTCGACCGCATCAAGGGTTATGTCAACATCGCGCGTGAAGAAGGCGCGACCGTTCACACCGGCGGCGAATGTCCCACGCTCGAAGGCGACTTCCAGAAGGGCTTCTTCTTCCAGCCGACCATCTTCAGCGACGTGAAGAATCAGATGCGCGTCGCGCAGGAAGAGATTTTCGGCCCAGTCACGTCTGTCATCACCTTCAAGAATGAAGATGAGTTAATCAAAGAGGCGAACGATACCATCTACGGTCTCTCGGCTGGCATCTGGACGCGCGACATCGTCCGCGCGCACCGCTTCGCCAAAGAGATTCATGCAGGCACGGTCTGGATCAACACCTTCAACATGTTCAATGCCGCTTCGCCCTTCGGCGGCTTCAAGCAATCCGGGTATGGCCGCGAGATGGGCAAGCACGCGCTCGAACTCTACACACACATCAAGAGCGTCTGGGTTGATCTCTCAGGCAAGCCGATTGGCTGGTACGGAAAGTAAGGCAAAAGGTAAAAGTAAAAAGGCAAAAGGAAGGCTGAAGCCACATATTATTAAAAGCTGGTTCTCCGCCTTCCTTTTGCCTTTTACCTTTTACCTTTTGCCTTGTATCATCTTCTCGCTCTCCCGAGTAAGATTTAGCTTAAAGGAGACGCAATGCGAACCAGTCATCGAATCAGCTTTCTATTTCTTCTTCTCGTCGGAACGTTCCTCTTCACAGCCTGTCCCCAGCGCGAATCAATCTCGAAGATTCTGGCCGATCCCGCAAGATACGCTGATAAGGAAGTGGGCATCACTGGAACTGTCACGGACGCTTACGGCGTACTTAACATGGGCGCTTACGAGCTGGATGACGGGACGGGCAAGATTTGGGTCGTCACGCGGCGCGGCGTTCCGTCGCGCGGCGCAAGGGTCGGAGCCAAAGGGCACGTCTATACGGGCTTCAACTTGAGCGGGAGAAGCTTAGGGACGGTTGTCGAAGAATCAGACCGTCGCGCCAAGAATTGAATTAATCGGAAGCATCTCTTTAAGATTTGTTCATTGCTCCCTTAATGAATGAATAAGTTAATTTCGTCTTTCGATGAGCAGTTCGCGCGGCTTCATGCGCGCTCGCATGCTTTGATCGAGGCAACGCCGGGAGAGAAACTCTACTGGCAGCCTCGTCAACGCCCCGGCGCACTTCCGGTTTACTCTTGCGGCGAACATCTCTTGCGAAGCGCCGCCGCGGTCGAGCAAGCTTTCGGTGGCATTACGACGAATCTCTGGGACGATCCATTCGAGTGGACGCTGCCCGAATCTTTGCAAACGCCGGAGAGCGTCGCGGAATATTTGAACGAGGTCGAGGCCACAAGGCAGCGCGGCTTTGCTCTGTTCCGCAACGATGAGGATTTGATGAAAGAGATCATTGTTCCATCAGGCAACATGCGCCTTCTCTGCGCGCTATTTTTAGAGACGCTTGGGCGCGCCGCCCATTATCAAGGCCGCGCCTTTGCGACGTTTAGGCTCTTTTCGGATGCGCGCCTCCCGCGCATCTAAAGGGAATCAAAGGCGCACTCGCTTTCTCCCAAAAATTGCTCTTAAAAGGCCGAATGCTACAGAGCCGACATGAACTATGAGCGCGCGCGACCGAGAATCCGGCGCGTTGCCGCTCGCTGAACGCCTTCGCGCGCTCATCCGTCGCTCAGGCGCGATCAGCTTTCGAGACTGGATGCACATCGCGCTCTATGATGAGCGTGAAGGCTACTACTTCCGGCGCGACCTCGAACGCTGGGGGCGCGCCGGAGATTATCGCACCGCACCTGAGCGCAGCCTCCTCTTCAGCGCAACCTTCGCCAACTATTTCGCTCAACTCTACCAGGAATTAGGCGCGCCCCGCGTCTGGACGATTTTTGAAGCGGGCGCAGGCGCAGGACATTTCGCTTACGGCGTGCTCCAAACTTTGCGGCGGGATTATCAACATATCTTTTCCGCTACTCGCTACGTGATAGATGAGCCGAGCGCAGATTCGCGCGAGCGCGCCAGCCAGCGTCTGAGCGAATTTGCTGGCCGCGTCGAGTTCCGGTCTCTGGCTGAGGCGGGCGCGGCAGTCAGTGAAGGCATCGTTTTCGCAAATGAGTTGCTCGATGCCTTTCCGGTTTATCGAGTGACGGTGCATGACGGCAAATTGTATGAGCTAGGTGTTGGACTTGACGAAGAGGACAGATTTGTCTGGACAAAGCGTGAGCCAGGCACGCCGCGACTGGCGGAGTATTTTGCCCGCTCCAATGTTGAGCTTTCCGAAGGGCAGATAGCGGAAGTCAATCTCGAAGTTGAAGAATGGACGAGCCGCGCTGCCTCTCTCATGAAGCGCGGCTATCTCATCACAGTTGATTACGGAGCGGAGGCGCACGATCTTTACACTGCTCCGCATCGCCGCGAAGGAACTTTACGAGCCTTTCATCATCACGGCTTCGCAGACGACCTGCTTGCTCGACCGGGTGAGCAGGATTTGACGACGACAATTGATTGGACGAATGTCAGGCGAGTGGGCGAAGAGATAGGATTGCAAACGGTGAGATTCGAGCGGCAAGATAAATTTCTGCTGCACGCGGGGCTGCTCAACCAGCTTGAGCGCATAGCCACGGAAGCGCCGAACGAGGCTGAATCCTTAATCCTGCGCTCAAGCGTCCGCGAATTGATCCTGCCCGGCGGGATGAGCGAAAGCTTTCAAGTTCTAGTGCAGAGAAAACAGTGATGAGCGCGACTGTTCACGAACAATAAAGTCCTTCCCTAAACACTTTCAAATATACAGATTTCGTAAATGTTTGCGCCGGGTTTTTCGCCTTCTTTAATTTTAATCATTGCCATTTGGAAGTCTACACCTATAGCTTACTGGTTAACAGTCAAACACAAGCAGAAACACTTTATCAGAGTTACATAATTGTGGTCCTAATTGCTAGGCAGGAACTGACATCTGATGCTGTAGGTCGCGTCCTCCGCCGAGGTGAGCAGCCGAGGGGAAGTGATCTCAAGGTAGTAGCTCCCGGAGGAGTTCGGGTTGGTCCTGCCGCCAAGCCTCAAGGTGATGCTCACTTCCTTGGTCCCGGAGGTCTTGAATTCCAGCATCCTCTCCGGCTCAGTCCGCATGCCCCTCCTGCCGAAGTGGTACTTGATCGTGCCGCTCCCGACCGCCGTGATCAGTGCCGTGACTTTCACCCTGACCGGGCACGGGCCGGTATAAGTGGCCGGCTCGGCGTCTATCGTCACCTTCGTGACCTGAATACCGCCCTCGCCGGCGATGTCCCATGTGCGTGCTGTATTATCTTGGCTGGCGGTGGCGACCAAATCCCCCACCCGGCTGAAGACAGCGTCCGTAACCGCGTTGGTGTGCCCGCGCAGCTCGAACAGGACCTTCCCTGAATTAGCGTCCCAGACGCGGGCCGTGTTGTCGGCGCTGGCCGTCAGGATGCGCGTGCTGTCGGCGCTAAACCTCGCGCTGCGCACCTCCTCGGTGTGACCCTTTAACTCTATAAACTCGTGCGTACGAACGTCCCAGACTCTGGCCGTCTTGTCGTCGCTGGCGGTCACGATCTTAGCCCCGTTCGGGCTGAATTCCGCGCTGTTGACCACACCTAAGTGCCCTTTGAGGATGGTGCTGCGGCCGTCCTTGACGTTCCAGATTCGCACATCCCAATCCGAGCCGACCGTCACGACGTAATCCCCGTTGGGGCTGAACGAGGCCATGTTGACTACGTTCAGGTGGCCGACGAAGGGGATGTGCGAACGGGTGAGCACATCCCAGACTCGCGCCGTCCCGTCGGTGCTGGTCGTCACGACAGTTAAACCGTCCAGGCTGAATGAGGCGTAAGTAACCGGGCCGGTATGTCCTTCCAATACACTGAAACTCTGGCCGGTGGCCGAGTCCCAGACGCGGGCCGTGCGATCATTGCTGGTCGTGACCACCTGGTTGCCGTCAGGGCTGAAGCGGACGGACGTGACTTCGCCCGTGTGCCCTTGTAATGTGTGGAGGCTCTGTCCGGTGGCGGCATCCCAAAGGCGCGCCGTGCGGTCGTCGCTGGCGGTGGCGACCAACTTCCCGTCAGGGCTGAAGACTGCGCTCCTGAGGCCCGCGCTATGGCCTTGCATCTCGGACAGCAGCTTGCCGGTCTCTACGTCCCAGACGCGCGCCGTGCGGTCCATGCTGGCGGTCACGATGTACTTCTGGTCGTAGCTGAAATCGACGCTCAGGACCGAAGCAGTGTGCCCGCGCATGACCGACTTGAAGTAAGGGAGAGCCCTGTCCAGGTCGTTGATCGTATCGAGCGCCTTCTGAGTCTCTACCTTTTGTGCATCAGCCTCTCTAGCCGCCTCCACGGCCATGTGTCTTTGCTTCTCCCCATAAAAATACAGCAGGGATATCATCACCGTTATCAGGGCCGATACCATCATCAATCCATACAATTGCCTTTGCTTTCTTCGCGCTCTAAGTTGCTGCCTCTTGATCCTTTCTGATTCCTCTCTGATTCTCTGTCGCGCTTCTTCTTCCAACCGTGCCTTTTCTTTATCCCTGAGATAATACGCACGCCATTCCATGATCGACGGTATCATTGCGTCATGGAATATTTCGTATTGTGGTTCAGAGTTCGGAAATGACTCGGAAGTGAATACGCGGAGAATGCGAACTGACGGGTCTGAGAGATAGCTCAGTGCTGACTTAATTTTTTCTTTTGAGATGAGTGTGTATGCAGACAGGTCGCTAGCAGTGTAAGCAATCTTCGTCCCGGAAGGGGTGACTAAAAAACGAAAGGCATCGGCTGCTACATCTTGATCATCCTTCGGTAGTCTCTCCATTACTGTATCCAGATGGGTGCCGACGATGTTACCGGCTCCGCCAAGCTTTCTAAGCGTCTCCAGGCGTAATACATGAGAACCGCGCTGTCTCTCAAATTCCCATAGCCGTATCATCACTAACTGCAAGTAAGAAGTTTCTATCCGCTCATTGTTCGCTGCATGATTATCTACCTCGCCGATTCCTCCGCGACCCATATGAATGAATTCGACAGCCCCAATCCTGCTTTGATCGCATATTTCCTCGACCAACTCTTCCTGGATGGAGAATTGTCCATCTTCTCCCATTAACTGGTTGTACACCTCAAGCGGTTTTTTTATAGCCTCGCGAGCACCAGCGCGACTCAGGTGATCTACCCGCAGATAATTGTCAAAAAGATTAGGGATACGTTCTTTGAAGAGGTCAAGCTTTGAGAGAGCATCTTCCCGCAGGGAGATGAGGAAACTCACTCTTAAGTTGGGATCATTAACAGCCTGCGAAAGCTCTGAGTAAAAGATCCCATGCCCGCGTTCCTGCCCGCGGTAAAGGAAATATTCTTCAAATTGGTCGAGTATGATAAGCAGACGACAGCTAGCTATCTCCGACCATAGTCTTATTGTTTGAGCTAAAGAATCAGGTGGCTGGATTCCTTTAGGTACTTGCTCGCCTAAAATACTGCGGACGGAGTGCTCAATGCTTTTAGACAGTCCGGCCACCGGGTCCTCGCGCCATGAACTAAATACGACAACGATAAATTCCGGCGTGCCATTCAATTTCATGCTCTCTCGCGAGAATAGGCTCAGGTTATAAGCAACGCCGGCCCCTAGAAGAGAACTTTTCCCGACACCCACTGCCCCATAAAGAAGAGTCAGTCCTGAGCCTAACAGGTTAGCCGTGATGGTGGAGCGATCGGTTTCACGCCCGAAGAAAAACGGCGCGTCCTCCTCAGAATAGGGCATCAGTCCTTTATATGGCGATGTATGAATGCTCTTCGTTGTCATTGCAATGGCGTTTCTACATGACAGGAAGAGATTATCAAAACATGCGTGATGCTGATAGAGAATTATTTTAGAGTCGATAAGAGACTTGACTCATATTTGCTTTTCGGTTATTTGATGCCCTATGAGAAGTGTAAAATACTTCCAATAGGTTGGCCGTGCGCTCATTTCAAAGTCCTCAATTAAACATTATATGGAAGACCAATCTCTCGCTGACCCCTCAACTGAAATTAAGCCTATGCACTGGGATATCATCCTGCGGCGCATGAGCCTGGGGCGTTGTGTCCCCTTTCTTGGCGCTGCTGTCAACGTGCGGAGCAGGGATGAGAATTATCCTTATGCCGGATTACCGTTGGCTGATAAGGTCGCCCTTGACCTTATTAATAGATTGATGGCTTTAGACGCTAAAGAATTGAAAGATCTGGCTGAGGTTAAATACCATGACTCGTTCAAGAAGTACGGTCGTGAAGATCTGTTAAGGCTCACGCTGCATAATCTGGCCCGCGTTGCCTTGCATGTCGAGGTCGAGACTAATTTCGACTTCGGACATTTACTCGATCTCTTGAGAACCTCACTCTCAGATGATTGTGAGCCTTCCAAGCTACTTAAAACCATCGCTTCCATTAAAACATTAGAACTAATAGTGACTACAAACTACGACCGTTTAATGGAAAGTGCGCTTGAGAAAGTACACAGAACTTACGAATCAGTCGTCCAGCCTATTGATGGATTCAAGGGTAAAGCTCAAAAAGAGATTAAAGAGAGGCTTTCGCAAGCCCTGACGAAAACTAAAAGGCTCATCCTGTACAAGATCCACGGGACTTTTATCGACGCGCCATCCCTTCATAGCGGCGAAAAGCTCAAAGACTCTCAGGCTGAGGTCATAAAAGGACAAGTCGATAAGATCAAACTACCTACGACGATAAATAAACCACCCCGAATTATTGTCACGGAAGATGACTATATCAAGTTCCTAACAATCATAGGGATTAAAGATGTAGGCGTGCCTGCACTGATCTCGCAAATCATTGCTGACAGCACGCTCCTATTCCTCGGCTACAGTCTTGAAGATTGGGACTTCAGAACCATTTATAAGGGCATACACGAAACGCTCCCACATCCAGACCGCCGGACTTCGTTTGCTATTCAAAAAGACCCACCGCCCTTCTGGGTAGACTTCTGGCGAAGCAAAGGTGTCATCATCTATGACTTAGATGTCTACAAGTTCGCAGATGAACTGAAAAGGAGATGTCAGGAAAAAGGCATTTATCGAGAAACGTGGAGTGTAGATGAAGGAGGGAGATGAGCACCTTGCCGCGCTCGCCTTACAAGTATCTCGATTACTACGAATTCGACGACAGGGACATCTTCTTCGGGAGAGAGCCTGAAATCCTAACCCTTCTCGCAGACATCGTCGTGAGCCGCCTAGTCGTCCTGTTCGCCAAAACAGGGACCGGAAAAACTTCACTCATCAATGCTGGCGTCAGACCGCGACTTGAGGACCGAGACTATAAAACTTTTTTAGTGCAAGTCAGGCAGGACCCGGTGGAGTCTCTCAGAAAGGAATTAGGTCTCTTCAACTCATCAAAGGAATCTTTGATGGAGGAGTTAGAATACCTGTTCAAAGAGACACATAAAAAGCCCCTTGTGCTTTTCTTCGATCAATTCGAGGAATTCTTTACCTACATAAAAGCGGATTCCGACGCCGGACTGAAATTCATCTCAGACATTGCAGATATTTATGAGAACCCGGACTCCGGCGTGCACATCGTTTTCTCAATGCGGGAAGAATGGTTTTTCGAGTTAGATGCTTTCCGCGATAAAATACCTACAATCTTCCATAACGAATCAAATCTACGTCTGCGCTGGTTCGACGAAAGTCAGGCGCGAGAGGCCATCAAACGTCCGGCCGAAAAATTCGGAGTCGTAATTGAAGACAGGTTGGTGGACAAACTGATTGCCGATCTATCCGACAACGGGATGGTCGAACCTGCTCAATTGCAAATCATTTGCGACGCGCTTTGGCGGGAAAGGGAGCACGATCAGATTAAGTTCAGCCACTACCAGAAATCGGGTTGGCAGCTAGGAGAAGCTAATATTGCTCGACAAATACTATACCGCCGCCTTGAGGATGAGTTCGAAAAGATTGAAACGGAGGAGCAATTACGACTCCTCAACAGATTATTACCACAACTTCGTACTCCGCCTCCCCGCAGTATCAAGTACGTCCGTGACCTCGTCGGGCTCATTAAGGACCTGGAGACTGACGAGGCGTCGTTGCAAGACTTGATACAGCACTTGGAGATCTCGCAATTGATTCGCACGGGTGTTCGCGACGCGCTGCCTGTCATCGAGCTGCTGCACGACTACCTGGTTGAGTATCTGGATAAATTGGCAATTCGGGTAAGAGCTGTGTGGCCTCGTCGAATACTCCGAGCGGGATGGAATGCTTACAAGCGCGACAGAGAACTCCTCGCGTCGGATGATGTGGTAAAAGTCTCAGAATATGTACGGGATGAAGATGTCAGGAAACTAATCTTGGGAAATGACGAGACGGAGCTTTTGTTTCGCTCGTCCCTAGAGTACGGATTGGACATGCATGTCTGGTTCAACCTTACCTCCAAATATGATGTCAGTACTTGGGGTATTCTCAAAGAAGTGTTATATGCCGGAAGCGGGGTGGAGGTCGGAGACGAATACCTTGTGCGCGCCTCCAACGCTGTATACCTACTTACCCAGTTGCTTGTGGCCGAGCAACATGCTTCGAGTGCTTTCGAACTCCTGCTGGAGGCGCTCGGTCAGCCGTTATTAGCAGCGACAATTATCAAGAATCTCGAGCGGTATGAAACGCCGCTGGCTGTCGAGCTTCTACGCGCGGCTCTCCAGCACAAGACCATGTCCTCCCAGGCACGGGAGGTGTTGAGGAGGTTTGCTACTTCAAAAAGGAGTGAAGCGGCTGCCTCTTTAGCGCAAATGGTTTTAAACCAGTTGAGGGTCGAAGACGAGATTACCTCTCAAGAAGAAGAATCCGGGGGGCCTCTGGATAAAGTGGCCGAAACTGAAAAACGGCCTTTAGATTTTTCGCACCTGAGCACTCACTTTAAGGTTGTAAGTCGGTCGCTCATAGAAGGGTACGTAGTCATCCTACTAGGCAATGGTGTTAATCTCGTGGGACGCTCTCCTGAGGGGGCATGGGTAATAGGTGAATCTTTACCGAGCAACCTAGAACTGGCAATGCATCTCAGTCGGGTCTATGCTTACCCCCAGAACGAAGTGATAGATCTCGCCCGAGTTGCACAATATGCGAAGGTTATTCATGGGGTAGGGCCTATTTATGAAACGTTAGCCAATATTTTTGATTTTGATTACGCCCCCAATCCTATTCATCTGTTCTGTGCGTCTTTGCCGGCAAGATTACGGGAAAAGAATCTCCGCAGCAGCTTATACCCCTTACGCAAAAGGCTGATCCTCATCACTACAAATTACGATAGAGTTATAGAAAATGCTTTTGACAGCGCCGGAGAGCCTTATCATGTGCTTTCTTATATGGCCAATGCGTACGGCTACGGAATGGCAGGGAACTTCCTTCATTATTCGCCTGATAACCGGACCCCTGTGATTCTTGAAACACAATCTACTGACTTTGAGAATGATTCCTACCCAATCATCATTAAAGTGT
This sequence comes from Acidobacteriota bacterium, assembly GCA_032160705.1. Taxonomy (GTDB): domain Bacteria; phylum Acidobacteriota; class Blastocatellia; order Pyrinomonadales; family Pyrinomonadaceae; genus QHXM01. Next base: position 345,044 of record JAVHVE010000073.1, on the reverse strand, counting down.
ACGGGTCAGTGTCTCTAACCCGGTCATCGAACTTGAACGATGACGCAGACTATGCAAGTTTTGTAATTACCGAAGATGATCATCTTCAATATTCGGGACGTGCTGATTTAAGCTTATCGCTCCCGATGGTAATCAGGGCGACCCTGAAGAATTCTGGATACTTGGTCTTGGGTCACCGCGCACATAGCTGGCACGAGCGCGCGCTCATATACAGTCTCCGTGAGAAAGGAAATATAAGTAGGCAATCCTGGGTGGTTAACCCCCGTACAAATGTGCTTGAGACAAGTTGGCTGACTTCTCAAAATATGGAAGTAGTCAGCACGAATCTGGACGAGTATATTAATAACCTTGCGATGTATTTTTAAGATCTGCGTATGTTGAGGAGGAAATTGTATTCTCGAGTCTGAGAAGCGGCATTCTATTAAAAGGTCTAGAACTTGCGCCTTTTATCCCATACCCTTCACCCTTACATCCAAGGTTCATCTGAGCATGTCTGTACATCAATAATATGCATCTTCATCTTTTAGCTCGTAACCATCACTTGGTGAAATATCACCATCATCTAACATCCTTTGAATGAGAGCGTCCTTATATCCTCTAATTTCATCCCATAATACTTCCCAATTTGGAAGTACTTAATTTAACTCAAATAGCACAAAACATTATTTTCCCAGCAAGGAACATTATTCCTTTAGCAAAGAACATTATTTTTCGTGGACAAGCGACGTTTTCTTAAAACAGCTCGAACTTAATGGTCAGATACTTCTTCGGATTCTGTCGAAAGTCGTAGATGAGTTTGACGGCTTCCGATGAGAGTTGGTTGAAGTTGTTGTAAAGCTGATCGTCTGTGAGAAGTTTGCCGACCGTGCCTTCGCCGCGCTGGGCGGCTGAGACAACGTTGTCCAGGCGCTCGGCGGTGGTGTTGAAGCGCGCGATGGCTGTGCGCGCATCGTTGTAGATGGCTTCGTCCTGGAGGAGTTTGCCGATTGTGCCGCGTCCCTGCCGGATGTCTGCGACGATTCCGTTAATGTCGCGCACGGAAGCGTCCACACGGTCGGCGATGTTATTGATTCTGTTGTAGAGCGCGTCGTCGGTTAAAAGTTTGCCCGCTGTGCCGCGCCCTTTGCGGAGTCCTTCGGCGATGTCGTTGAGACGAACGGCAAGATCGTTGACGTTGTTGTAAATCGCCGGATCGTTGATGAGCTTGCCTGCCGTGCCCTGCCCAGACCTGACCTGGCGGATGACGGCCTGCGTGTCTATGATGGCCGCGTTCAGACTATCGTAGAGAGCTTCATCGTTGACGATGCGCCCGAGTGTGCCGTTGCCTTCGTTGATCTTACGCGTAATCTCGTTAAGGTTTTTGGTAATGCCGGTCATCTGGTCGGCCACGTCCGGCCCGATGAGATTTGAGAGCGTGCTCTGATTCAGCGAAGACGGCAGCAACTCAGCGTTTTCCTGGACGGGTTGACCGACGGCTGTGCCTGCCGAGATGTTGACGAGCTTATCGTTGCCTAAAAGACTCGGCGAGCCGAGCGAGACGGTTGAGTCCGTGCGGATACGCTCGCTGGCGGGTCTTCCGTCAATGGTGTTGTCAATGGCGAGCCGTGCTTCTACTTTCGGGCCGGCGGGATCGTCCGACGGTGGGAGAAGCTTGATCTCATCCACCTTGCCGACGCGCACGCCCGCGAGACGGACTTCCGAACCGGCGCGCAATCCATCCGCATTCGGAAAACGCGCTCGCAGATGCAATTTGCGCGCGAACGGATTGATGTCGCCCGACGCATTCAGAATGAGAAAAATCAAAATGGCGATGGCAATCACGACGAAGAGGCCAACGCGCAGTTCGCTCAAACCGATAGTTCTTTTTGATGGAGGCATGATTTACGGAAGGCAAAAGTAAAAAGGTAAAAGGCAAAAGGAAGGCGGAGAACCGCATTTAATAAAAGGTGTTTTCATCCTCACTTTTGCCTTTTTACTTTTACCTTTTTCCTTTCTTAATGTCCGCGAAGGAACTTCTGGATATAGGTGTCTTCGGCTTTTTTCAACGCTTCGTCCGTGCCGCTGAAGATCGGCTTCCCGTCGCGCATCATCATCACTTTGGTGTTGGTCAGGCAAAGACGCTCGCCTTCTTTCTCGAAGACGACATCCCCGGCATCGTTCACCACCGCGTATTCAGAGCAAAGGTAATCCAGATTGTTCATCTCGTGCGTGACGAAAATGGAAGAGACATCCTCCAGGTCGCGCAACTTCATGGCCAATTCGCAGATGGTGCGCGCCGTCGGCGGGTCGAGCCCGGCGGTCGGCTCGTCGAACATCACAATCTTCGGATCGCCGACGAGGGCGCGGGCGATGCCGACGCGCCGACGCATGCCGCCTGATAATTCAATCGGCATTTTGTCAATCGCGTCTTCGAGATTGACGAAGCGCAGCATCCTCCGCACTTCAGGTTCGACTTCCTCTTCCGGCACGCCCTGCTCGTGAAGACGAAAGGCGACATTATCGTAAACCGAAAGGGAATCAAACAGCGCGCCTTCCTGAAAAATCATGCCAATCTTTTTTCTGACCAGCATCATCTGATTTTCGTCGAAGTGCGTGATGTCCTCGCCGTCAACGAGAATCTGGCCGGAGTCAGGCTTGAGCAGACCGAGCACCAGCTTGATGGTCGTTGATTTGCCACAGCCCGAACCGCCCAGGATTATCTTCGTTTCGCCTTTCATTACTTTGAAGCTCAGGCCGTCGAGGACGTTGCGATCATCGAAAGCCAGTGATACGTCGCGAAACTCTATCGCCGGAATGGCGCGGTCAAGATCATCCACTTCCGCGAAAGTGGATTCGGCGGCGTTATTGCTGACCCCTCCGTCCGATTGAGGCGGCGGAGTGGATTGATGAATCTCTGTACTGGTTGAAGCCATAAGAAACCGTTTCCGTTATTTCGGCATGTCAAGTATATACTGCAAACCTCTGGCGAGGAAAAAGTCTGTGATGATGACGACGATGGAAGCCGTCACCACCGAGCGTGTGGTCGAGCGCCCGACGCCCACCGTCCCGCCTTCTGTGGCCAGCCCCTTCTGGCAGGCAATCGAGCCGATAAGCAATCCAAACACGATTGGCTTGATGACGCCGCCGATAATATCGTCAGCCGTAATCCCATCGCGCACGGAATTAAAGAACATGGACGAATCCATGCCGAAAAGTCCTGTAGCGACTGTCCACCCGCCGACGATCCCCACCACGTCTCCAATCACCGTCAACAGCGGCAGCATGATTATCAAAGCAATCAGGCGCGGCGTCACGAGTTTGCGCACAGGGTCTGTGCCGAGCGCGCGCATCGCATCAATTTGTTGCGAGACGGTCATCGAGCCGAGTTCGGCTGAGATAGCCGACCCGACGCGACCCGTGACCATCAGAGCCGTCAGCACAGGGCCCAGCTCGCGCACGAGCGACAGCGCCACCAGATAACCAGTCGTGCTTTGCGCTCCATAAAACTTCAGCGTGGGAAAAGTTTGCAGCGTTAGCACGCCGCCCGTGAAGAAGCCCGTCAGGATGATGATAGTCAAAGAGCCGACGCCGATGGCGTCCATCTGCGCGACTGTTTCGGGGATGTATCGCGGACGCTTGAACAGCCCGCGAGCGGAGCGCGCCGCCAGCAATGTCGTCTCTTGCAGTTCGAGCAGAGCGCGCGTGGCAAAATTCATTCGAGAGTCAGGGGGCGGAGACGAGAGCTTTCCCTCACCGCGCGTTTCTGGTTTGCAGCCTAACCGGAACTTTCCATCTACACGGAAGGGAAGCTCCAGCCGGAAGACGCGGGTGCGCCAAGCCCTGTTTCACTTGAAAACTTGGAGTGCGACCACGCGAGTCTGAACGAGCGGCTTATGATGCTCAAAATTGGCTTGATGCGTCAAGCTGTAAATTGAACTCAGGAAGCGTTTGAGGTGAGCCGTGATGAAAGAAGAATCATTTCGGCAATAAAAGTCAGGCGCTGTCAACGCCGCCAGATTGCTCTGGCAGGCGTCAAACTTTGCGGTGCTATGGGCGAATTCTTCGAGGCAAATCGCCTCGGCGCTGGCGTGCGCCGGGCAGGGGATTGAGGATGCGACCTCCCTGGCCACCTCCGGCGGGTCGTCCCTCGGAGCGGTCGCGAAGGGTCGGTGAATCCAGACCGTTCTCAAGACGCCGATTTCTCAGCGGCCTTTGCGGGTCGGCATTCTCCATGCGGCGTTTCATCTGTGCCTCGCGGATGCGTTGCCGGCGAATCGTGCGAAAAATGTCGAGTTGCTGAGGCGTCAGGACACGACGAATGCTCAACTCTGTCATGGCGCGCAAGCGCACATCAGCCGCCTGCGCTTCAGCAACTTCGCGCGCGCGCTGCTCAATCACGCCTTCGTTTGCCTCATCGGAATAGATGGCTTCGTCGAGTGCGCGCTGGGCTTGATTCAAGCGCTGCCTGGCCAACTGCCGATCCGCTCTGTTCTGCTGTCGAATCGCCTGAATTCTTGCAATCTGATCGGGCGTCAGACCGAGTGCGGTCGCCCAGTTGGCGTCTCTCTGTCCCTGTCCGGTTTCAGCTTGCGTAGCTTCGTCAGCCGTTTGAGCGAGGGCGCGTGACGCGGAAGCGCCGAACAAAAAAAGGCACAGCGTGATCGTAATTGCCGGTGTTTGCCTGGTGAATAGTTTCTTCATTCTTTGTGACCTCGCTCGTTAAAGCCAGTTGCGCTCAAGCCGACCCTCATTGAGGTTCGCTGCCGGGAGCACTCTTCATCATCATCTAATTGTCATCGTCTACCAGATCAGTAAGAGCGGGCAACTTCTCATCGTCTCCTGAAGACGTAAAGGGGAGATAATCCGTCGAGGCAAGTTCAACCGACGGTTGGACGCGAGTGCGCCGAACAGTCTGCCGCCTCTGGTTATTGGTTGCCATCTGCGGGTTGGCGGAAGCGTTGCGCTTAACTTGAGACTGCTCTTCGGTCTGTCCAGCGCTCGCCATCCGAACGCTCTCAGGCGAGGGAACGGGCGCGTCTTTCACCTGTGCATCGTTCTGTTGCTTGAGAGCCTGCGCGATCCTCGCTTGAACTTCTTCTTCCGTGTAGCCCGACTTGATCGGCGTTTCGACAATCACCGTGCGAGGTTGTTGAACGAAATATGCAACTGCAATAGCGGCCAGAGCGCAGAAAGCGAGAGCGACAGCCGCAGTCGCGCCGCGCATCCACGCGGGCGAGAGTGTCAAGAACTCACGCAGCGCGACAAGCGCCGAGCGTCTCCGCACAGGAGCAGCGGCGGGAGCTAAAGCCCGCGCAGCATTGGCTTCAAAAGGAGGCGAAGCTAATGAGCCGAGCGCTTGCTCGCGCCACTCGCCCATTGCTTCTCGCACGTCGTTGAAGGTCGCAAGTTCCGTGCGGCATGAGGCGCATTCATGTAAATGCGCCTCGAAATCTTTCGCCTCATCTCGGGTCGCTTCACCGTACAGGTAAGCGACCAAGTCTTCGGCGCGAGCGCACAAATTTGTGCTGGTTGTCTCTTGCATCATCTTATCCCACGTTTCTTTCATCCAGAGCCGACCTCTGATGCCATGTTCTGGAGTCGCATCTGAAGCTGCCGCAGCGCGGTATAGAGCCGGCTTTTGACCGTGCTCAAGGGCAATTCAAGCGCGTCGGCTATCTCCTGAAACGTCAATTCCTCAAACTCTTTCATCACGATGACCTGCCGCAATTCCGTTGGCAGAGCGTTGACGGCGCGGCGCACGATCTCCGTCCTCTGGCGACTCTCGGCAGCGCGTGCAGGCGACTCGCGCACCGGAGCAGCATAAGCCGCGCCGTCAATGCTCGTTTCATCTTCAAGCGGCGTCTCGCTGCGCACCTTTGCGCGACGCTGCCGCGTGATGCACTGGTTGACGGCGATCCGGTGAATCCACGACGAGACTTTGGCTTCGCCACGAAAGCCGCGCAGGTTGCGAAAAGCAGAGAGAAAAGTCTCCTGCGTGGCATCGCGCGCGTCCTCTTCGCGTCCGAGCATCCCGTAAGCGAGCGCGAAGATGCGTCGCTCCCAGCGGCGTACAATCTCGCCGAAAGCTTCTGCATCACCCGACAGTGCGCGCTCAACGACCTGCTCGTCGGAAGTCACCGTCCACATCCTCTCGTGCCGTCCGCTTGGGCGCGAGCCGCCTCCCAAACTCACCGGCGCACCGTCACTGCTCAATGCGCTCATGGATTTAGACGCTGGCGCGTGCCTTTCAGTCTTTAAAAGTATCGCACAACTTCGATGCCCGCTACGCAAAAGAAGTTTTCACCACTTATCCTGCCCGAAACAAGACGATTGGCCGCTGTGGACGTGACCGAAAAGCCAGCTTATCTTCTCGTAGAAGTCGAGCTTAGAGCCTTAATTTCAGCTAATTAAAAGATGTAAAACTAATTGACACGCCGCTCCCGGATGCGTACTATGCCTGAAGGGAGTCCATTTCCGGTACTCCCGCGTCTGGCATTCCTGTGCGGCCCGCCCTGACGCAATTCGTGCGTAGAATCAAATCTTTTAGCTGCTCTTCCGACCTCTCATGCTCGACCGTATTGGGCGCGTGCGCCTGCTCTACATAGTTTTGGGAATGCTGCTGGTGGTCGGCGTTCTGCCCCTGACGCTGGCTGGCTGGCTGCTGTCTGACCGCACCGCCGCCGAGTTGGGATCGGTCGAAAGGCGTTACCAGGCTCAGCTTGTGCAGGATAAGGCGCGCCAGATAGAGCTTTACGGGCAGCGTTATCGCGATGTGGTGACGGGGCTGGCGCAGGCTTTTGAATTGGCTGGTGGTGTCCGGGCGCTTAACGAAGCAGGTTCGGATGCTCGTCTGCGCAAAGCCCTTCAGAGCGATCCAAATCTAATTGCGCTTTCCATCGAGCCTGTACAGGGCGAGCCGCACAGAGCCTTTCAAGTTGATGTCATCAAGCGCGAAGAGTTGGACGAGCGCGTCGGCGAAGTGCTGGCCATGATGAACGGTGGCGGGCTGGTCTTGAGCCGCCCCAAAATTATCCGCTCAGGCCAGGAAATGGCCTTGACGATTGCCGCGCCCGTCATGGGCGGCCCTGATGGCAATCAAGTGGTCGCGGCTGTCGTGGCCGTCGTCTCCTTTCGAGAAGTCTTCCAGGCCGTTCAGCAGCAGTCAACCAGAAGCGAGCGAGAACTGCTGGATGCTGGCCTTCCGGTAGTCTTCGTGGTGGACAAAGAGGGTCGCGCAGTCGCGCACCCGGACGCGTCGTTAGCATTTTCCGAAAAGTCCATGACCGATCTCAAGGTCGTGCAGGACTGGCAGGAGACGGGCACTCAGGTGCAATCAGCGCTCGCCCCGTTTACGGTCGAGCGCGACGGTCGCAGGATCGAGATGATCGGCTCATACGCGACAGCCCAGTTAGACATCAATTCTCGTCTGGGCGTGATTGCTATTCAGGACGAACGTGCCGCGCTCGCCTCGGTCGCAGATATGCGTCGCCAGGTGTTTGTCATCAGTTTGGCAGCAGCTACCTTCGCCCTCCTCATCGGCTTTTTCTTCGCCAAGAAGCTGACCCAGCCTGTGCAGGAACTGGCAGCGGGAGCGCAACGCATTGCAGGCGGCGACTTCTCGCGGCGCATTCATGTGCGCAGCCGGACGGAACTCGGTGAGCTTGGCGATTCATTCAACCTGATGACCGATCAGGTCGAAAGCTTCATCCATGATCTGCAAAGAGCAGCGGACGACAATCGTCAACTCTTTCTCGGCACGGTGAAGGCGCTCGCCGCAGCGATTGACGGCAAAGACCCGTACACGCGCGGTCATTCGGAACGTGTCGCGCGCTTCTCGGTCGCTATCGCGCAGGGGCTGGATTTAGACGACGAGGAGATCGAAAAAATCAGGATCAGCGCACTGCTGCACGATGTCGGGAAGATTGGCATTGACGACAATATTTTGAAGAAGCCAGCCGCTTTAACCGACGAAGAGTTTCAGGTCATGAAGCAGCATCCGCAGAAGGGCTACAAGATCATGTCGCAGATTCCCGCGATGAAGGAATTTCTGCCGGGCATGTATATGCACCACGAGATGATTAATGGAAACGGCTATCCACAGGGCTTGAAGGGCGACGAGATTCCTATGCAGGCACGCATCGTTTCCGTTGCCGACACGTTTGATGCCATGACCACGGATCGCCCCTATCAACGCGCGATGAAGTTTGAAGACGCGCTGTCCCGGATTAAGGATTTTGTCGGCACGCGCTACGACGAGCGGGTTGTGGCTTCGCTCATCGCCGCCTGTGAATCCGGGCAGGTTCGTCCCGGCTCGGTTCGATTGAAACGCCCTCCAAAAGAAAGGATGGCGACAACGCCAGCACCCCCAGAGCAACCGCTAACGTCTCACGCTCCAGCTCCGGTTGCATAACTTGAAGGAGATTCCCCCATGAACAGCCTCAGATGCAACAATTGTTCATTTCTTAATTTCGCTACGGCGACCGCTTGTAAGCGTTGTAACACGACGCTCGATGCTCCTGTAGAAGCCGTAGAGAATAACTTTTTCGGCGGATACGCGGGAGGGTGGCAGCCAGGCTACCAAACCGCTTCCAACTATCCTCAGCCCACCTACGCGCCGCAATACTTCCCCACGCCCGTTGCTCCGCTTCCGCGCGCGTCGAAAAACGGCGGCACGAATGCGGTGCTTTTGTCACTGCTTGGCGTCGCTGTGGTGATTGCCGCAGGCATCGGTGTGCTCTGGAAATTCGGCAACAAGCCCGCTTCTGCTGCCAACTCCGGCTGGCAGGAATATAAGCCTCAGGACGATTCGTTCGCGATTGAAATGCCGGGTAAGCCATCGGAGTCCGTGCAGCGCCAGTCAACTCCTGCGGGTGAGTATCAGATGCACCTGGCGATGGCCATTTATAACCAAAATGGTGCGTTCGTCATCGGATATGCTGATTATCCGTCGAATTATTCAAGCGTCCCGGCCCAGCAACTGCTTGATCTGGCGTCGCAGGGGGCGCTGAGCAAGTCGAGCGCTACTCTGGTGAGTAAGAGAAACATTTCCCTTCACGGTTATCCAGGCTTGGAGCTTGAAATGTTGCCGCCGGGAAACATGCCTGGAGGCGGGCGCATAGTCACTCGCATCTACTGGGCAGCCCCGAGAATCTACATCCTCTTCGGCGGCGGGCCGAAATCGTCTGAGACGGATGCGGCGATGACGAGATATTTTGAGTCCTTCAAGATACGCAAGAAATAGTTTTAGGTTTCTCCAGTCACTCAAGACCAACTATTAAAAGGGCTGGCTCGTCCGGCTATCACGCCAATTCAACTCCGGCGTGATAGCCGGTTTTTTGTTAATTCCTCTCTTCCAGCCAGCGACCAAAGACCCGCGTAGACCCTATCTCTGCCTGACATGCTTTTGTCGGGATGCCATAGTTGCGTCTATAATCGCCCATCAATTCTCCAATCTCGATTTGCAAGGGTCTTAAACACAAGTCATGGCTTTCTGGAAACGTAAAAATAAAGATCGTTACATCACGCTTGGCCTGAACGAGCCGTCGCCCGCGAGAGCGCCGGAGCAAAGCGCAAACGCGCCGGAGACAGCAGCGCAAACTTTGGAAACTCCGGCGGCTCTCTCGCAGACAGACATCACGCCACCGTCGCCTCCACTGCCCGCGCTAGAACCTGTGGTCACGGGCGATCAGCCGACTCCATCGCCAGCGCGCGAGAGCCATGCCGTCACAGAGACCACACGCACCGCCGTCGCGCCGCCCGCCAAACCGCGAACGGATGAAACGGATTCGTGTAGACAAGAGCCTGTCAAACCCGTTTCGCAGCAGAAGCCCGTACCGTCGCGTTCGCCTTTCCAGACTTCCGTGCTCGGCCTCGACCTGACAATAGAAGAGTTGCAGGCACAGGAAGCAGCGCTCGAACAGGAGTTCAGCGCACGTTTCCGGCGAGCCATTTCGGCGACGCGCGAATCTCTTTCGGAGACGATTGATTCGGTCTTTCAGAGCCGCAAGAAGATTGACGCAGAGCTTCTTGATGAGCTTGAAGAGGCGCTCATCGCGGCGGACATCGGTGTGCCGACGACGTTGCACATCCTGGAAACCGTGCGACGCGGAATCGCCCGCAACCAGATCAACGACATCGAAGCTCTCAAGCAGGCGATCAAGACAGAATTGCTCAACATCCTACAGGCTTCAGAGCGCGGCGGTATCGCTTCGGAAACGAGCGTGCCGGATCACGTCTCGCCGTATGTCATGATGATCGTCGGCGTCAACGGCGTCGGTAAGACGACGACCATCGGCAAGCTCGCGCAACGTATCAAAGCCGAAGGCAATGATGTTTTGATCTGCGCGGCGGACACTTTTCGCGCGGCTGCATCCGACCAACTCGCCATCTGGGCAGAGCGCACGGGCGTGCCCCTGATTCAGCAGAAGCAGGGAACTGACCCGGCGGCGGTTCTCTTCGATTCGCTCAAAGCAGCGAAGGCTCGCAACTCGGACGTACTCATCGTTGACACTGCCGGGCGGCTGCACAACAAATCCAACCTGATGGCCGAACTGGAAAAGATGAAGCGCGTGGCGGCGCGCGAAGTCGAAGGCGCACCGCACGAAACCCTGCTCGTCGTTGACGCCGTCACGGGTCAGAACGGATTAGAACAGGCGCGTCAATTCCTGAAAGTCGCGGGTGTGACCGGGATAGTTCTGACCAAGCTCGACGGCACAGCCAAAGGCGGCATCGCCGTCGCCATCGCCAAAGAATTAAATTTGCCGATTCGCTACGCGGGCATCGGCGAGAAGGTAGATGATCTGGTTGAGTTCAACCCGGAAGTGTACGTCAACGGGCTGTTTGAATAAAAGTCTGGAGTCTAGAGAGTCTGGAGTCAAAGGTCAGACTTAAACTCCAGACCCAGATTCGAGACTTTAGGATTGATGATTTTGACTCCAGACTCCAGACTTGCTTTTGACGTAACAGACTTTGACGAGCGCATGATGCGGCGTGCCCTTGAGCTTGCGGCACAGGGCACGGGGCAGGTGAGTCCGAGTCCGCTCGTCGGCTGTGTCATCGTTGCCAGCGATGGCCGGATTGTCGGCGAAGGGTTCTATCTTTACGAACGAATCAAACATGCCGAGACGATTGCTTTAGAGCAGGCGGGTGAGCTTGCTCGCGGCGCAACCGCTTATGTCTCGCTCGAACCGCACTCGCATCAAGGCCGAACGCCGCCATGCACAGAAGCCCTCATCCGTGCCGGAATCGCCCGCGTCGTCGCGTCCATAGACGATCCGAATCTATTGGTGTCAGGAAAAGGCTTCGCAACGCTACGCGCGGCTGGCGTGGAATTGCGAACGGGTGTGCTTGAGCGCGAAGCCACGCGGCTCAACGAAGCCTATCTTCACTCGGTGCGCACTGCACGCCCCTTCATTCATCTCAAGCTGGCCTGCTCGCTCGACGGGAAAATTGCGACACGCACGGGCGACTCTCGCTGGATCACTGGCGAAGAGTCGCGCGCGCGCGTTCACGAGTTGCGCCACCAGGCGGACGCAATTCTCATCGGCGCAGGCACAGCCTTAGGCGACGACCCGCTTTTGACAGACCGTTCTGGCAAGGCGCGTCATCGCCCGCTCGTGCGCGTCGTCCTCGACAATAATCTTTGCCTGACGCCTCGTTCACAGCTTGCGAAGACGGCACGCCAATACCCGACGCTCGTGTTTGCTTCCGATGGTGCGGACGAAGCGGCAGCCTCCGCCCTGGCAAATTGCGGCGTGGAGATTTTGCGAGACGCGAGCGGGGGATATGATCTGCAAAGCGTCTTGCGTGAGCTGGGGCGACGCTCTATCCAGAGCTTGCTGGTCGAAGGCGGCGCGCACGTCGCAGGCGCGTTTCTCGATGCCGGTTTGGTTAATAAAGTGAGTTTCTTCGTCGCACCCACTATCATCGGAGGGCGCGATGCTCCGGCAGCAATCGGTGGCACGGGCGCAGAGAAGATTGCTGATGCGATCAATCTTCAAAATGTCGAGGTCATCCAGCGCGGGCAAGACATCGAAGTGACAGGATACGTTTTAAGGGACGAGGGATGAGGGATGAGGGATGAAGTAAAGAAAAAGCGCGCCCCTTCTATTCCTCATGCCTCGTCTTTCATCCCTCATCCCTCATCCCTCATCCCTTCGTCCCTCCCTCCGAAGAAGCATTTTGGGCAGAACTTTCTGGCGGACGAGCGCATCATTGAGCGGATTGTCCAGGAGGTTCGCCCGCGCGCCGCTGAAACGATTGTGGAGATCGGGGCGGGGCATGGTGCTTTGACTTCGCGGCTGATTGACGGGAGCGGACGCCTCTTCGCCATCGAGTTTGATCGTGACCTGATTCCTCTGCTCAACGAAAAATTCGGCGCGCATGAAAACTTCACGCTGATTGAAGGCGATGCTCTCGCCGTTGATTTATGCGCCATCATTGCTCCAACCGCGCAGCAGGCCAGGGTCGTTGCCAATCTCCCTTACTACATTTCAACAGCCATCCTGCAACGCCTGATTGAGCAGCGTGCTTGCCTGACGGAGATGGTTTTGATGTTGCAGCGTGAAGTGGTCGCGCGTGTCACTGCGCCGCCTGCCTCAAGCGAGCGCGGATTTCTCTCCGTGCTGGTCGAGGCTTACTGCGAGACTGAGACGCTTTTCGATGTTCCGCCGACAGCATTTCGTCCAATCCCGAAAGTCTGGAGCACGGTCGTGCGCCTGCGTGTGCGCCAGCAGCCGACAGTGGATGTGGGGGACGAACATCTATTCCGGCGAATCGTCAGCGCCGGATTCGCGCAGCGACGTAAGACAATCTTTAATAATCTACGCAGCGCTCCCGCCGATCTCTACTCACAGGTTGAGAAAGCTGGCGGCGCAGAACGCGCACTCGAAAGCGCAGGCATTGAAGCACGCCGCCGCGCCGAAACTCTCACGCTTGAAGAATGGGGCACACTCGCGCGGGTTCTCGAAGGGGTTTAAGAGAGTATTCGAGAAGCAGCGAAGGCGTTTTCGCTCCATAGATGCGAAATGTTTATAGCCAATAGTTGTTTCATCACTTTGAACTATAAGCATTCCGCCGCTCTGCGGCTTTCGCTCTGCGGCTTTTCCTTTAAGAGCTTGCTGAGCGTCTCTGCGACAAAGGAAAGAAAAGTTCTCTGTGTTATACTGTTCGGCTAAATTATGTCCGGTGAAAGCAGCCTTTAACCAGGCATTCGCCGGACTCTCAAGGAGAGTAGAGTAAAGAATAAAGTGGGTAATGTTTTAGAACTCATCCCGCTCGGCGGAGTCGGCGAGTTTGGGATGAATTGTATGGCCGTGCGCTACGACGACGAGATGATCGTCATAGACGCAGGCATGGGTTTTCCTGAAGAAAGCGTTTACGGTGTTGATGTTTCCGTCCCGGACTTCGATTTTCTAGAAGAGTACAGGGACAACATCACGGCCATCGTCCTCACGCACGGGCATGAGGATCATCTGGGGGCGCTGCCCTACATCCTTAAAAAATTCAACGTCCCCGTCTATGCTTCGCATTTCACGGTGGGCTTGGCCGAGAGAAAACTCGAAGAGCACGATCTGCTCGGCGATGTGTTAATTCACCGCGTCGAGCCTCGCCAGGTGGTCGAGCTTGGGCCGTTCACTGTCGAATTCATACGCGCCTCGCATTCGCTGGTTGATTGCTTCTCGCTGGCCATCCGTACTCCCGTCGGCACAATCATTCACACGGGCGATTACAAGGTTGACGAAACGCCAGTCATCGGCGAGCCGATTGACCTCCGCACGCTGAGAAGCTACGGGCAGGAAGGTGTCCTGGCGCTGCTCTCGGATTCAACCAATGCGACCGTGCCGGGACGCACGCCGTCTGAACGCGCTGTGATTCCGGCGTTTGAGGAAATTTTTTCGGAAGCCACAGGGCGCATTGTCGTCGCGGCTTTCGCTTCTTCGATTCATCGCATCCAGATCGTGCTGGATGTCGCCCATCAATTTAACCGCAAGGTCTGTGTGCTGGGACGCTCGATGCAGAAGAACGTGGAGATTGCGGACGAGCTTGGCTTTCTGGACATTCCCGACGGATTGCTCGTCAGTCTGGGTGAGACGAAGCATCTGGACGACGACGAGATAGTCTTTCTCGTGACCGGCTCACAGGGCGAGCCGCGCGCGGCGCTCTCGCAGATGGCGACTCAGAGTTACAAGGGATTGACCATCGAAGAAGGCGATACGGTCGTTCTTTCGGCGCGCATCATTCCGGGAAACGAGCGCGCCATCTCGCGGCTCATCGGCTACATCTACAAGCGCGGCGCGAACATCATCGAAGAAAAACGGCGCTTGATTCACGTCAGCGGGCACGCTTCGCAGGAAGACATCAAGATTATGACCGAAGCCGTGCGCCCCAAGTTCGTTATCCCGATTCACGGCGAGTATCGAATGCTCTTTCGCCACAAAGAGTTCATCAAAAACCATCTTGGCTACGCGGAAGAGAACATCATCTTGATCGAGAATGGAGACGTGCTTGAGCTGGATGGCGAGCGCGCCGTAGTGGTTGATAAGCGCGTCGTCGGGCGCACGTTTATTGACGAGACGGGCTTTGAGGAGATTGACACGGAGACTGTGCGCGAGCGCAGGCAACTCGCTTTCGATGGTGTTGTCTCGCTGGTCGTCACGGTTAATGAAGAGACGGGCGTGCTGGAGACTCCGCCCGAAATTGTCACACGCGGCCTTGTCGGCGTGGACGGCTCGAACGGATTTATCAAAGACGCGCAGCGCGTCGTCGCCAAAGCCATCGAGAGCGCACCGCGCGCCGAAGGGGCAGATACGAGCTTGCTCAAAGAACACGTGCGGGTCGAACTCAAGCGGTTCATACAGAAAAAGACCGGAGCCAAGCCCGTCATCCTCCCCGTCGTGGTTCAAGTTTGAAGAGCGAAGAGCATCAAGCAAGCGTTGCGGAACTACTGCGTCGGGCTAAAGTCGAAGTCTCGCCTGCCACCTTTTATCTGATTGGCGTTCGCCATGAAGATTGGGCGCGGCTGCTTGAGAACCCGGAACTCAGCCCGCGCGGGAGCGCCCCCTTCATGCTCCTGCGCGATGAGCACGAAGTCACACTGCTACTGGATGAAACGGATTGGCGGACGGTGCGCCATGCCTTGCGCGATGCGCGGGTTGAAGGCAACTTCCGTCTGCTGACCTTCGACATCAAACTGGACTGGAACGTGGTCGGCTTTGTGGCACGAGTCACTGAGATTCTCGCGGACGCTGGCATAAGCTGTGGCGCTCTCTCCGCTTTTTCCCGCGATCATTTGCTCATCAAGCAGGACGATCTCGGCACGGCTTTGCGTGTGCTTGGGCCACACGTCGCGGAATTATGTTGATAAAACAGGAGTCAGAATCCAGAATCCTGAAGTCAGAAGAAAAACAAAAGCGGTTCTCAGCCTCTTATTCTGACTTCTGGATTCTGACTCCTGAATTCTGCCTTTATGAGTGATTGGTCACAACAAGTCGTCTTCATCACGGGCGCGTCAAGCGGCATTGGGCGGGCGCTGGCGGTCGAGCTTGGGCGAAGGGGCGCGACGCTGGGCTTGCTGGCGCGGCGGGCTGAGACCTTGCGCGAGATAGTGGCAAAGGTCGAAGCCGCAGGTGGGCGCGCTCTGGCGCTACCGGCTGACGTGAAAGACGCCAAGGCTGTGCGCGCCGCAGCCGATCAAGTGCGCGATAAGTTCGGGCGCGTGGATGTGCTCGTCGCCAACGCGGGTATCGGCATGACGACTGACGCCAGAGATTTGCAGCCCGAGGAAGTGGCAGACGTGATCGGCGTCAATGTTCTCGGCGCGGTCAACAGCGTGACGGCGGTGCTGCCTGAGATGGTCGAAAAGAAGAGCGGCCAGCTAGTTGTGATTTCGAGCCTCGCCGCTTATCGCGGCCTGCCGAAATCAGGCGCATACTGCGCGAGCAAGGCTGCGGTCTCCGCCTTTTTTGAAAGCCTGCGAGTGGATTTGCACGGGTCTGGCGTGGACGTCACAATCATTCATCCGGGCTTTATCAAAACTCCGCTCACGGCGGGCAGGGAAGCCCAGATGCCTTACCTGATGGAACTCGACGATGCCGTCAGAAAGATCGTCCGCGCCATCGAGAAACGCAAGAAGTCTTACGCCTTCCCCTGGCAACTCGCCACCATCGTGAGAGCCGCAATGCTCTTTCCCGTTCCCCTCTATGATCGAATCATCATCAAGCGCTCGTATCGTGAATAACACAAAGCGGCACATCGGTGATGCTTTCTTCTTCCCTATTTCAAAACGAATACCAATGTTGACAGGCCATAAACGGCAACGTAAAGTTACGCGTAACTTGGCGAATACAAAGCAAACATTTTTGACTCAGGCGTGAGAATTAGGTAGAGCAGAATGCTATGAGCACCGCAACCGAACATTTTTACATTGTCACGGACGAACAGATTCTTAGCGGCGAGCCGATCATTAAGGGGACGCGCACGCCCGTGCGAGCCATTGTCGAACTCTGGCGGCAGGGCGTTATCCCGGAAGAAATCCCGAATCACCTGCTGCACCTCACGCTGGCGCAGGTCTTCGATGCCTTGAGCTATTACAGCGACCATCAGGAAGAGATCAACGCACATATTGAGCGCAACCGCATTCCTGACAATTTGCTAGACCCGAAGGTTTAAGAGTCAGTGACCCGTCTCTTTATCGAATTCTAACTCGATGAGGATGTGAGCGCGCTGGTGGCCGATTTGGTGCGTGCTCGTGGCTTCGTTGCCAGCACAACGCGAGAAGCCGGACAGCTAGGCCGCAGTGACGCCGAGCAACTGGAGTATGCGATGAGCCAGCGGAAGACCTTGTTGACACACAATCGCGCTGACTTTGAAGCGCTGGCCAGGCAATACTTCTTAACAGGGCAGAGGCATTTCGGTATCGTTATCGCTGTTCGCCGCCCGCCTTCTGAGATTGTCCAACGTCTCTTGGCTATTCTTAATCAGGTGACGGCGGATGAGATGGAGAATCAACTGCGTTATATTTAAGTCAGGCACGCGCGCTCATGGAGTCGCCCTGCACAGTACATTTGGTAAAGAGCATTTCATTTTATGTCCATCCTACAAGCCATCATCCTGGGCATCGTTCAGGGTCTGACGGAATTTATTCCCATTAGCTCGACGGCGCATCTGATCTTCGCGAGCCGCGCTATCGGGCTCTATAAAAACGAAGCGATGCGCGCGCAGTTGACGACAGCCACGATTGCCGTCATCCAGCTTGGCACGCTGCTGGCCGTGCTCATCTATTTCGCACGCGACATCTGGAACATCTCGTCTGCTTTCATCCGCGATCACTATGCGCTCCTGAGAGGGCAGCGGAGCGAGGCTGCACAGGCGACGGCGCGAGCAACCGGCAGCCCTGCGCGCCTTTCAAAGGACGCCTGGCTCGGCTGGCTGGTGATTATCGGCTCGCTGCCGGTCGGAATTGTCGGCCTTCTCCTCAAGAAGCAAATCGAAGGAACGTTTACGAAAAATTTGTGGGTGATTGCGACGATGATGATCGTCGTCGCTATCTTTCTCATCATCGCTGAAGCGGTTGGCAAGCGCGAGCGGGAGATGGGAGATTTAGGCGTGCGCGATGCGCTCGCGGTCGGCGGGGCGCAGGTGCTTTCCCTGATTCCCGGTGCGAGCCGTTCGGGTTCAACCATCATGGGCGGGCTGTTCGCGGGAGAGACGCGCGAGACCGCCGCACGCTTCTCCTTTCTGCTCTCTATTCCGGCCATCGCCGCCAGCGGCCTGCTTGAGCTAAAAGAGGCCGCCCAGCATCTGCCGCAAGGTAGTTACGCATCGCTCGCCGTTGCGACAATCGTTTCCGGTATCGTCGGCTTCGCTTCAATCTACTTTTTGCTCCGCTATCTTCGGACTCATTCGACGGGAATCTTCATCGGCTACCGCCTGATAGTCGGTTTTGCGATTCTGGCACTCCTTTTCGCCAACCGCATTTCGCCAATATAGGAGCAGTGGTCAGTGGTCGGTGGTCAGCTAAAAGCAAATAACTAGCTTTTGTCTTTAACTGACCACTATTTCTGGTAAACTAAGTCTGCCCCTCCTCATCGAATTTTAGAAATTTGTTCCCTTTATTGTGGACGAGAACGAGAGGGCAAGACGAGCCTGATGAATGAAGAATTGAACCGCGAAGATGCAGTGCCTTCGCAAAGACCGCGCAGCCCGCGCGTCCCCGTTGACTTTGCCGTCGTGCTGGAGGGGCACAACCCCGATGGCGAGCTATTTCACGCCGATGCTATTGCCGTCAAGGTCAGCCGGGGCGGCGCAACACTTATGATAGAAGCGACCGTTCAACTCGGCGCTCGCGTCCGCCTCACGCCCCCCTACGGTCGAACAATTGAAGCGGAAGTCAATGGCATCTGGACGGACGCCAGCGACGGCAAGCAACGCATCGGCGTCAAACTACTGGATGCCAACGGCTGGTTTGCAGAATAAAGGATGAGGGCGGAGGGATGAGGGATGAATAAAGACCTAGATGAGGGTTCTTCGCTTCATCCCTCATCCCTCCGCCCTCATCCCTCAGCAAAACGTTGGATCGTGCGTGAGCAGGAGACCGAGCGCGCTGCACGGCTGGCGCTCTCTCTCGGCGTTTCGTCAATCGTTGCCGAGTTGCTCATCGCGCGCGGCTACACGGATGAAGACTCCGCACGCAAATTTCTGCGCCCATCTCCAG
This sequence comes from Acidobacteriota bacterium, assembly GCA_032160705.1. Classification (GTDB taxonomy): domain Bacteria; phylum Acidobacteriota; class Blastocatellia; order Pyrinomonadales; family Pyrinomonadaceae; genus QHXM01. The sequence continues at coordinate 326,353 of JAVHVE010000073.1, read as the reverse complement.
ACCAACTGCACGACCCTTCCCTGATGCTCGGCATGAAGGAGGCTGTCGCGCGCATTCTGCGAGCCGTAGATGCAGGCGAGAAGATTCTCGTTTACGGTGACTACGACGTTGACGGCACGACCGGGACGGTTGTGTTAAGACGCGCTCTCGGTCTGCTCGGCGCTGAGACAGGCTTTCACGTTCCGCATCGCTTCACGGAAGGCTACGGCATCCAGCAGGCCGCTTTGGAAAAAGCGCGCGATGAAGGCTACACGCTCGTCATCAGCGTTGATTGCGGCATCCGCGCGTTTGAACCGCTTCACTGGGCGCGCGACAACGGCCTCGACGTGATCGTGACGGATCATCACCTGCCGGATGAAGGCGAGGGAGCGCCTCCCGCGTTCTGTGTCCTCAATCCGAATCAGCATGGGTGCAACTATCCTGACAAGAATCTGGCTGGCGTGGGCGTTGCTTTCAAGCTCGTTCATGCGCTCTTTCGCGAGCGCGGTCGCGAGTCTCAAATCAATGGATTTTTGAAGGTGGTCGCCATCGGCACGGTGGCCGATGTCGCTCAACTGGTCGGCGAGAATCGTGTCATCGTCGCGCTCGGCTTGCAGGATTTGCCGAAAGCCACAAATCCGGGACTGCGCGCCTTGATGGAAGTCGCAGGCTTTACGGACGGGCGCGGGATGACAGCCTACGACGTGGGTTTCCGCATCGGGCCGCGAATCAATGCGGCGGGCAGGATGGATGCCGCGCGCGCCGTCGTCGAACTCTTTGAAACGAACGACCCCGCAGAAGCGCGGCGACTCGCGGAGCATCTGGACGCGCGCAACCGCGAGCGGCAGGTGGTGCAGCAAGAGATAGTCAAACGCGCGCTCGCAGAGCTTGAATCCTCTGATGTGGCTGGACAAACGCACGTCGCAGTCATCGCCGGAGACGGCTGGCACAGAGGCGTCATCGGCATCGCCGCCTCGAAGATTGCCGAAAGAATCCATCGCCCCTGCATCGTCATCTCATTTGATGGAGACGACGGGCACGGCTCTGCGCGCAGCATCGAAGCCTATCATCTGCTCAACGGCCTGACAGAATGCGCCGATCTGTTCGTCAAGTTTGGCGGACATTCGCACGCTGCCGGATTGAGCATCATGCGGATGCACATCTCTGAATTGCGTCGCCGCTTGAACGCGCACGCCGCATCTCATCTGACCGCTTCAGACCTTGTGCCCGCGTTGAAGATTGATATGGAATTGCCGGACGCCGCCGTCACGCTTTCATTGGCCGAAGAATTACGCGCGCTTGAGCCGTTTGGCGCAGGCAATCCGCGTCCTTTCTTCATGACACGTCATTTGCGAATCCTCTCCGAACCGCGCATCATGAAAGAGAAGCATCTGAAGCTGCGCGTGGCAGGTGTTCAAAATCGCCCACTCGAAGCCGTCTGGTGGAGCGGCGTAGAAGAACTCGCCGGGCGAACGCTTTCCACCGGCCAGCGCATCGAACTGGCCTATACCATCGAGCCGAACACCTGGCGGGGCGAGACGCGGTTGCAGCTATGCGTAAGGGACATGAAGGCCGTGACAAGTGACAGGTGACAGGAGAAGACGAGTTTTCAGTTTTCAGTTTTCAGCAAAGACAAGCTGCTTTTACTGAAAACTGAAAACTGAAAACTGAAAACTGAAAACTGAAAACTGTTCTTGTCACTTGTCACGCAAAAATATGCAAGAAGTCAGACGAAAGAAAACTATTGACATTGGCTGGCGTGCGCGCCTGCCGGTGGTGGCGCGTGTGCTGGCGCTCGTCGTGCTGGCGGCGGGACTGGTTTATGTCGGCATCTCTTATTATCGCAATCGCAATAACGAGCCTTTCCGTATGCGCGGTGAAGCGCCGGAGCTGTCGAAGCAGGTGACGAGCGTCATCGAAGGCTATGAGCGACGGGTGATGGACGGAGATCGCCTTCGTGTCATGGTGCGCGCTGCGCGCGACATCACTTATTCGGACAACCATCACGAGCTGGAAGAGGTACATCTCGAAGTCTTCCCGGAGGTGGGCGACAAGCCGGATCAGATTTCCGCCCATCGAGCTATTTACCTGCCGAACGAAAGAGATTCCAAGAAGGCTCGCGTCTTTTTCACCGGCGATGTCAATGTCGAAACGCGCAACGCGCTCACGGTGAAGACCGAGAAGATAGCTTACGATCAGGCGACGGAGATAGCCGAAACCGATGCTCCCCTTACTTTCGTGCGCGAGAACGTTTCGGGGCGCGCGACGGGTGCGGTGATAGATGCCAAAAACAAGAAACTGGACTTGCGCCGGGATGTTGAGATTACGGTCGCGCCGGAGGCTCAGGCGGCACACCCCGCGAAGCCAAATTCACGCTCCCGCCCGGTGACGATTCGCGCCGCGCGCGGCACGTTTGACAACGCCAGTATGCACCTCAGTTTTACCGGCGGCGCAATTGCCGAACAAGAGCGCGATGTGATGAGCGGCGAGCAATTGTCCGCGACGCTCAACGCCGCCAAGCGTGTGCAAAAAATCGAGGCACGCAGTAATTCCTACCTGCGCTCGATGAGTGAGGGACGTGCGGCGGAAGTTCACGCCGCCGATATGGATTTTTTCTTTGACGCAGACCAACGATTGCAGAAAGCTTCAGCCGCGCGTGATGTCGTGGCTCGTAGTCTGGATGCCGATTCGCAGATGGAATTGACTGGAGCAAGCTCGCTCGAAGTTGATTTCCAACCGCAGGGTGAGCAGAGTCTTTTGAAAGAGATGCGCACCGGGGGGCGTTCCGTTCTTTCTTTGAGCGCACCGAAGTCCCGCGCCAGCGACCCGCGCGCGGCCAACAAGCGTCTGACAGCCGATGCGGTCAAGCTCGTCTGGCACGCGACAGGGAAAGACCTTGAGAGAGCGGATGCTGTCGGCAACGCCGAACTGGTCGTTGACCCGGTCGTGAAGAACGCGACCGCAGATCGCAAGACGCTGACCGCGCCGCAATTCATTTGCGACTTTTATGAAACAGGAAATCTCGCGCGCGAGTTCAATGCCACGGGCGGCGAGGCAAAGGCCGTCATTGATCCATTGATGCCGACAGAAGAACGCGCGCAACGCACGCTCACGTCGCAGAAGATGACGGCCATCTTCGTGCGCGAGACGCAGGACGTTGAACGGCTGGACGCGCAGGGCGACGCGAAATTCAATGAACGCGACCGCAACGGGCGCGCCCAGAATGCTTCTTACACGGCGGCGGATGAGACCGTGCGAATGCGCGGAGGCGAGCCGACCGTCTGGGATTCGCGCGCTCGCACCAAAGCCCTGGAGATAGATTCGGACACACGCAGCGACATTTCCTATAGTCGAGGAAAAACTTCCACGACGTATTACAGCCAGGGGCAGACAAACGGCGCGACGCCATTTCAAAAAAAGATGAGTCCCGTTTACATCGTTTCAGACCGAGCCGAGTTTCGACACGTCACAGGCATTGCGATTTACACGGGCAGCGCGCGCGCCTGGCAGGATGATAATTTCGTGAAGGCAGATGCCATCACCATCTACCGCGACAGAAAGCGCATGGAAGGCGACGGCCACGTTCAGAGCGCGCTCTATCAGGCGAGGAAAAAAGGAGCGAACGGCGCACCGGAAGTTGTCCCGGCTTTTGCCACCGCCAACAGTATGTTTTACGCAGAGGATGAGCGCATCCTGCACTACGAAGGCAATGTGGACATCAAGCAGGATACGGACAGGATTCGGAGCGCGGTTGCGAATGTGTATCTGCTGAAAGAGACCAACGAGGTCGAAAAGACCATCGCGGAAAAAGATGTCGTCGTCACGCAGCCAGGCCGACAGGGAACTGGAGACTGGGCGCAGTACACGGCAGCGGACGAAACAGTTGTCCTCAAGGGCAGCCCGGCGCGCGTTGAAGACCCGCAGCAGGGAAGCACCGAAGGGGCTCGTTTGACTGTCTATTTGCGCGAGAGTAGAGTTGTCGCCGACGATGCGCGTGGCACACAATCAACGGGGCGCGTGCGCTCGACGCACAAGATTAAAAAGCCGTAAATCGTGACAGGTGACAAGTGACAAGAAAGAACAAGCTTTCTCTTGTCATTTGTCACTTGTCACCTGTCATGGCTCTTCCCTGTCACCTTATGAGTGAATCTGTCATCGTGGAAGGCGTTGAAGAAACGCCTGCTTCGTCTCGCCGGGAAGTCGAGGCGCGCGAGCGCGTCTCCGAAAAAACTCCTTCAGCGGCAGCTCTCGCCGCTTTCAATCTACAGAAAACTTATGGCAGGCGGCGCGTGGTTGACGATGTGACGTTGCACGTCGAGCAGGGCGAGGTCGTGGGTCTGCTGGGCGCAAATGGCGCGGGCAAGACCACCACGTTCTACATGATTACGGGGCTGGAGCGGCCTGATCGCGGGACGATTCGGCTGGCTGGCCGCGACATTACCAAATTGCCGATGTACCTGCGCGCGCGTCTCGGCCTCGGCTATTTGCCGCAGGAGCCGTCCGTGTTTCGCAAGATGACAGCCGCGCAGAATATTCTCGCCGTGCTGGAAACGATGGGGCTGCGCAGGCGCGAGCGGTTCAAACGCCTCGAAGAGCTTCTGGAAGAGTTCGGCATCGGTCATGTGCGGAACACGCGGGGCGATGCTCTCTCAGGGGGCGAACGCCGTCGCACGGAGATTGCCCGCGCGCTGGCCACAGAGCCGCAATACATTCTGCTCGACGAGCCTTTCGCCGGAATTGACCCGAAAGCGATTGACGACATTCAGACCGTCATCCTTTACCTGCGCGACCGGGGCATCGGCATCCTGATTACAGATCATAATGTGCGGGAAACCCTCGGCGTGACGGATCGCGCCTACATCATGTCTGAGGGACGCATCTTCCGCTCCGGCAACCCGCAAGAGTTGATCGAAGATGCGGAAGTCCGAAAGCATTATCTCGGCGAAAGATTCAGCATGTGAGAGTGAAGTTTTCAGTTTTCAGTTTTGAGTTTTCAGTTAAAAAACCTCCTGGCCAGCCACATCTGAAAACTGAAAACCGAAAACTGAAAACTGGCTACTTACCACTGACCACTTTTTCAGTTATAATCTCAAGCGCGCATCAAAGCGTAAATATTTAAATCCCGACGAATTTCAAAAGGCAATAGATCAAGCAAGGCATGTCCGTTAAGCTCACGACCAATCTTTCGCAGCGTCTGGTGCTCACGCCGCAGTTGCGCCAGCGCATCGAGATGCTGCAAATGACCACGCTCGAACTGAGCGACCTGATCCAGCAGCAGCTTCTCGAAAATCCCGTCCTTGAAGAAGTCCCCTCGCAGGAAGAGACACAGGAGCTGGCCGAAAAAATCCTCGACCAGTTGGCCAACGGCGACCCCGGTAGCAGTTTCGACATCGCTCCGGCGGAAAGCGCGGCGGCGGATTTTAACGGCTCGCCTGATAACGGTGCGGGCGAAGTTGATGTGGACGCCGCCAATCTCTATGTCGAGCCTGAAAGCGGGACTGCCGCCATTGATGAAACGGGTGGAGAAGCGGGCGAGGATGGCGGGACGGAGGAAGCCGGGCGAGATTCGTTTGAAGAGATAGATTTCGGACGCGAGTTTCAGGATTACCTCGACCCCGGATATAAGACACAGGAGTTCGAGTACAAAGAAGATGCGCCGACGTTCGAGCAATTCCTGACGCGCGCGCCATCGCTCTCAGAGCATCTTGAGCTGCAACTGCACCTCAATCAAATCAGCGATGAGGTCTGCGATGTGGCGCTCTGTGTTATCGGCAACCTGGATGCGGACGGGCGTCTGACCGCGACTAACGAAGAAATCGCGGGGATGGGCGCGTGGTCTGAAGAACTTGTCGAAGAAGCGCGTCAGACCGTCATGCGGCTTGACCCGACGGGCTGCGGCGCGCGTGACGCGCGTGAATGCTTGCTCACGCAACTCGAAGCGCGAGGAGAAAGCGACCGGCTGGCCGAGCGTCTCATCCGCGACCACCTGCTTGATTTGCAGCAGCACAAATTGCCGAATCTCTCGAAACAAGTTGGCATAGACGTGGAGACGCTGATCGCGGAGGTGCAATTCATCCGCACGCTCGACCCTTATCCGGGACGCCGCTATTCCTCGGAAGAGCCTGTCCTCATCTCGCCGGAAATCTACATCGAAAAATTGGATGACGAGGCGGAAGACTGGGACGAGCTTGGCGGCTACGTCATCTACTTTGCCGACGACGGCAGCCCGCGCCTGCGCATCAGCCAGAACTACCAGCAGATGCTCTCACAACAGACCACCACGAAAGAGACGCGGGATTTCATCCGCGACAAGATGCGATCCGCCGTTGATCTCCTGCGTAATATCGAGCACCGGCGACAGACGATTTACAAAGTCGTCGAGTCCATCATCAAACGCCAGAAAGAGTTTTTAGACAAGGGCGTCCAGTACATCAAGCCGATGATGCTCAAAGACATTGCCGAAGACATCGGGATGCATCTCTCGACAGTCTCGCGTGTCGTCAATCGCAAGTACGCGCACACGCCGCAAGGTGTTATCGAGTTGCGCCGCTTCTTCACCGAAGGCATGATGAACGAAGAGGGCGAAGAGGTCTCGACCCGAATCATCAAGCTCCAAATCAAAAAGCTGATTGAAGAAGAAGATTCGCACAATCCGATTACGGACGACCAGATCGTCAAGATTTTGATTAAAGACGGCATCAAGCTCTCGCGCCGCACCGTCGCCAAGTACCGCGACCAGATGCACATTCCAGGCTCGCGCGAGCGTCGCGCGCCGGTCTAAAAGCAGGGCGGAGGGATGAGGGATGAGGGATGAAGAAAAGACAACAGCTTTTATTTCATCCCCCCGCCCTCATCCCTCATCCCTTTTATCTAGGGAGGGAACTTCATGGAATTTGAGTACACAGGTCGTCATGTGGATGTGACACCCGCACTGCGCGCTCACGTCGAAGATCATTTTCAGAAGATAGGTCATATTTTTAACGACACGACGGCTCGCGCTCACGTCATCATCGAAGTGGAAAAGAATCGCCAGATTGGTGAGGTTTTGGTTCACTGGCGCGATCATACGCTGACTGCCACCGACACCAACGCAGATATGTACCTGGCGCTGACGCGCGCCATCGCCAAAATCGAAAAGCAGGCGCTCAAGCTCAAGAAGAAGATCATTGACCGCAAGCAGGGAGCGAAGCGCGTTTCATCGGTCGCCCCGCAGCCGGACGGCCAGCTCGACGCCAGCCCGCCCTCGCCCCGCATCGTCAATGCCCGGCGCTATGCCGTCAAACCGATGACGGCAGAAGAAGCGGCGATGCGTCTGACGAGCGAGGCCGATCAGTTTCTCGTCTTCCGCGATGCCGATACCAATCGCGTCGGCGTGCTCTACAAACGCAAAGACGGCAACTTTGGTTTAATAGAGCCGTAAGAGCAGAATACAGAATTCAGGAGTCAGGAGTCAGAATGAAAGGGCGGAGAACCACTTCAACAGATTTTCTTTTATTCTGTCTCCTGACTTCTGTCTCCTGACTTCTATTCATGTCCGCTCATCCCTCAATCACCGTTAGCGAATTCCTGGCTCATGCACCGTTGCAGCTAGAGTTGCGCGTGGTTGCAGGCGAAAAAGGCCTGGCGACCCGTGAGCTGACGACGCCGCGCATTCAAAAGCTCGGCCTCGCGCTCGCGGGCTTTACGCATTACATTCATCCGGGGCGCTTGCAGATTGTCGGCCAAACCGAAATCTCGTATCTCGACGAGCTAGCTTCCGACCGGCGTCGCCAGGTCATCCGCAATCTCTTGCTCGAAAGAATTTCCTGCGTGCTCATCACTAAAGGTCTCGAACCTCCACCCGAACTGATTGAGGAGGCCGCAGAGGCCGCGTTGCCGCTGCTCTCGACGCCCGTGGTCAGCTCCATTGCGATTAGCACCGTTACTGATTATTTGCAGGCGCAATTAGCGCCGCTCACCGTGCGGCACGGCGTGCTCTTAGACATCTACGGTCTTGGCGTGTTACTCGAAGGAGCGTCGGGGATTGGCAAATCCGAATGCGCGCTTGATCTGGTGGCGCATGGGCACAGGCTGGTTTCGGATGATGTGGTCGAAGTTCGGCGCATCGGCGCAGAGCGTTTGTCGGGAACTGCTCCAGAGTTGTTGCGCGAGCACCTGGAGATTCGCGGGCTTGGCATCATCAACATCCGCGACCTCTTCGGTGTTTCCGCCATCAGCACGTCCAAAAATATTGACCTTTCAATCAGGCTCGAACGCTGGGACGAAGCCAGCGAGGTTGACCGTCTCGGCATTGATGCGCAGGCGGTGGAGATACTCGGCGTGAATGTCCCGCAGGTTTTGATTCCGGTCAGTCCGGGGCGTAATCTTTCGACACTGGTGGAGACAGCCGTGCGCGTGCAACTCCTGCGCGTGCGCGGTTATGATGCTGCACAGACTTTCGTTGCGCGTCACTCAAGGATGCTGGAAAATACAGGAGACAGGAGACAGAAGACAGGAGACAGAAGAAAAGGAAATCTGTAGCAGTGGTTCTCCGCCTTATCATTCTGACTCCTGTCTCCTATATTCTGTATTCTGCTTTATCCCATGTCTGCAAAAAAACAAGAGGTCGAAGGCGAGGGCGCGCCCGACATTGTGATTATCACCGGGCTGAGTGGTTCGGGCATGTCTTCGGCGACGAATGCTTTTGAAGACCTCGGCTATTTCTGTGTTGATAATCTGCCCTTGACGCTGCTGCCGACTTTCGCGCGCCTCGTTCAACCGGAAGAAGACGGGCAGGCACGGATCGAACGCGCCGCGCTTGTCATCAACATTCGTGAAGGACAATTCCTCTCAGAGTTTGAGAGGGCGCTCGATGCCCTGCGCGATCAGGGGCTTCGTGTCTTCGTGCTCTTTTTGGAAGCGTCGGACGATGTCTTGCAGCGACGTTTCAGCGAAACCCGTCGCCCGCATCCGGCGGAGACAGGCGGAGGTCTTCTTGAAGCCATTCGTGACGAGCGCGAGGCGATGGCCATTATCCGCTCGCTCGCCGACCATATCACAGACACTTCTGAGCACACGGTTCACACCCTTCGTCGCCTCCTGGTCGAGCGTTTCAGTCCGAACATGGAAGGCACGCCCATGCGCGTGCAGGTCTTGAGCTTCGGGCATAAGTACGGCAGCCCGCCCGAAATGGAATTGCTGTTCGATGTTCGCCATCTGCCGAATCCATTCTTTGTGCCGGAATTGCGCGAGCTTTCGGGACACGATAGGCGTGTGGTCGAGTATTTGAAATCGAAGCCGGAGGTTGCGGAGACGCTCTCGCGCTTCCAGGATTTGCTCGAATATCTTTTGCCGCTTTACAAACGCGAAGGAAAGTCTTATGTGACTGTCGGCATCGGTTGCACGGGCGGGCGTCATCGCTCTGTGATGGTGGCCAACGCCCTGGCGCGCCGCCTGCAACGCGCGGGATATGAAGCGCAGTCCATTCATCGCGATGTCCGAAAGGCGAAACGGCGAGCGCGCTCGAAGCCCGCGGCAAAAAGCAGCGTCGGCTCTCTCAAGTAAGGCTCTTAGGAAAATATGATGACAGAGAATTCAGCTAAAACTGACGCGCCAGCTAGCGCGACCGCTAAAGTCGCGGGCGTGATTGTGACGCACGGCCAACTGGCGAGCGAATTTCTGGCGGCAGCCGAGATGATCGTCGGCGCGGTCAAGCACATCGCAGCCGTCTCCATCGGCTGGCACGACGACGTTGAGGCCGCCACGGATGAGGTCGAGCGCGCCATTCGCCGTGTCTCCGAAGGACGCGGCGTCCTGATCCTGACGGATATGTTCGGAGGAACACCCACCAACATTACGTCTATGTTTCTAGCCGAAGGCGAGGTCGAGGTGGTGACGGGCGTCAATCTGCCGATGGTCATTAAGCTGGCGAGCCAGACCGAGTCGGAATCGCTCACAGACGTTGCCCGCCGCGTGCGCGATCAGGGGCGCGAAGGGATTTACCTGGCGGGCGATTTGCTCGCGCCGCAGAAGAAGAGCTAAACCGAAACTGATGGGATTGAGACAGGAAGGAATTAGACAGGATGAACAGGATTATCAAGATTAAGAAGAGAAGACTGGAAGAGAAGGTTGAATGCTTTCTTTTTCATCCTGTCCATCCTGTTAATCCTGTCTATTTCTTCCGTGATTTGATTTAGATGATTGAGCGTCGCGTCCGTGTTACGAATCGTTTGGGGCTGCACGCGCGTGCGGCGGCACTTTTAGTTCGCACGGCGAACACCTTTCAAAGTACGCTCAGACTCGAACGTGTGGACGCAGCGGCAGCCGCAGATGCCAAGTCGATCTTGAGCGTGCTGATGCTGGCGGCAGCGCGCGGCACGGAGTTGCGAGTCACGGCTGATGGCGTCGATGAAATGGAAGCGATGAGCGCTTTGTGCGGATTATTCGCCGACGGGTTTGGAGAGAACGAAGGGTGAGCAAGCGGCGTCGAAAGACAGAGCAGGAAGAACGCTGGCGCGGGCGCGGCGTTTCGGAAGGCGTCGCCTTAGGCCGCGTCCTGCGCGTTTTCAACGGGACTCGCCAGGTCTATCGTGCGACTCTCGACGAAAAAGATATCGGGCGAGAGGTCAGACGATTGCGCGCCGCCATTCGTCTGGCGCGTCGCCAGCTCCTGGCGATTAAAGCGCGCGCCGAAAAAGAACTGGGCGCGGATCACGCTTATATCTTCGACGCGCACCTCCTGATGCTCGAAGACCGCAAGCTTCTGGACGATGTCGAAAAATATATCAGCGAAGAGCGCGCCAACGCGGAGTGGGCTGTCAAAGTGGCGGCGGATCGCCTGCTTGCGGTCTACGCAGAGATCAAGGACGACTACCTGCGCGAGCGCGGCTCGGATATTGAAGACGTGACGCAGCGCATCCTCGTCGCACTCAGCGGCGAAGGGCTGGATTATCGAAAGCTGACGGAAGACGCCATCATCGTCGCGGAAGATTTGTTGCCCTCGGCTGTGGCGGAGCTTGATTTCGAGCACGCGCGCGCCATCGCCACGGACGCGGGCGGCTGGACTTCGCACACGGCGATAATCGCGCGCGGGTTGAGAATTCCGGCGGTCGTTGGTCTGCGTGATCTTCATCGCCGCGCTCAGACAGGCGACCAGGTTGTCGTAGACGCGCAACAGGGAATTGTCATCCTTCACCCGTCTGCGGAAACGGTCAAGCACTACAAGGCGCTTATCACGAACTCCTCTGGCGTTCGTCATCTTCCGGCGAGCGAAGACGGACGCGGGCCTCTGCTCATGCTGGATGGAAAAGAGATAACTTTGCGCGCCAACGTCGAGCTGCCCGCAGAGTATGAAGATGTCCGCAGGTACGGCGCACGCGGCATTGGGCTCTACCGTTCCGAGTTTCTGTTGTCACACAAAGGTGCGATGCCTTCCGAAGAGGAGCAGTGTGAGGCTTATCGAGAGGTGGCGGAGTTGGCGGGCGAGGATGGCGCGACCATCAGGCTCTTTGATCTCGGCGGCGAAAAATTCGGCGGCGCGACGACGGAAACAGAGCGCAATCCTGCGCTGGGCTTACGCGCCATTCGCTTCAGTCTCCGGCAGGAAGAGGTCTTGCGAACGCAGGCGCGAGCCATTTTGCGTGCGGCGGCCTACGGGCATCTCGACATCGTTTTGCCAATGGTTTCGGATGTGACGGATGTGCGGCGCGCGAAGCGTCTCATCAATGAAGAAAGGGCGCGACTTGACAGCGAGGGGAAGAAAAGTGGCCGGGTCAAAATCGGAGCGATGATCGAAGTGCCGTCGGCTGTGATGACCGCTGACAAAGTGGCGCGAGAGGTGGATTTCTTCAGCCTCGGCACGAATGACCTGGTGCAATACCTGTTGGCGGTGGATCGCGGCAACGAAGATGTCGCAGACTGGTTTCGCTCGCTTCATCCGGCGGTGCTGCAAAGCATCGAGCGCACGCTCGATGCTGCACGCAAGGCGTTGATCCCGGCGGTCGTCTGCGGCGAGATGGCTTCCACCCCGGCTTATGTGGTGGTTCTCATCGGTCTCGGCGCGACAGACCTGAGCATGACGCCCTCTTCAATTCCGCGCGTGCGGCGCACAATCGCAGGCATTAAGCATGCGGATGCTCAGGAGATTGCGCTGGCGTGCCTGGAATGTGAGACGGCGGACGATGTGGAGGAGCTTGTCCGGGTGCGTTTGTCTAAAAATTGGCCACACCTTTTTCCACCAAAATCCTTGCCAGCGCCCAGAGATGCAGAGTAATATTCTTGATGCTGATTTACGCTCCATTTGCCCTGGAGACAAACCAGTCGCGAGCTGCCATCAACTCCGAAACTATCGGAAAACTTTTCAAACTAACGGCGCGCTTTACTTAAAGCGTGCCGCCTGACAAAAGGGGTTTCTCAAACATCCGGTGAAAAGATGATGCGAGACCGCTTACGTACCCTTCGCGTGAGCCGGAAAGAGAGGCGCAATGCCAGCAGGATCGTTTTACTGCTCGCAGGGCTCTCCGTCTGTCTTTCGGGCTTTGTGTTGTTGTCGAATTCCGCAAGGACATCCGCCGCGGGGACTATGCAGCTTGTCAGGCTGAACGTCACCACCGACGCGGGGTTCGTCCGAATAGAGATTACCGCCGACGGCTCTTTCGATGATGCAAGCGTGGAGCATTATTCGCACAGTCGCCAGACGGTGATTCGGATTCGCGGCGCGCGCTCGCTTCTCCGTCAGAGCTACGAGATTAACGAAGCACTGGCCAGCGAGGTGCGAACGGTTGCGGGCGAGAAAGGCGGCGAGCCTTACGTTGACGTTTTGATTACGCTCGGAGAGGGTGCGACCATCGCCCAGAAGAAGAACTTCAATCGCCTGGTAATTGGCGTTGCCTCAGATTTTGCTCGCCTGCGTCGCCACGCGCCCGCCATTGATGTCGCGAAGTCACGCCCGGACGCTTCAACGCTGCGTGCCGTCAATTCTTTTATTCCGCGTCTGGCGACGAAAGCGCCTGTTGACATAGCGCCGGTTACTGCGGGCACGACGAATACCTTCCCGGTGGTTAGCTCCTCTGCCGAAACGCAAAGCGCAGCAGCGCCCGTGCTGCTTGCCTCTTCCGCGCCGCAGACAGTCTTTCGCGGTCGCACAATCTGGGACAACGTCCCCGGAACGTCATTCAAGTTTTCGCACTCCGGCACGGCGGGATTCTCTCCCATGTTCTTCGTGCCGCAAGGCGGCGCAACGAACACAACGCAACCCGCGTTCGTGAATTTCATTCGGATGACGCTCAACCCGCCCGGCGCGAGGCCGGGTGTTTGGATTCCCGGCACGACTGCTTCAGACAGAGATGAAGCCCTGGGCCGCAAAATGGGTCCCGGCATCCTTCGCCCTTCGCTCCAGCTTGGCGCGACCTACGGCGATAACTATTTCTACCGTTCAGCTACCGGAAGAAACTTGGGCGTTTTCACCATAGCTCCGCGCCTCGAATATGAGATTCCGGGAACGTCGCGCGCTCTGCGTCTCGCCTACGAGGCAAGGCTGCGGCGTCTCACAAACGGCGCATGGGCGAATGGGCATGTGGTGGACTTCGACACCAGATTCGATCTGACGCCCCTCTTCCGCCTGGCGCTGCGCGATCATTTCATCCGCTCGGCATCTGACGCACGCGAATATGATCCGGCAGGTGAGGTCTATATTTTCGGCGACACCTTCAATCGCAATGATGCAGGCTTGCGAGCTGAATTTCAGGTTAACGAGCGGAGCCGCCTGGCGTTCGACGCTGGCTACAATATCGTGCGTTGGAGCGAAGATCATATTGCCGGTGCAGCGCTCTTTATTGATTATGATGAATTGACCGGCGGCATTTCTTTCGACCGTGAAATCTCTGAAGAAACGACCGCGACCATCAGTTTCACTTACACCAGCGGCCTGTCAGACGCTCCCTTAAGGCCGCAATTCGACGGATTGAGCAATCTCAGGCGTTTCCGCTTTGACGTCGGCGGGCGCACACAGATGACAGAGACGAGCGGTCTGGCCTTTCGCTTAGGGTACGAGCGCGACATTTTCAGGAATGCGCCGGCGGCCAACGACTTCAGCGGCCTGGTCTTTGACCTGCGTTTCCGGCGAGATTTGACGCAAAGTACAAATTTAGAGCTGGCGGCTCTGAGAAAACCGCAGGTTTCGACGTTTAATCTAGAAGGAGGCAACGCGCGACTCCTGTCTACGGGCGCGTCGGCGCGTCTTGAAACGGCACAGACAGAGAATCTGAAACTGGCTTTGGGCATTAACTATCAACAATTAGGTTTCCCAATGGCTATCGTTCCGGGTTCAACCGCAAGCGGCGGAATTCTGGTCGGCCAGTTCGCGGGTGAACGTCGTAAAGACCATTTATACGGCTTTTCGCTCGAAGCGGGCTATCGTTTCAGCGACATGTTGAACTCTCGTCTCGTTTACAGTTTTTCGCGCAGGGATTCGACCATCCCTGTTTTTACCTTCAACCGTAATCGCCTTTCGCTGGTTTTTGACATCGGACGACGCAATGAAGTCCAGGGTCGCCCGTTCTAACCCGGCTTTAACCCACGCGACGAGCAGCGCCATTGCCCGGCAAAGCTTTTCGCTTCACCATCAGGGCTAGGAATTTGAGTGCATTATGAAGAAAGTTTTATTTGCTCTTGTCTTGACGCTCGCCGTTGGCGCGCAAGTGCTCGGCGCGCAGCCGCAAGCCAACAACATCGCGCCCGCCACGAGCACTGACAAGGAAAAATCCAGCCAGAAAAAGGGTCAAGCCAAAGCTGCGAATGATTCGAAAGATGAGAAGAATCAAGAGCCAGGCAAGCCCGCTTCTCCCTCGACGACAGCCACCGCGACACCTCTGACGACGACCAGCACGGACGCGGCGACGAGCGATGCTCCGGCTAAAACGATGACGAGCGTTCCGAGCGGTGCAACTGGCTCAAGCTCTACGGCCACAGGCGAAGAGCCGAAAACGAACTCGACAGCATCAACGGCGAACACTACGTCGCCCCCGCCACCGCCGACGAGCATTTATCGCGTCGGCGTCGGCGACGTGCTGGACATTCGCCTGCTCAACGCACAGGGTCGCGAATCAACTCTTTTCAGCGTGATGGCTGGCGGACTGTTGGAATATCCGCTCGCGGGCGATCCCGTTCCGGTCGCAGGACTCACCACCGACGAGATTGATGCGCGCCTGACTTCTCTCGTCAAGGTTTACGAAAATCCGCAAATCGTCGTCAGCGTGCGCAACTATGCGAGCCACACTGTGATTGTGACGGGTCTGGTCAACGATCCGGGAACGAAGGTGCTGCGCCGCGAAGCCATGCCGCTCTACGTCGTGCTGGCGGAAGCGCAGTTAAAACCTGAAGCCGGTCGCGCCACGATCATGCGCGCTGATGGCCACAGCCTGGATGTCACTCTCACAGACCCGCAGGCAACGACCACGCTCGTGTTGCCGGGCGATGTGATTACGATCACCGCGCCGCCACCCGCAGCGCCGCAATTCTTCTACATCGGCGGGCAGGTCACTTCGCCTGGCCAGAAAGATTTCCATGCCGGTCTGACATTGACGCAGGCGGTGCTCGCTTCCGGCGGCACAACCCGCTTTGCCGGAAGCAAGGTCAAAGTCTCGCGGCAGGGCGCGGACGGAAGATTAGTGACAACCGAATATAATTTGAAGCAGATTGAAGCCGGAAAAATCCCCGACCCGGTTCTACAGCCCGGAGATCGTCTGGAAGTCAGTCGTGCAAGCTGGTAGAAAGAAGGCAAAAGGTAAAAGTAAAAAGGCAAAAGTGAAGCGACCACTGCTGGTCAAAATTTCAGGCGACAGCCTGTCCTACCTTTTGCCTTTTAACTTTTTACTTTTACCTTCCTAAAATGTATTATTCGGCGCGTTATAGTTCGACGCCTTTCAGCTCGGCTGACCATGGCCCTTGCGGTTGCCGACAGTTTTTAATGAACATCTCATCAGAATAAATTGCCCCTACCTGCCGGAGGTTTACTATCTTGATTAAGCGAAACAAAATTGGCGCGGCGGCGCTCATGGCGGCTCTCGTGCTCGCGCCCTTCTCGCCAGCTTTCATAATGACAGCAAATGCGCGCATCGCAGCAGCTCAGCAGGAAGATATTCCGAGCGATGCCGAGCAAGCCATGTTCACGAAAGGCCAGAATCTGTATAACCAGGGGCGCTATGACCAGGCCGTCACCGTGCTCCAGGATTTCCTCAAGACTTATCCGCGCAGCATCATCGCCGACCTGACACTACTCTGGCTCGGTCGCTCTTACATGCAGCTTGGCAAGTTGACGGAAGCCGAGCAGGTGGGCACGCGCCTGCGCACCATCAAAGACACGCCGTTTGCGGATATTTACGAAGGCGAGCTGGAGACAGCGCGGACGGAGATTGCCTCGCGCCCTGTGACACCGCCAAGCAATAGCAGGACATCTTCAACGGGTAACAGAACCGTTGCCACAAGGCTGCCTGCCGCCACTCCGACTCCTGCACCGTCGGCGCGCGTTGCGAGAAATACGGCTATCAAGCCACCGACGGATAGGCAGCCATCACAGACGATTGCCAGCAAAGCGGCTTCAACTAGCACGGGCATTGGGGGTGGGAGACCAGTTGCTCGTCGAATCAATCCGCCGTCCACGGCAACGCCGACACAAGTAGCTCAGAGTAATGTTGCGCTGCCAGCCTCGAATCGCGGCACGGGTCGCCGTCGGCGGTTTGTTTCAAAACAATCTTCAGCGCAGCCGGAAGACGTTACAGGGCAGAGCGTAGCTTCGTCCATTACGCTCAGGAATCCGGCGGTCAGAAATCCGCCGCGCACCCAACCGGGGACTGAGTTAGCCGTAAATAATCCTCCGCGAACAACGCCGAGGGTTACGCCCACGCCTCGCCCGACTCCTCGGGCAACCCCGACGCCGACGCCGGTAGAGACTGTGGCGCGCAACATCACTCCGGCGATAACGCCTCCCGTTACTTCGACGCCTGTGGAAAGCGGTCTTCCGCAAAGCGGGGGATTGAGCTTGACGGTCAAGCAGGTACCGAACCTTGTGCTGGCGCTCCGAAGCAATTCGGAATTCGCTCAGCCGGGGCAGAGCATTCAATTGCCGCTGACTGTCAGAAACACTGGGAACAAAGTGGATCAGTTCCGCATTGAGACGGATTTGCCAGCCGAGTACCAGCCGACTTTCAATCTGGCTCAGAGCGGAGCAGGCGCTGAACTCCCGGTTCTCGTGACACCGCAGCTTGCGCCCGGATCAAGTGCTGAAGTGACTTTGAACCTCCGTGTGCCGGAAACGGCATCTGACGGCCAATCGCTGAAATTTTACGTGCGCGCGGCTTCACAGGCCGATTACCAGATGATGAAAGTTGCGGACGGCTCAATCAACGTCGTTGCGGCTTCGCTGGCCGGGACTTCCAACGTCTCTGAGACTTCCGTGATGCCGGGCGAGACTTTCACGCAGACAATCGCCATCCGCAACTCCGGCAGCTCGTCTGCGCGCGGCACTCGCGCAGATTTCGTCTTGAATCCGAATTTCGAGCTGGTCAGTGCCAATCCGCAGCCGATCACCTATGATCGAGCATCGCGCACCGCCGTTTGGAGTCTGGGCGATTTAGGCTCGCGCAGTACGCGCGACATCTCTGTTCAGCTTCGCGCTGTGCCGGATGCTCTGGCAAATACGAGTACAATCGGGCGCGGCGCTCTACGGACGCAATCTCTGCCTTTCGGCTCGAACTTCGATAGCCCCAGCATGACGGTCGGGAAAGTTCCGAAGGCGCGGATTGACGCCGTCTCCGTCGGGTTGACGACCACGCCGGGCGACTCCATCTACATTCCTTTCATCGTCCGCAATCCGGGCAACGCCGCAGACTCTTATGAACTGCGTGTGACAGCGCCGGGCGCGCCGCAGGCGACCATTTTCGCAGACACCAACGGAGACGGGCAGCACCAGGCGAGCGAACCCGTCGTGGGACAAACCGCGCAGCTTGACCCGCGCGGCGGACAGTTCCCCTTGCTTCTGGGTGTGCAGATTCCAGCCAGCACGCCCGACCGCCAGCAGTTCTCTTACAACGTCGTGGCGCGTTCACTCCTTTCGGGGCGTGAAGCGTCTGAAGCCAACACAGTGCTGACGGTCGCAACGCCGCGCGTGCGCGTTCGCACGGAGGAGATGACAGACAGTGCCGCGTCCGGCGATACGATCTTTTATCGCCTCGTGCTCGTCAATGAAGGCAGCGGCCTGGCGAAGAATCTTTCGGTTGTCGAGACCTTGCCCGACGCTTTGGAATTCGTCAATTCCGATCCGTCACTGAATCCGCAGGATGCTCCGGGGCAGACGCAACGCTTCACCTGGCGTGTCGCAGAGCTTGCGCCGGGTGACACGGCTGTCCTGCGCGTTGCTATTCGGCTGCGTCCCAATCTGCCGGCGGATGCGACGCTGACGACACGACACACGCTCTCTTATCAGGACACAAACAGCAATAACTATTCAGGCCAGTAAAGTGTGATTCGACATTGAACTGGCATGGTGAGACTAAGGGGCGGCGCTTTTTAAAGAGCCGCCCCTTCTTTTTATAGGATAAGCGAGTATGGAAAAGGTGGTCGCGCCCAGGGTGAAAGCGCGCCTGACGAATTTCCTGATTGCCAAATCGATCATCGAAGCGCTCTTTGTCGGAGCGCTGGCGGTCGGTTTTTACCTGACGGCGTTTACGCCTTTCTTTCACGGGACGCTCGACCTGGCGGACGCGCGCCACGTCGCTGGATGGGTGACTAACCGGGCTGATCCGCAATCGCACGTCGAAGTGCAGCTTTACGTTGATGGGCACTTCGCGGGCAATCGCACGGCTGATCTCTCACGTCCAGACGTAAAAGCTTCAGGACGCGCCGTAGATGAGCATCACGGCTTCGTCTTCGACACTCCGCCGCTGCCCGCAGGTCAACACGAGGCGCGCGTTTACGCCGTCCACATGAGCGGTGAAGGCCAGCGCCGCACATTGCAGATCGTCGGCAAGCCTCTGGTCTTCAATGTCTCCGCGAGCGAAGCGAAGGAAAAAACTACCAGCAATTCGCCGGAAGGGTTGTAGCCTTAGGTGATGGAAGCATCCCCGAAAGAAATGACGATGGAAATGGAGCAAGAGACGCGCGAGACTATCTTTGCGGAAAGCGACGGGGCGCTTCCGCTCTGGGAAATCGCGTCTGTCGTCTTGTCGTTTCTGATCGCCGAATGGATGGTCTTACCGTTTGCCGGAAACAGTAAACTCGTCGCGGCCTTCCCCTTAAGTCTGGCCTTTGCGCTGATGTTCTTTTCGCACCGGGCGCACCATGAGACGGCGCGCGAGATCGGCTGGCGACTGGACAACTTCTGGCAGGCGGCACGACTGCTCATTCTACCGATGCTGGCCGCAGCAATCTTGATTGTCGCTATTGGTTTAATGAAGAGAAGCCTGCGCTTCGACGGGCAACAGATGCTGGAGTGGGCTTTGTGGCTGCCGCTCTGGGGATTGATGCAGCAATACGTCTTACAGGGGTTCGTCAATCGCCGGGCGCAACTTGTGTTCGGGCGAAGCTGGAAGAGCTTGCTTCTGGTTGCATTAGTCTTTGCGCTTCTTCATCTACCTAATCCCTGGCTGGCGTTTGCCACCTTCCTGGGCGGCCTCCTCTGGGCTTACGTCTACCAGCGCGCTCCCAATTTGATAGCCCTGGCGCTATCTCACGCCCTGATGTCTATGCTGCTGGCCTGCTCCCTCTCCACTTCGACCCTTAACAGCCTGCGCGTCGGCATCAAGTATTTTGGCTGACCGTCGTGTAGGCACATTGTTAATTTTTGTGCTGGAAGTGTTGAACAATGATTGCTATAATCCTCAAGCCTTGCAAGAGAGCAGGTCGGGCGGTCGCTGCTTCGCTTTAAGAGCGGGGGAGAGGAAAGTCCGAACACTATAGGGCAGCGAGCCAGCTAACGGCTGGGCATCGGGCTTTAAGGGGGACGCAAGAGCGGCTTTCGGGCTGCTCGGAAGCCGCCAGCCTGGTGACGACAAGTGCAACAGAGAATAGACCAGCCAGCGGGTCGTGATGCTTTAGGGTGTCGCGATTGCGGGTGATGGGTGAAACGGTTGCGGTAAGAGCGCACCGGCGCTCGGTGGTAACACTGAGCGGCCAGGCAAACTCCTCGCAGTGCAAGACCAAATAGGGAGGCGTCAACAAGGGCTGCCCGCCCGAAGCCCCTTTGAGACCTTTCGGGGTTTCAAAAGGCTACGACCTCCGGGTAGGTCGCTCGATCCAACCGGCGACGGTTGGGCTAGATGAATGATCGCCGCTTCGGGAAATTCCCGAAGAACAGAATTCGGCTTACAGACCTGCTCTCAATTTGCACGGCCATTTTCTTTACTCACGTGACCGGATAAGTTTTCCCACTCGAAATCCAGAACGGAAAGGCGCACAAAAGAGATGGCAAACCGGAAAGGGGTTTTCATCGGCGCGTACGTGCCCAATCAACTCAAAGAGGCCTTGCAGCAGCGCGCACGGGCAGAGCACCGGACGCTTTCGCAGGAGATCACGCGCATTTTAGAGGAAGCAATTAAGGGCAAGCGGCTGCCGCCCGGTTTCATTGACCGGCGCGGAGAAAGCACCGGCCCACGCCGTCGCACCACAGACCCCTTGCCGCGCCGTCGTGATGGCGACGTGCCTTATATTTCTTCTGATCGCACCTCCGGCGATGATTAACTGACGCGAGAAATTTTATCAAGACCTTAGACCGGGCGACGCGCGTCTCTCACTTTTGAGGGACGCGCGTCGCCTTTTATAATTCAATTTGTTACACTCACCCAAAAAGCAGTAAGCTTGACAGGAGAGGGTTTGAAACTTCTACTCATCGTCGGCGTCCTGGCCGTTATCTTTCTACTTTTGTACATCCGTCTGCGCCCGTTCATCAGGATGGCGAGGCAGATGTTCGGAGTCGCGCGCGATGTGCGTGGTGCTATGAGGCAGGAACCAGCCGCCTCTTCAAGCAGAGGCGGTGCAGGCGACAGACTCGTGCGCTGCGATGCTTGTGCGACGTGGATTCCTTCATCTCGCGCGGTGAAACTCCGTTCCTCTAACGCTTCTTACTGCTCTCACGCCTGTCTCGAAAGCGCCGCACAGGGAAGCAAACGAAAAGCGGCAAGCTGAATCCGCATTCCGCAATTTTATTCGACTTCTTCCGGCAGAACATTCCCCGCTTCGTGAACTGCTCTGTCCGTGTCCGTGAAAAACAACAGCACCATCCCGGCGACGAAGAAGACAATCAAAGAAAGAATAGCCTGCCTGTAAGAGTTCGTTGTGCTGACGACGATGCCGAAGATGAGGGGCCCCAGCCATGACGTGCCGCGTTCGGAGATTTCGTAAATGCCAAAAAAGGATGCCTCGCGCCCCTTCGGGATCATGCGTGAAAAGAGTGAGCGCGAAAGCGCCTGCGAGCCGCCGAGCACAACGGCAATCGCCGCGCCCATCACCCAAGCCTGCGTGACGGTCTGAAGAAAGCCGTAAGCGTAAATGACAATCGCTGACCAGAGCACCAACGATAGCAGGATGGCTTTCTTCGTTCCCAAAGCTTTAGCGATGCGCGCGAACAGCAGCGCGCCGCCGAAAGCTGCGAATTGAACCATCAGGATTATTCCGAGCAGGAAAGAGCGGTCAGGTTCCAACCCGCGCGCTTTGAATAACTCCTGCTCCAGAAAGACTCCAGCCATCACGATGATTGTCTGGATGCCGTCGTTGAAAAGCAGATAAGCCAGTAGATACCTGAGCGTTTGTCGCAGCCTGCCAAGCTCGCGGAAAGTCTTGATGGTTTCTGAAAAGCCGATGCTCAGATAGGTTTTGCCCTTTGGCAGCCGCTTGGCCGCGCCGCGCGTCTTTAGTCGCGCGAAAGACATCAGCGCAAACCCGCCCCACCAGAGTCCGGCTGAAAGCAGCGAGATGCGAACCGCCCAGTTGACAGCGCCCGCCTCATGTTTACTTTGCGCCCAGACCACCAGCGCGAGGTTCAAGGCCAGCAGCAAGCCGCCGCCTAAATAGCCCAGCGCAAACCCGCGACTGGAAACTTGGTCGCGCCTGTCTTCAGTGGTGATTTCCGGCAGAAAGGCGTTATACAGCACCAGCGCCGCGCCAAAACAAAGATTGGCGATGATAAAGAGAAGCCCGCCGAGGGTGTAGAGGCTGCCTGAAACGAAGAACAGCAAGCAAGTCATCACCACGCCGATGTAGCAGAAGACGACCATCAAACGTTTCTTCAAATGCGAATAGTCCGCGATTGCGCCAAGCACGGGTAGCAGAAAAACCTGTAGGAAGACAGAGACCGCCACGCAATAAGGGAAGAAGGACTCAGCAGTCACAGACCCGAATGGGCCCAGGCTCAGCACCGCATTATTCTTTCCGACAATCTTTTGAGCTAAATCCGTCAGGTAAGGCCCGAGGAGAGTTGTGCCGACCGTCGTGCTAAAGGCTGAGTTCGCCCAGTCGTACATCGTCCAGCCGAAAATCTCGCGCTTGTCGTTGATGTCTGTGCGCGGCGCGGCATTTCGCGCGGCTCGGCCAGCCACAGACACGCTCTTGCCGGAGGTGGAATCATTCATCCGTTATATCCACTTTCTCTCAGTGAGGACTCCGACGATTGCGGGTGTGATGTCTGCCAGACTGCGCACCCGAGCCGAGATGATTTCCCTATGCTCGCCCCAGATGAGCGTCGGCACGAGATTGAGCGTGTGATTGCGCGACGACAAATCTTCGATGTTGCCATGATCGCTGGTGAGCAAGACGGTGATGCGATTGAGATCAAGCCGTGAAAGCAGATGTCGCACAAACCGCGCGAGATTGGCGAGGACGAGACGCGCCGCTTCCATGTCCTGCGCGTGTCCCATCTTGTCCGTGATGAAATACTCGTAAAGCGTGAATCGGTGTTCACTCGCAATGCGAGCGAGAATCTCAGCCGCCTCTTCAGGCGTGCGCCTCGATATGGACAGGCCGCGTTCAATCAGCATCTCGTTGGTATAGTCCTGAAAGACCGCGCGTCCGGCCTGTAAATCGTCAAGATCACGAAAAAGCATTCCGGCGGCTTCGACCGCCACGGTCGTTGCGGAGACCCAGCGCGGGCGCGTCTCAAAAAATTTCTGTCTGTACGCGTTAGCAAAAGTGTTAGGCGCAACACCGGCACGTTTGAGTTGAAGAAAGATGGAATGCTCGCTGATGATCTCACGCAAAGCCTCATTGGGAAACCCCTGCTTGTGATAACCGAGAGTTGCGGGAGCGTTGATGCCCGTCAGGATTGTCGTCTGCCCCGAAGCACTCTGCGGTCTTCCTTCAACTCCCAGACACGCATCGGTTCTCACGAGCCTGCCATCAAAAATCATCTCCGGCTCTTCATCCTGAAAAACCGCGAGCGGCGCAGCATCCTCCAATCCGTCGAGCGGATTCTGCGCCCCGCGCGTCCCGATTCCCAGACCATCAATGAAGAAAAGAAGAGCCGCCATGCGCCGGGATGAATAACATTAAAAAGTGACAGGTGACAAGTGACCGGTGACTGGTAAAAACAAGAACTTATCTTGTCACCGGTCACTTGTCACCTGTCACGGCTTTCAAACGGATGTTGAAAGTCGTGCCTTTCCCCGGCTGGCTGTTGAAGGTGATCTGGCCGTTGTGTAGTTGGACGGCGCGGAAGGCCTGAGCGAGGCCGATGCCGTGGCCGTCGGGCTTGGTTGTGTAGTAAAGATGAAAGATGCGCTCGCGGGCTTCCCGTTCGATGCCAGCGCCGTGATCTGTGATGGAGACGAGCACGTTGTCATCGCCGTCCTGTGTGGTAGAGACAAGCAGGCGTCCGCCTTGCTCCATCGCCTGAAAGCCGTTGATGACGATGTTGAGAAAAGCCTGTTTGAGCAAATCCGCGTCGCCTGCGATTTTGGGTAAGTTAGGCCCGAATGAGCGCCAGACGGTTGAGCCGCGCGCTTCTGCTTCGGGCGCGGCGAGAGCGATAGTTTCTTCCAGAACTTGATTAACGTCGAGCGGGCGCAAATGCACGCGCGGCGGGCGCGTGAAATCGAGGAAGGTCTGGACGACGCGGTCGAGGCGCTGAATCTCCGAAGTCAAAATGTCCAACTGCGGGCGAGCGTCGTCAGCCGCCGGGCTGATTCTTTGCAGCTTCGAGCGCAGCAGCTCCAGATGAATGACCATTGCATTCAGTGGGTTCTTAACTTCATGCGCGATGCCGGAAGTGATACGCGCGAAATCTACGAGCCGCTCCGAATAATCGAGCTGCGATTCAAGCTTGGCCACCGTCTCTCGGTCATGCAGCGAGACGAGCGCGCCGACGACCTCTCCGCGATCCTTGATCGGTTGAACGGAGGCGACGAAGGGACGACCGTTGTTGCCGTTTGTCGCCGGAAGCATGATGCGCGACGAGACCTCGCTCGACGCGAGCGCGTCTCTGGTGAGCGAGATGAGCGGATGCTCAACCCCGACAACCTCTGAAAGTGTGCGCCCTTCCATCGGCTGCGGAGAACCGAGCAGCGCATCAACGCCGGGGCTGGCGAGCATCACGCGCCCGTCCCGGCTGACGAGCAATAGCCTCTCCTGAAGATTCTGAAGAATCTGTTGCAGCCCGCCGCGCGCCTCACGCAACTGCGAGCGGTCGCCTGCAATCTGGCGGCTCAGTTGCTCAATGCGGTCGGCCACCGATTCAATATCCGTACCCTTCACCTTCTCGTTTTGCGTCTCAGGCGAAATCCCGCCCTGCCCCTCTTCCATCTGAGCGATAGACGAAGTGATGACACGCAGCGGGGCTGTAATCAACCGCACCGAGCTGATAGCGACAAACGTCGCGGCTGCAATGGCCGCCAGCGCGAGCAGCAAGTCGGTCAGCAAGCTCTGCCAGACCTCCCGGCGGATTCCATCAAGCGAAATGCTCAGGCGCACGCGCCCAAATTCCTGTCCGCGATAAACGAGCGCGCGTGTGTATTCATACTGCGTCTGGTCGCGTGACAGAATCTGCCGCAGCCTTGAGAAGACGGAAGCGCCCGTCAGGCTATCAAGCGAGGGAAGAGGGCGGCTCGCTGCCGTTTGCGGGACTTGCAGGAGCGGTGTGCCCGCCTGATCTTCAATCACCAGAGAGGTGATCGGCGCGCCGCGCCGGACGACCGCCAAGGCGAATTCACGTGCTGTTTGCGATTCACTGATCGCCTGCTGCGGCGGCTCGTTCGGTGCAGCAATGACGGCAGCCTCAACGGCACTGGCGGCCTGGAGCGAAACACGTTCCGCCTGCTCGCGGACGCTTGAGACTAGCGAGCGCGTTAGTTGAGCGATGTTGGCAGAGATGAGGACAAGGGAGACGGTTGCGACCAGCAGCGTAATGAGCGTGATCTGGCGACGAAGGAGCGCACTGCCGCCTTTCATACCTGCTCGCCCGTCCTTCGTTGAAACTCAGGTTCGGGGAAGTTGGCTAGCGGTGTGTCGGGCATCTGCCCGCGCTCTCGATAGAGGCGAATCTTGTTGTGCAGCGTCTTGAGGCTGATTCCGAGAAGCTCTGCGGCGCGCGTCTTGTTATTATCCGTCTTCTGCAAAGTACGCATAATCATCTGCCGCTCGACCTCTTCGATGGGCGTGCCGACAGGCAAAGACAATGTGTCTTCGCTGCGCACGCGCGCGCGCTGGTCAACCGGATAAGGCGCGAGATGATGACGCTCAATCTCTTCGCCGGAGCAGATGATGACGGCACGTTCAATAGCGTTTCTGAGTTCGCGGACGTTGCCAGGCCACGTGTGAGATTGCAAGACCTGAAGCGCAGGCGTTGACAGGAAACGAGCCGGGCGGCTGTGCTTTTCCGCAAGCTGCGTGATGAGATGCTGCGTCAGGAGCGGCAGATCGTCTTTGTGGTCGCGCAAAGGGGGCAGCTCAATTGTGATGACGTTGAGGCGATAGAATAAATCTTCGCGCAGACCGCCCATCTGGACGGCTTCCTGCGGATTCTTGTTCGTGGCCGCGAGCAGGCGCACGTCCACGGGAATTTCCTGTGTGCTGCCCAGACGCCGGAGCACTCGCTCTTCGAGCACGCGCAGCAATTTGGCTTGCAGCAGTGTTGGCATCTCCGCTATCTCGTCAAGCAGGAGCGTCCCACCGTCTGCCAGCTCGAAGCATCCTTGTCGGCGCGAGGCTGCGCCTGTGAACGCGCCCTTCTCATGCCCGAAAAGCTCGCTTTCCATCAACGTCTCAGGAATCGCAGAGCAGTTGATAGCGACAAACTGCGCTTTGTTGCGCGGGCTGAGATTGTGGATGGTGCGCGCGACGAGTTCTTTGCCGGTGCCGGATTCGCCCGTGATGAGGACTGAAGCGGAAGATGGCGCGACCTGTTCGATGAGATGATAAATCTGGCGCATCGGCTGGGATTTGCCGACAAGCTCGCCGAACGCTCCCCGATCTCTGAGCTGGCGGCGCAGTGCCTCATTCTCGCGCCGCGCTTCCGCATATTCGACCGCGCGCTCCACGACGAGGCGCAGTTTCTTCATGTCAATCGGCTTCTCGAAGTAATGATACGCGCCCTCTTCCTGAATGGCGCGCAAGGCCATCTCGACGGAGCCCTGGCCTGTCAGCAGGATGACGGCCATCTCCGGGTAGCGTTGGCGAATCTCCCGCAGGAGCGCGAAGCCATCCATGCGCGGCATCAACACGTCCGTGATAACGACTGAGGGCAAAAACTCTTCGACGCGCGCGAGTCCTGCAACTCCGTCCGCTTCCGCGACGGTCTCGTAGCCTTCGGCGGCCAGCAAATCGCGCAAGCCCTCGCCCGCAGCCCTTTCGTCATCAACAATGAGGACGCGCCCCTTCGCCATGAAGAGAAGTTTAACACAGACGGCAGCGGTTAGAGGTCAGAGGCTAGAGGTCAAGAATTCTATTGACTAGAGGTTCTACTTCAATCGGGGACATGCTGATCGGCCTTCGCCGCAGAGCGGCGTTTGAGTTTAGCCCGGCGTTTCAACGCCGGGAAGAGGGGCAATAATTCACCGCGTCGCGTCAGCGACGACTGAATCAAGCGCGGCTCAGTCATTCAACCGTCGCTAACGCGACGCGGGTGTTCTCCCGGAGCTAACCGGGCGTTGAAACGCCCGGCTAAAGTCATCTCGCCGCTACGCGGCAGATTTGTGCATTTTACTAACCTCTATCCTCTGCTTGAGTAGTAATCCACGATGGCGCGGGTTAGCGCAGGGATGGTGTATTCGTTGGGCAGTATGTCAGTGTGTAGATTGTATTCGGCGGCAGTGCTGGCGGTGATGTCGCCGATGCAGGCGACCGCGACGCCTTCCAGCAGTTGGCTCAAATCCATTGTATCGAAAAGCTGGGCGAAGTTTACGACTGTCGAAGAGCTTGTGAACGTGATGCAATCAACAGCTCCGCCCGCGAGCATCGCTTCGACGCGGCCACGCTCTTGAGTTTGAGGTGAGACGGTGCGGTAGGCCGGGACG
This sequence comes from Acidobacteriota bacterium, assembly GCA_032160705.1. Lineage (GTDB taxonomy): Bacteria > Acidobacteriota > Blastocatellia > Pyrinomonadales > Pyrinomonadaceae > QHXM01. Next base: position 298,907 of record JAVHVE010000073.1, on the reverse strand, counting down.
ACATCAACACGCGCTCCTGCTTCTTCCAGTGCTTTCGGCAAATAATCGCGTGCGACCGCGGCGCGAGGAATGAGGAAGTTGAGATGATTGAGCGCCGTGCGACCGCCAACATAAGCTTCGATAGCAAGAAAAGCGCCTTCGGCTTTGAACTGTTCGGGAACGACATCAACGTGGATGCGTGCTTCGCGCAGGCGCAGGGCGGTCGCCTCTCCGATAGCGCAGACGCGCAACTCGTCCAACTCGTCGAGCGCATGGCCACGCGCCTCCAGGCGACGGAGGAAATAGTCAACGCCGTTCACGCTCGTGAAGATGAGCCAGTCGTAGCCGTACAAATTCTCAAGAGCTTCGTCGAGCAGGGCGTAGCTCTCAGCTTCGACGATCTCGATGGTCGGGCAACTGATGACGCGCGCTCCCAATGCTTCAAGCTCGGCGGCGAACTCTGCCGACTGCGCCAGTGCTCGTGTGATGACGATTGTGCGCCCGGCCAGAGGTTGTTGGCTCTTTTGTTTTTCGGATGACACCATCTTGGGAGACTTTACCGTGCGCTCTCTGCTAATAACGATTCCGCCCCGTGTTCGCGCAGACGCAGCGCAAGCTCGCTGCCTAGTTTTTCAGCCGCTGACGCCGCGCCTTCAAGCGAATCACGGATAATCGTTTCCCCTGAAATCGCAGCGACCAGACCGTAGAGCCGCAAGCGTCCCTGCTGAAAGATAGCGTGGGCTGCGATGGGTAACTGGCAGCCACCGCCGAGAGCGCGAAGCAGGGCGCGCTCTGACGTGCAGGCCGCGCGTGTTGGCTCGTCGTCCAGCGATGCCAGAAGACTCCCGGTCTCTTCATCCGACGAGCGCGTTTCAACGGCGAGCGCGCCCTGCCCGACAGCCGGAAGCATCTCTTCAATTTCAAGTGGTGCGCTGATGCGGTGCGCCAGCCCTAGACGGCGCAGGCCAGCCGAGGCCAGAATCACAGCGTCATACTCACCCGCATCCAATTTGCGCAACCGGGTATCAACGTTACCACGCAGTTCTTTGATGACAAGCTGCGGGCGAAGATGTTTTAACTGCGACAGGCGACGCGGGCTCGATGTCCCGACCACGCAGCCTTCGGGCAGATTCCTGATTGAAAGTTGATTGATTGACAGACCTTCACGCAGCACCAGCGCATCGCGTGCGTCTTCGCGCGCGCTGATGGCGGCAATCGTCAATCCTTCCGGGAGTATCGTCGGTAAATCTTTCAACGAATGAACAGCGAGGTCAATTCGTCCATCGAGCAATGCTTCTTCGAGTTCTTTGGTGAAAACTCCCTTGCCTCCGATAACGGAGAGCGGGGCGTTCTTTTGAACGTCACCTGAAGTTTTAATGATTTCGATGGAGACTTGCGTGCGCGGGTGAAGCTCGTTCAGACGCTTCCTGACCCATTCAGCTTGCCAGAGGGCGAGCTTCGATCCGCGCGAGCCAATGATGAGACGGTCTTTCATATTAAAGGGGGATAGGGGACAGGGATTAGGGGTTAGGGAAGAGCAGACTAAGTTGTTTTTCTTTCCCCAACCCCCAACCCCTATCTCCCATCCACTAATCTCCCTCTTCCTCCAGGCCGAAGATGTCTCGCCAGGCTTGCGCGTCTTCGCTGTCGCCCGCGTCGTAGGAGCTTTTCAGACGATAGATGATGGGGTGGGAAATCTTGTTGACGGTGGCCAGCAGGAGAGCTTCGATAGCGCGCTCCTGTTCGGGAGTTAAAGCGCCCAAACGCTGTCGCTGGCGCGACATCTCGCTGCGCGCAATCTCCTGCAATTTCCCACGGAGCGCGCCGAGGGTTGGGCCGATGTCGAGTGTGCGCAGGGATTGCTGAAACTGCATCACTTCGGATTCGATAATCAGTTCCGCTCTTTCTGCCTCACGCTCGCGCTCGCGGATGTTTGACGCGATTACGGATTCGAGATCGTCTATGTCGAAGATGAACAGATTGGGAATGCGGCCAACTTCCGGGTCAATGTTGCGCGGGACTGAGATGTCTATGAAGAAGGCCGGACGATTGCGCCGCATTTCGAGCGCTTCGCGCGCGATTGCCGGAGTAATCAGATATTCGTTTGCGCCTGTCGAGCAGATGACGATGTCCGCTTCGGCCAGAAAAGAACTGAGGCGCGCAAAGTCAACCGCCTGTCCTCCGAACTGCGAAGCGAGTTGCTGTGCCGTGCTTTCGGTTCGATTGGTGACGAGCACGCGTGAGACTCCGGCGTTGACGAGATGCTTGACGGAGAGTTCGGCCATCTCGCCCGCGCCGATGACCAGCACGGTACGATCTTTCAAATCACCGAAAACCTTGCGGCCAAGCTCGACGGCTGTGTAGCTGATCGAAACGGCAGAGGCGGCGATGCCCGTCTCCCTGCGGACTCGCTTGGCGACATGAAAAGCCTGGTGAACAAGACGATTCAGGACGCGCCCCGCCGTGCCTGCTTCGACGGCCAGAGAATAAGCGCGGCGCACCTGTCCCAGCACCTGCGGCTCGCCGATGACCATTGAATCGAGCGATGCGGCGACGCGGAAGACGTGGCGCACGGCTGCGTCGTCCGTGTGGCTATAAAGATGGCTGCTGAAATCCTCTTGGGGAAGACAGCGCGACCGGCTCAGGAATTCCTCGATGCGTTCTTTGCCTTCAAGCAATCTTTGATTGGTGGCCGCCAGCACTTCGACGCGATTACACGTCGAGACGATCAAGCCTTCATTCACGATTTCGCCGTCAACGAGTGCGCGTAAGCCTTCGGCGCACGCTTCGTCAGTGAAAGCCAGGCGCTCGCGCACCGCGACGGGCGCGGTTTTGTGATTAAGTCCGACGAGTACGATTGACATAAATCCAGGAGCAAGATTACCCGAAAACGTGATAGCCGCCTAACAGCCGCGCTCCGAAAAATGTGCAGAGCACGAGGGCGAATCCGGCAACGCCCATCCACGCTGCCCTGCGGCCTCGCCATCCGGCAGAAGCCCTGTAGAGCACCAGCAAGAGGTAGAGCAGCCATGTCAGCGCCGCAAAAATCTCCTTCGGGTCATTGTGCCAGAGCCGGTTGTCGCGCGCCTGTGACCAGATCATGCCGGTCAGGATGCCGAGCGTCAACAATGTCCAGCCAGCGCCGACTGCCGTCGTTGCGATATTGTTAATGGTCGTCAAAGACGGCAGGCGGTGAAAGATGGCGCTGAAGGTTTTCAATTTCAGCTCACGCTCTTGCAAGAGATACATGATGCTGCTGATGAAGACGACAAAGAAGGCTGCATAAGCAAAGATCAGCAGCGTTGTGTGAACAGGGAAGAGCCAGGCAGCGTTAACATCCGTCACCGAACGGGTCGCCGCCGTGGAAGCGTCGCGCGTTACGCTGGCAATGAATGTCAGGATGGCGACGAGCGGCAGCGTAAAACTTCCCAGAGCCTGAGTGCGATAGCGATAGATGACAAGTCCGTAAGTCGCAACCAGCGTCCAGGCCAGAAACGAGAGCGTTTCGCGCAGGCCGAAGAGCGGGTAGCGCCCTTCCTGTGTCCAATCCGTAACGAGCGAGACCGTGTGCAGCACGAAGCCAAAGGCGAGCGACCCCAGCGTAATCCGCTCCAGCGTTCGCCGCTTATTGGCGAACGCCAGAATCGAATGAATCGCTGCCACCACGTAAGCGGCGAGCACAGTTAAGAGAAGAGGCTTCATTACACAGGTAAGGGCGCGATTAGCTCAAGCGCGCATTGTAATGGAGAAAGGAAACAGGGTACAAGGCGCGCGACTAAAAGGTGAGTGACTTATCAGGCTTGCTTAAACTGCACAACCTACTCTTCTTGAGGTAAGCCTTTGCGAGAAGTATGAATCACTGCCAGCACTTCAATTTGATTTTCTTTGATGAGGTAAATGATTCGGTAGGAGGCTTCCATAACCTGTCGCACTTCATCAATCTCGTATTCCGGCACCATCCGCCCGGAGCGAGGGAAATCTGCAATTCGCTCAGAACGATTTACAAGACGCTCAACAATTCTTCGACTATAATCAGGTGAGGTCTGCGCAAGATAATCGCGGATTGCCTCAAGCTGGTTGAGAGCTGCATCTGTCCAGAAGACTCTCACTGCTGCGACAATCCGAATCTTGAGCGAACATCCTCGATGCTCACTAATTTATCGGTGCGGCTATCTTCAAGACCAGCTTCGATGGCTTGTCGCACATAGATTTCATGCATCAGGTCATCCCACGTGGCATCATCAGGCAATCGCTCAATCAAACGCCGCGCTTCGACTTTCAAATTCAGAGTTTCCATCAAGAATTACTCCTACAACTTGAGATTACCAGCAGTATAGCGACTTACAGGATTAACAGGCAATCTCGCGCCGCTTTAATGCACCTTCCCCATCAGCTTCTTAATCTTCGGCGTCAAGAGCGCCAGAATTCCCGCTGAAATGAGCAGGCCGACGGCGATTCCGCCGTAAAGTTTCATCAGCGTGCCTGCGTTATTCGGGTCGAAGAAGCCGCCCAGATAACCTGCGAGCTTGTTGCCGAGCGCGGCGGCGAGAAACCAGACGCCCATCATAATTCCCAGCAGTTTCACGGGCGCGAGTTTTGTCACGGTACTCAAGCCGACCGGACTGAGGAACATCTCTCCGACCACCTCAAGGAAGTAGAGACCGACCAGCCAGAGCGGGCTGATCTTGCCGTAAGCCGTCAGCATCGAAGCCGGAACCATCAGCAAATACCCTAAGCCAATGAAGAGCAGGCCGAAAGTGAATTTGATGGGGCTGGAAGGTTGCCGCTTGCCCAGACGAACCCACAGGATAGCGAAGAGCGGCGCTAAGATAAGCACGAATGTCCCTGTTAGCGATTGCATCCAACTGGCAGGGAATTCGTTGTCACCAACCTGTCTATTGATTAAAGTCTTGGCGAAGAGATTCAGACTCGCGCCCTTCTGCTCATACGCTGCCCAGAACAGGATGGTGAAAAGAAAGAAGATGAAGATTGCCCCGACGCGCTTCCACTCGTCGCGTGTCAGTGGCCGGTTGGGCACGAAATCCGGCGCATCCTTGCGCTTTCTCGCAGTTCCTCCAACGTGCGCCAGCCTGTGACGATGAGCGAGAAAAACAATCAAGCCGATGGTCATCCCGACGCCTGCCGCGCCAAAGCCCCAGTGCCAGCTTGAAACCGGATTGAAACCCATTGACGAAAGAAAATTCTTGAAAGCCTGACTCTCTGCCAGAAAACCGCAAGCCAGGGGCGCAAGGACTGCGCCGAGATTGATGCCAAAGTAAAAGATGGAAAAACCGCTCTCGCGGCGCGGGTCGTTTTCACCGTAAAGACTTCCGACCATCGCGCTGATGTTCGGCTTGAGCAAGCCTGTGCCGATAGCAATCAAGGTTAATCCTGTGTAGAAAAACGTGAGCGAGTTGAAGACCATCGAGAAGTGACCGCAGGCGATGATGATTCCGCCCAGGAAGACAGCGAGTCTTGCTCCGAGGATTCGATCTGCGATCAGCCCGCCCGGCAGGTTCGTCAAATAAACGAACATGGTGTAAGAACCGTAAAGAGAGGTAGCCCGCACCGTGTCGAAACCGAGACCGCCTTTGTCCGGCGGCGCGACCATGTAGAGCACCAGAATAGCGCGCATGCCGTAATAGCTGAAGCGTTCCCAGAGTTCTGTGAAAAAGAGCGTCGTCAGACCTTTAGGGTGGCCGAAAAGGCCGGAAGTGTCTCGCGCATTCTCAAGCTCGCCCAAACGAGTTGTCTCATCCATAGAGTTTCTTGACCCTCATACTTTAAGGCTCTAGAGTAACTGTCGAAGGCATCTTTAATTTCAACCAATCTAAGCTAAAATCGCTCCCCATGCAAAATGATATTCAGGTTAAGCAATTTGATTTATCCGAGAAAGATGTCCTGCTTAACTTTCTGCGCGTGGCCTACCCGGACGAGCCGCGCAAAAGCGATCCCACTTACTGGGCATGGCATTTTCTGCAAGTTCCATCTTCAAGCCCGGATAATATTCCGCTGTGGATTGCGAAGGTGAAAGAAGAGATCGTCGGTCAGTTGGCCGCGATTCCCGTTGAGATTAAAGTCGGTGATGAAGTCAGGCGCGCGATGTGGATTCTGGACTTCGTCGTCCACCCGCGATATCGCAGAAAAGGATTGGGCAAGCGCCTCGTCCGCGCTACGATGGAATCCTGCCCGGTGGGGCTCGGCATCAACACGGACGAGCAGCACGCCCCGGCCTTACTCGAAAGTCTGGGCTGGGTTAAGCTGGGCAATCTACGCCGCTATCACAAATTACTTTTTCCGGGAAACGCTCTTCGAGAGATTGCTCAAAGGAGAACTGCGCGACGGATAGTCAACTTCGGCTACGCTCCATTTCGTCCTCGTCTGTCTCAAATCTCCATCAGTGAAGCTGGCACGTTGCGCCGTGTTAAAGAATTTGACGCTTCCTTTGACGCCCTCTGGCAAAGGACTGGCAAACAGTGGCCTTGCGCCGTAGTGCGCAGCGCACAATACCTGGAGTGGCAATTTGCGCGACAACCTGGGAAGCAATTTGACGTGCTTGGATTTTATGAAAATGACGCGCTCGTCGGATACGTGGTGCTGTTTTTCCGAAAGGCTGTCGAAGGTGGTGAGCCGTCGAAAGCTGCTATCTCAGATTTGTGCTATGACGCCGATGGTTCGACGGATGTGATTGACGAGCTATTGAAAGCGGCGTTAAGTCTGGCCATTGAAAGACGCGCAGGCGGTCTCGTCACGGATGTCAACGACCCAAAGGTTGAGGAACGGCTCAGACACTTTGGCTTCTGGCGGATAAAAAAAGCGCCGCAGTTTATGGTCAAAGCGCCCGAAGACGAGGATTTAATTTTTCAAATGGGAAACTGGTTTCTGACGCGCGGGGATTCTGACATCAGTCTCTTCGAGGAGTCGAATCTGTAGTCTGAAATCTGGAATCAGGAGTTAATCACTCTCTTTCAGCCTCGCCGCTGTAACGAGCTTCCGCGATTTCATCCGTGGCTCGCCCCTGCTGCATCTCCCACAACAAAAGTCGCTTGAGAAAAGCGTGGTAGGCCGCAAAACTGGCGATACTCAATCCTGCCAAACCGTCTCGAAAGCCGCCCTTGAGAATAAAACTACGAATAAAAGTTGCGGGCGCAGCGACTGCAATGCCCAGCGGCGATGTGCGTCGTCCTGCTTCAAACATCTGACGTGCCCCGAGCGGCGCGTAGCGTTCACCCACCATCCGGTGACTATTGGCAACGTCGTCTTTGACGTAGTGCAGGATGTCTCCCTTCAATCTTTTCATAATTGAGCCGCTCGCAAATTGGACTGATTCGTGGATGTACTCTCCCTTCCAGCGTCCCCGTGATCTTTTGTAGAGGCGTAGCTGATAATCTGGATACCAGCCACCGCCGCGTATCCAGCGATTCATATAGAAAGCTCTGCGCGCTACCTTGTAGCCGTCCGCCAGACGGTTCTCTTCAAGCGAGCGTAAATCTCTAATGGACAGCTCCAATTCATCAGAGACGCGCTCGTCTGCGTCCAGGCTGAATATCCAGTCGTGTGTGGCCGCCTCCGCTGCAAATTGTTTCTGGGCGGCGAAGCCTGGCCAGCTTCGATGAATCACACGCGCGCCGGATGCGGCGGCGATCTCTCGCGTATTGTCTGTAGATTCAGAATCAACGACCAGCACCTCGTCAGCCCAGGCGACCGATTCACACGCGGCGCGAATATGATGAGCTTCGTTGTGAGTAATGATGGTTGCCGTAATCAGCATGAAAGTTGACCAGCCTCTCGGTGCTGAAGCGCCGCCACCTGAATGAGTCAGGCGACCGGCTCTCCGCGTCCAAGACTATAGCAGTAGTTAAGAGACCGCCAAACATGCTTCCCATATTTTCGTCGGCTCTTGATTTGAATTTACGCACTTGTCTAGCGTTCTTTCCCGTGCTAGTTTCCATGCACAAACATAGGAGAGAAGACTGACAGTGGATTTTGAACTGACAGAAGAACAGCGAATGGTGCAGGCTTCCGTAAGAGAGTTCGTCGCGGGCGAGATTGCGCCGCGCGCGCACGAATACGATGAGCAGTCGCGTTTTCCGCGCGAGCAGTTAAAGGGACTGGCAGAGCTTGGACTGATGGGAATGATTATCCCGGAAGAGTGGGGCGGCGCAGGATTCGACGCGGTCGCTTACGCTGTCGCGCTCGAAGAGATTGCGCGGGCGGATGCTTCCGTTTGCGTGATCGTCGGGGTCACAAACTCCGTTTGCTGCTATCCCATCTTGAGCTTCGGCACTGAAGAACAGAAGCGCAAATATCTTGTCCCGCTGGCGCGCGGCGAAACTCTCGGAGCATTCTGTCTCTCAGAGCCGCAGGCCGGATCGGACGCCACCAACTTACGCACGCGCGCCGTGCGCGATGGCGATTCTTATATCATCAACGGCACGAAATCCTGGGTGACGAGCGGCGGCGAGGCTCAGACCTACATCGTGATGGCCGTGACTGGGCGCGACGAGGATAAGAGCAAGGTCACTGCGTTCATCGTCGAAGGCGATACTCCGGGATTAACCGTTTCCTCAATCGAGCACAAGATGGGACAGCGCGCTTCGCAGACTGCCGAGATGAGTTTTGTGGACGTGCGCGTGCCCGCCGCCAACATTCTGGGCGGCGAAGGCAACGGGAAGCGAGTGGCATTCAACAGTCTGGACAACGGGCGCATCGGCATCGGCGCGCTCTCGACCGGAATTGCTCAGGGCGCGCTTGACGAGGCGACGAAGTATGCGAAGGAGCGACAGGCGTTCGGCCAGCCCATCGCAGAGTTTCAGGCGATTCAATTCAAGCTCGCTAACATGGCAACCGAAACCGATGCCTCGCGCCTGCTCACGCTGCGCGCCGCAAGCATGAAAGATGCCGGAAACAAACAGGCTGGATTCTACGCCGCGATGGCGAAACTCTTCGCCTCGGAAACTGCCAACCGCGTCTGCGCCGACGCCGTCCAGATTCACGGCGGCAACGGCTACTCGCGCGACTACGCGGTCGAGCGCATGTACCGTGACGCCCGCGTCACAACCATCTACGAAGGAACGAGCGAGATTCAACGAATCGTCATCTCAAGGGAAATACTGAAAGGCTGAATAAGAAGACAGGAGACAGGAGACAGGAGTCAGAATGGATAAGGCGGAGAGCCACATTCACAGATATTCTTTTCTCCTGACTTCTGTCTTCTGACTCCTGCTTTACCTTATGCCTGATAGAAAAGACGCCTGGGAATTGTTGTGCGAGTACACGAAAGGTGACAGCCTGCGTAAACATGCGCTGGCTGTCGAGGCAGCGATGCGCGCGTCAGCCTTGCGCTATGGCGAGGCGGATGCGGACGTGGACGAGTGGGGAATTACGGGATTGCTGCATGATTTCGATTACGAGATGTTCCCGACCGCAGAAGAGCATCCTTTTAAGGGAGCAACGATCATGTGCGGGCGCGGCTATCCTGATCGCATCATCCGCGCGATTATGGGGCACGCGACGTACACGGGCGTTCCGCGCGACACACAGATGGCGCGCGCCCTCTTTGCGACCGATGAGCTGTGCGGGTTTTTAGTCGCCTGCGCGCTCGTGCGCCCGTCGCGCAGCCTGGACGATCTGGAAGTCTCTTCCGTCAAAAAGAAATTAAAGGATAAAGCGTTCGCGCGCACCGTCAACCGCGACGACATCCGTCAGGGCGTCTTGGAACTCGGCGTGGAGATGGACGATCACATCCGTTTCGTGATTGATGCCCTGCGCCCTCTACAGAAGGAAATTGGGCTGAACACAATGGAAGGAAAGTGATAGGTGATGCACAGCAGAAGACAGAAGTCAGGAGTCAGAAGTCAGAATGAAAGGGCGGAGAACCGCTGTTACTGATTTTCTTTTCTTCTGTCTCCTGTCTCCTGTCTTCTGTCTCCTGCTTTTATCACCTATCACTCATCACTGCTTTTATGGTAACGAGAAACGCGCTGCTCTATTTATCCCGCCGCGAGGGTTTGAAGGATTTCGCAACGCGCTTTCGCTTTTTCAAGAAGATGACGACCCGCTTTGTCGCGGGCGAAGACATCGAGGAAGCCATCGCTGCGATCCGAGAGATTAACGCCAAAGGATGTACCGCTTCCTTCGACCACCTCAATGAATCGGTCGCGGCAGCCTCCGAAACAGAAGAAGAGGTTAGCGAGTATTTACAAATTCTCTCCCGCATTGACGACACGGGTATTCGCTCGAATGTCTCCATCAAGCTCACACAATTCGGCCTGGAGATTGACCCCGAACTCGCTTACAAAAACGCGCGGCGCATCGTCGAAGACGCTGCCCGGCGCGGCAACTTCGTTCGCGTAGACATGGAAGCGTCGCACGTCACGCAGGTGACGATAGACATTTTCAAGCGGCTGCGCGCCGAATTTGGCTTAAACGATGTCGGCATCGTCTTGCAATCCTACCTGCGCCGCACCTACGATGATGTCGAGGACATCTTGAAGATTCCGGCGCGCATACGCATCTGCAAAGGCGCTTACAACGAGCCGCCCGAAGTCGCGTTTGCCGACAAGAAGGACACGGACGAAAACTACGTCCGCGTGATGAAGCGGCTGCTCTCTTCGGGCGTCTATCACGGTATCGCCACGCACGATCCGAAAATGATTGAAGCGACCATCGAGCATGCCACGCGCGAGGGAATAGGCAAAGAGGCTTTCGAGTTTCAGATGCTTTACGGAGTCCGCCGCGACCTTCAGGTTCAGCTTGCTCGTGACGGCTACAACATGCGCGTCTATGTGCCATACGGAAAGCACTGGTATCCTTATTTCATGCGGCGGCTGGCGGAGCGCCCGGCGAACATCTGGTTCGTCTTGAAGAATATGTTCAAAGGATAGACGATGGATGCTTCGTGGGCATGGATTCTGTGGACGGTGCTCGGCGTGATTCTGATTGTCGCCGAGGTCTTCACGCCCGGCTTTGTCCTGCTCTGGTTTGGCATCGGCGCGCTCGCCGCCGCCTTCGCCGGGCTCGTCGGTATCTCCAGCCTGTCGCTGCAATTCCTCATCTTCGCCCTCGTTTCCGTTGCACTCACCGCCGCCTCGCGCACAATCTTCGTCAATTATTTTTCACGCGAAAAGACTGGCAGCGATCTGAAGAGTGGCGTTGACGCGCTGCCCGGAAAAATTGGCACAGTGGTCACGTCAAGCGAGGGCGCGCTCAACGAAGGGGCAGTGAAGGTTTTCGGTTCGACATGGACGGCCTACCCTGCCGAAGGCGAAGCGCCGCTCGAAGCCGGAGAGCGTGTCACGGTCGAGCGCGTGCAGGGTGCAAGCATCTACGTTCGCCGCATCGGGCAGGGCGGCCCTGACTGGCGACAGATCGAAGAAGGCAAAAGGTAAAAGTAAAAAGGTAAAAGGAAGGAGAAACCACATTAAATTAAAAGTGGTTTTCAGCCTTCCTTTTTCCTTTTACCTTTTTACTTTTACCTTGCTTTACGGCGTTGCCGTCATGGTAAAGCGCGCGGCGGGAACAACCGTTTGCAGGTCGTAGCTGTTGATGGTCAGGTCTGCGAGACGCTGGCCGCGCAGGCGCGTCTGGATGCGGAAGGGAAGCGTCATGCAACTCACCTTGCGGTAATCGCTACGGTCTTCCTCAATCATCACCTGACTTCGGTAGCGTGTGGCGATCTTATCAATCAGGAAAGAGCCTTTGTTAATCCAGTAGCGAACGGTATCGTCGTTATTAAACTTAACTTCAACGACGTAATCGTTGCCTTCGTCCCGCTGGCGTGCCGTCACGAGTTGGCCTTCGATGGCGCGATTGAGAGTGTCGTAGCCCATCATAGCCCAATGGCGCGAGGCCGCAATTTCACTCACGCGAAACTGGTTGCCCGCGAACATCCCGCCGCCTTCCGTGCCTGTGTAAACAAGGTAAGTCGGCCCGACTGCGAGTAGTCCTGCGCCCGGAGCGACATCCAGCCTCCGGCGCATGGATTTATCCTGATAGTCCGTCACGTTGAGTTTGACCTCGACCGCCGCGCCCAGGGGGTTGGCCCCGATTCCTGCGAAGGCAGCAGCATTGACGAAGCCCTCGGCACGCACTGTCACATATTGAAGCCCTGTGTATTCGCCGCCGCCATGCGCGACGCGCGTCACGCTGAGCAATTCACGACCCGAGAGGTCGTCGGCCTGACTGTTTTGTGTCGTGACTGGAAGAGCCAGCAAGGTGATCGCCATGCAACAGGCGGCCAGAGCGATTGTTTTCCTTTTCATTAAATGTCGAAGCATCGTTTGTAATTTTCTCCTCATAATTTTTTCGCGCGCAACGAATCATGAACTAATCAGCACGTCGCGAGCCGGGGTGATGGGTTTTCGGAAAAACCCGTTCGAGAATGACAACTGCTGTTTGACTTGGGGACAAGACGTCCCAGGCTACCGGATTTTGCCCTGATAAAGTTGATGGCTGAAAGTCGGTTCCCAGGTCGTATAAAGACGAAGAGGGCAAAAGAGAATTCTTGGTTCGGCATCCAAAATTTTAGAGACGCGCGCCGGATGTTACTGGCGGCCACACTCGGTTGTCAATTGTTTCGCCGGAGATTTGATGGAGATAAGTTACGGGCTGGGGTCGGTCGGCGGTTCTGTGTCGCCGAGCGTGGCATCTTCTTCCATTGGCGGCAACTCGATGGTGATTCGTTCAGAATTCGCTTCCTCAAGATCATCGCCCTGAAAATGAGCCAGCACCACCGTGATATTGTCTTCGCCGCCGCGCTCGTTGGCTTCTTCCACCAGCGCGTTGCAGGCTGCGGCCAAATCGCCTTCCGCTTCCTGAATAACGCGGAGCATATCTTCCGCGCGAAGCTTCCCCGAAAGTCCATCGCTGCACAGCAGGAGGATGTCGCCGCGCCGGATGCGGAGTCTGCCCGTGACGGGCGTCAATTCGCTCTGCGCGCCAAGCGCCTGGAGAATGACATTGCGAAACATGTGCGTTTCGGCTTCCGCTTCACTGATCTGCCCGACGTCTACGAGTTGCTGGACAAGGGATTGGTCTTTGGTGGCTAATTTGACCTGATTACCGCGAATCACATAAGCGCGGCTGTCGCCCACCTGCACCAGATCGAGCAGGTCGTCCTTGATGGCTGCTCCCGTGAAAGTCGCACCCATCCCAGCGCAGCGCGTATCTTCCTGGCTTCTGTGATGAATGGCGAGATTGGCATAGACTGTGGCATGGCGCAGGTAATCAACGAGGGTTTTCTCTCCGTCGTCTGCGGCCTCCTGTTCTTCCGCTTCACTCCCGATGAGCATTTCGCGGACGGTTTCGACAGCCATCCGGCTCGCCACGTCACCGGCCAGCGCGCCGCCCATCCCATCCGAGACGACCAGCACCACACCTTTCTCTCCCAGTTCAAAACGACGCAGCTTTTCGGACATTTCCGCATCATCCGAGCCAGTCCATGCCTGCCCCGAGTCCAAATCGAGGATGAGAAAGTTGTCTTCGTTCCCACGCCGTACACGACCAACGTCGGATTTCGCGTGCAGCTCTATAATCATAAGCAGGTGACAGGTGACAGGTGACAGGTGACAGGTTAGAACAAGTTTTTACTTGTCACCTGTCACCTGTTACTTGTCACAGCCTTTTTAGTGCTTGATCCAAATCTTCAATAATGTCATCGGTGTCCTCGATGCCGACCGAGATACGCACGAGGCCGTCTGTGATGCCGAGTCGGTCGCGCGTTTCCGGCAGGACAGAGGCGTGCGTCATCGTCGCCGGATGCGAGATCAAAGTTTCCACCCCGCCGAGGCTTTCCGCAAGCGTTCATAGCTTAACAGATTCCAGCACGGTGCGCGCAGCCTCTAATGACCCGACATCGAAAGCCACCATTCCGCCGAAACCCTTTTGCTGACGTTTCGCCAGATCATGCTGGCGATGCGAGAGCGAGCCCGGATAGTAAATCTTCTGCACCTTCGGGTGTTCTTCCAGGAAAGCCGCCACCGCGCGCCCCGAACGGTCGTGCTGCTCCATTCTCAAGGCCAGGGTCTTCGTACCGCGCAGCACCAGCCACGAATCGAACGGCGACAGGATAGCTCCCGCGCTATTCTGCACGAAACCGAGCCAGTTGGCATCCTCTTCGTTGTTGAGCACGGCGATGCCGCCGATCCCGTCCGAATGCCCGTTCAGGTATTTAGTCGTGGAATGCACCACGATGTCAACACCGAATTCAAGCGGGCGTTGCAGGTACGGGGACATGAATGTGTTGTCGCACACCACCCGCGCCCCTCGCGCATGCGCCAGATCAGAGATGGCCTGAAGGTCTGTCAGGATCATCACAGGATTGGTCGGCGTCTCGACGAAGACCATGCGCGTGTTCTCTTTAATCGCCGCTTCGACGTTGGTGATCTCCGAAGTGTCAACAAAGTCGAACTCAATGTTGTAATTCGCGAGGATGCGTGTGAAGAGGCGGAATGTGCCGCCGTAGGTGTTGTCGGAGACGATGACATGCTCGCCCGCTTTGATGAGGCGCAACGTGGCATCAATGGCCGCCATCCCGGAAGCGAAAGCGTAACCGAAACGTGCGCCTTCGAGCGCGGCGATATTGCGCTCAAGCGCCGACCTCGTCGGGTTCTGCGTCCGCGCGTACTCGTAGCCTTTGTTCTTGCCAAGCCCGTCTTGCGCGTAAGTCGAAGTTTGATAAATCGGAACAGTGACCGAGCCCGTCGCCGAGTCGGCCTCCTGTCCGGCATGTCTGGCTGTCGTTGCGAATCCCATAATAATCAGTTTTGAGTTTTGAGTTTTCAGTTTTCAGTAGAAGCAATTTGTCGTTGCTTAAAACTGAAAACTGGAAACTGAAAACTAATCGAAGATTCCCTGGCTGATGTAACGTTCTGCGCCGTCGGGAAAGAGTGTGACGACGCGCTTGCCGCTTCCCATGCGTTCGGCGATGCGGTAGGCCGCTGCCGCTGCTGCTCCCGACGAGCCTCCACCGAGCACGCCTTCCGTCGCCGCCAGTTTGCGGACGGTACTGAAAGCCTCCTTGTCTGTAATCATCATCACCTCGTCGGCCAGCTCAAGCTCGCAATTCTTCGGGATGAATTGCCTCTGGCCGATGCCCTCGACCTTGTGCCATCCCGGCGGCCCGCCGCCGAGAATTGAGCCTTCAGGTTCAACCAGTACGCAGAAGACTTCCGGGTTGTTTCTTTTGATGGCGCGGGTCACGCCCGTGAACGTCCCGGCTGTGCCTGCGCCGATGACGAGGGCATCAATGCGCCCTTCCATCTGCTCGATAATCTCACGCGCGGTCGTCTTTTCGTGATAACAAGGATTTGCAGGATTCTCAAATTGCTGTGGAATGAAGCTGTCTTTAATCTCTGTGTGAAGCTCGCGCGCCCGCTCGATTGCGCCCTGCATCCCTTGCTCTTTCGTCACATACTCAATTTCTCCGCCGAGAGCTTCCATAATC
Organism: Acidobacteriota bacterium; assembly: GCA_032160705.1. Taxonomy (GTDB): domain Bacteria; phylum Acidobacteriota; class Blastocatellia; order Pyrinomonadales; family Pyrinomonadaceae; genus QHXM01. Next base: position 283,483 of record JAVHVE010000073.1, on the reverse strand, counting down.
TTCATCTTCTCACGCGAATAGCCTTCGGGAACGCAGAGAATGACGCGATAGCCGCGTGCGACGCCAATCAAAGCCAAGCCGATCCCTGTATTCCCGGCGGTTGGCTCGATAATGGTTGAGCCGGGCTTCAAATGGCCGCGCTCTTCGGCGTCGAGAATCATTCCCAAAGCTGCGCGGTCTTTGACGCTGCCGCCCGGATTGAGATATTCGAGTTTGGCGTAAATATCCGCGAGCGGCGGTCTGGCAAAACGCGCGAGATGGAGCAGCGGAGTGTTGCCAACAAGATCAATGATTTTCTCGGTCGTACCCGTCGGCATCAAGTTTTCTTAACCGTCAAGAACCGCGAATATAAAGAGCGCCAATACTTGGAAAACAGGGAAAGGGCATGGTAGCCCGCGAGCGGAAAGAAAGTCAAAAGTAAAAAGGTCAAAGGAAAAAGTGAAGACGAAGGGGATGTTCCCGGCCTCATCCTTTGCCTTTTACCTTTTTACTTTTGACTTTGCTCTGTCGGGGGAGTTATCTTGTTGTCCCGTGAGTCACACGGTTTCATCCTCCCAACAAACAGCCGTCGCCGTCATCCCCGCTCGCTACGCTTCGAGCCGATTGCCCGGAAAACCGCTTCTCGAAATCGCCGGACGCCCGATGATCCTGCACGTCCTGGAACGCGCTTTGGCCGCGCGCAATGTCGCGCGCGCGATTTGTGCGACTGACGACCGGAGAGTTCTCGATGCTGTCTTGTCAGCGGGTTTTGAAGCAGTAATGACTAAGGCCGATCACGCGAGCGGCAGCGACCGCCTGGCGGAAGTTGTCGCCACACTTGAAGACGCAGAAGTGATTGTCAACCTGCAAGGCGATGAGCCGCTCGTTTCACCTCGGACGATTGAGCGCGCGGTGGACGAATTATTGAAAGACATCACGGTGCAGATTGTGACGACATCTGAGGAGATTGCGGAGGCGGCGGATGTGTTGAGCGCGGATGTCGTCAAAGTGGTCACGGATGAGGCGGGACGCGCGCTCTATTTTTCTCGCTCGCCGATTCCTTTTCCGCGCGATGCCGTGCGGCGTTACGGCACGCTGCTGGCCGCGCTTGAAATCGAACCGCTGCTTCTGGCAACTTTTCGCAAGCATACGGGGCTTTATGTGTACCGTCGCAGCTTTTTGTTAGAATACACGCGTTGGCCGCAAAGCACGCTCGAGCGCGCCGAATCGCTCGAACAACTGCGCGCACTGGAGCGCGGCGTTCAGATCAAAGTTATCGAAGCCGAATCACCTTCGATAGGCGTTGATACAGAACATGACTTGGAGCGCGTGCGAAAGATTTTGGAGGCGTGAATCGTGAAAGACCTTTTAGGATTAGCTTTCATTCTGTTGCTCGTTTTCGGCGGGCTCTATCTCCTGACTCGTCCGGCAAAGCCTTTGACGGTTGAGGAGTTTGAAAAGAGGGCGAATGAGAATCGTGGGATGATGGGCGCAGGCATGCTGGGCTTGCAAAAGATTCTCGACCCCGGAGCAGAGAAGGCAATCGCCGCGCAGGAAGATTTTCGTCAAGGGTATCTGGACGGTGAACAGGAATCGGGCGACGGGAACGACAATGACAAGGAAAAAGGTAAAAGTTAAAAGGCAAAAGTAAGGTCAAAGGCTTACTTTCATTTTAATTAAAATGGTTTCCGCCTTCCTTTTACCTTTTGCCTTTTTACTTTTTCCTTCTGAGAGGTGAATGATGCCTAAGTATATCTTCGTGACGGGCGGCGTGGTTTCGAGTCTGGGTAAAGGGCTGGCGGCCTCATCCATCGGCTGCCTGCTCGAAGCGCGCGGCCTCAAAGTCGCTCTCATCAAGCTCGACCCTTACATCAACGTTGACCCCGGCACGATGTCGCCCTTCCAGCACGGCGAAGTCTTCGTCACGGACGACGGCGCAGAAACCGACCTCGATCTAGGCCACTACGAACGCTTCACGCACGCGCATCTCTCTCAGGCGAATAACTGGACGACCGGAAGGATTTATCTCTCCGTCATCGAAAAAGAGCGCCGGGGCGATTATCTCGGCAAGACCATTCAAGTCATCCCGCACATCACCAACGAAATCAAGTCGGCGGTTCGCGCCGTCGCCGAAAAAGATCAGCCCGACGTAGTCATCGTCGAAATCGGCGGGACGGTGGGCGACATCGAATCCCTGCCGTTCCTCGAAGCCATCCGGCAGATGGGAAATGAAGAAGGCAGAGGGAACGCGATTTTCATCCACGTCACACTTGTCCCCTTTATCGCTGCCGCCGGAGAATTGAAAACCAAACCGACGCAGCATTCCGTCCGCGACCTGATGCAGATTGGGATTGCGCCGGACATCCTGCTTTGCCGCTCCGACCGCCAACTCTCGCGCGACCTGCGTTCTAAAATAGCTCTCTTCTGCAACGTCAAAGAGACTGCCGTCATCACGGCGCTGGATGTGCCGACGATCTACGAAGTGCCGCTCGCTTTTCACGAACAGGACTTGGACGATTTGATTGTCACGTCGCTCAACCTGACGGAACGCGCCCCGCGCTCAGACCTTGCCGAGTGGCGCGAGCTGGTCAACACCATCAAAGAACCGCTGGCGGGCGCGGCCTCCATCGCCATCGTCGGCAAGTACGTCGAGCTGGAAGATTCCTATAAATCTCTGCGCGAGGCTCTGACGCACGGAGGCGTGGCCAATAATTTGCGCGTGGACGTGAAGTGGATCGAATCAGAAGAGTTGATGGAAGACGATTACGAAGACCGTTTGCGCGACTTTGATGCCATTCTCGTTCCGGGCGGATTTGGCAAGCGCGGCGTCGCCGGGATGATTAAAGCGATTGCCTACGCGCGCAAGACGCAGACGCCTTACTTCGGCATTTGTCTCGGTATGCAAACGGCCTGCATCGAATATGCGCGCAACGTCTGCGGCCTGAAGGATGCGGATTCCACAGAGTTTGACGCGAACACGCCCTATCCCGTTATCTTCAAACTGCGCGACCTCGTGGACGTTGAAGAACTCGGCGGCACGATGCGTCTCGGCGCGTGGCCTTGCCAACTGGCCGAAGGGTCACTCGCGCGCGAGGTCTACGGCGGGGCAGAAGAGATAGGAGAGCGACATCGCCATCGCTACGAGTTCAACCCGGAGTTCCGCGAGACGCTCCAGCGCGCAGGATTGGTTATCAGCGGCGAATCGCCGGACGGAAAGTTTGTCGAGATAGCGGAATTGCCGCGCGACGCTCACCCCTGGTTTCTCGGTTGTCAGTTTCACCCCGAATACAAATCAAAACCCCTCCAGGCGCATCCCCTGTTCGCCTCATTCGTCCAGGCGGCCTACGAGAATCGGATGCGAAATGAGACTTCCATCGAAAAACTCGACGCGACGGAAACGCTGCAAGCGGAGCGCGCGGGCGTCGCAGGCGACGATTGAGATGGCCGTGACAAGTGACTAAGTGACAGGTGACAGGTTAAAATCCTTTCTTGTCACCTGTCACTTAGTTACTTGTCACTTGAATTATGCTTCATTGTCCCACATGCGGTCAGGATTTCGCCGATGAGGTGAGAGTATGCCCGGAAGACGGCGCTCCCTTACAGGCAGACCCAACCGTGGCGATAGCCAGACCTGTTGTTGATTCGCTTTTGGGACGCACGCTTGACGAAAAATACCGGCTGGATGAACGTCTCGGCACGGGCGGCATGGGGACTGTTTATCGCGCGACGCATCTTTTGATTGACCGGCCTGTCGCTATCAAGGTTCTCAATTCGCGCTACGTCGAAGATGAAGCGGCGCAGGTGCGCTTTCGCCGTGAAGCGCGGGCTGCCGGACGCCTTCAGCATTCAAACGCCGTGACCGTGACGGATTTCGGCACGACCTCGGACGGTTTGGTCTACATCGTGATGGAGCTTTTGGAAGGCCACACGCTGCGCGACGTGCTGGGGCGCGAAGCTCCGCTCGACGTGGCGCGCGCCGTCTCCATCATGCTGCAAATCTCGTCGGCGGTCGGTGCGGCACACGCCGCAGGCATCATTCACCGCGATTTGAAACCGGCAAACATCTTCATCGTTCAACGCAAGGACGCGCCGCCCTTCGTCAAAGTTCTTGATTTCGGCATCGCCAAGCTCGCTGCCGAAGCTCTCGATGACGACGATGATCCGCAGACATTGACGCAGGTCGGAGCGATGATTGGAACACCTCGCTACATGTCGCCGGAGCAATGCGACGGAGCGCCTTTGACGCCTGCGGCGGACGTTTACAGTCTGGGGATAATTCTGTACGAGATGCTGACGGGCACAACCCCCTTCAACGGCACGTCGCCGCTCGCCATCGCCATCAAACATTCCTCTCAAATGCCGCGCAGCCCGCGCGAGTTTGTCGCGACGATTCCGAATGTGCTTGAAGCGGTCGTGCTGCGCGCACTGGAAAAAAAACCGGAGGATAGACCGGCGAATGCTGAAGCCTTCCGGCAGGAGCTTTACGCGGTTGCGGAGCGCCTCGGGCTTGAGCACGCCGATAGCCTGAGCGCGCCGACCATTGAATCCCTGCGGAGCGCCGGGACAGAGACGCCTTCAGGCCGTCTGGTGATTGACATTGAGCGGCTGCGCCAGAGTCGTGCCGCCGCCAGCGCTGCGGCAGCACAGCCGGAAGTGATCGCGCACAACAGCAACATTGTCGAGGAACACAGGCCATCGGGCAATGGCAATTCATTTCAACCAGTGATGGCTGCCCCTGATCCTGATGCCGTTCCGGTCGCTACACCACCCCGTGCTCCCGGCGTTGCGCGGATGAGAATTTTCTTCGGCAGGAAGAAATCCTGGTTCAGGTTGCTCACTCGCCCGATCCGAATCCTGCTCATCTCAATCATGGCGCTGCTACTGCTGGTTATCGCCATCGCGGTTGTCGCGACCCGGACGCCGGGAAAACTCGCTGTGGCCAGCGAGGTCGGTGAAACTCTTGGCAGCGTGGCGCTCAGAGGTGAAGGCGCTGGTTTATCAACCGATGAAGAGAAAGAAGAAGAGGCAAGACGGGAAACGCGCGGCACAAAAGAGACGCGGCGAACAACCAGTCGGCCAGCGCAGCAAAAGAAGCCTTCAGTGATTAGAAGAGCCTGGGACAAAACGAAGAAGATATTTAAGAATCCCTTTTAATGTCATGCGGGAGGAATGCGAAAGAACTAATCCACGAAGCCACGCTAATCATCACCAAGAAAATTTACCTTTCGTGTCGCTTCGTGTGGATTCGTGGTTTGTCTTCCTCTTCTCGATAAGTAATTAAGAGAGGCTAGAACAGGTGCAGAGGGAAATTTTCAGCGTCGGCAATGCAACTTTCGGCGACGGTCGGTTGACGATCATCGCCGGGCCGTGTGTCATCGAATCAACCGAGCACGCCGTAATGATGGCGCGCGAGTGTCACAAGCGAGCGAAAGATGCCGGACTCGATTTCGTTTACAAATCTTCGTTCGACAAGGCTAATCGTTCATCCGCCAAAAGTTTTCGCGGGCATGGGCTACAGGCCGGTCTGGAGGTACTACGGCGCGTCAAGGAAGAAATCGGTGTCCCTGTGGTGACGGACATACACGATGTTTCTCAGGTTGAGCCCGTAGCGGAGGTCGCAGACATTCTGCAAATTCCGGCTTTTCTATGTCGGCAGACCGATTTGATTACGGCGGCTGTCCAGTCGGGGCGCGCAGTCAACGTCAAGAAGGGACAGTTCCTGGCTCCACAGGATGCGCGTAACATCGTCGAGAAAGCTCGCGCTGCCGGGTGTCGGAAACTCCTGTTGACGGAGCGGGGCGTCAGTTTCGGCTATAACAATCTGGTAGTTGATATGCGCTCTTTCCCCATCATGCGCTCGATGGGTGTGCCCGTCGTCTTCGATGTCACACATTCTTTGCAGCTTCCCGGAGGGTTGGGCCATGCAACGGGCGGCCTTTCCGAATACATCGAACCGCTCGCGCGAGCCGGAGTCGCGTGCGGCGTTGACGCCGTCTTTATGGAAGTTCACGACCGTCCCGAAGTCGCGCCCTCCGATGGCCCGAACATGCTGCCGCTTGAAAGACTAGGAGCATTGCTGCTGATGCTGCGTGACGTGCATGAATTGGTGAACCGCGGCAATGGGCGCTAATTTTTATGAAGGAACCACGGGTGCGGTTCACGCAAAGGCGCAAAGTAAAAAAAACGTAAGGCGCAAAGAGGGAAAGCCATTCAACCCTTTGCGCCTTCGGTTTTCCCTTTGCGTGAAACTCTCTTCGTCTCGTAATCTCTGAGTCTATGAAAATATTTCGTAATTTTTTAATCCTGTCTTTCATCTCCCTGATTTACTCAATACCGTTCGCGCATGCGCAGGACGAGCAAACGGCAGCCTGGCGGGTGACAAGATTCGATATTACAGCCGCCCTCCCTTCGGCGAATGAGCGCGCATTAACGGCTCGCGCACAACTCACAGTGAGAAACGTCGGGCGCGGCGCAGGCTCAAGCCTCACCTTGCGGCTCAATCCAAAAGCGGAAATAAAAGCGGCGAGCGTTGAAGGCGCAACCGCGATTTTTCGCGCCGGAGACATTCGCAACGACCTGCAATTGGTCAGAATGACGTTGCCGACGCCTGTTGCGCCGGGAGGAAATGTCAACGTCACACTGGATTATCGTTTGCCTGTGACGGACAACAGCGGTCTCGCCGCGCTCTCGCCCTCAGCCAGCCAGTTTCTCCCGCTCTCTTCATGGTATCCGGCGCATAGCACCGTTGCCTCTCCACGCGGCACAGATGTCGCGCCCGTTCGTCTGACAATCAACGGCGCGAGCGGCGAGACCGTCATCTCGTCCGGGCGGGTCAACGGCCAGGCTTTCGATCAGACGCTTAACTCTCAACCATTCTTCCTGACAGGAAGCTGGGATGTGAGCGATGGGTCGGGCGACGCTAAGGGAGTGAGCGCCTTCTTCCCAAAGGGAGCGGGTGAGGATGCGCGCAAGCAGGCAGATGAATTGATTGCGCTTGCGGCGAGCGCGCGCGCCTTTTACGCGGGGCTGCTCGGTGCTGCGCCCGACGTTCCCATCAGACTTGTTGCCGTCAAGCGCGGCGCTGGATTCAACGACGGCGGCACGGTGCTGCTTGATGCTGCCGCCTTTCGTCGCACGAAGGTTGACGCTGCCAGCGTTTTGTTGATTGCTGAAACGGTCGCCCGAATGTGGATCGGAGGCATTGCCCCTGTGCGTGGCGAAGGAGGCGGCGTTCTGCACGAAGGTTTGACACGATTCCTGGCGGCGCTGTTTCTTGAGAAGCAGTTTGGGCGCGAGGTGGCCGATGCCGAAAGAGGGCGAGAGCGCTTGGCCTATGCCGCAATCGCCAAACGTGATACTCCACTTGCGCGGACACTACCGCTCGACCCCACCTATTACAATTCGTCCGCCAACAAGGGGGCGATGGTCTGGCGACTCGTCGAGCACGCTATGGGGCGCGACGCCTTGATGACTGTGCTGCGGACGGCCTTGCAAAGAAGTGCGAGCGATGCGGAAGGATTCAACCTGGCATCGGTGCGCGCCGCACTGGTCGAGCGTGGTGGAGAGGGCTTGAAAAGCCTGCTCGATTACGAGCTTGACCAGCCGACGGACATGGACCTAATGATCGGACTGCCACAGCAGAGAGGCAATCAGTGGGTGGCGGCGCTGCGCAACACAGGAGCTGTTGATGCGAGCGTGACGGTTGTGGGAACGACCTCGACCGGCGAGCGTCTGAACGTGCAGGCTAATGTTCCATCGCGTAATTTCGGTGAAGCGGTTTTCAATACACCGGCAAGACTGACCCGCGTCGAAGTTGATCCCGATAAAATCTATCCGCAGCTTGATTATGCTAATGACCTGACGCCGCGTATCGCTCAGACAGAAGACGCTCTGGCAGAGGCGACAGCCAAATTCGTCAAGCAGGATTACACGGGAACTGAAGCGGCTGCGCGCGAGATGCTAGCCCTTTCGCCGCGCATGCAGGAAGCGCGTATCCTGCTCGCGCGCGCTCTTCTGGCTCAAAATAAATTGGACGAAGCGGAGAAGGAGTTTCGTGTGGTTCTTGATGAGCGACTGCCGACGCCTTTCGCGCTGGCGTGGGGCAACGTCGGTCTCGGCGAGATTAGTTTGCGAAAAGGGCAGGCTGCCGAAGCCGCGCGTCATTTCAATGATGCGGTGCGCGCCGACGCCGATTACGCTTCCTCGCTCGCTGCCCGCAACGGAAGAATCAAAGCGGAGGCGGCGGCAAACGCCGCTCCTGCTCCCGATGATTCGGCGCGCACTTTCATCACGCAACTGGATCAAGCCATCAAGAGCGGAAGGAAAACCGAAATCGAAGCCTTTATGATGCCGGGCGAGCTGACAAGCTTCGTCGGTGGAATCGTCGGCAGCCAGCCCGAAATCTGGACGACACGAGTCGTCCGTACAGAGCAGTTGGACGCCAATCGCCTGGCGGCTGATGTCCAGATTAACACCAGACAGCTAGGGCGCGATGCGGCGGGAACAGCCGTTCTGATTCTCACCCGCGTTGGGACGGGGTGGAAACTGAGCGGGATTGAATTCTTCGAGGTGCGATAGAGCGTTTGATGATTGAACTGGCAGAGATTGAGCGGCGCGCGGCGCGTATCAGGCTGCTCCTGATGGATTGCGACGGCGTGCTGACGGATGGGCGCATCACGCTCCTTGAGAACGGCGATGAAGAGAAGAGTTTTCACACGCGCGACGGGCATGGGCTGGTGCTGCTTCATCGCGCCGGGCTTCAATCGGGCATCATCTCCGGGCGCACTTCAAGTCTGGTTGAACGGCGAGCGCGTGAGCTTGGAATGCAGTATGTCAGACAGGGAGCATGGGACAAGATCAAGGACTTTGAAGAACTGCTGGCTGAGGCCGGGATTGACGAAAGGGAAGTCGCTTTTGTCGGCGACGATGTGACCGATATTCCGTTGATGCAGCGCTCGGAGCTATCAATCGCCGTCGCGGACGCAGCCCTTGAAACCCGCGCCGTCGCGCACTATGTCACACAACTTCCGGGCGGCTTTGGAGCGGTGCGCGAAGTCACCGAACTAATCCTGAAGGCGCAGGGGCGTTGGTCGGAGCTTATGGGAAAGTATATGATGTGAAGGCTGAGCGCGCTCCTGATGAGCGATTGATGTAAAGAAAGGCGAGAAGAAATGACTGAAGAAGATCGCCAGCGCACAATGGATTTCATTCTTGAGCAGCAAGCGCAGTTCTCTGTCAACTTAGAAGTGATGCGCGAGACACAGGCGCAGTTCTCTACCAACTTGGAAACTATGCGCGAGGGACAGGCGCGCACGGATGCGACTGTTGCGAATCTCGCCGTGCAGGTTCAAGGCCTTGCCGAGCAGGTGCAAGGCATTGCCAGGCAGGTTCAGAACAACGCGCGTCAGCAAGAGCATATCAATGAAGTGGTGGCCGTCATCGCTGAATCACAGCAGCATACGGATGAGCGGCTGAACGCATTGATTGATATTGTGCAGGGTGGCCGCAACGGAAATCCTTAAAACGTCCGAACGTCTGGAAAAGGGGTGAGAGATGGTTGATAATTCGCGTCAGGTGCTTTTCGTTGATGATACTGCCGACACGCGCGACCTGGTTGAGTTTAGCTTGCAGAGCGAGGGCTTTACGGTCGCCACCGCACAAACGGCTGATGAAGGGCTGGCACTGGCGCGCACAAAAACGTTTGCGTTGATCCTGCTGGACATCGGGTTGCCGGATAAGGACGGGCTTGAATTGTGTCGCGAGATTCGTCGCTTCGACCAGCAGACACCGATTCTTTTCTACACGGCTTTCGCCGAATTGCTCGACCAGGAAGAAGCGACCAAAGCTGGCGCGCAGGGCACGCTGCGGAAACCGGAAGACACGGCACGCCTCGGCGAAGCCGCGCGCCAACTGATTGACAAAGCTGAATAGATCAAACAGGGAAGCCAGTTCTGATCGTGGTTGACACTCAACCACCCTTTGATTATCTTTCCCGGTCAGCGAATGATGAGCTTGGATCAATGGTAGTACATCCATGCAAACTAGAGAAAAAGGTAACTTGACGGAAGCTAAAATCCTAGCTGCCTTAGTCGCAGCAGGTTACTTAGTGTCTATCCCCTTTGGAGAGGGGCACAAGTATGACTTTATCGTTGACGATTCATCTGGCTTATGGCGCGTGCAATGTAAAACCGGCAGGGTCAAAAAAGGAGTCTTGATCTTTAATAGCTATAGCCAATCGGGAAACGGAGCGACTAAGCAGGGCTATTATGGGTTAGCCGACCTTTTTGCCGTTTTGCATCCAGAGAGTGGACAGGTATATTTAGTCCCAGTTGAAAAATTCGGCTCAGCCGGCATTTCTTTAAGGATAGTGCCGACGTTAAACGGACAAGTTCAAAAAATCAACTGGGCTGTCGATTATCTTCTGACATCACTCAGTCACACAGGTTGATATTAAGCGGGAGTAGCTCAGTGGTAGAGCATCTGGTTCCCAACCAGAGGGTCGCGAGTTCGATCCTCGTCTCCCGCTCCAATCTTTCATCTCCCTCGTATCGTAAAGAAACGCAAGCGCAGGCCAGCGTATGCATTTAGCGCGCTGGGCTGCGTCTTTCTCCCGTAAATCAAAGCTTTCCGACGCTTCCACGCTGGCACATTGGTTGCCCGTTGTTTCAGGCTTACACTCTAAATTTATTGCAGGAGGGAAATGAACGTGCGTATCAAGCTGATGGTTGGGGCAGGCTCGCTGGCGCTGGCTTTGATGGTGGGCTGCGGAGGCGACACCTCGAATGGAAACGCCAATTCAAATGTCACGAACACAAATACACGGAGCAGCGTTGAGACGATGCCGTCCTCGACGGAGTACGAGACGGCCACGACGGAAGCCAATGGGGTGACGACCGAAACTCGGACTTACAGGAACAACTCGCGCATCTCCAGAGTCGTCATCACGACGCGCGACGGCAAGCGAACGGCGAAAGCTTATTCCGTTTCCGGCGAGGAGAAGGAAATCCGAGCTGACGATCTCGATAATGTTTTAGCCAAAGGCGGTGACGCCATCGCCGATGCTGCCGGGTTTGTTGCGGACAAGGCCGAAGACGTAGGCGGGAAGGCCAAAGACGTGGGTAAAGCAGTGGTTGATAAAGGCAAAGATGTAGGCAGCGAAGTGGCCGACAAAGGCGAGGACGTAATTAAAGGAACGGGCAACCGCGCCAAGAAGGTCGGCGAAAAGACGGTCGAAGGCGCAAAGACAGTCGGGAATAAAACCGTCCAGGGTGCGAAGAAAGTTGGCGGGGCTATCAAAGACGCCGTCACGCCTTAAAGGTAATTTGCGCTCAATTTGATTTTGAAAGGCAGCCGTAGGCTCGGCTGCCTTTTTGTTTTGCTACAATCGCCCTGCCGAGTTGCTCTCTAATGTTATACTTATCTTCGGTTTCGGTTGAGCTTGCCTGCGATGTTGATAGGAGATGGCGATGGTAGATAAAACACGGTTCACATTGATTTGCCCGTGCTGCGAGGCAACGTTGACGGTTGACGCGCAAACGGGAACAATAATTTCCCACGAAGAGAAGGCGAAGCCGACCGCATCTTTTGATGAGATGCTCAAGGGGCTGGATAAACAGAAGCAGATGCGTGAGCAATTGTTTGAGCAGGAGCTTGGCTCGCAAAAAGATCGTGAGCGATTGCTGGAAGAGAAATTCCGCGAGGCAATGAAGCGCGCTGAGAAAGATAAGGACAAGCCTTTCATCAACCCGCTCGATATTGATTGAGATATGATGAGCATTCCTGCCCGTCCTTAGAGCAACTAAAATCTACTCCTGACCTTCCAAGGCTTGGAAGCTCTCCGCCATTTGCCTTCGGACACCAATCCTGCATGGAGATTTTATGAATTCATTGAACAAGACTCTCTGCCTGGTCTTGCTGCTGATCGTGACGGGCGAGGTTACCGTGCGCGCGCAGTCGGATGATGAAAGGCACATGGAAGACACGAGCGCCGCGGCGGAGAAACAACTGGCGAGCCGCGACCCGCTGGTGCGCCAGCGCGCTGCCGAAGAATTAGCCGGGCTTGCCGCGCCTGCCAATCGTAAGCTGCTCGAAGGCTACCGGCTTCAGGAGAAGAATGCGCGCGTCAAGCTGGCGCTCGACTGGGCGCTCTATCGCATCGGGAAATCGGAAGCGCTCTTCACAGTCGTTCGCGCGCTCGACTCGCAGCGCGTCAATCAAGCCAACGCTTATCTCACCACGCTGGAAACACCCGAACCGCTGTACCTCTTCATGGAGCGCATGAACGGCAACACGCAGGTCAAGCTCCTCGAAGTTCTGGCGAAAATCGGTGACGCGGGCACGCTCGATAAGATCAAGCCTTACAGTGAATCACTCGATCCAAAGATAGCCGAAGCCGCACAATTCGCCATGCGCGAAATCGAGCAGCGACTCGGACAGATACCGGCAGGCACACAAACGCGACCCAGACAGGTCGGGACAGGTGAATCTTCGCCCTAAAGTTGATTGTCGGGCAATTGCCACTATACTATCCCACCACATGCACCCGAACCTTCGCTCATTCCTAGACCTGCTCGAACGCGAAGACGATCTCATCACCATCAAAACAGAGGTTGACCCTTACCTCGAACTGGCGGAAGTTCATCGCCGCGTCATCGAGCGCGGAGGCCCGGCCTTGCTCTTCGAGAAAGTCAAAGGCAGCCGCTTTCCCGTAGTCACTAATCTCTTCGGCACAGAGCGCCGCATCGAGCGAGCTTTCGGGACAAAGCCGGAAGCACTGGTGCGCGAAGTCGTCCATGTCGCCGAAGCACTCTTGCCGCCGCGTCCAGCGAAACTCTGGCAGCATCGCTCGCTCGCCATTGAAGCTCTGAAACTGGGCACACGCAACACCACGCGCGCGCCCGTCACACAGGTGATGGATAGACCTGCGCGGCTAGACGAATTACCAGTGCTAACGACCTGGCAGGAAGACGGCGGGCCTTTCTTCACGCTGCCGCTTGTTTATACGGAACATCCCGCGACAAGGAAGCACAATCTGGGCATGTACCGCATGCAGCGTTATGACGCGCGGACGACAGGTCTGCACTGGCAGATACACAAAGGCGGCGGCTTTCACTATCACGAGGCCGAGCGCGACAATCAATCGCTTCCCGTGACGGTCTTTCTGGGAGGGCCGCCCGCCTTGATTCTCGCGGCGATTGCCCCGCTGCCCGAAGATGTGCCTGAGCTTGTCTTGGCTTCAGTGCTCGCGGGAGAGAAAGTCAGGATGACTAAGAACCCGCTGGGCACGGGGCACAGGCTCGTCGCTGAAGCGGAGTTTGCTCTGGTCGGCCACGTGCCACCAGGGGAGAGAAAACCGGAAGGGCCTTTCGGCGATCACTACGGTTATTATTCCTTGCAGCACGACTATCCCGTATTCCACGTCGAGGCCGTCTTTCATCGTCGCGATGCGATTTATCCGGCAACAGTGGTCGGCAAACCGCGACAGGAAGATTTTTTCATCGGCGACTACTTGCAGAAACTTCTCTCGCCGCTCTTTCCGCTTGTCATGCCGAGCGTGCGCGACCTCTGGTCATACGGCGAGACAGGCTTTCATTCGCTGGCGGCGGCTGTGGTGCGCGAACGCTACAAACGCGAAGCTCTCGTCTCCGGCTTCCGCATCCTGGGCGAAGGCCAATTGTCACTGACGAAATTTCTCATCCTGACAGACACGCCGCAAGACCTGCGCGATTTCCGCAAGCTGTTTGAGCACGTGCTGGCGCGCGCGCGGTTCGAGAGCGATCTGTTCATCTTCGCAAACGTCTCGATGGACACGCTCGATTACACGAGCGGCAAGGTGAACGAAGGAAGCAAAGCTATCCTCCTCGGTCTGGGGGATGCTATCAGGGAGTTGCCGCGTGAGTTCAGAGGTGTGTTGCCACGCGATGTCAGAAGGGCGGAGGTTTTCTGCGGCGGCTGTCTGGTCGTTGAAGGATTGCCTTACGGTGAGGATGCGCAGCAGGCCGCGCGACTGGCGCGTGAAGAAGTTTTCAGTGGATGGCCGCTCGTCGTCCTGCACGACGACGTAAGTGTGGCGCGCAAAACGGCTGATTTCCTCTGGGCGACATGGACGCGCTTTGAGCCTGCGGCGGACATCCACGCGGCAAAGACAACAGTCGTCCGTCATCATCTTGCTTACAGCACGCCCCTCGTGATAGACGCACGCACGAAGCCGGGCTTCCCGGCAGAGTTGATCGTCAGGCCGGATGTGGCCGAACTGGTTGACAGGCGTTGGCGCGAGTATTTCCCTCGCGTCGAAAGCTGGGAGCATTGAACAGAGCACGGACTGAGAAAAATCCAGGACAGGACGCCACGCGCAAGGTGGTCGAAACCCGGCAAACGAGTTGCTGCATTGTTGGTGGCGGCCCCGGCGGCGCGGTGCTCGCTCTGCTACTGGCGCGCAAAAATATTCCGGTTGTGCTGTTGGAAGCACACGAAGATTTCGACCGCGATTTTCGCGGAGATACAATTCACCCGTCGGTGCTGGAAATTATGGACGAGCTTGGTCTGGCGGAGCGTCTGCTTGAGCTTCGCCATTCCAAGATTCGCACCGCCACCTTTATGACGCCCGACGGCCCCGTGACGCTCGCAGATTTTGGTCGGCTGAAGACGAAGTTTCCTTTTATCGCCATGATTCCGCAGGCGCATTTCCTTGAATTCATCACGGAAGAGGCGAAGCGTTATCCGAATTTTCAATTGACGATGGGCGCGCGGGTCGAAGAGTTAATCGAGGAAGACGGCGTGGTTAAGGGAGTGCGCTACCATGAAAAGGATGGCTGGCACGAGGTGCGTGCCGACGTGACGATTGGTGCGGACGGGCGCAGTTCTCGCATACGCCATCTGACAGGTCTGGAGCCGGTCAAAACTTCGCCGCCGATGGACGTGCTCTGGTTTCGCTGGCCGCGCAAAGCAGATGACCAGGAAGGCATACTGGCGCGTTTCAGTCGCGGCCACCTCATCATCATGCTCGACCGCCTTGACGAATGGCAGGTCGGCTACGTTATCTTCAAAGGAAGTTACCAGAAGGTGCGAGAGGCGGGAATCGAAGCTTTCCGCATAGACCTTGCCGAAGCCGTGCCGGAATATGCGGATCGGGTCGAGCATTTGAAAGATTGGAAGCAGGTCGCGATCCTTTCGGTCGAGTCGAGCAGACTGCGGCGTTGGGCTCTTCCCGGATTGCTCCTGATCGGCGACGCCGCACACGTCATGTCGCCCGTTGGCGGCGTCGGCATCAACTACGCGATTCAAGACGCAGTTGCAGCGGCAAATGTTCTCACCGAGCCGTTGCGCGCGGGGACGTTGAAGATGTCCGATCTCGAAGAAGTGCAAGACAAGCGCTAGTGGCCGACGCGTGTCATCCAACGAATTCAAACTCTCATTCAAAGAAGAGTCATCGCGGGCGCGCTGCAAGCCAATCAAACTTTCCGGTTGCCGCTCGCCCTACGGATTCTTCTCAAGATTCCATTCCTGCGCGATCTACCGGCGAAGATTCTGGCTTTCGGTGTGAGACAGGCTCATCTTAAGAACTAATTCAACAGGCAGTAAAATTATCATCTTACCGAGGGCGGCGCTATCGCTTGCCCCCAGCTATTGTATGTGCCCCCTTTGGGGTCAAAGTGTGACTGACGTACAGCCTTACTCCGGCAATCTAATCGTAAAAATTGCCCCGCCTTCGGGCGCATTGGCTGCGGTGAGAATGCCGCCGTGATCTGTGATGACTCGATGTGCGAGTGCGAGGCCGACGCCGTGCCCGGTTGATTTGGTGGTGAAGAATGGGATGAAGATGCGTTGCAGATCGTTTGGCTGTATCCCGCCGCCGGTGTCTTGAATCTCTATGACGACCCAAACCTTGCCCGTCGCCTCACGCTGGCTTCCGCCGCGCAGCCGGACGCGTCTCTCCTTGCTCTCTTCAGTGATTGCTTCGGCAGCGTTTCGGATGAGATTGAGCAGCGCCTGCCTGAGCATCCGCTCGTCTGCGGATAGGTCCATGAAGTCGCCTTCGATAATTAACTCGACGCGGCGCTCTTCAAAAAGCTGGCCAAGTTCCACCTTACAGTCTTCAATCATCTCGCGCAGGGAAACGTTTGCCAGGTCGAGCGGCTGCGGGCGGGCAAAGTTGAGAAAGGCCGTCACCATCTCTGACAGATGGCGAACTTCCTGCAAGAGCGCGGTGGCAGCCGCTCGACCATTCTCATTCACGTCCAGATTTTGCATCAATTGCGCGTAGCCGTGCAGCGTCGCCAGCGCGTTCTTAAATTCGTGCGCCAGCCCGGCGGACATCTCGCCGAGACTTTCCAGATTTTTCTTGAGCGCTACCTGCTCGCGCAGTTGCAAGACCTCTGTTAAATCCGTCAGCAGGCAGAGCGCCCCGCGACGCGCGTCCTCCGCATCGTGTGTCGGATCAATCGGCGCGACGGTTGCGCCCAGACGCCTGATTTGCCCGCCGCTGCCGGTCGCCATGACCTCTTCACGGCGATAGACCTCTCCGGTCTGCAAACATCTCTCGACCATCTCGGCCAGATCGGGTGCACGCCCAAGCAACTGGCGCACGCTCTGGCCTTCCGTCTCTCCATTGGCTTCAATCAAGAGTCGCGCCGGAGCATTGACGACCGTGGCACGCCCGCTCGCGTCGAAGGCGACGAGGCCGGATGGGACGCTCTTCACAATGCGTTCGCTGAATTTCTCGGCTGAGGCGGCGCGGGCGCGATCTCGCGCGCTCAACGCTTCCAACTCTCGCTGCTGCGCCTGCAACTGCGCGACGACAGATTTGAAAGTCTCAAGCACAAACTGTCCCTCGTCGCGCGGCTTGTTCGAGCGAGCCGCAACGGGCGCGCGCTCGGCTTCACCGACCAACTGGCGATAGGGTCGCAGCAGCCGCCTGAGCAGCAGAATAATTGAGAGCAGGCTGACGAGAAGGATGGCGATGAAGATGGCGAGCAAAACAGGCCCGCGCGCCGCCGCCGTATCGGGCGCGAGAAGGCTGAGCGCCAGCGCAAAGAGTCCCGCGAGCAAAATCACGCCCGCCAACATCAACATCACTGACCGCGTGCGACTGGACATAAGGTAAAGCAGGAGTCAGGAGACAGAAGACAGGAGACAGAAGAAGAGAAAATCTGTGAATGTGGTTCTCCGCCTCTTCATTCTGACTTCTGACTCCTGACTTCTGTATTCTGCTTTTCGCTGTCTCCTGCTTTTAAAATTGCGAAGCGTACCACGCGATGATGCGTGGGCCGATGAGCAGGGCGCAGATTGATCCGATGCCTAAGAAGATGCCGAAGGGCAATTGCATCTTCATGTCTCTCTCTCCGCGCCGCGCCATCAGGCCGAGGCCGATGATTGAGCCTGACAGGACGCCTAAGAAAATCGTCAGAATCGTCAAACGCCACCCCAGGTATGCGCCGACCATAAACATCATCTTGACATCGCCCAGCCCCATCGCTTCCACACCGCGCAGACGCTCCCAGAGCCAGCCCATCAGCCATAAGCTTCCGCCCCCGGCGAGCGCCCCAAGGAGAGCCCCCGCGAGCGACGAAGCCCACAGCGGCCAGGTCTGGAATGTGCCGTAGGCGAGTGAAGGCAAATCTTCAAAAGCGTAAGCGCCGACGATGTAGGGAAGTGCCAGACGAGCGATAACGGCAAACACGATTCCCGGATAGGTGATGGCGTTGGGCAGGAGCATGTGCTCGGCATCAATGAAGATGAGCGCGACCAGCGCCGTCACAAAGACCAGATCAAAGAGGATAAGAAGGGTCAAACCGCCGCGCCAGTAAACATCTGCGAGAAAGACCGCCGTGTAGAGAAGCGCGGTCAGGGCTTCCACCGCCAGGTAACGCGGCGAGATCGAAGCACGACAGGCGCGACAGCGTCCGCGCAGGATGAGATAGCTGATGATGGGAAGATTGTCGAGCGGGCTAATCTTCGCCTCGCATGAAGGGCAACGTGAATTCGGGAAAACGATGGACTCGTCGCGTGGAAGGCGATGGATGACGACGTTAAGAAAACTGCCAATGATCGCGCCGAAGAGGGCGACGAAAACACACGTCATCCAGAGCGGCAGCCCCATCATGCCCTCGATTAACAGGAAGCCTGTAAAAAGATTCATATAAGAAATGTTCCGGTTGCGCGCCGCGCCTTTGCCCTGCGTCGAACTTGACGCGCGCTCTGACCTTTACGCATCATACGGCTTCCAGGTCGGTTTGCGGAAGAAAAAACAAAACGTGCCGGAGGGATATGTTGAATCGTCGCCAGCCAATTTTCTGGATAATCGCCGCAGGCCTTGTCCTCATCTCCATTCTCACCTACATCCCTCACCATATTCGTGCGCGAGTGGTCTTAGGCAATGCGGCTGCCTTAGTTTCAAACACAAATATTACCGGCGAAGAGACGCGGAAGCCGACGGAGGCTCAGCCTTCTTTCGATGCGGCTGCCTGGTATCTCGCGCGTGAGGAATCACCGGAGACGCACGGCGTTTTAATCGAGACGCTGGATGGCAGTCGCACACTCGCTTCTTTGAATGCCGACGTGACTTTCAATCCGGCATCGCTCGTCAAACTCGCAACCTCGCTCACGGCGCTAAAAAAACTTGGCGCAAGTTATCGCTTTCAGACGCGCGTGATGATGGATGGTCAGGTTGATTCTAAAGGCGTGCTGCAAGGCAGGCTTTACGTTCAGGGTAACGACCCGACGTTCGGCGATGCTGGAGCGAATCTCATCGGTGAACAGCTGCGCTCGCGCGGCGTCAAGCAATTGAGCGAAGTCGTCGTCTCGCCGGAATTCAACTTCAACTTCAGCAACTCGCCTGAAGAATCCGCCGGGCGGCTCGTCAAAGTTCTCAAACTGGGCAGTCCGAAAACGATGATCGCCAGTGAAGCGGGCGGGCAACTTCTCACCGTAGTCCATTCAAATCCGTTGAGCGATGTGCTGCTCTACATGAATGCGCGGTCGAGTAATTTCATCGCCGACAAAATCGGCGCTCTCATCGGGGGCGCTCCCGGCGTTCGGCAATTCCTGATTGACGAATTAAAGCTGCATGCGGATTACCTGACGATTGCGACCGTCTCAGGGCGTGAGCACAATCGTCTGTCGCCGCGCGATCTCTTGATCGTGATGCGTGCGCTTATCGAAGAAGCGAAGCGTCAGGGCTTGGAGCCTTCGGACATCATGCCTGTGGCGAGCGACGATGCGGGCACGCTCCGCCGCAGACTCGCCGGAACAGGGCTGGAAGGCGCGGTGGTCGCCAAAACGGGCACGTTGACTGCTGAAGTTGACGGCGGGATGGCGAGCCTCGCGGGAATCGTTTACACGCGGGATCAAGGCCCTCTCATCTTCGCCATCCTGGATCAGGGCAATCGCATCTGGGATAACCGGCAGCTCGAAGATCAATTGCTCACCGAAGTCGTGACCACAAACGCCGCCCCACAGGTCATCGCCGGCCCAACGCCGCGCCGGTTGCTTCCATCGGCAAATGTCGTGACAGGGGGCGAATAATAAGAGACTAAGCTATTTGAAAGTAAAAGATGCTTTTTGTCCCGGAGGGACAATGTGACAATAGCCCAGCACTTCAGTGCTGGGAAACAGAGCAGTGATAATAATTGAGTCCCGGAGGGACGACTGAATAGAAGCGAGTCTCTCATCAGTCGTCCCTCCGGGACTCAATCTTTATTCTCTACCTTTTCCCCAGCACTGAAGTGCTGGGCTATTTTCATCTGTCCCTCCGGGACAGCACAAACCTCTTACTCTTCAAGCCTCTTCTATGGCACGGTCGGTGTCTCGACGATGATGTTGTTGGCGCGCAGCGTGGTGGAGGTTGCGCGTTGCAGATCGGCGAGCGCCTTGTTGTAATCGGTCTCGGCTCGCAGCTCCAGGTTGCGGGCATTGGCCAATTGGTTTTCGCGCTGGAAGAGAAGGAAAGTGGTCGAGCGCCCGACCTGGTAAAGACGCTGCTCGCCCGCCAGTTGCAGTTCAGCATTTTCGCGTGCGGAGCGGGCGGCGAGGACGCGACGACGCGAAGTCTCCACGGACTGCGCTGAGTTGCGTACCTCGACTTCGATGCTCTGCTCCTGCAAGCGCGTCGTGGCTTCCAATTGAGTTCGTTGAATGCGCGATCCGGCAAGATTCGCTTCCGCCGTCCGGTTGCGGAGCGGAATCTGAATTGCCACCCCGGCGACGAGGTTGCGCGTGTCGAAACCGAAGAGATTGCCGAGCGTGCGCCCGTAGCCGCCAACCAGATTGGGCGGGACGGTGCTTGGAATGACCTGGCCCGTAATCGGGTCGGTCGTGACGATTGGCGTTCCCGATAGTCCCGTCGACGCTACTGTCGCCTGAAGGTCTATGCGCGGGCGCATCTGATTTTTGAAATACTTTAAGTCTATGTCGTTGATGTCGCGGCTCAAGGTAAGGCGGCGCAGCTCCGGGCGATTGGTGCGCGCTTCTGTCAGCGCATCGTTGAGATTGACGGGCGTCGAATCAAAGCTCGGAGCGTCTATCGGCGTTACTTGAGCAGACCACTCAGGCGCTTGCGTGTCGCGCAGCATCAGTTGCTTGAGGTTGTTCTCGGCAACTGTCACGCCCTGGGTGGCAATCAAGACATCCGATTCACGACGGGAAAGCTCCGTCTGAACTTCGGCACGCTCAAGCGGGGCGACCGACCCCGCAGAGATTTGCGCTTCGACGCGGCGCAAATTTTCGCGCGTCAGGTTCAGATTGGCGATCTGGTTTTGCTGGTCGCGCAGGGCGAAGACCAAATCCCAGTAGGCGCGCTGCACCTGCGTGATGACATCAATGGTGCGACGACGAAAGTCCGCGTCGGATTGCTCCAGGCGTTTTCGTTGAATGCGGATTTGCCGCCGGTTGTTATCAATCGAACGGTCGCGCCAGAGCGGCTGCGTGAAGGTGACGCCGAAGCTCGATGAATAAACCGGATTGAGTTGATTGAAGCGCGAATTGGTCGTCCGCCGGTTGTTGTTAAAGAAGAATTGATAGCTGCCTCCGCCGACGCTGAAAAACTTGCTGATGCTGTTGTCCAGCCGGAAATCGGTGGTCGTCAGCGTGCCGGATTGATCTGTCCCTCCGCCGAGCGTGCTCTGCTGTGATTGCACCAGATTGTTAAGCTCAGGATTGATGTTGAGCACGGGATCGTAGATGCCCTGAAAAGAGCGCAAAGTAGTTTCGGCCAGGCGCACGTCGTTGCGCGCGACCTCTATGTCGTTGTTGTTCTCAAGCGCGCGGCGGATAGCTTCGTTGAGCGAAAGCGGTAGCAGGTTGTCGCTCAAAACACCGAGCCGCGTCAGGACAGGCGGCGCGGGCAAAGGCTTCGGCTGCGACGTTGGAAAGACGGGCTCGCGCGGCTCTTCTATCAGGTCAGGAGTTGATTGCGTCTCAGATGTTGATGGCGTCTGTGTGGAAGCAGGCGTAGTTCCATCCGGCGATGGCGGCAGCGAATCCGTTGCGGTCGGCAAAGGCGTGGCAACGGGCGCTTGGGGAGTGCCTGTCTGGGGCGTGCCGCTCGTGCCCGGAGGCGCTTGCGGCGCGGGACGCTGTGAGCCGGGAGGCGCTGTCGGGTCTTGCGTGACTGGGCGCACCTGTTCCGGGACAGGCTGATTGCGCTCTGTGCCGGGCGGTCTGGTCGCATCCTGCTGCGCGGGACTGGAGGGCGGTGTAGGCTGCGGCGTTTGCGCCTGCGCTCCGACCCCGGCGCTAAAGATAAGAAGCGCGAGGGCGAGCGCCTTCAAACTTCGGTGAACATTCTTCGTCAACATCAAAGTGGAAAACTCCTTGAATCCAACCGGGAACAGCGAGACCGAGAGCGTATAACTTTTATCGCTGTAAAGACAAGAGGCCGCGAATCACAAGGTTACTACGTGAGGCTCGTGCGAGCGGTTTCAAAAAAGCAGGAGAATCGAGGCTCACCACAGAGACACAGAGAGCGCAGAGGGGGCACAGAGATAATTCAAGCCTCTGTGCATCCTCTGTGTCTCTGTGGTGAAACGTCCTTCACACTTCACTCTCCTTTAAACCGAACCACTACCCTTTTCTCGCTATGCTTGACAGTCAAGCTGTGCGCGCATAATCTTGCCTTTCTCTTAACAGAAAGCGCATTCGTTCACGTTCGACTGCCGTGATGCTTCCTGGCAAAGGCGTTTGCGTTTTCGGTGTGGGATGGGTAAGCAAAAAGGAGGCTCTAAATAGAATGGCTGTGAAGGTCGGCATTAACGGTTTTGGACGCATCGGGCGCAACGTCCTGCGCACGGCGCTTGGCGATGCGGAGATTGATTTCGTCGCCGTCAACGACCTGACGGACACGAAGACTCTGGCGCATCTCCTCAAGTATGATTCGGTGCTCGGCAATCTGGATCACGAAATCACTGCGACCGAGAACGGCATCAAGGTCGAAGGGGAAGAGTTTCGCGTCTTTTCGGAAAAAGACCCAAGCCTCATTGATTGGGAGTCGGTCGGCGCGGAGATTGTCATCGAATCCACCGGGCGATTCACCAAGGCCGAAGATGCCAGAAAGCACCTGCGCGGCACGGTCAAGAAAGTCATCATCTCGGCTCCGGCTAAAAATGAAGACATCACTATCGTGCTCGGCGTCAACGAAGAGCAATACGACCCGCGCGCGCACAACATCATCTCCAATGCCTCCTGCACGACCAACTGCCTGGCTCCGGTTGCCAAAGTGATCCACGAAAAGTTCGGCATCCGTTCGGCGCAGATGACGACGATACATTCCTACACGAACGACCAACAGCTTCTCGATCTACCGCACAGTGACATGCGACGTGCTCGCGCGGCGGCGCTCTCGATGATTCCGACTTCGACCGGCGCAGCCAAAGCGGTGGCGCTCGTCCTGCCCGAACTCAAAGGCAAGTTTGACGGCATCAGCGTGCGCGTGCCCACACCGAACGTCTCGTTGGTTGACGTGGTGATGGAAGTCGAGCGCGAGACGACGGGCGAAGAAGTCAACCAGGCTTTGAAGGACGCGGCCAACGAAGAATTGCGTGGCATCCTGGCTTTTTCGGAAGAGCCGCTCGTCTCGATTGATTTCCGCAAGAATCCCAATTCTTCAATCGTTGACGCCGAATACACGAAAGTCATCGGCGGAAATCTCGTCAAAGTTCTTTCCTGGTACGACAACGAGTGGGGCTACTCCTGCCGCGTCCGCGACTTGATTAAATACATCGCGGGAAAAGGACTGTAAAGAGCCGTGACGAGTGACAGGTGACAGGTGACAAGAGAAAGGCTGTTCTTTCTTGTCACCTGTCACCTGTCACCTGTCACCTGTCACGTATGAAAAAGCTGTCCATCAAAGACCTCGATCTCAAGGGCAAGCGCGTCTTTATTCGTGTTGATTTCAACGTGCCGATTAAGGATGGCGTGGTTGAGGATGATACGCGGATTCGCGGGACGTTGCCGACGATTCAGTATGCGATTTCAGAGGGCGCGCGGGTGATTTTGGCCTCGCATCTGGGTAGGCCTAAGGGCGAGCGAGTCGAGAGATACAGCCTGCGCCCTGTGGCCGAACATCTCTCACAATTACTCGGTAAGTCGGTCATGTTTGCCGAGGATTGCATTGGCGATGAAGTGATAGCGAAAGCTTATGCGCTCGAAGACGGCGATGTGCTGCTGCTTGAGAACCTGCGCTTTCATCCTGAAGAAGAGAAGAACGACGACGGATTCGCTAAAGAGTTGGCGAGCCTTTGCGATGTTTACGTCAACGATGCCTTCGGCGCGGCGCATCGCGCGCACGCTTCGACCGCTGGCATCACAAAGCACGTCAAACAGGCTGCCGCCGGTCTCCTGATGGAGAAAGAGCTTGCTTACCTGGGACGCGTCATCAACAATCCTGAGCATCCGTTTGTAGCAATCCTCGGCGGCGCGAAAGTTTCGGATAAAATCGCTGTCATCAATGCGCTGATTGACCGTCACGTGGACAAAATCCTGATCGGCGGCGCGATGGCTTACACGTTTTTCAAGAGTGAAGGATTCACCGTCGGAAAATCGCTGGTCGAAGATGACAAGCTGGACACGGCGCGCGGGATAAAGAAGCGCGCCGCAGAGGCCGGAGTCGAGTTGCTCCTTCCAACGGATCATCAGGTCGTTGACAGCTACGACCCGCTCAACAGCCGCAAGACCATCCCTATTGAATTTACCAACGCCGGGCTGGTCGGCCTCGACATCGGCGTCGAGACCATCGCACTTTTCAGCAATGCTCTGAAAGACGCCAGAACCGTTATCTGGAACGGCCCGATGGGAGTCTTTGAAGAAAAACCTTTCGACGAAGGAACAATCGGGATTGCGCGCGCCGTCGCCGAAGCTGCGGATAGAGGCGCAACCGTCATCGTCGGCGGCGGAGACTCCGTCGCCGCCATCACGCAAGCGGGCGTTGCGGAGCGCATCACGCACATCTCGACCGGCGGCGGCGCAACACTCGAATTCCTGGCAGGCGACGAACTGCCAGGAGTCGAAGCACTAAACGATAAGGAGTCAGAACACAGAAGACAGGAGTCAGAATAAAAACAAAAGCGGTTCTCCGCCTTTTATTCTGACTTCTGTCTTCTGACTCCTGTATTCTGCTTTTATGAGAAAACCTGTCATTGCCGGAAACTGGAAGATGTTTAAGACGGTCTCGGATTCTGTCGAGACTGTATTGGAGTTAAAGCCGCTGGTGGCGAATGCCAATCATTGCGAGGTGGTGATTGCGCCTGTCTTCACTGCTTTGAAGACGGTGGCTGACCGCCTCGAAGGCTCTAATATTCTGGTGGCGGGTCAAAATTGTTCGACCGAAGTTGAGCACGGCGCGCACACCGGCGAAGTCGCCGCCGACATGCTCAAGGACGCTGGCGCGAGTTACGTCATCATCGGCCATTCGGAGCGGCGGCAGCACTATTGCGAGACGGATTCGTTCGTTAAACAGAAGGCGCAGGCGGCAATCGTCGCAGGGTTGGCGGCGATTGTGTGCGTCGGCGAGACGTTGGAGCAACGCGATCAGGGTAACGCAGAGTCGGTCGTCAGCGGGCAATTGGAAGGCGGCCTTAGCGGGTTGACAGCCTCTGACCTCGACCGTATCATCATAGCCTACGAGCCTGTCTGGGCAATTGGCACTGGACGCACCGCGACGCCGGAACAAGCGCAGGAGATGCACGCTTTCATCCGGCGCGTTTTCGCGCAAAGGCACTCTGAGGAAGCGGCGAAAAGTTTACGCATTCTCTACGGCGGCTCGGTCAAGCCCGACAACATCACAGGCTTGATGGCGCAAGCGGATATAGACGGCGCACTCGTCGGCGGCGCAAGCCTCAAAGCCGATAGTTTCGCCGAGATCGTCAATTACAACCGGTAGAATTCGCGAGGATATTTAGTTGACCACAGTTTTTTACATACTTTTTATTCTGTCTTGCATTGTGCTCATCGTCTCCGTGCTCTTGCAGCCCGGTAAAGCTGACGCAGGCGCGCTTTTCTCCAGCAGCATTTCCAGCACGGCTTTCGGGCCGCGCGGGACACAATCCATTCTGGCGAAAATTACTATCGGCGCTGCTGCCATGTTCATGCTCGTCGCGATTGCGCTCTCGTTGCCCGCCATCACCGGCCAGCGTTCCGTCCTGCAAGACGTTGGCGAAGAAGAGACACCAACAGCGACGCCTGCGCCGCAGGCTTCACCCGGGGCATCGCCCGTTGCGAGCCCTGCGACAGAAGGCGCGAACACTGGCGCACCGGCGAACACCGCCGCGCCTGCAAGCAGCCCCACGACTGGGGCATCGCCTGCGCCCGGCAAGTAGCTGTTTGATGAGCGGCAAAGACGCGAGATAAAAAGCCGAAGTGGCGGAAAGAATTTTGACGGGGATGTGGCGGAACTGGTATACGCGCACGGTTGAGGGCCGTGTGGGGCAACCCTTGAGAGTTCGAGTCTCTCCATCCCCACCAAAATAATTATCTGCGTGTGAGGTAGCTCGTGGGGGTTCGAGTCCCCCCTTCGGCACCAAAAATCTTCGAGGCTTCAAATAATCCCTGAGATTGCCACAAAGTACAAAGACGTGAAGATAAGCACAAATATCTTCACGTCTTTGTACTTTGTCCATTCCTAGCTCGCATCTTGATTCGATTCTGATGCCGAATCTGATACTCTTGGCTAAGTCGCGTTTGAACTGGAGACAGCTTGCCGGATGCTCTTCGGTCTGGCCGGTTTCCGAAATAGACTTTCATCCATCTAAGGAGCATTGATGAAGACGCTCTCCGCTCCTCTCAAAATTCATAGTCGGTTGATTGGATTCGCCAGCACGTTTCTACTGCTGCTTGTCCTGATGACGAGCGCACGAGCGCAGTCAACCGAGATCGAGTATCCGAAGCCCGTTCGCGCAAGCGAAATCAGCGGGACAATCGCGCCCAGAGACTTAGGCGATGCACGGCTGACTAGATACTTCTACTCATTTACGGGTACGCCCGGCGATCTCATCGTCACAGTCGAAAGCGGGAATCTGGAAGGCGACGTTGATGTCTTCACGGCAGGAGTTCTTCGTCCGCTCGCCAAAATCAGCCTGTACGCTGGAGGAGGGAAATCGAGCGGGTCGAAAACCATTTACTTGAGGAATCGTGAATCGCTGATTCTGCGCGTCGAAGCGCGTACGCCAAACGATAACGAAGGCAGCTTTCGCGTTCGCTTTGAAGGAGCGTTTGAGCCTATCGGTGGCGACGTTCCAGACCCAGGGCCTGTCATCCCGACAGTTTCATCCGCTAACACACCGAAGGGAAGAAGAGTCACCGCCACAGGTGCGCGAATAGAAGAGCCTGAGCCTGAACCGACCGCCACGACTCAGCCGGAAACCACAGAGCCCGCAACGCCCGTGACTGAATCGCCCGCCGACACTGTAGAGACTCGGACAACAGCCAAAGCCACAAAGCCGCCGAAGCCGAAGCCGACAACGACGCGCACCAGCCGCCCCCGTACCCCGCGCACGACGCGCACGAGGCCTGCGCCGACGGCCAGGAGGAGGCGAACGCCAGTCGAAACTCCTCCTGCTGCTGAGCCCGCTCCGGTGGTTGAGGCTGCGAGCGGGCCGCGACTGATTATCGAAACGCGCGACGGGATGAAGGTCGAGCGTTACATGACGACTGTGCGCCGCGTGACGGTCGAAAGAGGCCAGATGGTAATTGTCACGACGGATGGCAAAGTTGAAAGGCAGCCGATGAGCAACGTCTTGCGAATGGCCATTGAGCCTTGAAAACAATTGCTCTGACTGCCAGCTTAATTATCGAATCAGAAAAGAACAAACAATGGGAAATGAAAACATCGCGGTCAACCGCAGGCTCGAAGGAAAGCGCGCGCTTGTCACCGGGGCAAGCAGCGGCATCGGGCGCGCCATTGCTCTGAGGCTGGCGCGGGAAGGAGCGTCGGTTGCCGTTAATTATCTTTCCAATCCGCAGGCTGCTGAGGAAGTCGTCAAGCAAATTAACGAGGCGGGAGCAAAAGGTCTCGCTGTTCAGGCGGACGTTTCAAACTCAAGCGAAGTTGATGCGATGTTTGAGCGCGCCGTCGCTGAACTCGGCGGGCTGGAGATTCTGGTCAATAACGCCGGGATGGAAACGCATCATCCGTTTCTCGAAATGCCGCTCGACGCCTGGCGCAAAGTGATTGACGTTGATTTGACGGGTGCGTTTCTCTGCGCGCAGCGCGCCGCACGCGTAATGACGCAAGGGGGCGCGGGCGGCTCAATCGTCAACATCACCTCGGTGCATCAGATTATTCCCTGGGGCGGTTACGCTCATTACTGCGCCGCCAAAGCCGGGCTTGATATGATGGCCAAGACGATTGCGCTTGAACTAGCGACGCAAAAGGTGCGCGTTAACTCGGTCGCGCCGGGAGCAATTGCGACACCCATCAACCAGAATGTCTGGGGAAACCCTGAGAGCCTGAATGACCTCCTCAGGAAAATCCCGACCGAGCGCATGGGGCAGCCCGAAGAAATTGCAACTGTGGTCGCCTTTCTCTGTTCCGACGAAGCGAGCTACGTCACGGGCGCGACCCTCTACGTTGACGGCGGCATGACGCTCTACCCTGAATTTCGGCAAGGAGGGTAAAGCAGGAGACAGAAGACAGAAGTCAGAAGTCAGAATAAAAGAAAAACGGTTTGCGACCTTTCATTCTGAATTCTGACTCCTGGATTCTGCTTTTCCTTCTGTCTTCTGTCTCCTGTATTCTGTCTCCTGCTCATTATGTCCCAATCGGCCAGCACAGCATTGCGCCCGGAGGGTGGCGCGAGACGAGACAGGTGGCTTCGCACGCTTCTCGGCGTCGGCGTCGTCCTGCTCCTCTTGCTGCTCTACTGGTGGAGCGGGTTGGGCAGGATGATGACGCCGGAGAATTTGGCGGAGTTGCGAGTTAATGTCTGGGCTCCCGTGCTGATTATTTGCGCGATGGCTGCTTCCTGGGCTTTTGCGCTGCCTGCTTCAATCTTCCTCTTCATCACTCCTTTATTGTTTGCGCCGCACTGGTCTGCTCTGATTACAACTGCGGGTTGCGCGCTCGGCAGCGGCATTGGCTACGCGGTGGCGCGTTTTGTTGGCGGGGCGTGGGTTGATCGTTTCCGCGACGGGCGACTTCATCGCTTCCTGATGCGACATTCCAGCTTCATGGTGCTCTTTGCTATTCGCCTGACGCCGTCCAGCCCGCATGGTTTCATCAACTATGGGGCGGGGCTGGCGCGGCTGCCTTTCATTCGTTTTGTGCTGGCGACCACGATGGCGCTGGCGATCAAGTCTTACGTTTACGCAGAGGCGGTACACAACACCGTCGGGGCGAAATCCTTGTTTGACGCGCTGAACGCGAAAACCATGCTCTCATTAACCGCCGTCGCCGCGCTCGCGCTGACAGGTCACTGGCTGCACCGGCGTTATTTTCATGCAGAGGTCAACCCGGATTCTGCCGCGAGGGATGAAAGATGAAACGCCGCGCACCTGTCGCACAGATGAAAGCTCAACATCAACCTCGCACGCCGCCGCCGGTCTATCCTTTTACAAGAATCGTCGGCCAGGAGGAGATGAAACTCGCGCTTTTGCTCAACGTGATAGATGCTTCAATCGGCGGCGTCTTAATTATGGGGCATCGCGGGACGGGGAAATCTACCGCCGTGCGCGCTCTGGCAGACCTGCTGCCTAAGCGAAAGCGCGTGCGCGATTGTCTCTACGGCTGCGATCCGCAAGACCGGATGAATCTCTGCGACGAGTGCCAGGCGCGACTTTCTTCCGGCGAAAAACTGTCGCACGCGCGCGCGCCCGTGCCTGTCGTCGAGTTGCCTCTGGGTGCGACCGAAGATCGCGTTTGCGGAACTGTCAACATCGAACGCGCTCTGAAGGAAGGCGTCAAGGCTTTTGAAGCCGGACTCCTCGCGCGCGCCAATCGCGGCTTCCTTTACATTGACGAAGTGAATTTGCTCGAAGATCACCTGATTGATTTGCTGCTTGATGTCTCCGCCACAGGTCGCAACGTGGTCGAGCGCGAGGGCATCTCTCTGGAGCATCCATCTCGTTTCGTGCTCGTCGGCTCCGGCAACCCTGAAGAAGGAGAGCTACGCCCACAGCTACTCGACCGCTTCGGCCTGCACGTTGAAGTAAAAACCGCGACCGATTTGGATGAGCGCGTCATGATAGTCGAGCAGCGCGAGGCGTTTGAGCGCGACCCGGCGCAGTTTCTCGCGCACAGCGCGAGCGAGCAGGAGAGTTTGCGTCGTCGGCTGGCACGCGCCCGAAAAAAACTTCCTGAGGTCGAATTAGCGCGCGAGTTGCTCCGTCACATCGCGGAACTCTGCCAGCAACTCAAGATTGATGGACACAGGGGCGAGTTGACCATTGCCCGCGCCGCACGCGCGCTTGCTGCGTTCGAGGGGCGCAAAGCGGTCTCGGCAGAAGATGTGCGACGTGTGGCGACAATGGCGCTGCGCCATCGCCTGCGGCGCGACCCACTCGAACAGACCGGAAGCAGCGCGCGCATCGATCAGCAACTCGACAAGCTTCTCCCTCAGAGCGGCGATGCTGAAGAGACGAAGGGGATGGATAACGCGCATGAGGAAGACGAGCCTGCGCCTTCTTCAACACCGCGCGGCAGCGGCGGCAACGGAGCGGGCGGACGCTCGCGGCCTGGCAGAAACGTAGAAGGCGTCAAGAATGATGAAGCGAAGCGCGATGCGCCTCCGGCGCTTGATGCCGAGTTGCCGGAAAGGTCGCTCGATGCTGTCGGGCGCACTGAACGAAAGCAGACCGCGCTTCCACAGTCCAGACAGAGCCGTGCAAAAGCGCATCCGAATTCTGAAAATGCGCGACGCGGGCGATACGTGCGCGCAAGTCCAAATCGAACATTTGGAGCAAAGCTTGCGCTCGACGCAACCTTGCGCGCGGCAGCAGGGGCGGGGGATGGAGGATGGGGGTTGGGGGTTAGGAAAGACAACCCAGCCCTCAACCCCCAACCCCTAACACCCATCCCCCTGCACGCTTTGCGCTACAAGCGTTTCAAGCAGAAAGCGGGCACACTCTTTATCTTCGCAGTTGACACTTCGGGGAGCATGGCGCTGAACCGAATCGCGCAGGCGAAGGGTGCGCTTGTTAGACTTCTTCAGCAATCGTATATCAAGCGCGACCGCGTGGCTCTCGTCAGTTTTCGCGGGCAGGAAGCAGACGTGATGCTGAGGCCAAGCGGAAGCGCAATGCTTGCTAAACGGATTCTCGATTCGCTCAGCATCGGCGGCGCAACACCGATTGCGGCAGGTCTCGCGAGCGCGCTTGAGATCGCACGCAGCGTTCGGCGCGAGAGCACAGAGCGAATCGTTCTGCTCCTTTTCACAGATGGGCGCGCCAACGTTTCGCTGAGAATTGATGGGAGTTTGCGCGGGGATGCGCGCCAGCGCGAGATCGAAAGTGAGCTTGAGCGAATCGGTGCGGCTTTGCATCAGTTGGGCGTGACGACGATTGTCGTAGACACCCGGAATCGTTTTACTTCCGGCGGCGAGGGACAAAAGCTTGCCGGGATGATCGAAGGGCGTTACGTTTACCTTTCATCCGTCCCGTCAACGGGCGAGCAATTCACTTCGCTCGTTCGTCAAGCGAGACAGTCGCACAGTTAGACCAAATATTCATGATTGGAAAGAGCGAGAAGATAGAAGAACGAAGCAACAGCTTGCCGGCTGATGAGCGTGACCGCCGCGTGCTGGAGCTTTACGAGCAGGTGGTGGAGATCGAGCAGCGCCTGATTCCGACAGGACTGCACGTCTTCGGGCGCGCTGCCGATGCGAGTGAGCGCGCGGACATGCTGCGGATGGTGGCATCGTTTGACAGACCCGAAGCCAATGCGCGCGCGTTGCCCGACATGGTTGCGGAAGGTTTAGGGCTTGGCGAATACACGAAGCTGCTTGAAACGAGCAGGCAGATGGAAGCGCATCTTAGTGAAAGAGAGCGCGTTGACGAGATTGTTCATGCTGCGATTGAGCTTTTCATCAACAAAGACAGGGAAGCCGCGAGCCTCTGGCTGGAAGAAATCGCCAATGTGAAGAGGGAAGAGTCGCATCCCGTCTTCACCCTGCTCTCGCGTATCTGCGAGCAGTTATCAGTCAGCCATGAGCTGGAAAGTCTCATGCGCGCGTTGCGCGGCGAGTACATCGAGCCGGGGCCGGGCGCGGACATCGTGCAGAACCCGGATATTCTGCCGACAGGGCGCAATACGCACGCCATCAACCCGTACATTGTCCCTTCCGAGATTGCTTACACACGCGCCGAACGTGTCGTCACAGGATTGCTCGAACGCCACCTGTCGGAGCACGCTCGTTACCCGCGAGCGATGGCGCTCGTGCTGTGGGGATTGGATAACATCAAGACGCAGGGCGAAGGCGTGGCGCAGGCTCTCTGGCTACTAGGCGTGCGCCCCCTGCGCGATGCGATGAACCGCGCGACCGGAATTGAAATCATCCCGCTCGAAAAACTGGGACGCCCGCGCATCGATGTGGTGATGACAGTCTCAGGAATCTTCCGCGATCTCTTCGGCGCGACGATGAATCTGCTGGACAAGGCGGTGCGCGCTGTCGCTGTATTAGATGAGCCAGAAGAGATGAATTACGTGCGCCGGAACATCCTGGAGCAGATGAAGGCGGACGGGTGCGGAATGGACGAAGCAGCTCTGCGGGTCTTTTCCAACGCGCCGGGCAACTACGGCACGAACGTCAACTTCATGGTGATGGATTCGCAGTGGGAGCAGGACGACACGCTTGGCGATTTGTTCGTGACGCGCAAATGCTTCGCTTACGGGCGCGACGCTGCGGGGCGAGCCGTCGAAGGATTGGAAGCGCGTCGCGCGTTTGATAGGGCGCTTGAAAGGGTCGAAGCCGCTTACCAGAACATTGATACGTTCGAGATCGGAATCACGGACGTGGATCATTACTTTGAATATCTGGGCGGCGTTACAAAGGCTGTCGAGAAGCGCGCGAAAAAGCGTCCAGCCGTCTATCTCTCCGACACGCTCTCTCGCGACCTCAAAATCCGCTCCATCGAAGAGACTGTGCGCCTTGAAACGCGCGCTAAGACGCTCAACCCGAAATGGTACGAAGGAATGCTCAAGCACGGGTTTCGCGGCGTCGCCGAAATCGAAAGCCACATCAGCAATACTTTCGGGTGGAGCGCGACAACGGATGCTGTGGATGATTGGGTCTACACGGAAGTCGCCAACACCTTCGTGCTTGACGAAGAGATGCTGGAGCGCCTGCGCGCGCTTAATCCGCATTCCGCCCGCTCGCTGGTCGCGCGTCTACTGGAAGCGCACGGGCGCGGCTTCTGGGCGGCTGAGGCTCAGGTGCTTGAGCGGCTGCGAGAGATTTTCTCTGGGTTGGAAGACCAACTCGAAGGCTTAGCATGATAGACCACGAAATCACACGAAATAGCACTAATAACAAAGAATAAAAATTTGGTCGTTTCGTGCTGCTTCGTGTGATTTCGTGGATCGTTTAATTTTCTCGTTCGGGAGTTATTACTTGAACGTTACGGTTCTCTACATCGGATCAAGTCTCTTAGCGCCGCTCAGGCAGGCAGAGCGCGAGATTAACCGCGAGTATGCGCTCGAACTGCGGGTGGCGGCGTACAACTTCGGCGCGGCTTTGACGGAAGATGATTGGCGCGAGGTTGATGGAGATTTGAGCGCGGCGGATGTCGTCTTCGTCATCCACGTGATGGATGGCGAGAATGCCGCGCGCCTTTTGCCCGCTCTCGAAAAGTATCAGGCGCGTCATCATGCAGTCGTCGTCATCAACTGCATGCCTGATTTGATGCGCCGGACGCGGATGGGCAAGCTGGATTTCGGGCGCATCTTAGGCGGCGCGAAGAGAAGGGAAGAGGCGGCGAAAGAAAACGCGGGAGAGCGTCGGGCAGAGAGCCTGGTGGGGAGAGTCGGCGCGTGGATGGGCGAGCAGGCGCGCGCTCATCGTGCGAAGAAAAAGCGCAGCCACACACAGTATCTGAAGCTGGTTGATCGCTTGCCTGCCCTCTTGCGTTTCGTTCCGGGCGCGGGACGGCTGCGCGACGCCAAGCATTACCTGCATCTCTTCTGTTATTTCCTGCAACCGACGCCAGCCAATATTCGCTCGATGGTGCTGTATGCGATCAAGCATTACGTGCCGACCTCGCGGACAGCGAAATCTGAAATCAAAGTGCCGCCGCCTGAGCGGATGCCCGCAGTGGCCATCTATCACCCGGATGCGTCTTCGCTCTTCGAGTCGTTTGCTGCTTACAGGAACTGGTACGAGCGACGCGAAAGGTTTAATGGTAAATGGTCGCTCGACCCTGACACGACTATCGGGTTGTTGCTGATGCGCCCGCAGATCATCAGCCAAACGCGCAAGGCTTACGACGGTTTGATTCGTGCGATTGAAACGGAAGGATTGTCAGTGCTGCCGGTCATCTCGACTTTGATGGATAACCGCGAGGCGTGCGAGAGATATTTGATAGGCGATGGAGGGAAAACAGTAGGCAGCAGGCAGTTGGCAGTTGGCAGTGAAGTGAAAGAAAAAGAAGGGCTGAAGGTTAAAGTTAAATCGCGTGTCAGTCAGATTGTGTCTCTGACGGGGTTCAGTTTTGTGGGTGGGCCTGCGATGAATGACAGCCTTGCGGCGGCTAAATTCCTGCGCGAGCTGAATCGCCCGTTTCGTTCGGCTGTGAGTTTGGATATGCAGACGGTTGAAGCGTGGCAGGAATCCATGACGGGCTTGAACCCTGTGCAGGCGGGAATGCAGATTGCCATCCCTGAGCTGGACGGGGCGACGGAGCCTTTTGTTTACGGTGGCGTGCCATCAAGTGGGTGCGAGCCCATGCCTCTGGAAGATCGCTGTCATCGTCTGGCGCGACGCTTGAAGCGCTGGAATCATTTGCAGACGGCCAGGCGCGCAGAGCTTCGGCTGGCGATGCTGGTTTTCTGTTTCCCGCCGAACAAAGGAAACATCGGCACGGCAGCCGACCTCGATGTCTTCCCCAGCGCGTGGGAGATGCTGCGAGCTTTGCAGAGAGATGGCTACGATGTGGAAGTGCCGTCGAGCGCCGATGAATTGCGCGAGATGTTGTTGGGAGGAAACTCTGAAAGTTTTGGCGCGACGGCGAACGTCAGCTATCGAATGAGCGTTGACGAGTACAGGCGACAGTGCCCCTTCGTCGAAGAGATTGAAAAGGAGTGGGGCAGCGCTCCGGGCGCAATCAATTCATTCGGCGGCGAGATTTTGATTCAGGGCATTCAGCTTGGCAACCTCTTTCTCGGCGTGCAGCCAACCTTCGGCTACGAAGGCGACCCGATGCGGCTCTTGATGGCCAGAGGCTGCGCACCTCATCACGGCTTCATGGCTCTCTACACCTATCTCGAAAAAGTTTTTCAGGCCGATGCCGTCATGCACGTTGGGACGCACGGCGCGCTGGAGTTTATGCCGGGTAAACAGGTAGGTTTGTCTGAAGAATGCTGGCCGGATCGCCTGATCGGTGAGCTGCCGAACATTTACGTCTACAGCGTCAACAATCCTTCCGAAGGCTCAATTGCCAAGCGCAGGTCTTACAGCGAGTTGATTTCCTATTTGACACCGCCGATTGAGAACGCGGGGCTCTATAAAGACCTGGCTGCGCTCAAAGAATCTTTGATGGCTTACCGGCAGGCAACCGACGAGCGTGAGCGTGCGCAGCTCTTTGCGACGATTGAAGAGACGGCGCGCGCCCTGAATTTTGAAACCGCACGCTCGGGCAATTAGGTAAAACTGCTGCCAGGTTACTTCACGCCCATCCTCAGAAACCCTCAATCAAGCGCTTCGGAAATTCTCAGGGCTGAGCGAGGCGGCGGAGTTTGCGCTTGAATTCGGCGGCGGTCAGGCGATATTTGAAAGCCTTGACGCCGTTGATGACGATGACAGGAATCTCCCAGCCGTACTGCTCTTCGAGTACCGGGTCGGTCTCGATATTGATCTCTTCGAGCACATATTCATCGCCACAACCGGCAGCCAGCATCTCCGCCTTTGCCTCCTCGCATAGATGGCAACCGGGTCGCGTGTAAAGGATAACGTGAGCGAGCATAAGTCAGAAGACAGAATACAGAAGACAGGAGACAGAAGAAAAGAAAATCAGAAGAAAGCGGCTCTCCGCCTTATCTTCTGACTTCTGTCTCCTGACTTCTGTCTCCTGCTTTTACTGCCTCCTGACTTCTGACTTCTGAATTCTGTTCTTGCCACCGAATTGTGAAAATAGTATAAATAGCCCACCGAGCCAATTTATATTCATCTGGCGCGGCGCTCTTCATGATAACGTTTAGCTTCCTGAGTCCGGGCGCAGGCAGAAAGAATTCCTGTTAAGGCGGTCGTATAATCTGCGTCCGAACTTCACGGTAGCAGTCTATCATCTGGTAAATCAGATGATGAGGCTTCTCGATTGTCAAGCAGATGGAGGTCTGCGGCGTGGATAGCAAACCTGATTCTAATCTTCCAGCCGGGAGCGTCCCTGACACTTCTGACGCGCGAGAAGTTCCTGCCGGGACAACGCCAGCGGCGCGCATCAGTGAGGGCGCAGCCATCGCATCTGCGACGCCCACTCCGATGGTGGCCAAGGGGCTGGCGACGCCTGTCGCCGCCCGTCAGACCGGCGCTGTGCTGGAAAGCAAGCCCGATCCCCCCGTCAACAAGATGCGGCGGCGCATCGTCTGGGCTGCGGTCGCGGGTTTTCTGACCACCTGTTTCCTGATGTTCGTGCGCTTCTTTTTGCCGCGCAGCATCTTTGAGCCTGCGACGCGTTTCCGCATCGGCTTCCCCGACGATTACAACATTGGCGTGAGCGATAAATGGCAGCAGCAGTACCGCATCTGGGTGGACAAAACTCCCGACCGCCTCTTTGTCATTTATGCGCGCTGCACGCACCTGGGCTGCACGCCCGATTGGAAAGCGTCTGAAAACAAGTTCAAATGCCCGTGTCACGGCAGCGGCTACGACAGCGAGGGAGTCAATTTTGAAGGACCCGCCCCGCGCCCGATGGATCGCGCTTCCGTTCAGAAAGACGCCGAAGGGCAGATCGTTGTGGATACCGGAAAGCTCTACAGATGGCCGAAAGGCGAGAAGAGCGAATTCAACGATGACGGGGCGTACATTCCGCTCTGATGGATTTCGGAGATTCTGATGGAGCCTGAAAAACCCAATCCGCAAGAGACCAAGCAACTCACCACAGGTGAGGAGAAGAAGGCTGGTCTGATGGAGAAGGTGCGCGAGGTCAAGGTGCAGGCCGTCGAAGAGGCCAAAGCGCTGAAAGACCCGCAGCAAACGCAACTCTGGAAATCCATCTTCCGCGTCTCGCACGACCGCTCCGACCCGCGCAATCGCTCTCTCGCCATTCTCTCAAACGTTTTCCTGCATCTTCACCCGGCGAAGGTCAACCGCGACGCGACCCGTTACAACTTTACCTGGGGCATGGGCGGCATCACGTTCTATCTCTTCATCGTCCTGACCTTCACGGGCGTGCTTTTGATGTTCTATTACCATCCGTCGAAGGGGCAGGCG
Organism: Acidobacteriota bacterium; assembly: GCA_032160705.1. Classification (GTDB taxonomy): domain Bacteria; phylum Acidobacteriota; class Blastocatellia; order Pyrinomonadales; family Pyrinomonadaceae; genus QHXM01. The sequence continues at coordinate 246,443 of JAVHVE010000073.1, read as the reverse complement.
TTTCAGGACATTCTTTACTTAGAGCACGACGTTCCGTTCGGCAAGCTGTTAAGGAACATGCACCGCTGGGCGGCGCACTTGATGATTATCACGACGTGGCTGCACATGTTCCGCGTCGTCCTGACGGGTTCATATAAGAAGCCGCGTGAATTTAACTGGTGCGTCGGCATCGTCCTGCTGGTTTTGACGTTGCTGCTCTCTTTCACTGGGTATCTGTTGCCGGACGATCAGCTTGGCTTCTGGGCTGTGACAGTTGGCACGAACATGGCGCGCGCTACACCGGTGCTTGGGAGCGAGGGGCCGTTTGGCGCACAGCTTGGAATGACTCCGTTTAATGACGTGCGGTTCGGGCTGCTCGGCGGCTCAATCGTGGATGCGAACGCACTCTTGCGCTCTTACATCTGGCATTGCATCGGCATTCCGCTCGTCATTTCAATCTTCATGGCGGTTCATTTCTGGCGGATACGCAAGGACGGCGGCATCTCCGGTCCTGCCCCTGTGATGCTCGAATCCGAGATGAAGGCGGTGAAGAAGAGGTAGCCGGAGCGCGAGGATTAGATTTTCGGTTTGACGGACGAAAAAGAAACTCTTGTGGGCTAAACGAAAATGGTAGCACAAGTAGAAAAGCGCGGGTTCAAATTCAGCATCGGCAAGATAGCGCTGATCGCGGGTGTTTTGCTTATCGCGGTCGCGGCTTTTCGCGTCGAAGACTGGCATCAACTCTGGACGATTTCGTCAGCACCCGACAACATTCCCATTGTCGGCATGATCCCGCTCGTCGCCTTTTTCACCTGGCTGGGAGTCAAGCAGGCGCGCAATCATGACAACTTGATCGAGCGGCTTGAGAAAGACCCGAATCTCGCGAAGACGCATCACCGCAAAGCTCTGCCGTGGCGACCCGGCTGGGCGCGCGAGATTCACGTCTGGCCCTATCTCGTTCGCGTCGAATTTCTGGCGGCGTTAATCGTAACTATCATTCTGTTTGTCTGGTCAATCACGCTCAACGCGCCCCTGGAAGAACCGGCCAACCCGAATCTGACGATGAACCCGTCGAAAGCGCCCTGGTACTTTCTGGGCTTGCAGGAGATGCTCGTCTATTTCGATCCCTGGATCGCGGGCGTGCTGATGCCGACTCTACTCATCGTCGGACTGATGGTCTTCCCCTACGTTGATTCCAACCCGCTCGGCAACGGCTACTACACCTGGAAGCAACGGCGCTTCGCCATCGGGATGTTCGCGTGGGGATTCTTCATGTGGATCATCCTGATTATCATCGGGACGTTCATTCGCGGGCCTGGATGGATCTGGTTCTGGCCGGGGCAGACCTGGGATCACAACGCCGTCGTTTACGATAGAAACGTAGACCTGCATGAATACGTTGGGATAACGAGCGTCTGGGGGAAAGCCATCTTCGGGGCGATAGTCGTCGGGCTGTTCTATGTCTTGGGGGGGCTTTTCTTCCACTGGCTGATGACGCGCACCGAGTTGGACAAGAAAATTCTCCAGCGCACGAGCCTCTTGCAATATCTGACTTTCCAGTTTTTCGCAATCTCCGTGCTGCTGGCTTTGCCCGTGAAGCTGATCTTGCGTTTGTTGCCGATTCACATCAAGTACGTTTGGGTGACTCCCTGGTTTAATGTCTGAAGCCGAACGGATGAGAGAAGCGGAGGAAAAGAGACCGAGGTGGCTGACACTACTGAGTCCGGCGCGATAGTCAAAAAAGAAGCGGAAACGCCCGAACGCGATCCTATCGTGAGCCGCTCGACGAGCGCGGCGATGCTCATCTCGACGCTGCTTCTCATCGGTGTGCTCGCCTGGGCGCTCTATGATGAAGCCTACGGGCAGCGTCCCTGGAAGCGCGCGCAGCAGGAGTTTGTCCAGCGCTACAATCGCTATTTGAAAAGCATCAAGGGGCAGGCAGGACAGACGGAAAAAGAGGTCATGGAGAGCGCCGAGTACCAGCAGCTCGACGAGGAAGCGAAGGCCGCCGAAGAAAGTATCCGTCCGCGCCAGAAAGAGATTGAAAGGGAACTCAAAGTCATTGGCGACAAAATTCAGGCCGTCACAGACCCTTTCCAAAACGCACGCGGGCAGATAACGGTCGTCAATTACCAGATTGAGACAGCCGGGAGCGATTCAAAGAAGAATAGCCTGCGCCAGAAAGTCGCGCAGATGAAGCAGGAAAAGATCACGGTTTATCTTCCCCTGGATGACGGGTCGGGCAAGACAGAGAAGAAGGAGTATTCCTATCCAGAACTCGAACAGGAATACAACCACCTGAAAGATCAAAAGGCCAAGCTGCTCTCTGAGAACGGCGAGCTTCTCAAAGAGCCTAACGAGTTGAAGAAAAAGCGCACGGAATATCTGAAAGACCACATGATTGGTCTTCAGCCCGCCCAGATTGATGCGCTCGTTAGGAAGAACGAGAATTTCGATTTCAGCCTCAAGCAGATCAACGTCACTTCCTCGAACATCGTTGACCGCTGCGAAACCTGTCACTTAGGTGTGCGCGAACCGCTCAACCTGAAGGCTTCGGACTTAGCGCCGGACGGCCCCGGCAAGAAGCCGGACGAATGGGCCAGAGCCTTTGTCAGTCATCCAAACAAAGAACTGCTCACCATTCATAATCCAGACCGCTTTGGCTGCGCCAGTTGTCATGGCGGAAACGGGCGTGCCACGACGACCATCGAGAAGGGACATGGCCGCAACCGGTTCTGGCTGCATCCGCTCTACGAGAAAGAGAACATGCAGGCCGGTTGCCAGCAATGCCACACTTCCGACCGTGTGCTCCAGGGCGCACCGACGCTCACCCTCGGCAAAGACCTCTTCCAGAATCGCGGCTGCGTGGGCTGCCATCGCTCCGAAGGCTTTGATCGTGAATCGGACGCGCTCTCCACCGCGCGCCAGCAGATTCTCCAGCTCGAAGAGAATATCAAAGGGAACGAGCGCGAATCACGACAGGCCAAAGAAGGAATCGCCAATGCAGACGAGACGGAAGCCGGGCTGCTCGCGGCGCGCGCTCAATCGCTGGTCGTCAGCAACAGTTTGCTGGCGGCACAAATTGACCAACTCAACATTCAGGCACGTTACCTGATGCAGGATCAGAAGAAGGTTGGGCCTAACCTCAAGGATGTTCGCCTGAAGCTGGTTAAAGAGTGGATTCCTGAATGGCTCAAAGACCCGCAGGCGTTTCGTCCCGGCACGAAGATGCCGACCTTCTGGCGCTTGAACGCAGAGATGGCGCATGATGCGCGTTCCGATGATGACAGGAAAGCCATCGCCGCGTATCTCTGGCAAGAAGGCACGGACGGGCGCATGCCATCACAGGATCGCGCGAAGGGAAATGCCGCCAACGGCAAACAGCTTTTCGAGACCGTCGGCTGCATGGCCTGTCATTCAATCGGCGAAAGCGATTCACAGACGGGCGGAACTTTCGCCGCCAACCTTCAGCGCGTCGGCGAAAAGGCAAACTTCGATTACATCGTGCGCTGGATTTACAACCCGCGCCAGCGCTGGGCTCCTTACTGCCCGAAAGAAAAGCGCGACCTAACGCGCGACGACTACAGGAATAAGAATCAGGCATACCTTTTCGACACCGAACAGTTTTCCAAATGCCCGAACGACGGCGCTGAGCTTCAGGTGCAGAACATGACGGTGATGCCTAATTTCCGTCTGACGCAGGACGAAGCGCGCGACATCGCCGCTTATCTTTTCTCGCTTTCTCAAGGCAGCTCTTTCCGCGACCCAAATGCTTCCAGTTACATGGACGACGCGAATTTGAAAGAGCGCGGGCGGTCTTTAATCAAGCAGTACGGTTGCGCCGGATGCCACGAGATTAGAGGCTTTGAAGACGAGCAGCGCATCGGAAAAGAGTTGAGCGCCGAAGGCTCGACACCGATTGAGCGTCTGGACTTCGCGATGATGACGAAGAAGGCCGAAGAAGGCATTGACCCGGACACGGGCAAAGAAGGCAAGGAGTGGTACAACCACAAAGGCTTCTTCGAGCATAAGCTGGAAACGCCCTGGATTTATGATACGGGTAAGGAGAAAGAGCCGCAGGATCGCCTGCGTATGCCTGAGCCATATCTCACGCCCGAATGGAAAACCGCATTGACGACGTTTCTGATTGGCAGCGTCGGCTCGGAAGGGGCGAACGTTCCAGCATCACTTTTCTACAGGCCGGACGACCAGCGCAAAGCTGTGCAGGATGGCTGGTGGGTCGTCAAGAAATATAACTGCATGGGTTGCCACAGCGTGCAGGTCGGGCAGCGCTCAGTCCTGATGGATTTGCCGCTCTACCAGAATCCAGATTGGAAAGACCAATTACCGCCGAACCTGACGAGCGAAGGTGCGCGCGTTGACCCGAACTGGTTGTTGAGATTCCTGCACGACCCATCGCTCACGGATGAAACTGGAAAAGCCGAGCCGGGACGCAGCGACAAGACGGTCGGTGTTACTCCGACCAGCGGCAACATTGACAATCAGGCGACGAAACCCGCGCAACCTGCTGCAAGCGGAAACGGCAATCAGGGTGGGAATCAACCCGAAGCAACGAGCGCGAGCGGCGCGAATGATGCCAGTATTGCGGCAGAGCAGTTCAGGCGGCAGCCGGGTGCGGACAGAAACGGCGTGCGCACTTACTTGCGCGCACGCATGCCGACGTTCAATTTCTCGCCGAACGAGCTGCGGATTCTCGTGCGCTTCTTCATGGCTGTCTCGTCGCAGCAGGAGCCCTATATACGCGAACCGCTCGAACCGCTCGGCGAAGATGAAAGGATGCTGGCGCGTGCCTTGTTCACGTCGGAAGGCGCGCCCTGTTTGAAGTGTCACATCACGGGCGACCCGGCACATGACCGGACTGCTTCGGCTCCAAACTTCCTGCTGGCGAGCGAACGACTGAAACCGAAGTGGACGTATCGCTGGCTGCTCGACCCGCAGCAGATCAGCCCCGGTACAGCGATGCCGTCAGGTTTGTTCAAGAAGGAAGGCGACCGCATGGTCTTCAATGGCCAGACGCCGGAAGCCTTCAATAACTATCACCGCGATCATGCAGAGTTGCTGGTGCGCTACATGTTCCTGCTGACGCCGGACGAGCAGCGTCGTCTCTCGTCAGGTTCGCCATCTGCGACGGGCGGGGCTGCGCCTGCGCCGACTGCGCCAGCCGCCCCGCCGCCGACTTCTGCTCATGCCCGGCGCGTGAGACAAGGTGCAAAGCGCATGAATAGTCATGCAGCGCGCCAGAGGTCTGGAGCGACAAAGACGGGCATGGCGAAGGCGCGCGTCTCGCGCAATCGCCACGCGCTGCTTCGCCGGCCTTGAGCTTTTTTACGAGAAATCCCGTATTGTGTAGGTAATCTGGAATTCATCTTTAGTTGGAGGAATCAATTATGTTGAAGAAACGCGCACGCTTCTGGCTTGCGATGTCGATGATGGTCTCGCTTCTTGCGCTGAGCCTGGCCTGTGGCAAGAAAGAGGGTGCTGCCGATTCAGGCGGCGGGGATGGTGGGACAACCACCGGAACTAAATACGCGGCCACCGGCAATGAAGGCACGGTGACGGGCAAGGTGAGCCTCAACGGTGAAGCGCCTGCCGCGCAGAAGATTGACATGTCGCAGGATGCCAACTGCGCCGCGAAGAATAAAGACCCGAAGACGGAAACGGTCGTTGCCAAAGACGGCAAGTTGGAAAATGTATTCGTCTACATCAAAGACGGCACGACTGCTGACAACAAGAAAATCGCGGACTTTACTTTTGATACGCCAAGCAGCGAGGTCGTGCTTGACCAGAATGGCTGCCACTACGTCCCGCACGTCATCGGCATGCAGGCCAACCAGAAACTGAAAGTCACCAACTCTGATCCGACCGGCCACAATATCCACGCGCTGCCGAAATCCGGTGGTGGCAACGAAGAGTGGAATGAATCGCAGCCGGGCGGCGCACCGCCGATCACCAAGACCTTCAAGCGTTCCGAGATTCTGGTTCCGGTCAAATGCAACCAGCATCCCTGGATGAAGGCTTACATCGGTGTGATGAAACATCCATTCTACGCCGTCACCAAAGAAGACGGAACGTTTGAAATCAAGGGCGTCCCTGCCGGGACTTACACGCTCGTCGCCTGGCACGAGAAGTTCGGCGAGAAAACGGCGCAGATCAAAGTTGACGCTAAGGGCACTGTCACCTCAGACTTCGCGTTTGACTCGACCGCGACCGCCAGCCTTGAAGGCGGATCCTTAGAGGTCATGCCTGCTCTTGATCTTCCGATGATGGCGAGACACTAAAAGGCCGTGACAGGTGACAAGTGACAGGTGACAAGCTAAACGCTTGTTCTTTCCTGTCACTTGTCACCTGTCACTTGTCACGGTAGTTATGAGCAAGGGTTTACATCGCTTCACGGTGTTCGTGACGGGCGCGACTCTGTTGCTGATTGTGGCAGGCGCGCTCGTCACGAGCCACGATGCGGGGCTGGCGACAAACGATTGGCCGCTTTCAAACGGCCAGGTCTTTCCAGAGATGGTCGGCAATCTTTTCTGGGAGCACGGCCACCGGATGGTGGCCACCAGCGTCGGGATTCTCGTCATCATTCTTAATATCTGGCTCTGGCGGAGCGAGAAGCGCGTTTGGGTTCGGCGATTGGGACTCGTCGCCCTCGCGGCGGTTATCGCGCAAGGACTGCTCGGCGGTCTGACTGTCAAGTGGATGCTCCCGCTCGCCGTGTCTTCAGCCCACGCGACGCTGGCTCAACTTTTCTTCTGCACGATGGTGAGCCTGTCGGTTTTCACCTCGCCGGGTTGGAACGCGCCGCGCGAGAGCATTGAAGAGAAGGGAAGCTGGTCGCTTCCGTTTCTGGGGGTCGCGGCTGCCGCGAGTATCCTGGTGCAGCTCGTGATCGGAGCAACCTTGCGCCACTCGGCGACGTGGGATCAGCACTTGCCGACAAGTTTGTTACTCACGCATCTGGGCGGCGCTCTCGTTGTTGTCTTTGTTCTGGGCAGCGTTGTGGTCACGACGCTTCGCCGCTATTCGGGGGAGACTTATCTCACCCGGCCAGCACAAATCGCTGCGGCGCTTCTGCTCATTCAATTGTCGCTGGGAGTTGCCGCTTACCTTTCCCGGCTCGCGTCGCCCAATGCGCCGCAACCGCGCAACCCGATGGTCGGAATCACTGTCGCGCACGTCGCCTGCGGCGCGCTCGTTTTCGCCGCGACAATCGTGCTGACGCTCAGAGCGTTTCGTGTTCTCAAGGGCGAGAGAGCTAACATCTCCGGTTATCAAAGGCTCAGCACTGAGACGAGTTGAGAGTAACGAGTTTGGAACTGACAAGGTGAAATCTGAAATTTTAATCAAGAGCGCGGTGATAGAACTTAATCCGGGCGGCGTGTCTGAAGCGCTGGCCGAAGGATTATCTCGGCGCGAGCGTGCGCTGGCTTATGTTGACCTGACCAAGCCGCGCATCACTTTTCTAATTGTTTTGACGGCTGCCGCCGGATTCTGTCTCGGCGCGAAAGGCAGTCTCGATTACCTGCGCTTTACACACGCGATGCTCGGCATAGCGTTGCTCTCATCAGGCATTGCGACGCTTAACCAGTACATGGAGCGTGAGCTTGATGGGTTGATGCGACGCACGATGCTCAGGCCCTTGCCTTCGGGCAAGCTCTCTGCAATCGAGGCGCTCGTCTTCGGCGCGGGACTAACCGTGATTGCGGAAGTTTACCTCGCGCTCCTCGTCAATCCGCTCACCGCTTTGTTTGGCTTGACCGTCATTGCGGGCTATCTCTTCATGTACACGCCGCTCAAGACGAGGACGACGCTTTCAACTGCGGTCGGCGCGTTTCCCGGCGCGATGCCGCCTTTGATGGGCTGGACGGCTGCGGCGGGCGAGGTGACAACTGGCGCGTGGGTGCTCTTTGCTATCTTGTTCCTGTGGCAATTTCCGCACTTTCTCGCAATCGCGTGGATGTACAGGGAAGACTACGGGCGCGCCGGAATCCGCATGCTCCCCGTGGTCGAACCCGAAGGACGCATCACCGGGCAACAGATCGTCATGTACACGGTGATGCTCCTGCCGGTGAGCTTGTTGCCGACCGTGCTTGGCATCTCAGGCCGCGTCTATTTCTACGGAGCAATCTTGCTCGGCTTGCTGTTCCTCTTGAGCAGTATCTCGGCGGCGCTCTCAAAATCAAGGCAGCAAGCACGGCGACTCCTGCTCGCCTCGGTGCTCTATCTGCCATTGCTGTTTGGGTTGATGGTCATTAACAGTTCTCAGTAGCCAGTTTTCAGTTTTCAGAGAAAGCAACTTAGTCTTTGCTGAAAACTGAAAACTGAAAACTGAAAACTTGATAAGGAGACTTACCGATGGGTCGCGCTCTAGGTGTCCTGATCTGGCTTTTGACGCTCGCCTCGGTCGTGCTGTTCTTTAGCGGGTGGTGGTTTCCTGTCTCCATCACGGAACACGCGCCTGCCATTGACCGGCAGTTCATGATTACGATGGTGGTCGTTGGCATCGCGTTTGTCCTGGCGCAGGTTGGTCTTGGCTACGTGGTCTGGCGCTTCGGAGCTAACCGCGAAAAAAGGGATGAGCGCGCCGTCTACACGCACGGCAACAACCGGCTGGAAATGATCTGGACGGTCGTGACGGCGGTGGTCTTCATCAGCCTCGGCGTGATGGGACAGCGTGTCTGGGCGCAGCTTCATTTTAGCGATGCACCCGCCGGATCTTTTCCCGTCGAGGTCGTCGCGCAGCAGTTTGCCTGGAACATGCATTACGCTGGGCGTGACGGCAAGTTTGGCCGCACCGATCCAACGCTCATCAAAGAGGACGAGAATAATTTCATCGGCTTGGATGAAAAAGACCCGAACGCGAAGGACGATCTGACCACGACGACGCTCGTTATCCCCGTCAATCATCCGGTCGAATTAATCCTTCGTTCAAAAGATGTCACGCATAGCTTCTGGGTTCCGCAGTTGCGCTTCAAGCAAGACCTTGTGCCGGGGATGGCGATTCGCGTCCATTTCACGCCGACCAGAACCGGGCAGTTTCAACTCGCCTGCGCCGAGTTGTGCGGAATGAATCACTTCAGCATGAAGGGGACGCTGCTGGTGCTCACCGAAGAGCAGCATCGTGATTTGATCGCGCTCCCGCAGTCAGACTTTCAGACGAAGGTGAACGAGTTGAAGAACGCGTATGAGGTTGGGGTGATCTACGACGAGAAGGGCACGAAGATCGGCAGTTCATATTAATTCATCCTTAGTAGAGCCAGAGGAGAATGAGCGATGGCAGACGCTAACGTTGTTAATGAAGGCCACGAGGCAGTACATCGCCACGAGCCGCCGAAGAGTTTTATACGCAAGTATATCTTCAGCCTCGACCACAAAGTGATTGGCGTTCAGTATCTGACGCTCGCGCTGGTCGCGGTCTTCGTCGGCATGATCCTCTCAGTGCTGATGCGCCTGAGTTTGACCTGGCCGGATATGACCTGGCCGATTATCGGAGCGATCAAGCCTGATTCGTATCTCTCGCTGCTGACCATCCACGGCACGATGATGGTCTTCTTCGTGCTGACAACAGCGCCGCAGGGCGGATTCGGCAACTACTTTCTGCCGATTCAAATCGGGGCGGACGACATGGCCTTCCCCACGCTCAACATGCTCTCTTTCTGGGTCACGTTGGTCGGCTTCATCGTCCTCGTCGCATCGTTCTTTGTGCCGGAGGGCGCGCCCATCGGAGGTTGGACGGCGTATCCGCCTTTGAGCGCAATCCCTAGTGCCGGGCCTGGACAGGGCACAGGGATGAACCTGTGGATTTTGAGTATCGCTATCTTCTGCGTCGGCTCCTTGCTGGGTGCGCTCAATTTCATCACGACGCTTTTGAACATGCGCGCGCGGGGCATGTCGCTGATGCGGATGCCGCTCACCTGCTGGGCATGGTTTACGACTGCCGTGCTCGCGCTGCTGGCGTTTCCGGTGCTGCTGGCTGCTGGCGTACTGCTTTACCTGGACAGAAATGCAGGGACGAGCTTCTTTGTCCCGGCTGGATTGTATGTCAAAGACATCATCCAACCTCATGCCGGAGGATCGCCGATTCTCTGGCAGCACCTCTTCTGGTTCTTCGGTCACCCGGAAGTTTACATCGCCATCCTGCCGGGCATGGGCGCGACCTCGCATATCCTGGCGACGTTCGCCCGAAAGCCCGTCTTCGGCTATCGCGCGATGGTCTTTGCCATCTTCGCCATCGGGCTGCTGGGCTTCTTCGTCTGGGGACATCACATGTTCATCAGCGGCATGAGTCCCTATTCCGCGATGGCCTTCTCTATCTTGACGCTCTCCATCGGCGTGCCTTCGGCGGTTAAGACTTTCAACTGGCTCGGCACACTCTGGGGCGCGAAGATTCGTTTCACCACGCCGATGCTCTTTGCCATCGGGTTTGTCTCGCTCTTTGTGGCGGGCGGAATCACCGGCCTCGTTTTGGGACAAACTTCGCTCGATTTGCCGATGCACGATACCTATTTTGTGCTCGGACACTTTCACCTGGTGATGGGTGTGGCGGCGATCTTCGGAATGTTCGCCGGAATCTACTTCTGGTTTCCAAAGATGTTTGGCCGGATGATGAGCGAGCGGCTGGGCAGAATCCATTTCTGGATTACTTTCACCGGCGTCTATTCGATCTTCATTCCGATGCACATTATGGGAATCGTCGGGATGCCGCGTCGTTATTCGCGCTTTGCCGAAAACGGCCAGCAGATTTACGGCTTCCTGGAATCCCTGCACCCGCTCGTGTTGTTCGTCACGGTCGCGGCCATCGTGACGTTCTTTACGCAGTTTCTCTTCCTGTTCAACCTGCTCTGGAGTTTGTTCAAAGGCAAGAAGGTTGGCGCAAACCCCTGGGAAGCGACCACGCTCGAATGGGATATTCCGTCGCCGCCGCCGCACGATAATTTCGCGGGCATTCCTCCGGTGGTGTACAGAGGCCCGTATGAGTATTCCGTGCCGGGCGCGCCCAACGATTACATCATGCAATCGACGCCCGATCCGGCGGATGAGGCAGGCGTGAGAGCGCAAGAGGGAAATGGTGGTAATGGACACGACGGCCACAAGCACTAAAGGGATTGCTCAGCCCAAAGTAGGACTCGGCGGCGGGACGCGCAAGGTTGGCCCGAATGGCGGGTCGCGCGGCAACGGCCACAGTGGGCCGGGCAAGGATGGGTTTGAGCGTGACTCGCTCTCCAAGTATCGCCTCGGCATGTGGATCGCGCTCGCAGGCATAGCGATGATGTTCACGGCGCTGACGAGTGCGTACATCGTCCGCGCCAGCACGTCTAACGACTGGCGGCCTCTGGCCATCCCGCGCCTGCTCTGGCTGAGCACCACGTTGATACTCCTGAGCAGCTTTACTTTTGAGATTGCCCGGAGAACTTTGCGAAGCGGAAATACGAACGCCTATCAACGCTGGCTGCTGCTGACGGTGCTCTTAGGCTTAGGGTTTCTCGCCACGCAGTTGCTGGCATGGCGGCAACTAGCAGCGCAGGGGATTTATCTGGCTTCAAATCCGCACAACTCATTTTTCTATGTGCTGACGGGCGCGCACGGGCTTCACCTGTTGGGTGGAATACTGGGTTTGGATTATTTGTTGTTGCGCTCCTGGCGCAATCGTGTTGAGGAAAGTGGAGCGGCGAAGCGGCAGGCCATTGTCAATGCTGTCGCGCTCTACTGGCATTTCATGTTTGGACTCTGGATTTACCTGTTCTTACTCCTTTTCCTTTGGAGGTGAAAGTTGAGTACGGAAGCAAGGGCAGACCAGCTTATTGCAAATGAATGGAGCGGGGGCACGCACCCCTATCGCGTCGGGCATAGAAAACTCGGCATGTGGCTGTTTATCGTTTCGGATTCGCTGACCTTTTCGGCGCTCCTGATCGGCTACAGCTATGTGCGCGCGTCAAGCGACCAATGGCCGACGCCTTTCCCTTTCAGCCCCAGCATCATCTTCTCGACCATCATGACGCTGTGCCTGCTCTCGTCGAGTTTGACGATGGTGATGGGCGTCTCGGCTTCGGCGCGTGGAGACAAAAAGGCTGTCAGAAAATGGCTGCTGTTTACGATTCTCTTCGGCGTGGCCTTTCTCGTGCTCCACTTATTCGAGTGGAATCACCTGATCGGCGAGGGACTGCGTCCCTTCTCGCTTCCCGAAGAATGGCTGCACCGCTGGCCGAATGCCTCGCCTCTCTTTGGCGCGACGTTCTTCGCCATCACTGGGCTGCACATGTTCCACGTCTTTACGGGAGCGGTTTACTTAGGCATCGTCGCCGCCCGCGTCAACAAGCTCAAGCATGAAGACGTGGAGATTAGCGGCCTCTACTGGCACTTCGTTGACCTGGTCTGGATGTTCGTTTTCCCCATGATCTACCTGCTCTCGATAGATTTTAAGGGATAACGCGAAACGATGAAAAGCAGCATCCAGGAGTCAGAATCCAGAATTCAGAATAATAAGGCGGAGAACCGCTTTTGTTTTTATTCTGGCTCCTGACTTCTGGATTCTGACTCCTGCTTTTAGAAAGGGTTGAGAGATGGCAACGCACGCCGAAGGCGAACACGAGCACTTTGCCGGTAGCAATAAGCTTTTTTTCTCTGTCTGGTTCTGGTTGCTGCTCCTGACGGGCATCGAGGTCTTTCTGGGATACATCCATATCCCCATTCACTTGATGTTGACGGTTCTGATTGGCCTCTCGATCATCAAAGCTGCGCTGATCGTCGCTTATTTTATGCACCTGCGCTTCGAGCGCTTGAGCCTTGTGCTGACGCTCGTGCCGATGCTGGTCGTCTGCATCTGCCTCCTGATGGTCTTCTTCCCCGACAGCTTCAGGTCGAAGAATCTCAGGCCGGAGGATAATCGCTCTAGACCAGAGTCGAGCACGCAGACGGAAGAGACGGAGCATTGATGAACAGGCGGCGCACAATCAGGTTAGCCTTAATTGCGGCGGGCGCGGTAGCAACCTTGCTTGCGTGGAGCTTGCCCGCGCTGGCGCAATGTGCGATGTGCAAAAATGCCGTCGCAGGTTCGCCCGAAGCGGCGAAGCTTTCCGAGAGTCTTAATTTTGCGATCATCATCTTGCTGATTCCACCCGTGCTAATCTTCTGCGGGATATTCGTTCTTGCGTTCAGGTATCGAAAGTCGCGCGAGACAGAGTTGAATCTTCCGTCCCGTTACGTCCGGGGATGGCGAGGCTGGTTTGCTAAATCAGGTTTACGCGGCAAATCCAAGAAGAGCCGGAACGAGCGTGATGATGGTGGCGCTGCGTTAACCTCAGGAATAAGATGATCTACGAATTTACACGAAACGACACCAACAGCGAGCGTGCTTCGTGTCGTTTCGTGTAAATTCATGGATTAATATTCCAGCACTTTATGTTGGGTTAGTATTAGTCACCATGCCGGAAGATCAAGAGCTAATCTTAGAGATCGAGAAAAGAAGCATTCGCGGGCGAGCGTGCCCCGTCTGCGGCGGAAAGATTATTCCGTCGGATCGGGCGGTTTACGAGAGCCGGACGAACCCGTCGGATGTCTTTCCAATCTGGCAGTGCGAGAGATGCGGCTACGAGCAGATGTCCGAGAAACCGAAACCCCAACCGAAGGGTAAGCACGGGTGAGCCGATTTTCTATCATGGAGGCGGAAGGTAAAAAGCGATGACCGATGCAATAGAGAGGGAGGGAAGTTTAATGAAAAGTGAGAGCTTACTCTTGAACGTGGTCTGCATCGTGATGGCGCTGGGATTTTTCGGACTCGCCGGTCTGAGCTACCTCTCGTCAGGAAATTTTATCAGCACCGATAACCTCTTCTTCTCCTCTGTCAGTGGAATGATGGCTCTCATCTTTCTCCTGATCCCGCTCGCTTCTTTCATGGCTGCCCGAAAAGCTAAGAAAGCTCCGGCTGGTGAGGCGGCAGCGACAACTGCACAAGGTGGCGTCATAGCTGGAAAGGGGCGAGCTGCACCGGGCTTGCTGCGATCTCCCGTGCGCTTCGCCGACACAGTGGATGCCAGAGGGCGACCCATTCCGCCCGACGTGGCGAGAATGGTCGAGTTTATGAAGGAGGGAGAGACCTAAAACTCCAGCGATAGATTCTTCTGATTTCGTTCGCGTTTTTTGCAGGCGGCTGACTTTGCGTGGGAAGCGTTTTGCAATGGATGAAATGAAGCGACGCGTGCTCGGCATGTTTGAGCAGTTGGGGAAAGAGACGCTCGATTTGCATGAACTGTTCGAGGCCGGTGGCAACGACATGGAGGCGCGCAAGGAAGTCTTCTTTGCGGTTGAGCAGCTTGTCGAAGAAGGACTGCTTGAAGAGCGCGGCAATGATTTCTACGCATTAACGGCGGAAGGGAAAAGGACGGCACGGGCATAAAACAGATGGATGAGCAGTCTGCCCGGCTCGGCTTTCAGCATGAAGGATTTTATCTTCACCCTCCCGCACCTCAACGCAATCTTAAATTCTACGAGCGGCCTTTTCCTCATCACAGGCTTTGTCTTAATTCGCCGCCGCCGGATTGCTGCCCACCGCGCCAGCATGCTCGCGGCCTTCGTCGCTTCAACGATTTTTTTAATCTCTTATGTCCTGTACCATTCGCTCCTTGCTTATTATCTGGGGCAAGGCCCAACCAAGTTCATAGGCCAGGGGCTAGTCCGCCCCATCTATTTCTTCATCCTGATTACGCACACTGTGCTGGCAATCGCTGTCGTCCCCTTCATCCTCGTGACCCTGATTCGGGGCTTACGGCGGCAAGATGAAAGACATCGGCGCATCGCTAGATGGACGTTTCCCATCTGGCTCTATGTTTCAATCACAGGCGTGGTTGTCTATTTATTCCTCTATCAGATTTATCCTTCACGCTAAGACTTTTCGCCGGAGAGAGACTGTCTGCAAGATGGTTGACGACAATTCAAACGGCTCATCTCCAAGCGCGGCGGCGACGACTTTTGCAGCCATTCAGCCGCAGCGCCGTCGCGTCTCACTCCCGCTCATTATCCTGGCAATTCTTTTCGTCGTCGTCCCTTTTCTGACTTGGTATCTGACATGGTTTGGCCGCCCCCTTTCCGATGATGACATAGGAAAATATCTGGGTGATGAAAGGAACGTGCGGCATGTCCAGCAGGCGCTGACGCAAATTGAGGAGCGTATCGAAAAAGGAGATGCGAGCGTGAGACGCTTCTATCCGCAGATCGTTGCTCTCTCCAGCAGCCAGGTGGTTGAAATCCGCAAGACCGCCGCCTGGGTGATGGGGCAGGACAACAAAACGGAAGAATTTCATGCCGCACTTTTGAAATTGATTGGTGACGCGCACCCGGCGGTGCGACGCAACGCGGCGGTGCAGTTGGTTCGCTTCCACGATGCCAGCGGCAGGGCGGAACTCCGCGCCATGTTGCAGCCCTTCAGCGTCACAGCTCCAATCGAAGGGACGATCAATAGCGTTTTGACAGTCGGCGGGGAAGTCGGCGAAAACACTCTCATCGCGCGAATCACAAACGCGCAGAATCAAGTTCAGGAAGTGCGCTCGCCTCTTTCAGGAAAGCTCACACAGGTCGCAGCGCATGAAGGCGGAAGAGTCGCGGCGGGTGATGTCTTGCTGACACTCTCGCCCGATGAAGGATTCGTTTTCGAGGCATTGCGCGCACTCTTTCTCGTTGGCGAAGAGGAAGATTTGCCGTTGGTGGAACGCTTTACGCAAGGCGTTGAAGGAATGCCTGAGCGGGTGAAACAACAAGCGGCGCAGACAGCCCGTGCCATCCGCAGCCGCCTCACGGGAAATAAAGATTCTGAAGTTAAGCAGTAGCGACGGGCGCGTCCGTCAGCTCGACGCCGTGAGCGGCTTCCCAGTCTTCGGTGGGAACCATCTCGATTGCGTCCCAGGGACAGCCATCGAGGAAAGCGCCGTCCGGCCCTTTGCTGATACATTTCTGGCAGCCGATGCAGAGGTTCGGGTCAACTTCGATGCGCCCGAACGGCGGATGATCTTCGTCTGGAACCCAGAACATGCAGGCTTCTATCGGGCAGTATTCGATACAGGCCGGGGAACCGGCGCAACCCGTGCAGCAGTCTGTGGTGATAGCCAGGATTTTCGGTTTCTTCTTGCGCGTGGCTTTACCGTCACCCTGCGACATTGGAAAGTATTTTTCGATAATTGAGATCATCCACGCACCCTCTCTGATATTTCAGGAGAACCGCTTCACTTTAACATGGCCGGGCAAGTTTGCTCAATGCTCTAAACTTCAGGTAGCGGGTCAATTTGAAGAAGCAGCTCAGAGTTCAAGCTTTAGCTTGCGCGTGCGGCAAGGCAACCTAAAGGTTGAACTCTTAACTGACCCGCTACCAATCTTCAAAGTTTCTTGTGAAGGCTTGAAAGACTCGCTCGAAAAGGATAAAACTATCTAAAACCAAACAGGAGGGTTCACATGAGTACCGTCGCCGGAATTTTCCAATCGCGCGCCGCCGCCGAACACGCCGCTGAGAGTTTACGCTCCGCAGGCATTAGTAGCGACAACATCAATCTTCTGACGCCAGGCACAACCGATGCAGAGTTAGCTGCTGCCGTGCCGACGACCGAAACCGAGCAGCCGGGCATGGGAGGCGCTCTCGGCGGAACTGTGGGCGCAGCAATGGGAACTGCCGGGGGCGCGACTATCGGCGCGGCGCTTGCCAGCCTGCTCGTTCCAGGCGTCGGCCCTGTGCTGGCGGCGGGAGTTATCGGAGCAGCCCTGTTTGGCGCGGGCGGCGCGGCAGCGGGCGCGGCGGCGGGCAGCGCGATGGAAGAAAATGTCGAAGGGCTGCCGCATGACGAGTTATATGTTTACGAAGATGCGCTCAGGCAGGGACGCTCGGTTGTGCTCGCGGTGACAGACGACGGCGCGCAGGCTGAAGCCATGCGTAATATAATGGCTCAGGCCGGGGCGGAGAGCATTGACGCCGCCCGCGAGGAATGGTGGGTGGGATTGCGCGACGCCGAAGAGGAAGAGTACACAGGGCAGGGCAGGGATTTTAAGAAGGACGAGCCTGTCTATCGTCGCGGCTTTGAAGCGGCGCAGCATCCGCACATGCGCGGGCAGTCTTACGAAGAAGCGACCGCACGCCTGCGCGAGCGTTATAGCGACGCTTATGAAGCAGAACCGTTCCGGCGCGGGTATGAGCGTGGGTCTGATTACCAGCGAAGCTTGAGGGAGAAGTACAAAGCTTGAAGGATACGCTGCAGGCCGTAGCTGTTCTCGGCGGCATTCTCGTCATCAGCGCGCTTATCACTAACTGGTTCGCGCGCAAGATGTATAACCGCTGCGGCGATTGCGGAACGCTCAACGCCAAACGGCGCACGAACTGCCGCGCCTGCAATGTGGAAATCAGATGAAAAGTAGAATCCAGAATCCAGGAGTCAGAAGCCAGAATAAAAGAAAATCAGAAGAACGGCTTCCGCCTTATCATTCTGGCTTCTGAATTCTGACTCCTGAATTCTGCCTTTTCTTATGCCCTGGAATCCCGAACAATATCACCGGTTTCAAAGCGAAAGGTTCGCGTCTTTTGATGACCTGTTAGCCCTGATAAAAATCCGTGACCGAATGCGTGTCGTTGATCTGGGCTGCGGTACAGGAGAATTAACTCGCAGGCTGGCGGATAATTTGCCGGGAAGCGAAGTCGTCGGGATTGATTCGTCACTTGAGATGCTGGAACGCGCACGCGAGCATGCGCGCGAGGGATTGCGTTTCAAGCTTGGCTCAATCGAGAATGTTGAAGGTGAATGGGATTTGGTTTTCTCTCACGCCGCGATTCATTGGGTTGACGATCACCGCTCGCTTGTTCCGCGCCTGCTCTCCATGGTGTCTCCCGGTGGCCAGCTTGCCGTCCAGCTTCCGTCCAATCACGGGCACGCGACGCACACACTGATTAGGGAGATTGCCGGGGAAGAACCTTTTCGCGCTGCTCTCGGTGGCTGGAATCGCTCTGCACCAGTCCTCTCCATCACGGAATATGCAGAGTTGCTGCACGAGAATGGCGGCGTGGAGATGACAGCTTTCGAGAAAATTTATGCCAGCCTGTTAGAAAACTCGGACGCGCTGGCCGAGTGGACATCCGGCACGACGCTCGTGCCATACTTCGAGCGATTGCCGGAAAATCTACACGAGCCGTTTATGGAACAATACCGGGAAAGGCTTGGCCTGCTCTACCCATCCACCCCTGTCTTCTATCCGTTCCGGCGGATTCTCTTCGCAGCGACTCGCTCACAATAAATCCCGGCCCCCAGATTTCACTGCCGGTTAATTTCGCCAGAGCCTCGGCGGCTTCGACTCGACCAATCGCATCGGAGCTATGAGTCAGTTGATATTTGAGCATCGAAGCGGGTTGCGGGAAATCAACTTTCTTCAGGATGCGCGCCCCCTTATCGAAGCGAATCATCAGGGGCTTTCCGTCCAGTTGGAAAGTGAAACGCTGGGTGCGCCTCGTAATCTCGATCTTCTCGGTTCGCTCGCCTGCGGCGGTCGCAATCTCTATCTCGACGGGCAGGCGAAAGACGAGAGGCGTCATCGCCTGAGCCGATTGCGTTTGTGTAACTTCAAGCGTGAGCTTGCGCGTCGGCGCATGATAAAAGGAGCGCACACGAAGCTCCGGGTAACCGGCCTTGTAGACCCATTGATCGAAAAACCAGTTGAGTTGCTGCCCCGTCGTCTCTTCAAAAACGCGCTGCAAGTCGGCTGTTCCAACAGGCTTGTACTTGTACTCTTCAAGATATTGATGGAGCGCCTTCCAAAACATCTCGTCGCCCACCGTCTCGCGCAGCATGTGCAAAACCAGCGCGCCCTTTTTGTAAACAGTCGCGTCAAAAATATCAATCGCCGTGCCGTAGAGATCATACCGCAGCGGACGGCGATACTTCAACAGGTCTTCAAGAAAAAAGAGCGACGTGTTTGAGCGCATCTCGTTAAGATAGGCATCATGTCCGGCTTCGTGTTCGCGGAAGACTGCTTCCATGAAGGTGGCAAAGCCTTCGTTGAGCCACAGCTCAGACCAATCTTTGCAGGTGACAAGATTGCCGAACCAGGAATGTGCCAGCTCGTGCGAGATCAGGTTTTCGGTGGAGAGCTGTGCGCCTTGGCTCGTGCTATAGAGAATCTCCGAATCGGCGTGTGTGGTGGCGGTGATATTCTCCATTCCACCAAAGATGAAATTGGCGACGATGGTTTGCGCGTACCTCTCATACGGATATTCGTAATCGAGCTTCTGGCTGAAGAGGCGCATCATCTCCGGCGTCTTCCCGAAGGAGCGCAGCGCAGTCTCCTCCGTTCCGTGATAGGTGTAGTATTCCAGCGGGATATTGTTATAGGCGTCGTCCAGTTTCGCGTAATTACCGACGACCAGTGAAGTCAGATAACTGGCGTGCGGCTGTTCCATCTTCCAATGAAAGGTGTGCGTGCCGTCTGCATTGTTTATCGTCTCAACCAGTGTCCCGTTAGAGATGGCCATCTCGTTTGCGCCCGTGGTGATGTATTGCTCGCTCGTCGCTTTATCGTCGGGAAAATCGTAGCAGGGAAACCAGTAGTGATTCTCTTCCGGCTCGCCCTGCGTCCAGATTTGTGCGGGCTTTGTCCACCCGGCGCTGCTGCCGGAACTCTGTGGAATGAAATAAAGGCCGCGTTCCGGTGTGGAGCGATACTGGATGTTGACGGCGATTACTTCGGATGGCTCGTAAGCGCGGTCGAGAGTGATACTGAGTTTGTCTGGCGGCTGCATCCAACGCAGCGCCGTGTTGCTATCCGAAAGTTTCACCGCTTCAATCTTCATGCTTGAAGCATCCAACTCAAATGATTTGAAGCCAGAGGAGAGTGGCTTGAGCGTCACCGTTTCTTCACCGATCACCGTTTTGTTGGGCACATCAAAGCGCGTGGCTATAGTGTAATGCAAAACATCGTAGGTGCGCGGAGGCCTCTGGTGTTTTGTTCCGGGGGGCAGGTGGTGAGACGCTGCCCTCTGCAACGGGACGGTTGCTCGCGTTCTTGCTCGTCGTCGCTGGGCGAGCGAAGCTGGAGCGGAGCTGGAAAAAACAAAGATGAAAGCAATCGTGGAGACGAACAAGCGGCGAGCGATAGTGCGAATGGTCATCGAGCCTTCCCTGGAATTGACGAAGAGTTAAAACAATTTCTGAGGAGAGCTTAATTGTGCCCGCCGACCTGTGTAAAGCCCAAGCCTCGCTTTGAGGCGGATAATTACACGCCGGGCTATGTTGGACGAAAGAGGGTTGGAAAAATTGCCGTTTGAATTCATAGTAAAGAGTCGTATATTCCTATCATTTCAGATGTCGAGAACGATTGGAGAAAAAGTATGCTCCGTTTCATCGCTTCTACGTTCCGCTTTTTATTATTAGCGTTCCTTGTTCCAGGTTTCCAGCAAATGATTATGGCTCAAAGCACACCTCCTATCGTCCCGCCAGCGTGGCAGACGCTCGCCGAGAAGACCGATTACCGCGAGACGCCGCGCTATGATGAAACTATCGCGTATTCGCGGAAGCTGTCCGCCGCTTCGCCTCTCATTCGCTTCAAGAGCTTTGGTCAAAGTGGGGAAGGGCGCGAGTTGCCCCTGCTCGTCGCGGCCACCGGAAATACCTTTACCCCGCAAGCCGCCAGAAATGCAGGCAAAGCGATCATCATGATTCAGGCCTGCATCCACTCCGGGGAATCAGACGGCAAGGATGCCGGCCTCGCGCTGCTTCGTGATATTGCGATCTTGAAAACCCGTGCGGGATTGCTCGACCGCGTCGTCATCCTCTTCATCCCAATTTACAACACGGACGGCCACGAGCGTTTCGGCGCGTTCAATCGCATCAACCAGAATGGCCCGGCTGAGATGGGCTGGCGCGCTACCTCTGCGAATCTCAACCTCAACCGTGATTACATGAAAGCCGATGCGCCTGAGACGCGCGCGTGGTTGAAGCTCTGGGCGGAGTGGAATCCCGATCTGCTGATAGATTGCCATGTCACAGACGGCGCGGATTTTCAGTACAACATCACTTATATCTACGAGCATCACGAACATGCGCCCGCGCCTGTGCTGGCCTGGATGCGCGAGGCTTTCGATCAAAGAATTTTTCCCGCCACTGAAAGCACGGGCAACCTGCTGGCGCAATATATGACCTTTCGTGACAACCGCGATCTCACCAAAGGGATTGACGGTTTCGTCATGCCGCCGCGCTTCTCGACTGGCTACACGACGATTCGTAATCGTCCCGGCATCACGATTGAGACACACATGCTCAAGGATTATCGCAACCGCGTGCGCGGGACTTACGATCTTTTGAGATTCACGCTGGAAGAGGTGAACCGGAATCCCGAAAAGCTGCTGCGCGCCGTCGCGGAAGCGGACGAGCAGACAATCAAAGCGGGTCAAAGCTACAACCCTCAGCGACGTTATCCGCTGCAAATCCAGATAACGGATAAAGCAATACCTGTTCAGTTCAAAGGAGTGGACTCTCACACAGAGCAGAGCGACGTTTCGGGCCAGGCGCGTGTGATTTTCGGGACGAAGCCGGTGGAAATGACCATCCCATTTTACGATGAAAGCCGAATCGCCGCCGCCGTCGCTCCCCCGCTTTATTACATTGTGCCGCCGCAATGGAAAAACGTGATTGAGGTGATGGCGGCTCACGGCCTGCGCCTGCAACGGCTTGCTGCGCCCGCGACGATTGAAGTTGAGAGTTATCGTTTCAGTAATGTGAAATTTGCGACCGCGCCGTTTGAGGGGCACATCGTCCCAAGCGAGATGACCAGGGAAGTAGTGCGTGAGCGTAGAAATTTTCCTGCCGGGTCGGTCGTTGTACCCTTAGCGCAGCCCGCCGGAAACGTCGCGGTGCATCTGCTTGAGCCTGATGCGCCGGACTCGTTCGTTGCCTGGGGATTCTTCAACGCTATCTTTGAGCAGAAAGAGTACGGCGAAGATTATGTGCTGGAAAAACTGGCGCGAGAGATGCTGGCAAAAGATGAGAACTTGCGGCGCGAATTTGAGCAGAAAGTAGCCACTGATCCGAAGTTTGCGGCCAACCCGAGCGCCCGCCTTAATTTCTTTTACGAGCGTTCTCCCTACTGGGATAGACAAATGAATCTTTACCCGGTGGGGCGCGTGACTATACCTCTCAAAGTCTCGCTCGCGGATTTCAGGTAAAAAGAAACGGGCGCGAATTCAAATCCGCGCCCGTCTCCCCATTTGAGTTTTCTGCTTTCAGGTTAAACTGTCCGTCGTCCGGTCAGCAAGTTGATGACCAGCACAACCAGCGCCACGACCAGCAGCAAGTGAATGAAACCGCCACCAATTCCGCCAATCGCACCGATTAACCATAACACCAGAAGCACTACCAAGATTGTCCACAACATATCGCCTTCTCCTTTGTTTGACCGTCCCTAAAAATGTTCGCTTGACCCCTGTCTACTCAGTAAAAGACCTGGCCGTACACCCGCCAGGGTGTTTCGAGGCGGCCTGCAACCTACACCGTGCGACGGCCTGTGAGTAGATTAATAACGAAGATGATGAGTGCCACAACGAGCAGCAAGTGAATCAAGCCACCGCCGATTCCGCCAATAGCACCGATCAACCATAAGACCAGAAGCACCACAAGAATTGTCCACAACATTGTCGCCTTCTCCTTTTTTTGAGCGTCGCTGATTTAAGTTCTTCGGTTCTACTGAACCCACCTGCCAGCAGTAGGGAGCAATGACCGTGCCACCTTGTTGGATTAAGACCAAAGACAGGGATAACCTCAGAAATATAAGGGCTTAAGTTCGCTGCGAGACGGGCTTTGTTGAAAGTCCGGGACGGTAGAATTGATCTTTTGTATCGAAACACAGCACATTGCGCCGAGCCCTTGTGTTTGAATTTGATTCGACACCTCATCTCATTGACCAGAACCGCATATTTCACGGCAACCGAAGCAGTGCTTCCTTCATCGGAGCTTTCAAGGCAGGCGAGTCGTCTTGATAGGATTCCTCGACCTCCCTTTTTAACTTTCGGGTGAAGTTTTTAACTAAGACTGGACTTAACGGGTCGGGGGCTGGTAAAGTAAAAGTGCCGTTCGCATTCGGCCTCCGGCGAGCGTGCTACATACGAGTTCCTTCGCTCCGAAGCGTGCGGGTTGCTCCTACCGTTGCCGGACATTTTTTCAAACCCCGATTCTTTGTAATTTTTGTTTTTCTGTAGAGCGCAGGGACTGCCTTCCCCATTTTTCCGGCTGCCCCTTACGTTCAGGAGAATGTTATGCCGTCCCCTTTGCCTCGTCTGATCCCCCGTACCCAGAAATCCAGCCTCATTGTCGCCGTTGGCCTGCTCTTGCTGCTGATCGTGGCAAGCGTCTTCGTCATCTACCATCGCCGCCAGCCAGTCGTGCGAGAGATCAACTCCACACAGTTGCGCGCGCTTGGCGAGACCGGAGCGGCAGCCTCGCTGAAGGTTGACGATGAGAGTTTGATCGTCACCGGGCACGACGGCCTGATCTCACAGGCTATCGTGACCAACGCCGCGACGCAGAATGAAATCATCGGCGTTTTCGTTAAAAACAATCTGCCGGTCGAGTTTCGTTCATTGAAGCCGAGCGGGTTCTCCACCGTGATGACCTGGATGATTCCTTTCCTGACGGTCGCCGTGATGGGGTTCGTCTTCTGGCGAGTCTACGCCCATATGGGCGGTCGTGGCGGCGATTTCACCCTGGTTGACTCCAATGGCAAACAGAACGTCAATTTTGCCGATGTCGCGGGCGTTGACGAAGCGAAAGCGGAACTCGCTGAAACGATAGAGTTCCTGAGAGACCCCTTAAAATTTGGAAGACTGGGCGGGCGTGCTCCGCGCGGCATCCTGTTGTCAGGCCCTCCGGGCACGGGCAAGACGATGCTCGCGCGCGCTGCGGCTAACGAAGCGGGCGCACCTTTCCTGTCAGTTTCAGGTTCGAGCTTTCAAGAGAAGTTTGCTGGAATGGGCGCGGCGCGCGTCCGCCGTCTCTTCGCGGAAGCGCGCAAGCATTCATCCTGCGTCATCTTCATTGATGAGATCGACGCTCTTGGACGCCATCGCGGGCGCAGCAACGATTCCGCCTCCGCCGATCAGGATCAAACGCTCAACCAACTGCTTGTCGAGATGGATGGTTTTGATGTTCATAGCGGGATGGTCATCATTGCTTCAACCAACCGCCCGGACATTCTCGATAGCGCGTTGACTCGCCCCGGACGTTTTGATCGTGAAGTTGCCGTCAACCTGGCAGATGCGAATGGACGCGAAGCTATCTTGAAAGTCCACACGCAGGGTCTCACATTGGAAAAAGGCTTAGACCTGCGCTGGATTGCGCGCGGCACTCCAGGCTTCTCCGGCGCTGATTTGGCAAACCTGCTCAACGAAGCCGCGATTGCCGCCACACGCGACAATGCGGAAGCCATCGGTCGCCCGCACGTCGAGTATGCGCGCGACAAAATCCTGATGGGCGCGGAGCGTCAGGGCTTCATGATGGATGAAGAGGAGCGCTACGCGACAGCCGTTCACGAGGCGGGTCACGTGGCGGTCGGCCTGGCCGTGAAAAATGGCGACCCGATTCACAAGGTCTCAATCCTCCCGCGCGGGCGCGCTCTTGGAGTCACACAGTCTTTGCCGGAGCGGGATCGTTTGATGAAGAAACGCGAGTATCTGGAAGATCAGATTGCGATGCTGCTGGGTGGTCGCGCCGCCGAACAACTCCTGCTCGATACGATGACGGCAGGCGCATCAAACGACATTGAGCGCGCCGTAGAAATTGCGCGCAAGATGGTCGCCGAGTTTGGCATGAGTCCTCTGGGGCCAATCCATCTCGGCAAACCTGAAGACCCGCGCAGTCAAACTTTGCTTGATCGTGTGGAACACGCCACCAGCGAGATTATCAACGTGCAGATGAAACGCGCCTGCGAAGTTGTTGATAAAGAGCGTGGATCAATCGCTCGCCTTGTCGAGTGCTTAATGGAACGCGACACCCTCGAAGCCGACGAGATTCGCCAGAGCTTCGGACTGGCTGCATCGGCGCAAGCAGCGTAAAGAACAGTGGGCAGCAGGCAGTGGGCAGTTGGCAGCAGAGACGAACACGTCTTTGCTGCCTTTTGCTTTTAACTGCCAACTGCCAACTGCTAACTGCCCACTGCCTTTTTGCCTTCTGCGTATTGTTTTGGTAAGTTTGTGCGCGGAAGGTGAGACCGAATCCCGCCTTTCAGTCTTCAGCAACCTGAAAGCCCACATCAATTTTAGCGATGGCATATCCGGGCGTCGCACGAATCGAACTGCCGATTTTACAAGAACTCGCTGCTACAGGCGGTGTCGAGGACGTGCGTTTTCTCTACAACCGTCTCGCAGGATACTTCCCGCAACTGGATGACGCGGAAGTCACGGCGCTCAAGAACGGTCACTGCGCTCAGTGGCGCAGGCTCGTGCAGCGCGCGGGGCGCACACTCGCAGATCAAAGACAGATCGAACGCAGACAAGGCCGCTGGGCTATCCTTGCGGCGGGACGAAAGCGCGTCTCGGAGGAAGGTCAGAGTTTCACACTGTCTGATTCGGCTGAGATTGTGCGGCCAGATCAACTAACGCACGGCGATATTCAGCAAAAACTCCTGGACATCGGGCGCGTACTTGGCTACCACGCCGAAAGCGAGTTTGATTATTACGATGTCGTCTGGCGTGCAAGCGCAACGAGTCCGCGACTGAGCCATGTCTTTGAAGTTCAGCACAAAGGCAACATTGACGCGGCGATGGCCAAATTGAAGCGCGCTTATGAAGCGCAACGCTCCAAGCCTTTTCTCATCGTGGCGAGCGAGCGGGACACGAACCGCGCTAATCGTAATATGAGCCAGGCGCGCACCGGAGCTTTTCATGAAATCGGTCGCGCGACCGTCATCCTGAGCTTCGAGCAGCTAGACAAACTTCACCGCGCCCTCACGTCGGTCGAAGACCTGCTCACGGAAATCTTCGAGCGATGACCGCCACAGCCACCACCCCACTCCATAAGCAGTATCAGGAGATCAAGCAGCGTTACCGCGATGCGATCCTGCTCTTTCGCATCGGAGATTTCTACGAAACGTTTGACGACGATGCGCGGCTGGTCTCGCGCGAGCTTGGCATCGTGCTCACGTCAAAGCCGATGGGAAAGAATGTGCGTGTGCCGTTAGCAGGCGTCCCGCACCATAGTCTCGAACGCCATCTCCGGCGCTTGATTGCGCGCGGCCATCGCGTCGCCATTTGCGAACAGCTCTCGGACGCACCCGTCAAAGGCGAAAAGGGCGGCAAGCTCATCGAGCGCGACGTGGTCAGAATCGTGACGCCCGGCACGGTGCTCGAACCCGGCCTGCTGCATAACAAGGTCAATAATTATCTGGCTGCGTGTGTGACGATGGGTAAGCGCGCCGGAATCGCTTACGCCGACGTGACGACCGGCGAGTTCGCAGCGACTGAGCTTGATAGTGATGCTGCGATTGCAGAGCTTCAACGGATCGCGCCTTCCGAAATTCTCCTGCCACGCGCCAGCCCGGAAGCTGACAGCGATGCTTTGCCGGGATTTAGGACGCCTTACCGCGATGAAGCATTCGAGTTTGAGAATGCGCGTCGCACGCTCTTGCAGCATTTTCACACGCGTTCCCTCGCCGCGTTCGGATTGAAGAACTGGCCGCTTGCGACGGCTGCCGCCGGGGCGCTCATCACTTACTTGAGCGATACGCAGATGAATGTTGCCGGGCAGTTGACGCGACTATCGAGCTATCGCACAGATAATTTCATGATGCTCGATGTACAGACCGTGCGCAGCCTCGAAATCTTCGAGAACAACTCAACCGCGCCGTCGCTCCTCAACGCGCTTGACCGCACGCGCACGCCGATGGGAGGAAGGCTGCTCCGGCGTTGGCTGCGCCAGCCGCTGCTGGATGTCGCGGAGATTATGAGCCGACAGGAGCATGTGGCCTGGTTTCATGCTCACGGCAAAGAGCGTGCGGAGTTGTTCACAACTTTCGAGTCCGTCCATGACCTGGAGCGTTTGTCTGCGCGTGTGCGTGCGTGCATTGCGTCGGCGCAGGAACTGCTCGCGCTCGGACAGGGCTTGGAGACGATTCCGCGCGTGCGCGCCATTTTGCAGAGAGATTCAAAACGTTTTGGGACATTGCTCGCCGTCATGCCATCGTGCGAAACGACGGCCAGCTTGATTCGGAGAGCAATCGCTGATGAGCTTTCCCGCCGTCCTCAGCAGACAGGAATTATCCGCGAAGGATATTCGGGAGAGTTAGACCAACTGCGCAGCATGTTGCGCGACGGTAAGACATTTCTGGCCGAGATGGAGCAGCGCGAGCGTGCGCGCACAGGAATCAAGAGCCTGCGCGTCGGCTATAACAAAGTCTTCGGCCATTTCATCGAAGTGACGCGCCCGAATTTGCATCTCGTCCCGGCTGACTACACGCGGAAGCAGACGCTCGCCGCTTCCGAACGCTTCGTCACGCTCGAACTCAAGGAGTTTGAATCGCTCGTCGTCAACGCTCAGGACAGAATTGCGGAACTAGAAGCAAGCCTCTTCCGTCGCCTGTGTGCGGAGATCGGGAAAAACAGGGAAGAGATTCTGACCGCCGCCGGAAGCATCGCTTATCTCGATGCAACATCGTCTCTGGCCGAAGTGGCCGAAGTCTTTAACTACGTCCGCCCATCAATCGTTGATTCGCCTGAGCTAAAAATCAAAGCAGGCCGTCATCCCGTGCTCGAAAGGATGGTTGAAGACGGCGCTTTCGTCGCTAATGACACAGAGCTTGGAGACGACGCGGAAGCCCAAATATCTTTAATCACCGGCCCGAACATGTCCGGCAAATCAACGTACCTGAGGCAAACTGCGCTGATCGTCCTGATGGCGCAAACGGGCAGTTTCGTTCCGGCACTCTCCGCGACCGTAGGGCTTTGCGACCGCATCTTCACGCGCATCGGGCTCTACGACCGGTTGGGAAGCGGCGAGTCAACTTTTATGACCGAGATGGTCGAGACGGCGCAGATTCTACACCACGCCAGCCCACGCTCACTGATTTTGCTCGATGAGCTTGGGCGTGGAACTTCGACCTACGACGGATTGGCCGTTGCTCGCGCCGTCGTCGAATATATACACAACCACCCGCACATTCGCTCCAAGACACTCTTCGCAACGCACTATCATGAGTTGACCGAGCTGGCGGAAGTTCTGCCGCGTCTCAGGAATCTTTACGTCGAGATTGATGAAGAGGGAAGTGATCTGGTCTTTCTGTACAAAGTCAGTCCGGGCAGCGCACAGAAAAGCTACGGCGTCTATGCAGCCAAACTCGCAGGTTTGCCCCGCCCAGTCGTCCGCCGCGCCGAAGAGCTTTTAAGCCACTACGAAGCGCACGGGCATCAACCGGAAGGCGTGGCAGAGAAGACGAGCAAAGAAACAGGTGCGACCAATGCGTTATCGCATGCCGCAGAAATCGCGTCAGCCCTGCACAATCTTGATCTGGACAATCTCTCGCCTGTCGAAGCTCTGACGAAACTCTACGAACTGCGCCGCCTCGCTGAAGTTGAAAATCAAAAAACCATCAGGGCGATCAAGACAGCGTAAAACTCGAATTAATTTAATCTGTCATTCGTCTCACTTTATTCGGTGATAGCGGCGCTTCATCCCATTATAAGCTGGTGTCCCATTATCTATGATAGTTAATACAAAGGTATTCCTATCAAGCCACTCAACTGAGCCTTTCCCGGAAGCCCCATTAGAGAACTTCTGATACAGCACTCCATTAGAATATTGCCATAATCCATAATCTTGTGCTGTACCCCCTTGCCCATTTCTAGCAAAATATTGGTAAGTTCCATCAGCATTAGCTGTATAAGTTATTTCCCAGTTATAGCCAAACTCAGTGCTATTGGCTCGCCAGACGCCTACCATTTGCCATGATGGAGATACGTTCTCCGCGGACTGAGAGTTGTCTTTGCTTTTAGCGTTTGCAGCTTCCAGCGTCTTCAGCTTGTTTTTAGCTAAATCAACAAACTCTCCATTTGGATATTTATTCAGATAAGCTCGGAAATCTTCTGAATTAGAACTGGTTCTGATGCTCTCCCAGAATGTACGTTCAGTTGCCGCCGCTGCATCCCTGGCGTTATTTGTTCGCCTCGCTCCTGAAGCTTTAGAAGCTGTAGAGCTTTTCTTCATCTTTGAACTCTTGGAGGAAGCGGCCTTCGCAGGTGTCGTTGGTTTTGCAGGTGTATTTACCAGCGTGCCTGACCCTTGCCCACGAACAACTATGGACGCACATATAAGTAATAAACATCCGCCGATTATGACCATACAAAATTGAACGATTGAGAGTGGCTTGTGCGTCATAACTTATCTCCTTCACTTATGTCAGAACATACCCGCAGAACTATTGAATAAGCGGAACGAGTACAGATAATACGCTGATTGTGCGCGTTATCAATACCAGTTCGAGTTATCCAGCGGATTGAGGGGGATATCCGGGATCATTCCGGTTATCTCCCTTATGAACGACTTCAATTCTTATCTCTTATCCCGACGGGTCTGTGTGAATATGTACACGGGCGCGTGGAATCTCGGCCTCGATTTCGCGCAGCACGCGCACGGTTGCATCATGAGCATCTTGAAGACTCATGTTGCGCTCGACTTCCAGATGCAGGTCAATGAATTTTTGTGAACCTGAGCGGCGCGTCCGCAGGTCGTGGAAACCGAGCACCCCCTGATCTCTGTAGCGGCTGACCACTGACGCGATTTGCTCGTCCACCTTGAGCGGCAGCCGACGATCCATGAGCACATCAATTGACTCGTGCCCGACAGTCACGGCTGACCAGAGAATGTAGAATGCGATGGCGATGGAGATCAGCGGGTCTGCGATTTGCCAGGGAGTCAAACCGACGATGACCAGCGCCAGCAGGGCGCTCAGGTTTGTATAAATGTCCGTCACGTAGTGCGTGGCGTCCGCCTGAAGCGCGGGTGATTCCGTCTCGCGCGCCACGCGCCTGAGCCGCACGACGAGGGCGACGCTCACGAGAGCGGCCACCAGCATCGTGATGATTCCGACCCACTCGGAGTTGATCTGGTTGGGATAGATGATCCGGCGAATAGATTCGTAGATCAGAAAAATTCCTGAAGCGGCGATGACGATTGATTGAAACAGCCCGGCCAGAGATTCAGCTTTGCCGTGCCCGTAGGCGTGGTCTTCGTCGGCAGGACGGGCGGCGGCGCGCACGGCAACATAGTTGATAGCCGAAGCGAAAATGTCCATCGTCGAATCAAGCAGGGATGCCCAGACGCTGATTGAGCCGGTGATGAAGCCCGTCGCCAATTTAAGCACAACCAGAAACGCCGCCGCCAGAATCGACAGCCGCGCGACAGAAGTTTTCGCAGCATCTTCTGCCTCAAGGGAAATTCTGTTCACTGTTGTTGCCATCTCGCCGTCAAATATACCAGCAGACCTGTGAATCAGATAAACGGCAAAATTGAATGAGGCATGACCTGAGCCGTCCACGAATTCACACGAAACTGCACGAAGAAACCTCAAGCAAGTTCGTGCGATTTCGTGTGAATTCGTGGATTGTGTCTTTTTCGCTTAACCCGATGTTGGCGAGTTCGATTACTAATGACCGAGAGCTTCAGGGTGTTCGGAAACTTCTTCGACAGGATGGCTGCGTGTGCGCCAGGTGACGACGGCGACGCCGGAAAAAATCAGGGCAGAGGCCAGCCATGTGCGTGAATTCCATTTCTCGTTGAGGATTAAGGGCGCAAGGGCGAAGGCGATGAGCGGCTGAAGATAGATGTAAACGGCCACCGTACTCGGCTCGACGCGGGCGAGCGCCCAGGCGTTCAAATAGTATGCGCCGACCGTCGGCACGAGAATGATGTAGATGACGACGAGCCAGACGCCAACTCCGACTTCGCGTAACGGCGCACCTGCCAGCGCATAGCCGCCGACGGGAATCGTGGCGATGCTGCCAAAAATGAAAATCCACGTAATCACGGTCAAAGCCCCGTAACGCTTCAGCATATCCTTTGAGATGGCGAGATACGCGCCGTAGGAGATGGAGTTCAGCACGATCAGGAAATTACCGAAGGCCGAGTCGCTGGAGAAATGTCTTTCGGGGTAGAGAAGATAAATAACACCGGAGGCAGCCAGCGCGATGCCGAGCGCTTTGCGAAACGTCAGGCGGTCGTAACCGAGTGTGAGACTGACGAGCAGCGTGAAGACAGGGATAGTCGTCCCCAACAGCGTCGCGTTAATGACGGTCGTCAGAGACAAACCCTTAACGAAAAGGAATTGATTGAGCACCACGCCGAGGAGGGCGTAAAGGGCAAGACGCGCATAATCACCTGCGCTGATTTTTTGAGCGCGGCCAAACGTGTGCTGAAGGATGAGGAAAGCGACGGCAGCGCCAGCGACACGGAGCGCGACGAGGCCGGTGCTTGGCAAAACCCGCAAAGCGATTTTGCCGAATATCGGCCACGTGCCGAACATGAGTTGGACACTGATGAGCGCCAGATGCGGCGCGGCGCTTCCGCGTTGAAGGGTCGCTATTCGTTTCAAACGATCATCAGGAGCGGATTTTCGAGTATGCGCTTAAAGGTCTGTAGAAAACGCGCGCCCGTCGCGCCGTCAATAACGCGATGATCGCACGACATCGTCACACGCATCATCTGACGCACAGTCACCTGGCCATCGCGCACGACCGCTTTCGGTGTGACTGCTCCAACGGCGAGAATGGCAGCTTCGGGCGGATTGATGACGGCTGTGAACTCGTCTATGCCGAGCATGCCAAGATTGCTGATGGAGAAAGTCGCGCCTGTGTATTCTTCGGGAAGCAGCTTGCGTGAACGCGCTCGTTCGGCCAGCTCGCGAACTTCGCTGGCAATCTGGCTCAAAGATTTTTGGTCTGCGGCGCGCACGACTGGAGTTATCAATCCATCTTCGATGGCGACTGCCACGCCAATGTCCGCGCGCTCGTAGTAGCGGACGTTTCTATCCTGAAACGAAGCGTTGACCTGCGGGTGTTGAATCAGTGCGGCGGCGGCAACTTTGATAATCACGTCGTTGATGCTGATTTTAAGCTCCGCATCAAGTTCGTTGATTGAGCGTCGCATCTCCGCGACTCTGTCCATCTCAATCTCTGTGGTCAGAAAGAAATGGGGCACAGGCCCGATGGATGTCACCAGGCGG
The DNA here is from genome assembly GCA_032160705.1 of Acidobacteriota bacterium. Classification (GTDB taxonomy): domain Bacteria; phylum Acidobacteriota; class Blastocatellia; order Pyrinomonadales; family Pyrinomonadaceae; genus QHXM01. The sequence goes on along the minus strand of JAVHVE010000073.1, from coordinate 214,235 downwards.
CGCGCGATTGTCTGGCGCATGACAGATGTCGGCTCATCACGATAAGGCGAAGCGCCTTCGACGGAAGGCTGCTGTGCTGGGTGCGTCCCGGGTTGGACGGCGCGCAGGTGTCTTTGAGGAGCTTGCGAAGCGCCTGCTTCCGCCGATTGCTGACCGGCGCTCATCGCAGCTTCAATGTCGCGTTTGACAATTCGCCCGCCGGGGCCGCTCCCCGTTAACGAGCGCAGGTTGATGCCAGCTTCTGCCGCCATCCGCGCGGCCAATGGAGAGACGATCAGGCGGTCGTTGCCCTGGCCGTCGCCTGTGGCTGCCTGCGCTCCGTTGCCCGACGAAGGTGGAGCAGGTTTGGGCTCGCTCGTCGGAGCTTTCTCGGCGGGTGGGGCTTCAGGCTTTTCACTTTCGGCAGTTTGCGCTTGCGAAGCGGCCTGAGTTTTTCCGGCTGATTCGGCTTGTCCGAGCAGGGCGGAAATGTCCTCGTCAGGCTCGCCGATGACGGCGATTATCTGGCCGAGCGGTACGCTTTCACCCTCTTTGAGCAAAATCTTCCGCAGTACGCCTGAGCCGAGCGCCTGCATCTCCATTGTGGCTTTGTCCGTATCAATCTCTGCGAGCGGTTCGCCCATCGAGACTTTGTCGCCCTCGTTTTTGAGCCACCTTGAAATCTGTCCCTCCTCCATCGTTGGAGAAAGCTTGGGCATTACGACCTGTGTAGCCATACATTTTCAAGGGATGAGGGATGAGGGATGAGGGATGAATGAAAAGCTCAGTTGAATTGTTGATTCAACGAGCAATTCGCTCAAGCCATTTTCATCCCTCATCCCTCATCCCTCATCCCTCCTAATCTAAGTACGCCACTTCGCGCACGGCTTTGATGATTTGCTCAACGTCGGGGATAGCCAGCTTTTCCAGATTTTTGGCATAGGGCATCGGGACATCCACGCCGGAGACGCGACGGACGGGCGCGTCCAGGTAATCGAATGCGCGCTCATTGATTTGCGCGCTGATCTCCGCGCCGACGCCGCAAAAAGGATGCGACTCTTCCGCCACGACCACGCGATTGGTCTTCTTGACAGAATTGATAATCGTTTCGATGTCGAGGGGGCGAATCGTGCGGGGGTCAATCACTTCGCATGAAACATTCTGCTTCTCTAATTCTTCCGCAGCCTTCAGCGCCACGGGAACCATCAGGGAACGCGCGACGATGGTCGCATCTTTGCCTTCGCGTTTGACCTCGGCGACTCCGAGCGGGATGGTGAAATCTTCATCGTCGGGCACTTCGCCCTTGTTGCCATACATTCTTTCCTGTTCGAGAAAGATGACCGGATCATCGTCGCGGATGGCGCTCTTCAAGAGACCTTTGGCGTCAGCCGGAGTGGATGGCATGACGACCTTGATGCCTGGAAAATAGGCGAACCAAGATTCCATCGCCTGCGAGTGCTGCGAAGAAACCTGAAAGGCAGAACCGTTCGGGCCGCGAAAGACAATCGGAATCTTGAATTGCCCGCCGGACATGTAGAGCATCTTGGCGGCTGAATTGATGATCTGGTCTGTCGCGAGAATAGAGAAGTTGAAAGTCATAAACTCGACGATGGGACGCAGGCCAACCATCGCCGCGCCGACGCCGAGACCCGCAAAGCCAAGCTCCGTGATCGGCGTATCAATTACGCGCTTATCGCCAAAATCTTCCAGCAGACCTTTGGTGACTTTGTATGCTCCCTGATAAGCAGCAACCTCCTCGCCCATCAAAAAGACATTCTCATCGCGGCGCAGCTCTTCGCGTAATGCCTGATTGAGCGCGTCGCGCATTGTGATTACAGCCATCTTTGAACCTCGTGACAAGTGACAGGTAAGAGCCGTGACAGGTGACAAGTGACAGGTGACAAGTGACAGGTGACAAGTAAAAGCATTTCTCTTGCCACTTGTCACCTGTCACGATTTACGGCTTTTCTCCTGTCACGGGATTGGCGTAGACATCCGTGTAAAGCTCAGCCGGGTCTGGCTCAGGGCTTTCGTCGGCGAAGCGTGCGGCGTGTTCGACTTGCTCGCGCACTTCCTTTTCGATGGCCGCCAGCCGGTCATCCGTCAGGATACCTTTCTCTTTCAAATTCGCCGTGAAGAGTTTGATCGGGTCGCGTTCCTGATGCTTTTCAATTTCGGTGCGAGTGCGATAGTTGCCGGGGTCAGACATCGAATGCCCCATGAAACGATAGGTGCGAACTTCGATCAGCGTCGGCAGATAGTCCCGGCGCGCCCGCTCGACGGCTCGCCCAACGGCTTCGCGAACGGCGAGCACGTCCATCCCATCAACAAACTCAGAAGTCATTTCGTAAGCGTAAGCTTTCTGCGAAACATCGTGAAGCGACATCGCGCGCTCCAGCGACGTTCCCATTCCGTATTGATTGTTCTCGCAGATGTAAATGCAGGGGAGCTTCCAGAGTTGCGCCATGTTCAGCGATTCGTGAAACGCGCCCTGATTGACCGCGGCTTCACCGAAGAAGCAGAGAGTCACCTGATCCGTCCCCTTATACTTGGAGGCAAACGCGACTCCCGTCGCGAGCGGAATCTGCCCGCCCACAATCGCATGCCCCCCCAGAAAATTCACGCTCGAATCGAAGAGATGCATTGAGCCGCCCTTGCCTGCGGAGCAGCCCCCGGCCTTACCGTAAAGCTCCGCCAGAATTTCGTCCGGGCTGATGCCTTTGGCGACTGCGTGACCGTGATCGCGGTAACTCGTGAGCAGATAATCGTCCTCACGAAGCGCAGAGATTGCGCCAACTGCGACCGCCTCCTGACCGATATAGAGATGGCAGAAGCCGCCAATCTTGCCCAGGCTGTAATCTTCGGCGCATTTCTCCTCTAAGCGCCGGATGAGAATCATCTGGTTGAGCAGCTTCAGCAGTGTCTCGTCATCAAGCTCCTCAATTCGACCTTTCTGCTCTGCTTGACGCGCCTGAACCGCATTGTCCGGCGTGGCTGCTTCTTTTTCGATCACGCCGGTGGCGCTAGTTTCCTCTGCGCCGACGCGCGATTTCGTAGGTGTGGCTTGTTTAGTCATGGAATCAGTCTTTCAAGTGAGAACGCCGAGCGGCTGCACGCTCACGAGAGACGCTCTCCGTCGCACACAGTCGCTCATGCGTGTTGTGATCTTAAAGCCCGATTGCGATGGAGGGATTATACGCGAGATGCGCGACCGCGTGCAAAAGCAGCACACAAAGAAAAAGCGCACGCTGCTCAGGGAAGCAACGTGCGCCGGAATAAAACTACCGGTAATTTACCTGAAATTCTCTATCACCGAAACATTCACGGACTCTGAGAGAGCCGGAACCAGCTTGCGTGCATGCTTGTCATGCTGCATGTTACGCGCGGCAGTAGCGAAAAGCTGCTCGGTCGTTTCACCGTCAGTGGGGAAACAGGCGACGCCGATGCTAATTCCGATCTCAACGGTCTTTCCTGTGCGAACGGAATATTTCTGCGCTTCGACGGCTGATCTCACGCGCTCGGCGACCATGTTTGCCATCGCGGTCGAAGCCATCGGCATGATGGCAACGAATTCGTCACCCGCATAGCGTGCGAGAATGTCCATTTGCCTCATCTCTTTTTTGATGACCTTGGCGATGCTGGCCAGCACTCGGTCACCGATGGCATGTCCGTAGGCATCATTCACTTTCTTCAAGTCGTCCACATCCATCGAAAGGACGGCTAAGGATTCCTTGTTCAACCGTTGGCCTTCGGCAATTCGCTGCTCCAGCATCATGTAGAACGCTCGCGCGTTTGGCAGTTCCGTCAGCGGATCGGTTAGCGCGCTCTCCTTTGTCTTCTCAAACGTCAGCGCGTTGTTCAGCGCCGAAGAAGCATGCTGCGAAACGGATTCGAGCAGCCGGACATGTTCGGTCGTATATGAGATGCGGCTCTTGGAATAGAGCGTGATAGCTCCAAACGCGCCGTCTTCGCGAATCAGCGGCGAGACGAGCACTCCTCTGATGCTCTTCGTGATCTCTTCCGGCAAGCCGACCAGATCGAGTTCCGGCGAGGCGTTACACATCGAACGCGCATTAGCAATGACCCACCCGGTAATACCATCGCCAATATTGATGCGTCGTTTAGCAAAAGCCTCTAAATTCTCACCCGCGACGTGCGCTGGCATGGCTTTCCCTGATCTTTCGTCAACGAGGTAGATGATGCAGGTGTCGAAGGGAACAATCGCCCGGAGCTTACTCGAAACAAGCGCGACGGTATCCTGTAAATTGAGGGATGATCCGATTGTCTGTGCGATTTCATGGAGCGCGAATACTTCGCGCTGAGCTTCTGTGATCGAGCGGAAACCGAGGGCGTCATCTGCCGTGCCGAGAATTTCGGATGCGAGACCGGCATCAGGACGAGCGCCATTTTCATCTTCTTCAGTTTCTGAGGCGACTTGCTCCCGGATGTCCTGCGCCGCGATCATGTTGTCAAACTCTTCAACGTGCTCGATGAAGACTTCGACGACGCGCGGGTCGAAAGATGATCCAGCCATCTTTCGCAATAACGTGAGAGAGTCTTCACGCGTCATGCCTTTGCGATACGGGCGGTCGCAACGTGTCGCGTCATAGAAATCAACCACCGAGATGATGCGCGCGACGAGCGGAATACCCTGAGCCTTCAAACCTTTCGGATAGCCTGTTCCATCCCACTTCTCGTGGTGATAACGGACGATGTCTTCAACCGGGTAAGGAAAGTTGACGCGCTTCAGAATGTCGCCGCCCACAGTCGGATGAATTTTCATCTTGGCAAACTCGGATTCGGTCAGCTTGCCAGGCTTATTCAAAATATATTCAGGAACGGCCAGCTTACCAATATCGTGCAGGAGCGCGCCCGCCACCAGCGCCTGAATCTCCGGCTCGCTGACTTTGAGCAGCTTGCCCATCTCCGTTGCATAAATTTGTGTCCGACGAACGTGTCCGTGAGTGGTCTGATCTTTGGCATCAATCGCGATGGCGAGCGATTCGATGGTGTTCATGTGCAGGTCTGCCATCTCCTGAATATGGCGCGCCTTCTCTGCTTCAGAACGGCGTGCCTCTGAAACACGTTGCTCATCGAAGCGATAGAGCAGATGCACAAGTCCGATAATCAAGAGACCAACAAAGACGAAAGGAACGCTGCCACTGTTAAGAGCCGAATAAAAGAGCGCCGCAGATGCCGCGCTGCCGATTTCGGTGATGGAAGTCCAGACCAGGCTTTCGCGCGAGAGCGTCAGGCGAGTCTTTCCTGAATCGAAAGCGATGAAGGCGGACGTGGCAATGGTGCTGAGAAAATACTGGATGAGCGCCAGCGCACAGAGAGGCAAGAGCAAAGGCTCAAGCGGTAAACTTTGTGCACCGCTATTCGATTTCTCGAAGAAGGTATGTACCAGCAATCCATAGAGTGAGACGGCTGCGTAAGTGGAGATGATAGCCGCGCCGGTGGTGAAAACCGTGATGCGGCGATCAGATGATTTCCATGAAGAGATAAAACCGACTATCGCCGCGAGGATCACCGCAGGCCCGACTGCATTGGCAGGCTCCACCGCGTACATCATCGCGGCCAGGAAGATGAAAGCATCGGCGATAGATTTTTCGCTTTGGCTCACGCCGTCACCGCTGGTCACTGAGACCGTAAAACGGCTGGCGGCCAGAGTCAAAATAAGCAACCCAGCCAGGGGCGGCAGCCCTGCCCATCCCGTTAACGGTAAATTAGCGAGCGAGACGAGGGAAAAAATCAGCAGCACGGAGGCGAGCGCAGCCACGCAGCCCAGAAGTGCGAGAGTTTTCCAGTTTCCTTCCGGCATAGCGAAAATTGATTCCTCTCAGAAAGTGATGGGGAAGTTGATTGATTAATGTTGCCTGAGGATGACTTAACTCAAAGGCTTGACAGGAAGTTTCCTTGCTCTGAGTCGGAGGAGCGAATGTAAAAATCGGACATATGCCAAACATGGTTGGCATGTGACCAACAATACCCAATTTAAGATGCTCCGTCAAGGCTTTTCTTAGGTCGCGCAGGCTGTGAGGAGCAGTAAATTGTTTAAGAAAACCAATTTTTTCGTTTATTTCCAACGATTCTAATGCTACACTGCGCGCGCCATAAATTCGTCAGCGCCCTTTGATCCGAAAAGGCCACGCGCGGCAGGCTCTTGTGAGGAAAACCCCTGGCCTGTGCAACAGGTCGCGCGCGAGTGGTCAATCAGGCGCAAGTTTTTAAGATCACGAGGGGATCAACCAAGATTCCCGTTAAAATTTCTCTGCCAGACGGAAGCAATTTAAGGCGGACATCAGCGATTGTGAATAATAAACCTGCCCCGTGCATTAACTCTCTGTCACACACCTCGGTTGCAGAGAGCTGACTTCATGTGGCTCAAACAATTGACCGGGCTGAAGCGAAAGCGTTCCAGCGGAGATGCCGGAGACGACGCTCCCAATTCAGCTCCCTAACAATCTGACCCTCTGGGTTACAGGAGACAACTCGATGCGAAGAACTTTAGCTCTTCTTACCTTGCTTGCCGTCGCCGCTTTGGGAATCGGCTGTGGAAGCGAAAATACGAACAATGCGGGGACGACAACCAACACCACGTCGAACACGACCATGAACACCACATCTACTCCGATGAGCACGCCGACGCCAATGAACACGAACACCAGCGGCGGTAATACGAGTAGTGGCGGAAACGCGAATAAAGGCGGGATGAACATGAATAGCGGCGGGAATATGAACAAGGGTGGCAATATGAACAAGGGTAACAAGAATATGTAGTCTGTTGCCTTCAGGCTAAATTGAGGAGGCGCGTTGAGATTTCAGCGCGCCTTACTTTTTTTAGATAGCTCCGGTCAGGAAAGATTTAACTCTTCGCATCCGACGCCGAACGTGATTGATCCTGCACAATTAACTAAACCACACTTTCGCTTCATCACTGATAACGATGAGGCGCTAAATGCCCTCCAGAGTCTTCACCTCGAAACTATCGTTGGCCTGGACACAGAAACCTATTGGAATGCTGCGGCAAACAGGTCGCACGTTTCGCTCGTGCAGATCGCGCCGCGTGCAAGCGAGGTTTTAGTCTTCGACGTCCTGGCGGTGGATGTGGAGCTTCTACGGCCTTTGATTGAATCGCCGGACGTGACGATGACGGCGCATAATGCGCGCTTTGATGAAGGAATGCTGAAGGGAGCCGGACTGCACCCGGCTGCTTTTGTAGATACTTTGCGGCTCGCGCGCTCGGCCTTGCGTTTACCGTCCTACAGCCTGGCGGGAGTAGTCGAACACCTCTTTGGCATCGAATTGGACAAGAGTTATCAAAAGTCCAACTGGAGGCGACGCCCGCTGACGCGCGCCCAACTCGAATACGCAGCACTGGACGCCCACATCACGCTCCGCGTCTATGATGAGCTGCGGCGCATCCTGATAGAGCAGGGGAAATTTGATGCGGCTCTTCGTCAGGCCACGCTGCTGCCATCGAGCGGTGAAGCTCGCACGCCGCGCAAGAGACGCGCGCCCCAACCGCCCCCACGACCTCTAACCGACGAGGAGCGTCAGGCCGTTACTTATCTGAAAAAGTGGAGATTTGCGAAGTCGTCGGAACTGAACGTCCCGGCTTATATGATCTGCCCTGACCGGACGCTGGAGCATCTGGTGATGGAACGACCCTCGACTGTTGAGGCGCTCGATTCCATACATGGATTAGGCGCATCAAAAATCGCTCGCTTTGGCGAAGAACTTTTAGAGGCGCTCAAGCGTGCTTTTATTGTTTAGGACGCGCTGGCTGCTCCGCCGGAAGCGTCACGAGTCGCACTGGAAGAAAGTTGCCGGGCAAGCTCTGTCGCCGAAGTGGCTGGCTGTTGGCACGTGTAGTGCTCGCAAACATAAGCGGTCGCGCGTCCGTCAATCATCGGGCGGTCACGAAGAAGCGGCACTGCTTCGGCAGCGCTTGTGTCCTCCCCACCAGCTTGCGCGACGATTTTGTTCGGCAGGTGTCGAGTCCAGACTTCCCGCAGGAGTTGGCGAGTATCTTCCGCTTCACGCTCGCCGATAATGGCAATTTCCTTCGGTGTCGAAAGGTAGAAATCCAGCGCACCAAGCAGGCGACCGAAAGCGGAAGCATAGCGTTTGAGCTGGTCGCGCATGAGGCGGAAAATCGTCACGGCCTTGCGCGAATAATCTTCATTCGCCGTCAGGTAGGCCAGATGCAGCAACACTTCGGCGGCAACGGAATTACCGGAAGGCGTTGCGTTATCGAGATAATCTTTCGAGCGCACAATTAATTCTTCGTGGCTTTTGCCGGTATAGAAAAATCCGCCGTCTTCCGTGTCCCAGAATTCGTCGAGCATCGTATCCACGAGCGTGCGCGCTTCCTCCAACCAGCGCAGCTCGCCGGTCGCCTGATAGAGCGCAATCAGCCCATCAGCCAGGAACGCATAATCTTCCAGATAGCCGTTAAGCTTCGACTGACTGTCTTTGTGTGTGCGAAGCAGCAGCCCGTCACGTTTCAAGTACTCAAGAACAAAGTGAGCGTTCTTTTCAGCCACTTCTCGATAGTCGTCTCTTTCGAGAATTGCTGAGGCTTCGGCAAAACTCGCCAGCATCAATCCGTTCCACGCGGTTAAGATTTTTTCATCACGGTCGGGCTTGATTCTTCGCTCGCGCGCAACGAAAAGCTCGCGGCGTCCGCGCTCCTGTGCTTCCTGCAATCGGTTCGTCGGGACTCCTGTTGCCTTCGCTACCTCTTCCATTGAGCGTGGGACATTCAGAATGTTTTTCCCCTCGAAGTTGCCGCCCTCGGTCACATCATAATAAGCAGCGAAAAGCGCGCCATCTTCTTCGCCTAAGATTTCTTTAACCTCATCAAGCGTCCAGACAAAGAACTTTCCTTCGTGACCCTCCGAATCTGCATCCTGTGTGGAATAGAAGCCGCCGCGCTCGTCCGTCATTTCGCGGACAACATAATCGAGCGTCTCTTCGGCGATTTGCCTGTAGAAATCGTCTTTCGTCTGTTGGTAGACATGCAGGTAGAGGCGCGAGAGCAGGGCATTGTCATACAACATCTTCTCGAAATGCGGGACGAGCCAACGAGCATCAGTCGAGTAGCGATGAAACCCGCCGCCGAGTTGATCGTACATTCCACCTTCAGCCATCTTGCGGCAGGTATTTTCGATCATCTCTAAAGTTTCGCTGCGGCCTAGCCGATGATACTGGCGTAGGAGAAATTCCAGATTCATCGCCGCCGGAAATTTCGGTGCGCTGCCAAACCCGCCGTGACGCGCATCGTAGTTGCGCGCGATGCTGCGCTCAGCCTGGTCTAGAATCTCTGTGGTGAGAATTTCGTTTGACTCGTTCGTCTGCCCCATCCGCTTCAATTCTTTGAGAAGGGAAACGGAAGTCTCGGCCACTTCGTCAGGGCGTGAGCGGTAAGCCTCTGCCACGCCCAGCAGCACGCGAGGAAAGCCGGGCATGTTATAGCGATCTTGCGGCGGAAAATACGTGCCCCCATAAAAGGGAACACCCTCCGGCGTCAGGAACATGGTCATCGGCCAGCCGCCCTGCCCGGTCATCATCTGCACGGCGTTCATGTAAATTTGATCCAGGTCTGGTCTCTCTTCACGATCCACTTTGATGTTGATGAAATTCTCGTTCATCAACCTTGCAATCTCTTCGTTCTCGAACGACTCATGCTCCATTACGTGACACCAGTGGCATGCGCTGTATCCTATGCTCAGAAGGATTGGCTTATTCTCCTGTCGTGCCTGCTCGAAAGCTTCCTCGCCCCACGCATACCAGTCCACAGGGTTATGCGCGTGCTGTAAAAGATACGGGCTGGTCTCTTTCGAGAGACGATTGGTGTGCTTGTGCTCGGTCATGATCCCCTCGTAGATTGTTCGATTTCAGTCATTCTACATGTTGAATCTTGAAGATGCCTAACACCGGCGCAGTGTCAGGCGAGTCGAGCGCGGTGAGGTAAGGGCTGCCGCTTCTTTCTTCAATCATGGCTCTTTGCTATACTCGCTGACTGAATGGTCATTCATTTTTAAGACGCAATAGTTTTAGTCCAGAGCAGGGAAGCCGTTTATCTATTCAAATAGGAGTTGATGACTTGGAACGAGAAACCTTGGAAATGGACGTGGTCTTCGTTGGCGCTGGCCCGGCAAATCTGGCGGGGGCGCTGCACCTGGCGAGGCTCGTCCGAGAGCACAACGAGGCCGTGGCGGGCGGTAAGCGCAAAGGCGAGCCGCTTGGCGAGATTGAAATCGGAGTGATTGAGAAAGGCGCTTATGTCGGCGCGCATATTCTTTCAGGCGCAGTGATGGACCCGCGCGCGTTGAAGGAATTGATGCCGGACTTCGTTGAGCAGGGAGCACCGCTCGAATCCCCGGTCAATGAAGATTACTTCCTGTACCTGACGAAACGGCGCGCGATTCGTTCCCCCATCACCCCGCCGCCGCTCAAGAATCATGGTTACTACATCGTTTCTCTGAATCGTCTGACGGCCTGGCTTGGTGAAAAATGTGAGGAAGCGGGCGTCAATATCTTCCCGGAGTTTCCGGGCGCGGAGATGCTTTACAACACGGAAGACCGCGTGGTCGGTGTGCGCACGGGCGACAAGGGAATTGATAAAGAAGGGAAACGAAAAGCCAATTTTGAACCGGGCGTTGATCTGCGGGCGAAAGTCACTGTGCTGGGCGAAGGGCCGCGCGGCTCTTTGACCAAGCAGCTTACACAGCGACTCAATTTGAACAACGGACGCGAGCCGCAGGTTTATAGCCTGGGAATTAAGGAACTCTGGGAACTCCCGGATGACCGTTACCCGACGGGGCGCGTGACGCACACGCTGGGCTATCCTTCGGACGCGAAGACCTATGGCGGCGGCTGGGTTTATGGAATGCAGAATCGCATTCTCAACGTCGGCTACGTCACGGGGCTTGATTATCGCGACCCTCTCTTAGACCCACACGCAGAGTTTCAACGCTTCAAGCAGCACCCGTTTCTCGCGCGCCTGTTGGAAGGCGGCAAGATGATTCGGTATGGGGCGAAGACGATTGCCGCAGGCGGCCCATACGCGATGCCGCAGATTTATGCTGATGGTGTGCTGCTCACGGGAGACTGCGCGGGCTTTCTCAATTCGCAACGCTTGAAGGGCATCCACACCGCAATCAAAAGCGGGATGCTCGCCGCCGAAACTATCTTTGAAGCCCTCTTAGCGAAAGACTTTTCCGCACAGCAGCTTCAGCGTTATGAGCAACTCGTCAATGAGAGTTGGATTATGAAAGAACTGCGACGGGTGAGAAACTTTCACGCGGGCTTTCGTCATGGCCGCTGGCTCGGACTGGCCAACGCCGGGTTGCAATTCATCACGGGCGGGCGTTCATGGGGAATCTTTGACCGCGCAACGGCGGAGCCCGGGCACGAGGCGATGGAGAAGCTTTCGGCTTACGGCTACAACGGCGACCAGATCGAACAGCGTTATGACGGCTTGCGCTTCGACGGTAAGATCACATTCAACAAGCTGACAGACGTTTACCACGCGGCGGTCGGGCACGATGAAGACCAACCCGTACACCTTCACGTGCTCGATACAAATATCTGCTCCACGCGCTGCGCTGAAGAGTACGGCAATCCCTGTCAACGTTTCTGCCCGGCTGCTGTTTACGAAATGGTTGATGGGGGCGCAGACGGCAAGCGTCACTTGCAGATCAACTTTTCAAACTGCGTCCACTGCAAGACGTGCGACATCATGGACCCCTATCAGATCATCAACTGGGTAACACCGGAAGGCGGCGGCGGGCCCGACTACAAAGGGATGTGAAGAGCATAATACAGGAGACAGGAGACAGGAGTCAGAAGGGATCAGGCGGAGAACCGCATTCACAGATATTCTTTTCTCCTGTCTCCTGTCTTCTGTCTCCTGTCTCCTGAGTTATTCCTGCTCGATAATCTCGAAATTCACCTTGCCCTGTTGAATTTCTTCGAGGGCTATACGGGTGGATTTGTGCTTCTGCGGATCAAGTTCAATGCGTGGCCGAGCGCCGCGCTGGAGCTGCTTGCTTCTTTTGGCAGCGACGATAATCAAACGATATTTGGAATCCATTTCGGGTTGATTGCTCTCCTCTTCTGCGCTGTGAAGATTCCCGGTCTTTGTTTTAGTCATCTTGCTTACAGACCTCCCCTGTCGGTCTCGCGTGTGAAAAGTCAATCCTGAAAGACGCTGGCCATCAATTATTGAATCTCAAATCCTCGGGCGGCTGGTTTTCCCCTTCTGCCGAAGGCTTAAAACTTGCGAGCACGCGCCGGGCAATCTCTTCCTGTCGCTCTCGACGGGCTCGCTCTGCATAGATGATTGACGCCAGCAGCCCGGCAGCACGCTCTGCATCATCGTTAATCACTAGATACTGGAACTCACGATAATGCTCCACCTCGCTGCGAGAGTTTCGCAGCCGCAGAGCGAGGTCGTGTGGACGCTCCGAGCCTCTTCCAACGAGACGGTTACGCAAAATTTCAAATGATGGCGGCAGAATAAAAACGCTGACCGCATCCGCGACGAGGCTGCGAACGCTCTCTGCGCCCTGCACGTCAATTTCTAAAATAATATCGTGACCTTCATTCAACTCACGTTCAATCTCAAGATGCGATGTTCCATAGAGATTGCCGTGCACGACCGCCCATTCTAAAAAATTACTGGCGGCAACCATTTGCTTGAACCGCTCTTCGGAAACGAAAAAATAGTCGCGCCCGTTTACTTCACCTTCGCGCGGGAGGCGCGTCGTAAACGAAACAGAATAGCCAAGATTCGGCACGGTTTTCAACGCGCGGCGAATCAGCGTGCCTTTGCCGCCGCCTGAAGGCGAGCTAACGACGACCAGCATGCCCCGTCCTGCGGTCACTTCCCGCGCGGTCGCGTTCGGTTGATCTTTTACTTCACTCGACATTCTGCACTTGCTCGCGCAGTTTTTCGACTGCTCCTTTAATGGCGAGCGCCGCATCCTTGATTAAGAGATCGGTTGACTTGGAAAGCACCGTGTTGGCCTCGCGGTTCAATTCCTGCAAGAGAAAATCAAGGCGTTTGCCCGTTTCGCCTTCACCATCCAGCGCCTCACGAAACTGGACGAGATGGCTTTTCAGGCGCGTAATCTCCTCGCTGATGTCGCTGCGGTCTGCCAGGTAGGCGACCTCCTGCGCGAGGCGACCCTGATCCACCTCAATCACTTGCGCATCACGAGCCAGTAATTCACCAATTCTTTTTTGAAGGCGCGCGCGGTAGTTATCAACGAGCGTGCCTGCGGCTGCTTCGATAATCGGGACTTGCTGCGAAATCTCGTCGAGGCGCGAATGCATCTCAATGGCCAGCGCCTCGCCTTCGCGCTCGCGCATCTGTTCCAATTCCTCCAGCGCCTCGTCAATCGCTTGCTCGACGCCCGCGATCATCTTTTCATCGAGCCCATCACGCACAGGCTGCATCGCAGCCGGAAGACGCGCCAGCACATTGATGTCAGGCTCGCCCGCAATCTCAAACTCCTGCTGCATGGCGCGAAGCGCGCTGATGTAGCCTGCAATCAGCGGGCGATTCAACTCATAGGCCACTTCGCCCGTCCGCTCCAGAGTGATGCTGGCATCAACCCGCCCGCGAGAAAGCCGCGTGCTGATGCGACGCTTAACCTGAGCTTCAATTGCCGAAAGCTCTGTGCCCAGCCGCAGATGAATATCGAGGAATCTGTTGTTAACAGTCTTGAGGTCAACCCCGACAGAGAAATTCTCTCCCGTCGCCGCCCCGCGCCCGAATCCGGTCATTGATTTCATAAAAACAGTAGGCAGCAGGCAGTTGGCAGTTGGCAGTTAAAGCAGGAAGAATTATTCTTCTCTGCCAACTGCCAACTGCTAACTGCCAACTAGCTTTTCTTCCTCCTCGTCTGCGAATTGAAGTTCATATAAACGTCTGTAAAGGCCGCCGCGAGCGAGTAGCTCTGTGTGGCTGCCGAGTTCGGCGATGCGCCCGCGCTCCATGACGACAATCATGTCGGCGCGGCGGATGGTCGAGAGACGATGTGCGATGACGATGGTCGTGCGGTTACGGATCAAATTGGCGAGCGCGCGCTGCACCAATCGCTCGGATTCCGCATCGAGCGCCGATGTTGCCTCGTCTAAAATCAGCACGGGCGCGTCTGCCAGCACGGCGCGTGCGATAGCGAGGCGCTGGCGCTGGCCGCCCGAAAGAAAGATGCCGCGCTCGCCAACTATTGTTTCATAGCCGTTTGGCAGTTCCTGTATGAAATCGTGAGCGAAGGCGACGCGCGCGGCTTGTTCAATCTCGGCATCGTTTGCGCCCAACCGCCCGTAAGAAATGTTGTGGCGCACTGTGTCATTAAAGAGCACCGTTTCCTGTGTGACGAGCGCGATCTGTCGCCGGAGACTTGCGACGCGCGCGTCGCGTAAATCCGTCCCGTCCCAGAGCACCGCCCCGGTCGTCGGGTCATGAAAACGTGGGAGCAGCTTGGTCAGAGTTGATTTGCCGCCACCGGATTCACCCACGAGAGCGACAATCGTCCCTGCCTGAATGCGTAAACTCACGTCGCGCAGCACAGACCTCGCTTCGTTCGCATAGCCGAAGGAAACGTCCCGCAGCTCGATTTCACTGCCGAGCGGCGCGAGATCAATTGCGTTCGGCTTTTCGGGAATCTCTGCATGCTCATCCATCACATCCCAAACGTGGCGCGCGGCGGCGAGCGCCTGTTCCATGCTGTTTGAGAGCCGCGAGAGTTTTCTCATCGGATCGTAGCTGCGAAAGAGGAAGAAGAGAAAGGTTAGAAACTGCGCCGCGTTCATTCGTCCGGCCATGATTTCGCGCTGCCCGAAAAAGAGCAGCACGACGACCGCCACCACACCGATCATCTCGATGGTCGGAGGGGAAAGCGCCCCGATCTTTGCCGAGCGCAAATTCGCCCGGACGATCTCCATCGCGACAGTCGAGAAGCGATGGCGCTCATGCTCTTCCGCTCGATAGGCTTTAACGATGGTTTGATTGGCGAGCGCTTCCTGCGCCGTATCGGTCAAACGCTTGTTGCCTTCAAAAGATTCTCGCGCCAGATTTCGGAGCGAACGCCCGAAGCGCGCCGTCAGAAAGGCGATCAGCGGGGCAATGGCCAGCGCGCCGAGGGTGAGCCGCCAGTTGTAATAAAACGAAGCCGACAGAAAAGCGATGAGCGTAAAGCTCTCGCGCAGCATATCGCGCAGCGTGGCCGTCACCGCTACTTCAATGGCGGCGGCGCTCGTTACCAATCGCGACACCAGATAATTTGTCCGATGGCGCTCGAAGAAATTTGCGCTTTGCCCCAGCACATGCCCGTAGAGGTCTTGCCGGAGACGAAGGACGGAAGCCTGCCCGACGCGCGCCATTAGATAGGACGAGAAATATTCCGCCACACCTTTAATGAGTGTGAAAACCAGCAGCAGGACGGCGATGGTGCGCCAGGCGGCGAGACCCGACGTGGGGATAACATTTTGGAGGCCGTAAAGTGTCGGCGTGCGTTGACCGTTATCTCCCGCGAAAGCTTGGTCGAAGATGGGAACGATGAGCGCCCCGGTCGCGCTCTCCAGCAGCCCGACCGCCAGCATGCAGACGGTGGCCAGTGAAAACGTTCCCCAGTGCGGCTTGAGATACTTTAGTAGTCGCTCGAATTCCTGCATCGCAAGTCCAGTGCGCGAGTTCCCGTGACCGAGTTGCTTGGAGGTAGGGTGAAAACGGACGCCCTTAATCGGTAAATCAGGAATATACTTATCCTTAAACGCTTGCGTCAAGGCTGAAGCCTCGCCAGGGCTGCTCTGAGCGACTGTGGTTGTTTGCGTGCAGTGCGCGCAGTTTTTGCAGCTTGTTATAGCCCAAGTGCGCTATAATCAGTCCCGCTAATCCAGACTGACTCAACACAGAGAAAATAGTGGGGCAACGAGAAACCAAGATGAGCACAGCCCAGCGCTTGTTAATTGTTGACGACGATGCGGACTTGCGTATTCTGCTGGCGGGCTATTTCCGCCGGATCGGTTACGAGGTGGAGGAAAAGGATAGTGGCCTGGCTGCCATTGAGCCTGCCTCCACTGGACGCTTCGATTGCTTCATCTTTGATGTCTCGATGCCGGGTATGACCGGGATTGACCTGCTGCGGCGTGTGCGTGACAGGGGCGTCCAAACGCCCACGATGTTTCTGACAGCTCACGATAGCATTGACGACAAGGTCGCAGGTTTTGCAGCGGGCGCTGATGATTATCTGGGCAAGCCTTTCAATCCGAGGGAATTGGAAGTTCGTGTCGAAGCCCTGCTCAGGCGCTCGCGGGGCGCGCAGCCCTCCATGGACGGCGACCGACTTGAAATCGGCGAGCTGGTGATTGATAAACGACGCCACGAAGTTTCGCTCGGTGGCGAACGCGTGGAATTGACACCGCTTGAGTTTCAGATTCTCGAACTGCTGGCTTCAGAGCCAGGGCGCGCCTGGTCGCGCAACGCCCTGCTCGATCAAGTCTGGAGCACGGAATACGAAGGCTACCAGCGAAACATAGACCCGCACATCAATCGGCTGCGGAAAAAACTGGAAGCCGACCCGAAGAATCCGCACTATGTGCTGACGGTGCGCGGAGTCGGCTACAAGCTCAACGAAACCCCTTAAGTTAAATCCAATTCGCGGGCGGACGCTTCAACGACGAATAGTTTGCCTGCACCTTCAACGGAAATGATTCATATGGCCCACAAGTGCTGCTTGATGCTTCGTTTCATCCTTCTGATATTAGTCTTTGCTCTCGCGTCCCCGCCACACCTGCTCGCGCAGAGCAATAAGCCGACAGCTCAAGTTAAAACATCGCTTCATCTGCGCTGGCCTGGCCAGCAAGGTGTCCTGCGCTACAGGCTGCAACTGGCACACGACGAGCAGTTCCAAGACATAGTCTTCGACCGGGCGGTCTTTGGCACAGAATATGTCGTGACAGAGCTTGGGGCGGGGCGATACTTCTGGCGCGTTGCTCCTGCCGTCAAAGAGACTGGAACTTTCTCAGCGCCCAGACCTGTGGAGATAGTAGAGGATGCCAGGACAGACCCGGGCGCAGTTGTGACAGCGACGCCGATACTCCCGACAGGTAATGCCGGGTGGCGCACCACGACCGGCTCAATCACCAGACCTCTGGTCGCGCACCTTCGTTCTGCGACGAGCTTCGATCTCGTCGGCGTCAACAGTGATGGCATGGTCTACGGGTTGGACGGCGCGACCGGCGTTGCTTTGTGGGCGGCGCGGTTTCGCCCCGGTGCGAAGCGCGGTGAGCCGACGGGAAATAGTGGTGCGCCTGTGTTCACTCCGGTTCTGATTGACGGGCGTGGCGGTCTCTCGAATGTCGTCGGCGCATTTGAAGGAGGCGTGCGCGCCCTCGACGGCGGGACGGGGCGCGAGCTATGGCGCGCAACGCTAAGGGAGCGTCCTACCTACGGCGCTGTGGCTATGGCCGAGGGCGGCGGTGCAAAGACCCTGTTGATTGCTTCAGATAGTTCTCCATCTTTGACTGTGATAAATACGGAGAACGGACAAATTCTTTCTGAAAAGAAACTCGACGCGCCTGTGATTGCTTCACCAACTGCGTTTCCCCTGAACAATGGAAGCGGGGTTGCCCTGGCGCTCGATGGCGGAATACTTGATGTGCGAAACAGCAGCGGCGAGCGAGTTCGCTTCGTCAAGTTGGATACGGCGATTACCACGCCGCCGCTCGTCGTCAGCGCGCCACGCGCCGTCATCATCCTGATCGGAACTGAAAGCGGTTTGATCTCGATGACTGCTGAAGATTTGAAACCAATCGGGCGGATCGCAACCGAAGGTGATGCGCCGACCGGAACGCTGACTTCCGCCGACCTCGATGCAGACGGCGCGCCGGAAGTTCTCATGCTGACACGCCGCGCTCGCCTCGTTGCCGTCGGGACAAGCGACGGCAAGATCAAGTGGTACACGTCGGGCGCGACGGATGCAGCCTCGTCCGCTTTCGCAGATTTGAATAACGATGGCGTGCTCGACGTGCTGGTTCCAGCCGGACAGGATTTCGCGCGCGGCTTTTCAGGACGCGACGGTTCTTTGCTGTGGAAAGCTGAAGAGGCATACAAAGGCGCGGCTCCGGCTGGCGGCGGGTCGAATAAATCGCGTGCCCTTGTGACAGGGGCTTTTGGCGACGGCTCAAATGTTTTTGTCGTCGGCACTGATACGGCGGGAACGGGATTGCGCGCCGTCGGCCTGCCGAAAGATTCCGTGAAGGCAGCGAAAGAATAATTCTTCAGTAGGAGGCTAGGGAGACGAGGTATGTGGGTTTGGCTAGTCGCGGTGTTGCTGGTGTTGGGATGGGCGATTGGAATGGTGCTGCATAAATCCGGTTTCATACACATCCTGCTGCTCTGCGCCATTGCTATCATTGTTGTTCAACTGGTCGCCGGGCGGCGCGCAGTGTAAAAGGATGTCGAGGTCAAATCTGAAGTTTTAGCTGGAAGGATGAGGGCTGCTTGGGGTTGAAAGCAGCCCTTCAAGCTTGAGGACTGAACCGGCATTGCCGCTTGATTCTATTAAAGAGGTTCGGCAACAATGAGACAGCCGGGCGCATCAATGCTTTGGGAAATTAAGCAATCGCGCCCGCAAGACCGGAAAAAGCGCGCCAATACCAATCAAAGGAGCAATCGCTGTATGAAGCACCCTGCCTCTCCTTTACGCATTTTATCTCTCCTGTTCATCGCATTTTTAATCACAGTTCCGCTTGCCCACGCTCAAAGCGATCTGGCGCGGCAGACTGTCGCGATCACCTACCCGCTCGATCAAGCCATCACGGTCAAGTTTCGCGGGACGACACTCCTGCCGCGTCTGAAAGGTGAAGCGAAGGTCAGAAGGGCGGGGCGGCGCGGAACGCGCGTCGAGTTGAGCGTGGAAGATTTGCCGCGAGCCAACGAGCTGGGCGGAGTCTATACGACCTACGTGCTCTGGGCGATCTCGCCCGAAGGCCGCGTAGACAATATGGGCGAGATCAAACGCGGCGGCAGCTTCCTCGTCAACTCAAAGCTCGACGTGACCACGCCGCTTCAAACCTTCGCCTTGATTGTGACCGCCGAGCCGCACTTCCTTGTTCGCGGCCCCAGTCGCATGGTCGTGCTTGAAAACCTTCCGCCGCAAAAACCCGGCGATGCGGAGATCGCGACTGTCAACGTGCAGTACCTCGGCAACACCAGCGACTATTTCAACGATGCGCGCGTGCCTGACGTGGCCGACGACGATTACCGCAAGACGCCCACATCGCTCCTCGGTGCGCGACAGGCAATCAATCTTGCGCGCTATGCCGGAGCGTCACGCGATGCAGCGGAAGCGTTAAAGGAGGCGCAGGACGCTTTGGAGCAAGCCGAGAATGCGTGGCGTTTACGACAGCCCGAAGCGGATATTGATGCGGCTGCGCGGCGTGCAATCAGTCTGGGGGTACGCGCCGAAGAGATGGCTGAAACAGGAAAGGCTGCGCGCCAGCGTCGAGAAGAGATTACGCGGCGCGACGCAGCCATCCGCAACGCGGAAGAGAATACCGCCAATGCTACCCAGCAGATTGCAGATTTGCGCGGAGCTTTAGAGCATGAGCAACGCGCAAGGGAACTGGCCGAGCGCGACGCGGTCAATGCCACACAGCAGGTGCGTGAGCTACGAACTGAAGTCGCACGACTGCGCGACGAGTTGCAGACGGTTCGCGTGGAAGGTGAAGATGCCAAAATAAAACTCGCACGCATCGAAGGCGAGCGCGCGGCGGAAGAAGCGCGCAAGGCTAACGAGCAAAGGGTTGAACAGCAGCGCGCCAATGCTTCGACGCTCAAGCAAACGCTCGCGCGCTACGGCACGGTGCGCGAAACCGGGCGCGGGCTTGTCCTCACGCTTCCTGAATCACTCTGGACAAACGCGCGCGCCAGCGATTTGTCTGCGGCGGCGCAGGCGAAACTCGAACCGCTCGCCGCTTTGTTCGCCAATAACCCGGACTTCCAGATCGTGATTGAAGCCTACACGGACAATCGCGGAGATGAAGCGAGCCTCCAGCAACTGACGCAGGATCGCGCGCGCATTCTGGCCGACCACTTCATCAGCGCGGGCGTGGACGGCACACGCATTCAAGCGAATGGAATGGGCGCGAGCAATCCCCTTGCACCCAACACCAAACCCAACAATCGCCTGCGTAATCGCCGCATCGAGATCACTCTCACTCCAGCGAGCGCGCCGACGAGCGCAGCCAACTAAAAGCCGTGATGGGTGACAGGTGACAGGTGACAGGAAACACGGTTTTACTTGTCACCTGTCACTTGTCACTTGTCACTTGACCCATGTCTCCTCTCGAAGTCTTACAGTTCATCGGCTACAGCACTGGGGCGGCGCTGCACCTGTGGATGGGGGCGCTGCTGCTCAGGCGGCGGCGAGGTCTGGCGAAGGTCGAGCGTGTGCTGCTGCTCCTGGCTGTCGGGATGGGCATCTGGCACGCGAGCAATTTGATTGTGGCGCTGCACGGATTGCTCGGCCTGGAGCGTGAGCGCTGGGCATTCGCGCTCCGGCTCGTGGACACTCTGGCGCTCACGAGCATTACGCTCTCTTATTCTTTCCTGCTGCATGTTCACCTTCACCTCTGGGCAAACGCGCGCACACGCGATTTGACGCTGCTCGAAAAGGGGCGTGTCTATCTTTCTTACGTTCCGGCACTTTTTATCTTCACCGCCGTTCCGCACATCTGGTCGGGAGCTTACGAGCCGATGCTCGAAAGGTTCGCGCACACATTCGTGCCCTTTGTCTCTGGCGTAACCTACTCGCTGGCTTTCGCCCTCTGGGCGGCCTACGTGCTTGGCTTTGTGGCAGTCACCGATCTGTTGATCGCGCGCCTTGCGTCAAGCGTGGGCGAACGGCGCTCGATGCGAACGCTGGCCGCATCCCTGGTCGCCATCGCTCTGTTGATTCTCGCTGTCTATGCGTTCGGCATCGGTGATGGGACAAAAACGGGACTGTACCTGAAGACGCTCGCCAATCTAGGCTCGCTGCTGCCATCGGCGCTGATTGCTTACTATATCTATCGCTATCGTTATCTTGAGCTGATTATCAAGGAGAGCTTGATCGCGGCCACGTTCGCCGTCGTGGTGTTGGCCGTCTATCTTTTCGGCATCCGCCGTTTTGGGGAATGGCTGACGGCGGGCTTCGGTCTTCGCGCCGGTGCGGTTGAAGCCCTGTTGATACTGGCACTCGCACTCGCTGCTGCGCCTCTGCGTGGCTGGCTGGAGCGCCGCTTTCATCAACTCTTCCAGCGCGAGGCGGCGCTGTACCGCGATGTCGTCACACGCATCGGCTCTCATGCAGGTCAATACAGGAAGCTGCCGGAACTACTGCGCTTTGTCGAAGAGCGAACCGCCCAATCGCTCGGCTTGCGCCGCGTCCGCCTCATCGTGCGCTATGAGAATCAGGACGGGGTGGATTCTGTAATTAAAGAGAACGGCGATGAGCAGTCGAATAATGAAGCTATGGAATCCGGCGAGTGGGTGGAGCAAGTTCTGGGTTTTTTGAGAGAGCGGGATTGGGCGGCTCTTGAAGGTGGGAGAATCTTGCGCGAGCGCGGATACGAGTTGGCTTATGCGCTGCGGCGAGAAGAACAGGTAGTCGGCTTGATGCTGGTTGATGCGGCGGGAGATGCGCTGACCTCTGATGCGCGCGCCGTTCTCGAAGTCCTCGCAGGGCAAGTGGCGATTGCCATCGAGGATAGCCGGTTAGTTGAAGAAAACGTCCGCCTGGAGCGCAGGTTGGCGCAAGGCGAGCGGCTGGCGGCGCTTGGGCAAATGGCTGCAACGGTCGCGCATGAAGTCAGGAATCCGCTCTCCGCCATCAAATCCATCGCGCAGGTGATGCGCGAAGACGAGAGCTTGAATCGTGAATATGCGCGCGACCTTAATTTAATCGTCGGTGAAACAGATCGTCTGAGCCGGAGCGTGACGCAGCTTTTGAGCTTCGCACGCCATGAGCCTTCATCCGTTTCTCCGAGCCGAGCGGATGAACTCATCCGCGCCGTCGTCGAACTCTTTCGCACGGAAGCCAGCGTGCGCGGCATCAAGATAGATTGCCACGCGCCAATTCAGGAAGAACTCAGCGGGGCGGCTGCATCGGCTGTGCGCGATGCGCTCTCGAACCTTTTAATCAACGCAATCCAGGCTACACCTCTCGGTGGGCGCGTCATGGTTGAAGCGATTGCCGAAAAAGATGAGTTGCTCATCACCGTCATTGACGGCGGCCAGGGCGTCCCGGCAGAACTCAGAGAGCGCATCTGGGAGCCTTTCTTTACGACCAAGCAACGCGGCACGGGGCTGGGGCTGGCGATAGTTCGCAAACGCATGGAAGAGGCGGGCGGGACGGCACAATTGACTGCCGCGCAGAAAGGTGAAGGCGCTCGATTTGAGCTGCATGTGCCTTTGGAAGTGAAAAGGTAAAAGTGAGGCGGAAGCCGTTTTATTAAATCTATGGGCAAGTAATAAAGCAGAGGGAGTCCCGTCAGGGACAATTTGATAATAGCCCAGCACTTCAGTGCTGGGGATAGAGCGAGAATAATTGTTCGAGTCCCGTAGGGACGATTGAACAAGTGCGGGTCTGTTCAGTCGTCCCTACGGGACTCAGGTTTTACATCCGGCTTGATTCCCAGCCATAAATGGCTGGGCTACTATCATCCGCCCCTGACGGGGCTGAAAAAAGATTGCTCGTGGGGATAATCAAATAGCTTCCGCCTCACTTTTGCCATTTACCTTTTTACTTTTACCCTGAGAAATTTCTCAATCTCGTCTGCTGCTGTGTGCGCGCCGTCTTCCATTTGCACCTGACGCCCAACTGCGGCGGCTCGTTCAGCATAACTTTTATCCGTCAGCAATCTATTTAATTCTCTCGCTGCCGCGGTGGCTGTGTATCTGGCGCGAGAGATTGTGCGCGCGACGCCGAGGCGTGCGACGCGAGAGGCGTTGTCGGGCTGGTCGTGATTGAAGGGGACGATCAGAGCGGGCACGCCTGCGCGCAGGGTCTGCCCGGTTGTGCCGACTCCGCCCTGATGAACGACCAATGAGGCGCGAGGCAGAATCTGCCCGTAAGGAGCATAGTCGAACGCGGCGATGCCTTCGGGCAAAGGCTCCGTCGGCATGTTGCGCGCATCGCCAATCAGCAGCACCGCGCGACGATTGATAAGGCGGGAGGCCTTGATACTCTCGCGGTAGAAATTCTCCGCGACAAAGATGGCTGTCGAGCCGAGCGTAAAGACAATCGGCGGTGCGCCGTCGTCAAGAAACTTTTCCAGCTCGGGCGAGATGCTCGTTTCATCCTTTTTGTCATAGAAGGGAAAGCCCGTGATGACGGTTTGCGGAGGCCAATCAGGTTGCGGCTCTCCCAGAACTTTTGAGAAGAGCGCGAGCACGAGCGCGGGCGAATGTTGACCTTCAAAGACGGGATGCCTGCCCTGTGGGAGACCGAGTTGTGAGCGCAACTTGTAGACCGGCTCGATCCACTTATCCGAGACTCGTTTGGCGATGTAGATAAATGGGCGCGCAACCAATGGGCTCAGACGCAGCAGCTTGCCCGTGACAGGAAGTTGAGGAGGCACGAAAGGATCATAGACTGAGAAAAACGATGTGGGAGCAAGCACTGTGGAAATCCAGGGGATGCCCGACATCTCGGCCAGCGCGGGGCCAGCAAAGGCAAGCATGTGCGTGACGAGCAGGTCGGCGTGCGCAGCGGCCTCGCGCAAGTCTTCATAACTCTCGCGGACGTAGGGCGCGAACAATTCCTTGATGATGAATTCGCCGCCCTTCATCACGTCCATGGCTTTGATGATCGTTTCGAGGTTTTCTTCAGGAGGCAGAATATCCGGGCGCACTGGATGAAAGCCGAGTCCGGTGGCTTCGATCTTTTCCCTGTATGAAGGGCTGGTGGCGATGATTGCTTGATGCCCGCGCGCCTTCAACTCAAGGCCGACCGCGATGTAGGGATGAATGTCGCCGAAAGAGCCAAAGGTGGTTAAGACGATGCGTTTGCCTTCTTGATTTGCGCCCGCGACCATTGAAGAGGCGTTGCTTTCAAATCCGGTGGGCGTCAACAGTTGATTAATCTCCGTCATGCTGTCACCCTTTTACCACAAGTTGCCTGTTGATGTTCATGCTGGTTTATGGCACGGCGTATGCAAATGAATCCGCGTAGCTCGGAAATCGAGTAGGAGAATTTTGCGGAAGATGGCTGAAAAGACGAATGAAAGCGGATTGCGGTTGCTGATCGTTGACGACGAAGAGGCGGCGCGCTATGGAATGCGCCGCGCTCTCAATGGGTTCGGCTACGAAATTCAGGAAGCAGACAGCGTTGAAGCGGCGCGCCAAGTGATGAAAGAGTGGCGGCCTGACCTGTTGCTGCTCGACGTGAACTTACCGGGCGCAAGCGGGCTGGAATTTTTGAGCGAGCTGAAAGAGGCGAACGCGGACGCCCCGCTCGTGATTCTCATCACGGCGCATGGCTCTGAACGAATGGCGGTCGAGGCCATCAAATCCGGCGCACACGATTATCTCTCAAAACCGTTTGAGCTGGACGACCTGCGCCTCGTTATCAAAAATGCTTTTGAGACTGTTCAGTTACGCCGCGAAAACCGCAGCCTCCGACGGCGCATTGAAATCGAAGGGACAACTCGTGGCGCGTTGATCGGGGCATCCGAAGCGATGCGGCGGGTGCGAGCCATGATCGAGAAGGTAGCGGAAACGGATGCAACCGTTCTGGTGCGTGGCGAATCCGGCACAGGCAAGGAACTCGTCGCGCGAGAGATTCATGAGCGTAGCATGTCAAGGCGCAACGGCGACTTTGTCGCAGTCAACTGTGCTGCGCTGCCTTCGGAGCTAATCGAGTCGGAGCTTTTCGGCCACGAAAAAGGAGCATTTACGGGGGCGGCAGCGCGCCGTCGAGGAAAATTTGAGCAGGCCGACGGCGGCACGCTTTTTCTGGACGAGATCGGAGACATGAGCGCGAATGTGCAGGCCAAGCTGCTGCGCGCTCTCGAAGAGCGGCGCATCGAACGGCTCGGCGGCAACGAATCTATTCCGGTTGATGTCAGAATCGTTAGTGCGACACATCGCCCGCTTGAGCAGGAAATCAAAGACGGAAATTTCCGTGCAGACCTCTTCTATCGCCTGAGAGTCGTGACGGTTGAGATTGCGCCTTTGCGTGAGCGCCGCGAAGACATTCCCGTCCTCGCGGAATCATTCGCGCGGGGTGCGGCTGAACGCTATCACCTGCCTGTGCGCCCCATCGGTCAGACCGCCCTGCGTCGGCTCATCGAATACGATTGGCCTGGCAACGTGCGCGAACTCAGAAACACTATCGAGCGCGCGGCGATTATGGCTGAAGGTGATGAATTGACTGCGCAGGATTTGCCGGAAGAGATTAAGAAAGTTTCATTGAGCAGCGGCGGCAGCGCGGAGACTGAGGTGGAGACTGATGGCTCGCTCGCCGTTCCTTTCACGGCGGATTTTCGCTCAGACCGCCGTGAGTTTGAGCGACGTTACATAGCGCGCTGTCTGGAAGATTCCGGCGGAAATGTCACACGCGCAGCCGCTATCCTGGGAATGCATCGCCAGTCGCTTCAGCACAAGCTGCGCGAGTTGGGGCTGGCGCGCCGCTACGTCTCCGTCTCATCCGAAGCGCAGGAGAAATCCGACAGTTGAAAGATAAAGCTTAAGAAGGGCAAGCCCCGGAGGGGCGACATAGATTATGTCGCCCCTCCGGGGCTTAAAACTTTATCTTCGCGCCTTAACCCAGAGCTGACGCTCTGGGCTACTGATATTCCGCCCCTCCGGGGCTGCCTCTGATATAAATTGCATTGTCATAATTATTGAGAGTAGACTTACGAAAGAAGTTAAACAATTCAGACCACGAAGGAAGTCTTCTATGAAAGCACGCCTTGACGCCATCATTCATTTTGCGCAGGCGGAATATCTCGAACGCCTTTTGCCCGCCAGTCGCGGAATCATCGCGGAGATGGAAGCGGACGCCGAAAAGAATAGAGTGCCCATCGCAGACCGCGAGGTGGCGCTCTTTCTGGAGATTACCGCGCGCGCGATGAAGGCCAGACGAATCTTGGAAATCGGCATGGCGATAGGCTACGCGGTTGTCCACCTGGCTCAAGCGCTGCCGGAGGATGGCCTCATCGTCACCATTGAGCCGAACGATGAAATGATTCGTCGCGCCGAAGACTATCTCCAGCGCGCGGGAGTGCGAGAGCGCGTCCGCATTGAGAAGGGTAAGGCTCTGGACGTTATCCCGAACCTCGAAGAGACATTCGATCTTGTCTATCTGGACGCGATGAAGGAAGAGTATTCGGATTATCTCGATCAAAGTTTGCCGTTGCTGCGTGTCGGGGGCGTGGTCATCGCCGACAATGTGCTGTGGGGCGGTCAGGTGGCGGGCTTGATTCGCTCTCCCGATCAGCAAGCATCAACGGAGGCGTTGCGCGAGTTCAACATACATTTCGTCAATCACCCGCAACTGCGCGCAGAAGTCCTCTCGTTTGGCGACGGCATCGGCTACGGAGTCAAAATCGGTTAGCTGCTATAAACGAAGCGCGCCCGACGTGATTAATTACAAGTGAGTTCGATAACGGTTCAGGACAGCGCGGAGACTCGCGAACGCGCGGCTCGGATGATAGCCGCAGGCGGCGTCATAGCTTTTCGCACAGACACGTTTTACGGTCTTGGCGCAGACCCATTCAACGGGGAGGCGCTCCGCCGTGTGAATGAGCTGAAAGGTAGAGACGGGAACAAGCCGCTGCTGGTCGTGATTAGCGACGCGGGCGAAGCAGAGCGTTTCCTCCTCATCAAATCACAACTCTTCAATTCAATCTCTGCCCGTCATTGGCCGGGCGCGTTGACGATTGTGGTTAAGGCACAATTGAAAGTGCCGGACGAGTTGACCGCCGCGAGCGGAACAGTCGGCTTACGTCTTCCTCGTGATGAAGGTGTTCGTTCGTTTATCCGGGCATGCGGCGGGGCGCTGACAGCCACGAGCGCGAATCTGGCGGGAGAGCCGCCCGCGCGAACCGCCGAAGCTGTCTCACGTTCTTTCCCGTCTGGTTTGGACTTGATAGTCAACGGCGGCGCATCGCAGGGCGACAGGCCGTCCACCGTCCTGGACATCAGCGGACAACATCCTCGGCTGATACGCGAAGGCGCTGTGTCGCTCAGCCGATTGCGTGAGACGTTAAAAGAGTTCGGCGAGGAAATTTAAGACCGGCATCTGTCGTGCCCGTTTGAGATTAGCTGCGCCGCCGCAACTGGTAATCCAAACTCCATTGCCCGCCCCCGGCCACAGCAAAGTAAAGGAACGCGAAGCAGTAGAACGCAGCCATCTCGCCGCCGTTCAGCACCGGCCAGAATCCCTTCGGCGCATGATTCATAAAGTAGGCGACCGCCATCTCTCCTGACAGAAGAAACGCGACGGGACGAGTAAACAGTCCGAGTAAGATAAACAGCCCGCCGACCAGTTCCAAAATTCCGGCTAGACCGAACAGGGACATCAACGGGGCAGGGAATAATCCGGGCGGTCCCGGCGGCACATTGAACAATTTCTGGCTTCCGTGCTGCATGAAGAGCAATGCCACAACGATTCTGAGGACGCTCAGCAGGCGCGGCGACCACGTGGTGAAGAATGAGTTTGAGTTAGCCATAATGATCTCCTTTAGAGTAATACCGAATGGCAGTTAAAAGTAATAATGAAACGAACCACGAAGTAACACGAAATCGCACGAAAAGGCACGGACATTTTAAGCAGTTTCGTGTGGCTTCGTGGTTTGTTCATCTCCTTCTTTGTACCTGCAACCTGTTATCAGCAGTTACGAGACTACTTGCTCAACGTCAAATTACGCACGAAGCTCCAATCGCCGCTGCCGTCAATTTTGATATTGCCGACTGATTTGTTCGCCACGACCATGTTGGCCGGATACCAGAGCGGGAATAGTGGCAGGTCACGACTGACAATCTCCTGAGCCCGAGCGTAGAGTCCGACAGCCTTTTCGCGGTCGGCGGTATTGACGGCTTCATCGAGGATGCGGTCAAGCTCAGGGTTTTTATAGCGGCTGCGGTTGCGGCTGGCGCGCTCCTGCGTCGGAATCTCGGAAGAGTGAAAGAGGTCTTTCAGGAAAATCGGGTCTTGATTGCCGCCGACCCAGCGCGAGGTGGTCATCTGAAATTCCCCAAGACGCAACTGCGCCAGCAGCGTGTTGGTTTCCATTGTCTCCACCTCAACGGGGATGCCGACTTTCTTCAAATAATCACGGATGACATCAACGTACTGGCGCGTGGCGACGCTTGAGGAAGAGATTTGGAATTTGATGGGTTTCTGAAATCTCATCTGCGGGCCGTCTCCGTCCGGGTCACGAAAACCTGCCTCATCCAGAAGCTGTTTGGCGCGCGCAGGGTCGTATGCGTATTTCTGCCCCGGCGAATAAGCCCAGGATTCTTCCGGCAAAATCGAATGAGCTACTTTCCCTTGTCCAAGGATCAGGTCGCGGATGATGGTTTCGCGGTCAATCGCATAGGCGATGGCTTGCCGCAGCTTGACGTTGTCGAGCGGCGCATTCTGCACGTTGAAGCCCAGATAGACGATGTTTGCGCCGGTGAACGGCATCACCTGTAGCTTCTGGTCTTGCTCAAGGGATTTGATGGCGTCGGGCGTCAGGTTCGTCGGCAAAGGCGCTAAAGTGACGCTGCCGCTTCTTAGCTCAGCCTGCAAAGCATTGCCGTCTTCAATGACGCGGACGCGGAGCGTGCCGATTGTCGGCGCTCCTTCCCAGTAGTTGGGGTTGGCTTCCAGATTAATTGTCTGCTGTGCCGAATCGTAGCTGATGAATTTGAAAGGCCCGGAGCCGAGCGGGTGCGTCTTCTGTGATTCCGAGCTGTCTTTGGGAACAATCGCGATGGCGACGAGATTAGAAAGAAGGCCGAGCCAGGGTTTGGTCAGACGGATGACGACGGTGCGCGGGTCTGGAGTTTCGACCCCAGCCACCAGTCCCTTCTTGTCTGCGCCGGAGCCTTCAAAGAAGCTCGCAGCTTTACCGGACGAGGATGCGAGCACGGCGTCAATCGTGTATTTCACGTCAGCCGAGGTCAGCGGCTTGCCGTCGTGGAAGGTCACTCCGTCATGCAGGGTGAAAGTGTAGCTCAGGCCGTCGTCGGCGCGTTTGATGTCGGTGGCGAGATCAGGAACGTAGTCGAACTTCTCATTTTTCTTCACCAGCGAATTGAAAATCAAAACACGGATGCGCTCGCTGGCAACATCAACTGTTGCAGAGCCGATGGGGTCGAGCGTGGAAATCTTATCGGAAAGCGCGATCACAAAATTCTCGCTGCGATTGCGGCAACCCGGCAGAAGAAACGCCACCAGAGCCAGGATGAGAAGCGGTGTGATGGTTTTATAGGCGCGCATCAATAGTTCCTCCGTAAGTGTAGTTGAGCTTGCTATTCAACTCCGCGATCTCGTCCGACAGTTGTTGAAAGCGCACGCGGTCAAAGGGAAGCGGTGGCTGCGCCAGAGCTTTGAAAGCCGCGATGCGCTTTAGTGAAGCAGCGATGCGCTCCGGTTTGATTAAGCGGTAGCGCGCGGCCTCCAGGAGTGCATGATAGCCGCGCCGGGCTACATCCGCATGCGAGCAAATTAGGAACATATCCTGCCCGGCTTTGAAGGCGCGCAGCACGGCTTCTTCAATCCTGTAGTGCTTGGCAATCGCGCCCATCTCCAGATCGTCCGTCAAGACCAGATGCTTGTAGCCAAGCTCATCTCTTAAAAGCTTATTGGAGATGGACGGGCTGAGAGAAGCCGGTGCGAGGCGGCCTCCGGCGACACCTTTGCGAATATCAACATTGGGAAAGCCGCCGTGACTGACCATGACAGCGCGGACGCGGTCGTCCTCGCGCTGAAAAAGCTCTATGTAAGGCGCGAGGTCTTGCGCGATCAAATCGTCGTGCGACAGATGGACGACGGCCATCTCGTCGTGCGTGTCAATCTCGCCCGCGCCGATGCCGGGAAAATGCTTGAGACACCCTAAGCAGCCCGTGCCTTGCAAGCCACGCATGTACACGGTCGTATACCCTAAGACTTCGCCGGGAGAGCGTCCGAACGAGCGTGAGTAAAGACCGTTGGAGAGCAAATCGCGCTCGTCGGTCATAATGGACATGACGGGCGCAAAATTCATGTTGAAGCCCAAAAGGCGCAACACCTCGCCCGTGATTCGCCCCAGGGCTCGCGCCGCCGCCAGATCACCGTGCTGGCGAATAGTGCGCGCCGAAGGCATGGGCGTGCAGATTCGCCGCAGGCGATCAACGAGGCCGCCCTCCTGGTCTATGCCGCAGAGCAATTCGACGGGGATCAATTCGCGCACGCCGTCGAGCAGGGAGCGGAGCTGTTCGGGTTGTGCGACGTTGCGTCCAAAGATAATCACGCCGCCGGGCTGAATTTCACGAACGAGCGAGCGCGTTTCTACATCGAGTTGCGTCCCCGGCAGCCCGATATAGAAAAATTGTCCGATCTGTTGTTCGAGTGGGAGAGAAGTTAAAGAATCAAGCATGAAATTGGACGATAGACGATAAATAGCGAATGGTAAACGGTAAATGGTAAATGGTGAATAGTAAAAACCTGTTCTTCTCTATTCACCACTTACCATTTACCGTTGACCTTCAAACGATCCGTTTGCGTATGTCCTGGAGAATATCAAGCGCTTCTTCCGGCTTCAGCGTTTCTACATCAACGCCGCGTACCTCGTCAAGGATACTCTGGTTGGCAGCATCAAAGAGCGTGGCTTGCGCCGCGATGCGTTTTTGTCTTGCGCGACGTGCGGCGCTCTTCAATCCAGCTTCGTCCAACGCCCACGCATCCCAATCATTGGCCGGTTGAGCAGCATCTTGACCATGTTTCTCTGCGTCGGCGAAAACCTCCAGTTCGTAACGCTCTAATCTGGCCAGCACATCGCGCGCGCGCGCGACGACCGCAGGCGGAAGACCCGCGAGGCGTGCGACCTCGATGCCGTAAGATTTCGACGCAGCGCCGCGTTCGAGGCGATGAAGAAAAACAACCTCGCCTTCGCGCTCCATCGCCACTATCTGATAGTTCTGTGCTCCGGGCAATCGCTCGGCCAACTCCGTCAACTCGTGGTAGTGGGTCGCAAAAAGTGTCTTGGCGGCATGCTCCGCAGAGTCGTGCAAATATTCGGCGACCGCCCAGGCAATCGAAAGCCCGTCGAAGGTCGCAGTGCCGCGTCCGATCTCGTCTAGCAGGACGAGCGAGCGCGGGCTGGCGCTGTGCAGGATTGATGCCGTCTCCGTCATCTCGACCATGAAGGTCGAGCGCCCGCGCGAAAGATCGTCAGACGCCCCGACGCGCGTCCAGATGCGATCAAGCAAAGGAAGGCGCGCACTATCGGCAGGCACAAACGATCCCATCTGCGCGAGGATATTGATGAGGGCAGTCTGACGCAGGATTGTAGAATTATGGCTGACAAAGCCATTGGCAACGTATGAATGGTCGCGCTCGACGGAGAGATCGAAAACCTCCGCTGTCCCGGCTTCAACGGTAACTATCGAATCATAATAATAATGCTGCTTCTGAATGGTTTCGAGCTGCGGGCAGGAAACTAGATTCTGATGGCAGTAGGCTATCAATTCATCCAGCTTGTTGTAAGAGATGTTTCGCTGTTGTGGAAGATAGGTATAGAAAATAGAGTTGATGCGCTTATTCCGTTTGAGAGCGACCGGTTTTCCGTCTGTGGCTACAATATCGGCTTGCACTTGCTTTAATGTGGTTGCGAGGTGAGGAATGCCGACGTTAGGCATTCGCAGATTGGAAGCAAGCTGTTGTCTGATTCGCTTGCGCGGGAGGCGGAAACCAACCTGCTGATGAAACTTGATGGCGTCAGCGCCGTAGATGGCGACTTGATAGCTTGGCAGGCACTTCGTTTGTTTGACTTTCAACGAAGCTACGATTCCCAGATTCAAGAGGAGCAACTGAACCTCTCTAGCGAGACGTTCCGAAGCGGTTGAGAAGAAAACCTTGACCTGCTGGTTAGCTGCCCAGCCGTCCGTATCATAGAGACCTTGCAGAAAAGCGATGACGATAGATTTGGGGGCGCGCAAGATAGAGTGCGGCACATGCTTCTCATGCGCCCGACCGTATCCGAGCCCTAAGCCATCCAGAAAGACGCGGATTTGCTTGCTGCTAATTCGATAGCTGAGGGTTGAGCTATTATGGCCAATCTCATACCCAAAATGCTTGCCGACAATTCGCTTGAACTCATCGGCAATGAAGTCGTCCTTCGTCGTGAGCAAGATACCTGACGGATAAGTTAGTGTTCCATCGCCAATCAACAGGCCAAAGAGATAACCTAAATCTTCATCCAACTCAGCAGGCAGCCGATGCTGCTTGGCGCGCTTGATGGGTTGAAGGGAATTATCAATTGCCGTCTGCCCGCCCCAGAGATCAATCTGCCTATCAATCGCCACAACATTACCTGAAGTTAATTCTCCCAGACGAACCCACTTTTCTTTACCGTCAGCTTGCCGTACCCAGACACGGTGCTTAGATGTCCCTTCTATCTGGTAGCCAAAACGAGTTGTAATCTTGATGGTTTGCTGCTGGCCGCCGGTATAAAAATGGGTCGCTCTACTTTTGCCCAATCGAGCTTTCACCAGGCAAGACATTTCAACGAACTTACCCTCAGATGCATCCGTAGGCTTTAACTCGGAAATTCTTACCAATCCGCGATCAGTAAAAACCAGCGTATCGCCTCTCAGGCACTTTCCCCCCATGTTGGGGCCGGTGATGATGAGCAGCCGGTCGGTAGAGTTGTTCATGTACAGATCGTTGGGGATGAACGGCTCTTGATTGACGGCTTCGATGACGGGATGGCGACCCTGCACAATCTCTATTTCGTCGCCATCGTGCATGACGGGGCGCACGTAGCGACGACGGACGGCCACCTCTGCGAGCGCGGCGAGTGCGTCGAGGGCTGCAATGGCGCGGGCTGTGGCCTGGATACGTTTGGTCTCGGCAGTGATTGTTGAGCAGAGCTGGCTGAAGATTTCCGCTTCGAGCGGACTGATGCGATCTTCCGCGCCAAGCACCTTCGCTTCCCAGGATTTCAATTCCGGCGTGGTGTATCTTTCGGCGTTGGCGAGCGTCTGTCGCCGCTCGTAATCAGAGGGCACGCGCGCAGCGTTGGCTTTTGAAACTTCGATGAAGTAGCCGAAGACGTTGTTGTAGCGAATCCGTAAGCCGGAGATGCCGGAGCGTGCGCGTTCGCGCGCTTCGAGCGCCGCGATTGTTTGTTTGGCATTGCGGCTGATGCCGCGTAGCTCATCCAGCTCACTCGAATATCCTTCGCGAATCGCACCACCATCGCTGAGTTTGGCGGGCGGGTCGTCAGCGATTGACTGCTCGATGAGCGCGCGCACCTCCTGCATCTCATCCATACTCTCATTGAGTATTTGCAGGAGAGATGTCTGCGAGTCCGATAACGCCCGACGAATCAGGGGAACTTGATTTAGGGAGCGGAGCAGTGCATTCAAATCGCGGGGTGATGCGGAATTCATGTTGAGGCGACCTGTGAGACGTTCCAGATCGGTGACCTCTTTGAGCAGGGTGCGCAGTCGGTCTCGCTTGGTCAGCGAATTGCGAAGCTCTTCGACCGCCGCGAGTCGGGCTTCAATCTCGCCACGGCGAACGGATGGGCGCAGCAGCCACGAGCGCAAAAGTCGCGCGCCCATGCCATTGACTGTCTCGTCTATCACCTTGAGTAAAGGGTGCGTGCGATTTGCTCCGCCCTGCGATTCGATGAGTTCAAGATTGCGAACAGTGACCTGATCCAAAATCAAATGATCTTGCGGCTCAAAGTAATGTATGTCCGTCACATGCGCGGCGGCTGCGCGCTGCGTCTCCTGCGCGTAGCCGAGACACGCTCCGGCTGCGCGCACGGCCTCCGGTTTTCCTTCAAGACCGTAGCCTTCGAGCGAGAGCGCGCCGAATTGCTGACACAGCTTCGCGGCGCAGCCCTCCCCCTGCCACTGCCAATCATCAAGCGGGGAGAGCGTCGCACCCGCAAAGGCCGAAGCGCCATCTGTCGGCAAGTTGGCAGCTACACTTCCGTCCGATAACGAAGGAGATGCCTCGGCATCTTCCATGTGCCGCAAAGGGAGAGGCGCAGTATGTGGTGCTCCGTCGCGTTCGCTTTTGATAAGTGGAGTGAGTGAAGCGGGGAAGAGAATTTCGCGCGGGGCAAAGGATTCAATATCGGCACGAATGCGTGTCCATGCGTCTCGTCCGCTCGCTTCCGTCACACGAAATTCCCCGGTTGATAAATCCAGAAAGGCTACAGCCATCCGTTCGCCCGTGCCGCACACAGAGGCCAGGTAAATCGTCTCGCGGCTTTCAGTCAACTGCGGGTCAAGGGCTGTGCCCGGCGTAATGATTCGCACCACTTCGCGGCGCACGAGTTTCTTGGTCTGTGATGGCGCTTCCGTCTGCTCACAGATGGCGACGCGGTAACCTTTGCGGACGAGTCTGGCAATGTGATTCGCAGCCGCGTGATGCGGCACACCGCACATCGGGATGGGATCGCCGCGCTCCTTGTGCCGAGCGGTCAAGGTGATCTCAAGCTCACGCGCGCCGGTCAGGGCATCATCGAAAAAGAGTTCATAGAAATCGCCCAGACGGAAAAAGAGCAGCGTGCCGGGATGCTGTCGCTTGAGTTCATGATACTGCCGCAGCATCGGCGTCAGTGTAGTCATAGTTGTTCAATTCTTGGGGGGTCTTAGAAGTAGCACGGCCAGCTTCAAACCTATTAAGGATTCAAGGCGGAAGCCTACACGCTGGTGAGCGCGCAAGGCAAGCGGACTATGGCAGAGGTCAATTATGGAATTCACAAACCGGCTGAGATGTCGAAGCCGCGCGACATTGCGTACCTCGTCCAGCAGTTTAGGCTTGGGCATGAGGAAATCCCCGTGAGGTCTGAAAGAGTGATTAAGTCGCATAGTGCGACTTAATACTACAATATTGCGTGTTACACTGCACGTTGCGGCTTAATCAGTAGTTGGGCTGCTTGTTCTTAGTAAAAGTCTAGGTGAATAGATTTATGAGAACTGTTAAATACATCGCATTTTTACGCGGCGTAAACATCGGCGGGCATCAGGTGAAGATGGAACAGTTGCGCGAATTATTCCGAGAATTGGGCTTTAGCAGCATTCGCAGCTATATTCAGACGGGCAATGTCTTTTTCGAGACGACGGAAAGCGACCGCGCCGCACTTACACGCAAAATCGAGCAGCATCTTTACAATGCTCTGGGCTACGAAGTTCCGACCTTTCTGCGAACAATCTCAGAGGTTGAAAATGCGTTGCAACTCGACCCGTTCAAACATCTCGAAGTTACAGCCGACACGCGATTTCTCATCACCTTTATCCCGCAACCGTTGCCCGATGATTTCAAGTTGCCGCTTGTCTCGCCCAAAAACGATTTCGAAATACTACAGGCTACATCCGGCGAAGTGTTTATGGTGATGCGACTTGTTAATGGCAGACCGAGCAATCCAGCCGCGTTCATCGAAAAAACATGCAAGGTGAAAACGACAACACGTTTCTTTGGCACCACAGCCAAGATTTTGCAGGCTGCAAAAAGCGGTTGAGCAGATTCCCTCAGCCGCAGCCCAACAAGTCACTGGAGGGGACGGCGAATAGCGTGGCTTTCGTCCGCGAGACTTGCATGATAATCGCGTTGTCTGCGCCGCCCCTCAGCTCCAGCGTTGGGCGCTTCCTGATATTCGTACGCTTCGGGCAACAAGATAGGCAAACCGATATTTCGGTTGTACCTGGAGGAGGGTGATGCTCAGAGTTAAAGAATTGAATAAAACTTACGCGAGCGGAGTGCAAGCGCTGAGAGGCATCAATCTCGAAATTTCTGCGGGCGTGTTCGGGCTGCTCGGCCCGAACGGCGCGGGCAAGACGACGTTAATGAAAATACTTGCCACTTTGCTCGACCCCGACTCCGGCGACATCGCGGTGAATGACATTGATTTTATCAGCCAAAAAATGGCCGCTCGCAGGATGCTCGGATACTTGCCGCAGGACTTCGGGCTGTATCCGACTCTGACAGCCGAGCAGACGCTCACCTATTTCGCCAGACTGAAAGGCGTCGCGGGCGGACAAGAGCGCGCCCGACTAATTGACGCGCTGCTCGAAAGAGTCAACCTGACGAGCGCGCGCAAGCAGCCGGTCGGAGGCTTTTCCGGCGGAATGCGTCAGCGTTTAGGGATCGCGCAAGCGCTGATCGGGCGACCCGGATTGATCATTGTTGACGAGCCGACGGCGGGCTTAGACCCGGAAGAACGAAACCGCTTCCATAATCTGCTTGCCGAGATCGCCGACGCAGATACGGTCGTGCTTCTTTCGACCCACATCGTCTCCGATGTCTCCAACCTATGCAGCACGATGGCGATCATTCGCCACGGCGAAATTCTCGCCTTCAGTACGCCGCGGGCGGCGCTGGCGCGGATCGCCACGGTGATTTGGGAGACGACCGTACCGCGCGAACAGGTGACTGCTTTGAAATCAAGATTCAAGGTGATCTCGACACAACTATTTGAAGGTCAAGTGCGTGTCCGAGCGTTTTCGCCCGAGGTGAGACCGAGCGGCGAATTCAGCCCCGTCGTTCCGACGCTGGAGGATTACTATTTCAGCGTGATTAATCAGGGGGAGAGTGTGCATTGAGAAACGCAGTCCCGATGCCGTTCGTCGCGGTGTTTCAGACCGAAGTACGGTACAACTTAAAGCGCATCGCCCCATATGCGTTAATGGTTTTGTTCAGCGCGAACGCTGTTTTATGGTGGGGCTGGGGCCCGGCCATCGCGAGGGGCTGGGCGGTCAACAGCGATTTTTATATCGTCTGGCTCTTCGGCGGATTCTCTTTTATGACGATGCCCCTGTTTATCGCCTTGATGATGGGCGACCCCGTCACCAGAGACTTTCGCATCGGAGTTGATCCGCTCATTTTTTCCAAACCAGTCAGTCGCGCAGAGTATCTGCTCGGCAAGTTTTCCGGCAACTTCTTCGTGCTGGTGTGCTGTCAGGCTTGTTTCGCGTTGACGCCGCTTCTGCTTCAGGCCGTCAGCACAAAAGGCATGATCGTCCTCGCGCCGCGAGTGCTGCCTTATTTTCAACACTTCTTTTTTTTCATCGTCGTGTCGAGTCTGGCACTGGCTGCCTTGTTCTTCGCCGTCGGCGCGCTCACGCGCAACGTCCGTATAGTTTACGGCCTGGCGGTCTCTTTTTATCCACTCTACATCGCGTGGCAATTTGCGATGAAAGGGTTGCCCTGGCGTTGGCGTATCGCTTTAGACCCGCTGCTGTTTAATGTCGGCGGCGATTCGTGGCAAGGGCGTAGCGCCGAATGGCTGAACCAACTCACGGTCAGCTACGACGCGGATATGATCGCCAACCGCATTCTGATGGTCGCCGCTTCGCTTGCTTGCCTGGCAGTGGTGTACGTCCGGTTTTCGATTGCCAAAAAGGATGACGAGCACGTGGGGCGAAGCGGCGCTTCGATTCTTGACTTCACGCCGCAGGCCGAGAAAGTTTGCATCGCGCCGGGGAACACCGACTCGGTGCAGTCCACTCAAGCGCTCGGAGTCGCCGCCGGAAAAAACATTGCGCTTCCACCAGTCAGGCTTCTCACACAAGGACTGCATGCCGGTCTTGCGCAATTTACGGCTGCCTTGAGCACAGAGTTTCGCCTGCTGCGCGCCGAACGCAGTCTGATGGTAATCGCGCCGCTGGTCACGCTGTTATGCGGATTGGCATTAGCAACGTACCGCATCATCCCCGAAGCGTCCTACTCAGCCACCTATGCAGCCAGAACCACCGACAACCTTTTGTTATTCCTGTTCGGCATCGCGGTCTTCTACACGGGCGAGACGATGCACCGTGACCGTGAGTTAAAGATTGAGCCGGTACTGTGGAGCACGCCTGTGCCCAATTTCGTCTTACTGCTCTCGAAGTTCTCCGCCATCCTCTTGCTTTCAGTTTGCCTGACCACGCTGGTCGGCCTGACGGCAATCGTCATACAAATTCTCAAAGGTCATGCGCCGCTCGAAGCGCAGACTTACCTCGTCACCTACGCGGTGATTTTATTGCCGAGTATAGTTTTCATGATTGCCGCTTCCGTCGCCTTGAATAGTCTGTTGCGCGATAAATATCTGACTTATATCGTCAGCCTCGCCATCGGCGGCGCGGTTTACTACTTTGCCGATCAAGGCTATCACAACTGGCTTTATAATCCGGTGCTTTACAAGCTTTGGACGCCTTCCGATTTGATAGAAGGCGGCAGTCATCTCCCAAGAATTCTGGTTCATAGA
Source organism: Acidobacteriota bacterium (assembly GCA_032160705.1). Lineage (GTDB taxonomy): Bacteria > Acidobacteriota > Blastocatellia > Pyrinomonadales > Pyrinomonadaceae > QHXM01. Next base: position 175,793 of record JAVHVE010000073.1, on the reverse strand, counting down.
ATTTACTGTTTTTCGCTTTCGACTCTCCTGCTTGCGCTGGCGCATCTCTTTTCCGAGCGAAAGACAGCGAAAGGCTTAAAGGCGCAGAAGTCTCTGAGCGGCGCGGGATGGGCAGGTATTTTTGCGGCAGCTTCTGTGATAACAGCCGTCATCACAGGGTTAGTCCTCAGTGGCGGAAAGTAGCTACGGGCTGAGCAGTCGTGGCTGTCAGTTATGCCGCGCCTAATAACTCATTCCAGCCGCCCCGCCTCAGCTTGTCTCTCAGCAATCTTGCCGCCTGCGCTTAGGTCGTGTTTAATGGTCGGCTGGCGGCTGAATTCGGGCGCTAGGTTGCTACGCGTCTGGTTAGTTGTGAACGCAGATGCGCTGTTCTATGCTTGTCATGCGCTAAAGCTCAGGTGAATTAAGCGCAGCTTGATATTAAGGAGAACAAATTTATCTTATGAACCGAACAGCTTTATTGTTAATTTTAGTTTCACAGCTTCTCTTTTTAGTCAGCAGCTTGATTGAAGCGCCGTCAAGTTTGTTAATGATTATCCTGCGTGTGGTCGTGCCTCTTGTTATAGTTGCATATACAGGCTTGCTATTAGCCGGGTTTATCGCGCCTAGAAAAAGGTAGAAGCGGGAGGCGCTTCGTGAATTCGATGGAGCAAACCTTGAGATAGCGCCGCACTCGGTGGATAATCCGTGAGGGTAAGGGTTATGAAAAACCGGCGTCAGGTTGTGACGCAGCTTTTCCGATTCCCAATTTTAAGTATACCGCCCAGCGCCCTGACGTTTTATCCAACTAAACTTAAGATATAGGAAGGTCCCCCATGTTAAAGAAGATTGTCACAGCCTCCCTCCTCGTTTTACTCGTCAGCACGCTCGCCTTCAGTTTCCAGCAGAGCGCGCCCTGGGAGAAGTTCAACTCGCCCGAAGGGAAGTTCAACGTTCTCATGCCGTCCAAGCCCAAGGCTCAGACGAGCGAGGTTGATTCGGCCATCGGCAAGTTGACACTTTATGTCTATGCCTCCCCAAGTAGCATTGGCTACTTCGCCGTCTCGTACGGAGATTATCCCGTCGAGCCGAAGGATGCCAGCCAGAAAGAATCGGTGCTCGACCGCGTGCAGAATGGCATCCTCAGCAACCTCAAAACGGAGCCTGTCTCCGCGAAGAAGATTTCCCTGTATGGTCATCCGGGGCGGGAGTTCAGCGCCAAAAAGATGGTGGAGGGTGCTGATGCTGTCTTCAACTGGAGAATTCTCCTGGTAGGCAATCGGCTTTACCAACTTGTGGCAGTGACGGCGCAGAAAGACTCCGAGTCACCCGAAGTTGCGAAGTTCATCACGTCATTCGAACTCAACAAGTAGGCTGCCGGGCAATATAGGTTAGGTAGCTTGCGCGAGGCCGCATCTGCCGATGATGAAACCGTTCAGCGGATTGCCACTTCAAGCGTGAAGGTCGCTGATCCTTTACGCCTGGGGAAAACCAGAATCCGGTAATTCCCGTCCTCCGGCAGAGCACCCTCCCAATCGGCTACGTCAAACGCGCCTTCCAACGTGTTGGTATCCTCGGAGACATCCGGCTCAACGGTAAATCGCACATCCTTTCGGGGCGAGCTGACGTGCACGGTCATTCGCTGATTGGCGCGAGCCTTGAGCGTGTAGCAGAATAATTTGTGATAGCGCACAGTGCCCTTGAGTACGGCGGTGGTCTGTCCTGGTTGGAATTGGACGTGGGGAGAACGCGATGCCGAATTTTATTTACGTTTGAAGTAAAATCGCTCGACAGCAACTACCAACGAAAGCAAGAGTGTGACTGCGCCCGACAACAGGCAGAACTGGCAGAAAGCATGGAGCACGAATGCTTGCAGGGCGAATAAGTAGAGGGACACCGCCAGCATCAGCGCCACCACGTAGAAAAGAAAATCGCCCGTCCTCCTGTTTCCGAAAGCCGCCAGAATTGCCAGGCTAAAGACGATAAAATAAGCCGCTGCTCCGACACCTGCGAGCGGCAGGCCGCTGATGGTCGCATAGGTGCTGGTGAGCACCTCTTCGCACCCGCTCGTAATGGTGCATTGAACGGAGCGCCCTGCCAGATGCTCGACCGTCAAATAGATTGAGTCAGCCAGCCCGACGAGTGAGAGCAGCGCGGCGGCTATATAAAGATATATGCTCTGCCTCGTCGCCGAGCGGCGCGCCGGACTGGTTTCGACCTCTGCCTGGAAAGTGTCGGGTTTATTTGAGGGCATCTATTTCTTATTGCCGAGCATGAAATCAATCGCCGTGCGGAGACCATCGGGCGTGTATGCGTTGGGGTTCACCTGGCGTCCGTTGATAAAGATGGTCGGAGTGCCGGGCACGCTGAGCGAAACCCCGCGCTCATAGTCTGCCGTCACTCGCTGCGCGACATCTGCACTGTCCATGTCTCGTGTGAAGCGATCTACGTCGAGGTTGAGATTGCGTGCGTATTGAATGAAGACCGGGCGGGCATCATCAGCCGGAGACCAACTCAACTGGTTCTGGTAGATCATGTCGTGCATCTCCCAGAAACGGCCTTGCAGTCCGGCGGCTTCGGCGGCATGCGCGGCAGTGACCGCATGCTTATGGCCTTGAAGAGGGAAGTGCCGGAAAATGAAACGCAACTGGGAGCCGTATTCTTTTTCAATCGTCTTCAAATCATGGAAGAGCATGCCGCATGGCGGGCACTGGTAATCGCCGTACTCTTCCAGTGTCACCTTCGCGTCCGTTCCCCCACGCTCATGCACCCGAGCAATCCCTAGCTGGCCTGGCTGAGAGACGGGAATCTGATTTGGCGTAGCGGACGCAGATGCAGCCGGAGAAGCAGCCGGGGGCGACGGGGTTGACTGTGTGAAAGGCTGAGTATTTGAGTTAGCCCGCTTCGACGAGCGCCACAACGTCACACCCGCTCCGAGCGCGACGGATAAAACTCCGACAATGATAATCAAGGGTAAGTATCGTTTCATCCGTTTTGACTTCTTTCAGTATTCCTTGCAGATTTCAGAACAGGGTATTTATATCAAGAATCGAGCGCCCGGCGAAACTTGAAAGTGAGCATTCAAAGCCCGGCGTGCGTGCTTTGACGCCTTTGCGAGAATATTTTCTCATACTTCAGAAAATTAAGATGCTTGATAGGGAAGCGCTCACGAAGCATTCTGGAAGGAATCTAAGTTTGAGCTAAGAGGCTCTTTCAAAATTCAAGGTATCAATGAACCAACCCCTGGCGTCTTTGGTTCTCTTGAGTTTTGAAAGAGCCTCTTAGTCACAAATAAGTCACAAAGCTGCAACGTCTGAATCAACATCACCCCCATTTATCCTTCATTCGGCAAAGCTTACATAACTATTACAAACGGTCAGGTCGAATGTTGTTAGGATGTTCCTTGCCCGCGCATCAAATGATTGTGGGCCAAATTGGAACTTCTGGGGGGAGAAGTATGAGCAGCAAAATAGTGGAGCAAGACAAAGCAACGAACATCAACTGGGCGACGACAATCTGGATGTCGTTCTTTCATCTGTGCGCGATAGCGGCACTTTTTATGTTTAGCTGGCAGGCATTAGTCGCAACTATTGTTCTGTGGTGGGTGGCCGGGAGCTTAGGGGTAGGGATGGGTTTTCATCGTCTCTTAACGCATCGAGGCTACAAGACACCGAAAGCGGTTGAGTATTTCTTAACCATCTGCGGAACGCTGGCCTTTGAAGGCGGGCCTATCAATTGGGTTGTAACGCATCGCATTCACCACGCACACACGGACGCGCCGGGCGACCCCCATACGCCGCGCGACGGAGGTTGGTGGGCGCACATGGGCTGGATATTACGAGGCACAGCACAAGTACACGATGATGCGGTCTTATGGCGCTATGCTCCAGACCTGATGAAGGATCGCCTTCATCGCTGGCTCAATCAGTATTACTACGTGCCGCTGGTGATCTGCGGTGTGCTGCTGTTGGCGCTTGGCGGCTGGTCAATATTTATGTGGGCTATCTTCCTTCGCATCACATTTAATCTACATTCCACGTGGCTGGTTAACTCTGCCACGCACATGTGGGGGCAACGTCGCTTTGCCACTAATGATGATTCGACCAACAGTTGGTGGGTCGCGCTGCTGACTTTCGGCGAAGGCTGGCACAACAACCATCACGCGCATCCGACGGCGGCACGTCACGGCCTGGCGTGGTATGAGATTGATGTGAACTGGTGGGGCATTCGTACCCTGCAATTGCTCGGATTAGCGAAAGACATCAAACTGATTAGCAAGGCCGCGATGGAGAATCAAACACAGTCGAAGTCGCTCCGGCAAGCGGCGTAAAGAGTAAGGTAAAAGTAAAAAGGTAAAAGTAAAAAGGAAGGCCGCGAACCACATTTAATTAAAAAGTGGTTTCCGCCTTCCTTTTACCTTTTTACTTTTACCTTTTGCCTTTCTACAATGCTTATATGCGCATCGCTGCTGGCCGTCGAAAATCGGTTATCTTCTTCTTCACCTTTGGCGCTTGTCTGGTGGTGCTGGCGCTGGCGCTGAACGTCGGTTGGATATTGCTCAACTGGCGACAAGTCGCGCTGATGGTCTTGGGTCTGGTCTTTTTCACCCTGATAATTGTCGGACTTGTCCTCAATACAACCTTCCTGATCCGGGAGGTCAGGCGTAACGAGCAGCATGACGCTTTCATCAACTCCGTGACGCATGAACTTAAAACTCCCATCACCTCAATCCGTCTCTATCTCGAAACTTTGAAGACACGCGACATCAGTCAGACTCAACGGGAGGAGTTTTACAACATCATGCTGGCCGACAGCGACCGGCTCTTGCATACGGTTGAGCAGGTGCTCAGAGCCGGGCAGGCGTCCCACCGGGGGAAAATCAATGCTTCAATTATCGACCTCGGACAAATGGTGTCTGAATGTTTAGCTGTCACACGCGTTCACTATAATCTGGATGCGGGTGCGCTCAGCTACACTGAGCGGCTCGATGAGCAGAGGGCGCTGGTCGCAGGTGAGCCGGAAGAGTTGCGCGCTGCTGTCTCGAACTTACTCGATAATGCTGTGAAATACTCGGATCGAGATGTCCGAGTTTCGGTTGAGGTCGCCACGCTCGACGCAAAGCGCGTGGCCGTGCGGATCGCAGATCGCGGAATCGGTCTCCAGAGTGGTCAACTCAAGAGCATTTTCAAACGCTTCTACAGAGTTCCGGGTGGCTTTATGTCACGCATCAAGGGAACGGGGCTGGGGCTCTTCATCGTGCGCTCGATCATTGAAAAACATGGTGGGCGAGTTTTTGCTGAAAGCGAAGGGTTAGGGCAGGGGAGCACGTTTACAATTCACCTTCCGAGGGCTTAAACGAGAATGAGCGCGGTGCTGGTCGTTGAAGACGAGAAACATCTGGCGGATGGCCTGCGATTCAACCTTGAGGCCGAAGGTTATACGGTCGAGACGGTTGGCGATGGCGAGGCCGCGCTCTCTCTGCTGATGGAAAAGCGCAAGCACTATGATGCGGTGGTGCTGGATGTCATGCTTCCGGGCAAGGATGGGTTCACAGTCGTCGCGGAGCTTCGCCAGGCTGGGCAGTACGTTCCAGTGCTGATGCTGACGGCGCGTGGCCGTCCTGAGGACGTGTTACGCGGATTCGAGTCGGGCGCTGATGATTATCTCCCTAAACCATTTGAGCTGTCGGTCTTGATCGCGCGCATCAATGGGTTGCTTAGACGTCGCGAGTGGCTTCAGCTTGCTCTGGATAAATCGCAAACGCCGCCCGGCAATGATGAACGTCTTTCCGGTACGGACTTGGGAAACAGCCAGAAAGCTGGCAGCACTGAGCTTGGTTCGGAAGACGAGTTATTTGTCTTTGACGGAAAGACGATTGACTTTGGAGAGCTGGAAATCAGAACCAAAGATCAAACCGTCCGGCTAACTTTGATGGAGGCAGAGTTGTTGCGCCATTTAATCAACCATGAAGGGCGGGTTGTCCCTCGCAAGTCGCTGCTGGAAGAAGTCTGGGGGCTGCGGGAAGATACGGACACGCGCGCCATTGATAATTTTATCGTGCGGCTCAGAAAATATATCGAAGATGAGCCATCCAAACCCCGGCATCTCTTGACCGTCAGGAAAGTGGGCTATCGCTTCATCTCCTAAGCTAATCTTTATCAACGCACGAAATCGTCATCAATCAACTCCGGCCACGTCTCCTCCTCTTCTTCGTCTCGCTGCGACTCAATAATCGCTTCCACACTCCGCAGGCTCTCCGAGATTCTGGCGTTCTCGCGCTCCAATTCATCAACGCGCCGCTTGAGTTGCCGATTTCTGGTTTCCAGAGCCATCAAAGAAACGAATTCCATCCCGGCGATGCAGGCGAGGGCAAGGGCGAAAATAAATGTCAGGTAGACCATCCGTAATTGATAAAACTCGTGGGCAGCGACGCTCTCTTCGGCAGATGATTCTGCTCTATGACGATTCCTCTTGCTCCATTCTAATTTATCGTTTCGATTTTTTCGCGCTTCTTTTCTTTCGTTGAAAAAGGCGCATCCCTTCTTCGATAAGTCTGGCCGCTTTGATGGGGCCGAAGCGGCCAAGCGGCTTGAACTTCTTTCCCTTAATCTGGTTGTACGAAACGAAGAAGTGCTCTATCTCGTCAAGTAGATCGCTGCTGAGATCATTGAGTGTCCGAACCTTTCTATGCGTGTGGGAATCGGCGGCTACCGCGATCAGCCTATCGTTGCGTGTCGTCTCACCGTCGCGCTCCGTTTGCTCCGCTTCAATCACGGCGACGAGTCTGGAAGGCACAAGACAGCCGGGGAATGCAGGCTCGTCCATCAATAGCAGAACGTCGAGCGGGTCGCCATCGCCGCCAAGCGTCGAGGGGATGAATCCGAAATCAAACGGGAAGACCGCGCCCAATGGCAGCACACCGCCCAACTTGAAGAGATGAAGCTCTTCATCGTAATTGAATTTATTGCGGCTGCCTTTGGGAGTTTCGATAATGACATTTAGCTCATTTGAATCGGAGGCGGAGACGTTGAGACTGGACAGGCCGATGGGCGTAAAAGTTTTTCCGGGCATTGATTCCCCTTGATTTTTGAGGCACTAAGAATCTGATTTCACCTGTCAATACGGATGACTTCTACGTCCCGCTCGCTGACTATTTTCCAGCCGGAATCTGTCTTTCGCCAACGCAATTCCTGTATGACCTCGCCGCTTTCGGGTCTGTCTCCGTTAAAGTTCCAACTCTTATGAAAACGCATCGTGGCTGTTCGCCCGTCCGTGTCAACCTGAATTTCAGGCTCGCTGACACGCACATCAATTGAAGCCGACTGTGAGAGCAGGCGAGTTTTCTCCGCGCGCACGGAAGCCTGCGTTGCATTGCGCTTCAGATAAAACACACTCAAAGTCGGCGCGTAAAACGTCATCTGTTTATTGATGTCGCGGCTATTGGTCGCCGCCACCCAATCGTCGAGCGCCGCCCTCAACTCCGCTCGCGCATCGCGCGGCGAGTCTTTCGCAGATGCGTTGCGACTTACTCCGTTCGAGATATCGGTAGTGGCGGGACTCTCTGTCGCGCGCGTTCCCGACGCGGCTGGCGGAGATTGACTGGCCTGCGAAGTCCCGGCTGCGCCAGATGATTGAGAATTATCAGCAACATTTTCCTGCGACGACCGCGTCAGAGCAAACCAGATGGCGACCACGATGAAGCCCAGCGCGATGAGCCCGACCGCGTAGATGAGCACAGACCTGCGAGCGCGTGGCCTGCTAGATTCGGGAGCGTGATTTCTCTGGGACTCTACTGTTGACGGTGGCTTGGCTGTAACTGCACTAGCAGGCTCGATCTCTACGGTCTCACGCTGTTGTGCGACCGGCGATGCAACTTTCGTCGCCATCTCTGCTGCTGTTTCGACCGGGACAACATAACCCTGCACAGATGGATCATCGTCCTCACGACGCTCCTGTGCGGCAGAAGAATGCTCCAGAGTCGGCTCACCGGCACGATGCGTCGTTCTGGCCTGTGGGGTAAAAGCATTCGTCTCCCGGCTCACAGTTGATCTATCAGCTTGAGGGAGTGTCTCCTGTTCCGGCGATTGATTGTCCGGGGCTTCAGACGCGATCAACCCATTCGTGACCTCGCTTAAATTCTTTGCAAAATCGGCGGCAGATTGCGGGCGCTTCTCCGGGTCTTTGTCTAGAACCCGCCGGAGAAACCGATCAAGCTCTACGGAAGCATCGGGGCGAAACTCTTTTAGCGAAGGCGGAGGTTGTTGGATTTGCTTGACGGCGATAGCCATCGCGGTTGGAGCATCGAACGGAGGATGCCCGGCGAGCATTTCATAAAGAATTATCCCCATGCTGTAAATGTCCGAACGAGCATCGGTCGTATGCCCGGAACATTGCTCAGGAGACATATAGCGTGGTGTGCCGATCAGTGAGCCGGAAGCCGTCAGCCCGCCCCCGGTGGTCGAATATTCCTTCAGCTTCGCCACGCCAAAATCAACAACCTTGGCCTGCAAGTGATTCTGATGGTCGCGCGACAGGATAATATTCGAGGGTTTCAAGTCGCGATGCACGATGCCGCTGCGGTGAGCCGTATCAACCCCATCGGCTACTTGCCGCGCGATCTCTGTCGCTTCAGCGATGGGCATGGCGCTGGCGGCATCCATGTATTCGCGCAGCGTCTGGCCTTCGACCAGTTCCATGACGATGTAAGCTCCGCCGTCGGGCAGCAGCCCATAGTCGTAGGTGTCCGCAACGTTCGGGTGATTGAGACGCGCAGCCGCGCGAGCTTCCCGGCGAAAGCGTTCGAGCGCATCCGTGTCGGCTGTGAAATCGGAGAGCAGCAGCTTGATGGCAACAGGGCGGTCGAGATCAATGTGAGTTCCGGCATAGACGGCTCCCATGCCGCCTCGACCGAGAAGGCGGTCGAGGCGATATTTGTCGGAGATCATGCGTGTGCCGGGACGTGAGGCGACCAGCGCAGTCTGATCGTGTGGACACGAAGTGTCGGTATCTTCGTAACAGCGATGGCAGATAGGACAAAGTTTCATTTGATAATGATGATCGCCCTTGACTTCAAAACCCGACGAGCGTCCACATCTGAAGAGAATAAATCGTCAAAGGGGCTTCCACTTTACTTTTTTTATCCGAAGAAAACTTCAGCGACGCGATAAATCTCTTCGTCCAGACGATTGAGATCGCTCGTCGCTTCTTCAAGAGGGATGCTGACGATTTTATTGCCGTGCAGAGCAGCCATCTGTCCCCACTGTTCTGCTACAACCATTTCGTAGGCTTTGACGCCCAGGCGTGTGGCCAGCACGCGGTCAAATGGAGTGGGGGAGCCGCCACGCTGAACATAGCCGAGTTTGGTCACGCGCGTTTCGATGCCCGTGCATCGCTCTATCTCGTGTGCCAGGACAGTGCCGATGCCGCCGAGCCTGTCATGACGATAAAGCTCCTTGCTTAATTCACCGCCCAGGAAATCTTCATCCGGGTGAGGGTGCGCGTCTTCGGCGACGACCACGATAGAGAAAGCTCTGCCTTGATCTTCACGATGTCTGAGCAGCTCACAGACGCGTGAGAGCTTGAAAGGATGTTCGGGAACAAGCACGACATCTGCTCCCCCGGCGATTCCGCCAAAAGCCGCAATCCATCCGGTATGACGACCCATGACTTCGACGACCATCACACGATGATGGGATTCGGCAGTCGAGTGCAATCTGTCAACGGCGTCCGTCACGACGCTGACCGCCGTATCGAATCCGAAAGTAAAATCCGTGCCGCGAACGTCGTTATCAATGGTCTTAGGGATACCGACGAGCGGAATCTGGTGGTCGCGCCAAATGTCGAGCGCGGCAGAGAGCGTTCCATCGCCGCCGACGACAATCAGCGCATTCAGCGCGAACTTTTCCCAGTTCTGTTTAACCCGCCCAATCGTCTCCGAGCTTTCCAGCGGGTTAAGACGTGAGGTTCCGAGGATAGTACCGCCGCGTGGGAGGATGCCTGTGACGGAAGAGCGCGTCAGAGGCTCTACGTCGCCTTCAACCAGGCCGCGCCAGCCATTCTTGATTCCCAGCACCTCGCCATCATCCACGACGGCTCTGCGAACTACGGCGCGGATAACGGCATTCAGACCTGGACAATCGCCACCCGCTGTCAGGATCCCTATGCGCTTTTTCATTATCGCCAAAAAGGTAAACGTCCCCTTCAAGCATCTGGAAGCAAGAAGCGTTTCCCCTGCGGCTGTCGCAAAGGTCGCCCGCTCGTTCCAAGCTGCTTGAACTGAAAAAATCTATTGTTTGCGTTCAGGTGAAAGCAATCCTATAATCGCGCGGCAAGATGCAGCCTGTCAAATTAGTTGTCGGCAAGTGCGAGCAGCCTGATGAAGTTGTGCGGGTAATCCGATTTGGTGTTAGAAACTGAGACGCCTCTGATCCTGAGCATTGATACGGCGACCCGTGCCGGCAGCGTAGCCATCACACGCGGCGAGATTATGCTGTCCGAGCATTCAGGGGAGGTCGCAATTTCTCACTCAGCGCATTTGCTTCAGTCCATCAGCAGAGCGCTCGAAGACGCGGGGGTGACGCTTGCCGACATTGACATCTTCGCCGCCGCCGCAGGGCCTGGCAGTTTTACAGGATTGCGAATCGGCTTGGCAACCGTGAAATCATTTGCCGCTACGCTGGCGCGTTCATGCGTCGGCGTGCCAACTCTCTATGCGGTGGCTGGCGCGGCTGGCGAATCAATGCGTACCCTCGCGCTGCTTCCGGCAGGTCGCGGCGAGGTGTTCGCCCAATTGCTGACAGTTGCGCGCAGTGGGCAGGTACATCCTCTCGATGCTCCTGTTCATCTCACGCCGCAGCATCTGCTGGAGAAGGTCAGGGCAGAGAAGCGCCTGAAGTGGGCGGGTGAGGGCGCGCAGATTCATGCGGAAGCTATTCATGCGCAGGCACTCATTAATGGGATTTTGTTTTGTGCTGAAGGTCAAGACAACTGCCTTGGGGGAAGCAACGAGCCGCAGTGGGCTCTCGTTCCATCTCAGGAAGCACTAGCGGCAGAGATTGCCAGGCAGGCTCTCCTACGTGTACGCGCGGGCGAGATCGAGACTCCTGAGCGGTTACGCGCAATCTATGTGCGTCCGTCAGACGCCGAGCTTAATAAACAAGATTCTTAGTCGGGAATAGAGATGGTCAGTACAATCAGAGAAGCGCAGGAGTTTTATCTGGCTCGGATGACGGAGCATGATCTGCTGGATGTCGTCGCCCTTGAAGAGACGTGCGGTCTGAGCCGCTGGGGCTGGGAGGCCTATCATGCGGAATTAGCGCAGGAAAGAAATTCCATCATGCTCGTGGCGCGGGTGGGAAACGAAGGAGATCCCTCAACTGACCAAAAAGTGAAAGGATTTATTGCTGCCCGTCTAGTCGCCGACGAATTGCATGTCAATAATGTCGCTGTGAAACATGAATATCGCCGTTTGGGGATTGCGAAAAAACTGCTTGAGACAACGCTTGATGAAGCGGCACGAATGGGCGCGCAGATAGGCTTTCTTGAGGTGCGGGCGGGAAACGTTCCTGCTCAGGCGCTCTACGCGCGATGCGGATTCCGTGTGACCGGACGCCGTCCGGGTTATTACACCCAGCCGGTGGAAGATGCGCTTGTGATGAGTCTCGCAATCCGAAGTTCAGCTTGATAAGTTCGCGCATTTTGAGCTAACATTTTCACATTGAAACCGCCGATGTCGTTTGCTGCAAAATGCCCTCGGCACAAGGTAAACTACCGACCAACGCACCACATGAGGAGGACTTCCCTAAATGGAAATGACCAACACGGACAGCTTAAAAGAGCAACTGATCATGAGCGACCCTGAGTTTCGCGAGTTGGCGCGCGAGCACGGTCGCTATGAGGAACGCCTGAGCGAGTTGTCCGCCCTTGCTTACCCGAACGATGAAGAGCAGTTGGAGGAGATTACTTTAAAGAAGAAGAAATTAGCCCTCAAAGACCAGATGCATTCGATCATGTTGCAATACCAGAAAGGGCAGGACTCAGGACATTGAAGTCCGAGCAAACCCTTTAGATAATTATTACCCCGCACACACGCCAGAGTTCAACGAAACGGGGGCGCAAGAATCGAAAGCGCCCCCGTTTCCTTCAGGAGCAGGCTGAGAGCTGAAATTAATCCTGATTTCCCTTTGACAGATATTACAGGAAACGAAACTTTTATTGTGGCACGCGAAGGTCTTCCATATATCTTGATTCCGCTGTTACTGGCATTGATTCCACTCTTTTTGGGATACTGGCCAGTCGCCTTGATTTTGCTTGCGCTGGCTGGCTTCATGGCCTTTTTCTTTCGTGATCCACAGCGCACGTCTCCATCTGACGCAGGTGTGATCGTCTCGCCCGCAGATGGACGCGTGACGCGGGTTCGCGCGCTGATCCCTGATGATCCGAATTCATCAAAGGTCATCAGCATCTTTCTTTCTCCACTCGATGTGCATATCAATCGCTCGCCAATAGCCGGAACGATTACGAATGTGACGTACACGCAGGGTAAATTCCTGATGGCGACGAAAGAGGATTCAAGCCTGGTCAATGAACAGAACGCGCTCACGATTCGTGGTGAAGAAGTAACTGTCCTGTGTAAACAGATCGCAGGCGTACTGGCGCGTCGGATTATCTGCTGGAAACGCGCGGGCGACCAGGTAGCGCTCGGCGAACGAATCGGCCTCATTAAATTCAGTTCACGAACAGACCTCATCCTGCCGCCAAATGTTCAGCTAGAAGTGAGTGAAGGGATGCGCGTGCGGGGCGGCGCGACAATTATCGGGAGGATCGTGTAGTGGCCGACGAACCCCAATTGAGTGCAAGACAGGAATCCGGCAATCCTGAGCGTCGCGGGATCAAGAAAGGCTTGTACCTGATTCCGTCAGCTTTTACAGCGGCAAATATCAGTATGGGGTTTTTCGCCGTGATGGCAGCCTTGCGCGGTTTTCAGTTGGTGGACGAGGGCAGCGCGACTGATTTACAACGTGCCGCGGAACATTTCGATAATGCTGCTAAGGCCATCTGCTGGGCGGTGTTGTTTGATATGCTGGACGGGCGCATCGCACGCATGACGAAGACCACGACCGAGATCGGCGTCCAATTTGATTCGATAGCCGATGTCTTGACCTTCGGAATTGCCCCGGCGGTGCTTGCTTATGCCTGGGGATATGGATCTGCATTAGCAGAAGGCGGTTGGGCGCATAAGCTAGGATGGTTTCTTTCGTTTATGTATTTGATGTGCGGGGCATTTCGTTTAGCCCGCTTCAATGTTCAAGCAGCGCGCCCACGCATCCTCGCCGAAGGGGTCGCTAAAGTTGATAAGAAGAATTTCATAGGCCTCCCCATCCCTCCGGCTGCTGCGCTCATCGCGGCGATCATCCATTTCTCACCGATGCCTTTACTTCAGTACGAGCCACGTTACGCTCATCTGTACAGCGGCCTCATGATGACGCTGGTTGGTTGTCTGGGTGCTTTAATGGTTAGCACGCTTCGTTATTCCAGCTTCAAAACAGTCGGGACGCGAAGTCGGAGTGCTCGTTTAGCGATCCTGCTGGTTGCGGCCATAGGGATGCTCATTTATCTCTTCTCGGAGTATGTCTTGCTCATTCTTGTCACGGTTTATGTTCTGCACGGTCTGCTTTTACGTCTGGGAACATTGTTCCGCAGGCGCAGCACTTGATTGCGGCAATGATCCGAAACCGATTGTTCGTTGGATGAAATGCTCAACTCGGTCGAGAAAAAGCTAGTAGACCATGTCGCGTAGTGACGAAGAGTACTTTGCCCGCCACCATCGGAGATGCCGACATACTATTATCTTCACCGATTGGGAGACTGTTGAGTTGTTTCCCGTCGCGCAAATCTAAAACCACCCCTGTTGAGCTGGAAAGCGGCGTGAAGAGGACGCCATCGGGCATAGTTAAAGGTTCAGCCGCTAGTCTCCCTGCAAGCAGTCGTTTCCAGAGGCGGTCGCCTTTACTAAAAGAGAGAAGATAGACAAAGTTGTCCAGTGAGGCCACTAGAAGTCCATTTTGAGCAAATGCAACCGTCTGAACTCCTGCACCCGTGCGCCGTTTCCATCGTAGTCGCCCATCCGCTTCTCGCACGGCATAGACATAGCCATCAGCCGACCCAAAATAAACAACACCATTAGCAACTACAGCTCGACCGTGAACAGCGCCCCGCGTCCGATAACGCCAGTTAGTCTTTCCTGTGGTTTGATTTAGAGAGAAAAATGTACCGTCGTTGCTTCCGATATAGAGACTGGAGCCGAAAATGACCGGGTGCGAAGCAAACGGTGCAGAGTGCTGCATAACCCAGGAAATGTCACCTGTCTTCTTTCGCACCGCATAGACACGTCCATCGGTAGACCCTCCGAAGAGATTAATATCATTTGCAACAAGAGAGCCGCGAAACGGCATCGGGAGCGTCCGCATCCACAATGTAATCCCACCTTCCCGACCGAGAGCGCGTAAAGCTCCATACGCACGTAAAGCAGGGCCAGGCGCACCAAAAGTTTCCGAAGCGATATACACGCTACTTTTGTCTGCTATTGGAGAAGAGGACAATTCTCCACCAAGGTCTGTTTTCCAGTATAGCTGCCCATCTGTTACCCGGAGCGACACGAGCAGGCCTGAAGCTAAAGGCAAATAGATGCGCTCACCATCTGTTGCCGGAGTCAGGTTGGTAGTAAGTTCCGACTCGTAAAGCCATTTAGCGGTTAAGGGCTGAGAGAGGGCTACCTGGGCATCAATTTCAGGGACAAATTGAGCAAAAGTGTAGGGAGAAGGGAAGTATGTGAGGGCTATCAGTGTGATGATAATCTTACTAAGTCTATATGTCCCTTTATTCTGCATCTATCTTCCTTCACGTCGTTGATTAGTCATCTTACACGCACGAATTTAATCTGGCGAGAGGGCGTGCGCCGTGTGTCAGGTTGTTACTAAAAAGATTCGCCCATATAATTCACCTTTAACTAGGCATGGAATTCTGTCAGACGTTTAGACGCTTGTGGAGGTTTACTTAATTGATCGAGAAAAAAGAGCACCAAACTATTCTTATCCTGGACTTTGGCTCACAATATACACAGCTTATCGCTCGCCGGGTGCGCGAATCCGGAGTCTATTGCGAAATTCTGCCATTTAACGCTTCTCTTGAAACTATAGCTTCTAGAAATCCGCAGGGGCTAATCCTCTCTGGAAGTCCTGCCTCTGTATACAGCCAGGATGCCCCGCGGCCTGATCCACGCCTATTGGATAATTTGAAGTGCCCTCTTTTAGGGATTTGCTATGGATTGCAGGTGCTTGCGGCTGATTTAGGAGGTGAGGTGAAGCCTTCTCAAAGCCGTGAATATGGCTATGCGCGCTTGGAAATACTCGATCAATCCAGCCCTTTATTCTCTGATTTGCCCCATGAAATTGATGTTTGGATGAGTCATGGTGATCATGTCACCGTTCCGCCTCCGGGCTTTACCACAACAGCACGAACTGATAGTGCGCTTAACGCTTTCGAGAGTTTAAGCAGGCGCATATATGGATTGCAATTCCACCCGGAAGTGGTTCACACGCCATTGGGCGCTCAAGTCTTGAGAAATTTTTTGATGCGAGTTTGCAACTGTCGGGGAGACTGGTCGCCTCTCGCGGTTATTGAGGAACAGGTCGAGAAGATCCGGCGTCAGGTAGGTGGTCAAGGCGGAGTCATCTGCGGAATTTCCGGAGGGGTGGATTCGGCTGTTGCAGCAGCTCTGGTAAATCGAGCGATTGGTGATCGTCAGGTATGTGTTTTTATTAATAATGGGCTTTTGAGAGAAGGGGAATTCGAGCTGACGACCGCACTCTTAAGGCAGAACATGAACTTGAATCTGCACCCTATACGCGCGGAGCAAAGGTTCGTTGACGCGCTAAAAGGTATTACCGACCCAGAACAGAAGCGTAAAATTATCGGGCGCGTATTTATAGAAGTATTTGAAGAGAAAGCGGCGGAATTAGACAATGCGCAATTTCTTGTCCAGGGAACACTTTACCCCGACGTAATCGAATCGGTTTCGGTGCGCGGCCCCTCATCCGTTATCAAAAGCCACCATAACGTTGGCGGCCTCCCGGAAAAAATGAAACTCCGTCTAATCGAGCCGTTGCGGGAATTATTCAAGGATGAAGTGCGGATAATTGGCCGTGAGTTGGGCGTGCCAGAGGAAATTCTAAGTCGGCATCCGTTTCCAGGCCCAGGCTTGGCTGTGCGGATACTAGGGGAAATTACAAACGATCGTCTGCAACTTCTTCAAGCTGCAGACAGAATTCTGGATGAGGAGTTGCGTCTGGCGGATCTGTATCATGCCGTCTGGCAGGCTTTTCCTGTCCTCCTGCCAATTTCGACAGTTGGCGTGATGGGAGATGAGCGAACATATGAGCGTGTGATTGCCATCCGTGCCGTAACGAGTGTGGATGGAATGACCGCTGATTGGGCGCGTCTTCCGCATGACACGCTCGCCCGTATTTCAACTCGCCTCGTGTCCGAAATCAAAGGAATAAATCGTGTTGTCTACGACATTAGCTCTAAGCCGCCGAGCACTATAGAGTGGGAATAGTAAATTGGAGAAAATGCCATGCTGTGTTTCATGTGAAAGTATTGAAGTATTTTGTAGTTCTCGCCGACGAAAGTCTTTACAGGCAGCAGCTTTACTGCGTCTCCAGCGTCTCTTAATCAAGATATAGACTCTTTTCATCCCTGATACACGTGATATAGTGTGCGGCGTCAGATAAGTACCGCCATCTCTCGTTGACCCACTTTGTCTTAAACAGACTTCTTAGTAGAAGGAAAGCATGAACGATAAGAGATTCGTCCATCTGCACCTGCACACGGATTATAGCCTTCTGGATGGGGCTATTCAGATCAAGCCTTTGGCTCAGCGCACGGTAGAATTAGGGATGCAGTCCTGCGCTATGACTGATCATGGCAATATGTTCGGAGCGATCTCCTTTTACCAGGCCATGAAGGCTCAGGGCGTAAAGCCTATTATCGGTTGTGAGGTCTATATCGCTCGCGGAAGCCGTAAAGACCGGGCGGGAGCCGTTGGTGCAGGAGAAAAAGCAAATTTTCACCTCATTCTTCTGGCGAAGGATTTAGAAGGTTATCGGAATTTGGTTCGACTGACATCGAGAGCTTATACGGAGGGGTTCTATTACAAGCCGCGAATTGATAAGGAGTTGCTGGCAGAGCATAGTAAAGGATTAGTAGCCCTCTCGGCATGCATGTCTGGCGTGCCCTCTGCAATGCTGGCGCGAGATTGCTTTGAAGACGCCGTTGCGGCAACTGTTGAATTTCAGGAAATTATGGGTAAGGGCAATTATTTTCTTGAGATTCAGGAACATGGGCTTGATGCTCAAAAGCGTATACGAAAATCATTGGTCGAGTTATCCAAGAAAACCTGCGTCCCTTTGGTGGCGACTAATGACGCCCATTACTTGACGCCGGATGATGCGGTAGCTCATGACGTTTTGCTCTGTATAGGATCGGGCAAGACAATAAATGACCCGAATCGCTTACGATATGGTTCTCCTAATTTTTATGTTCGCTCGCCCGATGAGATGTGGGAGATTTTTGGAAAAGAAATACCTGACACGTTAACGCGCACTGTGGAAATTGCGGAGATGTGCGACCTGCAATTACCGAGCGGGATGAATTATTTGCCTAATTATCCCATTCCAGAATCAGATGCCGATTTATCCATAGATGAATATTTTGAAAAGGTGGTAAGAGAGGGTTACGAGCGCCGCAGACAACAGGTCTGGGAGCGACAAATCGGTAGAAATGCTCTCCGGTATACATTATCGGATTACCAGGAACGCATTTCTCGTGAGATCACCATGATCAAGCGCATGGGCTTTCCAGGCTATTTTTTAATCGTTTGGGATTTCATACGCTACGCGAAAGAACATGACATTCCTGTCGGCCCTGGACGCGGGTCCGCCGCCGGTTCGCTGGTTGCTTACTGCCTAAATATCACGGATGTTGATCCACTGCAATATGATCTGCTGTTCGAAAGATTTCTTAACCCCGAGCGTGTTTCTATGCCTGATATCGACATAGATTTCTGTGTGCGAGGAAGGGGCGATGTAATTAACCACGTAGCCGATCTCTATGGGCGTGACTCGGTTTGCCAGATTATCACTTTTGGCACTATGGCATCGAAGGCTGCCATTAAAGATGTCGGACGTGCCTTAGATATGCCTTATGCGGAAGTGGAGCGGATTGCAAAGCTCATCCCCCCGCCGGTACGCGGACGGAATGTAAGTATTGGCAAAGCTTTAGAGCAGGTCCCTGAACTTCGAAAAGCGGTCGAAAACAACGAGCAAGTCAGGGGATTGATAGATTTAGCGAGGCGTCTTGAAGGGTGCGCAAGACACGCCTCAGTCCACGCAGCGGGAGTGGTTATCTCACCGACGCCACTGCAAGAGCTAATCCCTGTCGCGGTTTCATCTAAAGATGAATTGACGACGCAGTATTCCATGTCTGATTTAGAAAAGACAGGGATGTTGAAGATGGATTTCCTCGCGCTTACAGCTTTGACAGTTATAAGCGATTGCTTAAAAACTGTTAAGCGTTTGCTTGGTGTCCAAGTGGATTGGGAGGATGTTCCGCTTGATGATCAAATAACAATGAAACTTTTCGCGGAAGGCCGCACAGAAGCTGTCTTTCAGTTTGAATCGTCGGGCATGCAGGAAATTTGTCGAAAATTGAAGCCCAAAGGATTAGAAGATCTAGCTGCCCTTAATGCGCTTTACAGGCCGGGGCCTTTAGATGGCGGGATGGTGGATGATTTTATTGAGAGGCATCATGGCCATAAAGCAGTGCGTTATATTGTTCCAGAAATGAAGGAAATTCTGAGCAACACATATGGGATTCTAGTATATCAGGAGCAAATCATGCAGTTAGCCCAGAAGCTTGCCGGATATAGTTTGGGGGAAGCTGATTTGATGCGGCGCGCCATGGGCAAGAAAAACCGTGAAGAGATGGCGATTCACGAACAGAAATTCGTCAATGGGGCAGTTGAAAGGGGTATCAAGCGGGAGAAAGCTCAACAGATTTTCTCTTTGATGGCACAATTTGCTGATTATGGATTTAATCGCAGCCATAGCGTAGCGTATGCCTATCTTGCTTTTCAAACTGCTTATCTAAAAGCACATTTCCCTGAGCATTTCTACGCCGCAGTACTTTCTAATGAGCTTCAAGACACAACGAAAGTATTCAAATATTCTAACGAATTGAGGGGACAGGGAATTCGCCTGCTTCCTCCTGATGTTAATGAGAGTATGGCCGGTTTTACCCCGCTTAAGGGTGCCATCAGATATGGTTTAGCCGCTATCAAGGGAATTGGGCAATCAAGCGTAAATGCAATCATCGAAGCCCGCTTGAACGGAAGGTTTAGCTCTTTCTCTAACTTTGTAGAATGTGTCGGTCAAGGATCCCTCAACAAGAGAGTCTTGGAGAGTCTGGTGTGTGCTGGTGCATTTGATTCTCTTATTATAAGTCAGCAAACTGTTCCGCAGTGGCGCTCATGTCTGTTTGGGGCCATTGACTCCGCGCTCTCGCGCGCCGGTCGCGCACAGCGCAACAGATCGCGCGGGCAGAATGATCTTTTTGGGGAGATCATCTCAAACTCTGCGCTTGAATTAGCCGATGAGTTTTTGCCGAATACACCCGCTTGGACGCATATCGAGTTACTCGCCGCAGAGAAGAGTGCAATTGGTTTCTATATTTCAGGGCATCCGCTCGAAAATTTCAAAGAGATATTGGCCGAATTGCGATCCACGAAAATCAGTAATCTGGTTGATATCCCTACCGGCACAAAGGTCTTTGTCGGAGGCATTGTGACTAATGTTCAGGTTCGAACGACTAAGACCGGCAATCGTTTCGCTTTAATGCGACTGGAAGATCAGACGGGGGGCGTGAAATGTGTTTGCTGGCCTGAAGTGTTTAGCAAGTGCGAGAATAGTCTGCAAGATGACATTCCGGTATTAGCGACCGGCAAGGTCGAAGGTTCAGACGAGGGGTCGATTACGATTATCTGTGAGGAGATATCAAAACTAGAGGATATCCTCCAGCGAAAATCCAAGGGTTTAATTATTCAAGTTCCTGTTAACCTGACAAGCGATGGTCTGCTCGAAACGGTTTTTGGTTTATTAGATAAACATCGCGGTGATTGTGAAGTCGTGTTGGATATGGTGCTGAAGGATGGAGTGATGGTGCGTATGCGTCCCCATGGTGCTCTCAGAGTTCGAGGCAGTTTAGAATTGGAGGGTGCCTTACGCCGTCACGGGTGTCATGTCGAGTGGTTGAATGTTTCGTTGTAGAAATAGCTTGGGCTTAGGTTTAGATTATCATGTGATACTGCCGGAAGCTTCTTGAATATTATGAGGGTCGTGAATGTCTGAAAATAAAGATCAAAAAAAAGGGATCTCTTCCGCGCAGGGTTTATCTTCTTCTAATGGGCCAAAAGATGCTTTTGAGCGTGTGCTGCTGGCTCGCCATGCAGAAAGACCCTATACGCTAGATTATATTGACAGACTTTTTAAGGATTTCATGGAAATCCACGGGGATCGTCGTTTTGCCAATGACCCGGCAATTGTCTGCGGATTTGCCACTTTTCATGATATTCCGATTGTCGTGATCGGTCATCAAAAGGGTCGAGACACAAAACAGCGCCAACATAGAAATTTTGGAATGCCGAAACCTGAAGGGTATCGGAAGGCTCTACGTGCGATGAAACTGGCTGAAAAATTTAGCCGTCCTGTATTTACTTTTATAGATACCACTGGAGCATATCCCGGAATTGATGCCGAAGAGCGAGGGCAAGCGGAAGCCATTGCATACAATTTACGCGAAATGGCCAAGTTGAAAGTTCCTATATTAGTAACAGTCATCGGCGAGGGCGGTTCGGGCGGTGCGCTCGCTATTGGAGTGGGCGACCAAGTTCTAATGCTTGAAAATGCTATCTATTCGGTGATTTCACCTGAGGGGTGCGCTGCGATATTGTGGAAAGATTCATCGCAAGCCGATCAGGCTGCTGCTAGTCTACGTCTAACTGCTGAGGATTTACTTAAAGAAGGATTGATTGATGCAGTTGTAGCGGAACCTCCAGGTGGAGCGCATGTTGATCATGATAGGGCAGCTGAGATATTGAATTCGGTTCTCAAAGACAAGGTGTTGGCGCTGATGGCCAGTCCGCCCCGGCAGCGAATAGCGGAACGGTATCTTAAATTACAGCGATACGGAAAATGGGGGTATTTGACTCCCTGAACACGTATGGCCTGTGGGTGTCGGAACAGTCCGCACCGGCATGTCGGCGCGCCGACATGCCGGGTATGCGGTTTAAAAAGGGATATCGTCGTCTGAAAGATCCGTATCAGGCGAGGATGCGTCTGCCGGCGATGGCTTGACTCCCGTTGTCGTGGTTTCGTCCGCGCGGCCACCTCCGATAAACTGCATATCTGTCGCGTGTACTTCAAGCGTGTAGCGCTGTTTGCCGTCACGATCCGTCCATTCTTCAAGGCGAAGTCTCCCCTCGACATATATTGGACGGCCTTTGGTCAGATATTGTGAGGCGGTCTCAGCTTGTCTGCCCCAAAGCGTGACTCGAAACCATGTGGTGTGGTCTTGTGTCTCGCCTGCACGGTCTTTGCGTTTTTCGTTCGTGGCAACCGTGAAGCTGCAAACCGGAGTGCCCTGTGGTGTATAACGTAACTCCGGGTCTCGTCCCAGATTGCCAACCAGTATGATCTTATTAAAGGACATCAGGGCTTCTCCCATGTTTAGAAGAGTAGAGTCAGGAAAAACGGTGTGATACTACTCGCGTGTTAATAGCTGGTCAAGTTTTAATTGGGTTGGCGCTTTTGCAGAAGTTGAGCTTATACGTTTAAAGTGAATTCTCAAGCTTGAAAACCCTTTATGCTAAAGTCCCTTAATATCTCTGGTTTCGCAGTCATTGACCATTTACAGGTAGGATTTCGTCCGGGTCTCAACGTTTTGACGGGAGAAACTGGTTCCGGGAAGAGCATCATCGTTGATGCTCTGGGTTTACTTTTGGGCGGGCGGAGCTCTTCTGCCCAAATCCGTACAGGCGAGGCTCAGGCATCGGTTGAAGGGGTTTTTCAGTTTGCTAAGGGGAAAGAGAATAGAATCCGGGATGCATTGAGTGACATCGGGCTGAGGGAAACCCTTGACCTGCGCATCCGCCGCGAGATTTACACAACAGGAAAAGGCCGTATCTTCATCAACGATAGAAGCGTGACCGCTGGGGTTCTCCGAAAATTACAGCCATTTCTTTCAGAGATTTATGGGCAAGGAGAGCAGCGTTCGCTGCTTTCAGCGCAATCGCATCGTGAGCTATTGGATCACTTCGGCGGATGTGCTGCTCTGAAGAATGACACCAGGCGAATTTTACTTCATCTAAAATCCGCTGAACGGGAATTGAAGCAGCTTGTCGGTGACCTTGATGAGCAGCAGCGCTCCAAGGAGTTTATTCAATACCAGTTGGCTGAAATTGATGCCATTAGACCTAAAGGGGGAGAAGATTATGAATTGCTGGCTGAGAGAAAAATGTTGGCACATGCGGAAAGAATAATAGAATTAGGATCAAGCGCTTATCACAATTTATATGAGAGCGACGACAGCATACTTGCGCGGCTCACGTTGATCCGCCGGCAGCTTGAAGAGTTGGGCAGTTATCTTGGAAATACGGGAATCGCTTTGGACTCTCTTTTATCGGGAATTGCCTCTTTGACAGATGCTGCGGAGGCTTTGCGTCGTTATAGCGCTGGCGTGGAGTATTCGCCCGGCAGACTTACGGAGGTGGAGTCCCGCCTAGCAGAGCTAGAGAGAGTTAAGCGTAAGTATGGGACAGATTTGGATGGAATCCTTAAGATTCAAGATGAGCTAACCGCAAAGCTCTCCAAATCAGGCGATATGGCTGAGCGGATAAATACTTTAAGAAATGAAGTGGAAGTTTTACGAGGTGACTATATTGAATCTGCCGGAAAATTGACGTCCTGCCGACGCGAGGCGGCTCCCATCCTGGAGCAAAGAGTAATGGAGGGGTTGCGTCATGTTGCAATGAGACAGGCGACGTTTCTGGTTTCCGTAGAAACCTCCACCCTGGAAGATGAGGAAACAGCCGAAGAGTCATACCCAACGGAGACATCTGCTGACGAATCCTCCGACTCTGCTTTCTTTACTCCAAATGGGGCGGATTATGTAGAGTTTCTGTTGTCTGCAAATCCCGGAGAAAGTCCGCGACCTTTATCGTATGTTGCATCGGGAGGAGAGCTTTCCAGACTGATGCTTGCTCTGCGCACTGCCAGCCAAGAGGACGAGACGTTTGAGACAATCGTCTTTGATGAAATTGACGTTGGAATTGGGGGCCGAGTCGCCGAAGCTGTCGGGCAACTTTTAAAGTCACTCTCGGCTTCACGCCAGGTGTTCTGTGTGACACACCAAGCACAGATCGCTAAATTTGCTGATCACCATTTTGTGGTGACAAAGGAGGTCGAGGGCGAGCGAACCCATACCAGTATTAAAGAACTTGTGAGGGAAGAGCGCATAAGCGAATTATCTCGCATGATCGGAGGCGATGAAAAAGCTGAGAAAACCCGTGATGCCGCCCAATGGTTGCTCGAAAATGCGAAAGGTTCTCGACAGACACGGACGAAAAGATCGAATTAAGTCTGTTTGCGCTCTTCCTGGAAGAACTATCACCAAAGCGGAGGATTTTCTGCTACACTCAGTGCCTGCAGAACGGACATCGAAAGTTAGCTGGTCATGAAGACAAGCGTTTACATAGAAACTCTGGGATGCCAGATGAATGTGGCGGATACGGAACGTGCCGCCACGAAGTTGCGTGAATCGGGCTATGACCTGACCGACTCATCCGACTCAGCTGACATAGTCATTTTTAATAGTTGCTCAATCCGCGCCCGCGCTGCCCAGAAAGTTTTTACAAGAATCGGCGAGGTCCGAAAGTCCAGACACAATCATGATCCCTTGATCGGCATTATGGGCTGTGTGGCTCAATTGGAAGGAGAATCGCTTTTCGATCATTCGTCTGTGATCAATCTAGTGGTTGGGACAAGAGCGACAGATCGCCTTCCCGCAATGATAGAGAGTCTGCGCGATGGCCAACGGAAAATCATAGACCTGGGTGAGCGTGCGGAAGGAGAATTTTGGAATGTCTCAGCAGTGGAGCGTCATTCACCCTATGTAGCCTTTGTCCCGATTATCGAGGGCTGTAATAAGTTTTGTTCCTACTGTATCGTGCCGTTTTCGCGTGGCAGAGAGAAAAGTCGCGCTGCCGCAGAAATCGTTGCAGAAGTGAAGAGGCTGAGTAGGGAGGGCTATCGTGAGGTTCACTTAATTGGCCAGAATGTTAACAGCTATAGGCCTAGGACAGATGCCGGGATGGAGGGATTCCCAGGCGTGACGCCGTTTTCCAGATTGCTGCGGGCGGTAGCTGCCACCGGGCTGGAGCGAATCAAGTTTACGACCTCATTTCCGCGCGATTTTCATCCAGATATTGTTGCAGCTATGGACGAGAACGAGAATCTCTGCGATTGGGTGCATCTTCCGGTTCAGTCTGGAAGCAATCGCGTGCTGCGGGCCATGCGTAGGGGTTACAAAGCTGAGGATTATCTACGGCGAGTGGAGGCGATTAAAACCGCACGGCGTAGGCTTGCACTGACGAGTGATATTATTGTCGGATTCCCGGGGGAAACATCCGAAGAGTTTGAGGAAACGCTGACGTTAGTTCAGCAATGTCAATACGATGGGCTTTATATCTTCAAGTATTCCGAGAGGCAAGGGACTCCGTCCGCGAGTCTCCCCGATAACGTCTCAAAGCAGGAAAAGGCTTCTCGTTTTGCTGCTTTGGAAATTCTTCAAAAGAAAATCCAGAGTCGTATTTATGAGAGCTATGTGGGTCGAGAGGTTCGCGTTCTAGCAGAGGGCGAGAGTGCTAAATCTAGTTTAGATATGACTGGCCATTCTACGTGCCATAAGGTTGTCAATTTCCCTGGCGATAAGTCGCTGGCGGGGCGGGAGGTGAAAGTCCGAGTCACTGCGGCGAAAGCAAATAGCTTGTATGGACTTGTGCCCTAGCATTGAGAAGGCCTTTCTTGATGTAGTAGATGAGGTAATGACATGGAAATCGAAGTTAAGATTCGGGCTTTGATGATGGATCCAAATAGTGGTACGCCCATCATCATCCTCAAGGATGTGAGCAGCGAGACAATGCTACCAATCTGGGTAGGCGCTTATGAAGCGAACGCAATTGCTCTTGAAATCGAGAAGATCGCTCCACAGCGCCCCATGACTCACGATTTGTTGCGAAATTTGATTGTCGAGATGGGGGCGCATGTTGAGCGCGTGGTAGTGACCGAACTACGCGATAATACATTCTTTGCTGTAATAGAGATGAGTACTGACGATGGGACGAACATAATGTTGGATTCGCGTCCGTCGGATGCGATTGCTCTGGCTCTGCGTGCTGATTGCCCGATCTTTGTTGATATGGACGTCATTCGCGCTTCGCGTAATACTGTGGCCAGCGAACAGGAAGGGGCAGAGCAGGGGGAGGCTTTTGAGGAAGAGGAATGGCCCGATGTCATAGGAGAGGCCGGGGATCTTCCAATGTGACCTCCATTATCCAAGGGGTTGCAGTCCGGTCGTGGGTTTTACGTCCGATAACGTTCTCGGTTTTCCTGACTAAGATCGTATGGTTATTGCAATCGCAAATCAGAAAGGTGGGGTAGGGAAGACGACTACGGCTATTAACTTAGCTGCGGCTTTTGCGCGACGTGGGAAGAAAGCTTTGTTGCTAGATCTGGACCCCCAGGGTAATAGCTCGATCTCTTTTCTGGACCCCCAGACGGTTGATTTCTCCGCTTATGAACTTATGGTGGACGGACTGGAAGGTGTTGAGCAATCCGTCTATCGCACGCCTGTTAAGGGGCTTGACATCATTCCTGCTCGCATCAATCTGGCAAAAATAGAATCTAAGTTGGTTGGGGATTTTGATGCGCCCTTCAGGCTCAAAGACCGCCTGGAGTCTCTGCGTCCACTCTACGATGTCGTTGTTATAGATACCCCGCCCACATTAGGTTTAATTACGGTGAATGCGCTAGTTGCGGCCACGCATGTTCTAATCCCCATCCAGTCTTCGTATTTTGCCCTTGAAGGGACAGATGATTTGTTGGAAACAATTGAAAAGGTAAAAGCACGTCCTAACCCCAATCTGCAAGTGCTGGGTGTCGTTGTCACGTTGCATTAAAAAAGAACGACTCTGGCGCGTGAGGTATTTGAGCAGATTCGACGTGTTTTTGGAGCTAAAATGTTCGAAACGGTTATTACAAAGAGCGTGCGACTTGAGGAATCCCCCGCATACAAGGAGTCGATTTTCACATTTGCTCCAAATTCTTCAGGTGCGAGCGAGTATGCAAAACTCTGCGAAGAGGTGATCAGCCGTGTCTAAAAGAGGTCTTCCAACGGGTTTAAGAATGCGCCACGACGCGCACTATGTTGAGGAATTAGCGCAGCACCGCCCGACGCCTGTTGGCCGCATGATTGCGCTGGATAAGCTAGATCCCAACCCGGATCAGCCGCGTGTGGAGATCGGAGACCTGGCGGATCTCACCGCCTCAATTCGGGAGAAGGGGGTTTTGGAGCCCTTGCTAGTCAAGCCTTCAAGGTTAGGCGGTCGTTGGATGATCATCGCGGGTGAGCGCCGCTGGAGGGCGGCACGCGAAGCGGGCATCCGGGAAGTGCCTTGCATTGAAATGGACGTTGATGATCGAGCGGTGGCTGAAATCGCTTTAATCGAGAATATGCAGCGCAAGGATTTAACGCCTTGGGAGGAGGCGGACGGCTTACGTGCCTTGTGCGAGAGATTCGGTTATACACACGAAGAGGTGGCTCGCAAGGTAGGGAAGAGCCGCAGCACGGTGACGGAGGCGCTGTCAATCTCAACTCTTCCGGAGGATGTTCGGGAGCGATGTCGGCGCGCCGACATCGCCGCCAAGACCCTGCTGCTAGAAATCGTTCGTCAGCCGGATGAAGAATCAATGCGAAAGATTACGGAAGAAATAGTCCTGCGCGGTATGACGAGAGATGATGCTAGAGCTTCTCGACGCGCTCGGTCGTGGGGCGAAGGTACGTCCGCCGCCGCGCGACCGTTCACATTTCGTTATACGCCGCCTGGAAAGGAATTTAAGCTTGAGCTACGCTTTCGACGCTCACAAGTTGAACGTCGGCAAATTGCCGAGGCCTTACGTGAAGCCGCAGGAAAAGTGGAGAACGAACAATAGGGCGGACGTGTCCGATAACGAGCGCCTTGGGTTCGTTATCGGTTTAAGGGGATTAAGTTTAAATAAGTTGCTTTCTTTTTCTCTCTGCCGCTGCGCGTTTCTGTAGAGAGCGCCCCCACCTCTCAAGCGTCGGTTGAAATGGCTTAAAGATGCGTGAGCGAACCGTGTGTTGGCTTTCATGCCAAATGCGTAAGTGTTTCTCTGTATAAGCCCGAACTGCCGATTCGATCTGCCCGCGTTTAATTGAGTGGCGTAACGTCAAATAGTAATGTTGGCCTATGAGAGAGAAGGTAATAGCTGCTAGATTACCTTTAAATGAGAGGCGCGGCATTATTCGTTTCATAAGTGGTTTGGATCGTGGGAGGAGTACTCCTGCCGCCAATTCGAGCCATGCTGCCTGTGTTCCTTGTTTAGGATGGTAAAGACCTGGAAGGTCTGTGCGCTGTCGCGGGTTTTTGACACGCGGATCATTGATGCTGTCAACTAGTTTGATTCGTTCAACGCCTCGCAAATGCTCGCGGGGTAGACATCCCAGTATCTTCTCGATCTGACTCTGCGTTTTCTTGGGAAGCCTCACCCCACTATCTATTTCGATTTTAATAGCCATAATAGAATCTACCTTTTTATATTCACTGTAGGGGATTGCTTTAAATACGTCAAGAGCCCAATAAGACGCCGAGGAAAGCACAGGGTTGATGTTATCGCTGGGTCTGATAATATATATTACGTACCCCGCGCGTTTTTTTCAATCAAATCGGAGATATATTGACCTTGAGCCAGAGTGGCCTGCCCCGAATTCCTTGACACCCTCTTTGGTGGCTGTTACAGTACGCGGTCTTTTGCTTAATACATCATCCCATCCAAGCGAGGAGTTAAAAGGTTGAGTACAGAAGGAAGTTATTTGTTTACGTCAGAATCCGTAACAGAAGGTCACCCAGATAAAATCTCGGATCAGATTTCGGACGCCGTGCTTGATGCTGTTCTTGAGCAGGACCCAATGGGTAGAGTAGCCTGCGAGACGCTTGTGACAACGGGATTAGTAGTCGTCGCCGGTGAGATTACCACTTCGGCAACCGTTGATTTTTCAAGAGTTGCACGTGAAACCATTAGAGAAATCGGTTATACGCGCGCAAAATATGGGTTTGACTGCGATACATGCAGCGTCCTGTCCGCCGTTGGTAGCCAATCACCGGATATCGCCATGGGTGTTGATACAGGCGGTGCGGGAGATCAGGGGTTAATGTTTGGGTTCGCCTGCAATGAAACCCCGGAACTAATGCCAATGCCCATCCAACTTGCACATCGGCTCACCAAACGCCTCTCAGAGGCGCGTAAATCCGGTGAACTCCCCTACCTGCGCCCAGATGGGAAATCGCAGGTGACGGTCGAGTACAGAGACGGCAGGCCATTCAGGGTAGAGGCGGTCGTTATCTCTTCCCAGCATGATCAGAATGTTTCAAATGAGCAATTACGAGCCGAGGCCCTAGAGAAAGTAATTGAACGCACAATCTCGCCGGAACTGTTGGACAAAAACACTAAGTATCACATTAATCCCACAGGCAGGTTTGTCACAGGGGGCCCGCAGGGCGATGCAGGGCTGACAGGACGCAAGATTATTGTGGACACCTATGGCGGTTACGCACCCCACGGAGGGGGGGCTTTTTCCGGGAAAGATCCCACAAAAGTTGACCGATCCGCTGCCTATATGGCACGTTATGTCGCCAAAAACATAGTTGCAGCAGGACTGGCTGAAAAATGCCTGGTGCAACTGGCATACGCTATAGGGGTTGCAGACCCTGTCTCTGTCCTTGTGGACACGGGTGGAACCGGGCGATTGAGTGAACCAGAGATTGCAAGCCTGATTCGGGAACATTTTCGTCTGACCCCCAGAGGTATTATTGAAGATTTACGCCTGCGACGCCCTATCTACAAGATGACCGCAGCTTATGGCCATTTCGGTCGTGATGGCGAGGGCTTCACTTGGGAAGCGACGGATAAAGCGGAGGCTCTGCGTGAAGCTACAGGTATCTAAGCTTCCGGCCTTGCATCCGGTAGTCAATCTTTCAAACCTTAATCAATTACATTAAAGAGGATATGGTAAATGACTGTTAGTCGCTCGTTTGACTACGACGTAAGAAATATTGATTTGGCTGGTGATGGAAAACGCAGAATCGAGTGGGCTGAGCGCGAGATGCCTGTTCTGCGTCTGATCCGTGAGCGGTTTTCTAGAGAGAAACCTCTACAGGGCGTGCGCTTGATTGCCTGTGCCCATGTCACTACGGAAACCGCCAACCTTGTCAGGGCGCTGCAAGCTGGCGGAGCGGAATCGCTCCTGATAGCTTCCAATCCCCTCTCCACACAGGATGATGTGGCTGCCTCTCTGGTCAACAATTGGGGAGTCCCTGTCTTTGCCATCAAAGGGGAAACAACCGAAACTTACAATAGGCACGTCCGCACCGCTCTGGATTTCCACCCGGAAATTATCATTGATGATGGATCGGACGTGGTTGCGACGCTTATCAAAGAGCGTGAGCAACAAATGAGAGAAGTCATAGGGACAACTGAGGAAACGACGACTGGCATCGTCCGCCTGCGCGCCATGGAGTCATCGGGCGTGTTGACGTTCCCCGCTATTGCCGTCAATAACGCTCAGACAAAACACTTGTTTGACAACCGCTATGGGACAGGGCAGTCCACGCTCGATGGGATTATCCGCGCCACCAATATACTTCTGGCCGGGCGAGCACTGGTGGTTATCGGCTATGGTTGGTGCGGCAAGGGCGTGGCTCTGCGAGCGCGTGGAATGGGTGCCAATGTAATCGTCACGGAGATTGATCCGATTAAGGCTGTCGAAGCTGTAATGGATGGTTTCCGGGTCATGCCAATTAAGGAAGCCGCATCCATCGGCGATATCTTCGTCACAGTTACAGGCAATCGGCATGTCATAGACGGTCAGCATTTCGACTTAATGAAAGACGGAGCCATAGTCTGCAACAGCGGACACTTTGACCTCGAATTGAACCTGGTGGCGCTCAGAGAAATGTCTAGCGAGCCAACTCATCTCCGCCCCTTCGTAGAAGAATACGTAATTCAGAGGACGGGGCATCGCGTTATCGTCCTCGGCGAGGGGCGCTTGATCAACCTGGCGGCAGCTGAAGGCCACCCTGCCAGCGTCATGGATATGAGCTTTGCCAATCAAGCACTTTCAGTGGAATATCTAATCAGGAAAAAGGGAGAGTTGAAACCTGGCGTCCATCTACTACCGCAGGAAGTTGATACAGAGATAGCAAGTTTGAAGCTTCGCGCTTTAGGTATTTCCATAGACATGATGACGGCAGAGCAACTGGAATATATTTCAAGTTGGGAGACAGGGACTTAACCTCCAGTATGCGCAGGAGCGCGACGACGGTCAGGTACGGGTGCGGAATAAAAGGTAGAGGCCGGCGGCGGCGAAAATTAGCACAGGCGACCAGACGGCCACAATTGGTGGGAGAAGTCCATACTCACCCATTTGTTGAAAGCCTCCCGTTGCCGCCCAAAAGACAAGCCCAAGCGCGACTGCCAGACAGAGCGCAATAATCGCACTCCTGCGCCCAAAGGAGAGCGCCAAAGGCATACCTATTAAAGCCATGACGATAACACCAAATGGTCCTGTATACTTCTTCTGCAAGGCGACTTCGAAGGCCATCGTATTGCCGTTGCGTCTTCTGGTCGTCTTTATGTAATCGCTTAAAGCCTCTGCGCTTAAATGCGAAGGCTTATCCGCTGTCGGCTTAAACACATCCGGTGACTCTGCCGCATCTAACCGTTCCCGATCTCGCTTTTCCCACCCCTCTTCCGCCCCCTGAAGATTGAGCGACACCGCATCTTGAATCTCTGCTCGACCATCGCTGCCAAGCCAATGCGCCGATAAACCTGTCATGATTTTTCGCAGGTGCACGCCTTCAGGATCAAAGTCATACACTATGGGGTTTTTTAAAGCACCTGATTCTTCATATTCGTAGGAATATAGCCGCTCTGTTTCAGCAGACGCCAGCCATTGCCTGTCTAAGCCAACAGTTGCGCGTGAGCCCCCCCCCCGGATCTGCGCCCTCAAAATATCCTGCCTGATATTGGCTTGCGGCATCAAGCGTTCCTGCACTGCCCAAAGGCAAGCGGCGACTCCTACCGCAAAGATTAGCCCGGGCAGCATCAATCTATAAACGCTCTGCCCACCAGACCACCAGGCGACGGCTTCATTACGCCTGGCGATCAAAGCATAAGTCGCCAGCATTGCTATTAAAACGCTGGCCGGGAGGAGTTGAACACTGACCAGTGGCAGAAGAAATAAGAGATACTCTCCGACTGTTCCCAATCTTACTCCCTTGGCTATAATAAATCGCCAGAGATCGAAAAGTGTAAAGACCTGGAAAGTCGCTATCAAAGAGACGAAAGCCACCGTAAAACTTCCAATGATCTTTCGTAGAACATCCACATCCATCAAGCTGGGGAAGCTCAGTAAGCGCACTTTAACGTTGCCAAGCGACGGCCTCTGAGGCCTACCTTTGAGTGACTCGGTTCTCTTCCTTCTCCAATTCTCTCTAGCCCTTCGCAGGATATTTCCACGCCCAGCCACCATCAGAACCAACCCACAGACCAGTGTGACGAAGGACGCCAGCCACCCCCCTAGAAAGGGCGCAACCGTGCCTGCGCGCGCTAATTGCTCTCCCGCCAGCATAATCAGGTAATAAATCAGCAGTGCCAGTACGGATAGCAACATCCCTATTCCGCGCCCCCCTTTTCTGACGCGCATCCCCAGCGCTGCGCCAAAAAAAGCGAACAACAGAGGCGATAGCGAGAGCGCCAAACGTTTGTGCAGCATGGTGCTGGCCTCGCGCCCTTCCAAACCGCTTTTTGAAGCAGCATAGGCGGACAGTGCGCTCCACCCCATCTCATTCAGCCTTGTCTCCGATTCGTCATGCTTGAGGCTGTCAAGCAATTTCTTGCGTCCCGTGTCAAGCACGATCCGCCACTGATCCAAGCGCTCAGTGGCATATTCACCATCTCCCCACGCCGCAACTCCGGGCAAGGTAGTGAGAGCAACGTCGCTTAAGACGAGTTCCGACTGCTCACCTCCAGAGTCAATCCGACCTGAGCGAGCCGTCACAATCCTGACGGAGCCATCCTTCATCTCCGTGTGCAGGAAGACCCTCCCCCACTGTCCACGCTGCTGATCCCCATCACGAACATAAATGACGTAGACAGGGCTCTCCCCGGAGTCGCTATCCTGCGACCCGATCACGCTGAACGAGCGTGGCTCCACAGGCGAATCCAGCTTATAAAGCGCCGCGCGTGTGCCCACTTGACGAAGAGAGCGGACCGCGTCCGGAGCCATCTCCATATTGACGTAGAGTGAGACAGAGGTTAAGAGCAATCCGATCAAGAGCAGCGGCCAAAGCATCTGCAATGTCCCAACACCTGCCGAACGCATTGCGACCAGTTCGCTATCACTGCCCATCCGGCTGAACCCGATCAAGATGCCTGTCAGCAGTCCCATGGGCAGCGTGAAAACCAGCACGCTCGGCAATAATGAAAGCGACAGATCGGCCACCATGCCGGGAGGAACACGCACCCCCATCAGCAAGTCGCCAAAGCGGCCTGCCTGCTGCGCGAAAAGTATCGCGGTTAAAAGCAGCAGGGACAGCAGCAGGTAGGGCAAGACCGCCCCCATGATGTATCTTTCAATTAGCCTGCTGCCGATTCGCATGTGATGATTAAATGACGTTTGAATCCTGAAATCTATCGTCGAGAGTTTGCTCAATTAAGATTCGCTCGACTGCGTGGCTGCCGCTCCAGCACGCGCCCTATGAGACCTTGAGAGAGCGCTGCCAGTTCATCCATAGTTCCAGCGCCTGTGTCTCTTGCTGAAACGGCGAACTTGGACGGGGAGAGCCGCTGCGCCGAGCGCAATTGCCTGTGAGCAGCTTGCGAGAATTCCTTCCCAAGACGGTTGCTGCAAAGGCCGCAACGCGCCTTGAATTCGGCGTTGAGGTAGATGGGGGAATCTTCTCCCAACCTCTTCGCACACTCTGCGCAAGAGCGCATGTCTGGAAGAAAGCCTGCCAGTCTCAGCGTCCAAATTTCAAAATATCGGACGAGCGCCGCAAGATCATCCGGCGCGCTGGCCAGCGCCTCGACGACTGCTTGAACCATCCTGAAAAGTCTTTCGTTCGGTTCGTGTGGCGGGGCAAACTCCATCACCAGTTCACTCATGTAAGCCAGAGCCGCAACGGTTTCAGTTCTGCTGGCAAGTCCGAAAAAGGAGCGAATAATCTCAGCTTGACGCAGGGAGACCAACTCGCGCCCTTCCTTCTCGTAGTAGGTGAGTGCGATGATTGTAAAAGGCTCAAGCCCTGCGCCGAATTTGCTCTTCAGTCGCCTGGCTCCGCGTGCAACTGTTCGCACGACGCCAGCGTGACGAGTCAGACAAACCACGATCTTATCCGCCTCGGCCAGATTATAGGAACGCAGAACGATCCCTTCCGCTTCTATTAATCCCATTCTTTAAGTGATTAATCCCTTTTACTCAAAATAGAACTTGCAGACATTATCGGACGCGGGGCTGGTCAGAGCGGAAGGAAGTAGAGGAGCCAGGCCAGCGCCAGTCCGATGCCCATGAATTCCCCGAAAATCTTCAGCCCATATAAAACGCGCTCGCGGCTGGTGTCCCTTGCCACCACCCCGAAAATCAGCGCAACTATCATGGCAAAAAGCATCATCACCAGAAAGTGTGTCAAGGCTTCCTCCCCGCTGCTATATCAAAGGCATCCAGCATCGCCAGGTAATTAAGCAGTCCCGCAACCAGCAGAAATGTGTTGCCATATTCAAACGTGGCTCGCCGGGCATATTCCGCAGCATCCGAAAATCCTGTATTGCTTGCCCAGCACAGTAAATAAAGTAGTCCCGTTCCAAGATTGGCAATTGTCGGCGGCAACTGCAATAAATTTGAAGCCCCTTCCCCGCTGCCCCCGCCAAGACCAAACAGATGTCCACCAAAAATTAAGCCGATAATAAACATTCCGCAAATCGCCGCAGCCACGATCAGTCCCCTCACCCAACGTCCCTGCAAGAAGTGGCCTGCGCCGGGAATCGCCCATGCCGCCGCACCCATCAACCATGCATTGGTGGGCGTCCTGGCCTGAGCATCCGTCACACTTCTACTCTCTTTAACCGCCAATGGCTTCCTCCCTGCCCTTTTCTGTTTTAAATTACTTTAGCCTCTGCCAGTATAGCCCGCTCGCGTCGCCACCTCATAGTCTCCCGGCAGCACCAGCACACGAACGCGCCTGTACTCTCCGGCAGATGCGCGTGGCTGCGGCTGATATGTAATGATGTACTGGGTGCGCAGTTCCTCAGCAATCGCCCTGTAAGCGGGCTCCAATTCCTCGTCTTTGACCGGCAGGAACATTCTGCCTCCAGTCTGCACGGCCAATCCCTCTAACAGTTTTTCAGACCTGTCAATCATGCCCAGATAGTACGCGACCTCCCGCTGGTCATAGCCGCTGAGCATTCTGCGTATCTTTGTCTTTCCAACTTTCCCCTCCAGTTGAGCGCGCAAATACGCCGTCAAGCTCACCACGTAAACGCTCGCATCAGCCCGCCGGACGGCGTTCAGAGCATCCTCGAAACTTGCTTTCTGCTTCTCTGCGGTATCCAGTCCATCCGTCAGTAGAATAACTATGCGGCGACCTTCAACTTTACTCAGTTGCTCTTGAGCTGCCAGATACAATCCATCATAGAAGGTCGTGCGCAGCCCGGGATGGTAGCGCCAGTCAAGCGATTTTTCCAGTAACGATAGCTCAGTAGCAGGTGTCCAGTCCTGTAGCAACTCGACTCCGTCCGAAAACTGTACCACGCATACTTTATCTTCACTAACCAGTCCCTGGATGAAGCGTTTTGCGGCCTCGCGTATAAAACGCATCTGACTGAAGACACTACTTGAGGCATCCAGCAAGAGCACTATATTGGCCGGAACTCTGCGACGATTAAAGCTCATGATCTGCTGGCGCACACCGTTATCGAAGACTACGAATTTCTCTTTATCAAGGCCGCCGACAGGAGACCCCGCCTCGTCCCTGACGGAAACCGGCAGCAAGACCTCTTCGGTTCTGATGCGTAGAACATCTTCCTGCCCGGATGGGTCTCTGGAGATGCCCACCGATTCCGTGGCTTTCCGCCCGCTTTGCCCGCGCAATTCCCTGCCAAACGACGCGAGCAGGCACAAAACCATGATCAGCGAACCAATCACGCTTGCTACAGATCCTCTGGTCTTTAACATTTTCAGGTAATAGTAAGCGGCGGGGACGTTATCGGACGCGAGGCACGGAAGCTCTCCCCTTTACCCAGCAGAGTCAGTCCACAACTTTTTATAGTATCCGCCCAGGGCGCAAGAGCGGCATAAAAGCGTCCCGTCCTCCATCTTCAATTCTCGCCCGTCGTTGACTCCCTCACAGCATCCGGCACATTTGATGCGCGCGCGCGGTCGCCCGGGAGCATCCATCTCTCCATATTCGACCAGCACGCGCTCGACCTTGAACAGTTCCGCATCATCCGCCTCACCGTAAGCGCGAAACTGCCGCTCCTTCTTGTTCTCTATCTGAGGATAGCGCACGTCCGCCAGTGCGCGTGACTCATCCAGCGCGACTATTCGCACGGCCTCGCCAGTCTCTGTATTGAGAAACGTCGCGGCCACCTTGCCATAATCGAAATACTTCAGACTCCGTTTACCGAGCCGCACGCCCGTGACGGCTGCCACCGCATCAGCCATGCAACGATCTATCTCAACCCAGACAATCAACTTTTTGCGATCCTCCCCACGCGGATCATCCAGCCCCACAAGGCGGCATCCCAGCAGCGCCATCCGCACGCCCAGTAATTGCCCGGCGCACAAGTGGCCATGCACGCGCCCACATTCTTCCAGTAACTCGTCTAACGACTGCTTCACAAGCGCACCATCCTCCTGCCGTCAGTAGAGTAAAAAAAGCTCGCGCTCGCGTCTGAATTTTTCCAGGTCATCCGTCCAGGTTTCCGCGATCCTTTCGATTGAGTCTCCGCGCTCGATTGACTCCCGCAGCCTGTCTGTTCCCGCAATCACGTCAAAAGGATTTTTGTCGTACACGTACTCATATGGCGGTTCCTTCCAGCGAAAATCGTCCATGTAGAGATCGTAAGCCACCTTGACAACTCCTGCCCCGACGATGACAGGCTCAAACTCGCGGCGGTCTGTGACGTGAATCTGCACCCCGCCGCAGGTTATTCCGGCGTGTTTCTGGAAAGTCGGCTGAAACCCGCAGCCCCTAAAATGTACTCCCGGAAATCCGAGGCTCGTTAGATGCCTGGCATACTCTTCCGCCACTATGTAAGGCGCGCCGATTAACTCAAATGGCCGCGTCGTTCCACGTCCTTCCGAGAGCTGCGTTCCTTCCACGTGAACTGTGCCCGGGAAAACAGTCGCCGAATCAAGCGTCGGCATGTTCGGCGAAGGTATCACCCATGGAGCGTCCGTCTCATCCAGCCACTGCTCGCGCGACCATCCTTCCATCAAAATTGTTTCCAGCTCGCATCCGATACCGAAGTGCTCGTTGAACATGCGCGCCAATTCGCAAACGGTCATCCCGTGCCGCGTCGCTATCGGAAATTGCCCGACGAACGAAGCGAATTCCGGCTTCAAGACAGTCCCTGCTACCGTCTCGCCGTTAATCGGGTTCGGGCGATCACAGACAATGACACGTTTGCCGAACTTTTTGGCGGCGCGCATACAGTTCGCCAGCGTGTAAACGAAAGTGTAGATACGGCAACCCACGTCCTGCATGTCGAAAACCAGCGCATCCACATTCTCCAACATCTCTTCGGTCGGCTCGCGCGTCTCCGAGTAGAGCGAGTAGATCGGAAGACCTGTCGCTCGATCTACAGCGTGTTTCGTCTCTACCATGTTGTCCTGCACGTCACCGCGTATCCCGTGCTGCGGCCCGAACAGCGTGGTCAGCTTGATTCCAGCATGATCCTGAAACAAATCCGCCGCGTGTCTCAGCTCATGGTCAACGGACGACTGGTTGCAAATCAACCCAACCCGCGCCCCGCGCAGGCTATCAACATTATCACGCAGCAATTTTTCCAGCCCCAGCACCGTCCTCATCCCCGTTCTCCTCCGATTAGAACCCTGTTCTATCGTCGCATCGGCAAGACTCATCTTTTATCTCCCGCTCAAATTTAACCGCACAGCACCGACCCGCCGTTGACGTTCAAAACCTCGCCCGTAATATGTCTGGCCCAGTCCGTGCAAAGAAAAACGATTGGCCGGGCTATATCATCTGCGCTCGCGACCCGCCCCACAGGGATTGTCCTCTCAACAGCCTGACGGTAACTCTCGTCTGCGAAAACTTCCTCGGTCATCTCCGTCTCGACCCAGCCGGGCGCGACCGAGTTGACCGTGATTCCATCACCCGCCAGTTCAGCCGCCAGCGATTTGGTGAAAGCTATCTGCCCGCCTTTCGATGCTGCATAATTCGAGACGTTGGCTTCACCACGCTGCCCTGCGGTCGAGCTGACGATGACGATGCGTCCAAACCCCTGGCGCTTCATGACAGGCACCGCCGCGCGACAGATTGCCCAGGTGCCTTTCAGATTTATCTCCAAAACCCTGTCCCACAATTCCTCCGACATCTCTTCGACCGGCGCACCTTCCCAGATACCTGCGTTGCAAACCACAATATCCAGTCTTCCAAACTCTTCGAGCGCCGCCCGCACGAGTCGCTCCGCTTCTTCCAGCAAACTGACATCTGCCTGAACAGCCAGAGCTTTAACGCCCCGCTCTTCGGCCTCGCGCACAGTTTCTATGGCAGCCTTTTCGTCGCGTGCGTAATTGACCAGGACGGCAGCGCCCAGTTCCGCCAACCGCAGCACGGTCGCCCGACCAATTCCGCGCGAGCCTCCCGTCACCAGGGCCACACGCTCACGCAAGCTCAATCCCTCGATATCCATCAGTCGCTACCCTTCTTCCCTTTTTTAACAGAAACTTTGCTACAGACGTTATCGGACACAAAAAAAGCTCGCCGCCCCTAGTTGACCACCCGCACCCGCCCTGCGCTTCTCGCATTCGCATAATCGCGCGCCGCGCCGATGAATCGGCCAAAGAGAGATTGAGAAAACTCGTCTTTCTCCCACCCAATCTCTGGATGCCACTGGACAGCCAGCGCGAAGCGATCACCGCGTGGGTCTTCCAGCGCCTCGACCAGTCCGTCCGTAGTCCAGGCCGTCGCCACCAGTTCCCTGCCCACTGTCTCTATTGCCTGGTGATGGTGACTATTGACGAACTCGCCATCATTTCCCGAAAGTTGCGCCAGCAGGCTTCCCTGTAGCAGCCGGACGCGATGAGATCGACGGTCGCGCGGTGCGCCCTGCTGGTGCTTGATCGCTTCCGG
Source organism: Acidobacteriota bacterium (assembly GCA_032160705.1). Lineage (GTDB taxonomy): Bacteria > Acidobacteriota > Blastocatellia > Pyrinomonadales > Pyrinomonadaceae > QHXM01. The sequence goes on along the minus strand of JAVHVE010000073.1, from coordinate 136,975 downwards.
CATCTCCGAACTGATATCCTGGATGAGAGTTCCGCCGCGCGAAACATTTAAGACCTGCATCCCAAAACAAATCGCCAGCAGCGACACGCCACGCCTCTCCACTTCTTCGAGCACCAGCAGGTCTGTTTCATCTTTGAGAGGATGCACATGGCCGAGCATCGGGTGAGGCTCGCGCCCGTAGCGTGTCGGGTCGACATCCGAATCACTCCCCGGCAACAGGATTCCATCAAGACTCTCCAGGAGCGCTCCCAAATATTCCCTGTGCGGGATCAGACTGATATGCACGGGCGCTCCACCCGCTGCCTCGACCGCTTCGCTGTAATAACGCGAAAGGTAAAAGCGGTCTGTCTCCAACTCCAGGCGCATCGTAATTCCGATGCGCGGTCTTCCATCCGTCATTACAGACACCCTCTCACAACTTTTCTATCAATATTTGTATTCAAGCGTTAAGCGCATTCATCTCTCCACATCATAACCCAAAACCTTTACGAAGCTCACGGCCTCTTGCACCCCTTGCGACAATAGCCCGAAACAACAAGCGCGCGCTCTCCGCAGACGCCGCTTGACTTCCCTTCGCGCGTCTTCCTATAGTGCTTAACTAAGCTCATGGACAAAGAATCTTCAAAAGTACGCAGTACAACCGTCTTGCACGTGCGTCGCGACGGGCACGTCGCGCTCGCGGGCGACGGCCAGGTCACTTTAGGCGAAACCGTGATGAAGTCGGGCGCGCGCAAGGTGCGCCGACTCTATAACGACCGCATCCTGGCGGGTTTTGCAGGCGCAACCGCCGACGCCTTTTCCCTCTTGACGCGTTTTGAGGGCAAGCTCGAACAATATCACGGGAATCTGGAGCGCGCCGCCATCGAACTGAGCAAGGATTGGCGCACGGACAAAATCCTGCGTCACCTCGAAGCCCTGCTCGTCGTCGCCGATGAGAAGAGTTCTTTTTTGCTCTCCGGCAACGGCGACGTCATCGCGCCGGATGACGGTGTGCTCGCCATCGGCTCAGGTGGCTCCTACGCTCTGGCCGCCGCCCGCGCGCTCGTCGAGCATACGGAGATGTCAGCCCGCGACATCGCCGTCAACGCGCTGCGCATCGCCGGAGAGATTTGCATCTACTCGAACACGAACATAATCGTCGAGGAACTTTGAAAAGCAGAATCCAGGAGACAGGAAACAGAAGTCAGAATAAAAACAAAAGCGGTTCTCCGCTTCTTCCTTCTGACTTCTGTCTCCTGTCTCCTGTCTCCTATAAAAATGGTTATCTATCTTTCAGGCGATGTTGATGAAGAAGCGCGTCTTGATGAAATGACTCCGCGTCAGATCGTCTCCGCGCTTGATAAGCATGTCGTCGGCCAGCGCAACGCCAAGCGCGCGGTCGCCATCGCTCTCAGAAATCGCGTCCGCCGCCAGAAGCTGCCGCCCGAGATGGCCGCCGACGTGATGCCCAAGAACATCATCATGATCGGCTCAACCGGCGTGGGAAAAACCGAAATTGCACGCCGCCTGGCGCGGATGTCCAACTCCCCTTTTCTGAAAGTTGAAGCCTCCAAGTTTACTGAAGTCGGGTACGTGGGGCGCGATGTCGAAAGCATGATACGCGATTTGACGGAGATCGCCGTCGAGATGACCCGCGAAGAAAAAATCGAAGAGATTGCCGACAAGGCGGAACTCAATGTCGAGGAGCGGATTCTGGACTTGCTGCTCCCACCCCCGAAATCTTCGCTTTCTCCAAGCTATTTTGATTTCGACGAAGCTCAAACCGAGGAGCATGCCCCAACCGCCGAGACGCCTGAGCGTGACGATAACTTCCAGCGGACGCGGGAGAAGCTCCGCACACAATTGCGATCCGGCAAGCTCGACAATCGTCTCATCGAGATCGAAGTCCGCGAGAAGAGCTTTCCCACCATTGAGCTGGCCGGGCCACAGGGCATTGAAGAGATGGGCATTAATATGAAGGACATGCTCGGCAATCTCTTTCAGGGACGCACCAAACGCCGGAAGATGCGCGTTGACGAAGCGATGGAATATCTTATGCAGGAGGAAGAGGAGCGCCTGATTGACATGGATCAGGTCGCTCGCGCTGCGCTCGAACGTGTTGAATCATCCGGCATCATCTTTCTGGACGAGATAGACAAAATCGCCGGACGTGAGTCGGGCACAGGCCCGGACGTTTCTCGCGAGGGCGTGCAGCGCGACATTCTCCCGATAGTTGAAGGCACGACCGTCAACACACGTTACGGCATGGTCAGGACGGATCACATCCTGTTTATCGCCGCCGGAGCTTTCCACGTCTCCAAACCTTCCGATCTGATCCCGGAACTACAGGGACGCTTCCCCATCCGTGTCGAACTGGAAGCGCTGACGATTGAGGACTTCAAGCGAATTTTAACTGAGCCGAAGAACGCGCTCATCAAACAGTATCGCGCGCTCATGGAGACCGAAGGCGTCGAGCTAGACTTCACGGAAGATGCCATCGAGTCAATCGCCAATTTCGCCGCGCGCGTCAACGAGCAGACAGAGAATATCGGAGCGCGCCGCCTGCACACGATCATGGAGAGACTGCTTGACGAAATCAGCTTTGAAGGCCCCGACCTGGAACCCAAGCAGCAACGCATAGACGCAGCCTATGTCAATCTGATGCTCGCTGAAACGGTCAAGGATCAAGACCTGAGCCGGTACATTCTGTGAAACAGGATTCAGCTTCAGACCTGAAAGCGGAAGGCAGAAGACGAACGGCGCAAGGCGAAAAATACTTGCCGGCCTTCCGCTCGCAGCTTACTCTTTGCCTTCTGCTTTCCGCCTTCTGTTTACTGCTGTTCCCTGCCTGCGGCAAGCGTCGCCCCCCCCTGCCGCCAGTCGAGCGCATCCCGCAACGGACCGAACTGCTTTCGGGCGCTCAGCGCGGCAACCAGGTGATCTTGAGTTGGCCAGCGCCGCAACGTAACGCACCGGATGAAAGCGTCCAGAGCATCCGCCGGATAGACATTTATCGTTTAGCCGAAAACCCAACCGCTCCTTTGCCGCTGACCGAAGACGAATTCGCCGCGCGCTCAACACTGATCGGCTCGATCAATTACGAAACCATCCGCACGATTGGTAATACCTTGGTCTATATCGACACGCTCGAACTGGCAGGCCAGCCGACACGCTTGCGCTATGCCGTACGCTATGTCAACGCGGCGGGACAGCGCGCAGCCTTCTCAAACTTTCTCCTGGTTGAACCGGCAGCCAAGATTGCCGAACCCCCAACCATTACTAATAGCGAGTTGAGCGCCAATGCCGTCACGATCACCTGGAATCCCCCCGCAACTAATATTGACGGCTCGACGCCCGTGAATCTTCTCGGCTACAACGTTTATCGAGTCGAAAAATCGCAGATTGAGATCGGACAGACGCCTATCAACACCACGCTTGTGACGGGCACACGCTACAGCGATCAGACTTTTCGCTTCGGAGAAGAGTATAACTACGTCGTCCGCGCCGTCTCTCTTGGCACAGGCGGCAATCAGGTCGAGAGCCTTAACTCCAATGCTATCCCGGTCGCTCCCGCTGATACATTTGCCCCGTCCGCGCCAGATAAAATTTCCATTGCAGCCACACCCGGACACCTCGCCCTCTTTTTCCCGGCAAATCCAGAGCGGGATGTCGTAGGCTATAATGTTTACCGCTCGACCGATCCTGATTTACCCAAAGATCGCTGGACAAAAATTACGCAGAATCTTCTGACGCGTACGACGTTTCAGGACGTAGCTGTCGAATCCGGGAAAAGATACTATTATTATGTCGTCGCGGTTGATGCAGCGGGCAATCAAAGCCCCCCGTCGAATGTCGAATCGGAAACAGCGCCCTAACTCATGAAACTCTGCCGCTTCATACATCAAACTTTTTCAGAGCCGCGCTATGGCATCATCGAAGAAGATTTTGTCCGACCGCTCATTGATGCTGACGCTTTTGGCAGTCGCCCCCGCATACACTCAGACAAAATCCCGCTCTCCGAAGTAAGCCTTTTGGCTCCCGTGACGCCTTCCAAGATCGTGTGCGTCGGACGCAACTATAGGGAGCATGCCGCTGAACTGGGTAATCCGATGCCTTCCGAGCCGCTGCTCTTCCTGAAAGCACCATCAGCAATTATCGCTTCAGGCGAAGCAATCAAGCTTCCCTCTTCGTCAGTTCAAGTAGAACATGAGGGCGAGCTTGGGGTCGTTATCGGACGCACCGCATCTCGTTTATCCGATGCGCAAGACCCATTGACTTATGTACTGGGCTATACGTGCGTCAACGATGTTACTGCACGTGATCTTCAACGCAAAGATGTACAATTCACGCGTGCCAAATCCTTCGATACTTTCTGTCCGGTCGGCCCTGTGATCGTCACAGACATCAACCCGGCAGATATTATGGTCGCCACGCGCGTCAACGGCGAAATAAGGCAAAGTGCGCGTACCTCGGCGATGGCCTTCTCCGTCGCTAATCTGTTGCGCTACATTTCCCATTCGATGACGCTACTACCGGGTGACTTGGTTATCACCGGCACGCCCGCCGGAGTCTCCGTTCTCAAGGATGGTGACGAAGTTGAAGTTGAAGTTGAAGGTGTCGGCGTCCTGCGAAATACTGTAGTCAAAATTACGGAGTCGGAAGGCAAACCGTAATTTCTTCTCCTAGTCCTTTATTTGCGATGAACTCGTCTTTAGCTGGAGGTTTGAGATGAAATTCTTCATTGATACGGCAAATTTGAACGAAATACGCGAAGCAGCCCAACTTGGATTGATTGACGGAGTCACGACCAACCCTTCATTAATTGCTAAAGAAGGAGGTGTTGATTTCAAACAGCACATTGCGGCTATCTGCGAGATCGTCGAGGGTGACATTTCCGTGGAAGTCACCAGCTTGGAGCTGGAAGGCATGCTACGCGAAGGAAGAGAGTACGCACGGATTGCTCCGAATGTTGTCGTCAAATGCCCTCTGACTCGAGATGGGCTGAAAGCTACCAGGAAATTGACTGACGAAGGAACAAAGGTCAACGTTACGCTCTGCTTCTCCGCCGCGCAGGCCATCCTCGCGGCCAAAGCAGGCGCAGCTTACATCAGTCCCTTTGTTGGACGTCTCGATGATATCGGGCAGAACGGACTGGAACTTCTCGCCGAGATAGTTGAGATTTATGGCAACTATAGTTGGAAGACGGAGGTGCTGGCAGCCAGTATACGCCACCCGATCCATGTAGTTGAGGCCGCGCGCATGGGAGCACATGTCGCCACCATGCCCTTCAAAGTTATTGAGCAACTCATCAAACATCCACTCACAGATAGGGGATTGGAGCAATTTCTCGCCGACTGGCGCAAGAGCGGGCGCTAACTCTTGAGATACTACTTTAAGTTTTGTCGTCGCGCCGACGTCTCAGGTATTACCTGAGACATTAAAGTGCTATATAGGTGTTTCACGTTGCCCGTAGATGTTTTGGGTCAAATGGTAAAGGCCGAAAAATTGACGAACGAGATAGAAACAAACGCCAAGGCCATCACGGTTCGTACCTATAAATATGACGGGACGGAGCATCGCCGATGGCACGCGCAAATCTCTCGACTTGAGGACCCGCTGATTGTTCTTGACGCCAAATTTGAAGAAGAAATTCGGCATCCCCTACTGGGGATTGTCGCTTCTCAAACTCTGAGCATTGAATATTACTGGCTGGATCGCTGGTATAACATCTTTCGTTTCGTTCAGCCGACGGGCGACCTTCGCAATTTCTACTGTAATGTTAATGTGCCGCCCATCCTTCAGGGAAACGTCCTGAGTTATATTGATCTGGATATGGACATTTTGGTCGCACCCGATTTCTCCTACAGCATTTTGGATGAAGATGAGTTCGTCGCAAATGCAGTGCGTTTTAATTATCCAGCAGAAGTTCGACACCAATCACAAGAGGCTCTTCAAGAACTGATCGCCTTGATTGAGAAGCGTGATTTTCCTTTCAACGACTTCAAGTAACACTTTAGCTTAGGAGAGATGCCAGTTTAGCCCGGTAGATTGATTATGACATCAAAGAAGGAACATTTCGTAGCGCCGACAAAGCTTGAACGCCTGAAGGAGCGTATTGGCAGTGCCGAAGAGGGCGGCGGCGCTGCGCGCATTGAGAAGCAGCATGCTGCCGGCAAGTTGACGGCACGGGAACGTATTAATTTCCTGCTGGACGAAGGTACGTTCGAGGAATTCGACCGGTTAGTCGTCCATCGTTTAAGAGATTTTGGCTTGGACAAGCAATTGTACGCCGGCGATGGAGTGGTCACTGGCTATGGTCTCGTTGACGGGCGGCAAGTCTTCGTCTTCGCGCAGGATTTCACGGTGTTCGGCGGCTCCCTTTCCGAAACCCATGCCGAGAAAATCTGCAAGGTGATGGACATGGCGCTCAAGGTGGGCGCGCCCCTGATCGGCTTGAATGATTCCGGCGGCGCTCGAATTCAGGAAGGGGTGGTGAGTCTGGGCGGTTATGCGGATATTTTTCTTCGCAATACCCTGGCGAGCGGCGTCGTTCCGCAGATCAGTTGCATCATGGGCCCTTGCGCGGGCGGAGCCGTCTACAGTCCTGCCATCACTGACTTCAATGTGATGGTGAAAGACACCTCCTATATGTTCATCACCGGGCCTGACATTATCAAAACCGTGACGCATGAAGATGTGACGAAAGAAGAACTGGGCGGTGCCATGACCCATAATCGCGTTTCCGGTGTTGCTCACTTCGTTGCCGATTCGGACGAGCACGCCCTACGCATGGTGCGCGAGCTACTCTCTTTTCTTCCTTCAAATAATATGGACGACCCGCCGCAGAGTGTGACGATGGACCCCGCAGACCGAATCGAGCCGAAGCTTAATTCAATCGTCCCGGAGTCAAGCAATCAGCCTTACGATATACGCGAGATCGTTCACGCTGTCGTTGACGAAGGATACTTTTTTGAGGTTCATCAGTATTACGCTCAGAATATTGTCATAGGCTTTGCGCGACTGGGTGGACGTCCCGTCGGCATCGTCGCCAATCAGCCTGCTTATCTGGCTGGAGTGCTCGACATAGATGCTTCTGTGAAAGGCGCGCGGTTCGTGCGCTTCTGCGATTGCTTTAATATTCCGCTCATCACATTTGAAGATGTGCCAGGGTTCCTTCCCGGAGTCAAGCAGGAACATGAAGGCATCATCAGACACGGAGCGAAGCTGCTTTACGCTTACGCAGAGGCCACAGTGCCGAAGATTACCGTTATCACTCGGAAAGCTTATGGCGGAGCATATTGTGTCATGGCCTCAAAACATATTCGCACTGATATTAACTTCGCCTGGCCAACGGCGGAAATCGCCGTCATGGGTGCGGAAGGAGCTGTCGGCCTGCTTTATCGCCGCGAGATCAGTGAGGCGACGGAACCGGAGGTTGCGCGCAGGACGCGCATAGCCGAATTTGAAGAGAAGTTTGCTAACCCTTATGTGGCCGCCGAACGCGGATTCATAGATGAAGTAATTGAGCCTGCTCTCACCCGCCCGAAGCTCATCCGAGCCTTAATGCTTCTCCAGAACAAGCGCGATACTAATCCACCTAAAAAGCACGGCAACATTCCGTTGTAGGGACAGACCTAAAGAATCACATGAAGTTTTAGATCCGGCCACATAAGAGAGAAGGCCGGGAGGGCTATTGAATTCTCTCCCGGCCTTCTTTATTTAAAACCAATCTAAAACTTATGCGGCGCGCTGCCCTGCTCCCGCAGCCTTCTCACCCCGCAACAGTTCAAGGGCTTTCTTAAGCTGTATGTCATCCGGTTGTTGTTTTGGCGAGACGGCTTCAGGAGCAACTTCACGCTTATCATTCTGCGGGTTCGGCTTGGCGACAGGGTCGTCGTCATTGCCGGTCAGATCCTCCGGGTCAATGGGTTCCAAGACCTCTGGCCGCTTGACCTCGACCGTTGGCACGACGCCCGAGCGTGCCCGGTCTTCGCCGAGAAAAGGCTTGCCGCTTGCCGATGCCCATTTAATGGTCGTCAGCAATAAGCCATCACCATTTCGGAGAGTGAAAAGTTGCTGTTCAGCACCTGCGCCGAAACTTTTTTCACCCACCACCTCACCGCGCTTTCGCTCGACCAGGGCCGAGGCGACCACTTCGGCTGCGCCTGCCGTGCCTGAATCCATCAAGGCCACGACGGGGCCATTGAAAATCGTCTTTTTGGGATCGGCTGTGAAAGTTTTGAGGGTCTTGCTCTCACGTCCGATAGTTTGCGCGAGAATCCCCTCTTTGATGAAAAGCTGAGCAACTTCCACAGCTTCGTCAAGCGATCCGCCTGCGACGTTTCTCAAGTCAAGCACGATTTTCTGTGCGCCTTGTTTGGTCAACTCCTGCAATCTTGCGCGCACATCCGTTGCCTCACCTTCCGCGAGGCTATTAATGCGGAGGATGCCAATCTTGCCTGCTTCCATGCGAGATTCAGCCGCGGGCGCTTTGAATGTTCCACGCTTGACTGTCAACGTCAGAGGCCGCGCATTGGCGCGCAGGATGCGGAGTTTGACTTCAGTGCCAGGCACACCATTGAGCAATTGCCGCGCGTCATAAAGCGAAATGTCCCGCGTGGCTTTGTTATCAATATATTCAATAATATCGCCCGCGTGCGCACCGGCCTGATCCGCAGGCGACCCCTTCACAGGAGCGATCACGTAGAGGTAGGAAGAGACCTGTGAAAGCTCCGCGCCGATACCCACCTGATTGTCTTTCACCTCGCTGCGATAGTCGCGCACCTGGTCGGCTGTCAGGTAGGTCGAATACGGGTCAAGCCCGTAAGCCAATCCTCGCAACGCACCAGCGCGAACCTTCTGCATATTCGGCTCATCCACATAGTCGCTCTGAATGTGCTGCAACACATTCTCGAAAATGCGTAGTTGCGCGCCCGGATCATTGGCCTGCTGCTGCGCGCGGGTTGAAAGCCATCCACCGACGACGGCATAGAGGGCCAGAAAGGCCGAGAAGACAATCAAAGTGAATTTGGAGCGAAATGACATTGATAAACCTCTTAGAGAAAGCCATCCGAGTTTAACGAGCGCGTGCCGATGGCCTTAAGCAGTCACGCTCGCGTATCATAACAGTGGCTCAATATAGCGCGCAAGCCACGTTTCCCGATAAAATCCACTTCTTTAAGTCATGAACTTATTTTACGCGCGCTCTCATGGAAACGATTTGCCAGACGACAAAACCAGCGAGAATTCAAACACGCGCAGTTCCTACGGAAAACCGTCCGGGCGGCTGCTGGCGCTTGATCTTGGCGAGAAGCGTGTGGGAGTAGCTATCTCAGACGAATTGTGGATTACCGTTCGTCCCCTTCCCTTCTTACGCCGCACAAGCTGGAAACAACTCTTAGGCGCTGTGGCCGATCTGCTGCACAGCTTTGACGCTCAAGCACTGGTGATTGGTTTGCCGCTCAATCTGGATGGCACAGAAGGTCAGGCCGCAAAAGAGGCCAGGAAGCTGGCTCAGAATTTTGAACTTTCTCTCAAAGTGCCGGTTCATTTGCAGGATGAGCGGCTGACTACCCGTGAAGCGGAAGAAACCCTGCGCGTCGCAGGCCGCTCCGGCAATGATCTTTGTAAATACGTGGATAGCGAATCAGCGGCGATCATCCTGCGAGATTTCATTGCCAGGCCACCTGACCTTTAATATTCTCGTCTCTCATTTATCCCTGCTGTGGGTGCTCGGTGTCTGAACCTGTTCTTTGCATCCTGTGCGATTGCCCGCTTCGCGCGGGAGAGTTAAGCTATAGTCGCAAATTTGAATGATTCTTTCTCGGTGTCGGGTCGCAATAGCGAGTAAATTAATATGGCGAATGAAAAGAACCGCGCTCTCATCGTGGTTGACGTACAGAACGATTTTTGTCCTGGAGGTGCGCTCGCCGTGCCAAACGGCGACGAAGTGATTGGGCCTCTTAATGGATTAATCGAAGAGTTTCTTTTGCGCGGCGAGCCGGTCTTCAAGAGCCGCGACTGGCATCCACCAACGACCAAGCATTTCACGGACTACGGCGGCACATGGCCTGTCCACTGCGTGCAGGAGACGCATGGCGCAGAATTCCATCCAGAGCTTTTGGACGATCCGCGCATCAACATTATTTCCAAAGGCACGGGCGACGAGGACAATTACTCAGCGTTCGACGGCACGGATTTGGCTGCGCGTCTCAGCGAACAAGGCGTTGAAGAGGTCTGGGTCGGCGGGCTGGCAACAGATTACTGCGTCAAAAACACCGTCCTCGATGCGCTTCGCAAAGGCTTTCAAGTTAATGCAGTCGCCAACGCCATGCGCCCTGTTGAGCTTCAACCCGGAGACGGCGAGCGCGCCATCGAAGAGATGCAGCAACAGGGGGCGAGGATTATATAAAGCGGAATCCAGGAGTCAGAATTCAGAATCCAGAATAAGAGGCTGAAATCACTTCTTCTGATTTTCTTTTCATTCTGACTTCTGACTCCTGTCTTCTGTCTTCTGCTTTTCCATTATGGGTACATTAAATATTGACCGTTACCACGCTGCGATGGGCGATGCGTCCTACAAGGATGTGGCGCGGCTGCGGGAAAAGCGTTTGAGTGAGGCTGTGGCCACTTTTTATGTGACACAGCGAAAGCTGCCGTTTGCTCCATGTCTGGGGCACGAGCGGCTGGTGCGCCTCCTCGTAGACAGTCAGATTGATCGTCCGCGTGTGCGTTTTCTCGAACAGGATCGCGGCGACTTAAAACTCTTTGCGGATGCTATCGAGGATATGCATTTTGTCGGTGCAGTGCGCGCTGTTCGACCCGGCACAATCATTTTCGCCCAGGAACCTTTCGGGGACATCACTGGCCCGTTCGGTTTGACTCAGGCGCAGGAGATTAAGTTTGAGCACGCTTTCGATCTTCCGATGACGACCGCGAGTCTGGCGATGCAGTTCAGGATGGCCGCCGGGACGCGCTGGCTCTCAGATTTTTCGCTCAGACGCAATGGCGACATTGAGCGCGCCGTTGAAGTTGCGACCTACGCCTTCATTGGCGGCTTCAATGACACCTCGAACATGGAGGCGGCGCATCGTCTGGATATTCCGGCGGTCGGGACAGAAGCTCACTACTGGCAGCAGTCCTATCTTGAATTCATGTACGAGCCGGAGACTGAGCCGCGCACAGGCCAGGCCAAGCATTTTGAGCAGGTCGCGTTCGAGCGCTGGCTCGATGCCAACCCGAATGGCACGACCCTGCTCCTGGATACGATTGATGTGTTCATGGGCGCGGTTCACGCGGCGATGGCGGCAACTTCAACTGAAGCGCGCCGCCGCGCCTTCAAAGGTTTTCGCGTTGATTCCGGTGATCTGGCGAAACTCGGAGCGTGGTGTCTGAGTTTCTTTGAAGCGAACGGATTTGAAGGGTTGATGCCGATTCTGACAGGTGACCTCGATGTAGAAAAAGTGCGCCATATTGTCGCAGAGTTTCCACAGGCCGCAGGTTTCGGCGTCGGGACAAAACTGTCGAGCGAGGTGTCAAAAATCGCCGGGGTGATTTTCAAAGAGTGCGTGATTGAAAACCTCCCGACGCTTAAAGCCTCTAACTCGCCGGATAAGATCACGCTGCCGGGTCGCCTGCAAATCTTTCGCGGGCAGGGCGCAGACGGAAACTACATCGCAGACATTATCGGACTCGACGACGAGGAGATTCAGATTCCTCGTGCTGTAACTGTCGAGCGTCTGCTCGTCCCCTTCTGGGAGAACGGTCGCCATGATGCCATCCCTTCCATCACGAAACAGAAAGCTTTTGTCGAAGAGCAGCGTGCGCGTTTCACGGACATCAATAATTATTCATGCACGTTGAGCGACCGTCTGCGTGAACTACGAGATGGTTTGACGGCTGCGATGCGCGAAGATCATTCCGGCTGGCGGGATATTCTGAAAGTGCCTGAGCAACTTTCCCAGGAGCTTGTAAATAAGAAATAACTCACGTCTGTCACGCATAGCTCGACATGATTAACCAGTGGCCTCAGTCGCTTCCAGCCGTGCAAGTGAGATTTGCGCGCCCGACCTCTCGCTTAAATGAAGTCGTCCGCTTTTATCGTGATGGGCTCGGGCTGAAAGTCATCGGCTCGTTTGAAGAACATGCGGGATATTTCGGCGTGATGTTGGGACTACCCGGCCATGAATACCATCTTGAATTCACTTCTCATCGTGAAGGCAGCCCCTGCCCTGCTCCGACCAAAGACAATCTTCTCGTCTTCTATATCCCTGACCAACAGGCAGTCAACCTTCTGATTGAGCGTCTTGGCGGCCTGGGGTATTTTCCGGTTGCGCCTGAGAATCCTTACTGGGAGCAGAATGGAATTACTTTTGAAGACCCTGATGGGTGGAGAGTCGTCCTGATGAAGACGGGCGGGATTTGATTTGTCACAGTTTTGCCTGCTTGAATCGCTCGCGCGTCGTCGCTCTCCGCCTTTCGATTGTGTATAATAGCCGCCGTCTCCATTCAATCCATCTCAATAAAGTTCAGGAGTTTCCGCCAATGAGATTACTGATTATCGTCTCGCTCCTGCTGTGTTTGCCCTGCGCTGTGTTTGCCCAGCGAAAGCGGCCAGCAGCAGCAGCGCAGCCCAAAGAGCAAAAATTATTTCCCTATCAATACACGACGGACGATCTGCCAAACGGGCTGCGCTTGATTACAGTCCCGACGGATTATCCGAACCTTGTCGCGCTCTACATCGTCGTCCAGACAGGCTCGCGCAACGAGATTGAGCCGGGCAAGAGCGGCTACGCGCATCTCTTCGAGCACTTGATGTTTCGTGGCAGCGAGCATTTCACCGCCGACCAGCGAGAGGAAATCTTCAAGCGCGCCGGGGCAGACACGAATGCTTACACATCGGACGACCGCACGGTTTATCACGCGGTTTTTTCCAAAGAAGACCTCGATAAGATTTTCGAGATTGAGGGCGACCGATTCCAGCATCTCAAATATGCGCCCGATGCTTATAAGACGGAAACGCGCGCGGTGTTGGGTGAGTACAACAAGAACAGCGCCAGCCCGTTTTCGCAACTCTACGAGAAACTGCGCGAGACTGCTTTTAATAAACATACCTACGCGCACACCACGATGGGCTATATCAAAGATATCGAGGACATGCCGAACCAGTATGATTACAGTTGGCAGTTCTACAATCGCTACTATCGTCCCGAATACACGACCATCGTAGTCGTCGGCGATGTGCAGCGCGCAAATGTTCTGGCGATGGTCAATAAATATTTCGGGAGCTGGAAGCGTGGCGACTACGTCCCGCAAATTCCATCTGAGCCGGAACAGACCGCGCCCCGCCAGGCTCACGTTGACTGGGCTTCGCCGACGCTTCCCTACATTGCAGTCGCTTATCGTGGCCCGGCCTATTCGGACGAGAAAAAAGATAAGGCCGCGCTCGATCTACTGGCGTCCATTGCCTTCGGCGAAAACTCCGATCTTTACCAGCGGCTAGTGCTCAAAGAGCAGAAGGTGGATTTTGTCAGTGCTTCGTTTGACGACCAGATTGACGGAGAGCTTTTCGCCATCTTCTCGCGCGTCAAAGAGCAGAAGGACGTTGATTATGTCCGCGACCAGATTCTGGCGACATTCAAACGCTACACAACAGAGCTTGTTCCGCAGGACAAGCTCGATGCGACGCGCTCGCGGACGCGCTACGGCCTGGCTCTAAGGATGGATAGCTCCGAAGCGATAGCCGGTATCCTTGCTCCATACATCTCTTTGCGCCGGACGCCGGAGACGATCAATCAATTGTTCGCGCTCTACGGCCAGGTCACACCTGAAGATATACGAGCCGCTGCTGCTAAGTATTTCGTTGACCGCAGCCGCACCATCGTCACTCTCTCGACCAAGGGCAAAGGAGGGGCGGAATAATGAGACGAATTTACTTCTCGGAAGCACACAGCGATAGCCAGAATTGGACGAGACGACGCGCTCTCGCATATCTGCTTATGTTTGTGTTCGCGTTGGCGCTTGCCGGTCAGATGAGCTTAGGGCAGGACATTGATAGAGGGAAAATCAAGCCGCCGACGGTGGCTGCCAGAAATATGAGCCAGAAAAATGCCAGGACAGCAGCCGGGGCGATTGCCAGCGTCTTGCAACCGAATCGCTCGCCGCTCGTCACCTTCCGCATACTTTTTATGACGGGCTCTGCTGCTGACCCGGAAGGCAAGGAAGGTGTCGCCGCTTTGACGGCGGCAATGCTCGCTCAGGGCGGCTCGCGCCGGATGTCTTACGAACAGATCACGGATGCTTTCTATCCAATGGCGACATCTTTCTCCTACCAGATTGATAAGGAGATGACAGTCTTTTCCGGCTCGACGCACGTTGATAATCTGGATCGCTACTACTCGATCATCAGCCAGATGCTCCTTGATCCGGGTTTTAGGCAGGAAGACTTCACGAGGCTCAAGACCGATGCGATCAATTATCTAAAAGTCTCTCTGCGCGAAGCGAATGATGAAGAGCTTGGCAAGGAGCAGCTCTACAACACCATTTACGCAGGTCACCCCTATGGTCATCACAATATGGGAAGCCTGAGCGCGCTTGAACGTCTGACTTTGGACGACGTGCGCGCTTTCTATCGCCAGCATTACACGCGCCCGAATCTCGTACTGGGAATGGCTGGCGGTTATCAGCCTGGTTTCGTCAAGAAAGTGCAGACGGATTTCAGCAAGCTCCCGGCAGGGACACCCGGCAAGATGAATATCTCTGCGCCGAAAGTTGATACAGGGATGCGGATCGAGCTTATCAAACGCGACACGCGCTCGACCGGCATCTCGCTCGGCTTTCCATTGGATGTCACACGCCGCGACCGCGACTGGCCTGCGCTCGCTGTCGTTGCTTCCTACTTCGGCCAGCATCGCTCATCAAACAGCTATCTTTACCAGCGCCTGCGCGAGCTGCGCGGATTGAATTACGGCGACTACGCTTACATTGAATATTTCCCGCGAGGCATGTTCCAGTTTGCGCCCGACCCAAACCTTGGGCGCATGCGCCAGGTTTTCCAAATCTGGATACGCCCGGTCGAGCCGCAGAACGGGCACTTCGCCCTGCGCGCGGCGCTCTATGAATACGACAAACTCGTCAGAGACGGAATGTCCAGGGAGACGTTTGAAGGAGCGCGGGATTTTCTGCTCAAGAATATCAACATCCTGACCTCGACGCAGGATGCGAATCTTGGCTACGCGCTCGACAGCCGCTACTACGGGACTCCTGATTTCAACACATACATGCGCGAGCGTCTCTCAAGCCTGACGCTTGAGGACGTGAACAACGCCATCCGGCGCTATCTCAAATCCGACCGAATGCGGATTGTGATGGTCACGAAAGATGCCGAAGGCTTGCGCGAGGCGATTATCAACAACACCCCCTCGCCCATCAAATACAATGCGCCCAAACCTGCGGAGATTCTCGAAGAGGATAAGGTAATTCAGGACTACCGGATCAACGTCAAGCCGGAAGACGTGGTGATCGTTCCGGTGGAGCGCGTCTTTCAGTAAGGCAAAAGTAAAAAGGTAAAAGGCAAAAGGAAGGCGGAAGCCATTATTTAATTAAATGGCTTCCGCCTTCCTTTTACCTTTTTACTTTTACCTTTTTACTTCTTCAGAAGCTCTTCCTGATAAGGTATGACATTTTGATGAAGAACGTCCGACCGTTGCGGCGGAAGCCGGGGACGATTTCCCTGCTAATCTGGTTGAAGCCGTAGTTCAGATCGTCGTTGTAGCCGACGTAAAGAGCTGTGCCGGGATTCGGCGTCCAGCCCAGGAGGAATTGCCCGCGCACGCGCTGGTTCAGCGTATTGTAGTCAACAATCGCGCGCGCGAATGTGAAAGGCGAGAACTGGTAGGTTGTTCGCAGGGTGAAAATGTTCGTGTCGAAGGCGACGAGCCCTGTGTCCTTACGCACCAGACGATTCTTGACCAGATTCAGTGAAGCCTTCAAGGCGTTCGTCGGTTGGTAAGTAATGCCGCCGCTAAACTCGAAAAGATTTCCCGCACCCGGATCGAGCGGAGCATCCTCGCCCAGGAGCAGCGCCGCCGGACTGACGCGTGGGAAACGACGGCCTCCGCCAAAGTCCAGATCGAGATGGTTGAAGCGCCAGACGGCGCGGCCATTGAATTGAATCTTTTTGTTAAACTGCGAGCCGCCCGCGATGAAGATGTGATTCTTCTGAACTGAGCGTTCGTCGTCATCTCCGAAAAAAGCTCCCTGACGAGTTGCCGTGCGCTTCGGGCCGAACTCTTCTTCGAGAATCCGCTCGTAAGCCGGTTCCCAGCCAAGGCTGAACCAGGAATTGCGCCTCAGTCGCCATTCAACATAAAACTCGCTTTCCCAATTCTGAATTCGTCCCTGAAAGTCGTAGCCAATCCAACTGAAATTGTGGTAGTGCGTGCTGAGAATTTTGGCTTTAGACTTCGGGTCTGAGTTGTAGCGGACATAGAAGCTATTGTAGTTGGTGTTTTGCCGCCCGAAGAATCCTACGTCGGCGCGGTAATCTTTCGTGAAGCCTTCGCCGTAAAGCTGCCAGCCCCAGTTGCGCCCCGAGACATCGTATTGCGTCGTGTAGGCGAAGCCGTTGCCCGTGCGATAGCGAGTTTCATCCAGCACAGGGTCGTAGAAGAAATTTCTTGAAGTCGTGCCGAGAACCTGTATGTCGAAGGTCGTTTGCTTGTTGATACGAAAGCGCCCGTCAAAGCCTCCCAACTGATTGTGCTTCTCGATGAAATTATAAGTCGTGGCAAGCATCCCGATGGTGCTCTCCCCTTTGCCGATGTCGCGCTTCAGGCGCAGCACGCCGATGTAAGCATTCTTGTCAACGAAGCGTTCGCTGTTGCAATTGATTGTCGGATCAACAATCCTTCGATCACGGCAGACGTTGAGCGCCCCTCGATCATCTATGCTCAGATTCCCCGGCCCATTGTCGCTCGCCACCATAATCCCAAAAGTGTTTCGCCCTTGCTTGCCTGAAAACTTCAGCGCCACGTCCGGGTCAACAATGGCGCGTGTATGCACGGCCAGGATGGGCGTCTGGAAGATGTCAATACCTTCGAGGAAGAACGGACGCTTTTCCGGGAAGAAGATAGGAAAGCGCTGATTGGTCGTGACGACGATTTGATCCGCCTCGACCTGCGCGAAGTCTGGATTCAAAGCCAGATCGAGTGTGGCAGTTGGCGAGATACCGAATTTCGCCGTCAAGCCCGGATCGAAATCAATGGGGTCGTTGACGATACGTCCCGGGTCAACCATGCCCGCCGGAGGAGGATTAAACGAGCGGACGTTGCGGCCTGTCTCGGAAATCGTTAAGGAAGGAATCAACTCAATCTGGCGTTCGGTGGAGATGCCGTCAAACCCGGTGAGATGTCCGGCTTGGCTCATATTACTCGAATTGCTGCGCGAGAAAGGCATCCACGAATCAAGCTCATTGTTGTTGCGCTTGATGCGGCGGAAAAAGTGCGCGCCCCAGAGTTTGTCTTTGCCGACCGCATAGCGCAGCGACTTGAAAGGAATCGCAATTTCGACTATGTACCCTTCCTGGTTGACCAGTCCCTTCGAGTCCATCACCCAATCAACGCTGAAATCTTCGCCACGCCCTTCCGTTAGAACACCATCAGCCTGAATGCCGAGCGGATTGAAAAACGCCTCGAAGGCTTTGCGCTTGTCGTTGAAAGTGTCCAGATAAAACCCGACGTAATCGTCGCTGAAAATGTTGTCGCGCTTGGCGACCGTGGCGCGCACCTTATCCGGCTCATCAAAGGCGCGGAATGCCAAGTAGAGAGTTTTCGCGTCGTAGCCGAGCAGCACCTCGGTCGGCTTTAACGGAGGCGTATTGTCACCCGGATCAATCTGGTAAAAATCTTTCAGGACGGTGGCGTTCTGCCAGACAGCATCATCGAGCTTGCCGTCAATCACCGGCGCTTTATCAAACTTCGTCAGGCGCACCGGGCTTGCCTTCTCCGGTGGGAGCGTAATCCCGGCGACGGAAGCGGCAACCGGGACAGGAGCTTTAGCAGTCTGCGGCGAGGCTGCGTTAGCTGCCGGAACGGTCGTCGCTGTCGTGGATTCCGAGGGAGATTTGGTTTCGGGGGGAACAGGCGACGGGGACGGGGTAGTTGCTGGCGTCGGTGTCGGAGTCGGTGTCGGTGTTGCGGTTGTGGCCAACGTCGAACCGACTTTCGCCGTGCCCTCCTGTGCGCTCGCTGTCGAAAACAAAACTTCGAGCCGGTTGAAGCGCTGGTTGACACGCGCGCCCGCCCCCGCCTCCAGACCGAAAGAGAGCATCACGTCTTCGCCGCGTCGTTCAATCTGCGCGTCTGTGAATCCGTGACCACGCAATTCATTCTGCGCGGTCGGCTCAACTGCCGAGGGAATCAAAACGTAAAACCGCCCGCTATCGGCAAAGGCTTGATAATCGCCTAGCGACGCATCCGACGTGATGATGACGCGTGAGCCTTCTGTTGCTTCGATGCTGCGGATACTGGCGAGGCGTTTCGGTTGCGATCTCACCGCGCTCGCAACAGACGTGGCGGCGGCAACCACTGCCTGCTGCGGCGTGGTCTGAGCAAACGAAGTTGCGATGGCCACGAAGATGACAAGACTGCTGAAAGCAATTCGCTTCATGTTTGATTCCCCCGAGGATGAGATAAAAAGCAGGGGTCAGAAGTCAGAATACAGAAGTCAGAATAAAAGAAAATCAGGAGAAAGCGGTTCTCCGCCTTATCCCTCCTGACTCCTGACTCCTGTCTTCTATCTTCTGCTGTTCATCCCTGCTGTCAAAAGCTGCGCCGGAACAGATAGGACATCTTGATGAAGAATGTCCGACCGTTGCGGCGGAAACCAGGTTCGAGATTCCCATTGAAAGGGTTGAAAAAATTCCGATTGAGATCGTCGTTGTACCCGACGTAAAAAGCCGTTCCGGGGTTCGGCGTCCACCCTAAGAGAAATTGCCCACGGAAATTTGAGACGAGCGAGTCATAATCTATCCGCGCGCGCGCGAACGTGAAGCGCGTGAACTGATAAGTCGTGCGAAAGCTCACGATGTTCTCGTCGAAAGCGACGCGCCCGGTGTCGCGCCGCGTCAGGCGATTCTTATCAAAACTCAAAGTCATATTCAGATCGTTCGTCGCCTTATACGTGACGTTACCGTTTGTGTAGAACAAATTGCCCGCGCCGGGATCGAGTGGCGCATCCGGGTCTGCGAGCGCGGCGGGGCTGACGCGCGGAAAGTGCGGCCCTGCGCCAAAGTCGAAATCATGCTCACCCCAGCGATAGGCGATGAAGTAGAAGAAAGAATACCTCTTGGTCGGTGTCGAGCCAGCATAAGCGAAAACGTTCTTCGACCTGATGCTGTGCGCGTCCCTGTTGCCCGCGAATGAGTCTTGACTCAACTCCGAAGCGAAGACGCGCTCGTAGCCGAAGTTGTAGCCGACGCGAATAAAAGTCTGTCGCTGCAAGTTTGGCCCCGTCTGAAACTCGTCGTTCCAGTTCTGCATCCGCCCCTGCCAGTCGAAATTGCCGCCCAGATAATTGTAGAAGTTCCAGGAGACAAGGGTCGCCTTCGGCTTCGGCTCTGTCTCATAGGTGACGTTTGAGTTATGGCTGTTCGTGTTGACGCGGCGGGTAAAGCCCACGTCGGCGCGATAGCCTGCGGTGCGACCCACGCCATTTAAGTTGATGAAGAGGTGTCGCCTGTTCTGGTTGAAGTTGTAAGCGTAGGCGAAGCCGTTGAGCGTCCGGCACGTGTCGTCTTCTTCCACCTCGCCGAGCGAGCAGCGGCGGGCGTTCGTGCCGAGCACCTGAAAGTCCAGGCTGGTTTGCTTGTTGAATTTGAAGCGACCGTCGAAGCCGCCGACGTAGTTGCTGCGTGTCGGGAAACTGTAGGCAGTTCCGAGGAAGCCCAGGCTGTTTTCCTTCCCTACGTCGCGCTTGAGGCGAAGGACAGCGATGGTCGCGTTCTTGCCGATGATGCGGTCGCCTGCCACCGGTAATAGTTCCGGGTCGAAGCGCAACTCATTGGTGAAATCGCCCGGCGCGTTGTCGGAAGCGACGAGGAGGCCGAAGGTGTTGCGCCCACGCTTGCCCGTCAATTTCGCGGCGATGTCAGGGTCAATAATCGTGCGCGTATGCACGGCGGAGATGACCGTGTTGAAGATGTCTTTG
Organism: Acidobacteriota bacterium; assembly: GCA_032160705.1. Lineage (GTDB taxonomy): Bacteria > Acidobacteriota > Blastocatellia > Pyrinomonadales > Pyrinomonadaceae > QHXM01. The sequence goes on along the minus strand of JAVHVE010000073.1, from coordinate 116,791 downwards.
CCTTCGAGGAAGAAGGGTCGCTTCTCTTCAAAGAAAATGGGAAAGCGCTGGTTCGCCGTGCTGACAGTCGCGTCCGCCTCGACCTGCGCGAAGTCCGGGTTGAGTGCAAGGTCAAGCGTGACGGTCGGCGTGATGCCAAACTTGGCCGTCAGTCCCGCTTCGGGTCTGATGGGCTGGTTGACGAACGTGCCCTGGTCTATCAGATTGAGGGCGCTCGCCTGCGCGCGGCTAAACGAGCGGACACGCTTGCCGGTTTCGGAGATGGTCAAACTCGGAATCAACTCAAGCGTGCGCTCGGTCGAGATGCCTTCGAGCCCAGTGATGTGCCCGGCCTGATTGAGCAGCCCGTCAATGTCGCGCGAGATGGGCATCCACGAATCCTGCTCGCCGTTGAACCGCTGAATGATACGAAAGACCTGGAGACCCCAGAGCTTGTCCTTGCCCGCCTCGTAGCGCAGAGACTTGAATGGGATCGCCACCTCGACCGTGTAGCCGTCAGTGGTCAGCGTCCCCTTGGATTCCATCACGATGTCAACGCTGAAGTCTACGCCAGAGCCCTCTGTGCGGATGCCGTCCTGCTGGACGCCGAATGGGTTGAAGACCAGCACATAAGCCTTGCGTTGATCGTTGAACGTGTCGAGAAGCACGCGGATGCTGTCTTCGGCGTCGAGCACGCCGTCGCGCTTGGCGACCGTGGCGCGCACCTTATCCGGCTCATCGAAGCAATGAAATCCGAAGTAAAGAAACTTTGCGTCGTAGCTGACCATCATCTCGGTCGGCTTCGACGGCGCGATGTTGTCGCCGGGGCTGGTCTGGTAAAAATCTTTCAGGACGGTGGCCGTTTGCCAGACTGCATCGTCGAGCTTGCCGTCAATCACGGGCGGCTTATCAAACTTCGAGATACGCACCGGGCTCGCTTTCTCAGGCGGGAGCGTCACGCGCGAGACGGTCACGGCCTTGGCCGAAGCAGCGCTGCCGGACACGGAAGAAGGTGTGGTCGTCGCCTTTGATGGATCGGAAGAAGATTCCGAACTGGTTGTAGAAGGTGAAGGAGAAACAACGGTCGCAGGTGTGGGCGTCGGTGTTGGCGCAAGCGTCGAACTAACTTGCGCTGTGCCCTCTTGCGCGTTTCCTGTCGAGAACAAAACTTCGAGCCGGTTGAAGCGCTGGTTCACTCGCGCTCGCGCTCCTGCCTCCAGACCGAATGAGAGCATCACGTCTTCGCCGCGTTGCGCGATTTCTACGTCTGTGAATCCGTGCCCGCGCTGGAGATCATTCTGTGCTTTCGGTTCAACGGCTGTGGGAATCAGAACATAAAACCTTCGACCATCCGCATAAGCCTGATAATCGCTGAGCGACCCATCCGACGTGATAATGATGCGCGAGCCTTCCGGCGCATCAAGATTGCGGATGGTGGCGAGGCGCTTCGGCTGCGGCGGCCTGGTGGCGTTGGCTACAGCCGTCACTGCTGCGACAACCGCTCGCTGTGGCGTGGTCTGAGCGAATATCGTAACAGTGTACGCGAGGATGATAAACGCGCTGAAAGCTATTCGCTTCATATTTGATTCCCCAAGGACGCGCTTTCTACAGAATCTTATTGACGCTAAAGACTGAAGGTCGGAAACATGCGAGCAAGGATGAAGTCGGGTTGCGAGTCTTCAATGCTCACTCCCTGTCACCCCATCCTTAATCAGTTAATGCCACGGACACCGAAAAGTTCCAAAAACAGTGGCGAGTGCCGAGTTAAAAAATCAGCATAGATTTCAGTCCAAGCCTTGATAAAGTTAGTGGCGGATAGATAAAAAAGGTTTCAGAAAAAGGGATGAAAAGCAGAAGACAGAATACAGAAGTCAGGAGAAAAGAAAACCTGTAAATGTGGTTCACTGCCCTATCCCTCCTGACTTCTGACTCCTGTCTTCTGTATTCTGCTTTTATCTCTGCTCCTAGAAGCTGCGCCGGAAGAGGTAGGACATCTTGATAAAGAATGTCCGACCGTTGCGGCGGAAACCCGGCTCAAGGCGATTTGTGAACGGGCCGAAGCCGTTGAAGTTCAGATCGTCGTTGTAGCCGACATAGAAGGACGTGCCGGGATTCGGAGCCCAGCCCATCAGAAATTGACCGCGCACGCTCGATGCCAGCGTATCGTAGTCAATGCGCGCGCGTGCAAACGTGAAGCGTGTAAATTGATAAGTGCCGCGCAGGGCGAAAATGTTTTCGTCGAAGGCAACGAGACCAGTATCGCTGCGAACCAGACGATCCTTCGTGTAATCGAGCGTCAGGCGCAACGCATTCGTCGGTTGGTAAGCGCCGCTGCCCTCAAAATGCCACTGGTTGCCCTTGCCTGGATCCTGTGAACTGGGGGGACACTCATCCGGGTCAATTCCCCGATCAAGACAAGTCCGGCGGGCAATCGCCGTCGGGCTAACGCGCGGAAACCTCGACCCGGCTCCAAAGTCAAAATCAAACGCTCCCCAGTTATAGATGGTGAAATAGGAGAGCGAATATTTTTTGCTCGGAGTTATGCCGCCATAGCTGTAGATGTTATTGCGCCGGGTCGAGCGCTCGGAATCGTCGCCTGCGAACCCGCAATGCAAATCTGGATTGACTGCTAACTGGGCAGCCGAGAAACATCTGAGCGCCGCCACCTGGCGCGTTGCGCCAAACTCTTCCTCGAAAATCCGCTCGTAGTTGAGGCTGACGCCGAGACCAAAGTACGTTTGATTCTTGAAGGTCAACTCGGTCTGAAATTCCTGCCCCCAACTCTGGATGCGTCCCTGCCAGTCGAATTGAATCTCAGGCAGGACGTGAAAATGCTCTCTGATGAGCGTCGCCTTCGGCTTCTGGTCGGTGTTGTAGTAGATGAAGATGCCGTGACGGTTATTGTTCGGGCGACGATTGAAGCCCACGTCGGCGCGGTAATCTTTCGTAAAACCTCGCCCGTCGTAGTTCCAACCGAAATTTCGCCCCTGCACATCGTAGCGAACAAAGTAGGCGAAGGCGTTTCCCGTTCGGTAGATGCTTTGTCCCTGATTTGGCTCAAAGAAGAAATTGCGCGAGGTCGTCCCCAGCACCTGAAAACTGGCGACCGTTTGTTTGTCGCGACGGAAACGACCATCGAAGCCGAAAAGCTGGTTATGCTTTTCGATGAAGTTGTAGGTCGTGGCGATTAGCCCCAGACTGTTCTCCTGGCCAATGTCACGCTTGAGACGCAGCACGCCAATGTAAGCATTCTTATCCAGAAATTTTTGGATGCGGGGTAAAGTGTCAGGGTCGTTGCGCTCTTCTTCGCTGAAGTTGCCGGGCGCGTTATCGCTGGCCAGCAGCAGACCGAACGTGTTGCGTCCGCGCTTGCCCGTCAGCTTGATCGCCACGTCCGGGTCAACAATGGCGCGTGTATGCACAGGGGTCAGCGCTGTCTGAAAGGTGTCTATGCCTTCAAGGAAGAAAGGGCGTTTCTCTTGAAAGAAGATGGGAAAGCGTTGATTGGCCGTCACGACTGTTTGATCCGCTTCGACCTGCGCGAAGTCCGGGTTCAAAGCCAGATCGAGCGTCACAGTCGGGGTGATGCCGTACTTCACGGTCAAACCTGGATCAAACTCGATGGGCTTGTTGATGAAGCGTGTCGGATCATTAACGCGAGCGGGGTCGTTGACGCCTGCGGGCGGCGCAGATTTAATGCGCTTGCCTGTTTCGGAAATCGTCAAGGAAGGAATCAATTCAAGCGTGCGCTCCGTCGAGATGCCTTCAAGACCTGTGATGTGCCCGGCCTGACTGAGCAGACCTGAAACTTCGCGTCTGATCGGCATCCACGAATCCGTCTCGTTATTGAGTCGCTTGATCTGACGCAGGAAGTGCACGCCCCAGAGCTTTCCTTTGCCTGCTTCATAGCGCAGCGACTTGAAAGGAATCGCGACCTCAACCGTATAGCCCTCATCAGTCACGATGCCCTTCGACTCCATCACGAGGTCGAAGCTGTAGTCTTCCCCGTTGTCTTCCGTAAAGATACCGTCGGCTTGAACGCCCAGCGGATTGAAAAGCACAATGAAGGAGCGCCGCCGGTCGTTAAAAGTATCTAGATACATTCCGACCGAGTCGTCATCGAAAATCTGATCGCGCTTCGGAACTGTCGCGCGAACCTTACCCGCCTCGTCGTGCGCGCGGAATGCGACATAGAGAGTTTTCGCGTCATAGCCCATCAGGACTTCTGTCGCCTGAGATGGAGCGATGTTGTCGCCCGGACGAAACTGGTAAAAATCTTTCAGGACTGCGGCCTGTTGCCAGACCGGATCATCGAGCTTGCCGTCAATCACGGGCGCTTTATCAAAACGCACCATGTTAACTGGATTTGTTTTCTCGGGCGGCAACACGATTCCGGGTTTCCCGCCAGCGGCGGTCGCCGGAGTCGCAGCTTTCGTCGCGGCTGGCGCTTCCGGTGTCGGCTCTGGAGTCGGGTCTGGAGTTGGCGAGAAAGAGACTTTTTCCGCAACGGGAAGCGAGGCGCTTTGATTCAACAACTCGTTTGCGGGAATCTGCGCTGTTGAGACAGCAGTTTGAGCTGCCGTGCGAGCAATGCTGATGGCTGCATCCGCTGGCGCATTAAACGTCACGTCGAGGCGATTGAATTTCTGGTTGACGCTCGCCGTCGCACCCGGCTGCAAGCTGAACGAAAGATCAAGCTCATTCGCGCGCCGCTCGATTGTGATGCTCGTGAAGCCGCGCCCACGCAGATTATTAATTGCGCTTGAGAGTTCAGCCTGTGGGATGACAACGTGAAAGCGGTCTGTGCTGCGGTATGCGGTGTAATCGTCGAGCGAGTTATCTGAAGTGATCGTCACGCGCGAGCCTTCGGGAATGTCGCGGCTTTGAAGTGGGGCGATGCGCTTCAACTGTGGCCGGAGGCTACTCTGAGCTTGCGTTTCAAGTCCGGTAGAGCAAAGGAGCGAAGCCGCAACCAGCAGGAAGATAAAAGAACGGTGAGAGCGCACGCGTATTTGCGCGGTCAATGAAGCTAAATCCAGCGATTGAAAGACTGCCCCTCGAAGGGCGGCGGCATGAAGCAGTCTTTTGTTCATAAAATAAGCTCCCAGATTTTGTAGTCGAGCAGTAAGTGTGGCTAACGTTTTGCTGGCTGATACGCCTGCGATATGCTTGCGAACAGCTTGCTTAACGTCTGCAAACGCCTGAATGTTTCGGCAAATTTTGGAATCAACTTGATTTTGCCGCTCTGCAATCCAAGCGCTCACGGTTCGCACTTAAGGACGTCAATCCAGACGCTTTCGTTAACCCCTCGACTACTATTTACTGCCCGGCGCGGCGCAGGAAAACCCGCCCCTCTCCCGTCCGCAGCGTGAACAATCTTCCGCCCTGTCCGATCTTCCAGCGTTTTAGACTCTTGGTGGTGCTTATTTCTTCCGTCAAATTGAGACCCTGGTTATCAACTGATTCCGCGTCAGTCTCGATGGTCGCGTTGAAATCCGAAGGCACTGTGAGCAAGATAGAGCCGCTGCCGGTGCGCGCCGCGAGTTGCGCGAATCTACCGTCCAGAATGATGCGCCCGTCGCCGGTACGCGCGTCTAAATCTCCGTCGAAATTTTCGACCTGAATCCGCCCGTCACCCGTTTTGGCAATCAAGTGTCCACGCGCGTCTCGCACATCTATTCGCCCGTCGCCCGTATTCAAATCCAGATTGCCGTTGACGCCATTCAATTCAAGCCGCCCGTCGCCCGACGACAGACGCACTATTGAGCTTCGTGGGACATAGACTTCGAGGTTGACCACAGCGTTAGTGAAATTGATGCCCGATTCCTGCCGGGCGAAATTATCATCGAAGTCGGCGGTGATGTTGATGGCTGACCCGTTCTGATTCGTCTGCACGCGGATACCACGCATCTGCTGCTCGCTGGCCGCGCGTTTGTTGACGGTGAGTTGAACTTCCTGCTTATCCCAGCCCTGCACGGTGATGTAGCCATCGAAAGTTTTTAGATTGATTTGCGGCGTGCCGCTGACATTGAAAATTTTCGACTCGCGCTCGACGAGCCGCAGGCTGGTATTGGTATCAATCTCGACGCGGGTTGAGCGCGCAACTTCCTGTGCAATACGCTGTGCATCAATTGAGCGCGCGACTTCCCTCGCTATCCGTTGTGAATCAACTGAACGCGCAGCTTCCCGCCCAATGCGTGCCGCCTCAACCTGCGCGCGTTGGGCTTCAAGCCTTGCCTCACGCGCTTCCCGCTGAGCTTCCAGTTGTGCGCGCCGAGCTTCGCGTTGAGCTTCGGTCGCCTCGCGCTGCCCTTGAGCCTGTGCGTTCTGCCCCTCGATTTGTGCTCGCTTAGCTTCGACTTGCGCGCGTTGCGCTTCAGCCCTTGCGCGCGCAGCTTCGGCCAGCGCCTGGCGTTGCGCTCGCTGGGCTTCAAGCTGGGCACGTTGTGCTTCCTGTTGCGCGCGTTGCGCCTCAACCTGCGCGCGTGCTGCTTCTCGCGCCGCTTCTCTGGCTGCGCGGCGTGCCTCCGATTCCGACTGGTCTACGTCGAAATCATCATCATCTTCGTCAACATCTTCGTCACCCTTATTTTTGATCTTATTTTTCACTACCTCTGCCAGGAGATTGGTCGCGCGGCTCAGAGGGCGACCGTCGGGAGCATGTCTGATCGTGATGCTGCCGTTGACGTTGCCGAGCTTGATGCGTGCGCCGCCCTGTCCGAGTTGTCCTGCCAGATCGCGTCCGACGTAATCTCCGCGCCTCACCGGCAGACCGAAGTCGTTGCTGATGCCGCCATGCACGGTGCTGGCTTTTAACTCGGCGTTTGCGTCCGAGGGAATCATCAGAGAAACAGGGCCGTTGACCGAGCCAAGCGAGATCGCTTTCGATTCATTGAGATGGCCGAACATTGCTTCGACTTTCCCGTTGATGGTTGAAAGCTGCACGACGCCCATCAATTCATGCCCCGACACGCGGCCATTGATTGAAGAGGCTCTAACGTCCCCGGAGATTCCGTCAATATCCAGGTTGCCGTTAATCAACTCAATCGAGTCAATGCGCGCCGTCCGCGGAACGGTGAGCGTGTATTCGACCGTCGCCGGATTATTGATGCGGCCTTCGCCATCAGTGAAAGTCTGCGATCTCTGCGGATAATCCGTCTCGATGTGAATAGCATTGACATCTGAGCGGACGACAATCTTCGCCTCGTCCAAACGATCACGGCGATAAGCCCACTTCACAGCGTCAACTTTGACTTCATTGCGATCCCACGCTTCGACGCGCACCGAGCCGTTGATGTTTCCCAGACTGACGCGCCCCTGAGCGGAGAGCGGATACGTCTGGTGAAACTCCTCGCGCAACGTCTCGTTTTGTTGCATCATGACGCTGCTGGCAGTCGTCAGCATGACGACCAGAGAGATCAGCGCAGTTACTAAGATTCTCTTCTTCAACATAATTTCCTCTGTCATTCCCTTAATCCAAATTCAATGACTCGTTGTGAAGGAATTAGACAGGATTAACAGGATTATCAAGATTAAGAAGACGAGGCAGTTCAAGATTGCTTGTTGCTTGTTCTTTCATCCTGTCCATTATGTTAATCCTGTCTATTTCTTCTCTGCTTCGATTTACCCATGAAGTCTCAAGACGCACGGCGCAAGCGGATGCTGCCGTTGACCGTCTTGAGAGAAAGCTCGCGACCGCCTCCGCTGCCGATAGTCCCGCTCAGATGCCTGCGGCTGAAGCGCCCCACAATGGTCATTGGAAAATCCGTCGAGATGTCGCCGTTCAAAGTTTCGGCTGTTACCTCTGCGCTGGTATCCGATGGCAGATCGAGTGTGATAGCTCCGTTGACGGTCTTGAACTCAAGCGGCCCGCTCCAATCCGCGCGTCCCAGCGTGGCAGTGATCGAGCCATTGACCGTTTTCGCGCGTGCAATCCCGGCGGCGCTGATGGTGATACTTCCGTTGACCGTCTTGGCGTCAACGTCGCCGCCCAGCGCTCCGGTTTCGATTCCGCCGTTGACAGTGCGCCCGCTAAAACGCACTCCCTGCGGCACGCGAACTTTGAACGCGACCTCAACGTCGTTATTGTTGACGTTCATGTTTCCGCTCTCATCGGGCGCGCAAGTATTGGGACGGCTCGAATCCGCGCTCGGATAGACGGCGCAGATGGTGACGCCGCCGCCATGCTCAACCACACGTATCTCAACCTCTCTTGGATCGCTGCGGCGTGCCGTTTTGATTGCCGTGACTTCGACTTCATTGCCACTGGCGGCTTCGGCACGAACATCGCCGTTGATGCCTTTAATCTCGATGGTGCGGCCTGCCGCGAGGCGACCGCTCCAGTGAAACTCGTCCGGCGAGACGGCGGCGTTCTGGTTGAGCGGCGAGTTGGTAGCTACCTGCACACTCGCGCCCGTCTCTTTTTCGCTCGCGTGCGCGGTCACGATGCCGCTCAGGAACGTGTTTCTCGTCCACCTCTCGGCAACGTGCTGGAGGTTACTCAATTGCTCAAGCGCCAGCGGCGCAGCCGCCAGGCAGAGCACCATCACGAATACGAGTGTCATCAACTTTGATTTCATTTCGCTCACCTTTGCCTCATTTATTAGAGCATTGGGACTTGGTTCATTCTCATCACTCTGCTATGAAAACACCGCAAGAAGTTTTTTTGTGGCAAATATTTTCAGGAAGTGGTCAGTGGTCAGCGAAGAATGATTGGCGAGAGATTGTAAGAGGGATAGCAACGCAGCGATTGAAGTTTTGCCTTTAACTGACCACCGACCACTGACCACTGCTTATTGCTTCTTCAGCCGAAGTGTCCCGCTGAAAGAGACCAGATTGATCGTCGCATCGCCTGAGCCGTAAGTTCCAAGCAGACGCCCGGCTTGCAGCAGGCTGATGGGCGAGGCCGCGCCTTTATACTTGAGTGGGAATTCCGTGATGATCTCTCCGCCTTCCGAGACTTTAGCGTTCAGTCTGAAGGACGATTCGGCGGGCAGCAACATTGACACGTCACCATTGGTCGTCGTGAACTCGTAGATACCGCCGCGAGCGAGCGTCCCCATCAGTCTCAACTCTCCGCTAATGGTACTCGCTTCGACCCGCGCCTGGCCGACTTCGTCCAGCAGGATATCGCCACTCACCGTCTTGATTTTCAAAAAGTCGCTTCCATCCAAGGGGTGCAAGTTGCTGGCTTCGATCACGCCATTAACCGAACTCAAACGCGCCCGCCCTTTCGCATCTTCGAGAGCCATGTTGCCGCCGACGCTCGACGCATCAATCGCCTTGGCGATGCGCCGCGCTTCGATTCTCCCATCAATAGTCTCGATGTGAGCTTCGGCGACATCATCAACTTCAACGTCGCCATCCTGTGTCTGCAAATAAACGGTTGCGCCGCGCGGCACTTCAACCATGACATCAGTATCGGTATTGCATGAGTCGTCCTCTGTCTCGCCATCTTCCGATTTATTGGAAACCAGAATCTCAAGGCGCATCGCCGGGTTGGCCGCGTCTGTCCCGACATCCTTTCGCATCTCTATCTTCGTGTCCGCCGATCTCGTCTGGGCGCGTACCTCGCTGCGATCCCAGCCATGCACACTGATTCTGCCCGCTCCGGTCGTGAGGCTCACGTTGACGGTGTTCGTCGTCGCCACCACAGCCTCGCTGCCTTGCTGCGACTCGCCTTCGCCTTCACCTTTCCCGACACCCTGTCCGCGCCCAGCGCCCTGGCCTGTGCTCTGACTCTTGGATTTCTGGGCGTGCGCGCTCGCACCGCAGAGTAAGAGGGCCGCGAGGAGAACAGTGGCAATGAAAGAATTGGATTTCATCTCGTAAAATTTACCTGCTAACTTCTATCTCGTCGCGATGGTTGGCCGCACCTGTTCGGCGACAGCGCTGAGCAAGTCGAGCTTGCTCTGATAGGAAGAGTAAAGAAACTCCGACGCATCCGGGTTGCTCGGATTGCGCCGCGCCGTCCGGCGCGTGGCAGCAATCGCCTGATCCACGATTGCCAGGTTGCGCTCATATTCGGCGCGCAGGCTCGGCTTCAAAGCTGTGTCGCCGCCCGCTTTGATCTCAACCGTTAAAGTGTCAATCGCCTTCAAATAATTCTGCTCGCCGGGCAGAGGCTTCAGCTTCGCCAGCTCGTCTTGTTGAAGTTCGCTCGGCGCTGGAACGAGAGTCGGTTTGGGCTGCTTCTTCGGCGCTCGTCGTTTGCTCGGAGTACCTTTATCGTCTTTGTCCGGTGGAGCGTCGGGGCTTTGCTGTCCTCCTGCTTCCGCGGGCGTCGGCGACGGACTGACTTTGCCGCCCGTTGCCTTCGGGTTCTCACTGCTGGCAACAAGCGACGGCGAGCTATCATTCGTCGCAGGACGATTCCATCTGACGATTGCGAAGATTGCTGCGAAAGCCACGACCGCAACCAGACTGGCGTATCCGAAAGCGCGTTGAGGCGAAACCTTGAACAGTCCGGCAAAAGTGGCGAGCCAACCGCCGAGGCTCGCGCCACGCTTGGGCTCTCGTATGAACGCTGGCCGGTTCATCTCCGCAATCGCCGCATCGAGCCGCTCGCGCAAACGGACGGTCGGAATCTCCAACGCATTTTCGGCTTCAAACGCGGAGGCGAACTGTGCCGTCTCGCCTGCGGCAGCGCCAGCCGCGCGAGCGCAGTTGGCGCAGGCGCTGATGTGCATCGCCACCGCATCCGTCATTTCGAGGGAGAGTTCATCGTCAACGTAAGCCTGTATGATTCCCTCTTCAATGCACTCTCTCATTTCGTTCCTCCGATTTTGCCATAAAACCTGACAAACTCTTTTCTTCCTCTGGCGATCAAGCTCCCGACGTTCGTTTCGTTCAATTGGAGAGCATTGGCGATCTCGCGATATGACAGCCCCTGCTGTTTTAGTAAAAGGGCGCTGCGCATCGGCTCTTTAATCTTGTCAAGGGCGCGCCGGGCCTCTTCAATCTCTATGCGTCTTTCATAATCTTCTTCCGGCGCTGAGGTTGTAAACCAGCCCGCCGTCTCTGCCTTCTTCGCATACTCGTCTTCGCGCGTGGTGGCGCGTGTCTGGCCGCGCAGTGTGTTGCGCGCAACGTTCATCGTCACACGCAGCAACCACGCTCTCAGCAACTCCTCGCCCGGCGTCGCGTCGAGATTTCGATAAAGCCTGAGAAAGACCTCCTGCGTCACGTCCTCCGCCAGTCCAACGTCGCGCACCAGAGCGCGAGCTGTGCGAAAGACAGCGCGATGATGCAGCGTAAAGGCTTCGTCGAAGCCGAGCGGCTGCGCGTCTGTCTCAATCGTGTTGGCCATCGAGTCCGTCAAGGCTCTCGCGCTTTCGCTCATATTCTCGCGCTCTCACTACCAAAACACCGCCCAGGAGCGATTTGTGGCAAATTTTTACTATTGTTTATCATTTTCCACGCCGCAGCAAAAGCCGCCGCGATTTCCAGTAGTGGGTCAGTTAAGAGTTCAACCAGCTTTGCCCGAAAAGTCCCCGTAAAGTATTCGTACCCGAAAAGTCGGCGAGTCACCCGAAAAGTCAGTTGGCGGAGGTGCGCGATGAGTAGCACCTCTGATCGGCTGTGCCCCTAAAGTCCGTTTTGACCACAAAGTCAGCGGGCTTGACCACAAAGTGACTTCACATGATTAACGTCCCTCACAGAGGTTCAATCTTGTTCAGGAAAAGGAAAAGCTTGCTTGAGTGTAGGTTAGTCCAGAAGCTTGGTTTAGCTTTGCTGCTTCGGCCTTCTGATTCTGGATATATTCCTTGACCAGTTCCGTCGTGACTCCGCTACCAACACTGCCGATGTAGTAACCGATAGCCCATAGCGTACCTTCTTTCCAGATATACCTCTTTATTAGATCGAGAAATTCTTGCCTCAACCGTCTTGATGAGATGCCCTTAAAAATCTGAACAATCTTTGAGGGCGCATATTTGGGTGGCGCTTCAAGCAGCATGTGTACGTGATCGGGCATTACTTCCATGGCGATAATATGTATGCGGTAATCGCGGGCAATCTCTTTGAGTATTTGCTTCAGCCTTTCTGCTATTTCACCAACCAAGAAGCTCCGGCGGTATTTAGGAATCCAGACTAGATGATATTGCAAGTTATAGCGACAGTGTGAACCTGATCTCGTGTTATCTTGATAAAAATAATGTAAGACCGCCTTAAGAGTTTCCTGTCGATTGGTCTGCTCCATTTAATGCCTTTCTAGTTGAAAATAATACCTAATTTGCCTTGATTCGGTATAGAATCTAGCGGCATTTTCACGCTCTTCAATATTCTTAAAAGTACCGTGTGAGAACGACATGGCAAAAACTAATCTTAAAGTATATCTAGATCATCATATTAAACGTGATAATTTGCTTTACCGAAGAGCTGTTGACCCCGTTGATAATTCGGAAGGTGAGGTTGCATATGCACCTCATCTTAGAATCCGTGATCTTTACGGAGATCAGTCAATAGAGCACGATTTAAGGAAGCCGGACTTTCAGCGAGCGACTTGGGCTTGGACTGCTGAGGATTGTGTCGATTTACTGGAATCCGTTCTAAATGAGCAAGTTGTTCCAAGCGTTATTATGTGGCTAAGCCCAGATGAGAACTTACAGTACGTCTTGGATGGAGGACATCGTATTTCAGTTCTTCTAGCCTGGATTAGGGATGACTGGGGAGACAAATTGCCCGCAGATACATATAACGATCCAGCACTTGAAGAAAGCATCCGATTGGCTGCACAACGTGTGAGAGAGTTGCTTCGGCGAAGAAGTATAGGCTCATTTGAGGAGCATATTATTGCTCAACGGCGATTCAAGGAGCTATCCGAAAAGGGTCGGCCACCCGAACAAGAAATGGATGCCGCAAGTCTTAGCTGGGTTAAACGAGCGCGCCGATGGAATGCGGTAAACATCGGATTTCCCATACTATGGGTAAAGGGGGATTATGTTAAGGCTGAAGAATCTTTTCTAAAAATCAATAAAACCGGTCGTAGATTATCTGAATGGGAGACGAAGCTCGTAGAGAATCGTACTTCTAGTTTTGCTCGGACAGTAATGTCAGTTACTCATGTATATGATGCAGAACATTGCTGGCCTGCTAAAGACGAAGTAGCACGTGATGAAGTATTAAAGAGTCAAGTAATGGAGATTCTGGAAAAGGTACGTGACTTACATGAGTTATTGTTTGAGCCGCCATATAGAACACCTCTCACAGATTTAAGACAGCCGCTGTTAGTCATACCTTACACAATGCCAGAGAAGAAGCCCGCATACTTAGCAGAACTCTTAACTATTACCGAAGGAAAAAAGGGGCAAAAGCCAGAGACTGAAGCCTTAATTAAGAGAGATCGCAGTGAGCGAGTAAGCCACATCGTCGCTAATGGCCTAAGACTACTTACAGATGCAACAGATGTAATTAGTAATATCTATGGGAAATCACCGCGTTCTTTGGCTTTAATGCCCTTAGTCTACTTTTACAACGCACAGGGAACTCACGTGCGCAGTCTGTTATATGGCATGATCTATTGGCTCAATCATGGCACAGAGAATCTTGACGTATTTAATCGTAAGCTGATTTTCGCCAATCACCGAAAAGCATTTGAAGATGTTTTAATAGCAAATAAAGAAGCTATAATTAGACGCATTGGAAGAAGAATAGGCTCTGGGCCAGAAGTAACAATTCAAACAGCACGCTACTATCATGGCCTCCTTGACCTACTGATAAAGCATAGCGATCAAATAGAATCCCAAGAGTTTCAAACAGACCACAAGCGACTTGTTGTTACATTAGGAAAGAATTTGTCTGAGGACTTAGAAATAGAGGAGGAAAGTTTAAGTTCTACTTATCGCGGCCAGATGCGTATGAGCGTACAAATAAATGATCTCCTCCAAATGTTTAAGTTTTGCGAAATTTGCGGTGGTCGCTACTATCCAGGGCTATTCACACAAGTCGATCATATTAAACCACGCGCGAAAGGCGGAAAAACTACACCAAGCAACGCACGGAATACGCATCCGTTCTGCAACAACAATAGAGAAAAAATTGAAGGCTTGCGCTCAGGTTCTCTCGAAATTGAAATTCCCCCCTTCGAGGGCGCAGAGGGGTCATCAAAAGAGTCACAGTTAAAATTCCTTTTCTTTACAGAAGAAGTAGAAGAGAGCGACCCCATAGAGGAAGGGACAGAAATAGAGGAAGAAATTCCAGAAACTGAAGCGTGAAATAGGAGGGCACAGGCTTTCCTTAACTTCACTTTCTTACTTTCGTTTTCCGTTATTTTGTGTAAGTAGCTCCTTTGCTTCTTCCAAGGCGGATGTACTGATATCAATACCGATGGCGCGTCGCCCCCCACCTTGCGCCACTGCAAAACTTAACGCAGTGCCGCTTCCGCAGAATAAGTCGAGTAGGATACCGCGCGGCGGAAGCGTCGCAAGAATAGGTACGCGCACCAATGCTTCCGGGAATACAGCAATATGCTTCTTGAAATTTGTTGTCGTCGGAATATGCCACACTGATGGCGGCGACTTCGTCTTGCGATCACCATTCGAGGGTATGGCAACAGCATTCCAATTATAGTAGTAGCGACGCTGAAGCACGAAATGAAACATATATTCGTGGGCTGAGGCTGATCTGTCTGCTGCCGGGTCTGGCGTCGGATTAACCTTGAACCAGACATTGTCATTACGAACTACCCAGCCTTCTTCCTGCATTGCAATTGCAAAACGATGCGGTATCAATAACAACTGTTTCGGTGTGCATAATGGCCGTGGGCCTGATTTATCTTGGGGCCGTAAAAACCGACGGTTCTTTTGCTTGTTATCCACACCGTGGGACCGTCCTTTCCCGCTCCAATAGGTATCACCAAGATTCACCCATAAGCTTCCTGTGGGCTTTAACACACGTCGAGCTTCACGGAATACGGAAACAAGGCGATCAATATATTGCTGCGGGTGTTCCTCAAGTCCAATCTGAGCGTGCACCCTATAATCGCGCTGCCCGTAATATGGTGGCGAAGTTACAATACAATCCGCGAAAGCGTCGGGGAAAGATTTAAGAATATCCTCGGCATCACCACAGTAGAGGCTTATCTGTGGAGAAACAAAAAAAGGATTTTTGCTGCCATTACGTTTCATCGGCTTCACTTCCTTTCCTGCCGAAACTTTTTGCAATTACTTTACCCGCCGCTTCTTCCTTCTTTTTATTGCGCTCTTCCTACCCTTTGTGCGCTTTAGTAGTTCACCTGGTTCGCATTCCAATGCTTCGCAAATTGCTTCTAGGACTGGATACCTAATGCCTTGAGACTTACCTGTTTTAAGGTTGTAAAGAGCCACATAAGTCACACCTGTTTCTTGCGCTAACCAATACAGCGTTTCCTCTCGCGCTTTCAGTAGCTTTTCGATATGTATCTGAATCACAGTGGTTGCGGTGGTATATAGTTTACTTTATATAAAGTAAACTATATACCACCAGCCACATAATAATCCAAACCTGCTTTGCTTGCAAATCTGAAGGCAATGGCTCTTTGCTATTGTTGGTTTAGATTAAGGTAAGCTTCACAGCCTATTTATGATTGGAATCGCCTGGTAGATGCTTCGGTAGGTTTAGATCATCATCAATCAGCACATCAACGTAGACTCCTGCGATCCGCGCATATTTCAATAATGTTGGCAGAGGCGGCTCCCTCACTCCAGTCTCAAAGTCGGAGATGTAATTCCGATACCCCTGCTCTGCAATCTCAAGACGCTTCAATATCCCATTCTGTGATAAGCCAAGAGCGGTACGAATTTGCAACAGCTTTTCCGCCAAACGTGCTGGGCGCGGGCGCGAGGCTCTACCCATCAGGATTTTCCTCCTGATGAGATGGCCGCAATCGTTTGCTCGCCTATGGCGACGCCAGTCCTTTTTAAGACCTTGCTTCTAGTCTTTTTTAAGACTAGTATGTGAGTGCATTTTATAGCTACCGAGTGTTCACATTGATGTGACCCTCTGGCGCTTCCCATCACTCCCGATGCGCGCCTGCTTTACACATTGTCGCCGCTGATTATGCGTGAGGCGTGCTCAAACCACAACTAGGAGTTAAAACAAAATGATACATCGGAGAGCGATGCTACTGGTGACCATAATTGCTGTCGTGCTGCTGTCAACCGCGTGCAGTAGATCCATAGCCAACAATTCCCTCAAAGCCCTGAAGAAGATTCATGCTGCTACCCAATCCGGCGTCAAATACGACCCCTACAGTCAACTTGTCATTGAGGCACAAGCGGCGGTCAACGAAGACTCTTCTAATCTCCCTGACGGCGAACTGAAGAAGGAACTAAAAGATGCGCTTGACGCGTTCAACGACGCTAAATGGGCGTGGGAAATATCAAGACAGTCTCCAGCATCGAACGGACGTGACAACTTCATTATGGCAGCGGAGTATCAGGACTTAAACTCTTTATCTCTTGATCGAAAAACTCAAACTCAAGCTAGGGCGTTACTCAAGAAATACTCGATAACTTCAGGGGACGAGTCGGTCGGGGAACTGGCCCTTATATCTACGAACGATGTGCTTCAAGCTATCTGGAGAGCCGCCGAGAAGCATGTTAATCGTGCCTCAGAACTCCTTTAATAAATCAGCGAAGAGGCACGTAGAATAGTCAGTCACATTGACTGAAAAGTAGATGAAAATTCTGTGCAGCGGCGTTATAGAATCAAATAACAGATTGGGCTCGCCCTATGAATGGCGGGCTTTTGCTTTGGAGATGAAAATGTTGGCCGAGCAGCACACTGGACCGAATGGAACAAGCAGAGGCCATAACTGTCGCCCCTACTCTCTTGCCGCTTCACGCGGCGGGGAGGCGGAAGCGTGCCTATCGCTCTCCGGCTAGGGCCACAAATCAACCGTCTTTATCCTTTGAAGAGCCTTCGCCTTCTGCCTCGCTAGGTGCAGAAAACCCTTGTAAGTACAAGGGTTTAGCGGTAAAATACGCCTATAAAATTAACGGCTCAGCCGAGTGCGCGAACACCCAACTGAGCCTGTTCAACCATAGCGTGATGTCGCACGATATGGCCAATGTACCTTCATTGTGCCTCAGCACGCTTAGGGAAAGCAAGAGGCGCATGATGAAGGCACGCGAAGCCAAAGGGCTGCAAATCGCCCACAGTTCGGAAATAACCCGCGTCGAGAATCTCTGGATCGTCCCGTCACAGAGCAGCGCCAAAAAGTACGCTGTCGATCTGGACTGCGACCCGCCGACCTGCACCTGCCCCGACTACAAGAAGAACGACCGGATATGCAAACACATCTTCGCCGCCCGCTTCGCAAGAGACCGTGAGGGCGGCGCGGAGCTTCCCGAAGCCCCGAAGATTGAAAAGCGGAAGTACACGCAGAACTGGCGCACATATCACCCCGCGCAGGTGAAGGAGAAGGTCAAGTTCCAACTCCTGCTCGCGCAACTGTGTAAAGGCGTCGAAGACCCCGTCTGCGAGTACGGGCGACCACGCACGCCGCTCTCAGATGTGATCTTCGCCGCTGCGCTCAAGGTCTATTCGACGGTGAGCACGCGCCGCTTCTGTTCCGACTTGCAGGATGCGCGAGATAAAGGCTACATCTCGAAAGCACCGAGCTATAACAGCGTGCTCGACTACTTCGGCTACGAGGCCCTGACGCTTTACCTAAAGCAGCTTGTCGAAGTGTCGAGTCTGCCACTTAAAGGGATGGAGTCTGACTTCGCGGTTGACAGCAGCGGCTTCGGCACGGGCAATTACAGCCGGTGGGTCGGGGTGAAGTACGGCAAGGACGAAGACTGGCGCGACTGGCTCAAGCTTCACGTTATGGTCGGCGTGCGGACGCACATCATAACGAGCGTGGAGATTTCGGATCGCGACGCGCATGACTACGCCTACTTCGAGCCGCTGGTAAAGCAGACCGCGAAGAACTTCAAGATGCGGGAGGTGAGCGCCGACAAGGCTTATTCAGGAATCTCCAACCTGCGCCTCGTGGTTGACAATAATGCGCAGCCCTTTATCCCGTTCAAGCGTTGTGCTAAAGAGAAGCACTGGAAAGACAAGACGGGGCTGTGGACGCGCCTGCTCCACTTCTTCAAATATCATGAAGGGGAGTTCTACGAGCACTACCACAAGAGGAGTAACAACGAGACTGTCTTTGCTATGATAAAGGCCCGGTTCGGAGAGAGGCTGAGGAGTAAGACGCGCACGGCGCAGGTCAACGAACTGCTCTTAAAAGTTCTCTGTCATAATCTCTGCGTAATTGTGCACAGTGTCTTAGAGATGGGAATCGAGCCGACGTTCTGGCGTGACGACTTTTCGGGTGAAGCCGCAAACGACCCGAAAAGTCTCCGATAAGTCAGTTTTCGGAGACTTTTCGGGCAAAGCTAGTTCAACCTTTAGGTTGCGCATTTGAGAAGGCACAACCTAAAGGTTGAACTCTATGCAGCGCCTTCAATTTGAACCACCGCCCGATTTCCGTATGATTTGCCATATTCTGACGATTTGTGGCGCTGCTACCGTTTACTCCCTCGGTTGTTGTAGTCTGAACATTCACAATCGGAGATGATTCAGCAGGCGGGCGCTTCTCGCGGAACAACCGGAATACTTAAACGAAGACCTAAGCCCGCCAGTTCGGTCGTAATGACCCGGGAGAAAGAGAGTAAGGTGAGCATTACAGAGTTGAAACCTGAAACAGACAATACGGTGCTGCTCAATAGTCCATTCATGCGTGCGTGTCGGCGCGAGCCCGTTCCTTTTACACCAATCTGGCTGATGCGTCAGGCCGGACGCTATATGAGCGAGTATCGCGAGATTCGCGCTCGTGTGGGCTTCCTCGAACTCTGTAAAACGCCCGACCTCGCCGCAGAAGTGACCGTGACGGCAGCCGAGCGGCTGAATGTTGATGCGGCTATCATCTTCGCCGACATTCTGCTCGTCGTTGAACCGATGGGCATTGAGCTTGAATTTGCGAAAGGCGAAGGGCCGACGATTCATAATCCTGTCCGCGCGGCGCGCGATGTCGAACGCCTGCGCGAAGTCGAGACGGTCGAATCGCTCGACTATGTTCTCGAAGCTATCCGCCGGACGCGGCGGGCGCTTCCTCCCGATTTACCGCTGATAGGCTTTTCGGGCGCACCCTTCACGCTCGCCTCCTACATTGTCGAGGGCGGCGCATCTCGAAATTACATTCACACGAAATCTTTGATGTACGCCGACAGCGGCGCATGGCACGCGATGATGTCTCTCATTGCTCGCGCTCTCGTACGCTATCTCAACGCGCAAATTGCCGCGGGCGCGCAGGCCGTTCAGCTTTTCGATTCCTGGGTCGGTTGTCTCAGCCCCGACGATTACCGCCAGTACGTGCTGCCGCATACGCGCAGCGTTATTCAAAACATCACGCCCGATGTTCCCGTCTTACACTTCGGCACGGGCACTGCCGCGCTTCTCGAACTCATGCGTGAAGCAGGAGGGGACGTTATCGGACTCGACTGGCGCGTGAATTTACGTGCTGCCTGGGAAAAGCTTGGAGACGTGGCTGTGATGGGTAATCTAGACCCCGTCGCTCTCTTCGCCAATCAGGATTTCACTCGCGCGCAAGCGAAACATATTCTCGAACGCGCGGGCGGACGACCCGGACACATTTTTAATCTGGGGCACGGCATTTTGCCGGAGACTCCGGTTGAGAACGTCATCGCACTCGTTGACGCTGTGCATGAGCTGAGCCAGCGAGGATGATGAGCAACCAAACTTCATACGACGCGCTCTTGATTGTCTCTTTCGGTGGGCCGGAGGGGACGGACGAAGTGCTGCCGTTTCTCGAAAACGTGCTGCGTGGAAAGAATGTGCCACGGGAGAGAATGCGCGCGGTCGCTTATCATTACGAGCTATTCAATGGAATCAGTCCGATCAATTCTCAGAATCGAACGCTGATTGCCGCTCTTGAAAAAGAACTGAAGGAGAGCGGGCTGCATCTTCCAATCTACTGGGGCAATCGAAACTGGCATCCGATGCTGGCGGACACACTGCGCCGGATGATGGATGACGGAATCAAAAATGCTCTTGCCTTTTTCACCTCCGCTTACAGTTCATACTCCGGCTGCCGCCAGTATCGCGAAGACATTATGCGCGCCCAACTGGAAGTCGGCGCGCTCGCACCGCGTGTCGAGAAGCTACGCGCCTTCTACAATCATCCCGGCTTCATTGAGCCAAACGTCGAGAATGTGAGCTACGCGCTTCAACAGATTCCAGATGAGCGGCGCACACGAGCGCAGATTGCTTACACGGCTCACAGCATCCCGCTCTCAATGGCAGCCGGTTGCGATTACGAGGCGCAGCTCACGGAATCCTGCCGACTCATTGCTGAAGGTGTTGGCCACAAAAACTGGCGGCTAGTCTTTCAGAGTCGCAGCGGGTCGCCCGCTCAACCCTGGCTTGAGCCGGACATCTGCGATTACCTCACGGAGTTGAAAGAAGCCGGGACTGAAGACGTGGTCATCGCGCCTGTCGGTTTCATTTCCGACCACATGGAAGTGCTCTACGATCTCGACATGGAAGCCCGCGCGCTGTGTGACAGGATAAAGTTAAATATGGTTCGTGCTTCAACCGTCGGCGCGCACCCGACTTTCGTCAAGATGGTTTGTGAGCTGATTCTTGAGCGAATGAATCCCGATACCCCGCGCCGTTTTCTCGGAACGCGCGGCGCAAGCCATGATGTTTGCCCTGCCGATTGCTGTCTGCTCGCCCCTTTTAGCACCTGACCGATGAATAACACGCGAGACACTCAAAGACTAAAAGTTGTCATCATCGGGGGCGGCATCAGCGGCCTCGCCGCCGCTCATCGTCTGGTCGAACAAAGCGCGCCACTGCGGAACAAGCCGGAAGTTGTGCTGCTCGAAGCCAGCCCGCGCATGGGCGGCACAATCAACACAAAGCGGCGCGATGGTTTCCTGCTCGAAGCAGGCCCAGACTCTTTTATTTCCGAAAAGCCTGAAGCAATCGAATTGGTAAAGCGCATCCGCCTCGCTTCGCGCCTGATTGAGACGAACCCCGATCATCGCAGGAGCTTCATCGTGCGGCGGGGGCGGCTGCACGCTGTCCCGGAAGGTTTTCAACTGCTCGCCCCTTCGCGCTTCTGGCCGTTCGTGACGACCGGGATTTTCAGTCTGCCAGGCAAAGCGCGGATGGCGCTCGATCTTGTTCTGCCCAGAAGTGCGCGCGCGAACGGCAGCGATGATGAAAGCCTCGCGCAGTTTGTCCGGCGCAGGCTCGGACGCGAGGCGCTTGAGCGAATGGCGCAGCCGATGGTCGGAGGAATCTATACCGCTGATCCTGAGAGTCTCAGTTTACGCGCGACGATGCCGCGTTTTCTGGAGATGGAGCGCGAGCATCGCAGCCTGATTCGCGCGATGTGGAAGCAGCGTCGCAAACTGAGCGCAGCGGAATCAAAAAGCACGAGCGGCGCGCGCTATAGCCTTTTTCTCTCCTTTGATGAGGGAATGCAGACGCTCGTTGATGCACTGGTCGCGCGATTGAATGAGGTATCTCTGCGGCTGAATACGAAAGCTGAATCTCTTGCTTTCGATGAAGAGACGAAACGGTGGAGAATTGGCATCGGCGCAGCGGAAACGATTTCAGCCGACGCGATTTGTCTTGCGCTTCCGGCTTACGCGTCGGCGAAACTCTTGCGCGCGACGGATGCCAGACTCGCCGACGAACTCGAAGCAATTCCCTACGCTTCGACCGCAACGATTAACCTGGCTTACAAGCGCTCTGGAATTCCGCACGCGCTTGATGGCTTCGGTTTTGTCGTGCCGTTCATTGAGCGACGTTCAATTCTGGCCTGCACATTCAGCAGCGTAAAATTTGCGGGACGCGCGCCCACAGGCTTTACTCTCCTCAGAGCTTTCGGCGGCGGCGCGCTGCAACCGGAGATGTTTGCGCTCGATGAAGAAGCGATGATTGAAGCTGCGTGCCGCGACCTCCGCCAGCTTTTGGGAATCACCAAGCCGCCGCTCTTCGCGGAGGTCGAAAAATGGCCGCGCTCAATGGCGCAGTATCATCTCGGTCACATTGAGCGCGTCGAGAGGATCGAGCAGCATCTCGGCGCATTCCCTACTTTGAAATTTGCGGGCAATGCTTTCAAAGGCGCTGGCATCCCCGACTGCATCCGCAGCGGCGAGGCGGCGGCAGACGAGATACTCGCGCTGGAGCAATTCTCAATTTGAATTCTTCTCCACGCCCGCCTGGTTCCGTGCGTTGCGCGATAGCGCGGCCAGATTCTCGATCCAGGCTGCATTGGCTTCAATCACCGGGAGGAAAGCTTCTCGTGGCGCGCGATTTTCGACGCGCATGTTGTCGTCTGTGTTGATGACTGCGCCGTCAACAGCCGGGGCAAGCTGCGTTTCATCGCAGACGAACCAACTTTCAAGATCAGCCGGGGCGTTGATGTTGATGCGCGCCAGTTCCTTCGCCATCCGCCCGTCCTGCATCCTCTCCGCCACACGATCAAGCGTCAGCGGTTGTCGGCTGCCGACGAGAATCAGGTCTTTGCCTTTCGCCGCGCCCTGCACACGAAACATCAGCACGTGCGGGAAGACGCTTTTGTATGTAGCCAGCACGGAGCGGAGGCTCTCGGTTGAGAGTTGATAAATCTGCACCCACTGGACGAAGACTCCATCGTCTTTCAGGCGGCTGCGCCCAAGCTCAAAGAATTCCTGTGTGAAGAGATTGGCGACGCCCGGAACCCAGGGGTGGCTCGGCTCGCTGACGATCATGTCGTAACGGGTCGGGTTGACGCGCAGGTAGGTGCGCGCATCGTCAATAATCAAGCGCAGGCGCGGATCATCCAGCGGCTGATTGTTGACGTGATTGAAAAATGCGCCTGCTTCAATCGCCGTCGGCTCTAATTCGACACATTCGAGCGATTTGATTTCCGATTGCAGCATCGAGCCGACAGAGACGCCTGAGCCGAAACCGACTATCAGACCGCTCTCCATGCGCGGCGCAATCAGGAGGGGAAGCTGGCCGAGGATAACCTGCGTCGGCATATCGTCGCGGTCGGAAGCGTTGGTGCGACCATTGATAGCCATCGAGCGAATGCCCCAGTCATCACGCACGGAGACGGTGGCCGTTGGGCCTTCCCTGTAAAGGAGCAGCCTGTGGATGTCCGGCCCCGGAGTCGCAGTCTCACTGTCGCTTGCGCTGCCACGCGATTTGGCGAGCACGCGCACGAGTGTGTCATACGCGCCGATGGAAAGACTGCCAAGCTTCATATTCGGCGCAACAACGAAGAGCAGCACGATCAAAGCTGCGGTCGCTCCGGCAGTGAAGCTGCGTCGTAAGTCCGGGTCTCTGTCTTCGCGCGTAGGTCTGTAAGCCAGCCCCGCGAGAATGAGGCACAACGTTGCGGCGAAGAGAATTGTGAATCGCGTACTCACCTTCGGGATGAGGATGAAGCCAGTGCTGAACGCGCCCGCGATTGCGCCGAGAGTATTAACCGCGTAGCTTCGCCCCACTTTGCGGACGGAGGCATCATTTCCCGTGCTGCTCGCCCAGACGAGCACAAGCGGCATCACCATCCCCATCAGAATTGCCGGAACTAGTATCAGCATCGCCGCAATCAGCACCTGCAACATCAGCAATCCGAGCCATGAATTAAGCTGCAAATTTGTTCCCAACTCAACCAGGAGACTCGGAGTTGCGTTGGTCATCCAGATGCTCACTAATAATGTCGCGGCAGTCGCCAGCTCGACATTCATCACGGAGCGTCGCAGATTCGCAGTCATCTTTTTACGGGCAACGATGTACGCGCCACTCGCCAGTCCCAACAGAAAAAGAGCGACGACGATGCTGAAAGCATACGTGCTCGAACCGATAATCATTGTCAGCACGCGCGTCCAGGCCACCTGCGTGCTGATCGTGACGAAGCCGGAAATAGCAGCGCACAGTAACCAGAATCTTTGTGATCGCGGATCGCGGATCGCGGATTGCGGATTGGGATGCAATGAGCTTGGCGGTTCTGCCGCACCATTCACTTGAACGTCTTCTTCTTCCAGCGCCTTTGCTTCACCGGCCATTTCTTCCAATGCTGGTGACTCAGCATCTCTGCGGTCAATCCCGACTGTCTCTTCTCGTGCCGGGTTTCGTTCGTCCCTGCGGTCAATGAGGATGGCGAAGAGGCCGACGACGAAGTTGATGGCAGCCGCGATGAAAATCGTCAGGCGCACGCCTAACGTTGGAAGCAGGTAGAAACCCGCGACGACAGTTCCGAAGATCGCGCCGATCAGATTGCAGGTGTAAAGACGTGTCACCGCAGTCGGCTTGTGATTCGGCGTGCGCAGGAGCGCGGCTGAGAGGACGGGCAGCGTTGCTCCCATCAACGTCGTCGGCACAAGCAGCACCAGGCATGAGAGCGCGAATCGCCAGAGACTGAAAGCATAAAAGCCCGGACGAAATTGCTCCCAGATGAAGGCGTACAGGTAATCAACCCAGCGAAACAGGAGCGGCACACTGATGGCATAAACGGCAATTCCAATTTCGATGAGGCCATAGGCGCGAAGCGGTCTCTTGATTCGCCCGGCCAGTTTTCCAGCCCAGGCGCTCCCCAAAGCCAGTCCGCCCATGAAAGCTGCCAGCACCGCGCTGATCGCAAACGTCGTCGCCCCGAAGACCAGGCCGAGCATTCGCGCCCAGAGAACTTCGTAGATGAGACCCGTTGCACCTGAAAGCACAAAGCAGAGGCCGATTAGCCAGAGGCTGGATTTTGAATAAGCGCGTAAAGACTTGCGCACTGGCAACTGCGCGGAAACGGCTGACATGAATTAAGCGTGTCTCCCTATACGAACCACGAAAGCACACGGAGTAACTCGAAATTGCTGGTCTGTTCGTGTTCTTTCGTGTGAATTAGTGGTTCGTTTCGTCCTCACTTTTCACCACACGGCCTTAACGGGAACTGTTGACCGCTCCGAGGATCAGAAAAACGATGGTAATCAGCAGATAAAAACCATTGAGAACCAGGGCAACAATTGACATCGCCTTAGCGTTTTGTGCGCCTGTATCCTTACTGCTCTTTGATGTCGCAACGATTCCCAGTACAGCTCCCACCAATGCAAAGAATGCGCTGAAGAGGAAAATACCTCCGATCAGGCTCGCTTCAACTCCGTTTGGTCCCGCGACAATACAAAATCCCAGCAGGACATAAGCAGCAATGGCGCAGATGAGAGAAGCGATGGCGATGCCTCTTCCCTGACGTGCTGGAGCTTGCAGAGGCATTTGCGACATCCCGACGGGCGGCCATGCAGGTGACGGCGCAGTAAATGGCTGAGGCGGTGTCTGGCTTGGACGGAAAGTATCCGGCTTTACCGGCGCGGTCATGCGCGGCTCAGGGATGATGATGGTCGCCGCAAGATCGGCTGAGCCGGAACGATCAGTGACCAATGCCGAACCGTCCTCCAGGCAGTAACTCAACGAGTCGTCTACATACGTGCGCTGGCACGCGGGGCAACGTTTCATCTTGAACTATAGTTTCCTTCTGTGCACAAAATTTGAAAATCGGATTAGCATCTACAGATAGATGACGTGCGACGTGCGCCAGATATTAGCAGGAATCGAGCCGGGTGCGGCAGTCGTCAACAGGATGACATAATTGCTGTCTCCCGCCGGAGGTGAGATGTTGCTTTCATTCCAGATGGCCGAAGGATACGCTTCATCTTCCACATTAGTCCCGGAATTTGGCACAGCCAGCGCCAGCCGACGGAGGCAATTGTAAAGATGCTCCGAGCCGACTCCGTATCGCCCCTGCTCCTCGCCGACGGCCAAAAGCACTTCGGCGCGCTCCGTGATAAAGTGCGCGACGAGCGACGCCGCCATTGTGACGCCGCGCTCGAAACGCGCCGCAGAATCTTTCTCATCGCGGCTGCCGGTCATCTTCGTATCCAGCGCAATGATGACACGCCGCTCGTCCTCCGCCGTAAACTGGCGCACCATCAGGCGACGCGCGCGCGCCGTAGATTTCCAGTCAATGTGGCGCAGATCATCCATCGGCTGATAGTCGCGTAAGCTGAACAGATCGTGTCCTGCCCCGCGTCTGGCCGAGATGAGCCGTCCGGCATTCATCGGCAGCAGGTGCAACTCGTCGCCGAGAGGCTCAGGCTTGGGGTAGACGATAATATCAACGTCGCGCGCGCGCAGCCGGCGACGACGACGGAAGAAGCCGAACGGGAATCGCGTCGAAAGCTCGAATCCTGTAATTAGCTCGTGGCCACGCTTCGCAAAAAGCTGTTCGACATGCTGTTCGGCTGCCGCACGATGCGGGACATACATGAAATAGGCGAGGGTACGCTTGCCGAAACGCTTCCGCGCTCGCCGCTTTTTCTTCTTTCCATCTGGGATTGAATAGAGAGGCCCGCGCGCTTCAACCAGCACGGAGAATGAAGGCCAGAAGCGTTTCTTGTTGCGCAGAGTGACGATGACCGGAGCAGGCTCACCCGCGTAGATGTGATCTGGAAACCTGGCCGACACGACCAGTTCGCGCAAACTGGCTCGCGCCGCCACCCACGAGACAAAAAGAGTCGAGGCGAGCAGCGAGAATAGTATGAAGAGAAGATTGTTCCCTGTGTTCCATGCGGCGAAGGCAACGACAGCGAGAATGCCCACAAAGATGATTCCGCCCTTCGTCACCTGAAGCGGCAGGTCGAAGCGTGAGACTTCGGCGCGTGCCGAACGAGCCAGCGGCGGCACAACCAGAATGACAATCAGCAGAACGATGACGAGCGAAATAACGGCGGCGATGTTGGCCAGCCGCATGTCGCCTTCACGCCGTGCAATCAGGATGACACCAGTCATCCCCAGCCCCAACAGCACCAGCAGCGTGCTCAGGATCGCGTTGCGCCACTTACGAAACATAAAAAGGCAGGAGACAGAAGACAGGAGACAGGAGACAGAAGAAAAGAAAATCTGTAAACGCGGTTACCGCCTTATCCATTCTGACTTCTGACTCCTGTCTCCTGTCTTCTGTCTCCTGCTTTTAGAGCGGTACGCTGACCGTCTTCATAATCTCTGTGAGCACGGCTTCGGCTTCTTCGCTTCGTCGCAGGGAGGAAGAGAAGCGCGAACTGACGAGCAGACGATGCGCGAAGACTGGGAGCACGAGCCGCTTGATGTCGTCGGGCACGCAGTAGGAACGCTCTTCCGTCAGTGCCAGTGATTGGGCGGCGCGAAAAAGGGCCAGCGTGCCTCGCGGGCTGACGCCCAAATCCAGCATCTCCGTCTCGCGCGTGGCGTTGACGATTCGCATCAGGTAATCAACCAGCGAATCGTCAACTGAAACTTCTGTGACCTGCTTTTGCAACTCAAGAATGTCTTCACCTGACATGACGGCGCGCAACTCATTGAGCGGATTGGAGCGCTCGCGGTCACGTAAGATTTCTCTTTCATCCTCCACGCCGGGATAGCCAATCCTGAGCCGCAGCATGAAGCGGTCGAGCTGCGATTCGGGCAAAGGATACGTGCCGTGATGCTCAATCGGATTTTGTGTGGCGACGACGATGAAAGGCGCAGGGAGAGGGCGCGTCGCGCCTTCGATAGTCACATGGCCTTCGGCCATCGCTTCGAGCAGCGCGGATTGAGTCTTCGGCGTCGTCCGGTTGATCTCGTCGGCCAACACGACATTGGCGAAGACAGGGCCGGGCTTCCAGTCGAAAACGCTCGTGTGCTGATTATAAACGGAGAGGCCGATGACATCCGAAGGCAGGAGGTCGGAAGTAAACTGGATGCGCTGGAAAGTGCAGTCGAGCGAGAGCGCCAGAGCGTGTGCGAGCGTGGTCTTGCCCACACCCGGCACGTCTTCAACCAGCAGATGCCCGCCTGCGATTAACGTCACGATGGCGAGGCGCACCGCTTCCGGCTTTCCCTTGATGACCTGCTCGATGGCAGCTTGCAGCTCGTCAATTTTCTCGACGGCAGTTGAAGCCGCTCTTTCCGTTTCCCTGTCCGCCGCCTGCAATCTTGGCATAAAGTCTTCCCTGCTCCATCTCGTTGGCTCAAAGTGTCATTCTACATGCTCAGGCGCATTGCCGCACGCTCAAAACTTTAACGAATTTTGAAATTCCGTCAGGCGCGGGAGTTTTCCGGCTCGCAAGGGCTGCTGCCCATGTGACGCATCCAGCCTTCATGTAGTAGAATTTCCGGCGACGCTGGAAACGCAATCGTCCCCCGCAGTCATCTCGCACTTAAAGGAACTTCCACTCCGCTAAGTCGTGAATTATATTCGAGAGGTAAGAGCATTTATGGAACACAATCGTCAACGTCATTTAAGAGCACGCGGCTTTTCGCTCATCGAATTGATGATCGTCATCGCCATCATAGGCATTCTGGTCGCCGTGGGCATTCCTGCCTATCAGGCTATCCAACGCTCCGGCAACGAAGCCGCAGCCGTCAAGACACTGCAAAATATCGCCGTCAACCAGCGACTGTATTACAAACAGAAGAACGGCAGCTCATTCGGCACGTTCGATCAATTGATTACAGAGGTCAACCTTGATAAGAGATTTGTGGGCGATGCTCCGGTCGTGAGCGGCTACGTCTACACCATGAAAATCACGCCGAAAGCCACCGGCCAACCGCCCTTTTACACCATCAACGCAGACCCGCAGCAGGCTGAAGGCCTGGGCGCGACCGGCAGAAACCATTACTACGTTGACGCCAATTCCGATACGATCAAAGTCAACGATCAACAGCCCGCAGGGCCAGAGGATTCACCGCTCGCGCAGTAATTTGAGCGAGTAACGGAGAGCATCCTCAGTGAGCTTGACGCTGATGAAGCGGCCTTGCTAGGATTTCGCGTCCCTTACATAAGAGAATGCCCGCTTAGCTCAGTTGGTAGAGCGCTCGCTTCACACGCGAGAGGTTTCGTAGGTTCGAGTCCTACAGCGGGCACCAAGATATAAAATGTGACGGCCACCGGACAAGGTGGCCGTTTTCGCTTGCCCGCTTCAATCTCTCTTACTGGAGAATCGGATGACTGCCGCCTGTGCTATGGTCTTTCGTTCTCTCATAGAGTGAGCGGTCGTTGTGATAGAGGATGATGTGCTCGCCTTCATAACGCACGACGTTAGAAATGCGCGTTAAATCACGCTCATGCTCCGCGATGATAAAAGCGCAGGGGTTATAGGCCATCACCATGCCTGCGGCATAGACGAAGCCACCCTGATCGTAGTAGCCCCCGGCATATTGTCCCGCCGGGACGGCGATGTCCGGTGAATACGCGCCGCTACTGTCTTTAGTGCGGTCAGCGCGGGCGATGAAGACTGTGTAGTAAGAGTAATCCAGCCGAGCCCTGTATCCGTGACGGCTGGCGATATTGAAAAGCTCTGTAAAGCCATTATCAATTGCGCGCAGCACTTCTGGACGCGGCGCTATTCTTGCAAAGACATTCGCACCGCGCGGCGTTCTCACATAAACCGGGAAAGCGTCTCCCGTGATTTGCCGCGCCCGCGCGATGAGGCGTTGCTCAACGCTGCCTTGCGCGCTGGCAGATGAAATCAATCCTTCCGGTAATATCAGGCTTGAGACGGCAAGCACTGTGAAGATCAGAGTAATTATTGTTCGACGTGAACGCATGGTTTTTAATCTTAACCTCCTTGTAAAAGCGATGAAACCCCGCGCTGGATAATTATCGAGCGGGGGTTTCATCAAGGCTCGTCACTTTCAATAAAATTGACGGAGAAGCTTTGGAGCAACTGCTTCAAGGCTTTTTTTTACCCTCCTTCGGCGGAGGAGGGTCTTTCTTGTCCGGCACTTTCACCTTCGGCTGCTCTTCCTTCGGCGGCGGCGGCTTCGGGTCCTGCCTCTGCGCGAATGCGCCGGCAGAAACAACGCAGCACATCAACACTGCCATTAAAATTCTTTTCAGGTCTTTCATAATTACGTGCGGCCTCCTCATGCCTCTTTCTACATGAGCGCGGATGGGAGGGAGAAGGAAGAGACGCGCCGCTTCAAACCATAGCAAGATGGATGCCACGCGCCGCAGGCGGCTTACCATCCCTCTTTACATCCGATAGTTTAGCAATTATCCCCACTCACCGCACGCTTTCAGATGAAACCCGCACGGTATCGTGCAGGATAAGGAAAAAGGAAAAAGGCAGAAGTGATTCTCCGTCTCACTTCTGCCTTTTTCCTTTTTCCTTTTGCCTTCCTTATCGTCGGACACTGAGTCTAATGCTGCCGATGTTTCCGCTCATGTCGAAGGCGCGCAGAGAGATAGTGTGTTCGCCAGTTCCGGTGATTGGGAGATCGAGCGAATAACGCTCGCGTGCGCTGTCTGCGATCCCATCGTCCGGGTAGGCCGAACGCCACGGCGTTCCGTCAAAACTGGCATCGGCACGTCTGACCATGCCCATGATGTCCTCGACTTCAAACACGATGCGGACGCGGTCAGCCGTCACCTGTGCCTCGCCAATCGCGCGCACGACGGGCGGCGTATTGTCCACATCAACGGGCTCACTCGTGCGCTCGCCAGTCAACGCTTGCCCGCCGGGATTATCCGGCGCGTCCGTGGCAACGACCCGGAAAATGTAACGACCGTCGGCCAGCGCCGCTCCATCCACAGTGAAAAAGTTGTCGCGCAGCTTTTCTTTTAAGAGACGAAAAGAGCTTTCGTTTAGCGAGCGATAGTAGATGCTGTATTCGAGCGTATCATTGTTGCGATCTTCCGCCTGCCATTGCAGAGAGCGCGCCCCGCGTTGGTAGAGCCGTCTGGGCGGAACTTGCGCGACTGCGCCGAAGACACTTGGGTCAAGCCCGGAGGATTCTATATTCGGATCGGCCTGAAGCTGCACAATTGACTGCAAGCCGACACCGACGGGTAGAGCCGTGATGCTCAGCACTTCCGGCGCGACATTGCGCGGCAGGTACGCGAGGCTGACATCCTCCATGCGCGTCTCGCTACTGCCCGCGCCGCCTGTGACTGAAAGTGTTTTCAGAACTGCGCGCCACTGTATGAAACGTGCGCGAGGGCTGGTGATCTGCGCTCCCGCAGGGTCACGATAAGGCGCACTCCATTCGCTCCAGGTCGTGTCAGGCCGCTCGCTGTTACCCGTTCGCGTCTGCAACTCAACGCTGCCGCGACCACGCCACCAGATACGTCCCCACGAAGCCACCAGCTTGGCATCGCGTACGGGCGATTCATACGTGCCCTCGCCAATCATCTCCGAGCCGAAGCGAAAAAGTTTGCCCTGATTGCTTGAAGCGGCGAACATCTCGCCGCCACGCGCGGCGAACGTGGAGATTTGGCCTTCAGTGGATTGCAGGAGCAGCGTGTCGCGCCCGTCGTTGGTGACGGAATAGATACGCCCTTTTTCTGCTGTGCCAATCAGGACGCCGCCTTGCTGAGCGGCTGCAACACTGAAAGCTGTCACAGAAGTGCTGCTCCACAACAAATCCGTGCCACCGTCAGGCTGAATGCGCAGGACTGCGCTGCGTGCGTTCGCGAGTTCGTTGCGGTTGCGCCCACCTGCCTGCTGCGCCTGGAGCTGTACGCCGCTCTCATCAATCGAAGTGATGGTGACGGTCGCGCTTCCCTGCCCGCCGGAAGAATCCGTTGAGGTCGTTGAAACCGGAGTGCTACCGCCGCGCTGTGATGAAGCAGCATCGCTAATCGCCAGCGCATAGATTGAGCCATCGGCGGCGGGCGCGAGCGCGTGAATCTCTCTGAGCGGCGCGTCGTAAAGAGCGAAGGCCTTGCCTTCCGGCGAGATTCTGAGGACGAGCCCGCCCGGGTCTGTGCCCGCAATCAACTGCCCCTTCGCATCAACGGCCAGAGAAATAACGTGCGTCTCGTTGGTGTCTATTAGCAGAGAGCTTTCAGGCTTGGCATTAGCCGCGCCGACGCGATAGAGCTTCCCATTATCGCCCGTTCCAACGGCAAGCTGTCCGTCAGGTAAAACCGCCAGCGACCAGACATATTTGTCCGGCGGATCGAAATAGACTTCCGCTTTACCGTCAGCAGTGATGCGATAGACTTTTCCGTCGGGCGACGTTCCGGCATACAGAGTGCCGTCGCGGCTGATGGCCAGCGCCGTCACGTCTAATTCCGCCGCATCGTAGAGGAGCGACCCGCGCCCGTCAGCAGTGATGCGATAGAGACGCCCATCGTGTCCCGTGCCGAGATAGATATTCCCCGCGCCGTCTACCACGCTCGACCAGATGTAAGGCTGATCCGTATTGAATAGTTGCGTCAAGCGTGGCGCGAGCATGAGAACACCCGTATCGGTGATGGAAACGCCGCGCGCTTCGCCCCGTAAAAGTTCCGCCCTGGAACTCGTTTCCCAGATAATCGGCTCACCGCTCCAGACCGGCACGGCGAAGCAGGTCAGCACAACGAGCAAGGTCAGAGATTTGATAATGCGTTTCATGAAAGTTTGATTTGTCATCAGGAAAATGGTTTACCCGGATTGAAGTCAAGAAAAGTTTCAGCGAACGGAATTTCAAGCGCGCACGGAAGCGAATATAACCTGAAAAGCTATCCTATGCGAAACGAGCCGCTTCAGTTTCCCTCTTGATTAATTGCCAACATACTTCGCGTACAGGCTGCGCGCCGTCGGCACGTCGTCCGTCCCGCGAATAATCGCGCGCGCATCCTGAAACACGGTCAATTCGTACTCGCTCAAGTGCAGTCGCACGAGGTAAGGATTAAGCTGCACCTCGCCCGCCGCGCGCAGACGTTCGGCGAGCGCGGGCAAATCAACCTGCACCGAACGACGCGGGTTGACCTGCACCGCGTCTCGCCCGCAAAGCGACACGGCGAAATCATTTGCTTCGGCTTCGAGCATTTCGTACCTGCCAAGCCCGCAAGTCTGACACTCAGGCGCAGGCACACTTAAAGTAATTCGCCGCCAATCGTTGCGCCACACATCAAACTGCATCAGAGAGCCATGCAACCTCTCCGGCTGTCCGGTGAGCAGCTTCAAAGCCTCGCTGACCTGGACGGCGGCAACAATTGAAATGATCGGCATGATGACGCCCGCCGTGTCGCACGTCGGCGCGCTCGCCGCCGGTGGCGCTTCTTCAAAGATGCAGCGCAGGCAGGGGCTCGCGTGCGGGCGGATGGTCATCGTCACGCCGTAAGAACCGACAGCCGCTCCGTAGACCCAGTTGATTTTATGCTTGACGCAGGCATCGTTGATGAGATACCGCGTCGCAAAATTATCCGTGCCGTCGAGCACGACATCACAGTCCCGGATGAGCCGCTCGACGTTCGAGTGGTTCACGTCTGCGATTTCGATTTGCGTCTCTACTTCCGAATTAATCTCTGCCAGATGATTCGCGCAGGCAACAGCTTTCGGCAGTCGTTCGCGCGCGTCCTGTTCAGTGAACATCGTCTGCCGTTGCAGGTTCGAGGCTTCGACGAAATCCCGATCAACCAAACGCAAATGCCCGACACCAGCCCGCGCGAGCGCCTCTGCCTGCGCCGTCCCTAATGCGCCGCAGCCGATAATGACGACCCGCGAGTCGAGCAAACGCCGCTGCCCCTGTTCGCCAATCCCGTCAAAGAGAATCTGTCTGCTGTACCGCTCAATCATAAAAATTCAGATGCTGGATGCCAGATGCTGGATGTCAGTTTTTTTCTAGCATCTAACATCTGACATCTGCTTTTAGAGTTTTCTTAACGCTGCTGCCATCATCACGTCGAGTGGCGCGGGCTTTCCTGTCCAGAGCCGAAACTGCTCGGCGGCCTGCGCGACGAGCATCTGAAGCCCGCCGAAACTATCACAACCGGCTTCGCGCGCTTCGCGCAGAAAACGCGTTTCCGGTGGATTGTAAACAAGATCGTAAGCGAGACGCGCGCCGCGAAGCTGACTACTGAGCGCGGGCGTCTGGTCTTCTCTCTCGCCGCGTGTTCCGAGCGGAGTGGCATTGATAACCAGATCAAACCCATCGAAAGACGTATCAGCAAGCAACATGCAATCAGCTCCGAATTTTTCCGCGACTGGCTTTGCCTTCTCAACGTCGCGCGCGAAGAGGGTCACACGCGCGCCTTCACGCCCTAAACCCCAGAGCGCACTGCGCGCCGCGCCGCCCGCGCCGATAACGGCGCAACGCGCCTCGCGCAAGCTCACGCCCTTTTCGCGCAAAGGCTGTATCAACCCCGCAGCATCGGTGTTGTAGCCGCGAAGCTCGTCACCTTCGACCACGATTGTATTGACTGCGCCGATCTCACTCGCAGACCGCTCGATCCAGTCCAGGTGCTCCATGATGGCGCTTTTGTGCGGCATCGTGACGCTTAAGCCCCGCAGCTTCCATTTCAACTCGCGCGTTCGCGGGTGTGCCATGCGCCGGATGAAATCAGCCGCATCCCGGACTTCAAACGGAATGTAGACGGCGTTTACATCAAGCGCCTTGAACGCCGCGTTGTGCAGGTATGGCGACAGAGAGTAAGAAACGGATGAGCTAACCAGCCCCATAATCTCCGTCTGAGGATTCAGCTTGTCTACATTGTAAAGCTCGCGCAATTCCGCCGCAGTAATCTGTCCGGGCGCGCTGCTTTGTGCATTATCGAGTGAGCCATAAGTCAGAAACGCGCCGCGCGACGGCGCAAGAATGCGTGTAGCGATTCCGGCATTGCCCATCGCGACAGCGATCATCTCGCGTCCCTTGCGGCGCGCGCGTTCGAGCAGATGAAAGACCGGGAGGCAATCGGTTATCTCGTTAGCCTGCACAGCAATCTTCAAGATGCGTGCGGGCGTGGCCGCCATCTGTTCATAAATCTTCTCCAGCTCTGAGGGGACGCCCGTGAAATCATGGTGCGAGCAAATGACGCGATTCCAATTTAAGAGGTCTCGACCTTCTTCTTTTTCTCTCTGCCTGAAGAGCAGCGCGAGGTCTAATTCGATGTCGGCGAAGTCAACGTGCGGTTTGCCGTAGAGAAAGTGCTCGACCCAGAAGATGATCCGGGTCAGGTTATCCATCTCGCGCTGCCCACCCTGTTCGGCTGGGCGCAGGGTCACGATCACGGGTCGCTCGCTCGCACTGATTAGCGCAGGCAGGTTACGCAAAGCTTTGAACAGTTCGTCGCCCTGCAAATAGTCCAGGCGAAGCTCTATCAAGTCGGCCACTTCGCCTGCGCTCGTCATAGCCTGACGCAATTCGATAGCCTGATTCTCGCAGACAGGAACGCAGATGCGTCCGTTATTCATCTCGTTCATGGAAAAACTTGTAGGGGCAGGGCTTGTCCCTGCCCGCAGCTCTCTGCAAATAAAAGCGGGCAGGGACAAGCCCTGCCCCTACAATCTTCTTCATCCTTGCCTGCTACTGCGCGGTCGTTTCAAACAGCTCATGCGAGAGGTAACGCTCGCCGAAGTCGCAGATGATGGAGACGACGCGCTTTCCCTCTCCCAACTCTTTGGCGACTTCGCGCGCTACCCAGGTGATTGCGCCCGAAGAGATGCCGCAGAAAATCCCTTCTTCACGCGCCAGGCGACGAGCCATCTCCAGAGAAGCCGTGTAGTCTGCCTGCATGACGCGGTCAACGACCGACGGATCATAATTGCCCGGCACAAAGCCTGCCCCGATGCCCTGAATCTTATTCGGCCCCGGCTCGCCGCCCGATAGCACAGGCGATGACGCTGGCTCAACGGCAATCACCTGCACATGCTGCCCGACGCGCTCTTTCAAGACCTGGCCGACGCCCGCAACGGTTCCGCCTGTGCCGACGCCCGCGACGAAAGCGTCAATCCGTCCATCGGTGTCTTCCAGAATCTCTTCGGCAGTCGTCAGGCGATGAACTTCCGGGTTTGCCGGATTATCAAACTGGCTGGGCGTCCAGCTATGCGGCGTCGTTTCTGAAATCTCCGCTGCTTGCTTCATCGCTCCCTTCATGCCTTCCGTCCCCGGCGTCAGAACAACTTCCGCGCCGAGTGCGGTCAGCACTCTGCGGCGCTCCACCGTGACCGTATCGGGCATCGTCACAATCAGTTTATAGCCCATCACCGCGGCAGCGAACGCGAGCGCAATTCCAGTGTTGCCGGAGGTCGGCTCGATTAAGACAGTCTCGCCCGGCGTGATGAGATGGTCGCGCTCGGCAGCCTTAATCATGGCCGCGCCGATGCGATCTTTGACGGAGTCCATCGGGTTCTGCGATTCGAGCTTGGCGATTAGCTCCGCAGAGTTCGGGTACGGGATGCGATTCAAACGCACCAGGGGTGTGTAACCGATCAATTCCAACATATCATTTGCAATCTTGGGTCGCTGCGGCATACGAAGTCTCCTTAACAGAATGGATCATGAAAATTTGAGCCGACGATGATTTTTAGAGACTATACAGAGGCACTATGAGACGCGCAAGGAGCGCCCCTTTGGAGATGGATGGGCGAGCGCAAAACCAAACGATCAGGAATCTTTCGCAGGTTTTTCGACGGGCATTCCGATGTGTCGTGTGGGCGCTTCTGTGCTGAGATCAAGATGCCGCGTCGTGCCTTCGGTGACGCTCGGTGGCGGAACGAGTTCTGAAGTATTGCGTGGCGGCAACGCGCTCACACGCGCTGGCTGCGCCTGAAAGGATGGCTTGGATTCGATTCCAGGCAGCTTTACTTCCTCGCCCCTGCTCTGCTTGAACCGCACATACTCTGCGATGCCGCCGCCCAGCGTGGTGAACGCAGGAATCAGCATCCAGAACCACCAGAGCCTGCCCGCAGGAGCAAACAAGAAGACGGACAGGGCGACGATTATGAAGCCGACTCCTGTGAAAACATTAGTAATGGCTTTATCGAGTCTCGGAGGTTCTCTGCGTCGGCGGATGCGTCGCCCGCCATCATCATAAGGCTGGCCTTCCGCGTCGTACCCGACAGCGCGTTTTTCCGGCAGATGCCCGGTCATAGCCTGCGAGACGAGGCCAATGTCCGCACCGCAACCGCGACAGAACTTAGCATCCTCTATATTTTGCGCGCCGCATTTTGGACAGTACATTTTTCCAACTCCAGTCTTGCCCTACAACTTAAAGCCTGGACGATAATCTTCAGAGTTGCCGGTTCTCCCTGGTTATCAGTCCCCCGGTTGACCCGCATTTTGCGCGCTCGTTGTATTGCGTCAACGTAGTTTACGCGACATCCTCCTGATCGCCTTCTTCAAGGACGAAAGTAATCATTAAATTAACCTGATACTCGGTGATTCTTCCCTGATTAATTCTGATCTGCTGTTCTTTGACCCATGCGCTACGGACATTGCGCAGCGTTTCTGTCGCGCGCGTGACGCCGCTTTGGATTGCATCCTCGAAACTCTTCTCTGAGGTGGAACTTATTTCCGTTATACGTGCAATGGACATGATATGCATCCTCTCTGGATAGCCGTACTATTTACGGTGTCGGGTGAATGTTGAAGTGGGACACTCTTTGCTGGGAAGTGGCCTTGGTAGTTCTGCGGTAGTAATTGCAGAAATGTTTTGTTGTATTTACCTGAGGCGTTGTATCTCAAGCGGATTAGAAAGTCAACAGACGTTGATGAAGTATTAGACGGCATCATCAAATGTGCGGTTGAACCGAGATGTTATGCCTTTCTCTGTGCAGCCGCTCGCTGCCGGATGGCTTCGTAGAGCACGATGCCTGCGGCAACCGAGACGTTCAACGACTCGATGTGTCCGCATACAGGAATGCTCACCAGCGCATCGCAACGCTCGCGCACCAGACGATGCAGTCCTGAGCCTTCACCGCCAAGAAAAAGCGCCGAAGGCTGCGTCCAGTCCCAGGCGGTGTACAACATGGGTGCGCTTGCGCTTGTGCCAACAGTCCAGATGTTACGTTCTTTCAACTCCTCTATCAATCGCGCGAGGTTCGTGACACGCGCCACACGAACATGCTCCAAAGCTCCAGCGGCTGCTTTAGCCACCGTTTCCGTTAAGCCAGCGGCGCGGCGCTCCGGCACAAATACGCCGTGCACGCCAGCACACTCCGTCGTCCGTAAGATCGCCCCTAAATTTCGCGGGTCTTCGACGCCGTCGAGCGCCACGGCTAGCGGCGGGTCATCTGTTCCGACTCGCGCGCCAAGTTCATCGAGCAGCGCATCCGCATTCGCGTAGCTGGCCGCTGCAACCGTTGCGACTACACCCTGATGATTTGCGCCTGCACCCACCGAGCGCGCCAGATCAATGCGCGGAGCGGAGCGCACGGGCACGCCAACCCGACGGGCTATCTCGATCAATTCGCGCAGGCGATTGTGTCGCGCGCCTTCGGCAATCGTGATGTGCTCGATGGCGCGTTGTCCCGCACGCAGCGCTTCGAGCACAGGCGCGACACCGTAAAGCTGC
The DNA here is from genome assembly GCA_032160705.1 of Acidobacteriota bacterium. Classification (GTDB taxonomy): domain Bacteria; phylum Acidobacteriota; class Blastocatellia; order Pyrinomonadales; family Pyrinomonadaceae; genus QHXM01. The sequence goes on along the minus strand of JAVHVE010000073.1, from coordinate 78,537 downwards.
ACCCCTTCATTGCGCGCTGGACTAACAATAAAATCGGGCTCATCCAACAGAGGGACTTTTGGCCGCGACCGGCGCTCGCTCTGCGATCCTGGCTGGTGGCGAGATGGCCTGTGCTTTTCGCGACGTTTCATGCGCTCAGTTCCGAGTGATGCAGTTGAAGGTAACGCCGCAGGCGTGAATAACGAGTAAACTGCAACTCATTGTCGCTCCTGGTAACCGCCTCTGTGCTGACCTGTCCTGGCCGCTTGCGACGCCAGCCGCGCGACTCCGTCTGCTGTTCGAGCGGCCATGCGGCTGCCAGCGCATGGCGCACGCGATTGTACGAGTCGTCATAGAAAGCTTGATGCGCTCTGTTACGCAGGATTTCAACCAGCGTCGAGAAATTCTGCGCGGCCACCAGTTTTTTCTGCGCGCCCAGGCAGGAAAAATCAAAGCTGCCCGCCGCGATGCGCCAGCAGGTGTTTCCCTGCGTTGCGTAAATATCCAGCACAGTTTCGTCGGCACTCGTTTCGCGTGCATCCACAATTTCGTTTTCCGCTCTGCGTCCCCTGCGCTCCTCGACCTCGATCTTACGCATGAATAATCTCCCCGTAACCAGCAGCACGATGTCGGGCCATAAAATGCTCCAAGCTTCGCCGCCGCCAGCCGGGTAGAAGACAAGTGCGCTTTCCTTGAACTCAAGCACGCGTGCGCGCTTCAATGCTGACTCTTCGAGGCTCAGCTCGCTATCAGCTATCACAAGCACTTTCAAATTCATCTCGCCGAGCTTGCGTTCGATCAGCGCAGCCTCCTCGGGCGTTGTCGCGCGAGCCATAGGAAGCGGCTGTTGTGCTTCGATAATTCGTCTGACATCCTCGGCCTGGAGACGCAGCAGTTGCGCCATTCCCTGAAGAGCTTCGCCAGCCGCGTGCGTTGCGCTCTCCGGCACAAGAATCACATTAAAACCCTGCTCCCACTTTTCCAACCGGCGCAAGGTCGGTTTTTGCAAAGCGGCATTGGCTTCCGTTAAGGACAATTGAGCGGCGCAGTAGAGACAGCTTGTGCGCGTCGGAGGATTGGCGCGCAGGCAGACTTCGCATCTGACCATCTGATCGGGCGCAAAGCCTTGCGACTCCGAGCGCAACGGCTCAGCGTCAAACAGCGATGGAACGTCTTCTTCATTCAACGGCAAAGGCTGGTCTCCTTCCCCAGATTATAGCGATTTTATTCACGCACGCGCAGAAACTTTCACCAGGGACGGCTGAATTCTCTGCGAGGCGCAAACCCGCCCAACACGTCCTACGCCTTTTCTCTTCGCTCCAATCCGGTATATCCTCGTGCGGTGCGGTTTTGGGGATTTACTTATGGCGCATAGAACAAAACAGAGAGTCTGGCGGATGAAGCATTGGCGTGTCGCCGTCTACGTTCTCCTTGCCCTGGGCTTGAGCGCGTGCGCGGCTTCACCTTCACCCAATGCCACAGGCCCGCGCCCGAATGAGCCTCCGTACCCGATACTTCTCACGGAGACTGCTGAACGGCGTGAGGCCGCTCTCATCGCGTGGGCGAAATTCACGAGCGAGCAAGGTATCACAAATGCGCCTGCGCCTGAATTGCAGCCCGTCACAGCGACAATTCGCAGCCTCCCCACATTCACAGGCACACCTTTGTACCTGCCAAAAGTCGGCGATACCGTTCCGATGAGTGAAGAGAATACGCGCGAATCCCTGCGACGTTTCATCACAAGCGCCATCCCTTTGCTCGGAGCGAGACAGCAACAGCTCTCGCTCGTTCAGCGCATAGATGCCGCTGACGGAACAAAGAAAGCTTTATACGAACAGCGCCCCTTCCGTTATCCGTTGCGTGGCGGCTACGGCAAACTTGAGATAACTTTCGCTCCAGACCGGCACGTGCTGCAACTCACCAGCACCTGCATCATTGACACAGAACAACTGCAACGAGCGGGCGCAGGCACTCGCCCAAAATGGGACGCCGAAAAAGTCGGAGCGCAGATTGCAGGTCGCACCTTCACCTACAAAGATTCAGCGGGTAACACCCAGACCCTGACTATCGCCCAGGGCGAAAAGGTGACTGTCCGTGAACTGGTAATTTACCCGCTCCCGCGCTTGAGTAACCCGGCAATTCTTGAGTTTCACCTGGCATGGGAAATCATCGTCGAGCGTGTTCCTGATTCATTCAACATTTATCTCGACGCAGTGACCGATGAAATCATCGGCGTCAACAAGTTTTCTGAATAAACCAGAGTGGAGACCCGCTTTGTACTTGACCTTCAAGCCCTTCGAGCGGCATTCTATCAATAGACACTTTCAGATATTTACATTTCTATGGGGTACACTTTTGCATGAACTTCGATCCGACGAATAATATTTCGTGGCAGTTCGGGCATCGCGGCAGGGTGGCAGTTTTTATTGACGGTAACAATCTTTTTCACGCAGCGCGCTTTCACAATATAGACATTGATTACAACAAGCTCCTGCGTGTCCTGCTCGGCGATGGTCGTCTGCTCAGGGCTTTCTTCTACACAGGCGTTGATGTCGGCGCTGAGCGTCAGCAAGGATTCTTGCTCTGGATGCGTCGCAACGGCTTTCGCGTGGTGCAGAAAGAGCTGAAAACTTTTTACGACGGCACGCGCAAGGCAAATCTCGATGTCGAGATCGCCGTGGACATGCTCTCGCTTGCCGGGCGTTACGACACAGCCGTTCTTGTCTCGGGCGACGAAGATTTCGTTTACGCCGTCAACGCCGTTGCCTACAAGGGTTGCCGCGTCGAAGTCGCAGGCTTTCGCTCAAATACCGCGCCGAAACTGATTGACGTAGCCGATTACTTCATAGACCTCGGCGAAATCGCTGACAAAGTCCGCAAAGAGATTTCGCACGGCTCTCATTATCAAGAGCGCGAGATGCATGATGGCGCTTCGGCCTTTCTGAACAATCACGATTCGGACGCGCACGACAACGGCCATCACGATGTCTTCCAACCTCCCGCGCCCCGCATTGCAATCGAACCCCATGTGGACGAGGAATTGGACAGCTTTGAATCGTCCCCCGAATTCATCCGCGTTACCGATGAACATTGAAAGGCAGGAGACAGAAGACAGAATACAGAAGTCAGAAGGGATAAGGCGGAGAGCCGCTTCTTCTGATTTTCTTTTCTCCTGTCTCCTGACTTCTGTCTTCTGTCTCCTGCTTTTATGAAAGTTTTTAGCGTTGAAGAGGCGAATGCGTTGCTCCCATCGGTGCGCAGCATTCTGTTGCGTATTCAACGTGCTCATGGCCGAATTCTTTTCTTCCAGTCTGCCGCAAAGCATGCAGCCGAAGGCGCGGAACAGGGCGGAGGCGGGATGCCGGATGGCCCACGTTACGTGTCTCTTCTCATCGAACTCTTAGCCAGCACCGGCGAGATTGAAACCCTTGGCGTGCAGCTTAAAGATTACGCGCGCGGTTTGATTGACTTTCCTTCCCTGCGCGATGGTCGCGTCGTCCTACTCTGCTGGCAAATGGGCGAAGGCGATCAAATCGAATGGTGGCACGATGTCGAAGCTGGCTTTGCCGGAAGACAACCGCTCTGAAGAAGGGAAAAGGAAAAAGGTAAAAGGCAAAAGTTAAGCGGAGAACCACTTCTAAATTAAAAGTGGCTTCAGCCTGACTTTTACCTTTTTCCTTTTCCCTTATCTTGTGGCTTCGCCTCTATTCAAACACAGTCGCTAGTATATTTTCTGGTTGACGACTTAAAGTAATCCCTGATAGTATCCGCTGCGACTCCGCAATGGGCTTGGGTTTATCAGCTTCAATCCCCTGCCCCAAATGTTTCAACTTACTGTCGCGACGGAGGCTCTTTCGTTATGCAGTGTCCCTCTTGCCATGCGGTTTTCTCTAACGGCTTAGACGTTTGCCCGAGGTGTAAAACGGCGGCAGTAAAATCTTCCACCGAGGCAGTTACTGAGCCCGCGATTACTGCGCAGGAAAGTATGGCATCCCCGGCTGACATTCCGGCAAGAGAAGAGACAAACGCGCCCCTCCCCAAAACAACTGCTCAGACAAGCTCGACTTTGATCGAGTTCCCGGGGGTTTCGCGTCCGCAATGGCGTAAGGACTTGAGCAAGCGTGTGCGCGAGATTCAGGAGCGTCGTGCGCGTGACACTGAACCCGCAACCGAAGAGACTGCGCAAGGACTAATCAAGCAAACTGCCACGGAAGTTGCCGCGCCGCAACTAGGATTGGTTCCGCAGAAGGATGCGCCAGCCATGAATCCGATTGTTGCTGCCGCCCTTAAACGTCTGGAACGCGCTCGACAGCCCTATCCCCCAATGCCCCGTTCCTCGATGCGTGGAGCTGCGGCGGCAGCCATCGCGCGGGTGGATGAAGAGCAATATCAGACAGAAACAAATCCAACACCTGCCTTTGCATCTTCCCAGCAACTCAAAGCCGAAAAGATTGTTGAGACTAAAGCGGTCGAACCTGCGCGTGAACATTCCCTGATTATTGTTCCCGCGCTACCGGCTACGAAAGTTTCCGTTCCGGCGAGCAAACCGCAGCCCAAGCGCGCTGCCCCGGAGGTTGCTGATGAAGCTTCGTCCGCGCTACAGGACGAAGAACTTGCGGAAACAGATTTTCACGAAGACCTTTATGATGATCGCGCGCCGGTTTTATCACGCCTTGCCGGAAGCGCCATAGACATGCTGATCGTAGCTTTCGCTTCGTCTCCCTTCGCGGCTATCATTGAATTGACTAACGGCAACTGGAGCGACTGGCGCGTCACGGCTTCGATGGGCGGCATTGTTCTCATCATCATGTTTCTCTATCTGACGGCGGCGACCGCTCTGGCTGGCCGCACCTGGGGAATGTCTCTCCTCTCGCTTCGAGCGGTAGACGCCGATACGGGTTTGCCGCCAACTACCAAACAGTCGGTCGGTCGCGCTCTCCTGTATATCGTCTCCCTCATCACTCTGGGGCTCGGCATTCTCTACGCGCTCTTTGACGCCGAAGGGCGCACCGCCCACGACCATTTCTCAGGCACAGCCGTCGTGCGCGAGTGAGCTAAAAAAGTAAAAGAATAGAAAATGAAAAGGTAAAAGTATGGACTTGTTCTTTACTTTTACCTTTTTCCTTTCTACCTTTGATTTCTGCTGTGAACGATCAAACCATCAAAGCAATTGTCGAAGAGATAGCGCCGAAGCTTTCGGGTCGCTTGATGGGTAAAGTGTTTCAGCTATCGCGCCTCACCCTCGCTATTGATTTCCGCCCCGGCGATGGCCATTACCTCTTTATCAGCGTCGAACCTGCACGCCCCGGAATTTACATGGTCGAGCGGCGTGTCCGTGATCTTGAAAAACAATCTCTTCCCTCTTCGCCTTTCGCGCTCGTCCTGCGAAAACATCTTAGCGGAGCAAAGCTTTCATCATTGATGAAGGATGAAGCCGACCGAATCGTGCGCCTCTTATTCGACGCCAGCGATGAAATCGGGAATCGTTTTGAGCGGACGCTGGTCGCGCAACTGACGGGAAAGGCCGCGAACCTTCTACTGCTGGATGAAAAGGGTTACATCATTGACACATTGCGCCCGCCGCGCGGCGAAGGGCAGGAGATTGGAAGCCTTTATCGCACGCCACCGATACATGCGAACGAATCACCGCCACAGCTCTCCTTTGAGAAAGGAAGTTTCAGCACGCTTTCCGACGCGGCAGACGACTATTACCGCAGGCTTGAGGCCGCGCGCCTTTTCGACTCACGCGCGGCGGCTGCGCGCGCGCGCCTCCAAAAAGAGATCGCGCAGCGCGAGAAACTTCGCGCGCACTTCGATAAAGACCTTGAGGGGCATGGGAATGCAGATGAACATAAAAGGATCGGCGATTTAATGCTCGCTAATATCGGAGGCGCGAAGCGGCAAGGAAATAAAGTCGCTCTTGTTGATTACTTCACCGAGAGCATGCCTGTGATTGAATTAGAGCTTGACGAGAACTCGACGTTGCAGGAAGAGGCGGCACGCCGCTTCGCTCGCTACACCAAGGCGCGGCGAGCCGCACAGGAGATTACACAGCGTCGTGCACAGCTTGAGCAGGAACTAAAGATGCTTCGCGCGCGCCAGGCAGAGCTTGAGAGCATTATTAGCGAGGGAGATGAGGTCTCGCTTGAGAGCTTTTGGGGTGAAGCTAAAACACAGACGCGCAGCGTGAAAGGTCGTCAAAAGTCTCAAGAGAGTGTACCGGGTGCGCGCCGTTATCGTTCTACGGATGGATACGAGATTCTGGTCGGGCGTGCGGCGCGCGATAACGATCATCTGACCTTTCACGTCGCCCGCCCGTACGACCTCTGGCTGCACGCTGCCGACTATCCAGGCTCGCACGTCATTGTTCGCAACCTGACGCGCGCAGACATCCCGCACCGGACGATCATCGAAGCGGCGCAACTGGCAGCGGCCTTCAGCCAGGCGCGTCGCGATGCCAAAGTTGATGTGCATTACACACAGCGTAAGTTTCTCTCAAAGCCGAAAGGCGCAGCGCCCGGTCTGGTTCGCATGTCCACTTTCCGTTCCATCACTGTCGAGCCGCGTGAGGGCATCGAGCGAATCTGAACCAGAAGCCGCCTGACATTCGTGTCTGGCGAGTTGCAGTGGGCGTGCTTTGCAGTATAATCATCCCGATCCATTAACCAATGCCCCCGCCATTACTCAGAAGTCCGGCCAGGAAGCCGGAATGTACAATTTTGCTAGGAGGATTCAGCTATGGGACTTTTCGACAAAATCGAAGGTATGTTCGGCACTGGAGCAGCCGCCGCCAAAGGCACTGAAGACCAGTTTGGCCCGCTCAAACAGAAATATCAATCGGTACTCAACGCTCTCGATCAAGAGGGAGCGCACGTGAATAATCTTCACATGGAAGGTGGCAAGCTAAAAGTTGTTGCCGTCGCTCCGTCCGAAGAAGCCAAGAACAAAGTGTGGGATCAAATCAAACTCGTTGACCCTAACTATGGAGACCTGACGGCGGAAATCTCCGTTGATCCCGACCACGGAAAGGGAGCGACAGAGGTCTATACGGTTAAGGCCGGTGACTCGCTCTGGCGCATCGCGCAGAATAAACTGGGCAACGGAAATCGTTACATGGAAATCTTCTACGCCAACCGCGACAAGATGGATTCGCCGCAGTCCGTGATTCATCCGGGCGACGAATTGAACGTTCCTCAGGGATAAGCAAGACCCACAGTAGAGCTTTTTTTTGAGAAAGCGACCGCCACGAGCAAAGGAGTGTGGCGGTCGCTTCTTGCTTTCACCCTCGTGTTGCAGAGAGAATGCGGTTTATGAGTTCGCCCAAGAGAGCCAAGCGTGATCGTTCGGCTGAACTGTTCGCGCGTGCCGTCGAGTTGATTCCGGGCGGCGTCAATTCTCCCGTTCGCGCTTTTCGCGGCGTCGGTGGAACGCCCCGCTTTATCCGCAGCGCGCGAGGGGCGACGCTGACAGATGCTGACGGGCGCACCTATATTGACTACGTCGGCTCATGGGGGCCGATGATTCTTGGCCATGCCGACGGCGAAGTCTTAACCGCGCTTCACAAAGTTCTGGGACGCGGAACAAGCTACGGTGCGCCGACTGAACTGGAAAACATGATGGCCGAGGAGATCATCGAAGCCGTCCCATCAATCGAGATGGTGCGGATGGTCAACAGCGGCACAGAGGCCACGATGTCCGCGATTCGTTTGGCGCGCGGCGTCACGGGTCGTAACAAGCTCGTCAAGTTTGAAGGCTGCTATCACGGGCACGGAGACAGCCTGCTCGTCAAAGCGGGTTCGGGTGTGGCGACATTGGGGCTGCCGGACAGCCCCGGCGTCACGGCTTCCGTTGCACAAAACACCATCACAGTTCCCTTCAATGATCCACAGGCTCTCCAGCGCGCTTTCGACGGACACGGCGCAGACATCGCTGCTGTCATCATCGAGCCGGTCGTCGGTAACATGGGCTGTGTCCCACCGCAGGAAGGTTACTTACGAAACGTGCGCGACGTGACAAAGAAGCACGGCGCGCTGCTCATCTTCGATGAGGTGATGACGGGTTTTCGCGTTGCGCGCGGAGGCGCGCAGGCTCTCTACAACGTCATGCCGGACATCACGACGCTCGGCAAGATTATCGGCGGCGGTCTGCCCGTCGGCGCTTACGGCGCGAGCCGTGAAATCATGCGCCACATCGCGCCCGCCGGAGACATCTACCAGGCGGGGACGCTCTCCGGCAATCCCCTGGCGATGACGGCAGGACTCGTCACGCTCAAGCGCCTGCGCGACCCTGCCGTTTACGAGCAACTGGAACGCGCAGGCGCGCGTCTCTGCAAAGGATTACGCGAAGTCACGCGCGAGGCAAGGGTTTCCGCGGTAACAAATCGCGTCGGCTCGATGTGGACGACCTTCTTCACCAAGAAGCCCGTGACAAATTGGAAGACTGCGGACAAAAGTAACCGCAATCTCTACGGCAGATTCTTTCACGAGATGCTCAACGAAGGCATCTATCTCGCGCCCTCGCAATTCGAGGCCGGATTCATCAGCCTCGCGCACACGGATGATTTGCTGGATAGAACTGTTGAAGCCGCACGCAAGGCATTAAAAATAGTGATGAGCGGCAAGTGACGAGTTAAAGTGGAAAGTCATGCAAGAGGATGCTATCGAGGCGCTGGTTTCAATGAGTCGTAATGAAAAAGGATAGAGCAGGGCGGCTTGAGCACCCGCCCTAGACCTTTGCTCTCCAGATATGCTTCTAGTAGTGAATGACCGCCGTGTAAAAGTCGTTGCTATCGGACACAGTCTCACCAGTATTTAAGTAGAGGGTAAGGGTATGCTGTCCCTCGCTAAGTTGAATAGAAATGTAGGCTGGGACAACTGCTCTGTGAGTGGCGTTCCCATTAGAAAAGATTTGCGCTGACCCTATAACCTGGCCGTCCAACTCAATGCCGATTCCAATCATGGTACCCACGTCTTGAGTCCAAATCGAACCATTGACCTCCAGGTACATGGGTTCGTCTCCGGGTGCTTGGAAGGGGGTCGTTATGGGTAAAGGGCCTGCCTGATTGACGATTACCTGTATTGCCATCCTGATCTCCTTTTTAGCTCTAAGGAATTGAACAGCTTTGAAGAGTGGTTAGAACTCAAGCAAAGTATTCCTTTCACGGTTGGGATGTCAATAGGGATAGGCAAACGTAGGGCCTAAGCATAAATCCACTTATAATTCTACGCCGTTCTTTATTTGTAGCTATCAACTCCAATCCTACCAGCTTTTTTCGTAATTCTTATTTTACGACTTAAGGCAGTTTCCTGATTATCACTCTTCACTGTTTTATCGGCAGGTCAACGATGAAGCTCGTTCCCTCGCCGGGCATGCTTTCGACGGAGATTGCGCCGCCGTGCTGCTCGACGATTTGCTTGACGATGGCCAGGCCTAGCCCTGTGCCGCGTTTCTTGGTGGTGAAGAACGGCTCGAAGATGCGTGACTGTGTGCGCTCGTCCATGCCGTCGCCCCGGTCTGTGATGGTCAGGCGCGCGAATGCTTTTGGTGTAGCTGTGCCTCGATTGCCGTTGCCTTCCGCTGCTTTGCTTTGCTCTGCCGTGACGCGCGCTGTCGAGATAATCAGCGGCGAGTTTTCCTTGCTCGCGTCCACTCCATTGGCGAACAGGTTGACCATCACCTGACGCAACTGGTCTGCGTCCCAGTCTCCGCGCAACGGCTCACTCGTGAAATGTTTTTCGATGGGTGTGCTTTTCTCCTGAATCAGGTCACTAATGAGTTCAAGGCTTGAATCAATCAACGCGTGCAGCTCGACTTCCGCAAGCTCCAGAGGTCTTTGACGCGAGAACTGCGTGACATCCATGACCAGCTTGTTGAGGTGGTGGATGCCGCGCTCGACCAGGTCAATCGTGCTTTGCGATTCTTCACCCGGGCTCGTGTCGCGCAGCATTGAGACACCCAGCCGGATGCTGCCCAGAGGATTCTTGATCTCGTGCGCGACCTGCGCGACCGCCTGCCCCATCGCTGTCAGAGATTCTGTTCGGCGCATGACGCTTTCGGCTTCCGCCGCCTCCGTCACGTCAACCAGCGTCACGATCTGCCCCTTCTCACCGTCAATGACCAGAGGCGAAGAATAAACGTCAAAACTTCTGTTGGAGCAGTTGGGTGTATCTTCATCGCAGACCCAGCGGCCACGATAGGTTGAATGCTCAACGCGCGTGGAGATGGCTGCTTCGAGCATCTTCATGGCATCGGGCGAAGAGAATTTGTCGTGGATGGAAGCGCCGACTGATGCTTCTGGAAAGATTTTGAAAAACGCTGCGTTGGCGCTGCGGATGCGATCCTGCGCGTCAATGGCGGCGATGGCCGAGACCATGCCTTCGAGCATCTGTGTGCTGAACTCACGCTCGCGCCGCGTCTCGTCCATGCTCTCGCGGACCTGACGCAGACGCCGCCGCGCTTCCCGGATAGTGTAAGCGGCGACGAGCGTGCCCATCAGCAGAGCAATCGCCGTCAGCAGGTAAATGCGTCGCGCCGCTCCCTTTTGCAATTCTTCGCTGCGGTAGAAAATCCCTTCCTGCTCGCGGCGCGTTTCTTCCAGCAGACTATCAAGCTCTTTGTCCGCATCGCGGAACTTGGCGTAGCCCTCGCGTAGATATGCGTCCGGGTCTTCTGTCGCCTGAACGAAAGTGATGAGACGGACATAGAGGCTGCGCCATTTTTCGTTCTCTGAGTAAGGCGGCTTTTCCAGCCGCCGCAGCAACTCTTTGATGTCGGTGCGCGCCCTCCTTAAAGGGACTTCAAAGATTGGCCTCGTTTCTTCGGTCTCTGTCCCGAGTTTGCGCCCGCGTGCACGAGCTTCATTATCCAGCCTGGTCGAAGCATTGCGCAGCTCAAACGTGAAATCCCTGATGGCCGCGTACCGGCGCTCGTCGTCTAATATCTTTGTCCCGACTTCGTCCGCCTTGCGCACGCTCAAATAGCCGAGCAGGATCACGAGCGCCAGGAGCAGCACAAAGCCGACGATGATTGTCTTCAACGTCGGCCCAAGCGGAGGCGTCACGGGCGACTTGCGCTCGCCATCCCGCCTTCCGTCCGGCGATCCTGTCTCATCCACACCCGGACTGATGCGGCGATAAACGACCTCGCCATCCTCTCTCTTTCGTTCAGGCATAAAAGCCGTGACAGGTGACAGGAGAAAAGCCGTAAATCGTGACAGGTGACAAGTGACAAGAAAGAACAGGCTTTCTCTTGTCACCTGTCACTTGTCACCTGTCACGGTTCTTCCCTGTCACCTGTCACGTTCCTTTCGTCTCCATCCAATTGTCGCCGATGCCGACTTCGACCTTGAGGGGAACGTCCAGCTCGACTGCCGTTTCCATTTCGCGGCGCAGGAGTTCGGCGACGCGCTCGGCCTCTTCCTTCGGAGCTTCAATCAATAGCTCATCGTGCACCTGCATCAAGAGGCGCGCCTTTAAGCCTTCACGCTTGATGGCGTCATCTACGTGAAGCATGGCGATTTTGACGATGTCGCTGGCTGTTCCCTGAATCGGCATATTGATGGCTTCGCGCTCGGCGCGACCACGGATGTTGCCGTTGCGGTCGTTGATGCCGGGAATGGGGCGAATGCGACCGTAGATCGAGCGTACGTAGCCAAGCTCGCGCGCTTTCACGGGTACTTCTTCCATAAAGCGATGCACGCCCTTGTAGGTTTCGTAATAATCGTCAATCACCTTTTTGGCTTCTTTGCGCGAGATGCCAACGCGCTGCGAGAGGCCGAAGGGTTCGATGGCGTAAGCGATGGCGAAGTTGACGATTTTGGCGAAGCGCCGCGCGTCCTTCAATTCCTCTTTGGTCTTCGCATTGAAGACGAGCCGAGCCGTGCGCTCGTGGATGTCGTCGTTTTTTTGAAACGCATCGAGCATGACGGGGTCGTGCGTGACGTGCGCGAGCAATCGAAGCTCAAGCTGCGAATAATCGGCGGAGACGAGTTTATTTCCCTTCTCGGCGACAAAGGCGCGGCGGATGCGGCGGCCAAGCTCTGTGCGAATGGGAATGTTTTGCAGGTTTGGCTCTGACGAAGACAACCTGCCCGTCGCCGTCACGGTTTGGTTGAGCTGGCCGTGAATGCGCCCGTCTTCAGCGATCTGAGCGGGGAGCGAATCCGTGTAAACGGTCTTCAGTTTATCAAGCTCGCGGTATTCGATGATGAGACGTGGCAGTTCATACGTTTGCGCCAACTCTTCGAGTACAGCTTTGCTGGTCGAGACGCGCCCGGTTGAAGTCTTGCGGCCAGAACTGATGTTGAGTTCTTCTAAAACATCTCCGACCTGTTTGGGAGAATTGATTTTAAACTCGCGCCCGGCGACTTTGTAGATTTTCTCAGTCAGTTTTTCCAGTTCAGCGCCGAGATATTTTGAAAGCTCGGAGAGCACTTTCGTATCAACGCGCAACCCGGCACGTTCCATGCGATAAAGGAGCGGAGCGAGCGGCAACTCAATCTCGTTATAGATCGCTTCGAGACCATTTTCCAGCAGCCGCCCGTGAAGCACATGCGCCGTCTGCGCCGTCAAATCTGCGGCTTCGGCAGCGAGCCATTGCGATTCAGTCCAGCCATCCGGCGCAAGCCCCGCGCCTTCCGTGCCGAGAGCCTCGCGCGCCAGATCAAGCAACTCATACTTGCTACGAACAGGGTCGAGCAGGTAGGCAGCCAACAGCGTGTCGTCCGTGACACCTTCCGGCTCGATGCCAAGCGGCGCGAGCAGCGCGACCGCGCGCTTCAGATCATGAACGGACTTTGAGAGCAAGCCGTTTGACAGCACATCCTTAAGCGGCTCGATGGCGGATTCCGCTCCATCCTCGAAATTTTCGAGGTCAACATAAGCGGAAGCTCCGCCAGCATGAGAGATAGCAATCCCTGTTGCGACATGGGTGTCGCGTGCGCTTCCCTGCTGCCCGCCTCCGACAGGTGAGGAATCGGCGACGGCGAAGCCCCAGTGCTCCGCTTCCCACAACCCGCGCACAAGACTATCAAGCTCTGCGCGCTTGCGGATGATGCGATAGCGGCGCGTCGTGACTGCGCCTTCGACGCTCGACGCGGCATCGGAAAATTCGCGCGTCAGTGCCTGGAATTCCAACTCACGAAAGAGTTGGTAGGCGGCGGCACGGTCTGGCGGGCGTGAGCGCAGCTTATCCAGATCAAGCTCTATGTTGACATCCGTTTTGATCGTCGCCAGATCGCGCGACTGGCGGATCAGGTCAGCGTTATCGCGCAAACTCTCGCGATAGGTTTTGTGCTTGACCTCTTCCCAGTTTTTCAACGCGTGCTCAATCGAGCCGAATTGTTTGACGAGTTGCACTGCGCCTTTCGCGCCGATGCCGGGCGCGCCCGGAATGTTGTCAACGGCATCGCCCATCAATCCGAGCAGGTCTATGATCTGCTTAGGAGGCACACCGAATTTGTTCTCAACCCAGGCTTCATCACACCATTCAATCGGCGGTACAGGTTCTTTGCGCTTCACGTTCTGCGAATTCTGCCTCATGCAGACAACCAAAGGATCGCGCACGAGCTGACACATGTCTTTATCATTGGAGACGATGACAGCTTGCAGGCCGCGCTCTGCCGCCTGCACGGCGAGTGTGCCAATCACGTCGTCCGCCTCGTAGCCGGGCGCGTTCAGGATGGGAATGTTGTAGACCTCGCAGATGCGCATGATGTAGGGCAACTGCGACAACAAATCTTCCGGCATCTCCGCGCGATGCGCCTTGTAATCTGTAAACGTTTCGTGGCGGAAAGTCTTTTCGCCTGACTCGAAGACGGCTGCGATGTATTGCGGCTTTTCATCCTGCAAGAGTTTCCGCACAATGTTGGTGAAGACGAAAGCGGCCTGCGTCACCTGTCCCTGAGAATTGGTCAATGGATCAGTCCGCCCCGCCATCGGAGCGAAGTAGGCGCGAAAGATGTGCGACATGGAGTCTATCAGGTAGACCCGCTCAGTCGGCGCTGCCGGCGTCGTAGATTTTTTGCTTGCCATTTGAAACAGATGATAAGGAAAGCCGTGACAGGTGACAAGTGACAGGTGACAAGAAAAAGCAGTCCTCCTGTCACCTGTCACGGCTCTTAGGTGTTGCGCCCGTGCCGCACTCTCCTCTGCCGGGCGTTGCTCTGACGCGACAGCCATAATGGTAACGGGCAATAATGCTAAGAGAAAGGATGATGCTATCGGGGCACAGGCTTTGCTGGAGTATTTATTGCTTCACCATCTGTCGGCGGTAGTCACTATCTCTCACTTTCGATGAAAGGTTCGGGGTTGATAATTGGTCAAACAGACAACCATAGCTTCGCCGGTTGAGGCGAGCGGCATTGGACTGCACACGGCTGTGCCCGTTCACATCCGGCTCGTTCCTGCGCCGCCCGACACGGGATACGTCTTCATCCGCACAGACCTCGGCGGCTTCGAGATTCCGGCCAGCGTCGAATGGGTCGCGCACTGCTCTTATGCGACGACGTTGATGCGCACCGGGGTGATGCTCTCGACCGTTGAGCATCTCCTGGCAGCGCTCAGGGGCGGAGGCGTGGACAATGTCTACATCGAAGTGGACAATCTTGAGATTCCGATTATGGATGGCTCGGCGGAAGCCTTCACGAATATGATTGAGTGTGCAGGTGTGGTCGAACAATCACTCGCGCGCAAGGCTCTGCTGGTGAGAGAAAAAGTCTCGATTGAGCAGGGCGACCGGCGCATCCAGATAGAACCTGCCGATTCTTACGAGATAGATTGCCTGATTGACTTCCGGCATCCTTTAATCGGCACACAGCATTTCCGGGTTGATCTCACAAACGGAGCTTTCGGGCGTGAGATTGCGGCGGCGCGAACCTTCGGTTTTACGGAAGAAATTGAAGCCCTGCGCAGCGCCAACCTGATTCGCGGCGGCTCGCTCGATAATGCAATCGTGCTGACGCAGGATGGCATGCTCAACGAGACTTCACTCAGATTCGCCGACGAGTTCGTGCGCCACAAGATTCTAGACATCATCGGCGATCTGGCCCTGCTCGGCATGCCAATCCAGGGGCGCGTGACCGCGCACAAAAGCGGCCACATCCTGCACGCCGCCCTCATGACCAAACTCCTGCGGCAACGCTCCGCCTGGGAGATAGTTGACCAGAAGACAGGAGACAGAAAAGCAGAATACAGAATTCAGGAGTCAGAAGTCAGAATATAAGGCGGAGAACCACTTTTGTTTTTATTCTGTCTCCTGTCTTCTGTCTCCTGTCTTCTGTCTCCTGACTCCTGTGTCAGTTCGCCTTCGTGAATTCGTAAAAAATATGAAGGCTCAAAGCTCCGGGGACGACTTCCGGGCGGATTTCTGTTGCGCGCAACTGCAATGCGCCGCCTGAAACAGCGATTGGAACGCGAGGAGATATTTGCGCGGCCTGTAGAATCTCAACCGGATTGATGCGCCTGTCAATCGAATTCTGCACAAGCCCGACGACGACGCCGCTGGCGAGCGACGGAATGTTGCTCAGGTGAATATCCACAACCGTCACGCGGGCGCTCAGGATTTGCCGCTCCCTGTCGAAGCTGAGATTGATGACGGTGTCAGCCCAGCCCTGAAAATTGATGCAGCCAAGGAGCGCCACGCTGTAAGAGCCTCTGAAGGCGAGCGGCGCGACCACTCTTCCCTGCTCGAAACGCACGGCGGTTTTTACTCCGCTCATCTCACGCTCAAGCATCACCACACTGTCGCAGTTGCCTGGCTTCAGACCCGAATGCGAAAGATTGGCAACGGGAGTTTGCCACGTGTCCCATGCTGCCCGGTTATTTTTGGGTTCGGCTCTGCTGATTGAAAGCGGAAATGATGGTGCTTTCAATCGTGCGAAAATCACGTCCAGCAGAGAATTGAAAAATTGTTCATTGAGCGTGACGGTCACTTCCGCCGCCGGACTGGTTCTGACTTCACGCGCGCGCGCAGATTCCTGCGATTGAGCGTAAGTAATTATATCGAAACTCTGCCCGGCTATCCCGGCGACAAAGATAAAACTAAAAACGATAGCAAGCGCACGCTTGAACATTCCTTTTACTCCTTCATCCTTCATCCCTTATCTTTCATCCTTGCTCTTCAGAGGCCGCTGCGAACGATGTCATGCAGGCGGATCAGGCCAACGCACAATCGCTCTTCATCAACCACCGGCAGCACAGAGATTTGAGAGGGACGATCTTCCATCAATCTCAGAGCATCATAAGCCAGCATCTCAGGCGGTGCGATGATGGGATTGCGCGTCATGATTGAATCGCACCGCAGCTTTTCCAGTTCGCCCGGCTTGATCTTCTGGAGCGCCCGCCGCAAATCGCCATCTGTGATAATCCCGACAAGTTGCCCGGCAGCGTCCACGACATTGACCGCTCCCAATCCCCCGCGACTGATGCCCGCGATTATTTCCAGCCAGGCGGCTTCAGCTTCAATGGTCGGATTGTCCGTCCCCTTGTGCATCAGGTCTGAGACTCGCAGCGTCAGACGCTTCCCCAATTGCCCTGCCGGATGATTGAGCGCGAAATCATCCATCGTCAGCCCCTTCACCTGCATCAACGTCATCGCCAGCGCGTCGCCGATGGCCAGGGCAACAGTCGTGCTCGTGGTCGGCGCGAGATTGAGCGGACAGGCTTCCTGATCCACAGAGGCATCAAGCACCACCTCCGCCGTGCGACCCAAGGTCGAACGTAGATTGCCGACGATGGCGATGATCGGAACTTGCCGATGCTTCAGGTAAGGCAACATGGTAATTATTTCATCGGTTTCGCCGCTATTGCTCAGGGCCACCACCACATCGTCCGCAGTTATCAGGCCGAGGCCACCGTGCAGGGCGTCGGAAGGGTGCAGGTAAACAGCGGCAGTCCCGGTACTCGTCAGAGTTGCCGCGATTTTCTCCGCGATATTGCCGGACTTGCCCACACCCATCAGCACAATCTTGCCCCGGCAATCGTGCAGCAGTTCGATGGCCAGTTTGACCTGCTTGCGTTTGAGCCGCGACGCTGTCACACGAATGGCCTCGGCCTCCATCAACATCAGGTCAATGACTTGCGAGAAATGATTACTAATCGTCATCAGAAAATTATCTTGATCTCTACTTTTCGCCTGCTTTGTGGCTGACTGCCCTGATGCTTGAGCATACGACGAAGCCTTGAGCGGCGACAAGACGCCACAAGAGAAAAAGCGCCTTTCCGCTGGGGCTGGATTCAGATTTAGCTCAACTTCCGTGTAGACATCCTGCGGTGCTTCGACTATATTGCCTACTCTCTTTCATCTCAGTCCGCTTGGGAGTCGAAGATACTCGATGGGCTTCAGCTTACTTCCCAAAGAGGAACAATACTTTACCTTCTTTTCGCAGATGACTTCGTACATCTACGACGCGGCGCGCGCGCTTGTCGAGATGCTCAACGATCAGGGCGACTCTCATGTCGAACACCTCAAGCGCATCAAGGCAATCGAGCACCAGTGCGACGACCTGACGCATTCCATCTCGACGAAGCTGAACAAATCTTTCATCACGCCCTTTGACCGCGAGGACATTTACCTGCTGTCTGGCGCGCTCGACGACGTGGTGGATTTGATTGACGATGCGGCGCGGGCGATGGTGATGTACGACGTTAAAGAGAGCACGGCCCACGCGCGAAGTTTCGCCGATGTCATTCAACGCATGGCCGTGCAACTGCACGAAATTGTTTCCATGCTCTCGAAACCAAACGGCATCAGCCCACGCCTCGTCGAACTGCACCGACTGGAGAATGAAGGCGATGAGATTTACCACACCGCCATCGCCGAATTGTTTCACAAGGCAACCGACCCGCTGACCGTGATTAAGTGGAAAGACATCTACGAAAAGCTGGAAGCCGCAGTTGACCGCTGCGAAAACGTCGCCAATATCATCGAGAGCGTCATTATCAAGCACAACTGAAGAACACAGGAGACAGGAGACAGAAGACAGGAGACAGAAGAAGAGAATATCTGTGAATGCGGTTGCCGCCATATTATTCTGACTTCTGACTCCTGAATTCTGTATTCTGCTTTAAGCTATGACTGTCGCACTAGGCTTCGTCATCCTAATCATCTTCATCGCGCTCGTCTTTGATTACATCAACGGTTTTCACGATGCGGCCAATTCCATCGCGACGGTGGTTTCCACCCGTGTTCTCTCGCCGGGCATGGCCGTTATCTGGGCGGCTTTTTTCAATTTCATTGCCTTCGCAGTCTTCGGCACGCGCGTCGCCAAGACTATCGGCGGCGACCTCGTCAATATCAATCTCATTGCCGCAGACCTGCGTCTGCATGTTCTGCTGGCAGCATTGCTCGGCGCAATCATCTGGAATCTGATTACGTGGTGGCTGGGGTTGCCGACTTCGAGTTCACATGCGCTGGTCGGGGGCTACGCAGGCGCTGCGATTGCTTCTTACAAAGGCATCAGCGGTCTTTTAATAGCTTCAGGATGGATCAAGACACTTGTTTTCATCGTCGCTTCTCCGCTGCTCGGCATGGTGCTGGGTTATACTTTTATGGTGATCGTGTTCTGGCTTTTCCGGCGCTCATCACCAAGCCATGTCGATAAGACTTTCAGAACCGGCCAGCTTTTCTCCGCAGCCGCATTCTCACTTGGTCATGGCGGCAACGACGCGCAGAAAACAATGGGCATCATCACGGTGGCGCTCGTCGCAGGTAATCTTCTGGGGGCAGCGCCGGGCGGCAAACTCCCCGATATACCTTTATGGGTCGTCTTAACAGCTCACGCGGCTATCGGCCTGGGCACTCTGACAGGTGGCTGGCGCATCGTTCACACGATGGGGTCTAAGATTACCAAGCTCAAGCCCGTCGGAGGTTTTTGCGCGGAGACGGCTGGTGCGGCCACTCTTTTTGGCGCTACGCTGACGGGAATTCCCGTTTCCACCACGCACACCATCACGGGCGCAATCGTCGGCGTCGGGGCGACCCGCAGGCTCTCAGCCGTCAAATGGGGCGTGGCCGGGCGCATCGTCTGGGCATGGATTCTGACCATTCCCATTGCCGCCACCATCGCGGCCATCTCCTATTTCGTCATCGAATTCTTCTATCATCTAACCTCGGGCTAAGAGTTTTTCAGAAGCTCTGACCATTAGCCTTCCGCCCGGACTTCAACTCCAAATCATTCAAGCTGAGACTTTGCCCGACATTTCCCGCTTGCCCGCCAATTATTTTCGCTGCCCGACAATTCATGCCGCCACGCTCCAGAACTTCGGTTTCAGATTTAACTCAAACATCGCTTGGATAAGTACGCAGATGTTATGGCAGAGGACTTTTAGAAGTGCCTCATTAACTTGCGCTCGCGTCGTCTTGCTTCTCAAGTGAGTCCCGAACTTTGCCTTTATCATGTGAAAGGTCGTTTCCACGTTTGAGCGTTTGTGGTAGTGGCTCATAAAGCGGTCGTTGTTGTATGCGAAGTAGTGATACATATTTTTCCATAGTTGAGATTTTTTCTTGTCTTTTCCTTCAGCAACGCTGTTGGTCTTGAACGCGATATACGGCATCGCGTTGTGGTCAACAACAGTCTGTAGGTTCTTTTGTGAGAGATATGCTTTATCCGCGCTTACTTCTTTCAGCGTGAAGTTCTTAGCGGTTGCGTCAACTAAGGTCTTGAAGAAAAGAGAGTCGCCAACATAGTTTTTACTGATTTCAACTGAGGCAACAACATTCGTTTTGACTCCGCAGATAAGATGAGCTTTGAGCCATAGTCGGCGGTCAGTTTTAACGGGGTCGCCATACTTCTCACTCATCCATTGCCCAAAGCGCGACGTAGAAAAGCCTGAACTATCAACAGCAAAGTCATTCTCTATTGCCGCTAATGGCAAGCTGGATTCTTCGATAAGCATTTGTAGATGGTCTGTAAGCATTTCCGTATTGAAGTAATCAAACATGCTGTTATAGCTTGGGACTTGTGAGAGATAGCCTTTGGCGTGCGCGTCTCTCAAGTCTGACATGAAGCGGCGACCTGAGACGGTAGAGTAAACTTTGAAAGCCATCGCAAAGATTACATCTTCAAGCGGTAAGAACCTGCGCCCTGCGCCCTGTTGAGCAGGAGAGCCGACGCCCTGACAGAGTTGATGCAGGAGATATTGAAAGAGCCGCTTCTCTTGTGTCTGCGCTTTATTGTAAGCAGGCCATTCCTGCTTGTAGGTTTGCTTGTGCGTGACTTTCACCGTCTCTGTAACGGTAGTCTCACCGTTCTTAGTGGTAGCCGTATGCGTGCGCTGAATGGTGACTTCGACGGCAAAGATGTGCTTGCACTTTGCGCGGCGAATATCATAGTCGGGACAAGAGCAAGTCTGCTTTTCAGCGTTGACCTTATACAATCCTGCGCCTGCCTGAGAAGGAACGAGCCACATGCCATTGTGTCTTGCGATGTTCTGATTGTCGGCTATTTGAAGACCCTTAAGCTCTCTGACATTCATTACCTTTATCCTCCGCGTAGCGTTACCACCTACTGCGGAGTATATTACTCTAGAGGTACACAACAAGTCAAGGGAAATATCACTTGACGGTATATTATTTATGAGGTATATATCTGGATTATGCCTAAAGTACAAATCACAGCTTGGGGATACCGATGCGAGCGATGCGAGCATGAGTGGATTCCGCGAGACACAGAAAACGAGCCGCGCGTCTGTCCAAAGTGTAAGAGTCCTTACTGGAACACACCGCGCAGGGTTGCTAAGCCGCGTAAGCAGCCAGAAGTTACGGCGTACCATGATAGATAAAATAAAATTCATCAAAGCGTCTGCCATCCTCAGTGCATTCAAAGATGGTCTACCTAAAGGTGATATAGAACTGAATCATGTTGATGATTACCACGCAGTTCTAAGCGACCTACAGGAGCAATTCGGAATTGACCTGAGCGAGTTCCGCATACCAAAGAGCGCGCTTAAAGAGAGAGCCATACCACAGTCTTTCAGCATGGACGGGTGGGGCAACACGTATGGAGAGCCCTACAGGTACGAGCCATATTGCGACCGTGATGTTTTCAAGAGACAACTCAATGCTCTAATAATCTTCACCCACGCTCTCCCGCTCTGACACATCATGGATGAAAAAAAGATTCGCATGGTAGTTGCAAGGCTCAGCGCCTTCGCCTCCGAACTGCCGGACGGTGACATAGAGGAAAAGTATGTTGTAATGTTTCATTCATACCTTTCTGCCATTCAAAGCGAAACAACGCACGATTTTACTAGCTGCTTTATCCCGACATCGGAGTTACAACACCATGAAGAGTGGACGGGACATAGAGACCGATTCGGCAATCTTTTAACCACTCCTAGCAGCGTGCGTTATTGCGATAGACCAATGTTTTTAATGTCTCTTAAAACTGCTATCAATTACCTCAATTCTTGGGTTATCTATCCCAAGGGTTTGCTGATTCATCTCCCTAAGTCCGAGTGAAGCTTTCAAGGCTTTTTTGGCAAGTCGCTTTTCAGTCCAACGTGTGGGCGGCTTAAATATCCGGTATCGCCATATCACATTGAATAGAATCCAAAAGTAGTAGCCGTGATAGACGCGCCAAAACAAGTAATGCAACCCGCCGAATAATCCCCAGCGACTAAAAGGTTTTTCTTCGTTTATGATTTCAAGGAGCGACTTCATCCAAGCCCTCCTTGCCCGACAATTCCAATTCCTGCCCGATAATTCGACTCGGTTGACCGATTGTCGGGCAGAGCCTCAAGCTGACAGCAATATGACTGACTGCTTTCTCTCATCCTGACCGATCATTACGCCCAACTCTTCGCTCCCAACCAGGGCGAAGACAAAAAACCTCAATAAAATTGCCTCTTCACGTCAAGGCGATGCGTCGGCACAGGCATTGCTAATTCATCGGCGCTTGCCAGGGCGCAGGCCCGGCGAGGCATGCTGACTATTATCATGGCTCTAACGCCCCAGCCAATCTTGCCGGACAAGCATTTTCCCCGGCTCACAAAGCGTCATGCTCAACCACATCTCTGGCGACACGCGTCCCTCCCCTCACCAAGTATCAGAACCTTTATGGATTATGCGTCGTGCTCGGTGATGGCGTCGCGCTTTGCGATTGTGCCGCCCTCGCCATGTCCGCGATGTAGTAACACGCGGCGGACAAGCCTCAAGTCTGCTATTCACCCCAGAGATTAAGCAGGTCATTCAACGACGGAACTGCCCAGGAACGGAATCATGTCCACTACCCTTGCAGAAACCGAAGCAGGAATTAATGCTGCGGCATCCCGGCTGCACACAACGGCTGCCTCTATGACAGTCCAGCTTTTAACCGGCGAGTTTGAAGCGGAGGCGCTCGCCTTCCTCTCAAAACGCCCCCTTCATACCGTCAGCATGGCGGGGCTCATTATCGAAAATGGCTTAATCAGTTCCTTGAATCGTGGCGAGTTTTATGCCTGTCGCAACCGGCTCGGACAACTGGAAGGCGTCGCCTTAATTGGTCACGCAACCCTCATCGAAGCACACTCTGACACTGCCCTTGAAGCTTTCGCCCTCCTTGCTCAGGACAACACGCGCGCCCATCTCATCAGGGGCGAGATGGAGATGATCGAACGTTTTCTGGATTACTACACGACGAGCAAGTGTTCGCCCCGTCTGATCTGCCGCGAGTTATTACTTGAGCAACGGCAATCCTTCATGACGCATGAGCCTGTGAGTAATTTACGCGCGGCATCGCTTGATGATCTTGAGCCGATTCTGATTGTGAATGATTCCATGATTTTTGAAGAATGCGGAGTCAATCCTCTCCAGAGCGACCCGGTAGGATTCCGCCAACGCACGGCTCGTCGTATTGAGCGGGGGCGAGTGTGGGTCTGGATCGAGCAAGGGCGATTGCTCTTCAAAACGGATGTCATTTCCGACACCCCCGAAGTTATCTATCTCGAAGGCGTGTACGTCAACCCGGAGAAGCGCGGCAAAGGCTACGGGCTTCGCTGTCTGACGCAACTTGGCGCGCACCTGTTGCAGCGCACAAAATCCATCTGCCTGCTCGTCAACGAGCATAATCAGGCAGCGATTAACTTCTACCTTAAGGCGGGCTACACGCAACAGGGACGCTACGACACCATCTATCTTCAACAATAAACCCCCTGAAGCTCATAAGGCCATTGGGAAATTCAGTACGTACGGTTATGGGTAAACAGAGATACGAACCATACAGAAGGCTCATCGCCGGGATCGGCACGCTGATCTGTGTCTACACCGCGTCTCGCCTGCCCCTTGACCGAATTGATATGCGCTTTCTGCTGCTGGCCATCATGACGGTCATCGTCAGCTCGCGCATTGCTGTCCAGATTCCCCGCTTCGACACCAACGTTACTGTCTCCGACACGTTTATCTTCCTGGCCATTCTGCTCTATGGCGGCGAGGCGGGAATCATGCTTGCCGCAGCGGATGGTCTCTGCTCAGGCGTCCGCATTAGTAAGAGCAAGAGCCCCGTGACGATTCTCTTTAGCGGAGCGGTGATGGCTTGCTCAACCTTCATCACGGTCTGGGTGATGCGTTTCACCGTGGGGCCGCATGAAGAAGTTTATCACCATACACCCTCAATGCTCCTGACTGGGCTCTGCGCGATGGCGCTGGCTCAATACATTAGCAATACCGGCCTGGTTGCTATCGGTCTGGCCTTAAAAACCAATCAGCCCATCTGGCAGACCTGGAGCAAGCACTATCTTTGGACTTCGATCACCTATATTGTTGGCGCAGCGGCTGCCGGCGTGACAATCCTGTTCGTCAATACTATCGGCTTCTACGCGCTGATGGTTACGCTCCCGATTATCTCGATCATCTATTTCACCTATCACAAATATCTGGAAGACATCAAAGCGACGGCGGCTCAGGCTGAACAGGCCGAGCGCGAGCGCGCCGAGCAGGCCGAGCAACACATCGCGGAATTATCCAGACACATTGCTGAACAGGAGCGCATCAGCCTCGCGCTGCAAGAGAGCAAAGAACATTTTCGTCACGCAGCTTTTCACGATGCCCTCACAGGTCTACCAAACAGAGCCTTGCTGACAGATCATCTGAAGCTCGCCATCGAACGCGCAAAACGCCGCGAGGATCATCTGTTCGCAGTTCTCTTCCTTGACCTGGATCGCTTCAAAAACATCAACGATAGTCTGGGTCATACCATCGGCGATCAATTGCTGATTGCCATTGCGCGCCGGGTCGAGAATTGTTTGCGTCCGATGGATACGGTAGCGCGCCTCGGAGGTGACGAGTTCGCCATCATGCTCGACGGTCTTGATGATTGCAATACCGCCATTCATGTCGCCGAGCGCGTGCAGCATGATTTGATGCAGCCCTTCAATCTTAACGGGCATGAGGTTTATACGACCACCAGCATCGGGATTGCGCTCAGCACCACCGGATACGAGCATCCAGACAATATCCTGCGTGATGCGGATATTGCGATGTATCGCGCCAAAGATAACGGCAAGGCGCGCTATGAGCTGTTTGATACGGTCATGCACACGCGCGCCGTCGCGCTCCTGAAATTGGAAAACGACCTGCGTCATGCCATCGAGCGTCAGGAGTTTCGCGTTCACTACCAGCCAATCATTTCGCTGGAGACAGATCAGATCGCGGGCTTTGAGGCGCTTGTGCGCTGGGAGCATCCTGAGCGCGGCCTGGTCTCTCCGGGTGAATTCATCCCGCTCTCGGAAGAGACCGGTTTGATTATGGAGATCGGGCAGTGGGTACTCCAGGAATCCTGCCGTCAGGTGCGTCAGTGGCAAGTCTCGCTCCAACGCCCGCTCACGCTGAGCGTCAATCTGTCAGGCAAGCAGTTTGTCCAACCCAATTTGATCGAGCAGATCAAGAATACTTTACGCGAGACGGATTTCGATCCCCGCTGGCTGAGACTTGAGATTACAGAGAGCGTCGTCATGGAAAATGCTGAAGCGGCAGCCTCGATGTTACTTCAACTGCGCGAGATTGGCGTCCACTTGAGCATTGACGATTTCGGGACGGGCTATTCATCTTTGAGCTATCTGCACCGCTTTCCCGTCACGACTTTGAAGATTGATCGTTCGTTCATCAGCCGGATGGGACAAGGTGATGAGAATGCTGAAATCGTTCGCACGATTGTGACGCTGGCGAGCAACCTGGGGATGGATGTGGTTGCCGAAGGAATAGAAACTGAGGAGCAACTGGCGCAACTCCGTGCGCTCAAATGCGAATACGGTCAGGGCTTTCTGTTTTCCAAACCAGTCGAGGCCGAAACAGCTAAAATGATGGTACTGGAGAGATCGCCGAGAGGAATCGCACCGCTCAGAGCAGACACAACCATCCTCAACACGATTCCCGATACACCGTATATCAACTAAGTAAGGAAAAAGTAAAAAGGTAAAAGGCAAAAGGAAGGCTGAACACCACATTAAATTAAACGTGGTTTCCGCCTCCCTTTTTACTTTTACCTTTTTACTTTTTCCTTCTACGCTGCGTCTTCTGCGTGATGATCTTCATAGCTGTAGGCTGGCCCGCAGATGAGCAGGATAGTCATCTCGGTCTGACCAATATTCTCAAGCGTGTGCGTTTCCCTGCGCGGGATGAAAACTGCGTCGCCTGCTTCGACCACCCGGACTTCACTTCCGACGGTCATGCGTCCCGTGCCCGTCAGGATGTAGTAAACTTCTTCAGTCTCGATGTGGTGATGCCGCCCGACTGCTGCGCCGATGGGCAGCACTTCTTCAGCGAGGCTGCATCGTTCAATGCTCGATGTGGTGCGATCAATGAGCGGGCGAATCTCCGAGCCGTGCGGAGTGTTGATGATGGCGGCGCGTTGGCGATTTATGACAATCATTGATTGACGAAGCTGGTACGCCTGGCAAGGATCGAACTTGCGACCTCTCGCTCCGGAGGCGAGCGCTCTATCCACTGAGCTACAGGCGCGTGAAAAAGATTATTGCACAAGGCGATACTGCCATGCAAAAGTGGCTTTAGCAGGAGACAGAAGACAGAAGACAGGAGACAGAAGAAAAGAAAATCAGAAGAAAAGTGGTTGTCCGCCTTATATTCTGACTCCTGACTCCTGGATTCTGTATTCTGCTTTTTGTATGCTGTCTCCTGCTTTCCCTGTCTTCTGCTTTTCCCTAAAGGAGAGACGAAAATGTTCAAAGAGTTCGGAGAGTTTATCAAACGCGGCAACGTCATGGACCTTGCTGTTGCCGTCATCATCGCGGCTGCCTTCGGCAAGATTGTGACGACGCTCGTCGAAGGCATCATCATGCCGCCAATCGGCATGCTGCTCGGTGGAGTTGATTTCGGCGGCCTCTTCTTCCCGCTGAAAGGCCACCCCGCGTCATTAGCCGAAGCCAAAGCGGCAGACCTCCCGGTGATTGCTTACGGGCGACTCATCAACGACATCATCACTTTCCTGATTGTCGCCTTCGTCGTCTTTCTGATTGTCAGGAAAGTCAACAGGATGAAGAGCAAGCAGGACAAGGGCGAGGTGACCACAAAGGATTGCCCGCGCTGCCTGTCAACTATTCCACTTAATGCCACCCGCTGCGCCGAATGTTGCGTTGACTTAGGGTAGCAATGATGAAAGGCAAATGATGAGCGCTCTCTCGCGGAAGTGAAAACGATTCGTCGTTCATTGTTCAGAGTTCATCGTTTACTTTCATTTTTCATCCTTGCTCTTCTGCGGCATTAAACTTGCCAATTTGTTCCGGCAAGGCCGATGTGCGTATGGATAACGTGCATTACTGTATTTTAAAACGACCAAACAGAGGGGGAGGAGAACGTTTCATGGACGCATTCGAACTGTTGAAACAAGATCACAAAAAAGTCGCAGGCATTTTTGAGAAGCTGGAGCCGACCACGGAGCGCGGGGTCAAGACACGCGAAGAGCTGTTCACGCAGCTCAAGCAGGAACTGGATGTGCATGCTCGAATCGAAGAGGAAATCCTCTACCCTGTGCTCAAGCAGCAGCAGGAGACCGAAGACATCACGCTTGAGGCCTACGAGGAGCACAATGTCGTCAAGCAGCTTCTGTCCGACTTAGAAGAGTTGTCTAAGGACGACGAGACCTGGGGCGCGAAGTTGAAAGTCCTTCAGGAGAACGTCGAGCATCACGTTGAGGAAGAAGAAGGCGAGATGTTCAAGAGCGCGCGAAAGGTTTTAAGCCAGGAACAGATCGAAGAATTAGGCGCGCGATTGGAAGCCGCCAAGCAGGAGCAGAAAAAAGCTCTGGCAGCCAGCTAACTTCAATTTCTAACCTTCAACCATAAGGTGTCGCGGGAGGCTCAATCGAATTGACGCAGACTCCCGCGACGCCTTATTCTTTCCCCGCCGAACACATGGGCCGAACGGCTGTTGAAACTTGAACACCCCAGCCGCGTCCATAACTTAAGAGCGTCACCAAGCTTTTCAACGCAATCGCACAAAGCGGCGCTGGCAACCAAATAGCTCACCTTAAGGTTTGTGCAAATTTGTCGTGAGCCGTGCGTTCTAGTCCAGCATTTGAAGTGCGCCCCTGCTTGTTTTTCCAGTTCATCGGCGGCTGCACTCGTGCAATTTGTAACTGGAGCGAATTTTTTAGGAGCCTAGCCGGAGAATCCCCAATCTATGCGCGAATGCCCTCGGTGCGAACGCTGCTATGAAGACGAGGTACTCGTCTGCCCGGAAGAAGGCTCGAACACCAAGCTGACGCTGCCGGGTGCGCCTCTCATGGCCGGGCGCTACCTGCTGGAAAAGCGTTTGGGACGTGGCGCGATGGGACAGGTTTATCTGGCGCGCGACCAGAATCTGGTCACACGCCGCGTCGCCGTCAAAACTGTTCGGCCAGACATTCTTTCCGATGAAGACATGCAGGAGGGCGAGGCCATCGCACGCTTTGAGCGCGAGGCGCGCACAGCCGCTTCGATCCGCCACACGAACGTCGTTGACGTGACGGACTTTGGCAAAAGTCCCGAAGGCGTCTTCTACCTCGTGATGGAGTATGTCCAGGGCGAGACGCTTCATCATCTCCTGCGCCGCGAAGGAACTTTGAGCGTGCAGCGCACGCTTAAACTGCTGCGACAAGTGGCGGCGGGCGTCGAGGCGGCGCACGATGAAGGCATCCTCCATCGTGATTTGAAACCAGCCAACATCTTCATCATGCAGCCACGCAAAAAGAACGTGGCTGTTATAGATGACGGTATCGTCAAGGTCGGCGACTTCGGTCTGGCGAAGATCGTCAATCAAGCCATTGCCGACACGAGCGGCATCTCGGGCAGCGGCCCTGCCTCGCGCGGCATTATCGGCACGCCTGAATACATGGCTCCTGAGCAGATGCAGATGGACACGAAACTCGATGCGCGCGCTGATGTTTATGCGCTGGGTGTCATCGCCTATCACATGTTGGGCGGGCGTCCACCGTTTTCCGGCGACCTGACACAACTGGTGATGCAGAAGATTATGAACCAGCCGCCACCGCTCTCCGGCCTGCGTTCGGACATCCCGCCTGAAGTCGAGCGCGCCGTGATGCACGCGTTGGAGAAAGAGGCTGAGAAGCGCCCCGCTTCTGTCGCCGAATGGATTGAAGAATTTGAAAGCGCGGTTGGCAATGATGATGACGATGAGGGCGAGAAAGAGACTGATTCGCGTGTCATCGTCATGGCTCCTGTGGGCGCGGAAGTTTATGTTGACGATGAAAGGCACGGCAGCATCGGTCGGTCTGGCCGTGTCATTCTCAAGTCTATCGCTCCGGGTCGGCACGTCCTGCGCGTCTCGCGCGCTGGTGAGATTGACGATGAACGTGTGATAGAGATTCGCCCGGACTCATCTGAGCAGATCATTCAGGCCGTCTTGCGCCCGCATCCTTCGGGTGGACAGTTAACGCCTTCGCGCGGCGGGAGCATCGGTGGCGCAAGCCGTGCCGGAGCCAGTCTTCCGGGTGTGGTGATGTGCGCCCAGTGCAGCTCGCGCTTTGCGGCAGGCGTTAAATTCTGCGGGCGCTGCGGAGGCCGCGTCTTTCTCCCGGTGAGCGACGCGCAGGGGAGTCAGGGCGGCGGCCAGGGTTCAGGCGCTGGCAGCAGTATCGGCAGCGGCATACGTTCCGTCGTCGCACACGGCACGAGCGGCATCCAATGCTCGCGCTGCGGGACACATTATCAGGCGGGCACAAAATTCTGCGGGCGCTGCGGGATTCCCATTCAGAGCGCACCTGCGGCTCAGGTTTCACCGCGTTCCTTTCAGGTCGTCTGCCATAATTGCCAGACACCTTATCCCGCCGGAACCAAATTCTGCGGACGATGCGGCATTGTTATCAGGACTTGAACGCATCACTTCTCGTATAATGTGAATCGAGAGGCCGTGCCCGAAAAACTCCTGGCCGATTATTAAGAGGTTGCCGGGAGACCCTGAAGCCGCCATCAAGGCGGCGAATCAGAAGAAGGCTCAAACGAGATCACAGATGAAACAATGCCCTGCTTGCCATCGCACTTACACAGACGACGCGCAGATGTTCTGTCTTGAAGACGGCGCGCAACTGGTACCAGCCAGTTTCGGCGGCAATGCGCCTTCGTCCTTCGACCCGAACGCCACACTTGCCTACAACCCGGGACGTGAGACCAATCCGCCGCCTGAGAATCTCTATCCTCAAATGCCGCAAGCGCCGACCCCTGCGTTTCCTTCATGGAGTCCGACGCCGCATGCGCCTGCTGTCCTATCGGCGCGCAAGTCCAACACCAAAGCCTGGATCATCGGCGCAATCGCCGCAGTGGTTGTGCTCGCCACCGGGATCATCGCGCTGATTGCAATTATCGGCAAAAACACTGCGGACAACTCCAACAAGAACTCAAATCGCGTGGTCGTGAGCGACACGAGTAATGCAAATAATGCGAATAGCAATCCCGTTAATGTGAACAACACGAACCGGGAAACAGTCCCGACTTCTTCGTCTGTGCTGAAGGATGATTTCTCTACCGAGAACTGGCCGACCGGCGAGAAAGCTTTCGGCAGCTTTTACCAGGACGGCGAATATCACATGAAGGGTAAGCCAAAGCTTTACGTTTACATGTTTCCGCTCAGCAGAGCTGCGAGTGATGGCATGAGCTACACCACAAAAGATGCGACCGTGAAAGTCACCGCGCGAAGTGTTGACGGCAAGTCGCCGGAATACGGTTACGGATTGATCGCTCACGGGAAAATCAACCAGAAAGGCAATCTGGAAGGTTACGGTTTCCTGATTTACACGGGCTCGATGCCCATGTACACAATCGCTCGCTTCGTTGACGGCGTGCCTAACAACATGGTCAACTGGACTCAATCCACTGTGATTCGCGGCGGCACAAATTCCAATCAAATTGAGGTTCGCACCAGTGGCTCGCAGCTTAGCCTGTACATCAACGGCCAATTTCTCAAGAGCATCACGGACACGGCCAATTACACAGAAGGCTACGTCGGTCTTTACACCAGCGAGACAAATGAAATCGCCTTTGACGATATGGAGATTGACAGAGGAACGGGGAGCAAGTGAAAAGCGGAAGACAGGAGTCAGAATAAAAGGGCGGCAACCGCATTCACAGATTTTCTTTTCTCCTGTCTCCTGTCTCCTGTCTTCTGACTCCTGCTTTACGAAGATGCAAGTTACCTTAAGAGTGCTGTCAGGCCCGCATGTCGGGCGAAGCTTTGTTTTCGACCAGCACGATACCTTTCTCATCGGGCGCAGCGAGACGGCACATCTGTGTCTGCCTGAAGACAGGTATTTCTCGCGTAATCACTGCATCCTGGAAATCGCCCCGCCACGCTGCTACCTGCGCGATCTGGGCTCGCTCAACGGAACTTACGTCAATGGGCAGAAAGTTCAGGAAGCCTACCTGCGCAACGGCGACAGGGTTCAGGGCGGGCAGACCGTCCTGGCCGTCGAAGTCAGCGCCGAACAGTTTCCGGCTCATCCTGAATTGCCGCCGACCCAACCGGCAATCGTCATCGTTGAATGTCTCAACTGCGGCGCGCGCGATCAGGCCGAAGCCGCTTCGCCCGACGAGAAGATGAGTTTTCTCTGCGAAGACTGCCGGACGGAATTGAAGCGGCAACCGCAGCCCGTTCCCGGCTATGAGATGGTCAGAGTGCTGGGGCGCGGCGGGATGGGTTGCGTCATGCTGGCGCGTCACCAGCAGACGGGCGAGGCCGTCGCCATCAAAACTCTGCTGCCCGAAGTCGCCGTCTCAGACCAAGCGTTGCGCCGCTTCATGCGCGAGATTGATGTCGCCGCCTCCTTACAGCATCCACACATCGTTCGCTTCATAGATCGCGGGACAAATAAAGGCGTCGTCTATCTCATCACGGAATTTGTCGAAGGAGCGGATGCGGCCAAGCTCGCAGATGCGCGCGGTGGGCGGCTTCCCTATCAGGAGGCCGTCAAGATCATCGCGCAGTCGCTCGACGCGCTCCAATACGCGCACGCGCAAGGCTACATTCACCGCGACATCAAAGATCAAAACATCCTCGTCAACGGCATCTGGCCTAACTACACGAGCAAGCTCACAGACTTTGGTCTCGCCAAGAGTTTTACGCAAACAGGCATGAGCGGCGTGACGATGGCGGGCGACGTGGCGGGCACGTTTGCCTACATGCCGCCGGAACAGATCAGAGACTTTCGCAACGTGCGTCCCGCTTCAGACATCTACGCGATGGGCATGACCGCCTACAGCTTGCTCACCGGAGCAATCGCTCTCGACCTCTCGCCGCGCGCCAACGTCGCAGAGACCGTCAAATCCATTTTCGAGAAACCGATTATTCCCATCCGCTACCGCGTTCCCGAAATTCCAGACGCGGTCGCACAGGTGATCGAGCGAGCGCTGGCCAAAGACCCGGCGCAACGCTGGGCTTCGGCTGAAGAAATGCGCGCGGCTTTGCTGCAATCCATTTGATTGTTGACGAATGACACTTCGCCTGCGCTTGACACTTCATTCAAGCAACGTATAATTTCCCCCGCTACACGGGCCGGTAGCTCAGTTGGTAGAGCAGCTGACTCTTAAATGGGAGCCTCGTCTGGAAACGGACGGGTGAACAGGCATCAAATTCGGGGAACCCTTCCGCCTTCGGGCGATGGCAATCCCGAGCCAAGCCCTGGCGAGCCAGGGAAGGTGTAGAGACTAGACGGTGCCCACCTGAATCCTACAAGGGATATGGTGAAGAGATAGTCCAGACCACGAACCCAGTAGGGGCGGCGAAAGCCGAAGCGGTAGGTAATCAGCGGGTCACTGGTTCGAGCCCAGTCCGGCTCACTTTATAACTCTGATAGCCGTGTTAAGTTGCAGCTACTCATTAAATGATGATGAGTAGCTGTTCTAATTTAATGACGCTTGAATAACGCTTTCGTATTGAGCTAGAGTCATTTCCCAACGATGAATGTTATGAATGTTATGCTAGAATGTCAGCATACACTCAATCTGCTACGGCGAGACAAAAGCCATGAGCCTCAGTAGCTTTCTTATCCGCATCATCCTGCTCGTAATACCGGGTATAGTATGTAGCTTGCTTTACAGAACGCTTAGGGGGAGAGTAAGCCGAAAAGATTGGGAAGACTATCTTGAGATATTGGCGTTCTCTTTTATCTGCTATAGCGTTTATGGCTTCTTCGCTTACGCTCTAAGCCTGTTGCGTCCTACTGATGATGCTTTCGCCGCTCTTAGAGCATTCACTAACGAAAACGTACCGATTGATAAGGCTGTCGGCCATGCAATCATTTGGGCTTCACTCATAGCTCTGCCTGTCGCTTTCGTCGCTTCATACATTGACTCTAACAAAATTATCAACAAGCTCGGTCGGAAGCTGAAGGCAACGGCAAGATTTGGGGACGAAGACGTTTGGGATTTCTTACATCACAGCCCTGCAATCAAAGGCGGTTGGGTGACGGTCAGAGATCACAAGCTGAAGCTTAATTATTTATGCTGGATACAAGCGTTTTCAGATTCAGGCAAAGAGCGGGAACTTCTGTTAAGAGATGTAGACGTATATAATGATGTTACGGGCGAATGTCTTTACAAGACAGACCTTATGTATATATCGAGGAAACAAGATGAATTGACCATCGAAGCAACGATAGCATCTAACGAGGCTCAGAGCGAAGTGCTAGAACTTGATGGCGATGAGAGGCTAAGATTGAATAGTCAAGAACCTGATAAGGAGGTTAAGAATGAAGGATAGAGATGAGAATCATGTGACTTTTATAGTTCCTGATAAATCGCCTAACAGAGTGCACCGCACGGAGTATGGCGAGCAAAACCAACGACCGACAACTCCGAAGCCAAAAGCGCCACCGCCAACGCAACGTTCTACGCCGCCGCAGAATCAAACAACAGATGGTAAGGAGAAAGCATAATGAGTAGCGATAGATTCACTAGACGACCTGACACACCGTCACACGGCAAATGGGACAGAGGGCAAGAGAATCCGCGCCCTTCGACACCGAAGCCGAGTACGCCACCGCCTTCGCAGACTTCTAAGACTTCAACTCCACAGAAAGGGAGTAAATGGTTTTATGTCAACTAAGAGCACACATCTTCCAATCAAGGAAGGCAACACTAAAGGGAATACGAACCCTGCTCCTACAACACCAAAGCCGAGCACAGCGCCACCATCGCAAAGCAAACCCACAACGGGCGGTAATACAACGAGTGGTGGAACATCGCAGCCTCCACCTTCGTCTCAAGGCTCTTCTCAGCAGTGTTAACTTAATTCTCTCGCTCACATTCTAAAGAGTTCAAGCGAGTCGAGCACGCCTAGCTCGCTGAATTCGTCTATCAGCGGGTCACTGGTTCGAGCCCAGTCCGGCTCACTTTTAGTCTTAATAAGTCAGGGCATCCACTTTGGATGCCCTTTCTATTTTATGTGCCTGCAATGTGCCAATATTAGCAACACAGATTGAATAGAACTTGTGCGCAGGCAGAGGTGTCGAGTGTTATCTGATGGAGTGCAGGAGAATTCCGCAATTAAACTTTTTGTGGAATTATTCCAGGATGCGGCTAGTAGTCTGGAATAAAACGAATGCGCCGAAATGGGCGTCTTTACTGGAGGCGAATAGTACGTCTACTATGCGTCAGGCCGCTTGCTTGTTGCCAAAGAATGGAGATCAACATGAATCGATCAGTAATACTTCTCCTAGTAACAGCAGTGGGTCTGCTCGGCTGTACATCAAAGGCGAGTCTCAATCAATCAACCACAGCGGCTGACGCTGAGAGTGCGGCCTTTACAGAACAGGACCCTGCCGGAAGACCTCAATTGGATCGTAGTAAACCAGTCCCTGCAAAGTCCGAGGTCTTAAAGGCGTGGCAGAAACGTCAAGACGCGGTTAAGACCTTTCGATTCGCCTGGACTGAGCAACAAACCCATCCCAAAGGTTGGCTCCCTAATCCAAGGTATCCAGAGCGCGAATGGTTGGCAATTCCGGCACTGTACTTCGACAGGAGCTACAGCGTCTCCAAGACTCTGGCTGTGGATGGTAACAAGATGCGATATACCTTCGAGATCGACCGGAAGGAGGAGGCAGATGGCGTGGAAGTAGTTGTCCCGCAAGGCGAGAATAAGGGCTTGGGCGTTAGAAGGAACTATTCGTACATGAGTTTATTTGATGGACAGAGAGGAGAGACCCGCCTGTCCTCTTTGACGGGCTCGCCCCCAGCCGTTATCCGACAATCGGTGTCGAATGTGGACGCACAGAATCTGGACACGAGAGTGATCCTGATGGCTTTTCGCCCACTTGACCCTTTGATGGGGCATCTCCTCATTGATCGTGCGGTCACCAATAGGATGCGGACGTTCTACAGAGACCGGTCTACGTTTCTCCTGGAGGAGCGGCACGATCCGTCAGGCTGGAAAACAGTGCTCCGGCTCGAACCGGAACGGGATTTCCTGGTCAGCGAGTACTTTGTCTTATTCGAACAGAGACCCATCGTGGACATAGACATCGACTATGTGGAGGACGCACGATGGGGTTGGATTCCCAATGGATGGCGAATCACGGAGATGTTAGCGGATGGATCCAAGCGGCTGGTGGTTGAAGCGAAAGTGTCGAGCTACAGCATCAATCAGCCAATTGGAATCGAAGAGTTCCAGTGAAGCGGAGCGTTATGCCGCCAAAGGCGTGAGAGGAGTGAAGCATGACAGAGACACAAAAGAGTTATCCTTACGCAACACATCTCGATGTGTTCTACAACCAACTGGAGTTGGTGGACGTGCCGGCTTTGGTCGCGGCCTGCACCGACCGTTGGTACAACCAGACGCTCTGCCGGGTAAATGACTCGGTCGTCCGGCTCGGCGTCGTTCAGGGTGAATACCACTGGCATAAACATGATGACGAAGACGAATTCTTCTATGTGGTGGAAGGGCTGTTCCTCATAGACCTGGAGGGACGCACGGTGGAGCTATCGCCTGGACAGGGGTTTGTCGTCCCGAAAGGGGTCATGCACCGCCCGCGAGCGCCTGAGCGAACGGTGATCCTGATGGTGGAGGGCGCGGGAATTATGCCCACGGGCGATGCCTGACAAAGCATTGAACCGGACTCGCAGTTTGTAGGCTTTATCATTCAAGTTAATCGTTCGCCCGTTAATCCCGGCGTCAGCATGACGACCAGGGTGATTGCGATGACAGAAGCCAGAAGAATCGAAGTCTTTTTCTACGGATTATTCATGGACGATGCTCTCTTGCGAGAAAAAGGAATGAATCCCGTAAATCGCCGGATGGCTTCTGTCGAAAACTTTTCCCTGGCCATTGGTGAACGCGCAACCCTCGTCCCGTGCCCGGGTGGAACAGTGCATGGTGTAATCTTCTCGCTGACCCACGCGGAAGTGGACGCACTATACGGGGAAGCTTCCGTCAGTGTTTATCGTCCCGAAGCTTTACCTGCACAACTGGCAGACGGGAGCATCATTCCAACTCTGTGTTTCAATCTTCCCGTGCCGCCTTCGACCGATGAGCGAAATACGCAGTACGTCTCAAAGCTCAGAGAACTCGCTGAGAGAATCGGCTTGCCATCGAGCTATGTATCTTCCATCCAGTAGAAAGCGCTGGACTGACTGCATATTCAACGCCGACGCTTCGATAGCATTCCGCTCATCGTTGATTTATTCTTCCCGCATTGAATGCTTGATGCTCGGCGCTGGTCACTTTATCGAAAGCAGCTCGTGTTCAATTTCATGCCTGCGAACAAATGATGAAAGGGATTAAATGTCATGGGATGGAATGCTTCTTCCAGCATGGAACATAATGGTGAGATCATCGATAGCAAGTTGATAGCAGGGTTCCACTTGACTGAAACCGCTTATGCTCCGAGGGTCAAAGTGCCCAGCCACTCCCACCGGTACGCTTGCTTTTGCTTCGTCCTTCAAGGCACATATACCGAAACCTATCGAGGCAAGACCATCGAGTGCCGCCCTTCCCATCTGGTCTTCCGCCCTGCCGAAGAAATGCACGCCGATCACTTTGGCGACCGGGGCGTGCGGTGCTTCATCATTGAAGTTGAGACTCAATGGTTAATGAGCCTGCGCGAGCGCTCAATCGGGATGGATAAGCCAGCCAGTTTCCAGAGCGTTTCGTTAGCCTGGCTGGCGATGAAGCTCCGCTCTGAGTCTCGACAAGCTGATGCCTTTACCTCACTGGCGGTCGAAGGGCTCATGCTGGAAATGTGCGCGGAGATAGCTCGTAGATCAAGTAAGACTTCCGAACGTCAGCCCCCACGATGGCTCAATCAGGCGAAGGAAATTCTTCACGAGAACTTTACCGAGCAGATGACTCTTTCGGACATCGCTGAATCTGTCGGCGTGCATCCGGTCTATCTGGCCGGGGTGTTCAGGCAACATTATCATTGCACTATCGGGGAGTATGTCCGCCGATTGCGGATCGAATTTGCCAGCCGCGAGCTTGCCCGGACCGCCGCTCCGCTGATTGACATCGCCCTGGCTTCGGGCTTTGCACACCAATCCCACTTCTCGCGTACTTTCAAACGTTTGACCGGACTGACTCCCGCTCAGTACCGGGCAGCTACGCGCTCATCTTAATCCAGGTCAAAAAGCTTGCGATCAGGCAAGACCTGACCCTGTAGCGTCAGCTAGTATGTCGTCACACCATCCACTCAATGGATTGCTGAAAGGTGTATATGACTGTGAATGGCGAGGGGATAAGATGCCACGAATTTTAATGACCATCGCGCTGATGCTTGCGCTCAGCTCGGCTGCGTTCACACAAACACCTTCGGCACAACCGTCACCCGCCGAACCCGTAGCGGCGAAAGTTGACCAGCTATTCGCGCAGTGGGATAAGCCGGAGAGCCCCGGTTGCGCGCTGGAGGTTATCAGAGACGGGCAAACTATCTACAAACGCGGCTATGGAATGGCAAACCTCGAACTCGCCATCCCCATCACGTCTTCATCAGTTTTCAACGTCGGCTCGATTTCAAAGCAGTTCACGGCGATGTCTATTCTCATGCTGGCGCAACAGGGGAAATTGTCTCTCGACGATAAGGTTCAAAAATATATTCCAGAAGTGCCGGACTTCGGCACACCTCTCACGCTGCGTCACCTGCTCCACCACACGAGCGGGCTGCGCGACTTTTTAGAGATGCTGGAAATGGCTGGCTGGCGTACCGGCGATATCACTACCGAGAAGGACATCCTCGACATGGTGTCGCGGCAGCAGACGTTGAACCACCAACCCGGCGACGAGTTCGTTTACACCAACACCGGCTACGTGTTGCTGGCGATAATCGTCAAGCGCGTCACGAATCAACCTTTCAGCGAGTTTGCGGAAGCGAACATCTTCAAGCCCCTCGGCATGACGAACACCCACTTTTACGACGACCACACCGCGATCATTAAGGGTTTGGCGGATGGATATTTGCCAAAAAAGGGGGGCGGCTTCCTGAAGTGGATGCCCAATGATGACCACGTCGGCTCCAGCAACCTCTTCACTACAATTGAAGACCTCGCGCGCTGGGATCAAAATTTCTACGACAAAAGAATCGGAGGCCCTGCCCTCATCGAGCAGATGCTAACGCCCGGCACGCTCAACGACCGCTCAAAGCTCGAATACGCGCACGGTTTATACGTCGTCTCGTACAAAGGTCTGAAGGCGGTCTTTCATAACGGCTCGACACTCGGCTATCAAGGAACGCTGCTTCGCTTCCCCGATCAACGTTTCTCTGTCGCGCTCCTCTGCAACGTGAGAGGCAATAACCCGGAAGCGTTGTCGAAGCGCATTGCGGACATCTACCTGGCTGACCAGTTCAAACCAGCGGCGGGGAGTCAGAGTAGCCCCGTGGTCGCGCCAGCCAGCGCCATCAAATTATCCGAGAAAGAATTGGCGAGCGTGATTGGTTTCTATTTGAACCCTGCCACTGATAACATCCGACGAATATACATTAAGGACGGTAAATTGATGTTCTTTCGAGCAACGGGTAACGAGAACGAGTTAGCTCCGCTCGGCGGAAACCGCTTTCTTATGTTGGGAGTTAGAAACAAAATCGAAATCACTTTCAAGTCGCTGCATCCCGGAATTCCGGTGAAAATGTTTCTGGCAGTTGACGGCGGGAAACCCAGTGTTCACGAGCCTGTCAAACTGGCCTCATATACGCCGCAACAGTTAGGCGAATTTGCGGGAAGATACTTTAGCCCGGAGTTGGATACGACCTACAACATCAGTCCTCAAGAAGATAAGCTGCTGCTTCGGACGGGCAACTGGGGGAATTTTCTGCTGTCGCCGCGTTTCGTTGACTCGTTTGCAAACCCTGAGGAAATGGGTAGCCTGATGTTCACGCGCGACCGTCAGCACCGTGTGTCCGGTTTCGTCATCAGATCAGGTAAAGTCAAGAATTTACGCTTTAATAAAATCAAGTAGCCAGATGGCTCGAACGCCGCCACCTAACAACTCACCAGACTGACCCCGCGACAGCATTCCTTTCAGCATTGAATTGTTCCATAATATCGAATGCTTCAGGATTTGCCATGCCCTTGCGGGCATTGACACTATCCTATCGAGATTACTCCAGGGAGGATAAGAAATGTTCACATATCGAATCAAAGCGTGGGCACTGCTGATGATGACGCTGGGAATGGCATTGACCGCTTCAGGGCAAGGGCGCTCAGACCCCGCAACACTCATCGCGGCACAACGCGAGGCCATGTCCCGGCTCTCCGTTATGGACGGAGTGTGGAGAGGCCCCGCCTGGACTATCCTGCCCTCCGGCGAGAAGCACACCATCACGCAGACTGAGAGGATAGGGCCATTCCTTGACGGATCGGTGAAGGTCATCGAGGGCCGAGGGTACAACCCTGACGGCAAGGTCGGCTTCAACGCCTTCGGCACCATTTCTTACAACCCGGCCACGCAAGCCTTTACATTGCACTCCTACGCGCAAGGCAACGTTGGCGATTTCGTGCTCACGCCGACAGCGGACGGCTACGTGTGGGAAATTCCTGCCGGGCCGATGACGATTCGCTATACGGCGGTCATCAAGGATGGCGCGTGGCGGGAGGTCGGCGACCAGATCATGCCCGGCAAGGAGCCGGTTCGTTTCTTCGAGATGAATCTCAAGCGAATCGGCGATACGAACTGGCCTGCTGCCGGGGCGATAAGTCCCAAGTGAAGATTTAAGCGTAGGGGAATGATGGAATCAAAAGACCGTCGCAGACCAATTTTCGGGAAAGAAACGAGGAAGCTGGAGCTTGCTGATTTTACGCTGGTCGAGAGTTTATATCCTCCAAGCTCTCGGATGCCTCGCCACACTCACGACCTGGCTCATATCAGCATTGTTCTTCAAGGCACTTATACGGAACATTACGGCCATAAACACAGGTCGGGCGAGCCTTCTGTTTTAGTGCTGCATCCGCCGGATGAAGACCACCTGGTGACATTTCATAATGCAGGCGCGCGCGTCTTCAGCATCCACCTCAAGCCTCAATGGTTGGAGCGCATTCGTGATTACTCGAAGGTCTTGGACAGTCCTGCGGATTTTCGCGGCGGCTTTCCAGCATGGCTCGCCGTTCGGCTCTATCGTGAGTTTCGGGAGTTGGACAAGGTTTCACCATTGATGATTGAGAGCCTGGCTCTTGAAATAATCGCGACCATCTCCCGACATGAGCGCCTGGCAGAACATAAAGCTCCGCATTGGTTGGCACAGGTGAGAGAGATGCTCCACGCAAGGCTTTCTGAGGATGTCACGGTCAGCAGCATTGCCGAAACGGTTGGAGTGCATCCGGTTTATATTGCTCGTCAATTCCGCAAACATTACCACTGTACGATGGGAGAATATGTCCGCCGACTTCGCGTCGAAGCTGCGTGTCGTGAAATTTCCGAGTCAGACACACCGCTGAGCGAGATTGCTTCTCTGGTTGGCTTTTACGATCAAAGCCACTTGACGAATACATTCAAGCGCCTGACAGGCATGGCCCCTGCCCAGTACCGGCGTGCCTTTAGATCAAGTTAATTCGATCCCAAAAGTTTTCTTCTATCCAAGACCGGAAAACGGATATTCAATATAGTTGTCCTGAAGTATTTAGCAGCGGCTGGAGGCTGGACGTGATGGATTCGTTTAGACTATTCGCAGAGCGTACAAAATCGGCGCGGCAGCTCAGTTCCGCGTTGATTTTTATTTTAGTGTTCACGGGGTTCGGGCACATGCACATTTCAAAAGCATCTTCACAGAAACAAAACCGCTCCCTGGATCAGCTTAATCAATATGTGGCGGAGTTGATGAAGAAGCTTCCCGTGACGCCGGGACTGGCCATTGCTGTTGTGCGCGGCGATAAAATCATTTTCATTCAAGGTTTTGGCTACCGTGATGTCAAAGCACAGTTGCCGGTCACGCCTCAAACGCAATTCTACATCGCGTCCACAACCAAATCCTTCACCGCAACAGCCGCGAAACTGCTTGCCGACGAAGGGAAGATAGACCTTGATGCACCCCTTAAAAAATACTTTCCTGATCTTGCCCTGAAAGCTCCTCTGTCCACAGAGCAAATCAGCTTGCGCGATCTTTTAACGCATCGTTCAGGCATCAGCAATGAAGCGATAAATTTTCGCACAGCTTACACGGGGCAATATGATGCCAATGTCATCCTTGATCTCCTGAGCAATTACAGCAAGCCTATCTCGCCTGAGTTTCGATACTCGAACATCGGTTACATCATCGCCTCTTACGCGTTGGAAAAAGCGGCTGGCGAAACATGGCGACAGGCTATTGAGCGCAGGATTCTCACGCCGCTTGGCCTGAAAAACACATCCAGCCTCGCGTCGAGAGCCAAAGCGAGCGGAGATTTTGCGCTTCCCTATCTGGCGGAGGACGGCCACTTCGTCGAGCTTCCTTACAAAGAAGACAACACGATGCACGCAGCGGGCGGGATGGTTTCAAGCGCCGAAGACTTAGCGAAATGGGTTATTGTGAACATGAACGGCGGCAAGTTTGAGGGGAAGCAGATCATTCCGGCAAGGTCTCTGGAGGAAATTCTCTCACCGCAAATCAATCAGAAGCGCACGTTCTACAAGTTTGAGAGATACGCTTATAGTCTCGGATGGAATATCGGCTCATATAACAGCGACAAGCTGATTCATTGCTTCGGAGAATTTCCCGGCTTCAGACCTCACGTCTCGTTCATGCCCGAACACAACATCGGCGTTGTCGTGCTCGCCAATGAAAGCGAGGAAAGCTCCCTTCTGCCGGATTTGATCGCCTGCGACATTTATGACTATCTGCTTTACAAGAAGCCGCTGAGAACAGATTCAAATCCGAAGCTTGAAGAGTATCTCGCCAATCTGAAAAAGCAGAGGGAAGAAAGAGCTAAGAGAGCGCGTGCCAGAGATGAAGCGAAAGGGAAAGAGACCAGGCAGACGCTTGAGTCAGCAGCTTACGCCGGAGTTTACGATAATCCTGAATGGGGAAGAATCATTATCACCCTCGATGGAGAAGCGCTATCCTTTAAGTTCGGTAATGTGTCCTCAACGCTTGTGCATCTAACAGGAGATGTATTTGAGGTGACATTCATGCCTGGTAATACATCTCGGCTGACCTTCAAGGCCAGCTCGAATACAACTATCACGGGATTGTCTGTCATGGGTCAGACCTTCACAAAAGTTCAGCCTGGTTCATAGCGCTCGACAAAAACTGGTTCTCCCGCGATTTTGGTGGTATGGATCATTACTAAGCTTCTATGGCAGATGAACCGTTGGAAACAGGGCTGATCGGGGGCGTCGAAAAACGCGAGATCAGGATTGAAGACTACGACACGGATTGGCCGAAGAAGTTTGAGACGCTCGCTCGCGTCATCGCCGATGCGCTCGGCGACTCCGCCCTACGGATCGAGCACATCGGGTCGACGTCCGTTCCCGGTCTGGCCGCCAAGCCCATCATAGACATTCTCGTCGTGGTACAGGATTCCGCGGATGAGTCCACCTACCTGCCCCAATTGGAAGCGTCAGGGTATGTCCTGCGGGTACGGGAGCCGGATTGGAACGAGCACCGGATGTTTCGGACTCCCGAAAAAGACGTGCACATCCACATCTACTCAGCCGATTGCCCGGAGATTCAGCGGAACTTGGCCTTCCGAGAACGCCTGCGCCGAAGCAACGAGGACTGTCGCCGCTACGAGCAGACGAAGCGCGAACTGGCCGCGAAGGAGTGGTCAGACATGAACGCATACGCGCAGGCCAAGACAGCGGTGATCGAAAGCATTATCGCCGCATCGCAGGCAGTGGGCGAAATCTCCCTATAGCCCCTTGATGAGAATAGAAAGTCAGCCGAAGGGAGAACCGCTTTAAGCGCACCAAAAGTGCGGGAGAACCAAAAAACTTTCATGCCTGTCTTTCCAAATCGGGTAGAATGCTGCTCACTCGCGGCGAGTTGATTTCGAGCGCTCTGCGGTCTTGGATAGAGGTTGAAATGGGTGAAACCAGCACTGCGGCATTCCTTGAGTTGGTCGCCGGACGGCGTGGCCACTTCCGGCTTGAGTCTGGGCATCATAGCGGTCTTTGGCTTGACCTCGACCCTTTGTTTGCGGAGCCGCACCGAATCAATCCCTTTGTTATTGCGCTGACTTCTGCGCTTCGCCCTTACGGGGTTGCGGCCATTTGCGGGCCATTGCTCGGCGGTGCGTTCCTCGCGCAGCTTGTGGCGCACGCGCTCAATGTGGAGTTCTGCTTCACAGAGCGCGTCATGCCGCCGCACACCGCAGGGTTATATCGAGCGAGTTATCGCCTTCCGCCAGCGTTTGCTGCCCGGTTAGCCGGAAAGCGAGTAGCTATGGTTGACGATGTGATGAGCGCCGGGTCAGCGCTCCGGGGCACTTACGCTGAGCTGCAAGCGCATTCGGGCGTGCCCGTTGTCGCTGGAGCGCTTCTCGTTCTCGGCTCGAAGGGTGCTGGCTTTTTCAAGCAGCGAGGTGTGGCGGTCGAGGCAGTCGCCCGCGACGAGTTCGACCTGTGGTCGCCCGATGACTGTCCGCTGTGCGCCTCCGGTCTGCCGCTTGAGGATGTGGCAGCACCGCCAGCCGCCTGACAATGCCACGCAGCCGAACGCAAATAGCGTTGCTTTCGTGCGCGAGATTTAGAGCATCTAACAAAATAGAGAAGGAATAGACAGGATTAACAAGATAGACGGGATGAAGAAAGGAAACATCAAGCTAAATTAGCTTATCTGATTTTCTTAATCTTGCTAATCCTGTTAATCCTGTCTGTTTCTTTGAGGAGAGAGTTGCTTGAACGTCAAAGCTTACCTTGAGCGCATCAACTATCAGGGCTCGCTTGCTCCGACTGCCGAAACCTTGCGCGAGTTGCAACTCGCCCACCTGTTGGCTGTACCTTTTGAAAACCTGAGTATTCACGCCAAGCAGCCAATTGTTCTTGATGACGAAGCTCTG
Source organism: Acidobacteriota bacterium (assembly GCA_032160705.1). Classification (GTDB taxonomy): domain Bacteria; phylum Acidobacteriota; class Blastocatellia; order Pyrinomonadales; family Pyrinomonadaceae; genus QHXM01. The sequence continues at coordinate 34,690 of JAVHVE010000073.1, read as the reverse complement.
TTTACCAAAATCGTGAAACAACGGCGCGGTGGCTTCTGCTATGAAGCCAATGGCCTGTTTGCCACGTTATTGCGTGCTCTCGGCTTCGATGTCTGGATGCTGTCAGCCGAAGTTGCAAATGCAGAAGGCGGCTTTGGCCCGGACTTCGCCCACATGGCGCTGATGGTTTCGTTGGAGCAGCGCTGGCTTGTAGATGTGGGCTTCGGTGACTCTTTTCGTGAGCCTTTGCTGCTTGACGAGCGCGGCGAGCAGGTGCAGGGCAGCCGCGCTTATCGCATTCTCCCCGATGGCACTCACTTGATTCTGATGCAGCGTGATGATGGTGACGAATGGAAGGCTCAGTATCGTTTCACCTTACAGCCCTACGGGTATGCTGACTATGCAGAGATGTGCCGCTACCACCAGACTTCTCCGCAGTCGCATTTTACCCGTGCGCGCATCTGCTCGCGGGCGACTCCCGGAGGACGCATCACATTGAGCGAGATGCGTTTTATCACAACGACTGAGAAGGGCGAGCGCGTGGAGCTAACCTTAACGAGCCAGGAAGAGTACGCGGCCATCTTGCGCGAGCATTTCGGTATAGTCATGACGGGCTAATGCCACGCGCTTCTTTGTCTCCGTGCCTCGCCAAACACCGCTAACCTCCCAACATTCTACAGAAGCACGAAACCACCCCTCACAGTCTTTATAAAATCCTTACGAACCTTTTATGCCTTTCTTATGCGCGGGGTAGTAGCATTCAGCCGTTGACAATTCGTCTGCCGAAGTTGCTCCCCCTTTAAACAGGGTAATGAGGAGCAGCGCGGGGGAACCACTGTTCCGCCAGAAGCTGGTATGGAACACGGGGCAAATCGTGACAAGGGAATAACACCTTCACGAAGGATACTTCTCGATCCCAGCCCGTCAGCTAACCTCGTAGGCTAAGGGAAGAGCGACGCCGGAACCGGATTATGAAAGGGCACGGAAGACCTGCGCGTTTCCGTGCCTTTTTCTGTCCGGGGCATCACGAGAGGAATCAAAATCATGGCCGCATCACTCAAACGTCTGTTAGTCGGTAATCCGCTTAGAACCGAGCAAGCCGCACATGAACGCCTCCCAAAGAAAACTGCGCTCGCAGTCTTTTCTTCGGACGCCCTTTCTTCGACGGCCTACGCGACGGAAGAAATCCTGCTCGTTCTGGCAGCAGCCGTCGCCTTTGGTCAAACGAGTGCTTTTCACTACGTCGTGCCGATCTCACTCGGCATTGCGACGCTGCTCGTTATTGTCGCGACCAGCTACCGGCAAACCATTCACGCCTATCCGTCCGGCGGCGGTGCGTATATCGTCGCCAAAGAGAATCTCGGCACTAATGCCGGATTGGTCGCGGGCGCGTCACTCCTCGTGGATTATGTCTTGACCGTCTCGGTTTCGATTGCAGCGGGCGTGGCGGCCATCACTTCGATGGTTCAGGGGACACGCCTCGCGTGGTTGGATGAACATAAGGTGGCCTTGTGTCTCGTCTTCATTGCTTTCATTGCTATTGCAAACCTGCGCGGTGTGCGCGAATCTGGCGCGCTGTTCGCAGCCCCAACCTACGCTTTTCTCATCTGTTTCCTATTCATGATCGGCTACGGCCTCTTTCACTATCTAACTGTCGGCGGCGCAGCGCCTGTTCCCGGCGGCGACGAACTGAAAATAGCCGAGGGCTACAAAGTTCAACCCATCACTATCTTCCTGATACTCGGCGCGTTCTCGAACGGATGCGCAGCTTTGACTGGCATCGAGGCCATTTCCAACGGCGTGCCCGCTTTCAAAAAGCCCGAAGCGCGTAATGCTTCGACCACGCTGGTCATCATGGCCGCACTTTTGACAACGATGTTCCTCGGCACGAGCGTGATGGCGTACCTCTACGGCGTGCACCCGCACGCGAGCGAGACGGTCATTTCCCAATTCGGGCGCATCATCTTTACAGGCGCGTTCGCTTGGTTCTACTACGTGGTGCAGATCACGACGGCGCTGATTCTCGTGCTGGCCGCCAACACTTCGTTTGCAGACTTCCCGCGCCTCGCAAGCCTTCTTGCGCGCGACCGCTTTTTGCCGCGCCAGTTCGCCAGTCGCGGCGATAAGCTGGTTTTCTCTAACGGCATAGTTATCCTCGCCATCTTCTCTTCAATTCTCGTCGCAGCCTTCGGCGGTGACACGAGCCGCCTGATTCCGCTTTATGCGGTCGGCGTCTTTCTCTCATTCACGCTCTCGCAAACCGGCATGGTGCGCCACTGGCTCAAGGAGCGTGCTGAAGGACGGGCCAAGAAACTCGAAGCTCATGAAAAGCCGAAAGAAGCGTCTCTTTTCAATGAGGGCGTTGATTCCGGGATAGTATTGCCGGATGCACAATTGGCGGCGGCTGAAACGCGCCCCTCCGCTTTTGTCAATGACGAAGTGACCGACTCTACTCACTGGAAGAAGTCCATCATCATTAACGGTCTGGGCGCAATCGCAACGTTCATCGTGCTGTGCGTCTTCGTCATTACCAAATTCATTCACGGCGCATGGATCATCGTCGCCATCATTCCCCTGCTCGTGCTGATGTTCCGCTCCATCCACACGCATTATGTCGGTGTAGCCAAGCAACTTTCGACCGAAGGCTTAGAGCAGCTCCACACCATCAAGAACGCTGTCATCGTGCCCATCTCCGGCATCCATCGCGGAGTCATCAATGCGCTGCAATACGCCAAATCCATTTCGCCCGATGGTGTGAAGGCCGTCTACGTGGATTTTGATGAAGAGGCGACAGCCAAGCTGCGCCAGAAATGGGAGCAGTGGGGATCAGGCGTGGAGCTAGTGGTGCTGCCCTCGCCGTACCGCTCGCTCAGACGCCCGCTCTTGCGCTACATAGAGCGTTTGAGAGGAAAGGGCGGCGAGGATTTTGTGACGGTGGTGCTGCCCGAATTCATCCCCGCAAGATGGTGGCAGCACTTTCTGCATAACCAAAGCTCGCTCCTGCTGAAAGGCTCGCTGCTTTTTAAGAAATGCGTGGTCGTAGTCAGCGTGCCATATCACCTTGAACACTAGAACGGGATAACAGAACGGGTATGAGAGGGATAATCCCTATGAGCCAGCTTTGGACAATCATCTTTATGATTCTGATAGCAATCGCCTTTGGGATAGCCACCTGGCACGACCGCGAAGAGCAGAAGCGGCAGCAGCGAAAAGAAGCAGCGCAAAAGCAAACGGACAAGAGTAAGATTGAGGGCTGACAGGGAGTTTTCAATTTGTCTGTATCAAGAAGAGTGGCTTCCTGCATACAATAGTCAGCATGTGGACGAAAATGTTAGAGCAGAGGCGAACAGGCTACCTGGTAGCGTTGATGGGCATTGCCATCGTCACGGGCGCGCTCAAGTTGTTCGGCGAACACGTCAACTCGACGACCGTGGCGCTTGGTTTAGTGCTCGTCGTGCTGTTCATCGCCACCAGGTGGGGCTCTCGCCCTGCCGTGCTGGCTTCGCTGCTGGGACTCGTCTGCTTCAACGTCTTCTATCTGCCTCCGGTGGGCAGACTTTCCATAGACAGCCCGGATAACTGGATCGCGTTGTCTGTCTTTCTGGTCACCGCCGTCACCGCCGGACAGCTTTCGGCGCGTGCGAAGCGGAGGGCTGAAGAGGCTGACGCAAGTCGGCGCGAGATCGAACGGTTGTATCAGGAATTGCAGGACGCCTTCGAGCACGCGAGCCAGGCCAAAGCATTGGAGCAGAGCGAACGATTGAAGTCGGCGCTGCTCGATGCGGTCACGCATGATCTGCGTACTCCCCTCACTTCGATTAAAGCATCTGTCACCACGCTGCTCAATGAGCTGCTTTCTAAAACCGACGACGAACTGTCCGGCACGCTTGACGCGGAAGGGCGTCGGGAGATGCTGGAAGTCATCAACGAAGAGACTGACCGCCTCAACCGCTTTATTGAAGGACTGATGGAACTGGCGCGTATCGAGGCCGGAGAGATGCACCTGCGCCGGCGCTGGGGGTCAATCGAGGAAATCATCACGACGGCACTGGAGCGCGCCGCTCCTCTCATACGCGATTATCAGATTCAAGTCCGACTCGACGATGGGCTACCGACCGTGCGCGTGGATGCGAGAGCGGTTGCCGAGGTCATCTACACGCTGGTTGATAACGCCACCAAGTATTCGCCGGTCGGATCGAATATCAACGTCAGAGCAACCAAAACCAATGAGCAAACAATTCAGTTGAGTGTTGAAGACGAAGGCCCCGGCATCCCTGTGGAATTACGCGGGCGTGTCTTCGACAAGTTCTTTCGCGCCATGAGGGACGGCGACTCCGGCACGCATCAGCCGTCCGGGACAGGGATGGGGCTGGCTATTGCCAAAGGCATTGTGGAGGCGCACGGCGGGCGTATCTTGATCGAAGACAACTCCCAATTTCATGGCAGTCGCGTCGTAATCACGCTGCCCGTCGGCGACGAGGACGAAACTGCATCAGGCGTTAATGAAGATGAGCGAGAAGCAGCGCATACTTATCGTTGATGACGAGCCGCAGATAACGCGCGTGCTCAGGCGAAGCCTGACGACACACGGCTATGATGTGCGTGTGGCTCCCGACGGCCTGGCCGCGCTCCAGACGTTCGGCGACTGGCCGCCCGATCTGGTTGTCACAGACCTTTCCATGCCGCATACGGACGGTCTTCAGCTCTGCCGCAACCTGCGCGCGATTTCGCAGCTTCCCATCATCGTGCTTTCAGTCAGGGGGGAGGAGAGGACGAAAGTTCAGGCGCTAGACGCAGGGGCGGATGACTACGTGACCAAGCCGTTCGGGATGGACGAGCTGCTAGCGCGCATCCGTGCGGCACTCAGGCGTGCGCAGGCGGCGAAGACGGAAGATGTCGCCTCACCAATCCTTGAGGTCGGCGATTTTCGCATTGATCTGGAAAACCGCAGCGTCGCCGTCAAAGGCTCGGAGGTGCATTTGACGCCCAAGGAATACGACCTGATGGTCTACCTCATCAGCCACCCCGGAAAGGTCTTGACGCATCGCACCCTGCTCACCTCAATCTGGGGCGGCGAGTCAACGGAACAAACTGAATACCTCCGCGTCTTCGTCGGCCAGTTGCGGAAGAAGATCGAGCCGGAATCCGCCACGCCGCGCTACATCCTGACCGAGCCGTGGATTGGCTATCGCTTTGATCCGGGCTCTTAGATTGCAGCCTAATGCGCGTTATTTTGTCTTCGTGACAATTAAATGAGAAACTCGCCCTCTCGGTATCACCATGCTCAGGGTCGATGTGCGAGAAATTGGTGGTAATATTTCAATCTGACGCTATAATTTGTTTGGCTGTACATTCCCCCGAAAGCTGCCCCCTGTTTATCTTCCGTCTATTGAGTTCACACATATCTATCAATGTCTGACAATAAAGCCGACCCGGAGTGGGTCAAACAATTTCAAAAACCTGAGATCGCCCCATACTGGCTGGCCTCTGTCATCGAATCGGCGGACGACGCCATCATCAGCAAAACGCTTGATGGCGTTATCACCAGTTGGAACAAAGGGGCGGAACGCATCTTCGGCTACACGGCGGAGGAAGCAATCGGCAAGCCGGTTGTGATGTTGATTCCGCCGGATCACCAGGACGAAGAGCCTGCCATCCTGGCGCGACTCAGGAAGGGCGAGCGGATAGAGCACTACGAGACCGTGCGAGTCAGAAAGGATGGTCAGCAGATTAATATCTCCCTGACTGTCTCACCGATCAGGCAGGGTGACGGCCAGATCATCGGAGCGTCAAAGATCGCGCGCGATATTACCGAACGGAAGAAGGCTGACATTCGATTACAGGAGGCGCTCCTTGACGCAGAGGAGTCCAGAAAACAGGCCGAAGAGGCAAACCGCCGCAAGGACGAGTTTCTGGCCACCGTCTCGCATGAGCTACGCACGCCTCTCACGTCTATCATCGGCTGGCTACGGATGCTGCGCGAAGGGATGCTTGATGAGACCACCATCGGCAAAGCGCTGGAGATAATCGAGCGCAACGCGCAATCTCAGGCGCAGCTTGTCGAAGACCTGCTCGACATTTCCAAGATCATCAGCGGAAAAATGCATTTGAAGGTTAAGCCGCTGGAGACCTCCTCCGTTATCAACGCCACTGTTGAGGCGGTCAGACCGGCAGCCGAAGCCAAGAATATCCGTCTCCAGATAATTACTGATGCGAGCGTCAGCCCCGTCAACGGTGATTACGAGCGAATCCAGCAGGTCATCTGGAATCTACTCTCGAATGCCGTCAAGTTCACGCCCACAGGCGGGCGCGTGCAGGTGGAGCTTGAGCAGGTTGATTCCAATGTGGAAGTGACGGTGAGTGATAGTGGCCAGGGGATCAAGCCGGAATTCCTGTCGCGTGTTTTCGACCGCTTCGCACAGGCAGACAGCTCCATCACGCGCGCCTTCGGCGGCCTTGGAATGGGACTGGCTATCGCCAAATCCATCGTCGAGTTGCACGGCGGCACGATTCGAGCAGAAAGCCCCGGCGAAGGTCTGGGCGCGACCTTTACCATCTCACTTCCCATCGCGAAGGTGAAGAGTGATGTGGAGAGAGCAGAACTGTCCGAAAGCGCGCTACACAGTAAGACAACCTTCGCATGCCCGCCGGAGCTTGCCGGGTTGAAAATTTTGATAGTGGACGACGAACTCGATACATGTGAGATGGTTAAAACCGCCTTTGAGCTTTGTGGCGCAATCGTCAAAATTGATACTTCCGCCGCCGGGGCGCTGGCACAGTTGGAGAGGTGGTCGCCGGACGTGTTGGTTGCCGACATCAGCATGCCAGAGATGGATGGGTATCAATTAATTCAGCGCATCCGGGCGCGCGAGTCGCGGACAGGGAGGAAGATACCGGCGGTAGCGCTGACCGCGATGGCGCGCATCGAGGATCGGATGAAAGCGCTCACCGCAGGCTACCAGATGCACGTGGTCAAGCCGGTCGAACTCGGCGAGCTACGCGCCGTGGTTGCGAGCCTGTCGAGTGTGCTGTTGAGAGATAGTTGAAGAGTCGGGACATCAACAATTACGATTGACGACTCGTTCGGCGAAGGAGGCAGCCAGATTATCCGCACTCTCACTCAGCACACTGACCTTCATTCTCCGCCTTGCTTTTATCGCCCAGCCTTCTGCCGTTGAGCATTGTCCTTTCGCTGCTCGCCGCTCGGTGTCAGAGCTTCTTCTTCGGCAGCCGTTCCGAAATTCTCTTCAGGGTGATTGCGCTGCGCCTGTGCGACCTCCGAACGTTTGCTCAGTTTATTTTCCTCGCCCGAAAAGGGACTCTGCTTTTTGCCTTCTCCGGTTGGCGGTTGATTCAGCTTGTTGCGATTCTTATTCGGCATCACTTCGGTCTCCTCACTTGAATACAAGTCTTATCCGGCGGTCGTCTCGCCGCCAAGCAGCGTGAGCACCTCGCCCGTCACGTAGCTGGAATCGGCTTCAGATGCGAAATAGACGAAAGCTGGCGCGATCTCCTCTGGCTGAGCGGGACGTTTCATCGGCGTGTCCGCACCGAACTTTGCAACCTCTTTGGCTGGCTTGTCTGAAGGGTTGAGCGGCGTCCAGACCGGGCCGGGCGCAACGCAGTTGACGCGAATTCCCTTCTCTACCAGATTCTGAGCAAGGGATTTGGTGAAAGCGTGAATCGCCCCTTTGGTGGCAGCGTAGTCGAGCAACTCCTTGCTGCCTTCGAGCCCAGTGATCGAGCCGGTGTTGACGATTGAGCTGCCTTTCTTCAGGTGAGCGAGCGCGGCTTTCGCCATGTAGAAATAGCCGTAGATGTTCGTCCTGAAAGTTCTGTCCCACTGTTCTTCCGAAACATCTTTCAATGACTTCTGGTGTTGCTGGAAAGCCGCATTGTTGACCAGCACGTCCAGCTTGCCGTACTTCTTAACTGTTCGCGCGACCGCTTGACGACAGAAATCAGATTCTTTGACATCTCCCGGAATGAGCAACGCACTTTTGCCCTCGGCTTCGACGGCTCGGCGTGTCTCTTCGGCATCCGATTGCTCTTCCGGGAGATAAACAATTCCTACGTCCGCGCCCTCGCGCGCGTAGAGCACGGCGACGGCGCGCCCGATGCCGGAATCGCCGCCCGTAATCAGAGCGACTTTGCCTTTGAGCTTGCCTGAACCCTGGTAGAGAGGCGCTTCGTATTCCGGTCTCGGAGCAATCTTCGACTCCAGCCCCGGCTTCTGCTGATGCTGCGGCGGCATCGGAGATTTCGGCTGCTTCTGCGTTCCAACTTCTTTGCTGCTACTTCCCGCCCTGCCTTGAGCAGCCTTCCGTTTACTAGCGCCCTTGTCCGATTCCCGTTTCGACTTCTTTGCCCCGGTCTTACTCTTTGTGGAATTTGCCATCAGTCAGCACCCTATTCATCGTCTGGCTCCTGCGTCTCATCCTGAGCCGTCGCATCTTTATCAACGAGGTCTGCTTCGTTGAGTTGCGTTAATAGCCATTGCCGGAAGATGGCTGCCTCTCGCCCTTTGCCCGTCCAACGCGCGCGGTCGAACATCACCAGCGCCATGGAGAGCGCATGATGCTGCCCGGCGCGATCCTGCGCATAGTCGAACTGCCGGTAGAGCAAATCAATCAACTCAATACTCTCGTGCGCCGTTTCCTCATCCTTGAAGCCGAGCTTGTTGGCAAAGAACTTGGAATAGACGTTCATCGGATGAGCCGTCGAGGTGTAGAGGTCGAAATAGCCTTTGGCCAGCCCGGCCTCTTGAAGCACCGCCCCAACGTAGCTCGGACGCGCGCCGGTAATGATGGCGAGGTCTTCAATCTCGTTCATCCCTGACAGGTAGAGCGCGATGATCTGATCTTTCCGAGAGACTTTAGGCCGTCGCTCCGAACTCGCGCTCTTCTCTTTTTGCTTCGCTGCTGCGTTCATAATCACTCTCCTTCAATTTCAAACCGGGAGTTATTTACTACGCTTCTGATCGCCCTTGTCGCCCTGTCCCGCCGGAACTTTCGTCTTGGCTTTCCGCTTCACATCCTGCGAGAGCGAGCGACTCTGGTCGTCAACCTCATCGAAGCGCCCCTTTTCGTCTCGACGCACGTAACGCTTGTCACTGCCCGTGTCTATCAATTCACGCTTTTTTGCTGCTCCAGTTTTCCCTGCCATTGAATTATCCCCTCCAGATGGTTCGTTCGTTAAGTGTTGCGCTCAGAGCTTCACGCTCCGACGCGTTTTGCCTTCGGCTTGCCGGTCAAGCCATCCAACTTTCTTATTGCTTTCTCAAGACTCTGCCTGTTGCTGAGCACCGGCTTGAAAAGATCACCCTGCCGTTTCAGGCGCTCCATCATTGTCTTGATTGTGAAATCTGCAATCGTCACCCGCTTGCGTTTGACTTCATCCCATTCAAGCGGGGCGGAAACCGTTGCGCCCGCTTTCGGACGCACAGAGTAGGGCGCGACGACAGATTTACCCCGCGCGTTCTGCATGTGGTCAAGATAGATGCGCGCCTTTTTACGCTTCTTCAATGAACGCTCAAGCGTGGCGACCGTCTTATTCTCATGCTCGATCAACATGGCGACGCGTTCGGCAAAGTCTGCGATCTGCTTGTAAGAATAAGCGGGCTTGATCGGCACATAAACGTGGATGCCGCGTGAGCCGGATGTCTTGGCATAAGAATCAAGCCCGAGGCCATCCAGAATCTCCTTGCAGCTTAAGGCCACATCACAAATCTCGCTCCATTCCACACCCTGCGGATCAAGGTCAAAGACGAACCAGTCCGGGCGATCAATATTTCGCACGCGCGAATGCCAGGGGTGTCGCTCAATCGCGCCCAGATTAGCCATGTAAAGCAGAGTCGCTGTATCGTCGCCGACGATGTAATCAACCTCGTGCCCCTCTTCAACGTGGAGCGTCACAGTGCGAACGTAATCGGGCGCTTCGTTCACGTCATGCTGGTGAAAGAAGCTGCCCGTGATACCGTTCGGGTAACGCTTCATAATCAGCGGGCGATCTTTCAGGTAAGGCAGAATGTATTTCGCCACCTCGAAGTAGTATTTGACGAGATCGCCTTTCGTATATCCCTCGTCAGGCCAGTAAACTTTATCGAGATTCGTGAGCGAGACGACGCGGCTTCCGACTTTGACCGCCATCTCGCCGCTTAGCTCTTTAGACTTGAAAGCCCTGCTGGCAGGAATCGCTTTATCTGCCGAACTTTTCCGCGCCTGGATTTTCCTAACGCCGCCTTTCGCAGCTATCTGAGATTCTTTATCCGGCTGTCTTCGAGCCCCGGTCTCCCATTTCTCATCTTTGACGAGCAGATCGAGTTTCCAGCCCGGTTGAGCAAACTCGTCCTTGCTCTTGATGAGCAGCCACTGATTATCTCTGCCTCCGAGCCTGACGAGATTAAATTCGCCTTGCAGCTTTTTTCCATGAAGACGGAATTTCAATCTCCCTGCTTCGAGCTGCTTGAGTTCATCATCGCCCGCCACCAACTCATACTTGCCCTCATCCCAGATCATGTGTTGGCCTGCGCCGTAGTTGCCTTTGGGGATGTGCCCCTCGAATTTTAGATACTCAACCGGATGGTCTTCCGTCGTGACGGCAAGCCGTTTTTCTTTTGGGTCGAGAGACGGGCCTTTCCGAACCGACCAGGACTTGAGGACACCGCCCATCTCCAAACGGAAATCGAAGTGCAGCATCGAAGCGTGGTGCTCCTGCACTACGAAACGGTGCCGATGCGTTTTCGAGATTTTCCCTCGCGGCTCTGGCGTTCGACGAAAATCTCTCTTTTTGTGGTAAGTTTCAAGACCCATTCTTTATTGTCCAAGGCTATTGAATGATTGCTTGCTCCAGCGTTCGGGTTTCTAACATCTTAATCCCCGGACATACGCGAAACGTTCGCTAATAACTCACTTTTCGGACACAAAGAATCCTAACGATTTAATCAGCAAAGATAATGCCGTTCGGTCAAATGTTTTAAGCCCCGTTAGGGGCGACTGAAAATAGCCCAGCACTTCAGGGAATCAAGCCGGAAATAAATCTAGAGTCCCGGAGGGACGACTGAAGAGAGGCTCGCTTCTATTCAGTCGCCCCTCCGGGACTCAATGTTTATCTTGGCTTTTATTCCCAGCGATAAATCGCTGGGCTATTATCAATCGTCCCTGACGGGACTCTTTTTCTTTCTCACGTTTTTCTTTCTCACGTTTTCTCCGGCCATCTCTGCCGTGTGGCCTGTAACGGCGAACTCATCTTTAATTTTCTGCAACAGCCAGAGCGGTTTTCCTTTCTCTGCGCGGCCTTTCATTTTGAACATCCGCCATTCACCTTTCAACCTCTCGCCGTGCAAGCGAAATCGCAGCGAGCCTCTGCGCCAGCTTTCGAGCGCAGTCCCTTCGGTCACTTCAAACGTCCCGATGTCCCAGCGATAAACCTGACCTGCGCCGTAGTGACCTTCACTAATTTCTCCTGTAAAGGTCAGGTACGAGACGGCGTGGTCTTCGACCTCTACGGCCAGCCTCTTCGCGCTCGGATCAAGCGAAGGGCCTTTCGGGACAGCCCAGCTTTTCAACGTGCCGCCCATCTCCAAACGGAAATCCCAGTGCAGGTGGCTAGCATGATGCTCCTGCACGACGAACCTTGCTTCCCTTTTCACCACAACTCATCCTATTCCGCAGCCCGCGCTTGACTGCTCCTGCCATTACTCGTGCGCCACAGGGCGGCGAGCGCAAGACCTGATCCCAAAAGGAGCGCGCCCGTGACAAATGGGTGGAGCGTTGCTTTCGTATACAGGCTGCTTTCCGCAACGTGGCCGTCGTAGCCGCCGCGCTCCCTTAAATCCTCAGAGGCATCAAAGAGCCCGTCCCTTCTATCTTCGGGCGAAGGCGTTTCGGTTTGCTGTACTTGGAAGAGCGCCGCTTCCATCACTTTGTCCGTCAATCGCGGTGCATACTTACCGCCGACAGAAATGGCCTTACCGCCGATGCCGACGAAAACATCACGCTCAGGATGCTCTGCGCTGTAGAGAATAGCTTCGGCCACAGTTTCCGGCGCATAAACCGGCGGAGGATTCTGCGGCTCGACCGCCAGATAATTTTTCGCGTGGTCTTTGTAAGGCGTGTCAATCGCGCTCGGCTTGATGAGCGTGACGGAGATGGGCGCGCCTTCTTCTTCCAGTTCCATTCTGAGCGCGTCCGTGTAACCTTTGACCGCGTGCTTCGAGGCGCAATAAGTTCCCTGAAGCGGGATGGCGCGATCAGACAGAGAGCTTCCGACGTTGATGATTGCTCCGCCGCGAGCGCGCAGGTGCTCGGCGGCGATGCGCGAGCCATGAACCAGCCCCCAGTAGTTCGTTTCAAAAAGCTGGCGATGATCTTCCATTGAAACGTCCAGCACACGCCCGTAAATCGAGACGCCTGCGTTATTGACCCAGGTGTCGAAGCCACCGAAAGTTTGCACAGCAGCGGAAGCTACGCGCCGGACATCACTTTCCTGCCCGACATCTGCGACGACGTAAACTGCCTCGCCGCCTTCCGCTTTAATCTCACCCGAAAGTTGGCGAAGCGCATCTTCGCTGCGCGCAGCGAGCACGAGCCTTGCGCCTTGCCGCGCAGCCATTCTGGCTGTCACCAAACCGATGCCGCTCGAAGCGCCCGTAATCACTATTGCTTGTTCGCTGAGCTTCTTGAGTTGCACGCCCATACACTTTCTCCCCTTTTGATTGAATGAACAGGGTGTTGATTGTTGATGACACTATAACCAAAAACTGTTGATTGCTGAACCACGCAGGAGGAAGGCTGAAAAGCAAAACCGGCAACCCTGAAATCTCAAGGTTGCCGATTTTGCCGTTTTGCCCGGCTCGACCTTTATGTTCGGTAAGGGTCGTGGGTTTGATGAACGCCGGGCTTCGCGGGAGGCTACAGGTTCACCGCACTCTGGCAGCGACCTCTACATTTCGAGGCTTCGCGCCGCTCCTGGCGAGATTCTGTTCTTTGGCCGCCTGACGCTCGGCATCCGTTTGATTCAACGCGCGACCGTCGCTGCCTCTGACCATCCAGACCTGCGAGAGAAAATACTGGCTGCCGTACTTGTGGAAGACCAGTTTCTCACGCGCGGCTGTCTCGTTTGTCTTAGCCTGAATCGTTCCGGTCGTTTGAGCAATCGCGCTCCCTTTGCCGTCCTCGCCCTGGACGAGGATGGAATTCTGCGTCAGGCGCTTGACGCTGTACGAGCCAGCCGGAAGCGTCTGGCTGCCAATTTGAAACTCGAACGGGATATTGACTTCGAGTTTTCCCCTCGATTGCGCTTGAACGGAGACGACCGCTAACATAACCATGATGCTCAACATTGCGAACGTGCCATAAAGTTTATTTTTCATCATCTGACTCCTCTTTGTACCTTGTGTTGGGCGACCGCTCGTACCTGACCGATTGGCCGTGTTAATGTTTTCGGTGGAATTGATTTCAAGAATCAATCGCTCACCACCAACTTTGCTGCTTGCCTGACCTGTGCTGCGAATCCAGGAGAACCGCTGGACATTTCAACAGAGAGCGAACGGCGTGCCAGAAGAGAGAAGATGAAAGCAGGCATGCCCGTCGGTTGGCGGAAGCTACTTACATACCTAAACTTAACTTTTTATCTGCGACTGCTTTTGTTCGGTAGGGCTTGCTCATTGAGGCAACAAATTTCTATCTGATGAGATAGCTTGTCTATCTGTCAGGATAGACTGCTCGCTCTAATTCCTATCATGAGGTGGCATGAAGTTCAGAATGATTCTCGCATGGGGCGTTCACCTGTACACAGCTCTGGGGCTGGTGGCAGCCGCAGGCATCGCCGTCCTCATCGTGCGCGGCGGCGAAGGGGCGCTGCGCGCGGCGCTGGCGCTGATGATTCTGGCAACGCTGATTGACTCGACTGATGGATGGCTCGCCCGTCGCGCACGTGTCAAGGAGTTTGCCCCCGGCTTTGATGGCCGCAGGCTCGACGACCTTGTTGATTTTCAAACCTACACGTCGCTTCCCCTGCTGCTTATCTGGCGCGCCAGTATTCTTACAGGGGGACAAGCCTGGTGGCTGCTGCTTCCATTGCTGGCCAGCGCCTACGGGTTTTCGCAGGTCAACGCCAAAACGGACGACGGATTTTTCCTGGGCTTTCCTTCCTACTGGAACATCGTGGCTTTCTATCTCTACCTGCTTCGTCCGCCAGCGTGGGTTTCGCTTGCTCTCATCATCACGCTTTCGTTGCTGACGTTTATCCCCTGGCGCTACCTCTACCCATCGCAACGCGCACCGTTCAGCCGTTTGACGAATCTGCTGGCTGCCGTGTGGGTCGCGTTGCTGCTGTTGATCCTGGCGCGCGTGTCCGATGACTCAAGATTCCTGATTCTGCTCTCTCTTGCTTTTCCGATCTATTACATGCTGATGTCCTGGGCGCTGACGTTCCGCCGCTGGAGGGCAAGACTCAAAGAACAGGCGAGTTGAAATAAAAGAAACTCTCTTGCTCTTGTCAATCTCCACAACTCTATTGTACTTTGCATCGCCATAGTACAATCCGCTCGAACGATAGAGCGCAAGCCATGCGCGCGGCGAATGAAATTTCTGAAAATATAAACGCTTCCGAAGATGAACTTTCTGGAGACTTCAAATGAAACGCTGTCCGACATGCGGCCTGACGCTGGATGATTCTCAGACCTATTGCACGAATGATGGGACGCCTCTCGTCGCAGACAAATCTTACGACCCGCAGGCGACGATGATTGTCCCGCCCGGCAGCATTCCGACAACTCCGCCTTCTGCCGGAAGGCCAACTCCGCCGCAGACAGGGTGGCAGGCATCTCCTCGTCCGACTTCTCCTCCTCCTGCCGACGGCTATCAGCAGATGGGACAACAGACGGGAGTAAAGCCCGGTAAATTCGTTCCAGGGCTGATCGGCGGTGTAGTAACAGGAATTCTCTGTTTGCTCGCGGGCTTTCTCCCGCCGGACGCTTTTATAATCTTCAGTTTCTTCTGCATTGTGTGGGCTGCTGTCGGTGGCGCTGTGGCGGCGCAGTTATACATCAAGCGTTCACCGAATCCTGTCAGGAGCGGTGAGGGCGCAGTCCTTGGGGTGATTGCCGGAGCAATCGGCGCGCTCATCTACCTTGCTCTTGATACACCCATTGCCTACGCCATGCATGGTGGCTACGTTCAAATGATCGCCAACCAGCAGCCTAATAAAATCAGCGCCGGAGCATTTTTCGTATTGTCCGGGCTGGCGGGAGCTGTGACGATCCTGGGCTTTTCAATCGTCGGCGGACTGATCGGCGTGGCGATATTTGAGAAGCGTAAGGGCTACCACACGAGTACGCCTCCGCCTCCACCGGGTTACGGCACGCCGCCCGGAGGATACAGGTAAAAGCAGAATCCAGAATCCAGAATCCAGAATAAAAACTAAAGCGGTTCTCAGCCTTATCATTCTGTCTCCTGACTTCTGGCTTCTGGATTCTGTCTCCTGAATTCTGCTCTTAATCCAACTCGTCAATCTGGAGGCCGATTGGCTCGGCTCCTGCGCCACGGATTCCGTCTATCACTTTGGCGACCTCGCCATACGTGATTGCTCTCGGCGCTTTAATGAAGACGGTTCGCTGAATTCGCTTTTCTTCAGGCAGGTCAATTCTGTCAATCATGTCGGCTCGATAGACGTGCTTCTCCAGCCGCTGTTGAAAAAGCTCCGCCAGTTTTGCGCTCAACTTCCCGGTGTCATTGACAGACCCGATGTCGCCGGTTTTATTCAATTCAAGCGCCCCGTCCTGCTTGATGGTCACGACGAGGGTGAGAATGCTGCCGTCTGGCGGCGTGCCTTGCGTCGGCCTGGGCGGCTCTGGAATGAGAGCTTTGAAGCGGCTCGGTTTCATGGGTGTAACCACCATGAAAATGATGAGGAGCACCAGCAAGACATCTATCAGCGGTGTGACGTTAATGTAAGGCACGGCTTTCTTCATTACTTTCTCTACACTCATGGGTCTACGCTCCTTTTGTGTTATCCCCCATCAAACAGACCTGTCAGCAGACGTTGGCTTGTCAGCCTCGCGCCTAATACAGGCAACCGTCAGCCACTCAACTTGTCGGTTTCTTAGACACCCAATGACCGGAAAAGTTCCGCCAGCGTTTGATGGCAACGTCAAAACAGACCAGTCATCTTTTGTTTATTCCCTCGATGATAACGCGCGCTACGGTGGGAATAATCTCGCGCTCGCTGGAATGATCTGTGGTGAAAGTGACGAGGACGAAGCGCTTGCCCTCAGGCAATTCTATGTAAGCTGCGTCGTGCCTGGTGGTGCTTGTCCAACCGGCTTTCGACCAGAGGCGCGCTCCTGGTTTGAGCGCGATGCTGGTAAACCCGTGCGCCTGATCGTCTGCATCCGTGCTCTTTCCAGAGTAATCACGTTTCAGCAACTCCATCATCGCCGCGCTACGTACTGGTGTGACGGCGTGATTGGTCGCAATCTCTGCGAGCAGGCGGGCGGTGGCATCGGTCGTCAGCTTGTTGCGATTCTCGCCCTTTGAGCCGCGAAACAGTTGCTCGCGCCCATACGGACCTTCGCAGAAAGTTTTCTGGTTGACGTTGATTCCTGTGTACCCCAGCGATGTGAAATAACGGTTGACCGCATTTCTCTTCTCCGCCCACTTCTTCAATTCAGCGCCTTGCAATTCCGTCCCGCTCGTTGTGCCCGTGACAGTGTCCAGCACGAAGCTCGTTGCATCATTCGACGAATCAACGATCATGTCTTTCAAGGCGCGCCGCAATTCATCCGTCTCTTTTAGTTTCCCCTCTTCGAGCAAATGATGAGCCATCGCGAGGTAGAACAACTTGACGACGCTTGCCGGGTAGATGGGCTCATTGCCGCGAAAGCTGGCCTGAAGTGGGCGCTGCGCATCGCTCAAATCAATCAGCGTGATTGCCAGATTGCTCTCCTGAAGATTTTTATCTTTGAACTTTTCAAGCGTCTCTCGCGCAGCCTCGTCAACTAGTTGTTGCAGAGCGGTGTCAGGCACGGGCTTTAACACCGCATCCTTCTGGGTAACGACGCTGCCCTGCGCCAGCGTCGCGGGAACAAAGGTGAGTAATAACAAACAAGCGGCCAGAGCAATAATCAAAGTTTTGCAGGTCATCGTATTTTGTCTCTCAACGTATCAGGTTGATGGAGGAATTAATGATGAGCGCATTCGAGAAATCAATGAAGAATGCGCCGACGACGGGCACTATCAAAAAACTGCGCGGAGCCGGAGCGAACCGCTCCGTGAGAGCTTCCATGTTGGCGACGGCGTTCGGTGTAATTCCGAGGCCGAACCCGATGTGACCGCTTGCCGTCACCGCTGCCTCGTAATCGCGCCCCATTAGAACGAACGTCACGAAAACGGCGTAGGCTATCATCAAGACGGCCTGGACTGCGAGAATGACCAGCATCGGGACAGCCAGCCCGGCAAGCTGCCACAGCTTTAAATCCATCAAAGCAATGACGAGAAAGAGCGCGAGCGCGATTGTCCCGAGCGCGTCTACGGCTCGCGTATCAATTTTGAGCCAGCCATAGCGATCATCCAGATTGCGCACGATGGCGGCGACAATCATCGCGCCAATGTAACCCGGCAGCTTGACGAGCGAGGCGAACACGCTGCCCTTCGGCAGCATATCGCCAAGCCGCGCCATGCCCATTCCAATTAAAGCGCCGACGCCCATGATGAGTAGAATAAGCATTAAGGTTTTGAGAAGCACTACGCCCGTCAAAGGCTCGCGCGTCTTTTCGGCAACTTTCTCCATCCGGGGGATATCCGGCTCGGTCTCTCCCACAGGGCCAACCGCCCAGAATTTATCTGTCCCCTCATCGCCCGCGCCCTCTTCCGGTTTAGGTTTCAAACGAAAACGGCGAATGAGCGCGGTCGCGACCGGGTTGCCAATGAGACTGGCCATGAAAATCCCGAAAGTCGCCGAAGCGATGATGAGCGCACCCGCGCCGCTGATACCGAGTTGCTCGAAATCATTTGTGCGTGCGAGTCCCGTCGCAGGGCCTCCCGTTAACGTGAGTGCGCCACAGATGATTCCGAGCGGTGCGGGCGCATTCATCGCCCGCGCCAGGCCGATGCCGACGATGTTTTGGACAATCGCCATCACGGAAGCGATCAGCCAGAAGAAGCCCATGCGCCAGCCGCCAGCGCGCAGTAACGCCAGAGTTGCGCTCAAACCGATGGCCGTAAAAAAGGCTGTCTGCAAAGGAGTGCGGAGGCTGGTGTCAATCGTCACACCGAGTACGCCGCGCGCGTACAACAGAAGTAAGATGAGAGCAAAGAGAAGGCCGCCGATGGCTGGCGCAGGAATGCTTGAGCGCGCCAGAAACTTGATGCGTCGTTGAAGCGCATAACCGATGAAGAGGAACAGCGCTGCGAGAGCAAGTGTGAAGACAAGGTCAAGTTTGAGCGTCTTGAGACCTTCGACGATGGTGAATTCCACTTCGGCTGCTCCTTCATCCAAACACGACTAGAGAGCTAACTCGCCTGCTCCGAGCCGTCATCACGCCGCAAAGTGCCGTTAAGGAAATTATTTCAAGACCGGGCGCGTAGTGTATCATTGACTCTTATCGAGACGGTAGAAGAATCATGCTTCGCTCTTCCAGCAAAATGTGGACACACTAATCGAAAACTTGCGCGCGGCTGCCGGGCGCGAGGCCGTGCTGACTGAACCGGACGAGTTGCTCGTTTACGAATGCGACGGGCTGCCGCAGCACAAGTACCTGCCCCGCGCGGTCGTCTTTCCCACTTCTACCGAAGAGGTCGCAGAGATTCTGCGCGTGCTGGCGCGCGATGGTGTTCCTTTTGCTCCGCGCGGCGCAGGCACGGGACTCTCCGGCGGCGCGCTGGCCGTAAACCGAGGCGTCGTCCTCGAACTCGCGCGAATGCGTCGGCTGCTGAAGCTTGATGTCGAGAATCGCCTCGCGACAGTGGAAACCGGAATGGTCAACGCGCAACTGTCGCGCGTCGCCGCTCCCTATGGCCTGCATTACGTGCCAGACCCTTCGAGCCAGATGACCTGCACCATCGGCGGCAACATCGCGGAGAACGCGGGCGGCATTCATTGCCTCAAGTACGGGATGACGGTTGACCACGTTTCTGCGGCGCGAGTCGTGCTGGCCGGAGGCGAGATTGTTGATCTTGGCGGCGCATGCCCGGACACGATTGGCTACGACCTGCTCGGCGTCTTCATCGGCTCTGAAGGAACGTTCGGCATCGCGACCGAAGCAACCCTGCGCCTTAGTCCGCTTCCATCAGCCGTGAGAACTTTGCTGGCGGACTTTTTAAGCGTTGACGACGCGAGCCACGCTGTTTCGGCAATCATCGCTGCTGGTTTGATTCCGTCTGCGCTGGAGATGGTTGACGGAGAGACGATTCGCGCAGTCGAGCGGAGCGTCTTTGCTGCCGGTTTACCATTGGACGCAGAAGCGGTGCTCTTGATTGAGCTTGATGGATTGGAAGCCGGGTTGGACGATGAAGCTTTACACGCTGAAAGTTTATGTAGGCAGCACGGCGCGCGCAGCGTCCGTCTCGCGACGGATGAAAAGGAGCGCAAGAAGTTTTGGGCGGCGCGCAAAGGGGCGTTCGGCGCGATGGGTCGCATCTCGCCGGACTTGATGTTGCAGGACGCTGTTGTCCCGCGCTCTCGTTTGCCGGAAGTGCTCGCCGAAATTTACAGCATCGGCGCAAAGTATCATCTTCGCATCGCCAATCTTTTTCATGCGGGCGACGGCAACCTGCATCCGGTCATCTGCTTCGATTCGCGCCACGCGGAAGAAGTTTTTAGAGTGAAAGAAGCCGGGCGTGAGATCATGGAAACGTGCGTTCGCGCGGGTGGCACAATTACGGGCGAGCACGGCGTCGGCCTGGATAAGAGCGATTATCTGCCGCTCATCTTCAGCACAGACGATATGGATGCGATGCTGTGTGTGCGCGCAGCTTTCGACCCCACAGGACTCTGCAATCCCGGTAAAATCATTCCCACCTCGCGCAGTTGCGGCGAAGCGAAGGCAGCCACGCGGCAGGCTCGGGGCACGACGCCGGGAGCGCAGGCATCCTTGCCTGCAAGCGTGCCTGAGCACGCTAATGATGTTCGCGCTCGTGCTCTCATGCAGGCAAAGGTGCCTGCGCTCCCAGCTACGCCCCAGCTTCAGTCGTTCAATTCCGAAGTAGCATATCGTTATCTTTCTAACATCGTCGGCGAAGATAGCATTACGGCGGCAGGTGGGAAGATCACGGTTGCCCCAGTTACCGTCGAAGAAGCATGTGAAGCTTTACGCCTGGCCGCGCGAGAGCGTTGGGCGGTTGTTCCGGCAGGGGCTGGGACATGGCTTGATGCCGGTAATCCACTCCGGCGCGCTGACGTAATTATTAGCGCAAGGCGAATGCAGCGCATCATCGAACACGAACCGGCTGATCTGGTGGCGACGGCTGAAGCGGGCTTGGGGCTTGATGCGTTCAATGCCGAACTCGGTCGAGCAGGGCAATGGCTGCCGCTCGACCCGCCGGATGATGGAAGGGCGACTATCGGCGGAGTTGTGGCTACGGGCATGAGCGGCGCGCAATGTTTCGGTTTTGGCGCGCCGCGAGGAGCGGTCATCGGGATGCGCGTGGCTCTCGCTGATGGAAGGATTATCAAGGCTGGCGGGCGCGTCGTGAAAAATGTTGCGGGCTACGATCTCTGTAAACTGTTTACGGGCAGCTATGGCACGCTCTGCCTGATTCTCGAATTAACCTTCAAGCTGCGTCCCATACCGGCGCAAACTACAACCATCGTCGCCAACGGGTCTCTTGCTTCCCTGCTGCGCTCTGCCCGCTCAGTGCTCGACGCTCGCTTGCTGCCCGTCGCCATCGAATTGCTGTCACCCGGCGCTGCTCAAAGGCTTTCCCTTCCGCACGAGGAGACCTGCCCGGCGCTGCTCATTCGGTATGCTGGAACGCCTGAGACAGTTGCTTACCAGACAGAACAAACTCTCAAATTGCTGCGCAAGGATTTACCGAGCGCGCAGTACGACACTTTCAACGACGATGCAACGTACTGGCTCGGATTGGCCGCTCTCCCTTTAGCAGAAACCAATCAACTGAGCTGGCGCGCTTGCCTGTTGCCGACTGAGTTAGAGGCGTTCCTTGATCGGGTGATGAAAGACGGCGGGACAGCGTTCTCTTCCGCCTCGCTCTGGCAGGCGAGTGTTGCTGATGGAAGGCTTCGGGTGATGAATGCTTCAATCGAAGAGTCGGATTCGTGCATTGGCTCGCTCAGGAAATTACGCGCCAGCGCACGCGCGGTTGGCGGCTCGCTTGTCATCGAACATGCTCCGCAGGTGATTAAGAATTCTCTTGATGCCTGGGGCGATGTCGGGACAAAGGCCGGGTTGATGCGACGCGTGAAGAAGGAGCTGGACACAAACGGGATGCTCAGCCCTGGCAGATTCGCCATGAATGCTTGAGCGCGCAAAGTTTTTCCGTTTTACTATCCGACGACCCGTTAGTTCTAACAACTCGAAATGATAATTACCAGGTTGACGATGATGAAACGATTCTCGGTCGCCTTTTTATTGTTTGCGCTGCTGTGCGCTCCCTCCGCGGCGTTTCAACAAAATACCGCAGCGCCTCCCTCCATCGCCGGGTGGCGAGAACCTGTGCGCGCGCCGCACGCGATGGTTGCTTCGACCAGCCGCCTCGCATCTGAAATCGGCACGGAGGTGATGAAGCGCGGGGGGAACGCTGTTGATGCTGCGGTGGCTGTCGCTTTTGCTCTGGCGGTTGTCTACCCGGAAGCAGGCAATCTTGGCGGCGGCGGTTTCATGCTGATTCGTTTTCGCAATGGCCAGACAACCGCGATTGATTATCGCGAGGTCGCGCCGCTGGCAGCCACACGCCAGATGTATCTGGACGCGCGGGGTGAGTTGATTAAAGGCGAAGGCTCGTCAACCGTTGGCTACCGCGCGCCGGGTGTGCCCGGAACTGCCGCCGGGTTGGAGATGGCGCTCAAGAAATACGGATCGGGCAGATTCACCTGGAGGCAATTGATTGAGCCGGCGCGAAAGCTCGCCGCCCAAGGGTTTAAATTGAGCTATCGAATCGCGGGAACGCTCACGGATAACGAGCGCAAGCTCTCGCAATACGAAGATAGCCAAAAGATTTTCCTGAACAACGGGAATCACTACACGGAAGGAGCTGCGCTGCGCCAGCCTGAGCTTGCCCGAACGCTTCTCAGGCTGCAAAGAAACGGCGCGCGCGAGTTTTATAGAGGCTTGACGGCGCGTCTCATCGCAGATGACATGCGACGCCACAAAGGTCTCATCACGCTGGAAGATTTGCGTCGCTACACGCCAAGGGAGCGCACGCCGCTCCGTTCCACGTATCGCGGCCACGAAATCATCTCCATGCCGCCGCCGTCTTCGGGGGGAGTCGTCTTGATGGAGATGCTTAATATTCTGGAAGGTTACGATCTAGGTGCGATGAATCCTCTGTCCTCAGAGAGATATCACCTGCTGATTGAAGCCATGAGGCGCGCTTACGCTGACCGCGCGGAGTACATGGGCGACCCGGATTATGCGAGCGTGCCCGTCGCGCAGATGATTAGCAAGGGCTACGCAGCACGGCAGCGCAGCACCATCAAGTTAGATCGCGCTTCGACGAGCATAGAGATTCGCGGTGGTCGCCCGGAAGAGAATGAAACGGGACAGACCACACACTTTTCCGTCGTTGACCCGCAGGGCAATGTCGTCGCGAATACTTATACGCTCAACGATCTCTACGGCTCAGGCGTGACCGCCAAAGGAACGGGTATTCTTCTGAACGATGAGATGGACGACTTCACCTCAAAGCCGGGAACGCCGAATCTCTGGGGAGTGATTCAAGGCGAGCGCAACAGTATCGCTCCGGGCAAGCGCCCCCTCTCTTCGATGACGCCGACGATTGTGCTGCGCAAAGATGGCTCTCTCTGGTTCGCAGTTGGCGCACGCGGCGGCGCAAGAATCATCAACGCCGTGCTGCAAATCATCCTGAACATCATAGATCATGGCATGAACATCCAGCAGGCTATTGACGCGCCGCGCATCCACCATCAATGGTTTCCTGACCTGGTGCGCCATGAGCCTTTCGGCCTTTCGGCAGACACCATGCGGGCGCTCGAATCGCGCGGGCACAAGCTTGAGGAGGCCACAACCCCGCGCAACATCGCCAGCGCTGAAGGCGTCATGATCGAAGCAGGCACAGGCATGCGCCTCGGCGCAAGCGACCCACGCAACGACGGAGTGCCGGTGGGGTACTAAGAGCAGGAGTCAGGAGACAGAAGACAGGAGTCAGAATAAAAACAAAAGCGGTTCTCGGCCTTATCTTCTGACTTCTGTCTCCTGTCTTCTGTATTCTGTATTCTGTAGTTATTATGCCCTCTCAATTAACAAGCGTACTGGCGGCGGAGGAAGACAAGCTACTGGCTTGTGTTCATTGTGGGCTGTGCCTTGAGGCGTGCCCGACGTACATTCATACGGGCGATGAGAACGATAGCCCGCGTGGACGTATTTACCTGATGCGCGCGGTTGAAGAGGAGCGACTGTCTCCTGCTTCCAATGCCTTTCGCCAGCACATCAATCGCTGTCTGGGTTGCCGCGCGTGCGAGTCTGTTTGCCCGGCGGGTGTGGAGTATGGACAACTGCTCGAAGCTGCGCGCGCCGACTTGGAACACACAAACGTGCACCGCCGCAGCCTGCGCTCCCGCCTGTTGCATTTTGTGCTGCATCATATCTGGCTTCAGCCCGCAAGGTTGCGTTTCGCTTTTACGCTTACGCGGTTGATGCGAAACATACGCTTGCCCCGGCTGTTGATTAAATCTCGCCTCGCACGTCTCATCTCGCCGCGATTTGAGTTTGCCCTCGCTCTTCTCGATAGCTCTCTCGCTGCCAAAGGAAGCGCGCATGAAAAGAAAGCGAAGATGGTTACCGGCTCGACTGGACAACAGGCGCTACTCTTCACAGGCTGCGTGACGGAAGGACTCTTTGCGCGCGTCAATCGTGCGACAAAGCGGGTGCTTGAAGCCAATGGCTGCTCTGTGCGCGCACCCTCGGCCCAAGTTTGCTGCGGCGCGCTTCACGCTCACGCTGGCGATCTGGAGGGAGCGCGTCAGCTTGCGCGGCGCAACATTGACGCTTTCGCGGATGAAGCTGATGCAAAGATTATCACCAACGCGGGTGGGTGCGGCGCGCTTCTCGTTGCTTACGCTCATCTGCTGGAAAATGACGCTGAGTATGCCAAGTGTGCCCGCGACTTCAGCGCGCGGGTGCGCGACATCAGCCAGCAGCTTGAGACAACCGGCATTCGTCAGGGCGCAGCACTTGACGAGAGCGTGACCACCTACGACGCTTCCTGCCATCTGCTTTACGGACAACGCGCGACGGAAGCACCGCTTGAGATGTTGAGGGCTATTCCCGGCATGCGCTTCCTTCCGCTGGAAGGAAGCGAGGTGTGCTGCGGCGGCGCAGGCATTTATAATCTGCTTGAAGCTGAGATGTCAGAGCGCGTCTTAAATGAAAAGCTCAAACACATTAAAGATACCGGCGCACAAACTTTGACGACAGGCAATCCCGGCTGTCATATGCAAATCAGCGCGGGCGCGCGGCTCAGGGGAATAGAACCTTTGCGCGTCTGTCATCCAGTCGAACTCCTCGACGAATCATACGCCCGCGCCAATTTTTACGAATCCACCGAGGAATGACTGAGCGCATCAAACGCGATGCGCCCGCCGATGAGCGTCAGGCGCACGTTCCCTTCTTCATCCAGCGCCACAAGGTCGGCGCGCTTCCCTTCTTCAATCGAGCCGCAATCCTGATCTATCCCCAGCAAGCGCGCCGGATTGCTGGCGGCCATGCGCGCCACGCCCTCAAGCGGAACGTCGAGCGAGAGCATCGTGCGCACCGCGTCGCGCATGGTAATCACAGAACCCGCAATGCTGCCGCGCGCGTTGCGCGTTCGACCCTTGGTGACGCTGATCGTCTCGCCCCAGATATTATACTCGCCGTCGCCCAATCCTGCCGGAGCTACCGCATCGCTGATGAGCGAGACGCGCGTGGGCGTCTTCGCGCGCAAGATGAGTTTCAAGATCAACGGATCAACGTGAACGCTATCGGCAATCACGTCACAGCTCACATCGTCGTTCAAAAGTCCCCAGCCGATTGGCCCCGGCGAGCGGTGATGAAGCGGCGACATCGCATTCATAAAATGTGTCATGTGCCGCGCGCCTGCCTCACGTGCCTGGTCAAGCACGTCCACGCCCGCGCGCGTGTGACCGATGGCGATAATCCATCCGCGCGTGGCCAGCTCCCTGACCAACTCAATCCCACCTTCTATCTCCGGCGCAACGGTTATCATGTGCGTCGCGTGGCTCTCATCGATGATAGCGAGCGCGTCTAATTCGCCTGCATCATTGAACGTTTGGAAATATGCTGGCCGGAGCGCACCGCACTGCGCGCTGTTGATAAAAGGGCCTTCATAATGAAGACCCAGTGCGCGAGCCGCAGCCGGACGTTCCTCCTGATTGCTCATTAGCTCTTCGATGACGCGAACGGCGCGTGTGTAATCTTCGATAGGCGCGGGCACGAGCGTCGGCAGCCACGCGGTGACACCGTTTTGCGCGAGAAAACGCGCCACGCGGTGCAGTTGGTCGGCATCTGCTTCCATCATGTCAACGCCGACAGCCCCGTGAATGTGAACGTCTATGAAGCCGGGGAATAAAGTTGCGTGGTCGAGGTTGATGACTCTTGTGGCCTGCCCCACTGTCTCAATTGCGCTGTCAGAGATTCGTGCGATGCGCCCGCGCTCCGTCAGCAGGCTCATTCCCTCTGCCACGCCGCGCGGCAGGACGACACGCGCGCCGACGAGCAGCATCGAATCGTTGGAGTCCGTTTCCCTCTTCATAGTTTCAGCTAATCATACATCACACCGAAAGGCGCTTTGCCCGCAACTAGCATTGGGAAAGCTGCGGGCAATCCAATTTTTAAGACAACTTTGATTTGTCTCCGGGCTCGGCTTGGCACGGCTTATTTGGTTGGCGGCGGCGTGTCGAACGCGCCGCGCCGCACGCGCAGGAGGTAATCGCCTTCCGGGTTCAACGGGCCTCGATTAAGTGTGAAGTCGTAGGAGAAAAGAATAATGCCATTCGCGCCCGCCGCGCGTGCGGCATTGATCTTCTCAATAGTAGACTCCGCCGGGACGCGATAAGCCCCGATGCCCGCCCAGACGCGCTTTCCCGCTTGTCTGGCTGCCGCAACAGCGACCGCAATCTGTTTGCGGAACGTGTCCGTGTCGGTCGTGTAGGCCATGGGGCAGGCCACGTCGAGCACGCCCATCGAGAGCCAGCGCCGCCAGTCCTGAAAGCGGCGCGCGTAGGCATTCTCGTCGTTGGCGAAGACAGCCGCCGAGACCGTCAGTCCGGGTTGCCGCTTTTTGACGCCGTGGTAAATCCGCTCAACAAGCGAAGTCACCTGCTCGCGCTGGAAGTCTGCAAACTGCTCCTGGTAGGCCGTTGCTGCCGCAAGCGGATCTGTCTTCAGCGATGCGTCGAGCAGTCGTCGCTCCGGCGCGCTCAAGTGCGGCTCCAACCACGCGCGGAAGCGTTCGAGCGAAGTGCGACTGTAGTCGAAGTCAGGGCTGGCGAAGCGGATGTAATCAAAGTGGAGTCCGTCCAGCTCATAGCGGCTCAGGATGTCCATCCAGATCGAATAAATGTGCTCGCGCACAGCAGGGTGCGCGGGGCTGACGTAGACGCCTTCGAGTTCAGCGCGATTAGCCTTAGACCATTCGACCACCACCGCGCGATAACGCGGATCGGAGGGTGGCACGGAGTATAGTTCAGCGGCGACGGCGCGGGGCACTGCCAGCCATTCAGGATGTGCGTTGTAGATATGTTCGGGTGCGGTCGGTAGCTCGTCCAGATTCGCCAGGAGATTCGTGTTAATCCAGGCGTGGACTTTCAGCCCTTTGCGTTTGGCCTCCGCGAGCGTCACGCCAAGCGGATCAAAGTCTGCGGGCTGATCTTTCAGCGCAGCGGCTCTGGGCTCCCACTGCGAGCGATAGTAAGCGTCGCCCCGCCCGCGCACCTGCACGATCAGCGTGTTAAAGCTGGCGGAAGCGGCGCTCTCGACCATCTTCCGAATCTTCTCTTTCGAGGTGAGCGTCGTCCGCACCACCCACAGCGCGCGCACCTCATTGGGCGGCGGCGCGGTGACGGGCGAGATGGTCGGCGCAGTTGTAGTAGTTGTTGACTGCGCGCTGGCTATGAGCGGCGACGAAAGCAAAAAGATACAGATGGCGAGAATCATTAAGGGCGCAGCGAGACGGGCAGAGGTTGTCGCGTCTCCCACGCATGTTGTTAGGGTCATGTCTTGACAACCCATCCGTTGTAGAGAAACAGGGGCGGAAGTAGTAGCTTCCGCCCTTGCAATCGAGATTGATCGTCTCAATAAGTGTAGCGCAACGAAACCTGAATCGTGCGCGGGCTGTACAGTGCGTTTGTCCCAAGGATGCGCCCGAAATTGGCGCTGGTTATATCCGTTGTGGGAAAGCCATACTGCACATGGTTAAAAGCATTGAAGAAGTCCGCCCGCAGGCTGAAGGTATGGCCTTCCCACGGCATCGGGAAGACCTTGTTGATACCGAAGTCCACATTCTTCACACCGTCCCCGAAGAATGTGTTGCGCCCGAGAATCGGAGTATTGAAATCAGATGTGGTCAGCGTGCGGAAGGCAGTGACCGGAAGGTCTTGTTGCGACGTTGCAGGATTATTGATGCTGCGTCCCAGCACAGAAGTGTCGAGGAGCACTGGCCGGGCTTCGGCGAAGCCGTCGAGGTTCAAGTCCACGCCTGTGGTGGTGACGGTGAAGGGCGTGCCCTTCGCCAGCTTGACGACGGCTGAGAATTGCCAGCCGCCGAGTGTCTGGCCGAGAAAGCCGCGCTCGTTTTTGAACCAGGGTGTGCGGTACGTTCCGTAGATGGTAAAGCGGTGCGGTGTGTGGAAGCGGGAGAGGCCGCGCGCCGCACGCGCGTTGTTGCCGGTCTGATTGGTATCGCCCGCCCCTACGAACGTCGCCTCAGAGGTCGTGTCTATGGCCTTGCTAAAGGTGTAGGCCGCAAAGAAGTTGAAGTTATTGCTCAGACGTTTTGTCCATTCCAGTTGCAGCCCGTGGTAATAGCTCCACGAGCCGTTGCTGACGGCGGTATTGGTCGTGGAAGCGCCGCTCGGTCGGCGCTCGTTAGAACGCGGAACACGGAAGCTATATTCGAGCGTTCCGAGGGGAACAGCGACAGGGCATTGCGTGGTCACGGCCACACCCGCCAGACCCGTCCCCGCGCAGAGGATGTCTGCGGCTGGGCGGAGGATTTGTCCGCGCACATCTACGGCGCGAGGGTCGCCCGGCGGGCGGCTAGCCGCAACGTAGAGAACTGTGGGCGCGTTGTTCGGGTGATTAGGAACGAGCGAGCCGTTCGGGTCGTTATTAGGCAGATTGTCGAGCGCGAAGCGCAGCAGGCCGATGCCTCGGTTGCCCGTGTAGCTGACTCGAATCTTGGAGCTAAACGGAATCTCCCGCTCGTAGCTCAGATTCCACTGTTGCGTATACGGCATCTCAAGCCCCGGGTCTATGATCGCCAGGGCAGGTCGCCCAATCACCCCGGGTGTAAAGACGAAGCCGTTGGTCGGGTCTGCGAGGTTATTGGGGTTGAAAGTAGCGGTGGGGGTGATTGACTGGTTGTAGAAGAATGCGTTGGGTGGATTAAAGCGAACAGTTGCGCCCGACTGCGAGAAGACTGACTGGAAGAGCCGCCCGTGATAGATGCCGTAGCCGCCACGGATAGATGATTGGCCAGGCCCACCGAAGACGCGCGCCCAGAAACCCGTCTCGAATCCAGGACTCCACGCAAAGCCGAAGCGCGGCTCCCAGTTATCCTTGTCAGACTTAAAGATGTAGTCAATCCTATCTGCGGCCTCCTCAGGCGCGGAAACATATTCGTAACGCAAGCCCAGATTCAGCGTCAGGTTCGGGCGCACCTTCCAGTTGTCCTCCCCGTAGAAGTTCGATTCACCAATCCGGTTTTCGAGGAAGAACGGCCCGTACCCTTTCTGAAAAGCGTTGATGCAGCCGTTGAGGAAGGCATTGTAGGAAGTGACGTAGTTGACGCCGTTGCAGGTGGATGAGAAATTCCAGAAGCCGCGCGAGTTGCTGTCAGCCACGTCGTCCAATTGCTGGCGGCGGATGTCCGTGCCCGCCTTGATGAAATGGTTTCCTGCCACCAGAGTCGAGATGTTGTAGACGAACTGATGGTCTGTCTGCCAGCGATTGATGGGAAACGTTCCGGCGTTGCCGATGATCGCGCCCGACACGGGACTGTTCACGAAGCGGATGATCGGCGTATCGTTGCCGCCCTTGATGCCGACGAGCGTAGTTCGCAAGCCCAGCCCGTAGCGAAACTCGCCGACCGTCGAGCTGGTGAACAGGTGCGTCCACGTCAGCCCGAAGTTTTGTTGCTTGTTGTTCTGCTTGGTGGCTTCGCCGAGGATGATGTCTTCGTTGTCGAAAACCTGCCGCGTGTATTGCCAGCGGGCAAACAGATTGTCTTCCTCGCGCGGATTCCAGTCGAGCCTTCCAGAATAGTCCTTGAGTGGACGGTCGAAGCCGACCTGGCTCACGGCGGTACGCGTGCTGCGGGAGTCGTTTGGCACGAGGCTGGTCGGGTAGCGGTCTATCACCGACTGGATAAAGGCGCGGTTGGAGGCTGTGTTATTCGCTGGCGTCTGTAGAAACCAGTTGGCGGAATTGCGCTCGCTGGCCAGGAAAACATCGCGCGTGTAGCCGCCCGCGCCTGTGTTCTCTATGTGGTCGAGGCTGGCGAAAAAGAACAAATTATTCTTGATGATGGGGAAGCCGGTCGTGAACCCGAACTGGTTACGGCGATTGACGGGCTTGCGCGTGCCGGGCGAGAAGATGTTGTTGGTGGCATTTAGGGCGCTGTCGTTGTGATACAGGTAGGCATCGCCGTGGATATTGTTTGTGCCGGACTTGGTCTGGACGAGCACGACCGCGCCGTAACCGCGCCCGAACTCTGCGGCGAAGTTGTTGGTGATGACCTGAAACTCTTTGATCGTCGAGAGCGAAGCGCCCTGGCGATTCTGATTCTCGGACGAGTCGTCGTTGTTGACGCCGTTGATCTGAAAGGTCGCGCCGCGCGTGCCCGTGCCGTTGAAATTGATTGACGACCCGGAAGAGGCTGTCGGGTTGTTCTGTCCTGACGTGGGGTTCTCCTGAAAACCTGTGAAGGTTTCGGCCAGCGTCAGGAAGTTCGACTGGTTGAAGGTCGGCTTGTCGAGAATCTCCTGCGATGTCAGCCGCCCCTTGATTTCGGCGTTCGTCGTGTTGATCGGCTCTTCATCAGCAACGATGGTGACGGTCTCACCGACTTTCGGGTTGAGCGTCAGCTCAAGGACAAAGGTCTGGTTAAGGAGAATGTTCACTCCCTCGCGGACGGCTGTGCCGAAGCCCTGCGCGGTGGCGCTGACGTTGTACCTGCCGAGCGGGAGGTTGGACGAAATGAAAAAGCCCTCCTCGTTGGTGGAGAGCGTCCGCTCCAGGCCCGTCTCCACTCCGCGAATGGTGATAGCCGCGTTCTGGACAACAGCGCCATTACTGTCGCTCACAGTGCCTTGCAATGTGCCGGTCACAGTCTGCGCTCCCGTGTGAACGGATAGCACGCACAGGACGATAAGCAATTTTATGGTGATGATTAAAGCTCTTGACAAACCTCTGGTTGCTTCTGGCATAGCCGTATCCTTTCTCTCAATGTGGTGCTTCTGTCTGTTGTGGAGATCGTGCTTAAAAACTTACGCTCATCCCATGGCGCGATTGCGATGCGACCACCCGGCTCGCATCCTGACGGCGGAGAGCAACGCCTGGACGCTCAGGTGTCATCCGCCCGTCATCGAGTACGGCCACGCCGTTGACGAAGACGTAGCGGATTCCGGCGGCGTACTGGTGCGGTTGCTCAAAGGTCGCACGATCACTGACCAGCTTCTCGTCGAAGATAACAATGTCGGCGGCCATCCCTTCGCGCAGCAGGCCACGGTCTTGCAGGCCGAAGGTTTGCGCGGGCAGCGAGGTCATTTTCCGCACAGCGTCTTCGAGCGTGATGATTTTCAGGTCGCGGACGTAGAGGCCAAGCACCCGCGCGTTATTGCCGTAACCACGCGGGTGCGGCATGCCTTCACCGAAGCGGCGCACGCCGCTGTCTGAGGCGATCATGGTAAAAGGCTCTCGCATAATCTGTCTGACATCATCTTCGCTCATCCCGTGATAGACCATGCCCGCGCCGCCCGCTTCGTACATCTCCAGAATTTGTGCGATCTGATTGTCGAGGTCGCTTTTGCCGCGTACCTCTTTCGTAATCTCTTTGATGGATTTTCCATTGAACGAGGGATTAGGCTGATAAGAGGCGACGACGGCGTAGTCGTAGTCCTTAAAGCCGGTTCTTTTCAAACCCTCTTTCATCTCGCGCACCGCCCGCTCGCGCTGTTCCTTATCGGCGAGGCGTTTTTTTCCTTCCTCGCGTCCTCCGTCGAGCAGCCATCCGGGGAGACGTATGTCGAGCGAAGTTGAAGAGGCCGTGTAGGCATACTGGTCAACCGTCACGACGAGTCCGCGCTGGCGCGCTCCACGAACGAGACCGAGCGTCACGTCGCTCTTTCCCCAGAGCTTGCGAGCTGAAATCTTGAAGTGCGATATTTCGACAGGCAAATGCGCCTGCTCACCAATCTGGATGCTTTCGCGGATGGCTTCGACAACCTCAGTTCCTTCGTTACGCATGTGTGTTGCGTAGAGCCCACCGTAGCGTGCGGCGACGCGGGCGAGTGCCACAATCTCGTCGGTCTTCGCGTAAGTTCCCGGCACGTAAATCAGACCGGTCGAAAGGCCGACCGCTCCGTCTTTCATTCCCTGCTCGACGAGCGCTTCCATCTGCTGCAACTCAGTGGGCGTCGGCGCGCGGTCACCGAGCCCCATCACTCGGCTTCGCACAGAGCCGTGGGCGACGAGCGTTGCGAGATTGACGGCGAGCGGCTTTTCCTTAATGCGTCCGAGGAACTCTTTGATGTCGGTGGCCGACGAGCCGCAGTTGCCCGTGACGAGCGAAGTGACGCCCATCCGCACAAAGTTTTCAGCATCCGTTTGACTGTAGATTGATTCGACGTGCGTATGCACATCTATGAAACCGGGGGCGACAATCTGCCCTTGCGCGTCAATAACCTTGCGTGCCTGTGCAGGGTCAACGTGGCCGATGCGTGCGATGCGTCCGTCCTTGACGGCAACGTCGGCGCGAAACCAGGGATTGCCCGTTCCATCAACAACGCGCCCGTTGACGATGACCAGGTCAAAGGACGGTTCGTCTTTTGGCAAAGTTGAAGCAGATCGTCCCGACAAATCAAAGACGATCAAGGCGGTGACGGCAATCAAGGAGAAGGGATGAAAGTAACGCAACATCGCAAAGAAAGGTGGTAAGCCGGACAAGCTGTTTTGCCCGGCTTACCACTGAACGCGTTGCCCACTACTTAAAACGTAAACTTCATCGCCAACTGAATGCGGCGCGAAGCGCTCGTCACGCTATCACGAATGCGTCCGAAGAGAGCGTTGGTAAACACCGCAGTCGGGTTGTCGAATGAAGGATGATTGGTGGCATTCTTGATCTCGGCGCGAAATTCCAGGTTTGTATTTTCCCTGATGCCAAACTTCTTGCCGACAACCATATCCAGGTTGAAATAGTTATCAACATCGAAGAAGTTGCGCGGCAAATTGCCTTGCTGTCCCGGTTCAGGGAAAGAGAACTTGGCGCGTTGATCTGGATCAAAGTAAAAGTTGAGCCCGTTTTCCACGTAGACGTGGCCCATGCCAGACCTGCAATCATTGCAGTTGGCCGTTGACCCGACAGCGTTGCTGACGGTGTTAATGCCGGAATACACCGTGAAGGGGCGTCCGCTCGTATAGATCAAGACTCCCGCGACTTCCCAACCGCCGATCAATTGATTGACGAAGCCGGGAACGTCTTTCAAGTAATCCCGGTCGCGCCCGAAAGGCAGGTCATAGACAAAGTAGCCCTGAAGCGAATGGCGACGATCAAAATCGGAACGCGCATAATTCAAGCGTCGATTGCGTAAATCAAACGGAGTCGCCCCGGCGGATTGCAACGTGCCACGCGCGACCTGTGTCTGCGTCGGGTCAAACGAGCGCGTGTCGAGCGACTTGGCTAGCGTATATGCGAGTTGGAAACTCCAGCCCTGAGCGAAGCGGCGGCTAATTTGCAGCTCCATCGCGTGATAGGTGGAAAAGTCGTTGCTGTCGAGCACGTTGACCGCGCCCGTGAATTGAGGATACGGCTGGAAGAAGAACGGGCTCACCCCGCTCGCTTCAATCGTTCGCGGGTTGCCCGTCGTTGTGTTTTGTCGCTGCGACAAAGAGATCGCTGTTGCCGCGATGTTGCCTTGCGAGAGCTGCGTCGGGAAAAGCGTAGTTCGGAAGTAATTCGACCCGGAAAGCGCGCCGCGTCTGGTGTCAGAGCTGAGCAACTTATCAATCAAGCAGCTTTGCGCCGTCGAGCTACTCCTCAAAGTATTGAAAGCTTGAAGGAAAGTTTCCGTACAGCCCGGGTCTCTCGCAAAGATGTCAACCTGGTTCACGTCGTAGCCCCCGAAGAGGCCGACGCCGCGACGACCAATGTAATTGGCTTCAACCACGAAACCTTTTCCTAATTCATGCTGAAGACTCAATCCCCATTGATTGACTTTGGGGAAGCGAAAATCAGGATCGAAGACCGTGACGGAATTCGTCGAGAAAGGAATGGGCTGACGCAATTGCGCCGGCGTTGACGGTGGCACGATGGCGGGGATTCCGAAACGCACGCGCCCCAGCTCGTTTGCACTGTTACCGAAGGCGGTGTTTGAAATGCCCAGCGTCGTTCCGGGGCTGTTCGGGAAGATTTGCGATCCAGCCGCAAACGAGTTGATGCGGTCGTAAGCCAGCCGGTAGTTGATGCGAACCGAGGTCTTGCCGTCTTTGAACGGGTCCCAGGCCAGACCGACTGAAGGACTGAAATTATTCCAATCATCATCAAACAACTGGCCTTCGACCCATTTGAGCGTGTTGGAGGGAGGCGCACCGAGCTTCACAGGTTGATCGGGGACGAGAATCGTCGTGCCGCTACCGGCTCGCGGTGCCATCTTGGGTTCCCAGCGCAGGCCGTAATCGAAAGTTAAGTTCGGTCGAATCTTCCAACTATCCTGAAGGTAGAAGTCATATTCGGCGTAGCGCGCATCGAAATTGTAAAGCGTTCCCGCAGGAGCGAAACTGCTATCGTCCGCCGCCACGAATGATTGCTGGATCGTGCCGACGCGACCGAGCAGGTCGTTGACCGTTGTAATCAAGCGGGTGCGGTCGTTCGCCTGGATGGTCGGTGATGCAGGGATGTTGAAATTCGCTCCGGGCGTCGGAGCGGCGAAGTTCACGAATCTGTTTGTGTTTAATCCGCCGACGGAACTACGCAAGTCCTCATGCTTTTGATAGCGGAAGTTGATGCCGCCTTTGAACGTATGCGCCGCACGAACATAAGTGATGTTGTCAACCAACTGGTAAGTCGTAATCCGGCGC
>JAVHVE010000072.1:0-12945 GCA_032160705.1 Acidobacteriota bacterium | reverse complement strand
TCCCGTTTAGAATCTACAACCTGATATACGAGCCATGCTAAATGCTCGGATTGCCATGCTCTCTACTTCAATTCGGGGATACGTGCGAGGGCAGCCTGGTCAACGGGTTTGAGCGACAACTTGCCTTACCCATTCATGGCTCCGGTACAGCCAAGTTACGGCAAATCTTTCTGGCAAGCTGATCCGCGATTTCCACATGACGCGGCACGGCTTCAACTGCGCCCGTCTTAGGATTTGTCCATAGCGAATGCCTCCGACCTTCTCGCTTCAAGTAGCAGCCGTATTTACGCAGATGATGCAACAGAGAACTTCGCTTCATTGCACCACAACCACATCCCGAATGGCATCCGGCGGCACTCCCCGCAATCCATCTTCACGCCGATCTTCGAGAATTAAAGCAATCGCTTCGGCTAAATCCTCACGACACTCTTCAACGGTATGCCCCTGTCCATTAGCTCCGGGTATTTCTGGACAATAACCGATAAACCATTCTCCGTCCTGTTCAATAATCATAGTAAATTCGTTACGCATATGATACCTCCTCTGACAAAGTGCAATTTACACCAAGTTACCGAAAATACAGAGCGTCTCGCACACCCCACGCTCGAATTAACCCACTCGCGCGAACAGCATTCTGGCAGACCGGAGAAGACAACGATGAAAGAGATGCTATCGAGGCGTCGGGTCGAATGAGTTGTTCGGGTGAACATGCGACTCAATCACTCCCTTTCAATTAATAAGCCTATAGCTTATTTCTAACCTTCAATCGGTAATTATCAATCCATTGGGTAAGCGCAATACCGTCCTTTAGGAAAAGGCGAAGCTGGTTTCGATGTCTCTGTTTTTCTCTTATTACCCCTGCAGAAAATCTGCCTGCCGTTGCAATTAACAATGCTGGAAAATCCGCGTTAGCTTGAAGAGCCCTTTGTACATCATGCAATCCAACGACATCTTTTTGTTTTACTTCTATAGCAATCACAGCAGGCTCGCCGGGTATTAACTCTCCCTTCGCTATAACATCTCGCCCGCCGTCATGTGTCTGCTGTGTAATAAATACTTCCAAACCATTAGAGCGTAAAAGCTCTGCTACTAGTTCCTCCAATTGACGCCAAGAAATGTCCCTGAGAGATTTCTCTTGAGCCTGTATTTCATTCAAAATATTTGGAACTACGTTGGTGATTGAAATACTTTGAGCTAACTGAATGCGTGGTGTCCACAGGCTAGGGGGCAATAAAATATGCGGAGTTGGATCAGGGTGAGCGGCAATCTTACGAAGTTTTTCTAGCAGTGTAACAACGAGAGTGTAACTGTGTTCTTCTTTTGGGCCAATAAAATCAAAGTAATACTCGCCTTTACGCTCGATAGTCTTTTCAGATTCTTTCTTATAGTGAGTTATTCCCTCGAACCAGTGCCATGCGCCTGAGTCTATTGTTCGATAGAATAGCTCATAGGGAAACATCAAATCGTAACCAGTATCTTCCGGTAAGTCTTTGATGTTAGTTAAGGGTTTATGTTTCTTTACATCAACTGCCACCGCTCGAAATTCGTCATACCCTAACGGCATCAGGAGATGTGGTCTATCAGCAAAGAAAACAGGCTCTGGGGTACAATCATCAAATTCATAATTCTCATGTGATAAATGAAGTTCATCCAAAAAATGCTCAACTTCTTTAATATCTTGTTCAGTAACAATCATGTTTAGCTCTCCAAAGTAAGATTTTAAGTAATCAAATCTATTCTAAGTGAGTGTACATGGGAAGCACCCTAACTAATATTATATGTCAAAATAACGCATAAGTGCGCGATAGCATTATTATATTGCCGTATCGAGTTTCCTCTTGGTTTTCGCCAATGCAAACGTTTTGTCTCTGCGAATCGAACTTCACTGGCGGTCTGTGATAGACTGTCTGCCCTGCCCAGGTAGCTCCTCTTTGAAACGGCAGAATCGTTTCAAAACTTCGGCGATAGCGGGCGCGCGATTTGTAAGCACTGACGGCGGTGAATCAAAATCCCCTATGAAGTATTGTCCTACTTGTAACGCGAAATACGAAGATAGCGTGAGCTTCTGCGCCAACGACGGCGAGGTGCTGGAAGACGACGCGACAGCCCTCGTTGATTCCACTCTCGACGGCCAGTACCACATCGAATCCTTGCTCGGCAAAGGCGGCATGGGCGCGGTCTATCGCGCGCGGCACATCCTGCTGGGCGACAAGGTGGCCATCAAGGTGCTGCCGCCGCAAATGCGTAACAACGCCGAGTGGCTGCGCCGCTTTCGCCGCGAAGGTCAGGCCGCGCGCCGCTTCCGCCACCCGAACGCCGTCACTGTTTACGATCTCCGCACGACGAGCGATGGTCTCATCTACATGGTGATGGAGTTTGTCGAAGGCCACACGCTCGACGTGGAGCTGAAACGACACGGGCGGCTGACTCCCTTGCAAGCCTTCCACATCCTTGAGCCGGTGATGAGCGTGCTCAATGCAGCGCACGCGATGGGTGTGGTGCATCGCGATCTCAAGCCGGAGAACATCATGTTGGGGAAGCCCGGCGAGGACGGGCAGCCTGTCACGAAACTGCTCGATCTGGGCATCGCCAAGATGAAAGAGATTGCGGGCGGCGAGGCGAGCGGCACAACCGCCCTGACCATCGCCGGGCAGGTGCTGGGCACGCCTTTCTACATGTCGCCCGAACAGTGGGGCGAAGTCCCGGACGACGGCAACGTGGAGATTGACGGGCGCGCGGATATTTACAGTCTCGGAGTTGTCATCTACGAATTGATTGCCGGACGCAGACCGTTTGTCGGCCTCACGCTACAGGAACTCAGGCGCGAGCATGTCACCGTGACACCGCGCCCGTTGCATGAGGTCGTCTCAGATGTGCCGGAAGCTTTCAGCCGCGCAATCATGCGCGCGATGGCGAAAGATCGCAATAACAGGCAGGCGACCGCCGGGGAACTCGCAGCCGAGATGCGCGCGGCGCTTGGATTGCCCGCGCTCGCAGGCTCAAGCCCAAGCCTGAATGTCGGCGGCGGCACGCACAGTTCCGCTCCGGCACAGACAAGCCTGAGCGCAGGCGATGCAGGCGTTGTTTCAGCTACAGGCGAAAATCCAGAGGGCCGCAACACGAACGCGGATTTGATTACTCCGACCATCGTGACAATGGATTCGCCGCCGAGGCCGCCGCAGGCCGAGAACCCGCACCATAGTCTTGCGCCGACCTCGCTCGCGCAACAGATGCCTCCTGATCTTTCCGGTTCACGTGCGCCCGCGCATAATCCTCCAACTTCAAACGAAGTGAGCTACCGTCAGCCTCCAATGCCGACGATTGCCACCAACCCGTCGGCTTCAGGCTACGGCGGTGTTAAATCGTCTTCCTATGCGCCCGCCGCTCAAGCGCCCAGCCGCTCGTCGTCCAAGACTCCGCTCATCATCGCGGCGGCAGCGATACTGCTGATCGGAGGCGGCGTTGGCGGGTGGTTTCTGTTGAGCAATCGTAATGGCGCGAGCACAGGGGCGAACGCCAACAACACGAACGCGGGTGCAGGCAATAATTCAAACTCGACGAATACGGGCGGAGACACTGGCGGGACGACCGCCGCCACTGCGGAGAGTTTGAATTACTGGCTCGAAGTTGCAGAGGCCGGGCCGAATGGACAATCGGCGCGCGTTGCTCCTGTCGTCGCTTTCAAATCAGGCCAGTCGTTCAAGTTTCATTTCACGCCGCGCCTCAGTGGTTACCTGTATATCATCGGCCCTGGCGAAGACGGCAAGCTGACGGCCTTTTTGACGGCACAGCCTGTTGAAGACTCCGGCCTGGAGAGCAATGAACTCGAAGGCGGAGCGGAATTCTCTTTCCCCGAAGATGAAGAGGACGCGGAACACTGGATCACGCTCGACAAAAAGGCAATGACGGAGAGCTACACTGTCATCTTTTCCCCAACCCGGTTGGCCACTCCGGCCTTTCTCAACGAAGAAGCCGGAAGGGAGTTGACGGCTGCCGAGCAGAAAGAGTTAGAAGATTTTCGGGCAAAATATAAGGCAAACGCGCCCAAAACGGACGTCATCAACGGCGGTGGAACAGAACCCTTTGTCTCTGTCAAAGTGCCGCAGGCCGCTGAGCGCGAACCTGTCATCTTCGACGTTCGCATTGAGCATAAGTAAAAGCAGGAAAAAGCAGAAGACAGAATATAGGAGTCAGAAGTCAGGAGATAAGGCTGTGAGATTTGAGTGATCTTAAATCACACGGTTTTTCGCGTTAATATACGAGCGACCGAAAAATCTTCTTTCAATGGCTGTAATCTTAAAGCCATTCCGAATTATTCAGGAGTAATTATGCGCCACAAAATTCTTGTTTCCATTCTTGGTCTCGCGCTCGTCGCGTGTGCCGCCGTTAGTGCACGCGCGCAGGATGAAGAGGAGGCCGTTCGCGGCTCTTTCTTGACGACGCGCGTCACGACCTCAACCGGCTCAGGCAATGCGAGCGCAGCCATCGCCGCCAGCGCCAACACTGCTGCCGGCAAACCCAGCGGCAAGACCAGCACCGGCAAGGCAACTAAAAAACCAACCGGCAAGACGAGCACACGCGTTAGCGCGAGCGGCAAAGTCTCTACCGGAAAGACGACGACCACCGTCAAGGCTGGCGCTTCTGTGGACACTTATTCGCCAACCGCCATTGGCTTAGGGTATTCGCTTTACATGCGCGACGATAACGGCAACGCCATGCGCGTTGATCCCTCGCGCGAGTTTCGCGCGGGCGACCGCATCCGCCTTTCTTTGGAAACGAACACGGACGGCTATCTCTATATCTTCCACACGGAGAACAACGGTGAGCCGCAGATGCTCTACCCGGACATGCGCCTTGACAAAGGCGATAATCGAATCGAAGCGCACGTGCCATACGAGATTCCCTGGAACGAGCCGGGCGTGGAAAACTGGTTCAGGTTTGATGCCAACCCGGCCAACGAACGCCTCTACATCGTCGTGACTCGTCAACCGTTGCCGGGCATCCCGACGAGTGATGCGTTGGTCAACTACTGCGGCCAGAATCGTTGTCCCTGGCGGCCTCCCACGGGAGTCTGGGCGCAGGTGAAAATGAACGCGCAGGCAAAGGTTGGTGTCGTGAAGAGCACGAGCTACGGCCAGAAGCAGAGTCAGACCGAGCAGGTGGCTGTCACACGAGGTCTCGGCCTTGACCAGAGCGCGCCCGAACCGTCCGTCATCCGCATGAACGCTACGTCAAACGCGCCCATTCTCGTCACAGCGGTTGATCTAATACACAAGTAAGGCAGGAGTCAGGAGACAGAAGACAGGAGACAGAAGAAGAGAAAATCTGTTAATGCGGTTCTCAGCCTTATCATTCTGACTCCTGACTTCTGTGTTCTGTCTCCTGCCTTTGGAGTTCCCTATGATGCACAAATCAAAATCCCTTGTTTGCCTTCTTTCTCTTGCTCTTATTTCAACCGTCATTCCCGGCAGTGCCTTTGCGGCGCTTGATGGGCGAGCCGTTGGTTCGACGACGCCCATTTCTGTTGTCGAGGCTCAGCCGCAGGATGGACAGGCGGCACAGGCTCTCAAGCAGGGGCGAATTCTTTTGAAGCGCGGCAAGGCCGACCTTGCGTTGGTGCAGCTTCAGAACGCGCTCAGCCAGTTCAAGCAGGGCGGAAATAGTAAGGGTGTGGCTGCCGCCAACGATGCGCTCGGTGATCTGTACGCGCGGCAGGGGCAGTACACTGTTGCCGTCAAGTTTTATCAGGACGCGCAGGCTGCTTTCCGCGAAGCCGCGAGCAAGCAGGGCGCGGTGGAAACCTCCATCGGGATGCCCGACAACGAATTCAACGCCAACCTGATGCTCGCCAAAATTGGTGATACCTATTACCGCATGGGCAACATCTCGGAAGCGTCGTCAGCCTATGCACAGATGCAGGTAGTCAAACCCGACCCATCGAAACTCACAGGGGGCGTGGTGAAAAAGCCGAGCCTGGGCGGTCTCTTGAGCGGTGGGGGCTTGCGGGGCAGTTTGCCAACCGGCGGCGGAGCTGCCAGCACGGCGATGGGTGTCGCCGGAGCGATTAAGGGAGCTGTAGAGCTTTACCGGCAGAACATCATCTACTCGACCCATGAAATCGGAGTCGGGCGCATAGACTATTTCAACAACAACCTCGACGGCTCAAGAAAGCATTTTGAAGAAGCGCTGGCGACGGCAGGCATGCCGATTATCGGTAAGTTCGGGCAATCGCGCCGTGTGCGCGCCGCCGCGCGCACCAATCTCGGTGACATCGCGCTTCGTCAGAACCGTGCGAAGGATGCCATCAAATTATACGGCGATGCCGTCAAGGGCGCGCGCGAAGATAAGCGACTGGACTTGATGTGGCCTGCACAGCGCGGGCTGGGAAAGGCTCGCTGGCTACAGGCCGCGCAGGATAAAGACCCGAAGAAATCTTTGAAGGGAAGAGAAGAAGCCATCGTCTCGTATCGTGAAGCGCTTGCCACCATCGAGACGATTCGGTCGGGAAGTCTCCGTGCTGACGAATCGCGCACGACCTTCCTGACGACGACGAAAGACGTTTACGACGAGACTTCAAACAACCTGGCGGAGATGGCGCTCCTGGTCGCGCCGACAGCAGGTGCTCCGCTCGACGGGCAAGCTCTCACATACGCGGCGGAAGCCTTCAAGGTCGTGGAGCAGGGACGCGCGCGCTCTCTGCTGGACATGCTCGGCGAAGCCGGAGCGGACATCACCGCAGGCGTGCCCGCAGATTTACTCAAGCGCAAGCAGGACAACCTCGACCGCCAGCAGGAGATCGCGCAGCAACTGACAGGCGTCGCCGTCAGTGAAGGCGAAGAGAAGCCGGACACTGGGAAACTGGAAGACGAGCTTGAGGCACTCGCGGTTGAATACGACAATATCGAAAACCAGATTCGCGCCGCGAGTCCGAAATACGCCGCGCTGACCGCACCGCAGCCCTTAACGCTCGCTGAAGTTCAGCAGAAAGTTCTGGACGACAAGACCGCGCTGCTTGAATACAGTCTGGGCGAGCAGAGTTCGTACCTGTGGGCTGTGACGCCGACAAGCGTTGCTCTCTTCAAACTTCCCGCGCGCTCGGATGTTGATAGCCAGGCGCAGGCGCTGCGCGCACAACTTATTCCGCCCAAACTCCAGCGCCGCATCGCGGGCATTGACGTGGCGGAAGCGACGCGCGGTCTAAGCTTGACCACAGACCCAACGTCAGCAGGCCCGGCGGCGGGTTTCGCCGCAGCTTCCAACGCGCTCTACAAAACGGTGGTCGAGCCAGCCGCGCAGATCGTTGGTGACAAACGGCTGCTCGTCGTCGCCGACGGCGCGCTCAACTATGTCCCCTTCGAGTCGTTAGTCAAGGCGACGGGAGCAACGGACTACCCAAGCCAGCCCTATCTCATCAAGACGAACGAAATCGTCTACGCGCCTTCGGCTTCAGTCATCGCGGTCATACGGCAATCGGCGAAACCCGTCGCCGGAAAGAATCTCTTGCTCGTCGCAGACCCTGTCTTTAACTCAGGCGATCCGCGAGCGAAAGGTGCAGGAGCAGCGTCGGCGCAGGCTTCCGCCGACACGCGGGGCTTAAGTTTATCGAGCGCGGTGACGGACGTGGCTGCTCCTGCCGGAGCAACAGCCCCGTCTATCGGTTTCCAACTCGCGCGGTTGAACGGGACGCGCATTGAGGCGCAGCAGATTGCCACGTTGACACGCGCCAGCGGCGGACAGGCTGACGTGTGGCTCGATCTCGAAGCCAACGAAGCGAAGGTGACGACGACCGACATTAAGAAGTACAGGGTGATACACATTGCCACGCACGGACTCCTTAATGCCGAGCGTCCGCAGTTCACAGGCATCGTCCTCTCGCTCGTCGGCAACAAGAGCGGCGACGGATTCATGCGGACGGATGAGATTTTCAATCTCAATCTGGGCTCACCGCTTGTCATGCTCTCGGCGTGCGAGACGGGTTTGGGCAAAGAGAAGCGCGGCGAAGGCGTGATCGGTCTGACGCGCGCTTTCATGTACGCGGGCGCGCCAACCGTCGGAGTCTCCCTCTGGTCAGTCGCGGATAAATCCACCGCCGATTTGATGACGGACTTCTACAAACGCCTGCTCGGCGCGCAGGGCGCTTCGCCGACCACCGCGATGCGCGCCGCACAAATCGCTTTGATTGACGGCAAGAAATACGCCGCGCCGTTTTACTGGGCTCCGTTTGTCCTCGTCGGCGAATGGCGATAAGAAAGAGGGACGCGCTTTTAAGCGTCCAGCTAGCAAAAAGAGGCGATCCACGCGCATCACACGAAGACACACGAAGGGTCAGACTGTTTGGTGCTATTTCGTGTGTCTTCGTGGATCGTTATTCCCTTCTTTGATTCTGCAATCTGATGTCGGTTTAGGAGAAATGAAAATGCGTATTCGTAGAGGGTCTCTCGTGGTCGGCGCGGCGCTGGTATTGGCCGTAGCTTCCGCCTGTAGTTTTACCACCGCTAATATCAGCAGCTTGAAACTCAGCAAAGATAAAGAAGGAACAGTCGAAACAACCGATTTCGCGCCGAGCGATAGCATCTACGCCAAAGCCACCGTTTCAAACGTTCCGAGCAAGGTCACATTGAAATTTCGTGTCTTCACGGAGGATGTGGAAGGGCAGCAGAAAAATGCGCCCGTCCCCAATTTCGATAAGTCGTTTGACGTGCCGAGCGATGGCTTCGTGAATTACTCTTTGACTCCTCCGCCTGCGGGCTGGCCGGCAGGGAAATACAGAATAGATGTGGCCATGCTGATCGAAAGCGGTGAGCAGAAGGATCAGAAGACAGCCACTTTCACCGTCTCTCAGTAACGAAAGGTCATTTCCGCCGCCTAACGTTAATTCACATTCTCTGCCTTAATGGTTTGTCGTATACCGTCCGGTAGGCTAATATCAATTTTAGTCCCCTTCGGCTAAAATTTGATTGCTTTCACGGGTGGTTTTCATGGGAGACCAGTTTACTCAAATCACTGACAAGGATGCTTTGGAGCAGCTTCTGGCGCGCTCAAACGATGAGCCTGTAGTTTTGTTCAAGCATAGCTCGACGTGTCCGATCAGCGCCGCAGCCTACAGGCAGATGTCGCAGGTCTTGACGGAAGTTTCGCTCGTCGTCGTGCAGCGTGCGCGGGAAGTTTCCAGCGAGATAGCCTCGCTGACGGGCATTCGGCATGAGTCGCCGCAGGCCATCGTCATCAGGAACGGTCAGGCCGTCTGGTCGGCTTCTCATTTTGACATTACCAAGAGTGCGGTCGAGCAGGCCGTGCGCGAGAACGAATGAGCGTGATGAGCGACCCGATGGAAAGACGTGGGGCTGCCATCGAGCCACGCGAGATCATGCAGGAGGGAAACGCGGGGCTGCGCATCACCTGGGCTGACGGGCGCGAGTGCCATTTCACAGCCCCTCAGTTGCGCCGCTCCTGCCCGTGCGCGCAATGTGTCAACGAATGGACGGGGCAGAGAGTGCTCCAGCCCGAAGACATCTCGGACATGCTCTCGATCAATGATCTGGCGATAGTCGGTCGCTACGCGCTCAACTTTCGCTGGAGCGATGGCCACGAAACCGGCATTTACAGCTTTCGCTACTTACGCGAGCTATGCGAAGGGCAGGAGACAGAATACAGAAGTCAGAAGTCAGGAGAATAAGGCTGAAACCGCTTTTCTACTGATTTTCTTTTCTTCTGTCTCCTGACTCCTGACTTCTGACTCCTGCATTATGAAAACCATTCTGGTCATAGAGGATGATGAGGTGGCGCGCGAGTTGATGCGGATGGCGCTTGAGCGGCGCGGCTATCAAGTCATTGTGGCCGAAGACGGCATAGAGGGTTACGACCAAGCTACGGGAGTGTGCCCCGACTTGATTATCACGGACATCAAGATGCCTGCCGCTGACGGGATTCATCTGGTCAGGCGCGTGCGCGATACGCCTGAGTTGGCTTTAACACCGATTCTCGTGACGACAGGGTTTGGCAGCGGCAGCGCGACTTTCGCGCTCGGACAGGGAGCGACCGCCTACGAGCCGAAGCCGATTAACCCCGAAAGC
The DNA here is from genome assembly GCA_032160705.1 of Acidobacteriota bacterium. GTDB lineage: Bacteria > Acidobacteriota > Blastocatellia > Pyrinomonadales > Pyrinomonadaceae > QHXM01. The sequence goes on along the minus strand of JAVHVE010000072.1, from coordinate 2,872 downwards.
TTTCTGGCGACCGTCAAACGCCTTCTTGAACAGGGATGAATAAAACGGAATTGGTCGGGTGGGTCAGCTCTTTTATCTTGGTGCTGACCATCAGCAAACAGATTTACAAGCAGTGGCAAGAGGGCTCAAGCAAAAACGTCTCGAAGTGGCTGTTCATCGGACAGATGGCCGCGTCTTTGGGATTCACAATCTATAGCTGGCTCGTCAGCAACTGGGTATTCGTCGTAACAAATTCATTGATGCTGGTCAACGGCCTCGTCGGCCTCGGCATCGTCTTGCACCACAGGAAAGCGGAAGACAGAATACAGGAGACAGGAGTCAGAAGTCAGAAGGGATAAGGCGGAGAACCACTGTGACAGATTTGCTTTTCTTCTATCTCCTAACTCCTGCTTTACAATTATGAACGAAAGAGACTTTTTCAACGAACGACAGGAAACCAAGCGCGCGACCTTCAGTTGCCCGCATTGTCGTGAGCGTGGTGAATATGAAGTGCGGTGGCTAACGCGAACGAAGAAAAACGCCATGCCGCGCGGGGCTAACGAACAGGATCGCGCACGCTTTGCCAAATCGCGCGACTACATGGTGCGGATTGACGATCAGCTCGCCTGCAAGAACTGCCGCAAGCGCTTCGACATTCCCAACTCGCAATCGGTCGTTTTCATCTGAGCCGGGCGCGTAATGTTCTTCGCACCGCGCTGAGAGTGCGAGCGGGTTTTGCTATCCTGGAAAGGAGAAAGCAGTTATGGAAGAATTGGTGAAAAGAGTTTCGGAGAGAACGGGACTATCGGAAGATAAAGCCAAGACGGCCATTGATACGGTCGTCGGATTCCTGAAAGAACGGCTGCCGGGGCCGATTGCCGGTCAGGTGGACAACGCGCTCACTCACGCCGGAGGCTCAATCGTTGATAAAGCCGGTGACCTGATCGGCGGCCTGGGCGGAATGTTCAATAAGTAAAAAGGAAAAAGGTAAAAGGCAAAAGGGAAGACTAAAAGCCGCTCGCGCTTTGTCTTCCCTTTTGCCTTTTACCTTTTTCCTTTTGCCTTGAGATTGTGGTTGCCCACAGGCCGCGTCCGCGTATGGACGCGGCCTTTTCGCGCGGGGTAGCCCGTCCCGACAGTGTTGCTGCGCGCGTGGGCACGCTCACCCTCCTTCATTGAAAATGAGCTTCAGCGAAGCAATCGCCGAAGAACTTGGCTCGTGGCAAATTTTTGCCGTTCAAAAGAAGGAGACACTATCCATGCGTTGGATCATCCGACACGCAGTCTTTGCTCTGTGCTTCAGTTTAGGCTCAACCGCCTGGTACATCCTCGCCCAAAAGAAATCAATTCCAGCCCCGCCCGTCCAAACAGTTGAAGAGACGCCAGTCAATCAAATAAGCGCTCAAACCGATTCTGAGTCGCCGGAGGATATGATTGGCCAGTCAATCAAGTTCGGGCCGATTGAGCCGATGACTGGTTATGCCAACATGAAGACCGTGACGTTGCGCGAAAGTGCGGACGCGCTCTCGCCGGTCGTGGCAAAGCTGAAGCCTGGCGATTACGAATCGGTTGAGATCCTCGGCGCGACCAGCGATTTTCTGCACGTCAAATTTGCGGCCAATGCCGGTTCGGCTGATGACGCGACAACGAGAGAACAGGATTACGAAGGCTGGACGACATGGGATTCGGTTGTGCTGGATTTGAGCGCCATCGTGCTGGATGCGGAGACCGGCGCTGTGGTCTCACGCGTGCCGCTCAGAGAAGGCGTCGCGTCCATTAACTACTCGCCGGATGGGAAGCGGGCTATCTTCTACAGTGGGAACAACGGAATCAGGCAAGCTGCTTACGAAGTTCGGACAAGCGATTATACGCTCACGCGTAGCCTGACTTCGCCTGACACGGAATATATGGGGACGCTCTTTTACGGGCCAGCCAACGGCGACCTTTACGTGACCGTTTATGCCTCGGAAAGTTCTTATCCGAGCAATGGAAAGGTGAGCCTCGTACAGACCGGCGAAGATGGGGCGCAGAACATTCCGGTGGAGCTTAAAACCAGTCTGAGTAATATCGCCATCTCGCCGGATGGTCTGACCGGATTCATTGCGCGCTCTGAGCCCGGCAGTAATGAACTGACCGTTGAGGTTGTTGAGCTTGAGAACCTGAAGATACGCAACACATTTACGCTCTCCGGCGAGAGCTTGCCATCGGATTCCGGCAGCTTTGTTTTGAACCGCGACGGCTCTGAGCTATACCTCAGGCTATCGGAAAGTACCGGCACAATCTCGGTGATTAACACACGAACGGGGCAGCATGTGCGTGAGCTTCTCGATTCCGCCACTGGTGGCTGGTCGTATTTTTCGCTGGCCGGTGACCCCCTGCTTCTCAGGGTCTGGGAAGGGAACGAGGATGAGATGCACTCCAGCCCGCATCTGTACTGGCTCGGAAAGTCCGGGCGTGTGGCAGTTGAAGGAGGAATTACCGCCGCAGTCGAAGCAGGCGGTAAGCGTTATGCGGTAAACGCGAACGGCACACGGCTATTCAAGCTGGATGCCAACAATCACATCCAGGAAAGATTAATGATTATGCGCCCGGAATTGCGGAAGGGCGCGACCGTCGGCACTGATTTGAGTGTTTTCGGCCTCAGCGCCAGCCCGGACGGCAAACGCATCATAATGTTCGTCGGCATAGAACATGGATGTTAAGAATTGCGGGATGCGGATTTCGGATTGCGGATTAAAAAGCGGTTAAGTGAGAAGCGTGCATCAATCAGCCGCGTGAGCGGCGGTATGAATTTAGCCCGGCCTTTCAAGGCCGGGGCAGATGAGCGATAGATTAACCGGCGTCGCGTCAGCGACGGTTGAACTCATCGAAGAGGTTGATTCAACCGTCGCTG
>JAVHVE010000071.1:0-22075 GCA_032160705.1 Acidobacteriota bacterium | reverse complement strand
TCCCATTCTTGGCAGAGTATTTGATGAGCGTTTCCTTAATCACAGGCTCCGGTCAACAAGCCTCGGTGGGATTATCGGAGGGGCAGTAGCCATGGGGCTATTCGCATATCATTACTACGCGGACCATTTTTGGAGTTGGGACCTTCTGGCTGTCGGCCTCACCATGGTGGTCGTCAAATGGGCCGTCCTGACCTGGTATCTCATAACTGACTAAACTTGTAATGGAGAAAGCAAGATGATTTTCAGAAGTCGTATAAAAAACTATAAAACCTTAATGCTTTGCGGTATGGCCTGTCTGGCACTGGCCAATATCTGGCCGAGGTTCTTTCATTTTGAAGCCAGCCTCGGAACGGATTGGGTTGACGCAATACGGGGATTCCTCTACGGCCTAGGGATTGGCCTAAACCTGCTGACAGTGCTGCTGAATCGTCGTCAACGTCAAAGCGGTTGCCGGTATAGATAGAAAGGCGTTTGAAAGGATTAGTCATGAAGAGAGCGCTCTTATTAAATATTGGTAGAGGCATCACTCGCTCGACGGTTTTTTATGCTGTTGTTCTGGTCTTCTCAGCCTGCGCTCCCGGATCGGCGCAGACGAAACAGCAATCAGCTAAGGCTAACCAATACCCCTTCAAAGTTGAGGTGATAGGCCACGGTCAGCCCATGATCCTTATTCCCGGGCTCTCATCCTCCGGTCAAGTTTGGGAAAGCACAATCGCCAGGTATAAAGCGAACTATGAGTGTCATGTCCTCACCCTTGCTGGCTTCGCAGGTGAGCCGCCGACGACAGAGCCTTTCCTCGAAAAGGCACGTCTCAGTCTCGCCGATTACATCCGCGCGAAAAAACTTCGTAAGCCCGTCGTGGTTGGGCATAGTCTGGGCGGTATTTTGACGTTATGGCTGGCGAGCAAAGAACCTGCGCTGGTAGGTCCCATCATCATCGTCGATGCGCTGCCCTACGCTCCTGCCTCGCTGCAACCGAATGCCAACCCTGAATCTCTCAAATCGCAGGCGGAGGCGATGCGCAAGGCGCTGATTGCTCAATCCCGAGAACAACGTCAGCAGATGCAACTGACCACTTTACAGACAATGATTACTGATCCGTCAAATGTGGCTCTGGCTGCGAAATGGGGCGCTTTGTCGGACCCGGCTACTATTGCTCAAGCTATGTATGAGATGCTCACAATAGATTTGCGCCCTGAGCTCGTCCGCATCAAAGCGCCTACACTCGTGATCGGTACTTGGATAGGTTTACGACAATATGCAACCAGGGAGCAGGTTGAAAAATCGTTCCGCGAGCAATACGCGACGCTTTCCGGTCATAAGTTTGTGATGTCTGAAAAGGCGAGACACTTTGTGATGCTGGATGACCCTGAATTCCTTTTCAAAGAGATGGATAGTTTTCTGATAAGCCAGCATCAAAAGGGCCGGAAGCGATGAATCTTAACTATAGTCAATCTTCATGCCTTTGACTGATGCCTCAATGTTCTGTGAAGCGGTGTTCCCATGTAGCGCGCCAACCGAATACGCCTCCTAGTCAATCACGGTCGTCTCCCCGCTGCGAAGCCACTGTGTACGACCTGCGATCTCCGACGCAGCAATGGCGCTCTCTGCGGATGTGTTACAAGAATTATTTTGAGACAGCGGTGTTTCGGCGTGGCTAGCACAAACATTCTTCCGATTACTTTCTTCGAGCTTCGACCGCTTAAATACTATTTCACCCCTGCCAGCGAAGTCCCCATGCTGTTGCTAAAGATTTGTAAAAAGCAGTCACCGATATCCGGTCAGAGGTGACAACTTTTTACAATTCCGGCGCTAACGAGTGGCAACTGTCTGTAGAATCTTGATGTATGATCTCGCCCAGTATGTTCCGAGATGCAATCAGCAAACTATCGCTGCGAAAAAAGCTGACGATACTGGCATCAGTAGGCGTGTTCCTTCCCCTTCTGGTATTGACTTATATGCAGTATCGGTCGCTCGCAGAACTCCAGAACAAAACCAAAGGCGCATTCAAGGACAACCTTCGACAGGGATTAACCATTGTCGAGCACCAGATGAAACAACGTCTGGAGAACGTCGCAGCTCAAACCTTGAACCCGATCGGCAGCATCCACCTCTCGTCACCTAAAGCCGCGGAAGAGTTCGAAAAATATTTTGCAGACGTAAAACGCTCGCATCCTGAGATCGAAGAAATTTTTGCTTTCGCCTACCGGGATGGTGAGCAAGAAACAAATAGTTATGCGTATGTGTATTCAGACAACTTTGTGAAAACCGCTCAGTCAGGATTCACCTCTGCGCAGTCCGACATTCTGTCTCTATTTGACAACGCGCGGATGGCCCAAAGTTTTCTTGAGGGTAATCGCAACTATTTATTCGTATATCATTCCTGTCCCACATGTCCGCCGGGCGTGCGTCAAGGAGCATATCTGTTTTATCCGTTGAAGGATTTAACAAAAGGAGAGCAGAGCGGTTTTGTGGGTGTCTTATTGAACGAAGGTTTTGTCAGAGATGACTTGATGGCTGGCAGTATAGGTAAGACCTTAAAGATATATCATGAGAACACCGCTGCCTCATCAGATATAGCGTTTACGATTAGCGACGAGAACAGCCGGGTACTTTATTCAAACGGGGCGGCTCAAAACGGATACTTTCTCGAAACCAACTTTGATCGCCCGTTCTCGAATTGGAAAGCGAGAATCGGCCTGAAGAATACAAATCTCGATGACCTCGCGCGCGCCAGTTTTCTGCATAGCGCCGGGGCAACTCTCCTGGTGCTAGTCTTCTTACTTTGTGGCATAGCCCTGACGATACGGGCCACCGACCGCGAGGCGCGTCTGGCGCAAGCGAAATCAAATTTCGTCTCAAATGTCTCGCATGAACTAAAGACACCTCTCTCGTTACTCAGCCTGTTTTCTGAAATCCTTGAACTCGGTCGCGTCAACAGTGAAGAGAAGAAGACGGAGTACTACCGGATCATCCGGCATGAAAGCCTGCGTTTGAACAAGATGATCGATAACATCCTCGATTTCTCAAAAATCGAGGACGGACGGAAAACGTATGTTTTCGTCGATGGTGATATGGCAGAAGTGATTGAGCATGTGCTTTCCAGCTATCGCTATCAGATCATCAATTCCGGCTTTGACATTCAAACAAACATACAGCCCAGTCTGCCGTCGGTCTTAATTGATCGCGATGCGATGGCGCAGGCCATCTCAAATCTGCTTGATAATGCCATTAAATATTCACGCGAGGTTAAGCAGCTTTCGATCACAACGGAAAGGCGCGGGGCTGATCTGTCCATTGAAATAGCCGATCACGGCATTGGGATTCCACGCGCTGAACAGGCAAAGATTTTCGAGAAGTTTTATCGTGTGGGCAACGGACTGGTTCATGACGTAAAGGGCAGTGGGCTCGGCTTATCTCTGGTGAAGCACATCATCGAAGCTCATCAGGGAACAATCTCCGTCGAAAGCGAGGTCGGTAAGGGAAGTCGTTTTACGATTCGCCTTCCGCTCTCCGCGCAGGGCCGCTGATGCTCAAATTTAGTCATAGGAGAAAAATAAAGTTGGCCAAAGTCCTGATAATCGAAGACGAACCCAACATGGTTCTCGGGCTAAAAGATAGCTGTGAGTATGAAGGCTACGAGGTCTCTGTGGCACGCGATGGGAAAGAAGGTTTAGAGAAGGCTTCGACCGAGAAACCTGACATCATTCTGCTCGACGTGATGCTGCCTTTGATGAGCGGAATAGACGTGTGCCGCGCCTTGCGCACACGCGGGATCGAAACTCCAATTATTATGCTGACTGCTCGGGGTCAGGAAATTGACAAGGTGGTCGGCCTGGAAGTTGGCGCAGATGATTACGTGACGAAACCATTTAGCATTAAGGAACTGCTCGCGCGTATCAGGGCGCATTTGCGCAGGGCTGCAAAACAGGTCGTCGCCATCGAAAGTTTTACATTCGGCGATGTGGAGTTGAATTTTAGAAAATACACGGCGCGCAAAGGCGGGCGAGCATTGGAGCTTTCAGCTCGCGAATTTGAGATCTTGCGCTACCTGATCCGGCGTCGAGGTGAAATCGTCACACGCGATCAACTGCTCGACGAAGTTTGGGGGTATGACAGCACTCCGGTTACGCGCACGGTTGATAACCATATCGCCAGGCTGCGGCAGAAAATCGAACAAGAGCCGTCCGAGCCGCAGCACATCATCACCGTTCACCGACTCGGCTATCGCTTCGTCGAATAAGCGGCAGCGAATCAATACCACATTTTATCCCCGGCTCCTTCAACTCGGCTTAAAGACGAGAAGAAGTCCTCTTCCTTTCGTTACAACTTTTTACAATCTAATTACAGCCTGTGGAGACTTGGAAGTTCAAAGACTATAGGCTCTCAAGGCGCGCTCGGAAACTGTTTCACTCAAACCGAAAGGAAAACCAAATGCAAGCAATAGTCAACTCTGCTCAAAACAATGCAGAGCATGGAGGCTCTCATGATGATGTTAACCACCGTATGGCACAGCTCTTCAAGCTGTTCGGGTTGCGAACGGCAACTCTTCTGCCGGCAATTCTGATTTGTCTGTTGGCGCTGATGGGGCGCGGGACATCTGTTGCTCAGACGATGTCGCGGCCAACTAAACCCGCCGCGCAATCAGACGCGCAGAAGGCGTTCGGAAAAATGAAAACCCTGGCGGGTTCGTGGCAAGGCACGATTATGGGCATACCGATCAACTTCACAATTCGCGCCGCATCCAGTGGCACCGCAATTCTGCATGAAGGGAATACAGGCGGAGGGCGCCCCCCAAACCATGAGATCACTATGTTCTACTTGGACGGGGATCGTTTGCTCGCGACCCATTATTGTGACGCCGGAAATCGGTCTCGCTTAGAGGGGAAGATGTTGCCGGATGGAAAGACGATCGAGTTCAGTTTTCTCGATGTCGCCGGAGGCACGCAGGGAGGATTCCTTAAGGGTTTCGTGATCACAATGATTGACGCGAACCATCATACCGCAGAGTTGACTTTCGTTATGCCAGACGCTAAGCCGATGCAGCTGCGCGGCGAATTTCAACGGACAAAAAACTGAGGAGTTTCTACGAGGAAATGAAATGATAGAGCTACTTTCAGAAGCCTCGCCCGTTGGAAAAGCGAGATTCGCCGGACTCTCCCAACTGCTCTAACACGGAGAATATCAATTGAAACACAACGCTATGTTAACTATCGCGTCTCTGCTCTCGATCCTCTTCTTTACGTTTCACCTGACGGACGACATCGTCCGCGGGTTCGAGCCGGGAGGACTCAATAACCTCATTGGGGGAGTGCTCATCTTAGTCGTCTGGCTGTACGCAACGCTGGCGCTCGCCGAACGACGCTCGGGGCACATCCTCCTCCTCCTCGGGGGGCTCCTTTCGTTGGGCATCCCCATCCTCCACATGAAGGGGAAGGGTGTCGGTGTCGCGAGCGGCATCGCCAATTCCAGCGGGGGCTTCTTCTTCGTCTGGACGCTGATCGCGCTCGGAGTGACCGGCATGTTCTCCGTCATCCTCTCGGCGCGCGGACTGTGGAGTCCGCAATGGGGCTCAAAGATGGCCGGAGCAAGCCAGCGAGCGGGCATTAGCGACTAGCTAAGGGAGAGCGGACAAATGCGATTGTCGATATTAGTCATTCATATTTGCGCCGGTGTCCTGGGGCTACTGTCTGGCGCAGGCGCAATGTCGTTCCGAAAGGGTTCCCGACGGCATGGCCTTGCCGGCAACGTGTTTTTCGTCGCGATGCTCGTCATGGGTTCAAGCGCGGCGTATCTGGGCAATGTTTTCGGCGGGCTATTTGTGTGCTATCTGGTGACAACCGCGTGGTTGACCGCCAGACGGCAGGAGGGAGAAACGAGCGTTTTCGATTGGGGCCCGCTTGTGTTTGCCTTGGTGTTTGGAGTTCTCGCCGTTAGCGACGGGTTAAAAGTGGCGAATAGCCCGACGGGGTCAAGAAACGGAGTGCCCGCGGGGATGATCCTTTTCCTCGGTTCTGTCGCTCTGCTTGCTGCCGCGGGGGACGTTCGCATGCTCGTGCGTGGCGGTGTCTTCGGTCAGCAGCGAATAGCGCGGCATCTTTGGCGGATGTGCTTTGGGCTGTTTATCGCTACAGGGTCCTTCCTGGCACAGCGACGAGTAATGGCTTTCTTGGGCGGACCGAAAATTCTTATCATGGCTGTCCTACCGTTGATATTGATAATTTTTTGGCTAATCCGAGTTCGTTCCACAAATGCGTACAAGAGAAAGCCGGTGTCAGGCGACGGCGACGTTCAGTCGTTCCCGGCCTAGACTTTGTGGCTCCCCGTGCTGGATGGGGACGAACAACGATGGTAGGAGTTGGCCTAGGTTTTTTACTAAGCGCTCCTAACAAAACCGCGGCGCAAGTAGGCTAGAAAGCAGACTGGGTTGCGAGCCATGGGATCGAGTCGAAGCAGTGCCTGGGGCGCCACCAGTTTCTGCGGAAGGCGGTGAACGCTTCAATTGAGTTCCTCGGCCAGCGCGACGATTATGCCCGCAGGGCCTCGCATGTAGCAGAGTCTGTACTTGTCCTCGTACTGGGCCACCTCGCCGATGAGTTCGGCGCCGCCCTCGCGCAGGCGAGCGACAGTCTCGTCGACGCTTTCGACTGTAAACATGACGCTCCGCAGGCCCAGCGTGTTTGGCGGCGCTATCGCCGGTTCGATCTCGACCAGTTGTGGATTGCGAAACTTCGTCAGCTCAAGCCGCCCGTGCCCATCCGGGGTCCGCATCATCACGATGTCGACTTGAACATTTTCGATACCGTTAACGCGGTCCACCCACTCTCCCTCGATTGGCATCTCGCCTTCTTTCGTCATGCCGAGCGCGGTGAAAAAAGCGATAGCGGGCGCAAGGTCGTCGACGACGACGCTGATGTGGTCCAATCTCTTGATTGTCATGTCCCTAGTATAGCAGAGGCGCGATCCGCGCCCAGAACGCATCAGGCAACAGTTCCTTCGCCATGGCGCCCTCCTCCATGGCTCCTATTCTGCTTCCTTGGCTGCTTACGCGACGGTTTTGTTAGGCGTAGTAAGCAGCAGGCTTGCCGCGTGCGGTTCAGCCTGCTCCTCACGCGAGGCCGGGCGGCGAAATATGTGCGACAAGTGAAAATTTTGTGGACTAATCGAAAATCCGCGATAGAATCCAGCCTCGAACTTGGAGACGGGACTAGGGATGAGCGGCGAACTTCAACACGAAGTCACACAGATTTTGCACGAATGGAGCGGCGGCGACTCGAATGCGCCGGAGCGATTGATGCCGTTCGTCTATGATGAACTGCGGCGTCTGGCTCGCTCCTTTCTCGCCAGAGAGCGCGCCGGACACACGCTCCAGCCGACGGCGCTCGTCAACGAAGCGTATCTCCGCCTCGTTGACCAAACGCGCGTCAACTGGCAGAGCCGCGCGCACTTTTACGGCGTCGCGGCGAGCATGATGCGGCGCGTGCTGCTTGACCATGCACGGACCCACGCGGCGGGAAAGCGCGGCGGGACGGCTATCCGGCTCTCGCTCGATGACCTGCAAATCCCGCTTGAAGAGCGTGCGGCTGGACTGCTCGCGCTCGACGAAGCATTGGTGCGATTGGCAGAAATGGATGAGCGCAAAAGCCGAGTCGTCGAACTACGTTTTTTCGCCGGGATGAGCGAGGAAGAAATCGCTGAGCTCCTGGGCGTTTCGGTCAGGACCGTGCTGCGCGACTGGAAAACGGCGCGTCTCTGGCTCTACCGTGAGCTTTCGCAAGATCAATCCTGAAAAAATCCGTCTGTCAGTTCTTGGCACGGAAACGCGCGTTTATCCTTAGCGATGCAAAGCGATGAATGGCACAAAGTCGAAGAGTTGCTGAACGCCGCGCTTGAACTACCGCCCGGCGAGCGTCAGAAGTTTTTAGAGCAGGTCGGTGAGCCGGGGCTGCGGCGCGAGGTCGAGTCGCTGCTCGACTGCGAGGCGTTAGTGGACGGCTTTCTCGCCGCACCGGCCCTCGCTTTTTCAGTTGACTTCTTTGAAGACGAAGACGCGCCTGATGCGCGAGCCGGGCAAGCAATCGGCCACTATCGAATCAAACGCGAGATCGGGCGCGGCGGGATGGGCGCGGTCTTTCTGGCCGAGCGTGCCGATGGCGAGTTCCAACATCAAGTCGCGCTCAAGATCGTGCGGCGCAGTTTCGCAGACTCGGAACTCTTCCGTCGCTTTCGCCGCGAACGTCAAATCCTCGCTTCGCTCAACCACCCGAACATTGCGCGGCTCCTGGACGGAGGCGTGAGCAATGATGGCGAGCCGTTTCTGGTGATGGAGCACGTCGAGGGCGTGCACATTGACGACTACTGCGACGCGCGCGAACTCTCGACTAACAAGAGGCTGCGATTGTTCCTTGAAGTCTGTCGAGGCATCTCCTACGCGCATCAGCATCTCGTCGTTCATCGAGACATCAAGCCCTCTAACATCCTCGTCACGGGCGAAGCTGTGCCGAAGCTCTTAGACTTCGGTATCGCCAAGCTGCTCGACACGGAGCAGGCAGGCGAGCACACGCGCACGGAGATGCGCGCCTTCACGCCCGACTATGCTGCGCCGGAACAGGTGCGCGGCGAACAAATCACGACGGCCTCGGACGTTTACAGCCTTGGCGTCTTGCTGCGCGATCTCTTGAACAAAACGCCCCGCGCGCAGAAAGCGCGAAAGGCTCTCGGCGCGAGGCGTTCGCAAACTCCGGGACAGAAAACAGTCGCCGCGAATCTGGCGACCAAACCGGAGGACGCAGACGCTCAGGCTCAAACAATCGAGCGCACCTTCGCCAGCGCCGAACTTGAGAACATCGTCGCGATGGCGATGCGCGAAGACCCTTTGCGCCGCTACGCCGCTGCCGCGCAACTGGCTGAGGACGTGCAAAGGTATCTGGACGGTCTGCCCGTCCGAGCGCAGAAAGATTCCTTCACCTACCGCGCCGGGAAGTTCATCCGGCGCAACAAGGTTGGCGTCGGAGCGGCGATGCTCATCCTGCTCTCGCTTGTCGTCGGCCTCGCCCTTGCCCTCTGGCAGGCCGGTATCGCACGCCAGCAGCGTGACCGCGCCGAGCGTCGCTTCAATGACGTTCGCAAACTCTCTAACTCTTTACTCTTTGAAATCACGCCGAAGATTGAGAGGCTCGAAGGCTCAATCGAAGCGCGGGAAACCCTCGTCACACGCGCGCTGGAATATCTTGACTCTCTGGCGCAGGAGGCGGGCGAAGATTTACAGCTTCAAAGTGAATTGGCATCGGCTTACGAAAAGGTCGGCAATCTTCAAGGCGCGCCCGCCAGACCGAATCTGAGTGATTTCAAAGGCGCTCTGGCGAGTCTTGAAAAAGCGAAAAACATTCGCCTTGAGTTGCTCAGGAAGAACCCGAACGAATCGAGCAATCGTGAACACCTGGCGGCCAACCTTGTCACGTCCAGCTACATTCGCTGGTGGACGAGCGACGTGAGCGGCTCAATCAAAGATTCCGAACAGGCGCTTGAGCTTTACTCGAAACTAATCGCCGAGCAGCCCGCTTCAATCGCCTTGCGCATCGCTTCCGCAGAGGCTCGCATCAACCTCGCGCAAACATATTATTTCAACGATCAGGTTTCCGAAGTTTACGCGCCTTTGCGAAGCGCCTTGCAGGAGCTTGAGACGCTCAGGGAGACGAACGCGGATAACGCGGAGATAGGCAGGCTGCTCGGCAGAGCTTACGCCTCGCTTGGGCTGAACCTCTTCTGGGATAACAAAGCTGCGGAAGGCGAAGCCGAGATCATCAAGGCGGTGACGCTCACCGAATCACTCTTCGCCAGCAATCCGCACGACAACGTGATGCAACAGGGACTCTGGAACATCTATATTCAAGCCGCGCAATTTTACGAGGACGACAACGCGGCGCAATCAATTGAATATTTGTCGAAAGCCTTAAAGCTCGTCGAGGAGTCCGTCAAGAACGATCCGGCCAACACGCAGGCGCGGCAAAATCTGGCGAAGACTTACTCGCTGCTCGGAGCAGATTCCACCCGTTTGAAAAAATTGGATGACGCCGCTGCGTATCTGCAAAAGTCGCTCGCGGTCTTTGCGGAATTAGAGAAAGCAGAGCCGCGCAATCTCACCTACAAGGACGACATCGGCAGAATTTTGAAGTATCTTGGCCTAGCCAAATATCAGCAGCATGATTTTGCCGGCGCGTTAGCCTCTTACGAGAAAGCCATCGAAGTCTTCAATTATCAATCCACCGACCCCAAAAACTTCTTCCCCCAAAAGCAACTGGCTACTGTCTACAATTACGTCGGCCAGGTCTATAGCGATTGGGCTAAAGCCTCAGCCGCCGAAGAGCGCCCACGCCGTTTACAACAGGCGAAAGAGAACTACCAACGCGCCTTGAACATCCTGCGGCAACTGGAAGCGCAAAACGCGCTGACAGAATATGACCGCAAATTTCTCGAAGAAGTAAGCGCCGCCGCGAAGCAGTGAGCGCAGCGTGTCGCAGGAATTAGCTTCCTGGCTATAATCCATCTTCCACTCATTCCAGCGCTCTTCGGGGATTTTAACAGCAACGCAATTTATCTCCGTTTAATTTGACGCAAACATTACGGGCGAATGGTTGTTGAAAATGTGGCGTTAAAAAAATCCCGGCGGGTGTCACTTTCCGCCGCCCTTTTCCGCTTTATACCTGCGAGAGGAGAAAAAAATGAATACTAATTCGCCTTACCGGAATAAGCCGCGCTTTCAACAGCAGCAGATGGCGCAGCACAGAATCGTTGACGAACGGCATCGAGGGTTGGTCGTCTCCACCTTCGCGCACCCGAGTGAGTGGAGGGCGGGCAGCAAGGTCGTGTGGAACATGGAAGCCACCAACCTACCCGCCCTCGTCTACGCCATCACCTTCAACCCGGAGGGCATCGAGTCTTTCGAGTTCCTCCCTACGCAAGCCTACTTCTGGAGCGAGATTGATTTCGGCGTCGTCCCCATGGGGCAGAGCAAGCACGGGCTTATGCGTATGCCGCCGAAGTCAGCGCCCGATGCATTAGTCCAACTGGTGATCCCGCAGTTTCGCGGCGACCGGCAGAACCTCCGCGTGGTTGGCGCGCATCCCGTGGCGAATCTCTGGCAGGCCACCAACGACCCGCCGCCGCAGCAGCAGGCCGAGGGCGTCGTGGCGCGCGTCGAATACGAGGAGCACGGGCGCGTCATCGAAGAGGAATTTTACGGCGTGTGTACTTGGATCCCGGTGGCAGGCGGAATGTTGAACTGGGGCTTCGGGCGGCTCTTCTGCTTCCGCGCCGAGCGCGGGCAACTCGACCATCTGCGCGAGACCTTCTGGCAGATCGCTGGCTCGCTGCAACCCAATCCACAATGGGCGCAGTTCTACGAACAAATCACGCAGCAGTTAATGTCCGGGGTCATAGTGCGCGAGCAGGGCAAGGTGGACGAAATATTCAGGTACAGCGAGATAGGCCGACAGAACATCATCGAAAACGACCGTCTCATCGCCGAGCGCGGCGCCCGTGTCGGTGAGAGTGTCGCGCGACAGCGAGAGATAAATCAACAGCGGTCGCGGGATATATTTACTCCGCAGGACGCCTTGAACGACGCGATAATAGGCCGCACCGCCTTCCACGACCCGAACAGCGCCGTGGGCAACTACCATTACGTTGAGGGCAACCCGCTCTACACCTGGACGGACGGGCAGGGCGGCTGGCATTCCACTAACGACCCGATGGACAACCCGAACCATCACAAGAACGGGAACTGGACTCTGGCCCAGCAGGTCACGCCCGGACGTTAGTGTGTAGTTAAACTCCTCTTCAAAGAAAGATATGAATACTATGAAAGCCACACTCCTCAAAAGACCTTTCAGCCTGACGCTGATGCTGCTGTGCGTACTGTGTTTGCTCATCGCAGTGACAGCGCCCACTGGCCGCAACACGCCGCAGCGTGACTTCGTAAGTTCAAGCGCAAACAATGCTGGCCCGGCAATGGAGTCGCAGCGAACGCCGCCGCCGCTCACGCCCGCACAAGCGCGTGAGGCTTATGGCCAGATTGCGTTGAGCTTTGAGGCCAACCGGGGACAGACAGACGAGACTGTAAACTTTCTTGCGCGCGGCGCAGGCTACACACTCTTTTTAAAACCTACAGAAGCCGTCTTCCTGCTGGCCCGCCAAAGCAACAAACGGGCGCAGGAGAATCGCAACACACAATTGACCAATGTAGGCGAGACATTGATGGCGAGCAGTGTTGATGCTTCCAGCGATGCCCTTTCACGGCCTCCTAAGATACTTCGCATGAAGCTTGTCGGCTCAGACGAAGGGTCTAGAGCCGAAGGTTTAGACGAGCTGGCTGGCAAGGTCAATTACTTCGTAGGCGACAATTCAAGCCAGTGGTTGACGGAGAATCAGACCTTTGCCCGCGTGCGCTACGGCGAAGTTTATCCGGGCATTGATGTGGTGTATTACGGCAACCAGAGGCGTTTGGAGTACGACTTCCACGTTGCGCCGGGGAGGGATGCGCGAGCGATTGCGCTGGAGTTCGCGGGCGCGGACGGTGTGGAAGTGGACGCGGCGGGCGAGTTGCTGTTGACACTCGGCGACGCAGTTGTCCGGCAGCCAAAGCCTTTCGTCTATCAGGAAGTGGCAGGCGCGCGGCGCGCGGTCGAGGGCGGCTACGTGCTCGACGAAAGCGGGCGCGTCCGTTTCTCTCTGGGCGAGTACAACACGGCGCTCCCGCTCGTCATTGACCCCGTGCTCGTCTACTCCACTTACCTCGGCGGCAGCGCCGGCGAGCAGGTGAACGACATCGCGGTGGACTCCTCCGGCAACGTGTACATGTGCGGCGAGACAGCCTCGACCAACTTCCCCTTGGCCAACGCCCTCGACTCGACGTTCAACGCCGGGAACGCCGCGACAGACAACGATGCCTTCATCACGAAGCTCAACGCGGCGGGCAACGCCCTCGTCTACTCGACCTACATCGGCGGCACCGAAACCGACTTTAACGTCTCCGGCGACGATAGGTGTCGCGGGATCGCGATAGATTCCGCCGGCAACGCCTACGTCGTCGGGCAGACCCGTTCGGCGAACTTCCCCACGGCCAACGCCATCCAGGCGACATTTGGCGGCGGCATCTCGGAAGGCTTCCTGACGAAGCTCAACGCGGCGGGCAACGCCCTCGTCTACTCGACCTACATTGGCGGCGACACCTTCGACGAGGCGCGCGCCGTCGCGGTGGATTCTTCGGGCAACGCCTACGTCGCAGGGCGCAGCACCTCGTCGAACTTCCCCACGGTCAACCCCATTCAGGCCACGTTCATGGGGGGCGGCAGCGACGCCACCATCACGAAGGTCAACGCGGCGGGCACCGCTTACATCTACTCGACCTATCTCGGCGGCGGCGTAGGCGTTGCCGGCAACCCTTTCGACGCCGCCTTCGGTATCGCGTTGGACTCCGCCGGTAATGCCTACATCACGGGGCAGACCACCTCGACGGACTTCCCCACGGCCAACGCCCTCCAAGCAACGTTCGGCGGCGGCTCTCCCGACGGCGACGCCTTCGTCGCAAAGCTAAACGCCGCTGGCTCGGCGCTCGTCTATTCGACTTACCTCGGCGGCAGCGACAACGATGTCGGGTCGGACATCGCGGTGGACTCCGCCGGCAACGCCTACGTCACGGGGCACGCTACTTCGACGAACTTCCCCACGGCCAACGCCATTCAGGCTGCGCTCAGCGGAACCGGGGACGCCTTCGTGACGAAGCTCAACGCGGCTGGCTCGGCCCTCGTCTACTCTACTTACCTCGGCGGGTCTGGCGACGACTCGGGCAACGACATCGCGTTGGACTCTTCGGCCAACGCTTTCGTCGCGGGGGGCACGACCTCGACCAACTACCCGACGGTCAACCCCACACAGGGCACGTACGGCGGCGGCTCGGTTGACGCCTTCGTGACGAAGCTCAACGCGGCCGGCTCGGCGTTCCTCTTCTCGACCTACCTCGGCGGCGGCGACCTGGACAGGGCGAACACCGCCACGGTGGACTCGGGGGGCAACGTCTATCTCGCGGGCGCGACCGCCTCGACCAACTTCCCGACGCTCAACCCGCTACAGTCCGCGAACGCAGGCGGCACCGACGGCTTCGTGACGAAGATCAGCAACCCTCCTCCCGTCGTGACTTCGACCTTCCAATTCGAGCAGACGACCTATGACGTGACCGAGGATGAGACCTTTGTCGTCGTTAAGGTCACGCGCACGGGCGACACGTCTACGCCAGCCAACGTTAATTACGTCACCGCCGACGCGACCGCCCTGCAACGCACAGACTACACTATCGCTCTGGGCACACTAAGATTCGCTGCTGGCGAGACAGAGAAGAAACTCAACATTCTGATTAACGAAGACTCTTATGTTGAAGGCATGGAGACGTTCACACTCACCCTCAGCAACCCTACTGGCAACGCCTCGCTCGGCGCGATGCCAAGCGCTACACTGCGGATTACGGACGACCCGACAGAGCCTTCGACGAATGTGATTGATGACCCGCAGATTTTCGTAGGCCAGCATTATCACGACTTCCTCAATCGGCAGGCGGACGCGGGCGGGCTGGCCTACTGGGTCAATGAGATTACGATGTGCGGCTCAGACCAAGCGTGCATCAACAGCAGGCGCATCGGCGTCAGCGCAGCATTTTTCATTGAGATGGAGTTTCAGGATAGGGGAGCATTGATTCATTACCTCTACCGCGCGGGTCTTGGGCGACGGCCCACCTATCTTGAGTTCACGCGCGACCGCAGTTTCCTGCCCGCAGGGGGCAATGTGGCGGCTGACATGCAAACCCTGGCGACCGACTTCGTGCAGCGCGCAGAATTTACAAACAAGTATGCGCTCACACTTTCGCGTGACCAGTTTGTTGATGCATTGCTGCAAAACGTTCAGCAAACCTCTGGCGTGAACATGGCGAGTCGTCGCAACGAATTGCTGGCGGAATACGATACGGGTGGCAATCAAACACAGAGTCGCGCTCGCGTGCTGCTCAAGCTCATCGGATATACCGAATATAAGCAGGCGGAATACAACGGGGCCTTTGTGCTCTCGCAGTATTTCGCATATCTCAGGAGAGAACCGGACGAAAACGGTTATTTATTCTGGCTCGATATTCTGAATAACCAAGCGCCAAACAATTACCGCGCGATGGTCTGCGCCTTCATCACCTCTACTGAATATCAAACGAGGTTCAGTGCGGTAATAACTCATAGCAATACGGAGTGCGGCCCATAACTCTCAATACCCGACGTGAGGATTGAACAAGAACCCTTCACAAAATGCTCATTTTGTGAAGGGTCTTATGGATCGCTAAACAGCTTTTCAGATTCTGACGCTATCGCCGTGAGCCGCACTCGCTCACGGCGATAGCGTATATTGGTCACATACTGTTTTAAACATCCGCCTTCAAAGGACAAGACAGACATAGAACCGAAGGGTCCGACAAGTAATCAGCAACGAGTTGTCACCGTGATAAGTTATCGTTTCCATTTTAATTTCGAGGAACACTTTGAGGGTCATTGTCCGAGAAATTATGTCACACAACGACAATGACCCTATGCAAAGCAGAAAGAGAACGGGACAAAATATAGTGTCCCGTTCATCATTACAGCGCTCACGAAAATATTAGGATTTGAGCAGGGTGGGGAAGTCGAAGATTTAACTGTAATCTCCCATTGGGTGATTTAGTAGCCATGCCCCTTCTTGACGTGAGTGTTTCTGGCGGCACGAGAGACTCTAAGTTCTTTCACGAATACTTTTCGTCACCCGTCTCTTAATTGTCTTCTTCTCGCTCACAAGCTTCAGCACATCGCCCGGATGACAGTTAAGCGTCCGGCAGATGCTCTCCAAAGTGCTGAAGTTAATTCCCAGCGCCTTGCCCTTCTTCAACCGCCATAGCGTCGTGTGGCTGATGCCTGTTTCTTTCGCCAGCCAGTAGAAAGACCGCTCGTGCACATCCAGCAATTCATCAATTCGCAGCTCAATCACATTACCCATCCTCATTTGAAATTCGGCATTACCATATGCGATGTATGTCACATATATGAAATATATACTATACTTGAAATATATCCTATATTTGACATATAGTTTTGTCTAGCGTAAAATTGTACAGAACCGAGCCCAGCTCACTCCTTTCTCAGATCTTCTGGAATTACCCAGACCACCTGACGCCCACAGCCCAACTATCATGAAGCGAAGGATGTTTACCTTCCCTGTACGGTCTCGAACATGAGCGGATTTCCTGACTCAGGCTTTCTCAGTCCCAGTCAAAGAGAGCTATAGGACATTCAGTGTGCCGGGCTTTAATTCTTGGTAGAAAACCGAATAAGGAGATCAGAGTAAGTTATGACGACAAATATCAGACCATTACATGACCGCGTAATCGTGAAACGCATTGATGAAGGCGAGCAGGCTCGCGGCGGCATCATTATCCCTGACTCGGCCAAAGAGAAACCGCAGGAGGGCGAAGTCATCGCTGCCGGAGAAGGCAAATACAGGAAAGACGGCACGCGGCAGGCGTTAGATGTTAAGACCGGCGACCGCGTTCTGTTCGGCAAGTACAGCAGCTCTGAAGTCAAGATTGACGGTGAAGAGCTGTTGATTATGCGCGAAGACGAGATTCTCGGAATCATCAAACGTGCGGGCGCAGCCGCGGGTTCAGCCAGCGGCAGCGGCAAGAAGATCGGCAAGTAATTCTTCGGGCGGCGAAAGACTTGATCGGCATCCCACGGTGGGAGGTCACTAACAATTTAGATTTGGAGAAAAGGGAAACGTTATGGCAAAGCAAATAACTCAGGGCATGGAATCACGCGCGGCAATTTTACGCGGCGTCAATCAACTCGCCGACGCAGTGAAAATCACGCTCGGCCCGAAGGGCAGAAACGTCGTGCTCGGTAAGAAATATGGCAGCCCGACGATTACGAAAGATGGCGTGACCGTGGCGAAAGAGATTGAGCTAAAAGATTCAATGGAGAACATGGGCGCGCAGATGGTGAAGGAAGTCGCCTCGAAGACTTCCGACGTGGCGGGCGACGGCACGACTACTGCGACGGTACTCGCACAAGCGATTTTCCGCGAAGGCGTGAAAACGGTCGCGGCGGGCGCAAACCCGATGGCTTTGAAGCGCGGCATTGACAAAGCGGTCGAGCGCGCGACCGCAGAGATAAAGAAGATGGCGAAGCCTGTCAAAGGCGAGATGATCGCGCAGGTCGGCACGATCTCGGCCAACGGCGATGCAACCATCGGCGAATTGATCGCAGAAGCGATGACCAAGGTCGGCAAGGACGGCGTTATCAGCGTCGAAGACTCACAGACAATGGAGACAACGCTGGAGTTTGTTGAAGGGATGCAGTTTGATCGCGGCTACCTCTCACCATATTTCGTGACTGACCCGGAAGGCATGGAAGTCGTGCTTGAGAATCCTGTCATTCTCCTGAGCGAGAAGAAAGTCTCTTCGATGAGAGACATCCTGCCCGTGCTGGAGCAGGCCGCCAAGCAAGGCAAGCCGATGCTGATTATTGCGGAAGATGTCGAAGGCGAAGCGTTGGCGACCCTCGTGGTGAATAAGCTGCGCGGCACAATCAGCGTCGCGGCGGTGAAGGCTCCCGGCTTCGGCGACCGTCGTAAGGCAATGCTCGACGATATAGCTGTCTTGACGGGTGGCAAAGTTATCAGCGAAGACCTTGGCATCAAGCTTGAGAACGTCAAGCTCGAAGATTTGGGAAGCGCCAAGCGTGTGACGATTGACAAAGACAACACGATCATCATTGATGGCGCGGGCAACGCGGACGATCTGCAAGGCCGCGTGAAAACACTCAAAGCTCAGATTGAAGACACCACGTCAGACTATGACCGCGAGAAGTTGCAGGAGCGGCTGGCGAAACTCGTCGGCGGTGTCGCCGTCATTAAAGTTGGCGCGGCCACAGAGACAGAGCTTAAAGAGAAGAAGGCGCGCGTCGAAGATGCCATGCACGCGACCCGCGCGGCGGTTGAAGAAGGCATTGTCCCCGGCGGCGGTGTGGCGTTGATTCGCGCGGCGAAGGCCCTCGATAAATTCAGAATCTTCGAGCCTGACGAAGACGGCGAAGTGACTGGAGATTTAGACGAGCAGATCGGCGTCACTATCGTCAAGCGGGCGCTTGAAGAGCCGCTTCGTCAGATCGTCCAGAATGCTGGAAAAGAAGGCGCGGTGATTGTCGAGAAAGTTCGCGCCGAAAGGAATGCCAACTTCGGGTACAACGCGGCGACAGATACTTTTGAAGACCTGGTGGCCGCAGGCATTGTCGACCCGGCGAAAGTCGCGCGTTGCGCACTGCAAAACGCCGCCTCGATTGCGGGCTTGATGCTGACGACTGAAGCCCTCATTTCCGAAATCCAGGGTGATGATAAGCCCGGGGGGATGGGCGACGCGATGGGCATGTAATGCTCTATGCATCGCCCGGAAACTGACAGCAACCTCAAGGTCAACTTGAAGGATAACAGTTATGAGAAAGTCTATGACGGAAGTTGATCTTGGGTTGCCGCAGCGCCCAAAAGAGGATGAAAGATGAGCTTGGTTCAAGTAGAACATACGGCGCAAACATGTGCACGGTGCGTAGGGACGGGGACAAGGGCTATCTCCCATGGTTATGTCATCTCGTGTCTGGTCTGTGGTGGTAAAGGCAAAGTTTCAGTTGCCCATCCTGCCGGACCATGTCGGCAATGTGGAGGCAGCGGTCGGCGTAGCGACACTAATTCATGTCTGACTTGTGCAGGAACAGGATGGGGGCGTGTTTTCGCTTCTGAATAATTTATGGTCAAAACAGATCAATCTACACACAACGGCTTCAGCCACATCTCGAATGAGGAGGAATGGCCGGGAGTAGATTCAAGGTATCGCTTGATTATCGTGGCAGCTTTAAGGGCCAAGCAACTCCAGCGCGGCTCGCTTCCAAGAATCGAAGGCGACACACGAAGACGGCGAAACACGAGCATCGCACTCGAAGAGGTCAAGCGAGGACTCGTCCCTTTCACAATCACTACCGTAGATCCAAAGGCCAATGGTAACGGAGGGCCTCCAAATGACGATGGCCAACATGATTTTGGAATAGCCGATGGGCTGAACGAAGATTTAAGAGTTCCCGATCACCCGTTGACGCGCCGGCAGTAACGATGATCGGTCTCTCGCTAATTCACAAAAGAGACGAAGCTGATGAGTTTCCGTGTATCGCTTGTCTCCGTCCTGATTAACACGGAGCATGAGAGAGGATTATGACCACCACAACAGAAGCGCCCTTTACGGCTAGATTGATAGATGAGGGAGCGAATATTCTTTTAGAGTTGATGAATACAAGCGACCAACAATTCATGAGCGTCGAGATTTTGACAATCTTTCTGAAAGGCCCGGAAAGCACGGACGGCAACAACGTTTCGCGCGCTCATATTAAGTTCGACCCTATCAAGTCTATTCAACCACAAGAGAAGATTGTCTTGTCTCATCGGACGTGGATAGATGGTAAACCAGCCGCGCTTCATCAAGACCAGTTAGAACGACTCGAAGTCATCGCGGGTGAGATCAAGCCTTACGTGCTGGATATTTCATGGGAGAACTCGGATGGCAAATCGCGCTATCAACGGATACCGGTTGGCCACTGACTAGCTCGACAAATGTTATTCCCGGAATTAGAAGAGAAATTACGCAAAGCCAAGCTCGCTCTCGACGCAGCGGCAAGTGATAACATCATCGAGCTATGCAAACAATACCTCGCGCTGCTTGCTGTATATCGCGCTGAACTATACAAGCTGCCAGACAAGCTTGGGCTTAATCCACGGTCAAGGTCTTCGCAAACGCGGGAATCGGTTGGCGGCGACCGAAAAGCAGTCCGCGCTGCGATAGAACATACCACTCAGGAACGCAACCAGACCGAGAGGCTCCTCCTCTCGTTGACTACCGTAAGCGGGTACGAGGCGGCGGAGACTCTGAACAGGGGAAAGTATAAAGGCCAAGACAACTGGGAGTTGAGAGCAGGTGGGGTCGGATGTGTTAATAGTCCCGGCAAAAGAATGTCTGTCCAGGAAGCTGCTGAAACGGCAAGCCTGCTTCGGCGCGAGGCGCACATAGCTAAAACCGCAATCATGACGGGCGCTAACACGACTAATTCCGAACCAGATTGAGCACATGAAGGAAGCACATAATGATAGTTTGTGAATTCTGTACGCAACGCAAGCTAAATGGTGAATGCGGGCTGGGCCTTAGAATACCTGCGGGGATGGGTTGTCATGAGTTTGCTCCGGGCATGGAAAAATTCTGCGCCGACCCGAAAGATTTCGTTAGCTCTCGCCAGATAATTGAGATGGCCGCCTTTTTCGGATTCAAAGGAAGGGAACTGAAGAAGGTTAAGCAGTTGGCCGTCGGAGAAGAGAGCACACGGTTGTCAACTCTATCGGCTGGCGCATGAGGATGAGCTGAGAAGTTCAAGTAGGGAGAAGATCAAGAAATGAGCGCTGCTCAGTACACGTACGAGTGCATGTGGTCTGAAAAGGATCGGGCGTTCGTCGCGCGTGTTAAAGAGTTTCCATCGTTGGAGGCGCACGGGGACAGTCGTGGAAGCAGCATTCGTGCGCTCAAAAGCGTGGTCGGTTCCGTCGTTAAGGACTTAGTTGAAAAAGGCGAAGATGTTCCGGCGCAAGCTGGCGTAAAGAAAAGCGGCTAACGATGAATCCACCGACGGAGCGGAGCAATGCCGGAATACGCAGGAGGCAATGAGAAACGAATCCTACAACTAACCTACTGTTAACCCGGCATCTGAATAGTCACGCCAAAGCGTAACTATTCAGGTGGTTGAGGCCGTTTCTGTCGCTTGAAAGGGAAGCGGCTTGCCGGCGAGCGCCCTCTCTAGCGCGCGCAGAGGTGAGTGGCGTTGTTTACGTGCGGTCGACAGATAGCTCCTCACGCGGCAGAAGGTGCGCGCCTCGTCTTCAGTTCTGAAGCAGCCCGAAGTCTTCTGCTGGAGCTTGATCATCCGCAGGTCTCGCTCCGACCCGTTGTTGTCGAAGGGCACACTGAGGTCCGCCATGAAGCGCAGCACGGCGTCGCATCTACGCTTCAATCGATCCACGATCTTTCTCGGCGTCGGCTGGGCGACTCGCTTCTTCTTCGGCGCACCCGGCTCGACTCTTTTCTCAGCCGCCGGCGGGTTCATCCTCTCGGCTTTCTTCAACAGCCGGTCGTAGCGCGTGGCCCAGGCCCTCTGCTCACTTGGATCCAACATTGTTGCCCCCTTAGCCCCGGCTGCCTCGGTGCCTCTTTGATCTTCAGGAGCAGCTTTGCCAGCGGCTCAGTCCATGCCTTCTGCCCGGAACTCGTCTCCTCAATGAAGACCAGATCCCTGAGCAGGTGGGCGTTATATAGAGTGTGCCAGCATCGCTCGAACCTGGTGTAGGAGAGGTAGCCGTCCCGCACCAGCGTGCCGCTGAACTGCGGTAGTATCCCGATCTCGTCCATGGCGGCCTTGCCCCTACGCCCGTCATAGGCGAGGTGCGTCAGTTGATCAGTCTTAGCGACATGCACCCGGCCGCCCGTGCCCGCGACTCGCAGTCCGGTCTCGTCCGCGCCGACGACCGTGGAGTTACGGACGGCGGCCTTGATGCGCTGCTCGCACATAATAAGTTTGTTAGAGAAGATGCGGGCGGCGCGCTCCTGCTCGATCTGCTGGAAGTGGCGGAAGACGGCCCCGACGCCCAAAGAGTAAAGAGTAAAGATGTAGTTGCGGTCAACGATCATGCGTCGCTATCAGAGCGAGAGAATGAGAAAGCAGATGGAAGGTGAAGAGAAATCGTTGAGTTGGAATGGCGGTTCTATGAACTTTGTTTTTTACAAGTTAGTTCGGTAGGTGAATAGTTACGCTAAAGCTATAGAGTCCGATAATCTTATGTAAGACGGTTCATCCGCAGATTTGGTGCAAAGATTAAGTGCTTGTCGCTATAACAAGCGGCATGGACATCACGACCTTGATTGTTGATCCAGCCGCCA
>JAVHVE010000070.1:0-19384 GCA_032160705.1 Acidobacteriota bacterium | reverse complement strand
AGTCAGGAGTCAGAATGAAAGACGTGCTTTTCTTCTGACTCCTGACTTCTGTATTCTGTCTCCTGCTTTTCCTTAAAATGTTGGCCGCGCAAAGTTTGTGTCTTGCGGGAGGCTGCCCTTTTCTGTTACTGTACGCTCACTCACCGCCCTCACTTTTTGAGTTGATGACAGCAACCCGTTTGGCCTTCTAGAGGCTTTGCGGCCCCAAGTGGCCTTTGTCCTTCATAGAGCAGCGAGGTGACGGCACATGACTAAAGCGGAACTGGTTGAAGATGTAGCGCGGGCGGCGGAACTCACCAAAAAGGACGCTGAACGACTCGTCGAGATCGTTTTTGAGAGCATTATCGAGACGCTCAATCATGGCGAGAAGATAGAGCTGCGCGGCTTCGGTAGTTTCCGCGTGCGCGAGCGCGGCGCGCGGCGCGGGCGCAATCCCAAAACCGGCGACCCCGTCAACATTCCTGCCAAGCGCGTCCCCTATTTTAAGCCGGGCAAAGAACTCAAAGAATTAATCAACGAAGAGAGCGCTGCCTCCTCGTCAAAATCAACTGACGCGACAAGGGACGACCGCACGCCCCCCACTCTCTAAATTTCCCGGCAACTGTGAGCGCGAGGTATACGAGTCATGGACAGGCTCTGGAGTCCCTGGCGATACGACTACATCAAAGCGGGGTCAGGCGATGAAAGGCGCGAGCCAACACCCTGCGTCTTCTGCTCGATGCTTGAGTCTGATGGCGATGATGAGAGCAAATACATCGTCCATCGCGCCGCCAACAATTTCATCGTCCTCAACATCTATCCCTACATCAGCGGCCACACGATGATCGTGCCCTACGCGCACATCAGCGAAATCGCAGCCGCGCCGAAAGAAACCACAGACGAGATGATGGATTTGACGAAACGCTGCCAGGCAGCGATGCGTGAAATCTATCGCCCCGACGGATTCAACATCGGAATGAACCTGGGGCGCGCCGCCGGAGCCGGAGTCGCCGACCATTTCCACATGCACATCATGCCGCGCTGGATTGGCGACACAAATTTCATGACGACCGTCGGCGAAACCCGTGTCCACCCGGAAGACCTGGCGACCACTTATCAAAAGCTGCGTGGTCAGTTCTGAAGAGAGCCAAGTCTGACTTCGGACTTGAGTGAAACTCAAATAAGCTTCATAATCTCGGTTCAGAGGACGATTATGAGTGAAGAGATTACACAACATTTACCGAACGGTGATTTGAAGCTTATCCTTGCGCGTTTAGATTCTATAGACACGCGCCTCAGTACGCTTGAAGAGAAAGTTGATCGGCGCTTGCAGGAGACGCGCCCAATTTGGGAAAGTGTGCTCGCGCAGTTGAAAGAAGTGAACACACGGCTCATCAGGGTCGAAGATGAGAACAAAGATTTCCGGCGGATGTTTCGCTCTGCCTTCTCCGACATCTCGCGCATTCAGGGTGATCTTGAAGATCGCTTAGACAAACTTGAAGGACGCGACGTTCCCCAATAGTTTCTTCCGACGTGTCAACGCTTCGCAGCCCCGCGCGGAATCGCTTCGTCTTCGACCTCGCCCGCCTTATTAATCGGAATCTCCGAAGTCTTGCTGTAGCTCACTCCGCGTTCTTCCGTGTCGTACTGGGGATTGGGGAGTTGTGTCAAGCCGCTGGTCAATTCAGGCGGGTTGAAACCGGGGTAATCTATGCGCGCGTGGTAGATGGCTGTCAGCGAAGTGATGATGGCTTCGCGGATGGTCGTCAATTCTTTTAATGAAAGGTTGCATTCGTCCAATTGTCCGTCGCTGATGATGGCGTCAACGATCTTGGTGACGATGGCGCTGATGTTCTCAGGATTCGGATGCGCCAGCGAGCGCGCAGCGGCTTCGCAGGAATCGGCGATCATCATGATGGCGGACTCTTTGAACTGCGGCTTCGGCCCCGGATAACGAAACTCGGCCTCGTCAACCTCTTCGCCAACGGCTGCCTGCGCCTGCGCTTTACGCAGAAAGAAGTGCAATGTGCGCGTGCCGTGATGTTGCGGGATGAAATCGGAAATCTGTTTGGGCAGGCCGATCTCTTTGGCGAGTTTCAACCCGTAGGTGACGTGGCTCGTGATGATGCGCGCGCTCTGCGTCGGCTTCAACCGGTCGTGCGGATTGTGGCCTCCCTGTTGATTCTCGACGAACATGTCGGGCGCGGCGGTCTTGCCGATGTCGTGATAGAGCGCGCCGATGCGTGCGAGCAATGGATTTGCTCCGACAGCGCGGCAAGCGTCTTCAGCCAGTTGGCCGACGGCGTGCGAGTGCTGATTCGTGCCGGGCGCGCGCAAGGCCAGTTGGCCAAGTACGGGCAGGTCTGCGTTCGATAGTTCCAGCAATTTAACGTCTGTCAAAATGCCGAAGAACGATTCGTTAATCGGCAGGCCGCCCGCAGTAAAGATCGTCGTGAGCAATCCGCCAAGGATGCCGCAGGCCATCGTGAAGAGAATTGTTTTGAGCGTCAACGGTTGCTGCGCGTAAGCAATTATCGCAACGGCAGTCAGCGCATTGACCAAGCTAATTAAGAGTCCTGCGACTGTGACTGACTGGCGTTCGCGGTAGCGCCCGATGCCGTAGATGGCCGCCGTCGAAGAGATGACCGCGTAAATGGAAATCAGCACGCCGGTCGGCGCGAGCAGCCCGGCAAAGAGTGCACTCATCAACGCCGTTATCAATCCGAGTTGCGTATCAACGAGCAGGGCGACGAGCAGCGCGGCGGACGCGAACGGAACGGCGAAGTCCCAGATGATCGGGTCATTGAGGGGCGCACTCATGCCTCGCGTAACGATACCTTCGGCGAGCGTGAAGCCGACGCGCGCCAGTATCGTCTGGATGATGACGGCTGAGCCGACGAGCGAAAACGCTCTTCTTGTCGAAAGCGAGAGCGTGACGGCGGTGCTTCGATGCTCGATGAATTTCCAGGCGAGCCAGTAGAGCGCGGCAACGAGGAAGAACAGCCCGAAAAGTTGATTCCACCAGCGGCGTCCCTCGCGCGCGTAATCGCGCACCGCAGCCAGTTGCGCCAGCACGGGCGCAGTCACCGTGTCGCCTTCGCGCGCGATGACCTGATTGCGCTTGACCAGGATGTGGGCGGTCTCGACTTTCCTGGCAGCATCATCACGCGCGGCATTGGTCGCTGCCGGGTCGTAAGAGACGTTTGCGTGAACCAGCGGCGTCATGGCCGAGAGCAAGGCCGACTGTTGTTCGGTTGACCATCCGGCAAGCTGCGAAAGACGTGAGCGCAAACTCCTCTGCGCCGCAGAGAGTGAAGTCATACGGCTTTGCGGCATACTCAGGATAGACCGCGCGCTCATGTTCCGCTTATCAACGAGCACAATGTCCTGCTTGAGATATTCCGCATCGCCGTCTTCATAAATGTAGCCGTCGCTCGCCTCGCGCAGGATACGCGAGAGCCGCTCCAGCTCACCGGCATCGAAGCGATGAGCGATGATGGCGGCAACGATTGCATTGTCGCCCTCGCCCGCCCATTTCAATTCTTTTCTGGCATTGGCGTTGTTGCCGCTCGGTTGCGCCGCAGCCTGCTTCTGCAAATCCTCCCAGGCGGCGCGAAAGCTCTGCACGGCGCTCTCGGCGCGTGTCGGATCGAATGTGAAAACCGGTCGCGCCGCCTCTTTCGCAGCAGTGCGCCGCTTCTCCGTCTCCGTCCAATCCATCACGCTGATGTCGGCAGGCGCGGTGACGGTGCGGCGAACGATTTCACCTTCGTCGTAGCTTTCGATGAACACACGCGAATGAGAGTTGAAGAGGAGCAGCGTGGTGACAATGACGAAGAAGCCGTAGACGATATAGAAGCGCCTGGCCGGGGCAACCCACCTGTAGGGACGAAGAATGAAAAGCAACGCGGCGTTGCGCGCCCTGTCCAGCGGGGAAGTGTAGCGTTGGCGACGACGGTTGCTCATCTATAGGACAGCCTTAGCGTATTCAATCTCTTCCTGTCTCTGATTATCTGGCCGGTCAACTAGATTCCGCGCCAGAAGTGCGCTCGCGCGCTCAAGCATCGGACGCAAAGTTTGCGGGTCGGTCGCGGAGATGTCCACCACGTCGCGCGCGCCGCTCTGCGCTGCCTGGCGTAAAATAGCTTCCATCGCATCACGGTCGATGAGATCAGCTTTGTTAAAGACAGTGAGACGCGGAATCTGGCTGAAGCTAAGCTCGCCGAGGATTCGTTCGACCGATTCGAGTTGTTGCTGCCAGCGCGGGTTGACCGCGTCAACGAGGTGTATGAGCAGGTCGCTGCCGCTAATCTCTTCGAGCGTGGCGCGAAAAGCCGCGAGCAGGTCAGGCGGCAAATCGCGTATGAACCCGACCGTATCGTTGATGATTACTTCCTGCTCGTGCGGCAGTCGCAAGCGACGCGATGTCGGGTCGAGCGTGGCAAACATGCGCTGCTCCGCGTGAACCTTGCTCGAAGTAAGCGTGTTCAGGAGCGTGGACTTGCCCGCGTTGGTGTAGCCGACAATCGAGATGATGGGAAACTCGCGCCGGACTCTTTCTTTGCGTTGCTCCTGCCGCCGCAAGCTCAAGCTGTTAATCTCTTTTTCGAGACGATTGATCCGGTCGCGCACGCGGCGGCGGTCAGTCTCAAGCTTCGTTTCACCTGGGCCGCGCCCACCGATGCCGCCTGCGAGCCGCGAGAACGCGGAATCCTGTCCGGCGATCAATCGCGGCAGAAGATATTTCAGTTGCGCCAGCTCCACCTGAATCTTACCTTCGCGTGATTGAGCGCGTTGCGCGAAGATGTCCAGGATGAGCTGCGAGCGATCAATCACCTTGAGGTCGGTTGCCTCTGAAACCGAACGCACCTGAGCGGGCTGCAACTCGCGGTCGAAGACAATTAAATCAGCGCCCAACTGAAGCGCGCGAACCAATAGCTCTTCGAGCTTGCCGCGCCCTAAGACTGTGCGCGGGTCTATTCCGCTGCGCCGCTGAATGACGCTATCAAGCACGACGATGCCCGCCGAAGTCGCCAACTCCTTCAACTCCGCCATAGATTCTTCGGCTTCATACATCGAGCCGGTCGTTACACCCACCAGAATGGTGCGGTCACGCGCTTCGGCGCGACGCGCGACGCGACGATTACGCGCCATCTCTTCTTCGAGCGAGTTAATCAGCGCGAGGAAATCCACGTCGAGTTGCGAAGGAATCTGCGGCTCAAGAAAAGCGTAAGGCGCATCTCCGGCATTCGCGTCCAGCCGGGCGGCAGTTGTCGGCAGCAGATGCGCTGCGCGCACCATGCCGGGGAGTCCCGTGCGCGCGTCCACGTCGAGCGAAACCATCAGATCGAGCCTCAAAAGCGCGAGGTCTGTCAAATCGTCCTGCGTCAGTTCTTCACCGCGCAGGTGTGTGTGGACACAGCGCAGGCCGCGAAAACGGTCTGCGGCCACGCGCGTGCGCTTTAAATCCGGCAGCTCGATTCGCCTGGCATCGCCGACGACGACATATTCGATGTAGCCTTTGCGATCAATTAGCGCGCCAATCTGCCTCCGTGTTTCAAACGAAAGCTCGGTCATCTGTCGCGCAAACTCCGGCGTCACGATCTGGTGCGGGGCGATGCGCCGCGAGTAAAGCTTTTCGATGCGACGCAACTGATTAGGCTTTAATCCCTGTGTGTTCCCGTGTACGTTACTGATAATTTTCTTCTCCCGTGAAAGACAGTCTGGAGTCTGGAATCTTAGAGTCTGAAGTCAACTGGTCAAAAACAATTGATGTCTTTTGTCTCCAGACTCCAGACTTCAGACTCCAGACTGTTTCTACTGTATTTGAGTTACAGAACGATTGAAGCGAGCGGTGGCGGCGGGCGTCGGACGCTGGGTAGAAGCTTCTGGTATTGCTCTGCGAATTATGTTCGCCTGGTCGCTTGAGCATTGCGATGATCCGGTCAGGCGTCCGCTCGGGGCGCGGGCGCAAATCACCCCGCTCTTCCGAAAGTGCGGCGGGGCTGAGCTTGACCGGGACGGATTATAGCATAGCGAGCTAAACTGCAAGCACCGAAAGAGAGCGCCATTCAAGCGGAAACTCCAACTTTCTCCAGCACTGGAATTAGACACTACTTGCACGCCCGTCGTATGATTGGTTAGTAAATGGTCAATGGTAAATAGTCAGTGGTGTAAGAAAGTAAACCCGTTCGTCCATTCACCATTTACCATTGACTATTGACTAAGGAGTAATAGATGAGCGGAGCGGGACGAATCGTGCGGGTCAATCCGGTGAGAGGCATTCCCGGCGGCGAGGTCGTCATCGAATGCGCGGAGTTAGAGGCGAGCCGGATCAGGGCTTGCGGCGCGTGGTTCGACGACTCGCGCGGACACCTGGTCGGGGCTTCCACGCGGCGCGTGCTGGCCATCGTCCCCGATGTGGACGGGGGCAGAGATGTTGATGTGACGCTGGAATGTGACGAGCGGCGCACCGCCCCGGCGAAATTCACAGTTGCTTCCAGGCTTGCAGAAGACCTGCACCTCGTCGCCAGTCCGGCTTTTGACCCGGACGACGGCTCGCTCTACGTCACGCGCTCCGGCTCGCGCGGGCAGCAGTTTCCCGTCACAATTTTCCGCATAGACACAAACGGCGAGTTGTCCGACTTCTCAGGCGACATCGCTAACCCGACCGGCATCGCCTTCGACAAAACCGGGCAGATGTTCGTCACCAGCCGGATGGACGGCACTGTCTATCGCATCACGCCTTTCAAAGAAGCGGTCGCCTTTGCCAGCAATCTGGGTGTGGCGACCGGCCTCGCATTCGACCGAGAGGGGCAAATGTACGTCGGCGACCGCACCGGCACAATTTATCGTGTCAACGGAATCGGAGAAGAGAAGCCCTGGGCGCAGCTTGAACAATCCGTCTCGGCCTATCATCTGGCGTTCGGGCCGGATGACGCGTTGTACGTGACCGGGCCAACTGTCTCCAGTTTTGAATCTGTGATGCGGATTGACCGCAACGGCGAGGCAAGCGTTTTTTATCGTGGTCTGGGACGCCCGCACGGACTCGCTTTCGACCGCGAAGGCTTCCTTTACGTCGCAGCTTCTTTGCACGGGCGGCGCGGCATCGTCCGCATCGCGCCCGACGCAAGCGAGGCGGAGATGTTCGTCGCCGGAATGAATGTCGTCGGCCTCGCTTTCAGTTCAACGGGCGAGATGGTCGTCGCCACCAACGAAGCCGTTTACAGATTGCCGCTCGGCATCTATGGGACATTGTTGTAGGGACAAGCCCTGCCCCTACAATTTGCGGCATTTTTGACAGGCTCAAGGGTGCATGTTAGTGTGATGGGTCGCACTTGATGGTGTTTATTTTCGCTGTCTGAGTTGGTCATGGGCAAATACGATATAGGCCAGTTTATTCTTTTCATGGTGGCGCTCGTGTTCTCTCTTTCTTTGCACGAAGCGTCGCATGCCTGGATGTCTAACAGGTTCGGTGATGATCTCGCGCGCTCGCAGGGACGTATCTCGCTGAATCCCATGACTCACGTTGATCCGATTGGGACGCTCCTTTTCCCCGGATTGTCTTTCTTCACAGGCGTGCCGCTGCTTGGTTGGGCGCGCCCGACTCCGGTTAATCCGCTCAGGTGGCGCAACAAACGCGTCGCAAATTTCTGGGTCTCAATCGCGGGAATCTTGAGCAATCTGGCGATTGCCATCGTCGCCGGAATCACGATTCGCGTGCTGTTCGAGACGGGCGTGATAACGTTTGACCTGAGCCTTCGGTCATGGATGCCAATCGCTCCGGCAACTACTGATGATGCGCTCGCTCGCGGAGCAGTCACCTTGCTGTCCGGGTTTTTTACCTTGAATGTGGGGCTGGCCATCTTCAACTTGTTGCCGATTCCGCCGCTTGACGGCAGTAAGGTCTTGAGCAGCGTGCTGCCTTCGAGTTTCGAGTCAGCCATTGAAGCGCTGGAGCGATACGGGATGATCCTGCTCTTTATCGCAATCTTCACAGGGCTGTTCAGTAGCATTTTCGGCTTCGTTATGCCGATAGCGTTCAATTTAGTCTTTCTGGGAAAATTTTCAATTTGATGAAGCGAATCTTCAGCGGCGCACAGCCGACCGGCGGCTTTCATCTCGGCAATTATCTCGGCGCGCTCAGAAACTGGGTCGAGTTGCAGCACCAGTACGAGAGTTTCTTCTGCGTCGTCAATTTGCACGCCATCACCTTCCCGCAAGACCCGCAGGAACTGGCGAAGAAAACAAGAGAAGTCGCGCGCCTCTACCTGGCAGCAGGCATTAACCCGCAGGTCTCGACCATCTTCATCCAGTCGGATGTGCCGCAGCACGCCGAGCTGGCGTGGGTGCTCAACTGCATGACGCGCATCGGCGAGCTTGAACG
This sequence comes from Acidobacteriota bacterium, assembly GCA_032160705.1. Taxonomy (GTDB): domain Bacteria; phylum Acidobacteriota; class Blastocatellia; order Pyrinomonadales; family Pyrinomonadaceae; genus QHXM01. The sequence continues at coordinate 11,019 of JAVHVE010000070.1, read as the reverse complement.
CATGACGCAGTTCAAGGAGAAGGGACGCCAGCAGCGCGAGAACAAAGGCGTCGGATTCTTCGATTATCCGGTCTTGATGGCTTCCGACATTCTTCTTTACCGGACAGACCTTGTGCCTGTCGGCGAAGATCAAAAGCAGCATCTTGAACTGACACGTGATCTGGCGATGCGCTTCAACCGCACTTACGGCGAGACGTTTCGCATCCCCGAACCCTTCATCCCAAAAGTCGGCGCGCGCATCATGTCTTTGAGTGACCCGACGAAGAAGATGGCCAAATCGGACGAGAATCCGAACGGGAGCATTGCCCTGCTCGATGATGCGGACGCGATCAGGCGCAAGGTCAAACGCGCCGTCACGGATTCAGGCACTGAGATACGATTTGACGAGACCAGACCGGCGCTCATAAACCTGCTCACGATTTATCAAATCCTGACGCAGAAGACGCGGCCTGAAATCGAAGAGCATTTTGCGGGTCTTGGTTACGCGCAATTAAAAGGCGAACTGGCGGACGTGGTGGTAGAATTCTTGCAGCCTTTTCAGGAGCGCGTGCGCGGCATCTCGGATGCAGAGCTTGACCGCATTCTGGAAATGGGGCGCGAGCGCGCAAGCGTTATCGCACGGGCGACGATGGAAGAAGTGAAGTCGCGCATGGGTCTTCATGGGGCGAAGTCTTTATAAATTAGGAGGGATGATGGACGAGACGACCGCAAACTTGAATCCGGCTTCGACGCCAGCGACGACAATTAGCGTCGCGGGCGCGCGTCCCTCATTCGTCACCGGCAGCGATGGCGAAGAGTTGAAGCTCATCATGGGCGAGTTTCAGGGGCCGCTCGATTTGCTGCTCTACCTGATTCGACAGGAGCAGGTGGACATCTACGACATTCCGCTGGCGCGGATCACGGATGAGTATCTGCGCTACCTTCAGTTGATGCAGGAACTGGACATCGCCGTCGCTGGCGATTTTTTAGTGATGGCGGCAACGCTGATCGAGATTAAGTCCAGAATGCTGTTGCCGCGCGACCCACTCGCCAGTGCGGCGGATGAAGAAATGCTCGACCCGCGCTCGGAGCTTATCAACCAGCTTCTTGAGCACCAGAAGTACAAGGCTGCGGCGCAGATGCTCTGGTCGCGCGCCACGGTCGAGCAGGCCGTCTTCACGCGGGGCGAATTAGAGACGGACAAGCAGAACCCGGAAGTTGCTGTCGGGTTGTTCGATATGTTGAGAGTCTTCCAACAAATTCTCGCGCGCCACAAGGAAGAAGTCCTGATGGAGATCGAGCGCGAGGAAATCACGATGACGGAGATGCTCGAACGATTGCGCAACATGGTTCTCTCGGCTGGCGAGTTGAATCTGCGTAAGTTCTTCGAGCGCGCAGGCTCGCGCCGCGAGCTTGTCCTGGCGTTTCTCTCTGTCCTTGAACTCGTTCGCACGACCGAAATCTTTCTGATCCAACGCGAAACTTTCGGCGAAATCATCGCGCACGCCAGCGCCTGAAAACTTTTACTGCCATGAGCGAAGAAATCAAAGAGCAACCGATGCAAGAAACAATCGAAGCAGAAGACAGGGAGCAGGCGGAGGAAGGGCAGGAGTTGCCGTCCGACGCGGAGTCACCGCTTGAAACCGACGATGGTGACGATGGCCCCATCATCTACGACGCCGACGCGGAAGACGCGCGGGAAGCGGCTGCCTTGCGCGCGAGTGAAGCAAACGCCGCAGGCGAGGTTGATTCAACCGCCTCCGAAGATGCTGACCAACCGCACCATGTTCGCAGCATGGCCGAGATGATGGCGATTATCGAGTCGCTGATCTTCGTCTCGGAAGAACCTCTGAGCACAAAAGCTCTGGCGGATGTACTCAAGGAAGATCGCGGCTGGATTGAGATGGCTATGGAAGGGCTGGCCGAAGAATTCAACGCGCGCAACGGCGGCCTGCACCTGCGCGAGGTTGCCGGCGGCTGGCAGTTTGCCACGCGCCCTGAGCACCACGAGCACGTCCGCGCGTTTCTCAAATCGCGTCCCTCGGCCAAGCTCTCGCTCGCTTCTCTGGAAACGCTCGCCGTCATCGCCTACAAGCAGCCGATCACCGTCCCCGAAATTTTAGAGATACGCGGCGTGCAGTCGCCTTCGGCCATCAAGACGCTGCTCGACAAGCGCCTCATCAAAGCCTGTGGCCGCAAAGAGACCATCGGGCGACCCATGATGTACGGCACATCAAAAGAGTTTCTCCTCCAGTTCGGTCTGAAAGATCTGTCTGAGTTGCCGAGCATCGAAGACTTCGAGGATTTAGCGGGCGGGTCTGTATAACTATTAGAACCGAGAATGTTGATTGGCTGGGAGTGAGGCAGATGGTAGATATAAGCCGGATACTAAGCCTGAGCGAGCGCATCGCAAAAGAATTTCAACCGGAACGAATTGTCTTGTTCGGGTCACATGCTTACGGCTCACCTGCCGCCGACTCGGACGTTGATCTTCTGATTGTTATGCCTTTTAAGGGAAAAGCTATGCGGAAGGCTTTGGAAATCCTGAGCAAGGTCAACCCAAAATTTCCTGTTGATTTGATTGTTCGCACGCCGGATCAAGTGCGAGAGCGAATAGATAATAATGATTGGTTTATGCGTGAAGTCGTCGAGCGGGGACGTGTGCTCTATGAAGCCAATCACGCATGAATGGATAGAAAAAGCAGAGGCAGACTTCGCTACCGCCGAACGAGAACTGCGCGCCAGGAAGAAGCCTAACTACGACGCCGTCTGTTTCCATTAGCCAGCAATGTGCAGAAAAATATCTCAAAGCACGATTGCAGGAAGCTGAAGTAGTATTTGGAAGGACGCATGACTTGCTCGCCTTGTTAGACCTAACGCTTCGGGTCGAACCGGCTTGGTCTGTTCTTCGTGCCGACTTGCAGTCTTTAACTGTCTTTGCCGTTGCGTATCGTTATCCGGGAGAGTCCGCAGACAAGGCGACCGCACGTGAATCGGTCGCGCGCTGTCGCCAGGTTCGTCGTGCTGTGCGGCAAGCTCTCGGCGTAAAGTCATAAGAGCAAGAGTAAGCGGTGTTGTTCAATCAGTTTATGGAAGAACGTCTACAAAAGTTAATTGCTGCTGCCGGTCTTGCGTCGCGTCGTCATGCCGAGGAGATGATCGCGGCGGGCGAGGTGACGGTCAATGGCAAGGTCGTGACCGAAGCGGGAACGAAAGCCGACCCCGCGCGTGACCACATCAAGGTGCGCGGGCGGTTGATTAATCCGCTGCTGGAATCGCGTGAGAAGTTTTACGTCCTGCTCAACAAGCCGCGTGGCTACCTGACCAGCCTGGCAGACCCGGAAGGCCGCCCACTCGTCACTGAACTGCTGCCAAAGTCGCTCGGTCGCCTGCATCCGGTAGGCCGCCTCGACTTCAACACCGAAGGCTTGCTGCTCCTTACCAACGACGGCGAGTTCACAAACTTCATCACGGCGGCGCGCAACCGTGTGGCGAAAGTTTACGAGGTGAAGGTCAAAGGCGTGCCGCCCGAAGAAGCCATCGCGCGCCTCAGACGCGGCATTCAGTTGGAAGATGGCGTTCGCACAGCGCCAGCCGAGATCAAGCAGACGGACGAGAGCGACACCAACTCCTGGTTCGAGGTCGTGCTGCACGAAGGACGCAACCAGCAGATCAGGCGAATGTTCGATGCGATTGGCCACTCGGTTCTGAAATTGCGCCGTGTGCGGATTGGTTTTCTCCGTGATGAGCGCCTCGCTCCAAAGCAATGGCGCTTGCTCGCGCCTGCGGAAGTGGCGCGCTTTCTGCGCAGCAAACAAAAAAGTAAGCCGCCCGTGAAAACAAAAGTGCGCGGCGCGGGTAACGACGGGCGGCGGGGTTAGGGTACAATTAGGAGTAACAGGTGACAGGTGACAGGTGACAAGAAAAGGCTTTTCATCATGTCACTTGTCACCTGTCACTTGTCACGTATAAAGGGGCTTTATGGAGTTCGAGCTAAGCGAAGAACAACAACAGGTTAAATGGAGCGTGCGCGAGTTTGCCGAAGCCGAGATTGCGCCACATGTCATGGAGTGGGACGAGTCGCAGCATTTCCCGATTGAGTTGTGGCCGCAGATCGCAGAGCTTGGGCTGACGGGCGTCATCTTCCCTGAAGAGTACGGCGGGGCAGGGATGGGCTATGTCGAGTACGCGACGATCATTGAAGAATTGTCGCGCGTTGACGGCTCGGTCGGCATCTCCGTTGCGGCGCACAATTCGCTCTGCTCGAACCATATTTTTCTGTACGGGTCTGAGGAGCAAAAGCAGAAGTATCTCGTTCCGCTGGCGCAAGGGCGGCATCTCGGAGCGTGGGGGCTGACGGAGCCGGGCGCAGGCTCGGACGCTTCGGGCACGCGCACTATGGCGGCGCGGCAAAATGGCGGCTGGGTCGTCAACGGCGCGAAAAATTTCATCACCCACGCGATTCATGCCGACACGTGCGTGGCGATGGCCGTGACCGACCGCCAGAAGAAAAGCAAGGGCATCTCGGCCTTCATCTTCGAGAAAGGGATGGAGGGCTTTGCGCCGTCAAAAAAAGAGAACAAGTTGGGCTTGCGTGCGTCTGAGACGGCGAGCGTCGTCTTTGAAGATTGTCATGTGACGGAAGAGCATTTGCTTGGCGAGGAAGGAATGGGATTCGTCAATGCGATGCAGATTCTGGACGGTGGGCGCATCTCGATTGCGGCGCTGGCGGTCGGCATCGCTCAAGGCGCTTATGAATCGGCAGTTCACTACTCGAAAGAGCGCGAGCAATTCGGCAAGCCCATCTCGGAGTTTCAGGCGATCCAGTTCAAGCTGGCCGACATGGCCGTGCAGATTGAAGCCGCGCGTCTTTTGATGTATCGGGCCGCGTACCTGAAAGATAATGGCAAGAAGACGACGAAAGAATCTTCGATGGCGAAACTGTATGCTTCGGAGATGAGCGTGCGCGTTTGCGAGGAGGCGATTCAAATTCACGGCGGCTACGGCTACACGAAAGATTATCCGCCCGAAAAATACTGGCGCGATTCCAAGCTCTGCACCATTGGCGAAGGCACGTCAGAGATTCAACGCATCATCATCGCGCGGGAACTCTTAAAGCAGTAACCGGACTGGAAAATAGTAGAGGCTTGTGTATGACGGAATTTAACTTAACAGCGATTTACGAAGAGGCGGAAGAAGGCGGCTACATCGGCTACATCGCAGAGCTTCCGGGCGCAAACACTCAGGGCGAAACTATAGAAGAAGTGCGAGAGAATTTGTTGGAAGCCGTACAGTTAATCCTTGAGGCGAACAGGGACGAATCAGAGCGACGGTTGACTAAGGGCGCGAAAGTTACGCGCGAGCGTTTGACGTTGCGCGCCGCGTAGCGATGAAGCGAGCAGACCTCATCCGCCACCTGGAATCGCATGGTTGTATCTTCTTCCGAGAAGGCGCGAAGCATACGATTTACAAAAATCTTGCCACAGGTGCGATGTCTGCCGTTCCACGCCACCGCGAAATTAAGAACCTACTGGCGCGCAAAATTTGTGATGACCTGGGCGTCCCGCGCCCCTGAGTTGCTGCTTGATGGATAGGGATACTCTCATTGACCGAATCGAGGCGGGCGATGCCCGCGCTGTGGCTCGCGCGATCTCGAAGGTTGAGGACGGGAGCGTTGATGCTGCCGAGTTGATGAAGGCCGTTTTCCCGCGCACGGGACGAGGCACAATCATCGGTATCACGGGCGCGCCGGGTGCTGGAAAATCTTCGCTCGTTGACAAGCTGGCGCTGGCCTACAGGCAGCAGGGTGAGCGCGTCGGCATCATCTGCGTTGATCCTTCGAGTCCGTTTTCGGGCGGAGCAATCCTGGGCGACCGCATCCGCATGCAGACGCTCGGACTCGACAGCGGAGTCTTTATTCGTTCGATGGCGACGCGCGGCAACCTCGGCGGCCTCGCGCGTGCGACTGTGGATGCAGTGGCTATCCTGGATGCGGCGGGCTACGGGAAGATTATCGTCGAGACGGTTGGAGTCGGCCAGGATGAGGTGGAGATCGTCAAGACAGCGGATGTTTCTGTCGTCGTGCTCGTGCCGGGAATGGGCGACGACATTCAGGCGATCAAAGCTGGCATCATGGAGATTGGTGACATTTTCGTCATCAATAAGGCTGACCGCGAAGGCGTCTTACGAACGGAAAAGGAGTTGGAGGCACTGCTCTCGCTCGCCATGCGTGAGGACGCCTGGCAGCCGCCAATTGTGAAGACTGTGGCGACCGAGAGCAAGGGAATCACCGATCTGGTCGGAGCAATTGAGCGTTACCGCGAGTTTCATCGACAGACGGAAACGAGCCAGGAGCGTCGGCAGGCGATTGCGCGTTGGCGCATCTTAGAGCTTCTACGAGAACGATTGCTGGCGCGAGCATTGGATAGTGACGGAGCGTCAGAGAAGCTAGACGCGCTCGCAGCCGAAGTAGCTGCCAAACAACGTGACCCGTATTCTGCGGTGGAAGAGATACTGAAAGCAGGAGACAGAAGTCAGAAGACAGGAGACAGGAGAAAAGAAAATCCGTAACAGTGGTTCTCCGCCTTATTATTCTGACTTCTGACTTCTGACTCCTGACTTCTGTATTCTGTATTCTGCTTCTCCCGTATTCTGTTTTTATGAAACTTGAACACATCGGTGTTGCCACGCGCTCTCTTGAAGATTCGCTGAAGTTCTGGCGCGATGCGCTGGGGCTTCAGGTGACGCATACGGAGGTTGTCGAGGAGCAAGGTGTGCGCGTGGCGATGCTGCCGGTTGGCGAGCCGCGCATTGAGTTATTAGAGCCGACGCACGCTGATTCGCCCGTCGCAAAGTTTCTGGAAAAGCGTGGTGCTGGTATTCATCACATCGCCGTGCGCGTTGACGATATTCGTGCGACGCTTCAGAGCTTGAAAGAAAGCGGCGCGCGGCTAATTGACGAGACTCCGCGTGTTGGTGCGGGCGGTTGTTTGGTCGCATTCGTTCACCCGGCAACGGCGGGCGGAGTATTGTTGGAGTTGGTAGAGCATACTGATGCTGTGGGTAATGATTAATTGACTGCCTGATGTGCGGTCTGTAATAAGGAGATAATAATGAGCGTTTGTCATAAATGCGGGGCTACTCTGGAAGAAGGACAGCGCATCTGCCCTTCGTGTGGAATGGATAATTCGGAAACGTCCAGACCCAAACAGCCAGCAGAACAAGTTGCGACTGAGAAACCCTCTGCTGCGCCGGCTCACAAGCCGACCCAGGGCTCGAAGAGTTCTATGAATTCGACGGCCAAAGCGATTATTGCCGCCGCCGTCGCAATTCTTTTCGCTGTGGGTTTGGTTGTCTGGCAAGTGAAGGCCGGACGCGCCGGAGCCGTGAACCTCTCGGCAGAGGACATGAAGACGATTGTCGAGAGCTTCCCGCCGCAGGCGCAGGCGCAGCTCGCCACAGATAAAGAAACGCGCAAAGCGTTTGCCAAAGACCTGCGTGAAATGCTCGCGCTCGCTGAAGAGGCCAAGGCCGCAGGCTTCGCCGAGCGTCCAGAGATGAAGCGACAATTAAGCTTGGCCAGCTCGCTCGTCATCGGTCAGAACTATCTGGAGGCACAGCGTAAAAAATCGCCTGGCGGGTCGCCGCTGGCGAGCATTACTCAGGCCGACATGGAAGCGTTTTTGAAAGAGCCTGAACAGGATAAAAAGTTTGAGGAGTTTATCGCCGATGCGCGCACGCGTAATCCGCAGGCGGGCGAGCTGCCCGAAGCGCAGAAGCAGCAGTTGAAGCAACAATGGGCGCAGATCATGATTGCCGAACGCAAGGGCAGGCAAGAGGGCTTGGAGAAGGACAGACGGGTGCAATTGCAGATCATGTTGCAGGAAGCACGCTCCCTTGCCGAGGCGTATGCAAAGGAGAAGTTGGTCGAGCAGGTCAAGGCGACGGATGCGGAGATAGATGCTTACATCGCCAAGCATCCTGAGCTTGACCCGGCGAAGGCGCGCACGCAGGCCGAAGAGATTTTGAAGCGCGCTCGCGCGGGTGAGGATTTCGCCAAGCTCGCCGGAGAATATACGACCGAGCCGGGTGGCAAAGAGCGTGGCGGCGACCTTGGTTGGTTCGGGCGCGGGCAGATGATTAAGCCTTTCGAGGACGCAGCTTTTAACTTACAGCCCGGACAGATCAGCGATGTCGTCGAGACGGATTTCGGCTTTCACATCATCAAGGTCGAAGAGCGTGGAATGAAAAACGGGCAGGAGGGCAAGCCTGAAGAGCAGGTTCACGCGCGCCACATTCTGTTCAGCAACGGCTCAAAGTCAGCGAACCCGTTTTCCCAGCCTCAGCCGCCGCGTGAGCAAGCGCGCGCGGCGGTCGAAGAGGAAAAGCAGAAGAAGATCATTGATGAAATCGTGCAACGCTCTCGCGTGACGGTCGCGGAAGATTTTGAAGTCAAAAAGCCGGAAGCTCCGCCGATGCCGCAAGGGTTGCCGCCCGGCATGGAAGAAGAACCGCCTGTTGAAGCGCCTCCGCCGACGCAACCTGCGCCTGCGGGCAAAACAAACGGCACGGCGAATCCCAAACCAGCACCCCCCACGCCAGCAGGCAAAGGGAGACGACCGTAAAGCAGGAGATAGAAGACAGAATACAGGAGTCAGAATGGATAAGGCGGAGAGCCGCTTCTTCTGATTTTCTTTTCTCCTGTCTCCTGTCTTCTGTCTTCTGACTTCTGTTTCCGTTATGTTTTTCGGAGATTATCGAGTAGAGGTTGTGCCCGATACGGAGTTTCGCCTGGACGGTGGCGCGATGTTCGGCGTCGTTCCACGCTCGCTCTGGTCTAAGGTCTGCCCGCCGGATGAAGAGAATCGCATCCGTCTGAACATGAATTGCCTGTTCATAGAGACGGAGACCGAGCGCATCCTTGTCGAAACGGGCGCTGGCGATAAGTGGTCGTCGAGACATCAGGCGATGTATGGCATAACGCGCGAGCGCCCATTGAGCGAATCGTTGCGCGCAACGACGGGCGTCGGCGCGGAAGAGATTAGCATCGTCGTCAACACGCACCTGCATTTCGATCATGCGGGCGGCAACACGACGCTGGACAGTGCGGGGCGCATCGTTCCGACTTTCCCGAACGCTCGTTATTTCGTCTCACGCGGCGAGTATGAGCACGCGGAGAATCCGCACGAGCGCGACCGCGCCAGTTACTTGCCGGAAAACTGGCGACCTCTTGAAGAGGCCGGGCAGCTTGTGTTCAAAGATGCGGATTACGAAGTCGCGCCGGGTCTGCGGATGGAAACCATCGCTGGACATTCGCGCACGATGCAGTGCTTGCGGCTGACACGTGGAGGCCAGACGCTTTTCAGCTTCGCCGATCTCGTGCCGACACGGGCGCACGTGCCGTTTGCGTGGATCATGGGCTACGACCTATATCCTGTGGAAACGCTCGAAGCGAAAAAGCGGCTCTTGCCACAGGCGGCGCGTGAAGACTGGCTCTGTTTCTTTTATCACGACCCCGAAGTGCCGCTCTGCCGCGTGGTCGAAGAAGATGGAAAGTTTCGCGCCGTTGGTTTTGAAGAGAAGCAAGACGGATTCATTCCGGGCAAGTGAAAATATATGCCCCAGCAAGATAAGCTCTTGGAACAGGTCATGCGGGGCAAGTCGGATTCTAACATTCCTTTTGAAAGGATTACTTCGACTGCTCCGCAGACTTGGTTTTGACGAGCGTGTTCGCGGCAGTCACCATATCTTGACGCGAGAAGGTGTCAAGGAAATTATCAATCTGCAACCTATGGGCGCGAAAGCCAAGGCTTATCAGGTAAAGCAGGTGCGAAGTCTGATTCTCAAATATAGATTGGGAGAAGAAGATGATTCGGTATGAACTAATCATTTACTGGAGCGACGAAGACGAAGCCTTCATCGTGGAAGTGCCTGAGTTGGCCGGATGCATGGCGGATGGCGCGACCTATCAGGAAGCGTTGGCAAACGTAGAAGTCGTCATCAACGAATGGATTGAAACTGCGCGAGAGTTGGGGCGTCCAATTCCAGAGCCAAAAGGGCGGCTGCTCTACGCATAGCAACCAAGTCAGAGAAGGATACAATTTAGAAGATGGCAACAGCGCAAATCGGCATCATTGGCGGCAGCGGCCTCTACCAGATGCCGGAGTTGAAAGATATTGAGGAAATAAAAGTCGAGACGCCTTTTGGCGATCCTTCCGATGCTTTCATCATTGGAACGCTCGAAGGCGTGAGGGTCGCGTTTCTGCCGCGTCATGGGCGGGGGCATCGCTATACTCCGACCAACCTGCCGTTTAGGGCGAACATCTATGGGATGAAGCTGCTCGGGGTCGAGCGCATCCTGTCGGCTTCAGCCGTCGGTTCTTTGCAGGAACAATATGCGCCGCTCGATATGGTGATCCCGGATCAGTTCTTTGACCGCACGCGCGCACGCGCGCATGAATCAACTTTCTTCGGCGACGGCGTCGTCGCGCACATCACGTTCGCGCATCCGGTCTGCGAAGAACTCGGCGACGTGCTGGAGACGGCCTGCGGCGCAGCCGATGTCAAGATGCATCGCGGCGGAACGTACCTGTGTATGGAAGGCCCGGCGTTCTCGACCAAAGCGGAATCGAACGTCTATCGCTCGTGGGGGATGGATATTATCGGGATGACCAACTTGCAGGAGGCGAAGCTGGCGCGCGAGGCTGAAATCTGCTACGCCACGCTCGCGCTCGTCACAGACTACGATTGCTGGCACGAGGCGCACGATGCCGTCTCGGTCGAAACAGTGATCGAATATCTCAACAAGAACGTGCGGAACGCGCAGGTTATCATGCGCGAAGCGGTCAGGCAGTTGTCAGACAAACCGCGCAACTGCAAATGCGGCTCGGCGCTCAAAAACGCAATCTTCACCGCGCCTGACCTGTGGCCTGAAGCGACAAAGAAGAAACTTGAGGCAATCATTAGTAAATACCGTGACAGGTGACAAGTGACAGGTGACAGGAAAGAGCGTTTTCTCCTGTCACCTGTCACTTGTCACCT
>JAVHVE010000069.1:0-12361 GCA_032160705.1 Acidobacteriota bacterium | reverse complement strand
GGCCGGCTCGACGGTGCGCATCGCGATGGACGCAACTTTGCAGGAGACGGGCGATCTCTGAACGCCGGTCTCCTGTGGCCCATCACGATGGAGTAGCGACATGATGAATCCAGCAAAGAACACGATTTGCCTATGGTACGACCGCGACGCCGAGGAGGCGGCGCGGTTTTACGCCAAGACTTTTCCCGATTCGTCCGTCGGCGCGGTGCATCGCGCACCGGGAAACTTTCCGTCGGGGAAGAAAGGGGACGTGTTGACCATCGAGTTTACCGTGATGGGCGTTGCGTGCCTCGGGCTCAACGGCGGACCTGAGTTCAAGCACAACGAAGCATTCTCGTTTCAGGTCGCAACCGCTGATCAGGCGGAAACGGATCATTACTGGAACGCAATCGTCGGCAATGGAGGTCAGGAGAGCGCGTGCGGCTGGTGCAAGGATAAATGGGGATTGTCCTGGCAGATTACGCCCGTTGCTCTGACGAAAGCGATCACCGACACGGATCGTGCTGCGGCCAAGCGCGCGTTCGATGCGATGATGCAGATGAAAAAGCTCGACATCGCTGCAATCGAGGCGGCATCCCGCCGTTGACCCAGGCTTGACCAGCACTCTGGCCTCACGCCGCCGGATTAGCGGATGCACCCGAGCCCGCACAGTTGAGTTCATCCCTCCTTCACGGCGCCGTCGTGCGGGCCGGGTGATCATGGTCGTTCGGTCAGTTACTTTTACATAATTGCGTGTATCGGACGCGTTGAAAAGATATTGTCAGGAATGATTTGTAGTGATGCCAATGCGTAGCTTCAAGTCTGCCGTTCTGTACTTCGCCTTAGTCTTAGGCACTGGCTTTGCTTTGGGTTCCATTCGCGTGCCGTTGCTCGTCCCTCGACTCGGCGAAAGGTACGCCGAGCTACTGGAAATGCCCATCATGTTCATAGCAATCGTCCTGGCTGCTCGCCACGTAGTACGGCGGTTCTCGCTTCCCGCGAGTCTCTCCGTCCGATTGCGAGTTGGGTTCGCAGCACTCTTCATGTCTGTGCTTGCAGAGTTGCTTCTGGCTGCTCTGCTGCAAGGCCGTTCGGTGGCGCAGTACATCGCAAGTCGCGATCCCGTGTCAGGCTCGGTCTACCTCGTCCTGCTCTTGCTGTTCGCGCTTATGCCGTCCATCCTTGCGCGCGTGCCGAGCGGTCACCGGCCCTCTAGCCATGAGCAGGCCTAACCTTACCATCGAGCGGACTGGCCTTTGGCCAGCCGCTCATGTCAAACTTTAGCGGCCTCAAAAGCAGCCACCTTACTTTATGGGAAATCCGATGAAACCATCAACCGCTCTGCGAACGATCAAGCTGGCTCACACGTTGATCTGGGCGGTTCTGGCAGGCTGCATTCTGGCAATCCCTGTTTTTAGCTGTGCCGGTAGCTTTCTCGTCTCAAGCATCTTGATTGCTGTGGTCACTCTTGAGGTCATGGTAATTGTTTTTAATCGTTGGAGTTGCCCACTGACTGGCATCGCAGCACGTTACACTGATGACCGGCAAGAAAACTTCGACATCTATCTTCCGCTCTGGCTCGCCAAATATAATCAAGTAATATTTGGCGCATTATTTGTTGCGGGGGTGATCTATACGCTTTTTGAATGGTTAGGTAGTCAGTCGAGCAATCATGCTGGATACCTCATTCCCTTCAACAAGTTCTTTTGATTGCGGCTCCTTACCTCAAACAGTCTTGCGCCCGTAAGCTGCGCTGGACTGAACGCGGTAGATAGCAATGTTGCTCAAACGATGCCATGCGCCGATGTCCGTCTTGTTAAGGGCGGGAGTGAGCGATTGGTTGCGTTCGGTGATGAGTTGCATCGCATGCTCCATCTCATCCGGCTTAGTGATCCTCTGCGCCTCACCGATGACCATCACACTGCGCCAGTTCGATGAGTCAGTGATCTCTTCGACCTGAAAGCAGACTTCGTGGTTGGCTGCGATGAATTCCGTCTTCGTCCCTTCAGTCGTGAAGAAATAAATGCCCTGACCGTCATAAGCGTAGTGCATCGGCACAACGTAAGGATGGTCATCTCGAGTGCATCCCAAGTGCCCGAATACCACGCGCAACAGGAGCGCCTGTATCTCGCCCATCTCCATGTCTTTAACTTTTAACAACTCCGCTTCCTCCGTTTGTCAGTCTCAAGTGCCGTTTGCACTATCTCAGGTCACGGGCAGCCCGCGATTTCATTAACCGTCGCCTCACTGCAAAATGACCCGTCTGTGGCTAACAGTATCTTCATCGCGCTTCTCTCCTTCAGCAGAATTTATGCTGACGCCAGCACCCCACCCGAACGAAGGCTAATCAGACTGCGCCGCAAGACTTCGGCAGAGGCGTGTAGTCCTGCGCGCCCCTCTTCGTCCAATGGCAGTTCGATAACCCGCTCGACGCCGCGCCGACCGACAACGCACGGAAGGCTCAAGTACACGTCGCTGATCCCGTATTGCCCCTTGAGCATCGTTGAGACGGGGAGAACTGTGTGCTCGTCGCGCAGGATCGCTTCGCAGATGCGGGTAACGCACGAAGCGATGGCGAATGAGGTGTAGCCTTTGTGCCGGACGATTTCGGGCGCGGCGTGGCGCACCTGCCGTAGAAGTTCGTCGAAGTCAAGATACTCCCCAACGGATGCGCAGTAATCATTTAAGCTGACACCGGCCACGCTCGCCGCACTCCACGCGGCTATCTCCGAGTCGCCGTGCTCGCCGATGACGTAGGCGTGAATCGAGCGTGCCTCCAAGCCTAAGCGTTCGCCAAGCATTGCCCGCAGCCGAGCAGTGTCCAGTACTGTCCCCGAACCGATGACACGCTCGACCAGCAGCCCGGACTCATCCTGCGCGACCTGCGCGAGGACATCCACCGGGTTCGTGGTCATCAACACGATGCCGTTGAACCCTGCGGCGAGCAGGTGACGCATACACTCGCGCACGACCCTGACATTTCTGCCCAACAGGTCGAGGCGTGTTTCGCCGGGGCGGCTTCCCAATCCGGCGGCGATGACGGCGATTGAGGCGTCCGCCCCATCGCTGTAATCGCCAGCCCAAACACGCACGGGGCGCGCGAGCACGGCGGCGTGCTGCAAGTCCATCGCCTCGCCTTCGGCGAGTTCCCGATTGGAGTCAATGAGCACGACCTCGCGCGCTACGCCGCCTATGATTAATGAGTAGGCGCTCGTCGCGCCGACGTGGCCGCACCCGACAACGGCGATGCGATTAAGGTGTTCGTTAGCGCTCCCGGTTATCAATCAGCTTCCTTTCTCAAACTCAGCTATGAAGCCTCAACTCGTTGCTTGATCCCTCAAAGCGTCATCCACTCAGCCATACTCGGTGAATCAGCCTCCGAGCCAGCCCTCCGCGCCTGAAGAGTCTCAAACGGCCTACGTGACACCGGTTAATTTCAAAACGAAGGGGCCGGTCAAGGCAACCAGCAAGCAGCCCAAAATCATTAACACGAAGCTGGTTGAGAGGAGATCCGATGACCTAATGCCCCCTTCGCCGTAGACCATCGCGTTCGGAGGTGTGCTGATGACGAAAGGGATACCGAAGGACGCAGTGATGGCTATGTGGGCTGCCGCTGCTATTTGCGCCGGAGCCTCACAGAGCCACTTCAGCCGCTCACGGCCTTGCAGTATGTCACATACAAATCGGACAGCCGATCTGCGGATGCAGGATCGCTGCGGGCGAGCAAAGTGATGATTTCATCGCGTCCGGCGAATAACGTCTGCATTCCCTCTGCCTGGGTCTGTGTAAAGGCCGAAGCCTTCCCCTTATCAATTTCTGCACGTAAGGATGTGAAGAACTGGCTGGCGGCCTGACGGGCCGGCTCATAATCGCCTCGCCGTGCGTCAATTGCTGCTGAAGCAAGGTTACTCTGCATCCTGATGATGGTTAATTGGTGTTCTGCCTCGGCAAGCCTGCCGGCGGACGTGCGAGCCTGAAGCCACATCGGAACCAGGCCGAGCAGGAAGACTACGAGCAGCACGCCAGCATAGATGATGTAGCGCCGCATCACAGGAGTTGACTTGATTGAGCCAGGTTCTAGGTCTTCACTCATAATTTCTCTCGTATCTGACACCCGCGAATAAGTTAAATTTCGGTTTTACGGTGTGCGACTAATCGCAATTGCGCCTCATCATGTGCCCCCTGCGCGAGGGCAACTTAAAATGCGGTGACTATTCCGCCGTCTCATCCTTCTCATCCTGAGCATTCCCCTGCTTGCCTTCCACACTGTCCCTGATAAAAAGCGGGGTGGAAAGTTCTTTGGCAAGGTTTTCATCAACCGGCTCTTTAATCTCACTTTCTTCTTTCAATGCTTGGCCTAATTCATTACCGGCTTTCCAGTTCTTCGTGTCCTCTTCGGAATTCAGCCCGGCTTCAACCCCTTGCTTGAATCCAGCAGAATTCGCGTCCACATGTTGTTTACTATCTTCGCTCATTACCGGCTCCTTACTGTTTTTGCTCATCACTGGCTCCTTTAGGTTAATGATTCTGCTTCTGAGAATCCGCTCGATGTCCCCGCCCTTAAATCAAACCGCTACAGGCACGGCGTATCGTCCGGCAAGATTTGCCACAACGGTTATCAACTCGTCTGGCTCGACCGGCTTCGGAATGTGTATCTGGTAGCCCGCCGAGAGCGCTCGCATCCGGTCTTCGACTCCGGCGTAGGCCGTTAATGCCGCAGCTGGAATTTCGCCTCCGCGCTCCTTTGGTAACTGGCGTATCTTGCTGATTAGCGCATAGCCGTCCATCAACGGCATCCCGATGTCGGAGACCAGCACGTCGAATCGTTGTCGCTCCATTTCCGCCAGCGCTTCAACCGCTGACCCGACCACGACCACTTCAGCACCGCGCCCTGTCAGCACCGCAGCGACAAGTCCGCGCGCGTCCGGTTCATCGTCAACGACGAGCACCCGAAGTTCATCAAGCGATGGCTGCCAGTCGGTCAGAGGGCTGCTCCCGATCAGGGGGCGCGTCATCTTTCCGGTGCTCAGTTCGTGATGAACGCTCAACAGTGGGAGGATGACCTTGAAGGTTGTGCCAGCGCCTTCGCCCAGACTCTCAGCCTTCACCGTCCCGCCATGTAGCTCAACCAACTGGCGCACGATGGATAGCCCCAATCCAAGACCGCCGTGCCTGCGTGTGCTCGACGAGTCGGACTGGCGGAAGCGGTCGAAGACGTGGGGCAGAAACTCCGGGGCGATGCCTTGCCCCGTGTCGCTGATGGTGATTTCGACGTGGGATGCGCTGCGCTGCAACCGCACCTCAATGCGTCCGCCTTTGGGTGTGAACTTGATGGCGTTGGTTAATAAATTCCAGATGATTTGTTGGAGGCGGTCGGGGTCGCCGTTGATTGGACTTGTTCGTGAATCGAGCGCCGTCTGTAGATGAATACTTCTGGCATCTGCCGCGGGGCGCATCCCGTCAACGACTGTCTTGATTATCGGCGCGAGTTCGACGGGTCGCACGTCGAGGCGGAGCTTGCCCGTGATGATGCGCGAGATGTCGAGAAGGTCGTCGATGAGTTGTCTTTGCGCGCGGGCGTTACGAACGATAGTTTCAAGTGCAAGCTCTGCTGCTTGCTCGTCGAGCTTGCCGTCGGCGAGTAGTTTTGACCAGCCAAGAATAGAGGTCAGGGGAGTCCGCAGTTCATGTGACAATAATGCTAGAAACTCATCTTTGATGCTGTTCGCCCCATCAGCCTCCGCGTGCGCCGTCTGTGCGCTCTCCAACAACAGCCCACGTTCTTCCTCCGCTCGCTTGCGGTCGGTGATGTCGCGGATGTTGCATTGGATAACTTGATGGCCGTCCTCTTCATAGACGTTGCTGACAAACTCCACTTCCCGCCGCTCTCCGTGCTTTGTTTGCAATGGCAAGTCTTCATAGCGGAGATAGCCTGTCTCCTGCAACTCTCGAAACGCAGCCTGGCTCGCCTCCTTATCACTGAAGAGACCGATTTCCCAAAGCTCCTTGCCCAGAAATTCGTCGCTTGAGTAACCCAATAACTCCGTCATAAATGGATTCGCGTCGGTGATTTTCAGCGTGACGGCGCTAAGAATAAGTATCCCGTCGCGTGCGGCCTCGAAGAGCCGCCGGTAACGGATTTCCGAAGCCCGCAACCCTTCTTGCCTACCATCTGGCCCGATCATGTTGACGGTCTCAAGGGGTAAGGCGGCAGGCAGTCGTTTATCAATTGGCATAACGAGTTTTGGGAACAGCATGGGGGACTCCGGTTTAATCAGGCCATGAAAGACGACGGACAGCACAAGATGAGGGTAACGAGTCCGATCCGGTGGAGAGAGCTGAATCCTCAAAAAGGATTGACGTTCTATGAGTAACACAGGAGAGCAAAGGCCGTCTGTGCGATAGCACACTTATACATGAAGTTGGGAAACGATGCGACAAGGCTTTTAGACGAGCAAGCGGTCGTATTCGTCTTTGACCACCCGGTAACACTCGCAGACCGCCGCTTCCAAACCGCTCCGATCAAGGATTATGATGCGACCGCGCACATAAGAGATCAATCCATTTTCCTGCAAGCGCCCGGCAGCATGAGTGACGCCTTCACGTCGCACACCCAGCATGTTGGCAATCAGTTCCTGCGTCATCACCAACTCATCCGTGTTCAAGCGGTCTCGGCTCAACAGCAGCCAGCGGCAGAGTTGCTGCTCGACCGTGTGGAGGCGATTGCAGACTGCGGTTTGCGACATCTGTGTCATCAGCGCCTGCGTGTAGCGCAGTAGCAAACGTTGAAACGTGCCGCCCCGCGCGAACTCATCCTGAAGCACTTTCGTCTTCATCCTGAGAGCATCTCCGGCGCTTTGCACGACGGCGCGATTGGGCACCGTATCGCCGCCCATGAAGAGGGCGATGCCGACCAATCCATCGTTACCAGCTACGCCCATTTCGGCGGACGAACCATTCTCCATCATGTAGAGCAGCGAGATGATGACGGTGGTCGGGAAATAGATGTAGCTCTGTTGCCCGCCGGATTCGTAGACAACCTCACCGAGCGCAAAAGAGACAGGCTCCAAGTGAGGCAGGAGATGCTCAAGCTCCTCTTCGGGAAGCCGGGCGAGCAGCCGGTTTTCCACCGGCTCAAGCGATGATTGGGACATGAGTGTGGGAAAACCTCCTTCTTATTGTTCGCGCCTGGGATTATACACGCTATATGTGTGTTAGAGCACAGACGGGCCGGATTAATCAGTGTACATTTATTATTTCTGTGCTTGACAGCATTCATCTCTCGACATCAGGACTTGACTCGCGAAACGTCTCCTTATGCCGTCTGCTGGTTTCACCACGGACTACAATCAAGGAGCGACCCAGTGCCCAGGAACTCTCGACCGCCGACCATCCAGAACCAACTTCTTGCCGCCCTGCCGGGCACAGAGTACAAGCGTCTGCTTCCCCACCTGGAGCCAGTTCCCCTGCCATTCATGGAAGTTCTCTATGAGAGCGGAGAACCCATCACACATGTCTACTTCCCTAACGACGGACTCATCTCGCTGTTAGTCGTGATGGCGGATGAGACGCCCAGAGAAGTCGGACTCATCGGGAACGAAGGGATGTTCGGCATCCCGGTCGTATTGGGAATGAATGCGACCCCGCTCCGCGCTCTGATCCAGATGCCGGGCAGCGCCCTGCGGATGAAGGCTGAGGCGCTCAGAGACGAACTCAAGCGCGGCAGCGCACTTCAGAAGGTGCTGCAACGCTACAGTCACGCACTCTTCACACAGGTCTCGCAATCGGCGGCTTGCATCAGTTCGCACGCTGTGGATAAACGACTCTCGCGCTGGTTGGTGATGACGCATGATCGTGCGCCGGGAGATGAGTTTGCGATGAAGCACGAGTTCATGGCGATGATGCTCGGTGTGACTCGTTCCGTGGTGACGAGGGCCGCCGGTCATCTCCAAAACAAAAAGATGATCAGCTATACCCGTGGGCAAGTGACGATCCTTGACCGGAGAAGGCTGGAAGCGACCGCCTGTGAATGCTACGCGGTGGTGAAAACAGAGTACGGACGTAAAGCGCACACTTGGGGGACATAAGATGGAAAAAATGCGCGCCACTGTTTTCCACGGCGTCAACGACATTCGAGTTGAAGAAGTTAATCGTCCACGCGCGGGCGTCGGCGAAGCTGTCATTCGCGTCACGCTGACGACCATCTGCGGCACCGACCTGCACATCTTGCGCGGCGAGTATCCGGTCAAAAGCGGCCTCGTCATCGGTCATGAGCCGGTGGGAGTGATTGACGAACTCGGCCCCGGCGTGACCGGCTACAAGCTTGGTGACCGCGTGCTCGTGGGCGCGATCACGCCCTGCGGTCAGTGCCGCGCGTGTTTGTCCGGCCAGCTTTCGCAATGTGGTCATGGCGAAGGCTATGAGGCTCTGGGCGGCTGGCGCTTTGGTAACACTATCAACGGAGCGCAGGCCGAGTACTTACTCGTCCCACACGCGCAGGCCAATCTCGCCAGAATTCCTGACGAGTTGACGGACGAGCAGGTCGTCCTCCTCGCAGACATCGCCTCGACCGGATTCAGCGGCGCGGAGTCTGCACAGATTAAGATCGGCGACGCCGTGGTCGTCTTCGCGCAGGGGCCAATCGGATTGTGCGCCACCGCCGGAGCAAAGCTGCTGGGCGCGTCCTGCATCATCGCGGTCGATGGCGACCGGAATCGCCTTGAGATGGCACGCAAGATGGGCGCGGACGTGATGCTTGATTACCGCGAATCGGATGTTGTGGGGGAAGTGAAGAAATTGACCGGCGGAGGGGCCGACGTGGCAATTGAGGCGCTCGGTACGCAGGAGACTTTCGAGAGTGCGCTCAGAAGTCTGCGACCGGGCGGCACGCTCTCCAGCCTCGGCGTCTATTCGGGCAAGGTGCAGATTCCTTATGAAGCGTTCGCGGCGGGGCTGGGCGATTATCGCATCATCACTACTCTGTGCCCCGGCGGCAAGGAACGGATGCGGCGATTGATGGAGGTGGTCAGGCACGGACGCGTTGATCTGACGCCGTTGCTGACGCATACCTTCTCGCTCGATGACATCAAGGAGGCGTATGAAGTCTTCGGCCAGCGCGCGGGCGGCGTGATTAAGGTAGCCATCAAGCCTTGAAGCCTTGAAGCCTGCCGCAGCAGTGACATCAGGAGAAGTTTATGACAACTAACAGCAAAACAGAGAAGCCATTTACCTTTGAATTCATTGATGAAGGCTCAGAGGTTCTTTTAGGGTTGACGAATGGATGCGATCAAACGCTCAAGTGTATCGAGGTGCTGACCGTCTTTCTGAAAGACGAAGAAACTCCGGGCGGCGGCCCTTCGCAAGCCAACATCAAGTTTAAAGATACAGAATGTATGCACCCGCAAGAGAAAGTCGTCCTGTCTCACAGAACATGGATTAATGGTAAACCGGCTGACCCCAATCAAGACCAGTTAGAGCGACTGAAAGTCGTCGCTGGTGAAGTCAGACCTTACGTGCTGGATATTTCATGGCAGGATGCGGAGGGAAAATCAAGGTTTCAACGGCTACCCGTTGGTCACTGAAAGGAAAGCAAGAGATGACAAATCAAAACAACATTATCGTCGGCGACCACGTTCGCGTAATCTCCGGCAGTCATACAGGTGAGATCGCCACAGTCTGCAACATCACGCGGCTGGCTGATCAATTCGGTCCTTATACGCGAGTCCTACTCAACTACGAGGGAGTTGCCAATCGAAGCATGGATAGTGTGGTGAAGGTTGTTGAGCCGAGCGAGGTAAGACACTAGACCAACACTGGATGACTTTAACGCCATCAGTTTTACCTACCATGAATAATCACTTACGAGATTTTGTGAAGAAGCGGTTTAAGGTCGGCCTTGATTCCCTGCCCGAACGTGAACACCGGGTTGTGCAGCATTTCGGTGACCGCTTGCATATCAGCCACGATACCAATCTGGAATTCGAGCGGAAGCTGACCTTCGGCCAACGGCTCGCCGATAAGGTGGCGGCTTTCGGAGGCTCATGGACGTTCATTATCATCTTTGCAGCCATCCTGTTCGCGTGGGTACTGCTCAATACTCTCATTCTCGCGCGGCAGAGCGCTTCGTTCGATCCGTATCCCTATATTTTACTCAACCTCTTTTTGTCGATGCTCGCCGCCGTCCAAGCACCCGTCATTCTGATGTCGCAGAATCGTCAGGGCATCAAAGACAGGCTCGATGCGGCACACGATTATGAAGTGAATTTGAAGGCGGAGCTTGAGATTCTGAGCCTGCATGAAAAGATAGACGAGTTGCGTGAGATGAAATGGGCAGAGCTAATCGGGATGCAGCAAGAGCAGATTCGATTGTTGACGCAAGTGCTGAAAGAGCGTGGCGTTGAAGCCGGTAATCATCCGGCTGCTATCGAGTAGGGAAACACGAGTAATGGCAAACGTGCTTATCTTGGGCGGCGGCTTCGGCGGCGTAGTCGCAGCTGAAACTTTGGCGACGAATCTGAGCCGCGAACATCAGGTGACGCTCATCTCACGTGATGATCGCTTTCTATTTTATCCGGCGCTCGTGCGGCTGGCCTTCGGCGAATGCGACATCGCTGACATCTCCTTCGATTTACGCAAAGCGATGACGGAGCGCCGCGTTCGCTTCATCAAAGCGGAGGTTGCGAGGATTAGTCCCGGCTCCCGCCACGCGATGCTCACACATGGCGAAGTCGAGGGCGAGATGCCTTATGACTATCTCATCTTCGCGCTCGGTCGCCGCCTTGCGACGGAGAAGGTTAAGGGTTTTTACGAGCACGCGAATCATCTGCTCACTCCTGAAGCCGCATTGAAATTCGGTGATGCAGTCGCCTCATTTCATCAAGGACGCGCAATCATCGGGAACTGCGCGGAAGCGAAGTTGCCGATTCCGGTGTTTGAAACGGCGTTTGCTTTGTCTAGACGTTTGCAGGAGCGCGGCGAACGCGATGCCTGTCGCATCACGGTTATCAACCCCAACATGGCGAGCCTTGAAGAGTTCGGCGGTCACGAGTTGGCGACAAAACTTTCCCGCACAATGGAAGAACACGGCATCGAGCAGATCGCTGATTTCCCCGTCAGCGAAGTCACGGCGCAGGAAGTCAGAACGAGTGATGGTCACAGTCTCGGGTACGACCTGCTGATGCTCTTGCCGCCATTCGCTGGCGTCGGTCCTGTTATTGATACGGGCATCACCGACTCGAAGAATTTTATCCGTGTCGATGATTCAATGCGCGTCAAAGATGCTGAAAGAATGTACGCAGTCGGTGACTCAATAAACCTGCGCGGCGCGAAGACGGCGCACATGAGTGTGCGTCAAGCGGAAGTGGCGGCCACCAATGTGCAAGCCGAAATCGAAGGACGCACACCATCAGCGAAGTACGAGCACGAAATCAGAAGCGTGATAGACGAAGGCGGGCGCGATTCGATTTATCTGCACAAGAAGCTGTGGACGGATGAACCGGGAGATGTCCGTCAGGGTCGCGTTTGGCGTTGGGCGAAACTCATGCAAGAGGCGCAGTGGCTGTACAGTCACGGTTAATGCGTAGTCCAAATCACTGCTATAAAGAACATTTACAAAGAACCTTGAGATAAGGTTTTCGGAGGAAGAACAGATTATGATTGAAGTAGAAGAAATGACACCGAGCGAAGCACATGCGCTGCTTGAGCGTGCCGATTACGGGCATCTCGGTTGCGCGCGTGACAATCGTCCCTACGTCATGCCCATCCACTACGCATACGAAGCCCCGGACATTTACATCTTCACGACCGAAGGCATGAAGACCGAGTTTATCGCCGCGAACCCGGAGGTGTGCCTGCAAGTTGAAGAAGTTGTTGACCCGACTAACTGGAAGAGCGTGATTGCCACAGGCAAAGCCGAACATCTCACCAATCAGGAAGAGATAGAACACGCCATGCAATTCATCACGAAGAGCAACCCGACCCTGACGCCCGCGCTCAACAAGATGTGGATTGACCCGTGGGGACGCGCCAGCAACGTTACGCTTTACCGCATTCACCCGGACATCATCAGTGGACGCAAAACGCTCCCGCCGGGTGAGACTCGCGGACAAAGCGTGCTCGACAAATCGGCAACCAGCCCCATTCTCAACAATCGAAACGCAGTTGAGTAAATTTATATATCACAAGATTGCCGTCCTCTTGAAAAACGACGGTGTACCGTTGATCCTCTGAATAATAAAACTTTTGTTTAGTCAATTAAGTACTGCGTAATTTAAGTTGATTGATAAGGATGCACGCTTGCCGTACCCTATCGGCATGGCAAGAACAACCCAAGCGATCAAACTTCCAAAGAACGAACTTCGCTCTGTGACAACCATCATCAAAC
>JAVHVE010000068.1:0-64284 GCA_032160705.1 Acidobacteriota bacterium | reverse complement strand
AGGAAAGCGTCCCGCCATTGGTCTTGAGGGTGACTTCTACGGCCTGGCCGTCGGCGTCCGGATCGGCAATCGAGAGCGCGTTGGCCGTGGCTGTCGAGAAGACCAGCCGCGTGTTGAAGGGGGTGTTCTGAGGGCCGGGGACGTGGTTGACCGGCGCATCATTGATCGCATTCACCGTCACGCTGAATGTCCGTGTGAAGGTGTTCACTCCGCCGCCCAGTGTCCCGCCATTATCGGTGACGGTCACTGTGATAATGACCGAACCGTTGGCGTTAGCGACCGGCGTGAACTGCAAAGAGCCAGTCGTGTTCGGGCTGGTGTAAGTCACAGACGGGTTCGGAATGAGGCCTGTGTTGCTTGAAGTGGCAGTGACGGCCAACGTCTGGTAGTTCTCATAACTTGGCCCTGATGTGATGCCAGCGAGATTGACCGTTTGCAGCGCGGCATCTTCATTAATGTTCAGATTGTTAAGCGCGTCGAGCGTCGGCGCGTTGTTCTGAGCATGAACAGTGATGGTGAAGGTTTGCGCCAGAGATGTGTCCACGCCTCCCAGAGCTGTGCCGCCGGTGTCGTGCAACTGCACGGTGACGGTCGTGCTGCCGTTTGCACCCAGAGCGGGCGTGTAGGTCAGCGTACCCGTTGGACTGATGGCAGGCTGAGCGGAGAAGAGCGCGTTGTCACCGTTCGAGACCAGGAAGTTCAAGGTCTGTCCGGTTTCATCAGCCGGGCCTGCCTTGATGTCAGTTGCCCAGCCATTGACAGTCTGCGGGTTGGGATCGTTAGCGGTCTGATCCGCGCCCTTGGTGAATGACGGGGCATCGTTGACCGCATTGACCGTGATCGTGACGGTCGCTTCGGCGGTGGTGAGCGCAGCGGCTGATCCATCGCCGGTGTCCGTCACCTTGAACTTAAAGCTATCAGGCCCGTTGTAGTTCAAATTGGGCGTGTAGGTGCGGTTGGCTCCAGTACCTGTGAGTATGCCGTTCGCTGGCGGAGCCGTAATCGTGTAGATCATGTCAGCCGCGGCGGTCTCAAGGTCAGAGCTTGTCAGCGTGATTGGCAAAGCTATGTCTTCGCTGGTCGCCAGCGTTTGCCCACTGGTCGAAGGAGCGTCGTTGACGGGGTTAACCGTAATCGAAGCGGTCTCTACCGCCGCACTGAAAGGACTGGCCCCGCCGCCCGCGGAGGCATCGAGCTGGCCGCCGCTCGCGCCGCTGCTTCGATCCCAGGCGCGGAAGGTTAGACCCGTCGCGACCGTGCCGTTGAAGTTCGCAGTTGGAATGAAGCGCACCCGAGTCGTCGTGTTGACGGGCACGGTGATAGCTCCCAAGAGCCGCGCGGTCGTCGGGTCCACGCTGCCGAAAGGCGTCCAGTTCGTCCCGTTATTAAGCGAGAATTCCCAAGTCCCGTTCGTGTTATCAACGCCGATGACGGCGATGCCTTCGCTCGCCCCGACATCCACATCCGTGAGGCGGTCAGTGCCAGTGCTCGCGAGCAGGTCGAAGACGCTGATACCGTTGTTGGTGGCGTCCGCCGGGGCGTCTTCGTTGATGGCTGTGACCGCCATGTTGCCCGAATTGTCCAGGACGGGCGAGTCGTTCTGCGGGTTGACACCGATGTTGACCGTGCCGTTGAGGGAATTCGCCGCACCGTCGTTTACCCTGAAGGTGAAGCTATCAGCCCCACCGTAGTTGGGGTTCGGCGTGTAGTCCACTGTGGCTGTGCAGGTGCCTGCCGCACAGGTGGGCGTGCCGAGAGCACCGAGCGTGCCGTTCGGCGGCCCGGTGAAAATGCTGAAGGAGAGCGTGGAGTTGTCCACGTCAGAGCCTGTCAGCGTGATGGTCACGGGCGTGTCTTCGTTAGTCGCCACCGACTGTGGTGTCAGTACCGTCGGCGCGTCGTTGATGGCATTGACCGTCACGGGTACGTCAGCAATGTCAGAGTCGAGGTTGGCGCCGGCGCTGACCTTGAACTTGAAGTCGTCCGGCCCGTTGTAGTTCGCGGCAGGCGTGTAGGTCACGGTGGCCGTGCAGGTCATCAGTGAGTTGGGCACGTCGAAGTTGCAGACGGGCGCGCTCGGCACGAGGGCTGGAGCGTGAGCGGGCTGCTGCGTGATTGTAAAGCTGAGATTGTTGTTCTGTGCGTAAGACCCCGTCAGCGTAATCGTCTTCGCTGTGTCCTCGTTGGTCGAGGTCGCGGGGGTGGGCGGGAACGCCAGCGGAACGCAGCCTGCGCCCGACTGTGTTTCGAGTGCGCCGATGTCTGTTCCGTTGCCGGGCGCTGCGGCGTTCAAGTAGATGGAGTCGGCGAGGTCGAAGGTGCGCTGGAAGCCGCGCTGGTCTTCGGTCTGGCTGAAGCTGAAGCCCTTGTCAATCGCCGGGCTGACGCATTGCAGGGCGTGTGTCTTGGTCGTGCCGCCGTTGAATGCGAGCGTGACGAGGCCGGGGGCGCTGACGCCGACCTGATTTTTGTTGTTGTTGACCAGACCGCCCGCGCCTCCCGTGCCGATCAGGTTAAAGGAGCTTGCAGCTTCCATTGTGCCGGAGATGTCGTCGGGCGTGGTGGTGCTTGGGAAGCCGTCGTTGAAATTGCCTGCGACGATGGTGCTGAGCAAGGTGACGGTGCCGCTGATTCGGGATATCCCGCCGCCAGCGCCTGTATTGTTATTGTTGCTGTCAGCACGGTTGTCGGTGATGGTGCTGTTGGTGATTGTCAGCGTGGCATTGGTTACCGAAATACCACCCCCGGAGTCAGTAACAGAGTTGCCGCTGATAGTGCTGTTGGTCAGGTTTACCGTGCCTGTGGAGCTGAGGTTGATGCCGCCGCCCTGTGCACCGGTGTTGCCGCTGATGGTGCTACCCGTAATGTTCAACGTACCTGTGCCGTCCTTGCTAACGCCGCCGCCCTGTAGGGCAGTGTTGCCGCTGATGGTGCTGTTGGTAATGTTCACTGTCCCTGCGCTGCTGTTTAAAATACCGCCGCCTGAAGTAAGAAGGACAGCGTCCCCATTGCTGAGGGTCAGCCCTTCAATGGTCACGTTGTTGTTGCCGGAAGCGATGGTGAAGATGCGGAATTCAGGTGTGCCGCCAGCCGTGCTGCGCTGAACCGTCAGCACGTTCGCGCCGGGGCCGTCAATCGTTACGCTCCCGTTAATATAGAGAGCCGCATTGGCGTCCTCAGCCGAGACAGCCGTCAGGTTGATTATGTGCGAGCCGGGTGCTGTGAACACAGCCGGGTCAAAGGTGATGGTCTCCGCGCCGGCGTCCGCGTTGGCGAGGTTGATGGCCTCGCGCAACGTGCAGCCATTGACTGTAGCCGTGCACTGTCCGTCATCCCCGTCCAACTTCGAGTTGACCTGGAACACGGTGAAGTTGTCCTTGAGATAATTCACGGTGGCGCTGACGGGTCCGGTGTTGCCGTTGCCCGCGCTGTCAAGGGCCGCGCCTGCCGGGATGGTGATTGTCACTGGCCCGCTCGTCGTCATGCCTTCGACGCCGACCTTGAAGGTCATGCCGTTATTAGGTGAAACCTCAGTCACGTTGGCTACCGTGGCACCCGTGATGCTCACGTCGGAAGAGTTGAAGTCTGTCACCTCATTGAAGGTGACGGTGAAGTTGATGATAGTGCTGTTGGTCGGGCCGATTGCGGGTTCTGCCTGATTTGTTTCTTTTACGACCGTCACGGTCGGTGCCTTTCTGTCAATGATGAACATTTCGCCGGCTAGGAAATCGCCGTTGACCGTGCCGCTCCCGCCGAGCGGCCTCGCGCCTGTGTCCACGATTGAATCGTTGTCAATCACGTCGAGGCGCAGTGTCCCGTCATCGCCCGAGCCAGTGGTGACCGTCACAGTGTAGACGGCGCCCGCGCCGCTGATGCCGGTGATAGATTCGCCGGTAATGTTGCCGGTCTTCGTCAAAACGAAATCCGAATTCGGAGCAATGTTAACGCCCGTCACGGGCTTGCTGAAGGTGACGGTGAAGTGAACAGTGCCTGCGTTTGTCGGACTTGACTCAACCCGTTTGATGGAGAGGACGAAGGGGTCGGACTTGGAAACGGTGTAGACCTCGCCGGTCGTGAAGCTGCCGTTGCCGACGCCCGAGCCGCCGAGCGGAATTGCCGCCGCGTCGTCCGACTTGATCGAGTCGTCGTCGTCAACGTTCAGCCGCAGTGTGCCGTCGCCCGTGCCCGTGCTGACGGTTACGATGTAGGTGTCGCCCGAGCCGGTCACGCCGGTCACCTCCGCGTCGGTAATGCTGACGGGGGTCGTGACACTAAAGTCGGAGAACGGCAAGGAATTGTTAACGCCGGTCACTGCTCTGCTGAAGGTGACCTTGAAGTTGACGGAAGCTGCATTCGTCGGGTTGGTGCTGTCCCGTTTGATTGACACAACGGTCGGCGGTGCCAGAACCGTCAGGCTCGCGGAATTGCTCGCCACACCGGCAATCGGAGTCTGCGCGGTAGTTACACCCGAAGTGGCGTTTGGATTTGAGCCGAGTGTGCTGCTCTTGACATCGAATGTGACTGTGCAAGTGTTGGTCCCACTGCCCGTGCCAGGGATCGTAATCCCGCTGAAACTGAGCGCGGTTGCGTTCGCGCTCAGTGTACCCGGCGACGTGCCGACGCACGTGCCACCCACCGCACCGCCCACCGCACTCATGTTGACCAGAGTGTCTGTGAACGAGGCATTGGTCAGATCAGCCGCGTTCGGGTTCGTCAGCGTCAGCGTGACGGTCGAGCTGCCGCCCGTCGCAATCGTGACGGGGCTAAATGCCTTCGCTATCGTCGGCGACGCGAAGACCGTCAGGCTCACCGCACCACTTCCGGTGCCGAGCGTAGTCTGGTCTGTCGTGACGCCCGAGGTCGAGTTCGGATGCGTGCCCATCGCGCTGCTCGTCACGTCGAACGTCACCGTGCAATTACCGCTGCTCGGAATGGTAATCCCGCTGAAGCTGAGCGCGGTTGTGCCCGCCCCCAGCGTGTTCGGCGTCGTGCCGACGCACGTGCCGCCGACCGCACCGCCCACGGCGCTCATGTTGACGAGCGTGTCTGTGAACGAGGCGTTGGTGAGCGCCCCGGCGTTCGCGTTAGTCAGCGTCAGTGTGACGGTGGAAGTGCCGCCCGATTGAATCGCGTTCGGGCCGAAGGCCTTCGTTATGGTCACACCCGAGAAGACTTGCAGGTTCGCCGTGTTGCTCGGGTTGCCGCCAGTCGGTACCTCTGCCGTGCTCACACCCGAAGTCGTGTTGGGATTGGCACCGGCTATGCTGCTGGTCACGTCGAACTTGACCGTGCAACTGCTGTTGGCCGGGATTGTGATCCCGCTGAAGCTCAGCGCTGTGTCATTCGCGTTGAGCGTGTTCGGGTTCGTGCCGACACAGGTGCCTGTCACGTTGCCGCCGATGGCGCTCATGTTGAAGAGCGTATCGGTGAACGAGGCGTTGGTCAGGGCCGTATCGTTCGGATTGGTCAGCGTCAGGGTGACGGTGGATGTGCCACCCGATTGAATCGCGCTGGGTCCGAAGGCTTTCGTGATCGTCGCCGCCGGGCTCTGTCTTTCGAAGGCACCGATGTCGGTGTCGTCATACAGAGAAATCGGCGCGACACTGTCGTAGTCAGCCGTGCGCGCGAAGCCGCGCTGATCGAAAGCGGGATACACGCTCGCGCCCGCCGAGTGGGCAGCCGCAGTCGTGCCCCCGGCGCCCCGCGTAACGGTCAGCGTATTGCTCGACTTACTAATTACGACCATCTGTTCGGCGTCTACCAGGATAGTAAAGCCGACCCCCGCGGGGATCGCGCTCGCGTCTGCGACGTCGAAACTAGTTGTCACCGCATCAGCGATACCGCTGCCGCTGAGCGTCGTCAGGGCAAACTTATTCCCCTTCTCGAGCGCCGGGCTGGTGTCAAGCAGCTTGTGCGTCTTGGTCGGGCCGCCGTTGTCGGCGAGTAGGCCAAGCTTGGCGTCGGCGACGCCGACCTGGTTGTTGTTCGCGGTGGTGAGTCCTCCGTCACCCGTGCCGATCAGGTTGAAGGAGCTGGCGCTCGTGGTATCAACCGAGCCGGCGATGTCATCGGCAGTCGTACTCGGGCTGCCGCCCACAATGTTGCCGGCGACAATCGTGTTTCTTAACGTGACCGTGCCGCTAACGCGGTTGATGCCGCCACCAGTGCCAGCCGTCGAAGTGTCGTTGTCGGCACGGTTGTTAGTGATGGTGACGCTGGTGAGCGTGGCCGTGCCGCTGCTGTCCTGGTACAAGCCGCCGCCGTCATTGTTGGCGAAGTTACCGCTGATCGTGCTGTTCATCAGCGTCATGCCAGCCGTACCGGTCTCGGCGATACCGCCGCCATTGGCCGTCGCCGTGTTGCCGCTGATCGTGCTGCCCGTCAGAGTCAGTGTGCCGGCATTGAAGACGCCGCCGCCGTGACCGTCCGAGCCGGCTGAGCCTGCCGAACCGGCTGAGCCTGCCACACCTGCGGTGGCGCTGGGTGGGCTAGCCGCGCCAGGCCAGCCGGCGCCAGGAGTACCGTCCGCGCCAGCCGCGCCGCCGGCGCCAGGAGTACTGGCCGCGCCAGCCGCGCCGCCCGATCCTGTTTGGCTGCCGCTGATTGTGCTGTTGACCAGGGTCAGCGTGCCGCCGTTATAGATTGCGCCGCCGCGACCGCCAGCGCCGCCGTTGCCAGCGTTGCCGCCGTTGCCGCCGTTCGCGCCGTTGCCGCCGTTGCCGCCGTTCTCGCCAGCACCGCCATTGCCGCCCTTGCCGCCATTGCCGCCATTGCCACCATTGCCGCCAACGCCGCCAACGCCGCCGTTGCCTGCCTGGCTGTTACTGACTACCACGCCGCTCAGCGTGAGCGTGCCGGCGTTGAGAATGGCGCCGCCATTACCACCGTCGACACCGTTGCCGCCGTTGCCGCCGTTGCCGCCCGGCGTGCCGTCGCCACCGTTGCCGCCTGCCACACCCGCATTAGCGCTATTGTCGGTGCCCGGGCTACCGTTGGCGCCGGAAGGCGTGCCTGCCGTACCGTTTGTTCCGGCAGTGCCGTCTGGCGCGCGGCCCTTCGTGATCGTGATGTCGGAGATGTTGACGATGCCTGCGGAGATATTGAAGACGCGGCTCGTGTTATTTCCGTCAACGGTCAGCAATGACGCGCCCGGACCAGTGATTGTGACGTCCTGAGTAATCGCCAGTTCGCTCGACAATGTAATCGTCGCCGGACCGCCTGAGGTCAACGTCGGATCGAAGGTGACCGTGCCTCCGACGCAGACGCTGCCGATGGCGTTGCGCAGCGTGCCCGAACTGCCGTCGTCTGCGGTCTTGGTGACGACCGCGGACGCATTGCACGTGTTGACGTTGTGCGTGTAGGGCGTGGCCGAGCTGTCGCTCGGGAGGAACGCGCTGTCGCCGATCAGGTAGTAGGCCGTGAGCTGGTGCGCGCCGGCGGACGAGAACGAGGTGTTGAGCGTGGCGACGCCGCTGCCGTTCAGGGCCTGCGGCGAGCCGATGTCGCTTCCGCCGTCCTTGAACTGCACGTTGCCGGTGGGCGTGCCGCCCGACCCCGAAACGGTCGCAGTCAGCGCCACCGATTGCCCGATGTTCGACGGGTTCGGCGTTGAGCTGACCACGGTCGTGGTTGCCTTCTTGTTAACGGTCTGTCCCGGAGGGTCAGGCAGCAGTTTGCCTGTGCTGGCGATGAACTGCACATCGCCGCTGTAGTCGGCGGTGATAGTGTGTGCGCCCGCCGTTAGATTGGAGATGGCGGCGGTGCTGGCGCAGGCGTTTCCTGTCGGACAGCCGACGGTCGTAAGTGAAACGGGCGAGCCAAGGGCTGTGCCCGTGCCGGAAGGTCCATCCCAGAACTGCACCGTGCCGGTCGCGGAGGCCGAGTTGACACGAGCGGTGAAAGTGACAGCATCGCCGGCGTTTGACGGATTAAGCGAAGAGAGAACCGTCGTCGTCGTCGCCGTCTTGTTATTGACAGTCTGTCCCGGAGGATCGGGCAGCAGTTTACCTGTGCTCAAGTCAAAATTGCCGTCGCTGTTTATATAGTCGGCGGTGATGGTGTGCGGGCCCGCTGTTAAATTGGAAATATTCGGGGTGGTCGCACAGGCTTTACCTGCCGGACAACCTACGGTAGTGAGCGGAACCGGCGAGCCAAGGGCTGTGCCCGTGAGAGTTGGGCCGTCCCTGAATTGCACGGAGCCTGTGGGCGTGCCGCCCGCAGATTCGACAATCGCCGTGAAGGTCACGTTCTGTCCGACGAATGACGGGTTCTGAGATGAGCTGACAGTCGTCGTCGTGTCTGGAAGGTCAACCGTCGTGACGGTCGCGTCGTTCGTAGTGCCAGTGTCGGTGTCGTCCGTCACAAGCGGGTTGCCGGTGAACGCGCCCGAGAGCGTGCCCTGCTGAGAAACCTTGTTCGAGGTCGGCCCGGAAAAGCCCGGCGGATTGTTGACCGTCACCTTGAAGGTGATCGTGGTGGTCTTGCCGTTGGGCAAGGAGAAGCCTGTGCCCTTTCCGTTGATGGGGAATGAGCCGATGGGTGTCGGCGCAAGCATCGGGAGTGTGGCCGCGAAGTAATCACTCTGTTTCGCGCGCACACTCGTGCCGTGGCTCAGACTGACATCTTCGCTGGGCAGTGTCTCAGCATCGCTTTCCGACTTATTGTCTGCGGAAGGCTGGTAGGAAACTTTCTTGAAAATTGAATCAGCCTGCGTCGAGTCGTTGCGGCTGACGTAAACCGCATTCGTACTTTCGGCCTGGCGTGTTGCAGAGAGCGGCGCGGTGTCATTCCACAGGCGTGCGAAGGCTGTTGTCTCTTCGGTCTTCTGTGCTTCAGTTACATGATTCAACGGAGTGTCAGACGCGCTTGCCGCGTAGCTCGCGTTAAAGAACAGGGCTTCGCTGTTGACGATGTATTTCGACGCCGCGACGAGTTGCGCTGATTGGGTATTGTCAGCCGCGAGTTCGTTCCGGGCTGCCTGCGTCAGGTTATCGAGGTCTTCTGAGATTGAAGAGAAGTCGGTCTTGATGTTTAAGAACGCGAACAGGGAATCAGTGCTTCCGATCCGGGAAGTATTATCAAGCTGGGCCAGGTAGTCGCGCTGGTCAGTCTGCTCTGTCTTGAAGGACGAAATTGTGATGTTCGGTAGCACCGGCGCGGTGTTCGATAGCGTGATCGCGCCAAACTGCGTGACCGTTGGCGGATTCGTGGTGTCAATAGCGCCCCCGCCTCTATCTCCGTTGTCCTGAAGTACCCCTTGAGCAGTTCCTGACGCCGACCCGTTACGGTATAGATTGAACGCCGTGGGAGCGGTTTGCGCCAGGCGGAATCCGCGGGGCGACTGAATGTTCTGTAAGAATAGATTGAAGACGTTAGAGTGAGCCGTCGTCTGGGTGTAGAAGCTGGTGTTAAGTGCGGATGAGTTGTCAGTCAGCGGCAGGGTCTCGTTCTTCATCGTCAGATCGAGTTTCCCGTTGTTCCGAACCGCTACGAAGAAGCCTTCATACGGCGACGGACCGCCGAGGTCGTCGCCAGCGACGCCCACCGTGCCGTCAGGATACGTGTTGTTCTGGAAGAGCACTGCGCAACTTGTCTGTTTACCGGACTGGCCGTCAGCCCTCAGTTCGACCGGCGCGTCCCACGGCAAACCGAAGGAGTTGTCGTGGACGTTGAACTGGCTGACGCCACTCTCCATGATGATGCTGAGCTGGCCGATGCCGCCGTCGGCGTGCATCGCCTGATTGAATGTGTTGTGGGAGAAGACGCCATCATACTTGGCGGTCGCCGAGTTGGACGCGTTGCCGACGGTGCGCAGCAGCACGCCGCCCTGCGGGAAGTTGTAGAAAGTGCTTCCGGCAGCGACCCCCGGCGTCGAGTGGTCGGTGTAGGTGAAGGTGTTGCGGGAGATTTCGGCCTTCATGTTGCCGCTCGTCGCAGTGTCGGAGATGACGCGGATCGAAGCCAGACGACCGCCATTTGTGAACGTGTTGCCGAGCGCGGCGTTGGCGTCGTTGGGATCACCGATGCGAACGACTGAGGCGAGCGTACCCTTTTGCAAGACACTGATGCCAAAGTTCCCGACACTGCCCGTGCCGCCCGTCTCCTTGTAGAGAGTGAGGAAGCTGTTGCTCTGCACGGTCATATCGAGCGTGCCGCTCGTGTCGGTCGTCAGGTCGAGGCCGCTGCCCGCGCGCTGGAAAGTGCTGCCGGTCACGGACACTGTTCCCTTGATCCCGAAGATGTAGACCGCCCCCTCGACCTGCGCGTCGGCGTGGCTGGCGACGTTGAAACGGTTCGTGTCCTGAATGGTGCAGTTCGTGATTGTCAGACCGTTCCAGACCGTCGCCGTGGGGTTCAATCCATCAACGCTGCCGTTGATGCCGTCGTCGCTGATGCGCTGGATCTGGACGTTGTTGAGCGTCAGTCCGCCGTTGACCGTCTGGCCCTGGATGGCATCCACGTTCGTGCGTTTATCATTGGCATCCGTGGCGTCGGTTGAGGCGGTGATGTCCTGGATGACCATGTTATTGAGCGTCACCAGGCCACCCGTAGTATTCAGCTTGACGGCGTCTGATCCCACGATGTTCTGAATCGTGCCGCCGGACCCGGCGGTCGTGCCCGTGCCGGTGACGGTGAAAGTGCCGGAGCCTGTGCCGCTCAGGTTGATAGCCGTATTGTTGCCGTTGTGAGCGATGCTCTTGAACGTGACGTTGCCAGCCCCGATGGTAGTGCTACTGATATTGACTGCCATCCCTGATCCTGAAGTAATGTTATTGTCTGAGCCGGTGTAGGACATCGTCCCGGCGCTGCTGATGTCAACCGCGTTACCGGCAACCGAGGTGACGTTAACGTCGCTGATCGCCAGCACGCTGCCAGCCCCAAAGGGGCCGGTCGCAGTAAGCCCCTTGGTCCCCGCAGCCGCAGTGGTGACATTTATATTCAGGCCGCGCACCACCGTGTTGTCTTTCATCGCCACGGTACTACGGATGATCGGGCGGGTTCCGTTAATACCTGGTCGGGCGATGGTGTTCGCCGGTACAGCCAGGGCCCCCGTCAGCCCCATTAACGTATCGAAGTCTGACCCGAGAGCGCCTTCTCCGATCAACCAGTCGGCTCCTGCCTGAGTTCCAGCACCTGTTAGTGTGACAGTGTTAGGGAAACCCGGATTAGTGTTGGAAAGAGTCATAATCTCTGTGGTTCCCTGTTTCACAAAGATGCGCTGGTTCGGGACGAGAGTATTCAATTTGAGGACTGCTGACTGCAGGAGCTTGAACGGACTGGACAATCGTCCGTCCCCGTCGCTGCCGAGGTTAGGATCGACGAACCAGATCACTGGCCCCTGGACGGCGATTGACACGGTGACGGGGTCACTATCGGCAGTCCCCGGACAGCCGTTGTCGGTCACCTGGTAGGTAAACGTCACATTGCCGCCAGTGAAGCCCGGCGGCGGGTTGAAGGAAAACGCCCCCGTGTTCACATCCAGATCTTCAACCGTGCCCCCGACCGGATTGGTCACGCTGATGCTCCCGGCCTTAACCTTGAAAGGCGTCGGCGTGCAGCCGTTCACTCCGCTATCGGCATCGGTCACATTCGCGAGGAGGCCGCCAAGTCCTGTCCTCTTCATGTTGGACTGCACAATGATGCCCGTCGGCGCAGTTACCACCGGCTTATCATTCACGGGGTTGATCGTGATCGTAAATGTTTTCTGGGTTGCAAGCGTGTCCGGTTGCGTCGGGTTATCCGGGTTCCCGCCGTTGGTGTTCACGCCATTATCGTGCAAGTGATACTTAATGACTGCGGTGCCATTCTGGTTGGGTGCCGAGGTAAAGGTGAGCGTGCCTGTTTGATTGGGGAATGCCCCGACGACATTGATAACCGGTGCGCTTGAGAAAAGAGGGAGATTGGAGTTGTTGTCAATGACAACGCTGACGACCTGTCCATTCTCGTCGGTTGCGGTAGCTGGGCCAGGTCTGATGCCGGTGATGAAGTTCGCGACCGACTGCGCGCCCAAGTCCTCGTCAACCGCCGCCGGATTACCGGCAGGAGGCGTGAAGATGGGTTGGTCGTTGACAGCGTTGACCGTGACCGAGACCGTGCCCACCTGATTGGAATCAGACGTTCCGTCGTTGACCTTGAAAGTGAAACTGTCCGTGCCGTTGACGTTCGCGACAGGCGTGTAGGTCACGGTGGCCGTGCAGACGCCGTCTCCTGCGCAGGTCGTCGAGGAGGCGAGATTGGAAGTGTCGAGCGTGCCCTTCGCCGCGAGCGGCGCCGTGACGATGCTGAACGTCAAGGGGCTTCCGTCCGGGTCCTGACCGCTCAAGGTGACGGTGACCGGCGTGTCCTCGTTGGTCGAGACCGGCGGGGTAATCTGGTCAAAGGCGACAGGCGTGCTTCGGACGGAGTTGGGAAAGAGCGTCGTATGCGAGTCAATGGGAACGTTGAAGGAGAGGCCGGTCGCGGGATTCCCGGTCTGGTTTTCGAGCTGGACGAGATAGCCGATCTGGTCGCCGGGGTCTACGTTGCCGTCGCTGTTTACGTCGTTAGCGATGGAGTCAACCATGCTGGCCGTCATCAACCCTGCTGTGGGAGCAAGCAGCGCCCAGGGCTGAACGTTGAAAGCACCTTCCGCTTTCGCACCTTCCCACGAAACTTCGTTGGAGCTTTTTACTTCCCCCGAACTCTTTGCGCCGTTCAAACTCTCTACGTTGCTCGAACTCTTAGCTCCTGCTTCGGTCGAAGCCGGTGTGGTGTTGACGGGAAGAGCTTTCGCCGCTCCTGCGAGGGGCATGGTCAAGATTGCGAAAGAGAGAAGACTGACGGTGAGAACCCGGAAAAATCCAGGCGAAGGGCTGGAGGATAGACGACTCATGACTCTCCTTACAAATCTTGCCACCGGCAGGCTACGAGGGCAGTGCCGAGGGGGAAACGGACGGGGTCCTAAAGTTGATCGTGGTGCAATTTTGGTGAATCAGGCTAAATGATCTGTCGGGACTTTCACGAACACAAAATTGCAGATGCCTTGCAGAAATAGGTTATGAGGCAAATCGTTAATGCCCCGCATCATTCAACCCGAAAAGCTTGCTCTTTCTCTCAATTCTCTTCGATGGCGTGATTGGAAGTGAGAGCACCTGTTTGAAGGTCTCCCGAAGGAGTAGGAAAAATAACACAAAATGGGGGGTGACGACAAGCCTATAGGGCTTTTTTAAATAGTTATGGGGCTAATCGGTCAGGTACGATTGCATATTATTGTGTGGCTGTTGACTTCAACGCTCTGGCGGTGGGTCAATTTAAAATTGAATTGGGGATAAGTTGAAGTTCACCACAGAGACACAGAGAGCACGCAGAGATTTAAATCATTTTCTACGTTTGAGGGGCAAGCGCTTCCAGATACATCCTCGGCCAGAAGCCTTGCCAGTCGCACCAGGGCCTGTAGCGCTCCTCAAGCCGCGCCATCTCCACGTCGTTCTCCGGGGTGTAGGGATCGGGCCAGATGTCGTGCCAGGCGACGGTGAAGCCGCGCGCATGCCGGGGCGACTCCCACGTGAAGGCGTCGGCCTCTATGATCTCAATTTTCCCAGGGTAGCGCGAGTGTAGATAAGGTGCTACCAGCCGGATGACATCGGGCGAAAGCTCTATGATGGTGATTCGGTTCACTCTGCTCTCGGCGGGTCGCAGCATGGATTCGGCGACGAGGCCGAGGCCAAGGCCGGTGATTAGCACATCCCCGCCGCGCGCGCGGGCCTCCGCGATAGCGGTTCGCTGCGTCCACCACTCGTCGTAGAGGTCCGTCATGAAGTGTGTCGGGCCGCGGCGCAGGCAGGTGTAAATCCCCGGCCTGAACTTAAAGCAGTCAGGTCGGGGATCAGCCGCCGCGTCGTACTCACGGGACGGGATCGCAACTTTCTCGACCGCCCATGAGCCGGATATTCCTGCTGGGACTTCGGAGCGGAAATATTCTACTGAGGTTTGCACAACGTCTTAAGTGCGCGGGGGGAATACACCCTGAAGCGCGATACAGAAGTAAAACGTCAGGTACGGCATCATATTATTATGCGGCGAGTCTCCGCCCGCGGGTGCTATCTCGACCGGATTCATTTGCACGAGCGGCGTAGTCGCTGCGTTGTACAAGTTATTGCCGCGACCGAGCGGCGGCGCAGCCGCTTTCCCGGCAGGCACGTTATTGTCCGCCGGATCACTTGAGGCCATCAGCGCGTGTGGGTGCGCAGGCATCTCCGACACAAGCAGAGTCACCGTCTCCGAACCGCCCGTTTCACCCAGATCGTGCAAAGAGAGCCCCGGCCCCTGCCCCGGATGCATCGGGGCGCGTCCCTGCAAATCGGGGAGCGCGAAGTTTGACTTACCATCTCCGCCGTAGGTTGTTCCGAGCAGGGAGAACAGTGCCGTGTTTTGCGAAAGGGGCATTAATTGGCCGTCACACCATGCCCAGCCTTTCGGCGCGAAGTTGAAAGGGAAGATACGAATTTCAGCTACAAAAGGGTCTGCCATGAAAGTCCTCCTTAATTCTTTACCGTCAGGAAACCGAAAACACTAAAACGATAAAATCTTCGTAGCGTAACTACTGTGCATCCTTTTATGTCGGACTCGGGAAAATCCCGTAGAGCGAAATGATGAAGTCAATGCAGAGGTACGGCTGGAAGTTCGTATGGGGCTGCGAGCCGCCCGCCGGCAGAATTGCCTGTGCGGCCATAGCCACCAGAGAGGTTCCCGCGTTGTAAATGGTGGCCGTCGGCTGGGCCAGAAGCGCGCCCTGCGGGTTCGTCGTAGTTGGCGAGGCCGACGTAGCCAGGAACGTGTGGTTGTGCACGGGCATCTGATTCACTGTCAGTGTGACCTCTTCGGTCCCGCCCGCCTCGGCCAAAATGAATCCATTGCCTTGATGCTGCGGCAGTCTCCCGCGCAGGTCCGGCAAGCCGAATGTGCTTTGCCCGTCTCCGCCGTAGGTAGTACCAATCAACTGGAACAGCGTCTCGTTCTCCGAGATCGGCAGCAACTGTCCTTCGCAAAACATCCAGCCCGCAGGGGCGAAGTTGCCAGCGAACATTCTGATTTCACCAACATAAGGTTGTGCCATAGTTATCTCTCCTTAGTTCGGGCTTGGGAAAATGCCCTGAAGCGCTATACAAAAAGTTAAGGTCAGGAACGGTTGCATGTTCTGGTGTGCCTGCGACCCGCCAGCGTTACCTACGACGGCTGGATTCATAGCTACCAGAGAGCTGGCACTCGTCGAATAGACTGACCCCATCGCTGCCGAGGTCTGGGCAAAGAAGGCGTTGGTCGGATTTCCCGCATCCGCCAGCGCGCTATTGGCCTGCGCTACGTGCGGGTGCGTTGGCAACTCGGCAATCGAGAGCGTGTGCGTCTGCTCGCCGCCCCTCTCTCCGAGCGTGTGCCCGCTGCCGACGTGAATCGGCACGCGGGCGCGCAAATCAGGCAGCGCGAAATTCACTCGCCCGTCGCCGCCGAAGGTCGTGCCTAAGAGACTAAAGAGCGGTTGGTTCTGGTTGATGGGTAGAAGCTGGCCGTTACACATGGCCCAGCCCTTCGGAGCGAAATCGAAGCTCATGAGTCTAATTTCAGACAAGAATGGTTCAGCCATAGATTTCTCCTCTTAGCTTGTTTGCTAGGTAGAAGGTTAAGACAGATTTGAGTGGGTAAAAAGCGCCCCTCTGGAAGAAAAACAAACCGCGAGTTCTTTTGGGTGAAGCCTCTGCTTCAGACACAGTTTTTGCACTGGTCGGTAAGGCGTCGGCTGTCAGGATATTGCTAGTACATTAACGAGGCGCGGGGATTGTAAACCGTCGTTGCCAACAATACAAGATAATTCTTATGACCCTGCCCAAACTGGTGCTGAAGACTTATGCCGGGACAACTCCCTATTGCTTACTTCAGGAATAGTTGATAAAGTCCTTTGCGGCCTAGCGACACTTCCCACCACGAGCGCTCTGTCCCATTTAAAGAACAGTGGCTTTTGTAAGTTACCTCACGATGAATCTGTCGGCCCTCACGCGTTCATCCGGGTCAGAGATCATGTCTTGAAGGAGTAGTGACGCAATATGAGTTTGTCCAGACGTAAGTTCATGAAGGCGGGAATCGTGGCGGCGGCCTGCGCCGGTCTCCCGCTGAGGTCGGCCCTGGCCGGGAACATGCTGGAGGATCCTAATGTACGGAAGCTGCTGCCGTCTACGAGCAGCATGGAACAACTCAGCTACTATACCAAGTCAACCTTCAGCCCCTATGTGAACACGATGTTTCGCGTCCAACTGGCTCCATCAAATATGCGGGAGTTAAAGCTCACAGCAATTGACGACTACCCCACTTCTTTCAGCAAGGTAGATGTCGCAGATGTCGTGACCTACGAAACCAAGACCGAATGCTTCTCCCTGCTCTTAACGATGCCTCCGGGCAATCCTTTCGAGCAGGACACCTACCTCATCGAGCATGATGCGCTCGGAATCTTCTACATGTTCGTGGTGCCGGTGAGCGCCCAAAGCAAGAAGAGCCCGAACTATTACGAAGCAGTCGTCTACCGCCGTGAGATGTCTCTGAACACCCGTTGGCTGACCAACACATCTATCCAGCCGACCATCAATGATACTCAGCCTACTGTCACCGCAGTCCCGCCTCAGCTCATATGGAATCCGGGGATCGTTTACGGGGGCGTGACAACGGAGAGGCCGGGAGTCGAAAGCCCGGCCAAGAGGGGCGATACAAAGGAAGAACAAGAGATATTTTATTTCCGACCACTGCCCATCGACCCGGCAATTGCTGAAAATCGGACAAAGGAGCGTCTCGCTCGGGCGCGTCGAGCCGCGAGCAGGCTGACCATGGCCCAGGCGGCTCCCGCCATCAGCGGCCTCAAGCTCGGCATGACCACTGAGCAAGTTCTGGCGTTATTCCCCGGCAGCAAGGATGACAAGGAAGTTCGTTCCAGCTTATCCAGACCGGCCAGCCAGTTTGGAGAGTCCAGCCTGACAATCAGACCTGGCAAGTATTCGTCAAAATCGAAATTCGACCGCATCAGCCAAATCATTTTCACGCTTCTGGACGGACGCGTCTCTACGTTTTATGTCGGCTATGACGGCCCTGTGTGGGAGCATGTTGACGAGTTTGTGACGAAGTTCTCTGAGGAGAAGAGCCTGCCCACTGTCGATTCCTGGGAAGCCTACGTCGGCATGGACACCCAGGTAAAGACTCTCAAGTGTAAAGACTTTGAGATTAGTCTCTTCGCCGGCGGCCAAAACGTCGAGATCAATTACGTTCAGATGAATGACCTGACGGCGCAACAGAAGTTAAAGGAGCGCAAGGCGGCAGCAAAGAAAAAGGAGCTGGATGAATCTAAGCGGCAAGCATCCGATCCTTCTAAAGTGACGCGCGAGCGGAAATAAGTTTTCTTCACGCGCCATTCAAGGCGCGCCACTCCATCAAGTGATTGACACCGTCGTCGTCCGGCCTGTCAACCTTCAAAAATCCCAGGCGCTCGAAGAAGCGGAGTGACGGGTTATAGAACTCGACGTAGATGTTGAGAGGTTTCTCCACACGCGCAGCTTCATCAATCAAGTCTTTAATCAGCGACGTGCCTCTGCCCTGATTGCGATATTCAGGCAGAATCGTGATGTCCAGAATCCTTATCTCAAGCTCTCTTCTGGCAACGTAGAGCCGACCGATGGGGCGGTCGTTGAGAAGAATAATATCGTGAGTGGCTTCCGCGTTGTGCGTCCGGTAGTGAAGCTGCTGCGCGTCAAACTGCATTTTAAGAAATGCTTCTCGCTGG
Organism: Acidobacteriota bacterium; assembly: GCA_032160705.1. Classification (GTDB taxonomy): domain Bacteria; phylum Acidobacteriota; class Blastocatellia; order Pyrinomonadales; family Pyrinomonadaceae; genus QHXM01. Next base: position 46,490 of record JAVHVE010000068.1, on the reverse strand, counting down.
GCTTCGCTCCAGGGCACTTGAGCCAGTTCGTCTGCGCGAATGCTGGCGTAGGTTTTTAAGAGGAACGCTTCGTCGCCCGCAGTGGCCGCGCGCAGCGTAACGGACATAGTCTGACCGGCAGTATCTTCTTTCAGCATAGGGTGCGCTCCCTTTCAACTTCTCGGAAGCACATAATTGAAGACTGCTTCGTAGCGGAAGCCATCCTGCTCGCGGCCTACGGGGACGATGAACAAAGCAAGCGCCCCCATCTTCTCATGCTCCATCTGATAGGTTCCCTGCGGCAGAAGATAGTCCAGAGGGCCACGAAAGAAGAGCGAGAACTGTTCGTGCCCGGGCGACGGGCTGGTTCCCACGACCTCGATTAATTCCAACTCCGCCGCATTGGAAGATTCCAGGGGAATGCGAAATTTCGTCTTCAGGTTTTCGCTGAACGCCTCTTTCGTCAAATTCTCGGACACTATTTGATAACCTCCGGTGACAGGGAAATTTGAAAAACTATTAGACAGGATTGACAGGATTATCAAGATTAAGAAAATTAAAGCACGGCGAGGCAAGACAGCTTCATTGTTTCTTTTATCTTGTTCATCCTGTCAATCCTGTCTAATTCTTTTAACTTACGCGCCGGGTTGATACTCCATCTGGAAATGCGTCATGTTCTCTCCAGTGGTTGTAAAGCCAAGACGTTCGTAGAGGCGTTTGGCCTGTTCATTTGGCCTTTCAACCTGAAGCCGGATGGTCTTGCCGGATTCATTTGCTTCCGTCATCAGGTCTTTGATGAGTGATGATCCGATTCCAGCCCGGCGGTGTTCCGGCAGCAGCGCGATGTCTGCCAGCCTGATCTCATCGTCCCTTCTGACGATGATGAGCCTGCCGACTTTTTTGTCATGGAAAAGGATGACTCGATCATCAATCTCCGAATAATGCATCCGGTAAGATTGATCGCGCGCGTTGAGCTGCATCTTGAGAAACATCTTGAGCTGCTCTTCACTCCAGGTAATCTGCGCCAATTCCTCTTCGCGCGTGCTCCGATAAACTTCATATAAAAACTGCTCGTCGTCCGGCAGAACAACGGGGCGCAGCGCGAGCGCTGAAGCAGCATTCAAGGTACGGGTTTCTTCCACTTCACGCCCGCCGCCTTCATCCCTCATCCCTTTCACCCCAGTATGTCGTCAACGCCCAGCGTCAGATTGAACGTGCCCGGCGAGTTGATCGTCTCCCCTCGTCCGGCTTGCCGCTGGCTCTGGTACGCGCCGTTGACGGGCTGCGCGTAGATTTCGACCTGTTCGCCCATCAGGTTGACAATCCATACCTCCGCGATTCCTGCGCGCGCGTAGAGGGGCACTTTGATCTGGCGGTCGTAGTCAAGCGTTGTGTCAGCGACTTCGACGACGAGCAAGACATCAGCAGATGTCGGGTGGGCACGCCTATAAAAGTCATCGCGCCGCGAGCAAGACATCAGCAGATGTCGGGTGGGCACGCCTATAAAAGTCATCGCGCCGCTTGAGCAAGGCAACATCAGGTTGTGGCTCTGAATAGTTTCCAAGCTGAATCGGATTCTGTACTCGGATGATAACTTTACGTTGCAATTGCTCACTGAAAAGTTCTGCCAACACATCTACACACGCGGCATGGCGTTCGCCAATAGGTGACATCTCGATGATCTCCCCTTCGATCAACTCGACGCGGTCGTCTTCTGTGAGGATACCCGCCTCGCCCATGCGGTTATACTGGGCGACGGTGAAACAACGCTTGGCGATTTGAACTGACATACGTTCCTCGCTTTCCGGCTGAGAATGATAACACAGCGAAAGCAAGCTCAACGCGAGACAATCGCCTCGCGATAGGCACGCGGCGCGAGTCCCGTCGCCTGGCGAAAGGCTTTGGTGAAATGGCTGGGACTGCTGTAGCCGACGCGGGTGCTCACCTCCGACACCGAGAGGTCTGTTTCGGCCAGCAGCGCCTGCGCGCGTGCGACTCGCAGGGTTGCCAGATAGGCGTGCGGAGATGCGCCGGTTAGTTTCTTGAAGAGGCGCGCGAAGTGAAAGGGCGAAAGAAAAGCGGCGGCGGCGATTTCTTCGAGCGGCAATTCGCGGCCCATGTGCGCGTGCATCAGTTCGATTGCCCGGCGGATGCGCCGGTCAACCAGCCCGACCCGTGATAGCTCAAGCTCATCCGAACGACGCACGTTCGAGTGGTGACGCAGTAGATGCACGACCAGTTGTTCCACGAGCGCCGCAATCACCATCTCTTGTCCGGCTTCCCTGTGCTGTAGCTCTCCGGCCAAATCCAGCGTCAGGCGAGCGAGCCGCTCATCGCGTTTGACGACACTCGCGCGAAAGCTGACGGTCGCGCCCCCGCTGACCAGGCCTGTGCGTGCCGCCGCATCGAGCATGAAAGATGGAGAGAGCGTCAGGGACAAATATTCCGCCTCGCCCGCAGTCGCGCTCGCCGCCATGCCCGGATCAAGCAGCAGCGCGCCGTGCTGTTCAATCTCAACTGAAGCTTCATTAACGCGCCCCGGCAGTTTCCCGGTTAACAAAAACAGCACCACGTAGTCTGCGCGCGCTTCGCTTGTCCAGGAGACGCGCGCCGCGCGCCTGTAATGGAGAGCGTATTGAGGCCGCACGAAAACGCGATCCGATTGTGATCTGGAGCGGTTCATTGAAGAGCTACGGATGATGGACGGACAGTCTCTCAGATTAAATCAACCTTACTTACCGTCCATCAGAAAATCGTCCTTTTTCAATCAGTCGCGCCGGGTCGTTCGTAATAATGGCGCGGACGCCAAGTTTAATTGCGCGAGCTATCCATGCGGGATTGTCGGCTGTCCAGACCACCGTTTCAAGGCCGCGCAGTGTGGCTTCCGCGACGGTGCGGCGCGTGGCGAGACTGTGATGCAGGGCAATCTCTTCAGCCCCACAGAGGATTGCGCGCTCAATCATCTTGCGCGCCGAAGGAGCGGGGCGCGAGAGTCTGCGATCAAAGAGGGCAGCCGTGCGGAGATTGGCGTCAAGCCGCTTGATCTCAGTAATCGCCGCCAGGTCGAAACTCTCGACACGGACGCGGGCGGCGATTCTGTGAGCGCGAACCAAGTTCACGACCTCAGCCGCGAGTGCCGAGCGATCCCGCGCCCCGCATTTCATCTCGACGTAGAGCAGCGCATCGCTTTTCCGCAAAGAGGCGAACACGGCGGCGAGAGTTGGAATTGTCGCCTCAGCGTAAAGGGGATGCGCTCTTGCCGGGTAGCGCAGATTGAACCACGTCCCGGCATCCATCTCGCTCAATTCGGTTGATGAAAAACTCGCTATTCTTCCGCTCTTCAGCGCAGTGCGCCGGAGCGTCGGGTCATGAATCACAACCGGAACGCCATCGCCCGCCAGCCTCACGTCAAACTCAATCCCGTCTGCACCGTCGGCGAGTGCTCGCTCGAAAGAGACAAGCGTATTCTCAGGAGTGACCGCCGCCGCGCCGCGATGACCGATGATGAGAGGAGTTTGCAGTAGGCAGTTGGCAGTTGGCAGTAAAGAACGAGCGAGGAGCGTTTTTGGGTTTTTGTCTTTAACTGCTAACTGCCAACTGCCTACTGCAAACTTTTTTCTCATGACCTGTAGTTGCGATAGTCTAGTTCGCTGAAGATGTTGTCGCGGGATTCCATTTCGGCAAGGCGTTCTTCGTTAATCTGGCCGTGTTCGATGTCGTCTGCGATGGCGTTGAAACGGCGGATGTGCGAGCGGAAGCGGCGGGTGGCGTATTCGACAGTCGTGCCCTGATAAATCTGGAAAGCCCAGTCGCTCGATTCGGCGAGCAGGAGTTCGCGCGCCGCCTGGTTGAGCGCGCGTTCCGTCAGTGGGCCTGGATGCTGGACGCGATTGGCGAGTGCGGTCATGCGTTCCTCTGCCGCCTGCTGGTGCGGGTACATCCAGGCATTGCGCTCGTTGAGCCAGACTTTGAAATAGCCTTCCTCGCCCCACGAAGATTGCGAGGGCTGCTGCGTCTGAATCGGAATACCCGAATCCAGAAAATCGCCGGGCGCGATTGCTTCAATCTCCTGCTGATCCCAGTGAAGCTTGCGGAAAACGAAATCAATAAACTGCGGGCCTTCATACCACCAGTGTCCGAAAAGCTCGGCGTCGTAGGGCGAGGTGACTAGCGGCGGGCGACCAAATGATTCGTTTAAGTGTCTCGCCTGCTTGATACGTTCAGCGACGAAGTGGCTGGCGTTCGCAGCGGCGCGCTCACGCGCGGCTACCGGGTCGTAGGGGAGTTTCAAATTTTGCGGCACGTCGCGCCCGGTGATGCGATGGTACTTCAATCCGAGGTGACGACGGTCGCCTCCCGCGTGAAGATGAGGGAGCAGATAATCGAGCGGCGCATCCCAGCCGAGGTCACGATAAAACTCACGGTAATCGGCGTGCCCCGGATAACCTATGACCGAACTCCAAACCTGCTGGCTCGTCTCCAGATCGCGCGCGAAGACGGCCACGCCGTTCGGACAACGCACCGGCGCATACACACCGTAGCGCGGGCGCGGCTCGCCGTAGAGAATGCCGTGCGTGTCGGAGATGAAGTATTCGATACCTGCATCCGCGAGCAAATTCTCCAGCCCCGGCTCATACGCGCATTCGGGCAACCAGATGCCGCGCGGGTTGCGGCCAAAATGTTTATTGTAGTTTGCGACCGCGACTGTTATTTGCGCGCGCTTCGACTCAGGCGTCGAGATCAAAGGCAGGAAGCCGTGCGTTGCGCCGCAGGTGATGATTTCCAGCACGCCTTCGTCCTGCAACTCACGAAAGGCGCGCACCAGATTGCGACTGTAGCGGTCGTTCCAGAGCGCGAGCGCAGCGCTCAAAGTCTCGTCATACATCCGCGCTACGCTCTCGAACTCCGGCGCTTCGCGGAGGGTGCGCTCCACTTCTTTGCGCGAGAGCGCGAGCAAATTTTCGAGATGCCGCGTGTAGCGTTCCTGAAGAAGAGAATCGGAGAGCATCTCGCACAGCGGCGGCGAGATGTTCATCGCCAGTCGCGGCTTGGCATTGCTCTCATGCAAATTCTGGAAGACGAAGATGAGCGGCAGGTAAACTTCCGTGATGGCTTCATAGAGCCAGTCTTCTTCCAGGAATTCAGGATGCTCAGGATGGCGCACGAAAGGCAGGTGCGCGTGGAGGATGAGACTGAAGAATCCAGTAGGCACGAATATTAAGGGATGAGGGATGAGGGATGAGGGATGAAATGATTGCGATTCAACCCATGGTGAACTCAAACATTTATCCTTTTACCCTTATCCATTTCTCCTTTTTTATTCTTAACATTTTTGACCATCGAGACAAACATAGCTATTAGCTCTTGAGCTTCATCGTGCAATGGCTTAAGGCGTTCCGCCTTGAAGACCAGTGCTTCTGAAATTAAGTCCAACCAATATTTGGTTTCTTCTAATTCTTGAAGCGCGCCTTCAATCTTGCTAATAAAATCCGCATCTGATTTGGCGCGACAAGCTTCATGATAATGTGCGCCGACAGACGTTCCACAACGCAAGACTTGTTTGCCTAACACCTGCGCTTCTGAGCTTTGGGTAACGCCGTATAAAGTTTGATGATGCGTAGGGCAAAGGCTTTAGTTCTGGCCTTCAAGTCTTGTAAGCCATCTTCTCTCATCCCTCATCCCTTATCCCTCATCCTTGCTTTTATCCCTGTCATGCTGGGCATCCAGAGGTGGAAGGGCTGGAGCGGCAAGTTGACTTCGCTTGCCCCGACGATGACGCGCGCGGCACGGCGCATGGCCTCCTGGTTGAGCGCGGCGAGCGCCGTGCTCTCAAATTCCAATCCGAGCAATTCGCGCAGAACTTCGAGGAGGGGCGCGGCGTCAATCGCTTCGCGCCGTTGGCGACTGGCATCGCTGAGCCAGCGCGCGAGAGTTGCGGAAAGCGCGCCCTGTAGCTCGCTGACTTTCACGCCGAGCGCCAGAGCGGCGAGCAGCCCGCGCATCTCTGCCAAATCTTCGTCGCTCATCGAACTGGCATCCGTGCCACCAAACCTAAAAGCTACGGCGCGCGTGGCGGCGTTCCCGGTCGCCAGATCAGCCGCTTCGAGCGAGATTTCAAGCGCATCGCTCACGTAGCCCGCATCGTCCAACACACGCGCAAACTCGTCCGCCGGAACATGAAACTCCGGCGCTGAATCCGTCAAACGTGAGACGGTGGCGCGCGGCGTGGGGCTGACGGCGGACGAGAGTAAACGGATAAAGGCGCTGCCGCGCGCGTAAAAGCCGACTTCGGCGCGATAGGAATGTCCCGGTTGGGCATCGAGCCATTGAGCGCGCGTCGGTGAAGCGAGGTGCAAAGTCTCCGCGCCGCTCTCTAAATCAACGAGCTTGACGACAAGGGTGTAGCGGTCTGACTGCCAACGGAAAGCGCGCCGGAGCGTCTCGAAGGGGTCGCGCTCAAACTCCCAGTAGAGATAGAGCTTGCGCGGCGATTGCGCGAGCAGGCGAATGCGATTGGCAACATAAGTTTCCGGCAGCGGCTCGTCCACGGACAATTCCGCGAGCTTGTCTACCACCGCCGGAACAGGTGGCGGAGGCGTCGCGATAGTCAATTCAGAACTGCCGGGAGAAAAATAAGGCATGACGGAAGACCTTCTTTCGCGTCCACTGGTTGGAAGACTTGCCGCAGACGCTCCATAGCCCAAGACATTGCCGAAAATCTGGTTTGAGTAAAACAGGCTAGTTTTACGGGAACAGCCTTGACCTGTCAACAGACGGACGGGTAACTGAAAAAATTACGATCCACGAAACCACACGAACTTGCTTTAGTTAACTTCGTGTGGTTTCGTGTCAATTCGTGGATGGTTCGTGGCTCGTGTGCCAATCCCTCATGTTTCAATTTAGAATAAGGTAAGACACTCAAACAAGTTTGCGTTGGGGAAGCTAGGATGAAGCGACAGTTAATCACAGGCGCAGTGCTCTGCGGCGCTGTGTTATGCGCGGCGCAGGTCGTCAGGGCAAACGCAGAGCAAAGCACCGGCTCGAATAATGCACCGCACGGGCTTGACCCGCGGGTGTTGTTGAGCGTGGCCGTTATCCTGATTGCGGCCAAGCTCGGCGGCGAGTTGTTTGAGAGAATCAAACAGCCTGCGGTGCTGGGCGAACTTGTCATTGGAATCCTTATCGGCAATCTCGCGCTCACAGGGTTCATGGCAGCCGAGCCGCTCAAATCGAATGAGATTGTCGCTGCTCTGGCGGAGATTGGCGTTATCATTCTGCTGTTTGAAGTGGGACTGGAATCGAACCTGGGCGAGATGTTGGAAGTCGGATGGTCTTCGCTGTTCGTCGCGCTGGCGGGCGTCATTGCGCCATTCTTTCTGGGCTGGGGTGTGGCGGCCTTTTTCATCCCCAATGAATCGCGTCTCGTTCATCTCTTTATCGGCGCAACCCTGTGCGCGACGAGTGTCGGGATTACGGCGCGCGTGCTAAAAGATTTGGGACGCTTGCGAACGCGCGAGGCGAGAATCATCTTAGGCGCGGCTGTCATTGATGACGTGCTGGGTCTGGTGATTCTGGCTGTCGTGGCGGGCGCGATCAAGGCGGCGGCAGCGGGCGCGGTGCTTTCCCCGTCAGCCGTCGCTATCATTACAGGAAAAGCGGTTGCTTTTCTTTTCGGCGCGATTGCCGTCGGGCGTTACATTACTCCGCGCATCTTCCGACGCGCGGGGCGTCTTGAGGTGAGCGGCGTGTTGCTGGCTCTCTCCGTTGCTTTCTGCTTTCTGCTGGCGTGGGCGGCGGCGTTTGTCGGGCTCGCGCCGATTGTCGGGGCATTTGCCGCCGGACTCGTTCTGGACGAAGTTCACTTCGAGACGTTTGCAGAGCGGGGCAAGCACGACCTGCAACGTCTAGTCGCCCCAGTCGGCGCAGTGCTCGTGCCAATCTTTTTCGTGCTGATGGGAATGCGTGTTGACCTGCGCGCCTTTGCGAGAGTCGAACTGCTCGGGTTCGCCGCTGTGCTCACTGTTGCGGCCATCATCGGGAAACAGGTCTGCTCGCTCGTCGTCGTAGAGCGCGGGCTGAATCGCGCAGCCATCGGATTGGGAATGATTCCGCGTGGAGAAGTGGGCTTGATTTTCGCCGGGCTGGGAGCGACGCTCATGCTGCCAAATGCGCAGGGTGTGAGCGAGCCTGTCATCAACGCGGGAACGTTCGGAGTCATAGTGATTATGGTAATCGTGACGACGCTCGTCACACCATTCGCCCTCAAAAGGGCGCTTGCGCGCACATCGCAGTCGGAGGAAGATAAGTCTAAGGACGCTATAAGCGAGATTGCGGAAGACGCCGCAAAGCGCACGTCGTGATGATTTTCAAAACTTGATCGAAAACAGGGAGGTCTCAGAGAATGAGCAGCAAGAAAGATCAGCACAAAGCAGGTATTCCACCCAAGCCGCGCGGCCAGCAAACGGGTTTTGCAGGAAACCCGGATCAGAATCGTGAAGCGATGAAAGAGACCCCGGCCTTGCGCGGGCGACGCAAAGCCGCCAACAAAATGTTCGCCGACGAATCCAGCCAGCATCAGGCGAGCGACGCCGCCACACCAAACTCAAATATGCCTTCAATCCCGGCGCAACAGGGCGGCGGGCACGTCGGCGAAACCGGCGGCGAGATAGCTTTCAAGAAAAGGCGGAAAAGCCGTGACAGGTGACAGGTGACAAGAACAGTTCGCAGTTTTAAGTTTTCAGTTTTCAGTAAAAGCAACTCGTCTTTACTGAAAACTGAAAACTTAAAACTTGAAACTTGTTCTTTCCTGTCACTTGTCACGGCCTTTACTTGACAGCTTTGACGTTTGCGGGTCGTGCAAAGAGTTTGTCGGGGATGGGAGAATTGAATTCGACTGATTGATAGTTGATCCGGCTCATTTGCGTTCCTGCGCCGTAATGGTCTATGACGAAGGGGACGGTGACGCCCGCAATCTTCAAGTGCTGCCCCAGACGATCTTCTTCAGCTATCTCTTCACCGTCGGCGTTCTTGCGCTTGTAGAGAATCTTCATCGGCAGGTAGTCTTTCGCGCCGAACTCGAAATCAACCGTGTAGCCGTCCGGGTAAGTCAGGCGCACGACTTCGTTGCGCCGTGCCAGTCCTGCTTCGCGCCGCCCGGCATAGGAGAGTTTCGCATTATCCTTGCGCCAGAAGCCGCGCAACAGGTAATCAACGCTGGAGCGCAGCCCGCGCTTGAAATCCTCGACTTGGAGTTTCGTCATGTCTTTCAGAGATTTCGCCGCGCCGTCGTAAAGCCAGCCCGTGTCGCCCGCGTTGGTCTGAATTATTTTGCCTTCCTGGCCTTTAAACTCTGTGCGCTCGCGGTCGGGAAAGATGATGTAGTCAACGAACGCTGCGGGGATGCCCGACAATCCTTCTTTGTACTGCGTGAACAACCCGCGCCCGATAATCGAGTTCACATTCAGATATGTGCTTCCGCCCATCGCTTCGATAGCATGTTGCAATATCTGTTCAGCTTTTTCTGTGTCGGGTGGTTTGGCCTCTTTCGCAAGGTCGCTTTGGGCAAACGCGGATCCGCTCGTCAGGCTCAAGGCTAAAACCAGTAACTTAACGAGGAACAGATGAAGGATGTAACGAGGCTTTCCAGGCATGGTCATCTTGCTATTGTTGCTTCCTTAGAGAATTGAGGTGCGGCGGCAGTAACCAGATTTGCGCCTCGCAGCTTTTTTTCCTGTCCTCTTTTATCTTAACAAGGATTCGCGAGGACGCAATGCCGCCTTGTTTTAAAATCTGCTTCGCTTCCAACATTTCACGGCGCGCAGCGGAAACACGACGACGCCCATTGCGACCGCAAGGATAAAACTCAAGATAGGCTTTACGCTGCGGCCTTTTCTTAAGTGCTTCAACCAGCGCTGCCAGCGTCATCCCTCCTTTATAGCCGCAGTACTCACACGCGCTTGAATAAGGATAATCGGTAAACACTATCGCTGCGTTTTCATCTTCGGCTGGCAGCCCGATGACCTTTGGCATCTCGGCTCCTTCAGGAATCAGCCACGCTTCGTAGCGCAACTCATTCTCACGTCCGCCGTCAAAGGTGTAAATCAGGTCTTCTCTAGCTCCTCCACGGGTCTTGAGCCAGTTCTTAATGCTTAGTAAGTACCACGCCACTTCACCCAGAGGGCCATAAGCAATATACACTACCTTATCGTGCGGCCTTTTTTGTCTGAGCTGTTCCACATAGAGAAAGACTCCCGGTTCTTCAGACAAGTCCCAACGCGGGCCGCGACTATCCTTTGAGTTCCAGAAAAGCGTCGGCTTGCCCGATTCCTCCCCGGCTTATTCGGCTCTTGCGCCTTGAACCCGATGGTGAAGAGCAAGCACCAAACCAGCGTCAACAAAATGAAGGGCAGTTTGAGATTCGGTTTGGACATCGCTGTGATTACCTGAGGAGAGTTAAGACTAAAGAAAAAGGGCTTCAGTGAAAATAATATCACTGAAGCCCTTCATGACGTGAACGCTCTCGCGCTCCGTTTGGTTAATTCAGTTCCGCGCTCGTCTCGTCAATCGCCTTGATCGTGACCTCGCCATTTTCGGCGTCCACGCGGAAGCGCGATGCGCCTTTCCACATGGTCGTGATCGGGAGTTTCACTTTCTCATCAATGTGACGCTTCAGGAAGCGTGCGCCGTAAGCCGGGCTGAAGCCTTTTTCAGTCAAGAGGTCAACCGCCGCTGCGGTCACTTCGACCTCTTTGCCCTGATGCTCCATCTGCTTGCGAAGTCTATTCAGGTATAGCCCGGCGATCTGCCTGACTTCATCCATCATCAACGGCGAGAAGACGACGATCTCGTCTATCCGGTTGCGAAACTCGGGCGAGAATCTGTTTTCTGCGGCCTTCATCACTTCATTCTTGATGGCACGCACATCGCCCAGCGTCTTCTGCCCGAAGCCGAGCGGCTTCTCATATTTCTTAAAGCTATCCGAACCCAGATTCGAGGTCATGATGACGATGGCATCCGAAAGATAAACTTTCTTGCCGCGCCCGTCCGTCATCCAACCTTCGTCGAAAGCCTGAAGGAAAAGATTCATCAGGTAGGGCGAAGCTTTCTCAACTTCATCGAGCAGCAGAACCGTGTACGGGTTCTCTCTGAGTTGCTCGGTCAGGATGCCGCCGCGCTCACTTCCGACGATGCCGCGTGGCATGCCGATCAGCTTCTCGATGCCGATAGTTCCGTCGCCGTACTCGGACATATCTATCCGAACCATCTTCTCTTCGTCGCCGAACATGAACTCGGCGACAGCTTTCGCGAGTTCCGTCTTGCCAACGCCCGTCGGCCCGAGGAAGAGCAGCACGCCGTCAGGTTTGTAATGCGAGTCTTTGAGCGGCCCCTTGTTCAGGCGCAGCCGTTGCCCGACCGCCTTGATGGCTTCCTTCTGGCCGATGACGCGTTTGCCCAAATCCGTCTCCATGTGCGTGAAGCGGTCGTTGGTGTCGCGGAAAATCATGTCGCGTGGGATGCGCGACTCCTGCGAAATCACGTCAATGACGTGTTCGGGCTTGACGATCAACGTTTGCGGCTCGTTAATCTCAACCTTGACCGCCGCCGTATCGAGCCAGCCGATGGCTTTGTCCGGCAGGTGCAAATTGCGTATGTACTTCGGAGCCATCTCCAAAGCGGTATTGATGGCATCGTCCGAGATGGTCACCGAATAATTCTTCTCCAAACGCGGACGCAAGCCCAAAAGAATCGCGCGCGTCTCAAGGAGCGTCGGCTCATCAACTTTGACCTGACGGAAGCGACGCGCCAGCGCCTCGTCGTCAGCGATATACTCTTTGTATTCCGTGATGGTCGTCGCGCCGATAATCCGCATCTCGCCGCGCGCCAGCGCAGACTTGAACATATTGGCTGCGTCACTCGATGTGCCAAGCGCCGCGCCCGCGCCGATAATCGTGTGCGCTTCGTCAATGAAGAGAATCAGGTTGTCGCGCTCCTTGACCTCGTCAATGATGCCCTTGATGCGCTCCTCGAACATCCCGCGCAGCATCGTGCCCGCGACGAGTCCGCCCATCTGAAGCTGTATGATGTGCGAGCCTCTCAAGCGTGCCGGAACTTTCTCCGGCTCAAGCTCAATCAAGCGCGCGAGTCCCTCGACAACAGCAGTCTTGCCAACACCGGGTTCGCCGACGAGCATAGGTGAGTTGGCGCGCTCACGATGGCAGAGGATTTCGACCATCTGCTGAATCTCCATCTCGCGCCCGATGGTTGGCGGAATCTTGTCCATCCGCGCCAGGCGATTCAACGAGACGCCGAAATGTTTCAGATAAGGAGGCAGCTCATACTTCTTCTTATACTGCTCCTCTTCCTGCTCGCGGATGTGTACGCGGGCGCGCACGTTTTCCACCACAGCTTCGGGCGTTGCGCCCAAGCCGCGCAGGACTTCGACGAACAAACCTCTGTCGTCCTGCGAGAGAGCCGTGAAAATATCTGTGGCCTCGATGGTTTTTCTACCTTGAGCGCGCGCACGTTCCATCGCGCGTTTGAAAAGATCGGTTGTATCGGGAGCAATTCTGAAGCCTTTGCCAACATGCTGGCGACTCATTTCCAGACGCTGCTCGATCATCGTTCTGACCGAGCGTGGGTCAACGGAAAGGTCGCGCATCGTGGAGTCGAAAAGTTCCGCCTCTTCGTCGGCCAGAGCTTTGAGAATATGCTCAACTGCAACGTAGTTCTGATCGCGGCGACGCGACTCGTTAAGCGCATATTCGAGAATGCGCTGGCCGCTATCGCTGAATTTATCTTTGTATGCCCCTAGGTCTATCATTCTTTGTTTCTCAACTAATTTAGAAGGCGATGCTCACCTCCATCAAACGTCAAGGATGTGACAAATGTTTGGCGGTAAGGTGTCGTCTTGATTTTCAAACCCGAGCCGCGTCCATAATTTCAGATGAAGCGGCCTCAAACGAGCCTTCTTTTAGATGCGAGGGGCATGAACGCCGTTGCGTTTCCATGCAAGGCCAATATACCACACCTCACACCTGCAATTGGTAAGCCAATTACTCAAGGCAAAAGTAAAAAGGTAAAAGGCAAAAGGAAGACGGAAGCCACAGCAAAATCAAAAATGGTTCTCCGCCTCACTTTTGCCTTTTTACTTTTACCTTTTTACTTCTTCAATAGTCGTAGTCTTCACCGCCGCCCATTGGCGGCTGGGCCTTCTTCGGCTCCGGCGCGTCCGTGACCGCCGCCTCGGTCGTCAGCATCAGCCCGGCGATTGATGCAGCATTTTGCAAAGCCGTACGGACGACTTTGGTTGGGTCAATAATGCCCGCCGCGACGAGGTCTTCGTATTCTCCGGTCGCCGCGTTGAAACCCTTCGCGCCCTTCGACTCTTCAATCTTGCCGACGACAATCGCGCCTTCCACGCCAGCGTTCTCGGCGATGCGACGCAAAGGCTCTTCTAACGCGCGCCGAACAATCTTAATGCCGGTCAGCACGTCTCCGTCATCAGCCGTCAACTTGTCCAGAGCTTTGGCCGCACGCATCAGCGCCACGCCGCCGCCCGGCACGATGCCTTCCTGCGCCGCCGCTTTCGTTGCATTCAAAGCATCTTCGACCCGCATCTTGATTTCTTTCATAGCGGTCTCGGTGGCCGCGCCGACGCGCACGACCGCGACGCCTCCGGCGAGTTTCGCCAGGCGCTCCTGCAACTTCTCGCGGTCGTAATCCGACGTGGTCTCTTCGATCTGCGCTCTGATTGTCGCGACCCGTCCCTGAATTGCCTTGGCTTCTCCCGCGCCTTCGACAACGATGGTGTCGTCTTTATCAACAATGATGCGCTTGGCAGAGCCAAGATCGGAAAGCTGCACGTTTTCGAGCTTGATGCCGAGGTCTTCCGTGATGACGCGACCACCCGTCAGGACGGCCAGATCATCGAGGATGGCCTTGCGACGGTCGCCGAAGGCCGGAGCTTTGACGGCGCACACCTTGATCGTTCCGCGCAGCCGATTGACGACGAGCGTGGCCAGCGCGTCGCCTTCAACATCTTCAGCAATGATGAAGAGAGGACGCCCTTGACCTACGACCTGTTCAAGCACCGGCAGCAAATCACGCATCGCCGAAATCTTCTTCTCGTGAAGGAGAATCAAAGGCTCTTCGAGCACCGCTTCCATGCGGTCTGGATTGGTCACAAAGTAGGATGACAAATAGCCGCGATCAAACTGCATGCCTTCGACGATGTCCAGCTCGGTTTGCAGCGTCTTCGATTCCTCAACCGTCACGACGCCGTCACGTCCGACCTGCTCCATCGCTTCGGAAATCAACTGTCCAATCTGGCGATCATTATTCGCAGAGACACTGGCGACGTTGGCCAGCTCCTCTTTGCCCTTGACCTTCTTCGACATTCGCTCAAGCTCTGCGACCGCCGCTTCGGTGGCTATCTGAATGCCGCGCTGCAAGGCCATCGGGTTAGCGCCCGCCGTGACGTTCTTGATGCCTTCACGAAAAATGGCCTGCGCGAGCACGGTGGCTGTCGTCGTTCCATCGCCCGCCGTGTCGTTAGTCCTGGTGGCGACTTCACGCACCATCTGCGCGCCCATGTTCTCGTACTTGTCGCTCAACTCAATCTCTCGCGCCACCGTCACACCGTCTTTGGTAATCACGGGCGAGCCGAATTTTTTAGCGAGCACAACATTGCGCCCTTTCGGCCCCAACGTGACACGCACCGCATTCGCCAGCGTGTTCACACCCTGAAGCATCGCGCTGCGCGCCTCTTCCCTGAATTTCAACTGTTTCGCTGCCACTTTGTATTCTCCCCCGTCAGAATTTGCGATTGGACAAGGACAGATTCTTAGAATCTGACTTAAAATCTGTGAAAGCGGTTCTCTTCCTCTTCCAATCAAAAATCAAAAATCGCAAATCAAAAATTATCTTCACTCCGCTGCCTTCTTTGCTTCGCCTTGAGCGCGCCCAACCTGCACGCGCGCAGGTCGCAAGAGCCGATCTCCCATCTTGTATCCGCGACTGTATTCAGCCGTCACAATCCCTTCGCGCTCCGGTTCGACTGCCACGGTATCAACCGCCTCGTGCAACTCCGGGTCAAACTGTGCGCCAACCGACGCGAGAGGCTCGACGCCCAGAGCCGCGAGCGCGCTCTCGAAATTCGTCAATGTCCCGCGCACGCCGTTCAAGAGCGAATCCAATCCGCCGCCCTGCTCGGCGGCTTCAATCGCGCGCCCCAGATTATCTCCGACAGGCAGAAGCGCCGCGACAAATTCAGCCTTCTCGCGCCGGGCGCGTTCGTCCGCCGCGCGATTAAGCCTCGTCCTTGTCTCATCCGTCTCGCGCTGCAACTGTGAGCGTAACTGCTCGAAACGCGCCTGCACGTCTGCGACTTTACGTTCCGCCTCCAGCGTACGCGCTTCCAACTGCTCGACAAAACTTGGTTTCGAGCGCGGCGCATCATTGGCCGCGCCCTCGCCCGCCGTCTCCTCGCTCGTCTCGCGGTCGGGACTGAAGCGGCGACGGTCAGTCACATGTATCTCATCATTCGCAGGCACAGGCTCACCCGCCCGTGCCTCTTCAGACACCTTGCTCTCTTGCATACGACGTTTTCTTTTCTCCCTGCGGAAAGATACCATGATCGTTACAGGTAACAGGTGACAGGTGACAGGTCAAAGCAAGATTTCTCTTGTCACCTGTCACCTGTCACTTGTCACGACACCTTGATTTCCACCCGGCGCGCTTTCTGCTCTTTGCGTTTGGGCAGACGGACGCGCAGCACGCCATCTTTGTATTCAGCGGCAATCGCTTTCTGATCCACGGTCGCAGGCACGGCGAACTTTCTCAGGAATCGTCCACGCGGGCGCTCAACGCGATGCTGCCCCTCGTTCTCAATCACGCGCTCGCCGCGAATCACGAGTCTGCTCGTATCATCGAGGCTAATCTCAAGGGCATCACGATCAATTCCGGGCAAGTCAATCTCAACTGTGTACTCACCCTCGGTCTGGTAAACGTCCGCCAGCGGGATCCATTCAGCGCGCTCAATATCTTGGTCACTCTCTTCCTCGCCGCGCGCCCGCCGCTCTGTCGCTTCCTGAAACAAACGGTTCATGTGGTCTTGTAGCGAGACCAAATCACGTATCGGGTCCCAATGTCGAGCCATAAATCCTCCAAAGCAGGAGACAGAAGTCAGAAGACAGGAGACAGGAGAAAAGCAAAATCTGTTGATGCGGTTCTCAGCCTTATATTCTGACTTCTGACTCCTGACTTCTGTCTCCTGTTTTTCACGCTGCTGCCGCAGCGACTTCAGTTTTGAATGCCATCTCGTCTCCATTAGCCGAAACGCTAATGGTTTGTCCCGGCGCGATCTCGCCGCGCAGCAGTTTGACCGCGAGCGGATTCTGAATGAGCGTCTGAATCGCCCGCTTCAGAGGTCGCGCGCCATAGTGCGGATCATAGCCTTCACGAGCCAGTAAAGCCCTGGCCGAATCGTCCAAGACGAGCGTGATATTGCGTTCCGCGAGCATCGCGCGCAGACGTTCAAGCTGCACATCAATGATCTCGACGATCTGCTCGCGCGAGAGTTGATGGAAGATGACGATGTCGTCAATCCGATTCAGAAACTCCGGCTTGAAATGCAGACGCAATTCCTGCGTCACGGCTTCACGCACCTGCTTCTCATCGCCTTCGGCTGCCTGTATCTCGCGCGAGCCGAGATTAGAAGTCATAATCAAAACGGTGTTTTTGAAATCCACCGTCCGACCTTTCGAGTCGGTTAGCCGCCCGTCGTCAAGAATCTGCAACAGGACGTTGAAGACATCGGGGTGCGCCTTCTCAATTTCATCAAAGAGAATCACAGCGTAAGGACGACGGCGGACTGCTTCCGTCAACTGGCCGCCTTCCTCAAAGCCGACGTAGCCCGGCGGCGCTCCGATCATGCGCGAGACCGCGTGCTTCTCCATGTACTCGGACATGTCCAGGCGCACCATCGCGCGCTCGTCATCAAAAAGAAACTCCGCGAGCGCCCGCGCTGTCTCCGTTTTACCAACACCCGTCGGCCCCAGGAAGATGAAAGAACCGACCGGGCGATTCGGGTCTTGCAGCCCGGCGCGCGCGCGCCGCACCGCATTAGCAACAGCAGTCAAAGCCTCGTCCTGGCCGATGACACGCTGCCGAAGGCGCTCTTCCATCGTGACAAGCTTCTGCATCTCGCCTTCGAGCATCTTCGTGACGGGTACACCCGTCCACTTGGCCACCACTTCGGCCACGTCTTCTTCGTCAACTTCTTCCTTGAGCATCACGCCATCGCGCTGCAATTCCGCGAGCTTCTCTTGCTCGGCTGCCAGCTTCGACTCCAACTCAGGAATCTTGCCGTACTGTAATTCCGCAGCCTTTGCCAGATCGCCTGCGTTGCGCGCCTGATCGAGTTGCAGGCGCAACTGCTCTAATTCATTCTTGGCCGCGCGCATGCGCTCAATCTCTTCCTTCTCGGATTGCCACTTCGCCTTCATCCCCCCGGATTTCTCCTTGAGATCGGCGATGCGCTGCTCGATGTCTTTCAGCCGCGCTTTAGATTTTTCGTCCTCTTCGCGCCCGAGAGCCTGACGCTCAATCTCCAGTTGCAGGATTTCGCGCTCCAACTGGTCTATCTCCTGGGGAAGGGAATCAATCTCGATGCGGAGGCGCGAGGCGGCCTCGTCAATCAGGTCAATCGCTTTGTCCGGCAGGAAACGATCCGTGATGTAGCGATTCGAGAGCGTGGCTGCGGCGACAATCGCGGAATCCTTGATACGCACTCCGTGATGCACTTCGTAACGCTCTTTCAGCCCGCGCAAAATCGCAATCGTGTCTTCAACGCTCGGCTCACCGACATAAACCTGCTGGAAACGACGCTCAAGCGCAGCGTCCTTTTCAATGTACTTCTTGTATTCGTTGAGCGTGGTTGCGCCCACGCAGCGCAACTCGCCGCGCGCCAGCGCAGGCTTCAACATGTTCGAGGCATCAATCGCGCCTTCGGCAGCGCCCGCGCCGACCAGCGTGTGCAGCTCGTCAATGAAAAGGACAATCTGCCCCTGCGCGTTCTCAATCTCTTTCAAGACCGCTTTCAAGCGATCTTCAAACTCGCCACGATACTTCGCGCCCGCCAGCATCGAGCCGAGGTCGAGTCCAACCAGTCGCTTGTTGCGCAGAGTCTCAGGCACGTCACCGGAAACAATCCTTTGCGCGAGTCCTTCGACGATAGCCGTCTTGCCGACGCCGGGTTCGCCAATCAGCACAGGATTATTCTTCGTGCGGCGCGAGAGAACCTGTATGGTGCGGCGAATTTCGTCGTCGCGCCCGATGACTGGATCGAGCTTGCCCTGACGAGCAAGGTCTGTCAGGTCTTTGGCATACTTGGAGAGAGCCTGATAATTTTCTTCCGCATTCTGATCCGTGATGCGCGAGCCTCCGCGTGTCTGCTCAATCACCTTCAACAGGTCGTCATGGTTGACGCCGTGCTGGCGTAAGATTTTTCCCGCCTCTCCATCTTTTTCGGCAACGATGGCCAGCAGGAGATGCTCGGTCGAGATGTACTCGTCCTGCATCTCTTTGGCTTTTTTCTCAGAGGCCGTGAAAACCTGGCTGAGGCGCGGACTGAAATACTGCTGCCCACCCTGCACACGCGGAAAGCGCGCGACCGCCGCCTGCACGTCGTTCAACACGACCTGCACGTTCGCACCCAACTTGCCAAGCACAGGCCGCACGATGCCTTCAGGTTGCTCAAGCATGGCAAAGAGCACATGCTCCGGCTCAACCTGCTGGTTCTGGTTGCGCTCGGCAACTTCGATGGCTGATTGAATGGCTTCCTGGCCGCGTAGTGTGAATTTATCTAAACGCATCTCTCAATCCGTAAATCGTGACAGGTGACTAAGTGACAAGATTAAAACCCAATTCCTGTCACTTGTCACCCGTCACCCGTCACGAAGAAGTTATTAGCGACCGGACGCTTTCATCGTCTTATCGGTTTTCTCATCCTGAGAGCTTTCGGCCTTCGCTTCGATGGTGCGCGGAGCTTTGGCTTCATTGCTCTCGCCCTGAATCTCTATGCGCCGCGCTTTGACTTCCTCGCGCTTAGGGAGTGTGACGCGCAGAACGCCGTTGCGATATTCAGCCGCAGTGCCTTCGCCAGAGACGGTCGGCGGCAGCGTAAACGAGCGCGTGAAGGAACCGTAAGACCGCTCGACGCGGTGGTAGTTATCCGATTCATCCTTCTTCTCAAAGCGCCGCTCGCCGCGCAAAGTAATGACGTTGTTCTCGAACGACAGATCGAAATCCTCGCGGTTCATGCCGGGAAGCTCCGCCTCAATCACTATCTGATCCTTGTTCTCATAGATGTCCACGGTCGGATTCCAGGCCCCGCGAGCTATCCCTTCGTCACCGAAAACACGTGACAAATTGGTGGAAAACAGACGATTGACCTCGTCCTGAAGACTGCGTAGGTCGCGGAATGGGTCGTAACGAACTATGCCCATGATGAACTTCTCCTTTGCTTCTCAATATTTCTCTTTCAGGCAAACTACAGCCAAAAACCGTAGAAAATCGCAAGGCTTTCGGCTGATGAGCACAAACGGATAATAAATCTTGAGTCTCTTCTTGTCAAGTCTGGTGTGGGAAAATTTTAAGGGTTTTTCAGAGCCCGCTGGCTATGAGACTAAATCACAAAATAATTGAAGTTAGGTGGCGCGGGATTGCAGCGGGAGGGGCTTTAATCGAACCCGAAAAAGCGTTTTATCGAAGCGATGATGCCTTCGGATTCTATTTCGCCGTCTTCCGCATTTTCAGGTCTGGCGGTGAGCCCGACACGGCGCTCTGCGATAATGTGGCTGAGCGAATCAACCAGATCTGGATTGGTATCGAAGAGGTGTTTCATTGCCTGGTGGCCGATTTCCAGGACTTCCGTTTCTTCTAAGGCGACGACATTGGCCGCGCGTGGCTCGCCCGTAAACAGAGCCATCTCGCCGAAGAAATCGCCTTCGTTGAGCACAGCGACGGTGCGCGGTTTACCGTTATCTGAAATCTGCACGCTGACGCGTCCGCTATGGACGACGAACATGCTAGAGCCTTCGTCGCCGGCGCGGATGACGGTTTCGCCGGGCGCAAAAACGTGGCTGGCTGAAGCTCCGGCCAGCCGTGCCGTTTCCTCGCCAGAGAGCGGCGCGAAGATGTCTACCGCCGAGAGGCGTTCGATAAAGCCGCTGCCGTCTGTCTGCGCCGCGTCCGTCTGTGCTTTGCGCTCGACGTGCAGTGTGCGGGTCGGGAATGCGAAGTTGAGCCGGGCGCGGCGGAAGGCATACCAGACACGCTGTCGCACGAGTGCGTCCGTATCGTTATACTTGGCGTAATCTATCAGCCAGTATTTGACTTCCCATTCAAGACCGCTCTCGCCCATGTTGCGTATGCGGACGATGGGCTTGATCTTGGGCGACACGTTGTCGGCTTCGCGGACGGCCTCGCGGACGATGTGAATGGTCTTGGCGGGCGAGTCCGTATAGAGCGTGCTGAAGAAGACGATTCGCGCGTTCAGATTGTCGCGCGGGCAGACTTCGATGGCTTCTTTGGAAACGCTGCTGTGGCTCGCCAGCACAATGTGATTGGTAAAGGTTCTGATCTTGACGGCGCGCCAGGTAATGCTCTCGACAACTCCGGTGCGCAGGCCGACCGTCACCACATCGCCCACCTGAAAAGGCTTGTCCGCATGAAGCGAGATGCCCGCGAAGAAATTTCCGAGGGTGTCTTGTAAGGCCAGACCGATGATCGCACCCAGCACAGCCGACGTGGTGAAGAGAGCGCCGAGTCCGACATCCGGGTAAAACTGCTTAAAGATGATGACGAAGCTGACTATATAAACCACTATCGAGAAGATGTTGCGGATTAGCGACGGCGCTTCATAGCCTCTGCGAAGGCGGAATATCGTTCCGAAGATGAGCGAAGCCAGTCCCCGCACGACGACGATTGCCAAACTCATCCAGAGCACCAGCCTGATGATGTTCAGCACCATCTGAAAGGATTCTCTTGCCTGCGTCTCTGCTTTCTCCGTCTCGTACGGGCCATGCAGAAAGCTCGACCTGAGCGACGGCTCGAACATGTGCAGGAGATAGAGCGCCAGCACGACAACGGCTGCCACAAAGAGAAAGAAGATGAAGCGATTTCTGGAACGGGGACGAGTCACGGCTTTTGGAGATTCCTCTGAAACTGGATCAGACAAGCCTGAGTACTTTGCGCCTCTTTTTACCACTATCGCGCAGAAAACGAAAGACAGTGGACAGTGGTCGGTGGTCAGTGGTCAGTTAAAGATAGAAACTCAACGCCGCCCGGCGACTGGTTTTTACTGTCCACTGTCCACTATTTCTTAAAAATGTTTGGAAAGAATTTCGTCACAATGAAGAAGAGCGAGAGGGCTGAGACGATGATCGCTGTCAGCCATGCAGCGACGTTATATACGGGGCCGTTTCTATGTTCGCCCATCACTTCCCTGTCATTAACGAGGCGCAGGATGGCGATCAGGAGCACGGGCAGGAGCAGGCCGTTGATGACCTGCATATTCAAGAGCGCGTCAATCAAGGGCAATCCCGGCATCATCGCCACGACCGCGCCGACGACCACGAGCGACGTGAAGATGCCGATAAAGATTGGCGCTTCACGAAAGCTTCGCGAGACTCCTTTCTCAAACCCCAGCGCCTCGCTGATGGAATAGGCGGTCGCCAGCGGCAGCACGCCCGCCGCCAGCATCGACGCGCCGAACAATCCGACCGCAAACAGCACTCCGGCGTAGCGACCCGCCAGCGGCTCAAGCGCGCGCGCGGCGTCCGCTGCCGTCTCGATGTGTTGCGGTGGCGTTTGCACGTGCAGCGTCGCGGCGGTCGAGATGATGATGAAGAAGACGATCAACATGGCGAAGATAGTGCCAGCCCAAACATCCGCGCGTGTCAGTTTGTAGTCTTCCGCTGTGACGCCTTTCTCGACGACCGAAGATTGCACGAAGACCTGCATGTAAGGCGAGATGGTTGTGCCGACGATGGCGACGAACGTGAAGAGAAAGGCCGCGCTGAAGTCAAAATGCGGACGGACTATCGCGCGCGCGACATCTCCCCACACGGGCTTGGCGAGAAAGGCCGAGATGATATAGCCCAGAAAGACCAGCGACATGGCGAGGAAGACGCGCTCGACCCGTTTGTATGAACCTTTGACCACAAGCCACCAGACGGTGACGGCAGCGAGAGGAACGGAAACGTAGCGCGGAATGTTGAAGAGTTCGCTGGCCGCAGCAATGCCTAGAAACTCGGAGATGGTGACGCCGCCATTGGCGATCAGGAGTGCGAGCATGACGAGCGCCATCCAGCGCACGCCGAAACGCTCGCGAATCAAATCGGCCAGCCCCTTGCCCGTGACCGCGCCCATGCGCGCGCACATCTCCTGCACTATCCCCAGACTGATTGTGATTGGAATGAGAACCCAGAGAAGACGATAGCCGTGATCCGCGCCGACAGAAGCGAAAGTCGCAATGCCGCCCGCGTCATTGCCCGCGCTGGCCGCGATCATGCCCGGACCTAAAATCGCGAGGTAGGCCAGCAGCCCTTTGCGCACGGAGAGTGTTCGCCGCACACCGCGAGCGCCGCGCCGCAGCAAGCGACGCCCGGCAGCACCAACGTCTGTGCGCGATTCGGCCATTATTTGGAGGTTCTCCGTCGTTCATGTTGCTACTGCAAGAATCCATTTCAAAACCGCATTGACGCGCGTCTCGATGACGACTAAGACGACTAAGGGGATAGACTGCCCTACAATATCGCATACATCTACAGAACGCCATCTGCAAGTCAGCCGAACAATCTGGGCAAGCGTTGCCGCCAACCTTTCGGCAGCAGCATCTCCATCGCATCGTCCACCGTGATGATGCCGAGGATGTCGCCCGCTTCGTCAACGACCGGCAGAGCGAGCAGATTATACTCGGCGATTTTTTCCGCCACGTCGCGCGCCGAATCATCCGCGTGCGCCCTCTGAAATTCTTCGCGCATCACTTCTTCGAGCGGCGCGTTCGGCTCTGCGAGAATCAGGCTGCGGAGCGCGATCACGCCGCAGAGCTTCCACGATTCTTCCTGTTCGACGACGTACAGGTAATAAATCATGTTCGGCGTTTCAGCCATCTCGCGCAATCGTGCGAGCGCCTCGCCGACGGTGAGGTTGCGCGGCAGCGTGACGAACTCTGTCGTCATCAATCCGCCCGCCGTGTCGTCTTCATAAGGCAATAGCTCCGCGACATCCGCCTGCTCTTCGCCTTCCATGCGGTTGAGCAAATCTTCGGCCTTCGCTTCCGGCAGATCGCCGAGCACGTCCGCCGCCTCGTCCGGCGACATCCATTCGAGAATGTCCGCCGCGCGCTCTTCGTCCATCTCGCCGATGATGCGCGCCTGATTCTCCGCGTGCATCTCTTCCAGAGTCTCTGCCGCCGTCTCGTCGTCCAGCGCTTCGACTATCTCCGAGCCGTGATGATAGGAGAGCGCTTCGGCGAGACGCGCAATCTCCACGGGGTGAAGACGCGCCAGCTTGTTGCTCGAAGATTTCAAACGCACGTCTCCGGCGTCCGACGCCAAATACCCTACGTCCGCCCAGTCAATCACCTCGACCGCACGACCAGACCCGACGAACCCTGCGGGCATCAAGCGTCGCCACAAACCCTGTAGGCTGACATCCGCGCCCGTGACGCGAAACTCACCGCCCGCTTCGATCAACTGCACATCGTTGACGCGCACGACCCGTTTGCCGTCAACGTCAATCAACTGCTTGTCGAGCACATCGCGCCGCAAGAGAATTTCTTTCTCGCGGCGGGCGAACGGGCGAAGATCGAGAATGTCGGAATTGAGCCGCGCGCCACGCTCACCGAATTCGGCGATGCGCCAGCGCGGCAGAAAGAAATCACGGCGACGATAGCGCGCGACAAATCCCGCCACCGGCGGATGGTCTTCCTCGCCCAGACGAACGATGACATCTTTGATCGTCGCCACACGCTCGCCGTCGAGGTCACGTATGGGGCGATTCAGCACTTGCGAGAGATACAGCATTGAAGGATTTGCGCTCGCGTTGCGCGCGTGTCGGGATGATAGCACGATGACTCGCAGAGAGCAGTAAGTAAATACGCCTCAGTTAGGGTTTGATAAATAAGTCTGAACCGCTTAGCGCAATAGATTAGACGTTAGATTTGACGTAATATAAGGCGTCATTTATGACACCTACTTAGCGTTAGATCGCTTTCGATTAAGAATCCAAAGCCTTAATGTAAATAATCATGTCTGAAACACTACCTGAGAAAGAACAAGAAGAGGCGCTTGCGATACTTGTCGAAGCTCATCGGAATGTACCGCGCGATAAACGTGAAGCATTTTTAATGATGACAACTGATGAAACAAATAATGCTTACATCTGGCATCCAGGTTTACCAAGTGGCAATGCGGAAATCTATGAAGGTGATATAAACATATTAAGTCGTGCCGGGTTAATTGCGTTCTCAGACAAGACATTTGAAATAACTTCGCGAGGGTTTGCATATTATAAATGGATGAAAGAGCGTGAGGGGCAGCCTGTTCAGAGGATAGAGTCAAACTCAAGGAGTTACTTGGAAACAGCTACCTTCCGCCAGAAGTATGCTAAGGCATATGAAAAGTGGAGTGATGCTGAAGGAATGCTTTGGGACAGCGATTCTGAGCGCCAAATGACCACGATTGGTCATCTTTGCCGTGAAGCAATCCAAGAATTTGCTACTTCGCTAATCAACCAATACCAGCCACCAAATGTTGATATGGATAAAGCCCACACCGTCGCGAGAATTAAGGTTGTTCTTAATTCTCGTGCTAACAAATTCGGTAGTTCAGAGAAACCATTCTTAGATGCTCTTATCGCTTATTGGGGTACTGTTAGTGACCTAATTCAGCGTCAGGAGCATGGTGGTCAAAAAGAAGGTAATCTTTTAGCTTGGGATGATGCTCGCCGAGTCGTGTTCCAAACTTATGTTGTGATGTTTGAGATTGATCGAAGTCTTGCAAGGTTATAGTAATCGAACGGCGCGATCTAACAACTCATTGACCCGGAGCGCCAAAGTCTACATCAATACCAAGCTCATACATGGAAGCGCCCTGCCTTACAGAGACAGGGCGCTTCCTGACATTGCCAGTCTCCTTATTCTAGTCTCGCGACGCCCGCTGCGAGGATAACATTCGCGCAGTCTCGACCATCTGGATGAACTCCGCGCGATAGCCTTGCGAGTCTGCGCCGGTCGAAGCGCGCGCCAGCTCAAGCACTTTATTGTAGCTGGCGTCCGCCTTGTACTTCGAGTCTCTCAGCAGCATCCCGAAGGCGGCGACGGCTGAAGCGAATTTGAAATTCTCCGACTCTCTGCCCGTATCTTTGGAATCGGCGAGGCTGACGCTGACGAGCTTGCTGTCGTCTCGCGTCGGCTCTTTGTAGCGTAGCTTGACCGTCATCAATTCATTGCTGTTCGCCAGCTCCGAATGCTGTATGGGCTGCTGGTACTTCAAAGGGTCAACACCCGGATTCTCAAACTTCTGTCCGTAGGGGACGACTTCGTAGAGCGCCGTGACGGTGTGGCCTGCGCCGATCTCGCCCGCGTCTTTCGTGTCGTCGTTAAAATCCTGATCTCGCAGCAGACGATTCTCGTAGCCGATGAGACGATAGGCTGCGGCCTGCTTCGGGTTGAACTCGACCTGAATCTTCACGTCCTTGGCAATCGTAAAGAGCGTGCCGCCGATCTGTTCGCCTAAAACTTTCCGCGCCTCTCCGAGCGAGTCAATGTAGGCGTAGTTGCCGTTGCCACGGTCTGCCAGTTT
Organism: Acidobacteriota bacterium; assembly: GCA_032160705.1. Lineage (GTDB taxonomy): Bacteria > Acidobacteriota > Blastocatellia > Pyrinomonadales > Pyrinomonadaceae > QHXM01. The sequence continues at coordinate 20,643 of JAVHVE010000068.1, read as the reverse complement.
CTCCATCGTCGAGTCTTTGACGTTGCCTGTGCCGAAGCCGAGGACGGATAGAAAGACGCCGCTCTGCCGCTTCTCTTCAATCAAGCGGACAAGGTCGCCCTCGCTCGTCACGCCGACATTGAAGTCGCCGTCGGTTGCGAGGATGACGCGGTTGACACCGTTTTTAATAAAATTCTCCTGAGCGATTTTGTAAGCGAGCTGGATACCTTCGCCGCCGTTGGTCGAGCCTCCGGCTTCGAGGCGATCAATGGCGGCGAGGATTTCGCCTTTGCGATCTCCTGCGGTGGCGGGCAAAACCAGTCCGCTTGACCCGGCATAGACAACCATCGCCACGCGGTCGCGCGCCGTCAACTGCTCCGCCAGCATCCTCATCGCGGATTTGACAAGCGGGAGCTTGCGCTCTTCGTTCATCGAGCCGGAGACATCCAGCAGAAAGACCAGATTCGCAGGCGGCAGGTTCTCGGTCGCGATGCGCTTGCCTTGCAGTCCGATGTGAACGAGGCGGTGCGAAGGATTCCAGGGGGCTGCGGAGATTTCAGCCGTGACGGAGAAGGGCGCATCGCCGACGGGCTGCGGATAGTCGTAAGAGAAATAGTTGATTAACTCTTCGATGCGGACGGCGTCTTTGGGCGGGAGCTGCCCGTCTTTGAGAAAGCGCCGCGTGTTGCTGTAAGAGGCCGTGTCAACATCAATCGAAAAGGTCGAGAGTGGCGCGCGAGCGACTTCAAGAAAAGGATTCTCGTCAATGTGGCTGTACTGTTCAGTGTTGCCCATCGTGCCATCGCGGCGCTCGGCTTCCTGCATGGGCGACGGCTGCGCCACAGACATGTCAGTAGCAGAAACGACGCCCGTGTTCGCGCTATATTTGCCGGCCTGATTCCGGGCAACTTCTCCTTTGCGATTTTCTTTCACGCATGACGAAAGAAACAGCGCGGCGATGATTGTGAGCACGAGGAAAAGCTGGCTCCTGCCGGATTGCGTCTTGTGCCGCAGCGATTGATTTCTCCACCCAGACCTTGACGGGATTCGCTCATCGTTCTTCATCGAAATATCCTCCGGCGATAAGGGTTCGCCCGATATTGTTTATATGAAGCGCGAGACTACTGTCGCGGCTCAAAGGGGCCGCCCGTACCAGCGCTTCGAAGGTTGCTCTTACTCTCACAGCACCTTGAATGAAGAATGGAGGTGAAACTTGCGCGCAGGTGTTTCAGCGGGAAAACTTTTCTCCGGTGGGAGCAACTTGCCATTTATTATCCGGCCAATGAATGACCACTGACGACGCCCCCATTATCTCGCGGTTGGATTGAAAGTCCGGCGGGTAGGAATTGACCGGATATTCTGCGGAGACATAAACGCGGGCGAAATATCCGGCTCCGGGTGTCTCTGACAAGGAGCACAATGCACACTCGGCGGTAGCGATAAATTCTGTGTGGTCGCCTCTGGCAAACGGTTGACGAATTTCGGTCGTCGTCGTCCAACCTCTCGCAGGGGAATAGTCAGGGGAGAAGTAAAAGGTCGTGATCCAGAGCGTTTCCGGTGCGGGCTGGTCGGGCTGGCGTTCCAGATTCACTACGGTGTAGCTCTTTTTGTTGATGTAATCGAGGGACACCTGTCCGACGCGGTAGATGACCGGCAACGGGTTTTTCACCGTGACCGAAGTCGCTATCGGCTGCGGGACGGAAACGAGTGTGGTCTCCTGGATGGTCAGAAACTTATTGATGAGAATTGCGCTACCGAGAATGACGGAGAAGATCGCAAAGCCTGCGAGATGCTTTCGGACGTTCATCGTGAAAGACTCCTTAACTCAGTCTGCAATAAAGAGCGGACGCTCGCTGACTTGGCCTTTTGCTGCCAAGCTCCTGCGCTTCGTCTCTAGTCTGACAAAACTCATGACAAGCTGCTTAAAGAATGTTACGGCTGGCTCGCTCTTGCGCGCTTGAAGAAATAATTTCCCGCCCCCACCGTCCCGCCCATTTTGCTCACCCACCAGGATGCCGAATAGAGGGCTATTAAAGGACACGCCGGAGCCTTGAGAATGTTCCGAAACTGTTCTACCGGAGAAGTTCGATGGCGCGCTCGATGGCGCGGTCGCGGCGGGTGCGTAAGCTCGCACGGTCGAGCGTGATCTTTTCGTCGGGAGCAAGACCAGCGCCTTCGAGACGTGCGCCCCCGGCGGTTCTGTAGTCCATCTCGCTGACATCCAACTCGCCGCCGTCAGGCAGGGTGTGGCTGCGACGAATGGCGAGCACGCAGCCGCAGGTCGTCTGGCCTAGAACTGTTCCACGACGCGCTTCCTTCAACGCGGCGACGAAAATTTCCGCCGCGCTCGATGTTCGCTCCGAAGTGAGGATGATGACAGGAGCATTAAAGGTCTTGATGGTGTCGGGGGAAAAGAGCATGGCAGCGCGCGTGTGCGGCTCGAACTGAATGCGCCCACCGCGATCCGTGAAGCGTCCCAGGCTTTTCCCGGCGGGCAGGAAAGCGGAAGCGACTTCGGTCATCGCTTCCGCATCGCCTCCGCCGTTGTGACGTAAATCAATGACGAGGCCACGCACGCCGCGCAACTCGCCATCGAGAGCGCGCACGAAATCCACCGCGACTGACTGCGTGAAAACGTCCAGCTCGATGATGCCGATAGACCCTCGCACGCGCCGCACGCGCAAAGCCGTGTTGCGTTCGCGCCACTCGCGCCGCAAACGTGTTGACCGCGCTCTTCCATCAGCGCCGATCCAGCTAATATTGATGGCTGTGTCCGCTGCTCCTTCAAACAATTTCGCCATCACCTGAAAACGTGTGACAGCGGGTGTTGACAAAGCAGCCTGCTCTTGCAAACGACGCGCGAAGACATCAAGCGCAGCCTCATCGTCAATGCTCACGATTGTATCGCCTGCGCGCAAGCCCGCGCGTTCCGCTTCCGACCCGCGCTCGACCGAGACGATGACGGGTGAGCCGTCTATTTCACGGACAGAGATGCCGACGCTGATAAAGCGTGGGTGTCGCCAGTCGAATCTCTCGTCCGGCGCATAGACGCGCGTGTGCGCGTCGCGCAAAGAGCCAAGCATCCGACGCAGCACGCTGTAAAGCTCGGCGGTCGTTTGCGCCTCAGAGGCCAGCGGGCGAAACTTCGCGCGCTCGGCCTGCCAATCCAGCCCGTGAAATGTCGGATCGTAGTAGCGGTCGCGAACAGTCTCCCAGGCATCATCGAAGACAGCGAGCCGACCTTCGCGCGTTGCCGTTGAAACAATCGTCGAATCGGCACAGACAACAAGGGCAAAACCAAAAATTGAAAATGCCAAATAGAAGACGAAGAGCGAGCTTCTCATCTTCGCTTTTACATTTTTAATTTTTAGTTTTGCATTCATTTCGGTGGTCGGCGGAAATTATAGCGCAGCAGCACGCGCATCGGAACAGCCACGCCGTCGCGTCTGGCCGGACTAAAGTGAAGTTGCCGGACGGTGCTCACAGCCGCTTCATCAAGACCGAATCCAGCCCAGCGCACGATCTCCACGCGAGAGACTTCGCCACCGACATCAATTTCCAACTGAACGTCAACGGTGGCTTCCGCTTCGGCACGAGCGGCTGTCTCAGGATAGGCGGGGCGCAGGCGACGATAGGGTTGCGGCAACCGTAAACCTTCACGCACAGCCGCCGCCTCATCCTCCGGCGCGTCTTCAATGACCGGGGCTATAGCCTGAACACGCCCCAATACCTGAGCGTGCTCCTTGTGCTCCGTCTCGCGCGCCGCACGAATCGCGTCCGCGTAACGCGCGGTGCGCTCGTTCAATTCCCTGAGTAAAGATTCCTCAGCCCTATCCGGCGACAATGCCTCGAAGCTCGGACGATCCCAGAGGACGAGCCTGCCCGTGCGCGAACTGACGATGAAGATGGAAGCGTAAGCTTCCCGGTAGGCAGCGCCGGTCGAAGGCGAGCGGCGCTGCGTCTGCGCGTCGCCCGTGATGTAGAAATCAGCACCGATTGCCCCGCCAAGATCGCGCGCTTCCTCCAGCGTCATGTTGAGCGAGCCAGCATAGCCCGCGCCCCGCGCCGCCGCACGGCTCTCTTCGCGGTCAATCAGCGACAGACTATTGTCCGATTGAATAGCACGCGACAATTTTTCTGCCGCGCGCTTTCCCGTTTGCGTCTCGCCGAAATCCAGTACGGCCACACTGAGGTGTTGTGCGTTCGTCTGCGCCCTGACGCTCATTGAGAGCGCACAAGCAATCAGGATCAGAAGGAAGGTGCGAGGCTTGAGCATCATCGGAATATCTGATTGAGACAGTCTCAGAAATTCTGGCATCCTTTGCTTACTGCCAACTGCTAACTGCCAACTGTTTCCTGCTTGCTGCCGACCGCCTTCTGCTTTTCGCCGGGCGCGACGTTGTGGTAGAGCGCGTAGACGCTCTCTTTCACTTCCGGCGGGAAGCAGACGCGATTGAGTTGATAGCGTTGCAGCCCGCGCACGGCCTCAGAGACTTCGCTGATCTCGCGCATCACGGGATGTGCGTAGCCGTCCTCGACGTAGATGCGCGCTTTCGGCTCTGCGCCCTCCGCGGTGTAGTAGTTGTAATAGGGAACATCGCCTGCGTGATCTTCAATGAAATAATACTGAGGGTCGTAGCCCGCCCTGGCGACTTCGTCGCGCGCCGCTGCGAGAAACGTCGCGCGCTCCATTTCCGGCATGTCCAGATCAATCGCTTTGAAGAGACGCCGCCCCGTGAAGCGACGGCTTAGATCGCTCAAGACCGGATCATCACTGCGCTGCCATTGCTTGATGTGAAAGAGCACGTCGGAATCGTCCATCTCTAAATGCTCGCTCAAGGAAAGCGTCTCGCGGCGCAAAACTTTCTCAAACGGAGTGCCGGGCGCGCACCAGACTTCCTTGCCGTCTTCCAGAAGTTTGAGAGCGCGCCGCAGAACGGAACGCAGGACGGCTTCTGCGGAACGCAGCGTGCGATGAAAGTAGACCTGGCGAAACATGTAATAGCGCGCCTGCAAATATTCCTCGACGGCGTAGAGGCCGCGCGCCGCGACAAAGATGCGGTCATTCTCTTCGTCAATCTGGAGCGCATTGATAATCCATTCGAGGTCGAAGATGCCGTACTTCGCTCCCGTCATCAAAGAGTCGCGCAGAAGATAGTCCATCCGGTCAACGTCGAGCTGCGAAGAGACGAGTTGCCCCAGCGCTGCCGGTTGAAACCTTCCTTCGATGATGCTGGCCACGCGCTCCGGCAACTCGGCGGAAAAGGAGTGGAGCACGCTGCCAATCTCAGTCTCATCGCTCATCACGACGCGCACCGTCCAGGCCTCGTGATGAAAGCCCAGAACTTTCTCCATAACGTGCGAGAAAGAGCCGTGACCGACATCGTGAAGCAGCGCCGCTGCACACGCCGCCGCGCGATCCTCCGCCGCGATGTTGTATTTCTCGCCGAGACGATCAAGCACGCGCGTCATCAGGTGAAGCACACCCAGAGAGTGCGTGAAGCGCGAATGCTCCGCGCCCTGATACGTGTAGAGCGCCAGCCCCAGTTGCTTGATGCGGCGCAGGCGCTGAAACTCCGGCGCATCAATCAGACGCACCAGCAACTCTCCTTCGTCCGTGTCGGCGCGGAGGCGGATGATATTGTGAACCGGGTCGCGGTAGATACGTTCAGGCACGCGCTTCTAAGCTTTATCTGCAAGATTGATGAACTGTCTGCAAGGGATTCTAACATTGTTCGAAGGCGGATAGTCAGCCCTTTGGTCGGATTTCGGCGAGTCTCGCCACAGACCGCCGATTAATGCCTGCGAGCTTTGGCCAATGATCTGAACTCCTCTCCGACCGACTTATTAGAACCTCTATCTTAATCGGAATCCTTTTAATCGAGCCGCCTGTCGACTACGAGACTATGGATATACATCCAAAAATTCGGACTGCTTTCCTGTAGACGATATCGTGGCGCAAGATGGAAATTGCTGATAAGCAAGAGCTTGACTTAATTGGTCAAGTTAGGCACAGCATTTGATAGCCCTACAAGCGATGTCTTTACTACCAACACAGGCCAGCTTCAGCAAGTGCTTGTCGTTATGTACAGTATCCGAAATTTTTACACAGTGGCTTCACTCCAAAGGCGAGTGAATAGTAGCTGTGTTTTGTCAATTTAGTGTTCTCACAGCCTAGGAGGTTTTCTCTAGTGAGTAAATCAAAGTTCTCCAAAACTTTTAATGTGTCTAGGGTGCTGCTGTGTGCGCTTTTCTTAGCGCTTTTCACAACAGCCGCCTATGCGCAGGAGACCTTCGGTACCATTCAGGGAACTATCGAAGATCCCAACGGTGCCGTCGTCCCCAGCGCGACAGTAACCGCCACCAACCCGCAGCGCAGCTATACGGCGACGACAGATTCAGACGGTAAATACACATTCACCGCCTTGCCGCCAGGTCTCTACGTAGTAACTGCGACCGGAACGGGTTTCGGCACGGTGGAACGAAAAGACGTATCGGTTGAACTTGGCCGCGTCTTGCAGGTTAATTTGAAGATGGAAGTTGCCGGCGTCGCCGGCGGAAACGTCACCATCACCAGTAATGATGATCCAATTGTTGACGTCACTTCAACGAAGACTGCCACCAACGTGACGCAGGCTGAGTTTGATGTGTTGCCGAAGAATCTCGGCTTCTCGTCAGCGATCAACGTTGCTCCCGGTACGCGCTCTGAGGCTAAGGCCAATGGCTTCCAGATTGACGGCGCGTCCGGCTCCGAGAACGTGTTCGTTGTTGACGGTCTCGACGTGACTCGCGTTTTCGGCGGCACGCTTGGATCGTCCAAGAACATTCCCTTCGACTTCGTGAAGGAAGTTCAGATCAAGAGCGCAGGATACGAGGCTGAGTTTGGCGGCGCGACCGGCGGCGTCATCAACGTCGTCACCCGCTCTGGGTCAAACGAGTTTCACGGCGAAGGCCGTATCGAATATCAGACCAACACGCTGATCGCCGATCCGAACGTCGTTAATCGACGCAGACCGACGAACACCAGTACGTCTGAGTTCTTCAAGCCCAACGAAGACGCTTATCGCTTCGTTTCGCCGGTCGTCTCTCTCGGCGGCCCGATTGTTAGAGACCGCCTTTGGTTCTTCAGTAGCTGGGCACCGCAGTATCAGCGCACGCTCCAGCCGCTCGACCTGGTCAGCGTCACAGCCGGTGCTCCGTCTGAAGTATTTCTAAACAGGCGCGACATCCCCTACAAGACGAAGAACGACTACTTCATCACGCGATTCGACTACACGCCTTTCAGCAAGTTGTCGGTCAACGGTGCGTTCATCAATAGTCCTGTCAAATCGCATGGCTCACCGACTCGCATCGGCGGCGCGACGAACCAGACGACGAGCCTGACGACTTTTAACGACCCGACCTACATTGATAAGGGTGGTTTCACTCCGTCGTGGCAGCTTTCGACGTCGTTGACCTACACGCCGACCTCGAACATCGTGCTTTCGTTCCGCGCCGGGCGCAACTACTTGAACGACAAGGGCACCAACTATGGTGTGCCGCTCAATACCACCCGTATTGACATCTCGAATGCGTGCAGCTCGACCATCACCAACGCCGTCGTTGGCGGTCAACCCTGCGGCGCTGGTACGACCTCGACCGGTACGCCCGTGATTCCCAATAACCTGGCGACGCTATTCGACATCACCAAGCGCACGAACTACAACGCTGATGTCACCTGGATCAAGCGTATCTTTGGCCAGCAGCACAACATCAAGGGCGGCTACCAGTACACCAAACTTGCCAATAGCATCTTGAGCGAAAACTCTGGTGGCTATTTGCAGTTCTTCTTCGGCCAGTCAGTTACCGTTGGCGGTGTCAAGTTCGGCTTCGATAATGCTTCGAATGCCAACACCAACTACGGTTACTACACCACCAACATCACCGGCACTGCGGGGGCGGCACAAAGCAACAACCAGGCCCTCTTTGCCCAGGATCAGTGGCAGATTCACCCGCGCGTCACGCTGAACGTTGGCATCCGCTTCGAGAAAGAATTCCTGCCTACTTATCCGATCAACCTCGCGAACCACCCGAGTCTGGTCGCTGGCGATCTCGAAGAGCGTGGCGACTTTCTCGTGAAATTCGGATGGGGCGACAAGATTGCTCCTCGTCTCGGCGTAGCCTGGGACGTGAAGGGCGATGGCAAGCTCAAGGTTTACGGCAGCTTCAGCCTGTTCTATGACACGATGAAGTACGACTTGGCGCGCGCCTCCGGCGGCGGCGAGTTCTGGCTCCAGAGTTATTACACGCTGACTTCGCCTGACTTCCGCAACACCAGCATCCAGAACCCGACCGGCACCAGATTCAGGGGCCCGATTGACCTGCGTCTGCCTGCTGTCAGTTTTGGTGGTGATCCGCCGAGCATCGACCCCAACCTGAAGCCCATGCGCGAGCGTGAGTACACGGTTGGTGCCGACTATGCGTGGACGCGCGACTTGCTCTTCAGCGCTCGCCTGACCCGCAAGCAGCTTGACACCGCGATTGACGACGTCGGCATTTCGATTGATGGCGTCGGTGAGTTCTTTACTGTCGCCAACCCCGGCATCGGTATCGGTGATACCTTCTACCACGCGCCGAAGGCGATTCGTAACTACACGGGCCTTGAGTTGCGTGTTGACAAGCGCTTTACAAACAACTGGTACGCGAACCTTTCCTACATCTACAGCAAGCTCTACGGTAACTACGGCGGTCTGGCTAGCTCGGATGAGAACGGACGCGCGAACCCGAACATCAATCGTTACTTCGACGACCTCGCCCTGTCCTACGACAACTTCGGTCATTTGACCAACGGTCGCCTTCCGACCGACCGACCGCACACCTTCAAGGCGTTCGGCAGTTACCGCCTGAACTGGGCGGGCATGACAACGGACATCGGCGTTTCGCAGTTCATCTACCAGGGCATCCCGGTGACGACCAGCATTGACATCGTAGTCCCGGGCGGCGCTGGCTTCGGCGTCTATCCGAACGGTCGTGGCGATCTGGGTCGTACAGACACCTTTAGCCAGACGGATGCGATCATCAATCACAGATTTAAGCTAAATGAGCGCGCAACCATCAAGTTCGGTTTCAACGTGTTCAATCTGTGGGATCAGCGCACGGAGACGAGCCGCTACACTGGTACGCAGGACGGGCGCGTTAACGGCTACCTCATTTCGGGGCAGCGCGTTTCCTACCCGAACTCGCTAGCCTACGTTAACGGCAATGGCAATATCTTCACGTTAGCCACAGCTCAGGGCCTGATTAAGGATCCGCGCTTCAACACGCCGGAATCCTTCCAGACGCCTCGGAACGCACGTGTTTCCATCGGCATTGAGTTCTAGTCACGAGTTGTAAACTGGAACTTGTTTGAAAGCCCGTCTCCTTAGGGAGACGGGCTCTTTTTTTTGCAGGAATTGAGCTATAGAAATTCTAGCGGGCGAGGATGCCCGGAGAGTGCTTCCTGGCAAGGTTCATCTGTGCATAGTCAACTATCAAATCGCGGCTGAATCACGCAGGGAATCGAACAAGAAAACATTCCCGGCGATTTACTTATTTGGTTCCCGAAGCTTTTTTCCTTAGCTCCTTGATTTTTTCCTTTATCTTATCCTGATCTCCTGCTGCCGGATCGGCACGCAGAAAAGATTCTAAGGCATCGGCAGCTTCGCGGTACTGATTATCCTTCATATAGAGAGCCGCCAGGTAAAAGTAAACTTTGGGAACTCCGTCTTTGGAAAGCTGCGTAACCTTTTTCAGCGCTCGAATTGCTTCGGCACGTGTGTCGTTGCCTTGCGCCAGAGCGATCCCCAACCACATGTTCGTATTCGGCGAAGTAGGGTTTAATTCGACGGCACGGCGCAGCGATTGGATTGCCTCGCTCCGCTTATTCGACTCAACCTGAGCGATCCCGAGTGAGTAGAAGCCACGCCACCCGTTTTTATTCAGCCCAACCGCGCGTGTTAATAATGGTAATGCAGCTTGGTACTCCTGTCGTCTGACATATTCAGTGCCAAGTAGTTCCAGGGCATCATAGTAATCAGGGAAGATTTCAAGGGCACGTTTTAATGAGCCGGTTGCGTTCTCGACGGAGGCGGTCTCAAGACTCCTGACGCCGTTCTGATATTCCTTCTTCGCAGCATCAGGTACGGCCTGGTAGAAGACAACTCCCTTCGTATCGCTCCCCGTTACTCTCCTGGGCTTGAGAACAATGTCAACGTGGAATAGCTCGCCACTCGCCGTACCACCCCGCCGGATCACCCCTACGGCATCGACCCTTTGCGACACCCGCTCGTAATCAGTCCCACCCGGCTCAGCCTGCACGTAGTAAACGCCGGCTGGAATAGCATCAAAGCGATAACGACCGGAGTTGTCTGTATATGCTGTTTTCACCGGCGAGTAGACTTCGTTCTGAAGAAAGACCCGGATTTCAGGGAACGGACGACCGTCGGATGTGGTCACGCGCCCCTCGATGGTCGTCCGACCTTGGGGCACAAAAGAGACTGTCGAAATTTGTCCGAGGACCATTGCGACGCTAATCAAGAGGGATGCGAACATGTGACTGACCTCCTAGTCAGGAAATATCGAACTCAAACAAGTGACCCATCTTCGCCTTCTTCGTCTCTAAGTAATGCTTAGCAGATTCCGGCGACTCTACCTCTATTGAGACGCGCTCGACAACCTCCAACCCCGCATCTTTTAGTGCCTGGAGCTTCAAGGGATTGTTCGAGAGCACGCGCACATGGCAAAGACCCATGTCGAACAGAACTTCGGCGCATTGCCTGTACTCGCGTAAATCCACAGCCAGACCCAGCCGCTCATTGGCTTCGACCGTGTCTGCGCCTTCATCCTGGAGAGCATAGGCGCGAATCTTATTTAAAATGCCTATGCCGCGCCCCTCCTGTTGTTGATAGACGATTGCGCCGCGCCCTTCCTGCTCGATCATCTCCATTGCACGGCGCAATTGACGTCCGCAATCGCATTTGGTCGAGCCGAACACATCACCCGTCAAACACTGTGAATGAATACGGACGAGCGTTGAGATTTCGGGATGCATCTCGCCCTTGAAGAGGACGACGAATTCTTCGTCGCTCTGGCGCGAACGATAACCTGCGATCTTAAAAACGCCGACTTCGGTTGGTAGTAGTGCTTCGGCCACGCGCTCGACCGAAAGTTCCTGCGTAGCCCAGGGGCACGCTGTGGGTGTTGTCGTCGCTTCTTCTTTCAAATCTATTTTCCCTCAGAACAAAGTTCACTCGTCCCGGCAAAAGCGCTTCGACCCGCAATCGCTTGCGCGCCGCAGAGGCTTCCGCTATCAGCAGGCGCAGTTACCGAGGATTGCAATGATTATAGAAGCAAGCGCGCGCTCTCGACAAGCATACCGGTATTACGTTGCCACGGTCGCAGGCGGATTCTTTGCCGCGAGCGCCACAAAACATTATTGCCGCCGCACCCTTCAGCAGGCTAAGATGAGCGCGTCAGCTTTGATTCAACGTCGCTTAAGCCAAAGCTCCGTAGGAGCGAAGCCTTTTCATGTTTCGCTCCTGCGGAGCTAGAAAAGTATTAACTGTCGCTTTATGCTATAAGCATCCCGCCGCTCTGCGGCTTTCTCAGGCAGCTTATAGATTATTCATTACCGGATCGAGTTTGAGCGAAAACTTTGATAAAGACACTCTGGAGATACCCGGTCGCGGGCGAGAACGTCGCCCGGCGCTTGTCTTCCTGCGCGGCGAGTTGCTCGCCGTTCCCATCCCGCTCGACCGCGACGAAGTGATCCTGGGGCGCGCCCTCGAAGCCGATGTGCGCGTCAACGATGCCCGCGCCTCGCGCCTTCACGCGCGCATCACGACCGAGCGCGATTCCAACACGGGCTTCACCCGCTACCGCCTCACAGACCTCGGCTCGACCAACGGGACGACGCTCAACGGCCAACTTATCACGGACGAGCTTTTGCAGGACGGCGACAAAATCGTCATCGGGGAGCATCTCCTGCGCTTCGATATGCTCGACGAGATTGACCGCGAGTTTCAGCGCCAGATTCATCGCCTGCTGGTGCATGACGAATTGACCGGCTTGCTGACGGGCAAATCGTTCTTCTCCGAATTGCGCCGCGAAGCCGCCCGCGCCGAAGTCGAATCGCGCCCCTTCTGTGTGTTGATGATGGACCTGGATTATTTCAAGCAGGTCAACGACACCTACGGCCACTTGGTCGGCAATCAAACTTTGGAAGAAGTCGGCGCGGTCATCATGCGCTCTTTGCGAGCGGGCGATGTGGCAGCGCGCTTCGGCGGCGAAGAGTTTGCGGCGTTCCTGCTCGACGCGCAGTACGCTCAAGGCTTGGTCGCCGCCGAGCGCGTGCGTGCAGCCGTCGAGGAACATCTCTTTCCGGCCACGCGGCATAGCTCTGCCGATCTTGAGCCGCAAACTCATCGAATCACAATCAGCCTCGGCGTCGCTGCGTTTCCCGAAGATGCGCGCGACCCCATCGAGCTGGTGGAGCTGGCAGACACGGCGCTCTACCGCGCCAAGCGCAGCGGGCGCAATCGCGTCTGCGCTTACAACGCTGCGGCGGAGGACGAAGACGAAGAGCAATCTTCGCTTCCTTCCAGGTCGGAATGAAGACCTCGCGCTACCGGCAACATCAGCCCCTTTACTGTTGCATCCTTCCTTCTTCAGTATTTCCGCAACCTAACTTTGCCCAAGGCGTGTAAGTGTTGGCAGGCGAGCGTGAGAGTGGCTGCTCAGAGTGCGCGCGGTTGCGCCCCGGTGAAGGCACGCGGTATGCTTTCGTGGTCTGTTGGAGTTACAGATACTGCATCACAAAATCGGACGGTAATCTTCAGACGTGAGCGCCAACCTCAATCTTGCCAGCCAGCCTTTTCGCAATCGCGCGTTGCCGTGGACAATCGCGGGCGTCATCACGGTCGCGTCTCTGCTGGCGCTGGTTTTCCTCATTAGCAAAAGCGGCCAGACGAACAGGCGGAGCGCCGAGATAGATCGTGAAAATGATAGCCAGCGCCAGCAGATCAGCCTGCTCGAACGGCGCGCGGAAGAGATCAAGCAGGCGTTGACGCCGGAGCAGTTGCAAACTCTGCAAGCTGCGCAATCGCTCATCGAGCGCAAGCGTTTTTCCTGGGCGCGATTGTTCGCAGACCTCGAAGGGGCATTGCCCGGCAGCGTTCGCGTCAAGCGCATCAGCGTCCGCGATGTGGCTCTGCGCGCCGAACGCACCGTCGCAGAACTGGAACTCGTCGTCGTCAGTAAAAACCCTGCGGACGCCACCACGATGATTATGGAGATGGATCGCGCCGGAATCTTTCGCGCGGAGCTAATTGAACAGAACCTGGAAAAAGAGGGAAGCGCAGCTAACACGATTTCAACGCTGCGCGTTTTCTATCAGCCGCGCGGCGGCGCGCCCGTGAGAGCGGCAGATAACAACATCGCAGCAGCAAACCTTGCTCAGGCGGTAAACGGAGAGATGCGTTGAGCGACGAACAGGCGACAGAAAAAATTGGCCAGACGCGGCGCGCGTCGGTTCGCGTGCGCGTGGATAAGCTGCGCCAGTCGCGCCAGCGCAGCATCTTCGGCGTCGCCGAAATCGCCGGGCTGCTGGGCAGCGCCGTCATGCTGCTCGCGGTCATCTTCGTCTATCTCTACTTCTACAGTCCGGCGGAAGCTCGTCTGGTGACGGCTCAATTAGAGCGCGCGCGGCTACAGCAAAAGCTCAGCACCTTACAAAAAGATATTGATGTGCAGGGAAGCGCGCAGGACAGCATCAGTAAGATCAGCGAGAGCCTGGAAAAATTCGAGAGCGCCAAGCTGATTGGACGCGACGCAGGCCGCATCACGCTCTACAATGTGCTTATCAAACTGATTCGCGGCAACAGCCTGCGCAACACTTCCGGCCCCGTTTACAACTATCTCGAAGCGAAGGGATCGAGCGAGGCCGCTACTGCCGCATCCAGAACCGTCAACACCAAATGGCAAAGCCTCTATCCCGGCATCGGCGTCACCGTCACGGTCGAGGGGCAATATGCCAATTTGCGCCGCTTCGTGCGAGACATCGAATCGAGCAATCAATTCATCATTATTAATGCAGTCGAACTCGAAAGGGCGAGCGATGTGGAAACCTCTGCGAGCGGCGCGCCTCAGAGCGCGCGCTCCACGCTCGTCAGCCTGCGCCTGGACATGGCCGCTTACTTCCAGCGTGACGCGGGCGGTGGAGAGACCGAACAACCCGCGAGCGAGACTCGTTGAAGGGGAGGTTCAAAATTCTCATGGCATTACTAGAAGGCAAAACTCCACAAGAGCGCAAGAAGATGATCGTCGCCCTCGTCCTCGGCGCAGTCGCGTTCATCTCTCTGGCATATATGTTCCTCGGTTCATCCTCCAAGTCAACAACTTCAGGTGCGAAACCGAAACCTTCGCCAGCATCAGCCGCCGGTAAATCTCCTGTGCAAACCCCGACGCAGGCGCGCCAGGGAGTAGAGTTTATTCCCACTGTCCTTAACCCTGATATCTCACAGCCCGCCGTGCCGGAAGCCGGGCGCAACATCTTCGCTTTCTATGTGCCGCCGACGCCGACGCCGACGCCTATCCCGACTCCCATACCAACGCCGCCGCCCGTGCCACCTAATCTGATTGTCGCTTCCATTTCGCCGGTGAACGTCTACGCTCATACCGGAGATTTCACGCTCGATGTGACGGGCGACAAGTTCACGCCCGAGACACTCATCTACATCGGAGGCGCTGAACTCCCGACGCGCTTTGTCAGCGCGCAGCAACTCTCCACGAAAGTGCCGGCGCAGATAATCTCCTTTGAAGGCGGGCGCGATGTGATGGTGCGCTCACGCGATGGGCAATTATTCTCGAACACGGCGACGCTCAACGTCATGCCAGCGCCCGTGCCGAATTATATTTATGTCGGGGTACTGACCCGGGCAGGCTCAAACGATACGGCAATCCTCAAAGAGAAGAACGGCAAGGATCTTTTGAACGTGCAGCGCGGCGATGTTCTCGGCGGGCGATTCCGTGTCACCAGCATTTCCGTGCGCGAGGTGACGCTCACGGATACGAACCTTGGTATCAAGCACAAGCTTGCGTTGCTCAGCGAAGGCTCCAATCCCGGTGGGAGCAATCAGCCGCGCTTTCAACCGACGCCACCACCTCCTCCGGTAGATAATGACGAAACTGAACCTTAACCGGGAAGCTGAAAAGCTCGATACGAGGTGTGACAAATCTGCTGTGCCCAATTCACCACGGGTGATGCCTCGGCGGGGCGAACAGGGTTACGCGCTCATCGCGCTGCTTGCCTTGATGGCGATCATGGCGCTGCTCCTCGTGACTGCCGTCCCCAACATCCGACTACAGGCACAGCGTTCGCT
The DNA here is from genome assembly GCA_032160705.1 of Acidobacteriota bacterium. Lineage (GTDB taxonomy): Bacteria > Acidobacteriota > Blastocatellia > Pyrinomonadales > Pyrinomonadaceae > QHXM01. The sequence goes on along the minus strand of JAVHVE010000068.1, from coordinate 5,269 downwards.
TGAAGAGGAAGCGATCTGGCGTGGCGAACAGGTGGCTGAGGCGATTCGCCTTTACACGCGCGCCAGAAACACGCTGCCAACTTCAATAGATCAGCTACTTGAAGGCATTCCGGCTGGCACGAAGAAAGTTCAAATCCTACGCCCTGTTGCCGCGCGCGATCCGCTCTCAAGCACCGGTGAATGGAAATTAATTAGAAGAACTGATCCCGCTTTCCTTGATTTTCAACTCGCCGTAATAGCTTATGCCGGAGGACAGGTGGCGACGCGCGACACAGCATTTGTGACTGCTGCTGGAGGGCAACCTGCGCCAGTTGCCAATGTTCTCGACACTGGAAGTAAAGAAGAGGCACCGGGCGGCGAAGATGATTCCGCGAACTCGACAGGCCCGTTCATCGGTGTCGCCAGCCGCAGTCGTCGCCCCTCCATCATCACCTACTACGGTATCGAACGACATGATCGGTGGGTCTTCACGCCTTACTTCAGATAACGCTCGCTCCGTTCATCGCACTCACATCACAACGCGCAAATTTTTGGGGCACATCTTCGCGCTCAAATTCTTCAACATGAAGCGAACGCTCTCATGAATGAACACTCGATTTGTCTTCTGCGGAGTGTGAAATGAATTCTCATCGCGCGTCGGATGAAGAATGTGCGTGTGTTGATGCCTAAAAAAAAATCGTCAGCAAGTAAAAGTTATTGACATCTATTCGCTTTAAGTTTATATACCAACATGTTGTGCGCCGCTTACACTAGGCCACAAGTAGAAATGCGACACAGTATCTTGTGGTCTCAACTACTAAACTGAAAAGGAGCAGCAACTAGCTATGGCAACTAAAAAGGGTACGAAGGGAACAAAAGGCACAAAGGGCACGAAGGGAACAAAAGGCACAAAGGGCACGAAGGGTACCAAGGGTACCAAGGGCACGAAGGGCACGAAGGGTACCAAGGGTACCAAGGGTACGAAGGGCACCAAGAGATAGTCCAAACCTTCGAGGGTCAAAAACCTTCCATAGGCGCACACAAAAATCTGAGGCCATCGAGGGCCTTAAAAGAACGGCGAATGCTAGCAAGCGCGCCGTTCTTTTTTTGTTTGAATACCTCACAACCAAGCTTACAAAAAATTGAGTTGTATGTTTTAAAGCTGATCCGAAATACAAACTGCTTCAGGAGACAGTTCGGGATGTGAGAATTCCCGGTAGATAGAGAAAGCTGGCGACAATAAAATCGGAGGGCAGAGATTAAATGCGGCCTCTTCAATCATCAAGGCCGTAGTTCATCAGGATATTAAAGCTCAGTGATCTCCTCTCACCTTCACCGTAGAAAGGATAAACTATGTGTTGCAGCCATGCCGGAAATATGTAGACATCACCGACCACGGGAAGTACCGCGCGGCTTCCATTGAAATCCAGAGTTTCCGGCTTGCTTCTGCCATACACAAACTCCAGGTAACCCTCCGGGAACTTCTTGGGATTGATCTGCGGCGGGACTTTTAGATAAACAATCCCCGACAATTCGGCACCATGCTGATGAATCGGATTGAAATCTTTTTCCCGTTGGCTGACGACCCACATGTCCACAAAGGATACTTCGTAAGGCTCCAAATCACTTTGTCCGAGGTCGCTTTGAGAGTCTATGTATGAAATAGTTAAATCCAATAGAAGATCACAAAATTTCTCTGACACCTCATCCAGCGAAAGCTCTACTTGCCGACCTTGTTTGATGCGTCCTGCAAGATTATCTGAGTAATCGGTTGAATTTTTATCTTCAACATAATGGTCGGTAAGCCTGATTAAATCTTTAAGCATTTTCGCGGGTAAAGATGTGTGGAGAGGAGAGACCAAAAATTGCGGAGTGAAATCCCACTTGATTCCACCGCCTCCATTAACCTTCCGCCCATTTCGTCTCTGGCCGTTGATTTTCATTTAGGTTTCGTCCTCCAACCAAACAAAAATAAAATAGATCAACGAGAAAATTATAAAGAAAAGCTTTGTCTTAGTAAACATAATTCCTTTTCGCGCCGATCTCCCTGTTTCCATTTGGGAGGAGACGGTATCACGGGCTGGCACTCTGTTTCTTGCGTTGTGGTCAACTGCTTCGCTATGCTCCTCAGCAATTCAGCTTCAGCTTTCAGATGATAAGTACGTTCAGCAGATTGAGCATGAAGCCTGAAACCGGCAATTATTTCAGGGAGGCAACCGAGGAGTGCGAGAAAAAGAAGAGAGACCCTGGGGACGCTTTGAAGTGCTCGAAGAGGGCGACGGGTATAAAGTCAAAAGACTTGAGGTCAAACCGGGCGCGCGCTTGAGCCTGCAACGCCACGCGCGGCGCGGCGAGCACTGGGTCGTCGTCATAGGCACAGCCGATGTCGTCTGTGGCGAGCGAAACTTACGTCTCAAAGAGGGGGAACATATACACATCCCGCCGGAGACCAATCACCGTCTCGGCAACTCGACCGAGCGACCGCTCGCGCTCATCGAAGTTCAACTCGGCGACTATCTTGGCGAGGACGACATCGTCAGGCTGGAAGACGACTACAAAAGGAGTGACAGGTAAATCGTGACGGATGACAAGTAGAAGCTTGTTCTTACCTGTCACCTGTTACTTGTCACCCGTCACGGCTTTTTATGCTACGCGTTGCGCTGGTCGAGCCGGAAATCCCTCCGAACACGGGCAACATCGCGCGCCTGTGCGCGGCGACGAGCGTGCCGTTACACATTGTCGGCGCGACGGGCTTTCGCCTTGATGATCGTGCTGTGCGGCGCGCAGGATTGGACTATTGGCCGGAGGTCGAGCTTTATCGCCATCTTGATCTGGCCGCGCTTGGCGAGGCGTTGCCTGAAGCCAGATTCATTTACTTCACGACGAAGGCCGAGAGACCTTACACGGATTGGCGTTTCGAGCAGCACGATTGTCTGGTCTTCGGACGCGAGACGCGCGGTTTGCCTGAAGACTTGCTACATGCAAACTGGGAGAGATGCCTGACCATTCCGATGCTCAATCCGAATGTCCGCAGCCTCAATCTTGCGAGCGCAGTCTCCATTGTGCTGTACGAAGCTCTGAGACAGACAGGCGCTTTCAATCGCTAATCTGAAGCTAGAAGTTTCACGCAAAGACGCAAAGAAAAAACCGTAAGGCGCAAAGGAGGTACTCTTGATGCCCCTTGCATTTTTGTGTTTGATGTTTCGACGGATGCTCGATTGCAGCGCACGTGTTATGATATTTGGTTTGACAGCTCAACGCTCAAAATAGGATTTTTATCTGTGTAGGGGAATTATGAAGCAAGAGAGACAAGGGATTCGCAATATAGCCATTATCGCTCACGTAGATCATGGCAAGACCACGCTCGTTGATGCAATGCTCAGGCAGTCCGGGACTTTTCGTGATAATGAGCAGGTGAGAGATCGCGTGATGGATTCGATGGATTTGGAGCGCGAGCGCGGCATCACGATCATGGCGAAAAACACGAGCGTCCACTACGGCGACGTGAAGATTAATATTCTGGACACGCCCGGCCACGCGGATTTCGGCGGCGAGGTCGAGCGCGTCCTGAAAATGGTGGACGGCGTCATGCTGCTGGTTGACGCGGCTGAAGGCTGTTTGCCGCAGACGCGCTTCGTCTTACGCAAGGCGCTTGAAGCAGGATTGCCCGCCATTGCTGTGGTGAACAAGATTGATCGTCATGATGCGCGCCCGGCGGAAGTCGTGGATGAAATCTACGAGTTGTTCCTGGATTTGGACGCGACGGACGAGCAGATAGAGTTTCCGATTCTCTACGCTGTCTCGCGCGACGGAGTGGCGAAGAAGAATTTGACCGACGATTCAAAGAACCTGCGCCCGCTCTTCGATCAAATTTTGGAGACGATACCTGCGCCCGTCGCCGTGCGTGAAGATTCTTTGCAGCTATTAGTCGCGAACCTGGACTACAGCGATTACGTCGGGCGGCTCGCCATCGGTCGTATCTTTTCGGGTGAGATTGCGGTGGGCGATTCTGTTGCTATCGTCAAACGTGACGGCTCGATTCAAAAGACGCGCGTGTCGCAGCTTTACGGCTTCGAGGGATTGAAGCGCGAGCCTGTGGCACGCGCAGGCGTCGGCGACATCGTCGCGCTCGCTGGCCTTGAGAGCATAGAGATCGGCGAAACCATCACGAGCGCGGACAATCCGCAGCCGCTGCCCGTCATCCATGTTGACGAGCCGACGATCTCGATGATTTTCGGCGTCAACAACTCGCCCTTTGCCGGACGCGAAGGAAAGTACGTCACGTCGCGACAGATCAAAGAGCGCCTTGATAAAGAGCTGCTCGGCAACGTGGCTATCCGTGTCGAGGAGACGGGGCAGCCGGATCAATTCAAAGTTTCGGGGCGCGGCGAATTGCAGCTTGCCATCCTGATCGAGATGATGCGCCGCGAAGGATACGAGCTTCAGGTCTCCAAACCTGAAGTGATTACGCGCAAAGTTGACGGCGTCGTGACAGAGCCGGTTGAACAGGTCGTCGTGGATTGCCCGGACGAGTTTATCGGCGTCGTGACGGAAGCGTTGGGGCGGCGCAAGGGGCAGATGGTGAAGATGGTCAATCACGGCACGGGGCGCGTGCGCCTTGAGTTTGAAGCGCCGTCGCGCGGCCTCATCGGTTTTCGCAACGAATTTTTGACGGAGACGAAGGGCACTGGATTGCTTAACACGCTCTTCCTGCGCTGGGGCGAGTGGATGGGCGACATGCGCGGGCGCTCGACCGGCTCACTCGTCGCAGACCGGATAGGCGAGACGACGACCTATGCGCTCTACAATCTTCAGGAGCGCGGATCGCTCTTCACGCGTCCGGGGACGAAAGTTTACGAAGGCATGGTGGTTGGCGAGAATGCGCGCGCAGTTGATCTGGATGTCAATGCCATCAAGGAAAAGAAGCTGACGAACATGCGCGCGGCGAGCGCCGACGAAGCGATGCGGCTTGTGCCCGTCAAAGACCTCTCGCTCGAACAGGCGTTGGAGTTCATCGCTGACGATGAGCTGGTTGAAGTCACGCCGCAAACAATCCGCCTGCGTAAGCGTGTGCTGCGCGCGAATGAAAGACCCAAGCGTAAAGAATCATAACGATTGCGGAATGCGGAATGCGGATTGGAAGGCAGTTAATCAAAGACTTCGCACAAAAACGCCGCGTGAGCGGCGCTTGAATGTAGCCCGGCCTTTCAAGGCCGGGAACACAATTGGTAATTTATGATTTGCGTCGCGTCAGCGACGGTTGAACTCATCGAAGAGGTTGATTCAACCG
>JAVHVE010000067.1:0-31605 GCA_032160705.1 Acidobacteriota bacterium | reverse complement strand
AAAAGGAAACGTCCCCTGAGATAAATCTGGTGCGAGCGGTCATCCCCCGGACTGTTTTTTAGATGAGGAAGGAAGGATTCTGTCATGGCGGACGAGCGAGATGAGAAGAAGTGTGCGCATCCAAGTTGCAGTTGCACCGTGTCGAATGACGACAAGTATTGCAGTGAGTATTGCCGGGATGCGGGCGATATCACAGAGATCGGCTGCGGGTGTAAGCACGCAGGTTGTTAGTTAGGACAGGCCGGAATGCCTGCCCTACATCAAATTGTAATTAACTTGCAATCAAAGTAACGCGCGTGTTGACGGCAACACCTCGTACAATCTGACGCATCAATCAGAGGCCAGTGATTGATGCGTCATTTTTTAGCTCTCCCGAATCTCTCGAACAATCATGATCTAAAGTGCGACTCGCCCGACAAGCGCAGAAAAACTAAGAAGGAGAAGTATGAGTAGATACATCATCGCAATTGCTTTGGTAATCCTGTCCTCGGGCGCAATCTTCGCGCAGGAGACAAGCGGCTCGGCCAGCGCCAGCAGCGCCACCTCTTCATCGGTGAGCGGCAAAGCTATCAACCTTCAGTCAGGCACGCGGGTCATGGCGCAACTCCAGGACACGCTCGACGTGCGCAGAGCCAGAGTCGGCGATCAGGTTCTCTTGAAGACGACCGAAGCCATCAAGGCCAATGGCCGCACAGTCATCAACAAAGGCGCACGTCTCATCGGGCACGTCACGGAAGTAAGCCAGAGAACACGCGCCAACGGTGAATCGAGCATCGGCCTCGTCTTCGACCAAATGGAAAGCGGCTCGCTCGAAGCGCCGATCAACGCGACCATCACTTCCGTCACGCGGGCGGCGACGCGCGCCAGGGTCAACGATGAAGACATCAGCTCGGACACACGTGCGCGCTCGAAGAGCACTGCGCGCACGTCTTCGCAGAAAAGCTCAAACAATGGCGGCCTGCTCGGCGGCGTCGCCGGAACAGCCGGTGGAGTGTTAAATACAACCACGCAGACGACGGGCGACCTTTTAGGCGGCACGACGGGCGCGGTTGGCGGAACGGTCAATGACGTGACGAAGAGCGTCGGCGGAATTCGGATTTCAACCGATGCGTCGGTCGAAGGCGGCTCGACGCTTTCGCTCACGGGTGACAACCTGCGTCTTGAAAAGGGTACGTCATTCAACCTGAGACTGAGTCAGGCAACGAGCATCGGAAGAGATAACTAACGCTTCAAAAAATTAACCCATCAAGGCGGCGGTGCGATTTATCTCACACCGCCGCTTTCCCATGTGTGGATTGACGATTGTATGGGCAGGGCTTGTCCCTGCCGTGTATCGCCAAAGAGAAGCGGGCAGGGACAAGCCCTGCCCATACAATATTGCTCTTGCGCTGGCGCGTATTGATGAGTTGGTCAACCCCGCGTTAAAGTAGTTCAGGATTGGAAACCCCTACGCATGAGTCGTTCGACTGAAATCATTATCGGGAAGACACGCGCGCTGACGGCTGCATCGGACTCATCGGTGCTGGCGCGTCTGCGTGAGATTGTCGGCGCAGAGCATGTCATCGTTGATTCCGAAAAGGTAGAGCCTTACGCGCAGGATGCGGTCAAGGAGAAATTTCCGCCGGAAGCAGTCCTTCTTCCTCGCACACGGGAAGAGATTGCGGCAATTCTGAAGCTGGCCAACGAAGCGCGATTTCCCGTGACGGCGCGCGGCGGCGGCGTCGGCTACACGGGCGGCGCTGTGCCCATCGAAGGCGGCATCGTTATCGGCACTGAGCGCATGAATCAGATTAAGGAAATCAGCCCCGATGACCTTTACGTCGTGACAGAGCCGGGCGTGACGACCTACGCTTTGCAACAGGCAGTCGAAGCGCACAATCTCTTCTACCCGCCCGACCCTGCTTCTTACAAAGAGTCTTTCATCGGCGGCAACATCGCGGAAAATGCCGGAGGCATTCGCTCTGCCAAATACGGCGTGACGAAGCATTACGTCTTGGGGCTTGAAGTTGTCACGCCAACGGGCGAGATTATCCAAACAGGCGGACGCACCAGTAAGAACGTCGTCGGCTTTGACCTGACCGGATTGATCTGCGGCTCGGAAGGTATGCTCGGTATCATCACGGAAGCGACTTTAAGGTTGCTGCCGCTGCCAGAAGCCACGCGCACCGTGCGCGCGACGTTTCGCACGATGCGGGAAGCCTGCGCGTGCGTCGCGCGCTTCTCGCGCGCGCGCATCACGCCTGTGGCCATTGAGGTGCTTGATAGGAACGCCATCCTTGCAGTCGAAGCGCAATTCGCGTTCGGTTTGGCTGCGGACGCCAGCGCGCTGCTCCTCGTCTCGGTTGACGGCTCAACGGAAGAAGTCGAACGCGCCTCGCGTCTGGTCGAAGATATTTTGCGCGAGGGCGGCGGCTACCAGCTTGTTCGCGCGAGTGTCAGGGAAGAGGAAGATCGTTTGTGGGATGTCCGGCGCGCTCTCTCGCCCGCCATCAAGAAATTCGGGACGCTCAAATTTAACGAGGATGTCGTCGTCCCACGCTCGCGCGTGCCTGAGTTGATCGAGGGCGTTGAAGAGATCGGCCTTCGTCATCAAACATTCGTCGTCAACTTTGGCCACGCGGGCGACGGCAACATTCACGTCAACTTCATGTGCGACCGCGAAGACAGGGAAGCTGTCGGGCGTGCGCGCCGGGCGGTGCGTGAGACTTTCAGTCTGGCGGTCGAACTCGGCGGCACAATCAGCGGCGAGCACGGCATCGGCTACGTCAAAGCACCTTATCTTGAGATGGCAATCGACGCTCCGACCATCGAGACGATGAAGCGAATCAAGCGCGCGCTCGATCCGCTCGGCATTCTCAATCCGGGGAAAATGTTCGTAGAGCAGGAGACAGAACACAGAAGTCAGGAGACAGAATAAAAACTAAAAGCGGTTCTCCGCCTTTTATTCTGACTTCTGTATTCTGACTCCTGAATTCTGCTTTAACTTATGCTTTCCACATTAATAGAGCTTCAGCGTTTGAAGGGATTGGAGCGCACGGGCTGGATGCTGCGCGGCATTGCTCCGGGCGCAGAATCGGTCGCGGATCATTCCTACGGGGTGGTGGTCGCGGCGATGCTGCTGGCGGACGAGGTGCTTGCGCGCGGTGTGGTCGTCAATGTGGAGCGCGTCCTGAGAATGGCTGTGTTACACGATTGGGCTGAGGCACGCGTCGGAGATATGCCGCGCACGGCGACAGAATATTTCGGCTCGGAGGCAAGAAAACGTGCCGAGCGCGCGGCCTTTGATGATATGGTCAGCGGACTCCGCGCAGACGGCCTTGCGGAGAAGTACGGCGCGCTGCATGAAGATTATGAAGAGCGCGCGAGCCTTGAAGCGCGGATCGTTAAAGCCGCAGACGTGATTGATCTGCTGGTGCAAACGCTCGCGTTTGAGCGCGCGGGTGTGCGCGGGCTTGACGAGTTCTGGGAGGTAGTCACGAAACGAAAGCTCGGTCTTGAGGGCGTCGCTGAAGAAGTTGTGGGTGAGACATTGCAGCAGCTTGTCGCTGAGCGACAGCGCGTTAAAAACGGGGGATAGGGATTGGGGGTTAGGGGTTGGAACAGATTAACAGCGAGAAGTCTGCATATTAATCTCTTCCCCAACCCCTAACCCCTATCCCCTATCCCCCATCACGGAGTGATTGAGTGAAGATTTACCTGTTGAGTCTTGACGGTGGGCGATGTGTCTTCTACTCGGAAGGCCCGGAGATGGTGGCCGAGACCGAGACGGTAGCGCCGCGTCGAGGGATGCGTGGGTGGGCTGAGCGAAGATACCAAAGTTTGCAGGCTATCTTGAACGAGTCGGAAAAAGGTGTGGGCTTGCGTGTGCGTCGCGTCTGGGAATGGTTGCAGAAGCGCATCCCGCCCGATGAGCCCCTGCTCAGGTCTTTACGCGGCGCGCGCGCCGTCGCGCTTCATCACTCGCCGACTTTCACTGAAGAGGAAGTGCGCTCTCTCTGGCAGGAGTATCTCAAGAGCAGGCAGGGACGGCACATGTTCTGGTTCATCATGAACGCGCTCGTCTCGCCTTTAACCTTGCTGCTTGCGCCGCTGCCGGGGCCAAATGTCATTGGCTACTGGTTCGTCTATCGCGCTGTCTGCCACTGGCTGGCGCGATTGGGTGCGCGCAATGCCAGGAGCGGACAGGTCACGACCCGCTTTCTTTCAACCGCCGCGCTCGACGGCTCATTCGACGCCAAGGATGATGAACGGATAGCGAGCCTTTCATCGAGCTTCGGCTTGCAGGGTCTGGACGACTTCATCAAGCGCATCACTGCAAAGAAGGCGGGTGCGCGCCGGAAAGCGTCGCTCGCAGTATCGTGAAAGCAGGAGACAGAATACAGAATACAGAAGACAGGAGACAGAAGAAGAGAAAATCTGTTGCAACGGTTCTCCGCCTTATTCTTCTGACTTCTGTCTCCTGTCTCCTGCTTTTCTCAGTCAGGCATTCGTTGACAATGCCGAACCTCTTTGTTAGCTTGCTTGGTTTAATATCTTCCCATGATAATTGGTTCTTGTTTCATAGTTTCGAGCCGTCGCACTTTTATTGATGTCTAGTTCATTCTCTTTGCAAAAAAGGTCACCGTCGCGCCCCGCCTGTCTTCTGATACTTGCGCTCGGCCTGCTGGTCATGAGCGGCTGCACCCTGTTCCGTGTTAAGCGAACGGTGATGGTGACGCCGCTCCTGGGGCCGCTCGCGGAAGCCAACACGGCGCAGTTGATCGCCGAGGCCAATCGCATGGCCGCCGTGCGCTCAATCAAGGGTAAGATTGACATTCAGATTCAGGACACCTCGTTTGCCGAATCCGGCGTCGCCGAGAAATACCGCACCGCCGACGGGACTGTCTACTTGCAGCGCCCCGGACAGATTTATCTCAAGATTCAAGCGCCGTTTGTCGGAACGAACATTGCCGAGATGACTTCCGACGGCGAGCATTTTCGTGTCGCCGTGCTTCAGGGTGATGAGAAGTACAAACGCTTCGTGCGGGGCACGAACAACGCCGATTATCCGAAGCTTGAGATGGATGACCAGAATGCGGGTGATAAAAAGAAGAAGGATGGGAAGAACGGCGAGCGCACCGTCAGCACGCTCTCCAACCTGCGCCCGCAGCATTTCACTGACGCGCTGATGATTAGTCCGATCAAGCCGCGCGACGCTACAGGCATGATCTATGCGCAAAGCGAGTTTTACCAGGAAGAAGCCGACACGCGCCCGCGCGCCAGGAAGACTGATCGCGTCGTGCGTGGCTATTATCTGCTGGACGAATTAGCGCCGAATGATGAGACGGGCGCGCGACTGGTGCGACGCTTCTGGTTTGATCGCGTCGGCGGCATTCGTCTGGCGCGCTTGCAAACTTTCGATAAAGCGGGACTGCTCGATGCGGATGTCTCCTACAACGATCCAAAAAACTTCGGTGAGGATGGCCGTCTGGTGATGCCTTCACGCGTCGAGCTAACGCGCCCGCACGACCGCTACAAATTAAGCGTCAGCTATCAATCGCCCGAAGCCGTTGAGTTTGACCGCCAATACCAGCCGAACGTTTTCCTCCTGGAAAACAAATGGCAACTGCCCGAAGTTGACTTAGACGAGCGCGAAAAACAGCGAGCGAATAAAGGCCGTGACAAGTGACAGGAGAAAAGCCGTAAATCGTGACAGGTGACAAGTGACAAGAGAGAGCTTGTTCTTTCTTGTCACCTGTCACTTGTCACCTGTCACGGTTCTTCCCTGTCACCTGTCACTTGATTTATGGACAATCTCATCGCAGCCAATATCCGCCAGCGTCCCATCCGCTCACTCGTGAGTGTGGTCGGAGTGGCGCTGGGCGTGGCTCTCGTCATGCTGTTTACAGGGTTGGCGCGTGGAATGTCTAATGATTTGCAGCGGCGCTCGCAGAATCTGCGCGCGGAGATTATCTTTACGCGACCGGGAACGATGGATAATCTGACCAGCTCGCCCGCTAATCTCAGCACGAAGTATGCTGAGAACCTGCAAGCTATCGAGGGTGTGGAATCGGCTGTGCCGGTGATTCGTTACGTGTTTCAGGGCGGGGCAGGTTTTGGTTTTGAGCAGGTCGAGGGCGTTGACTGGGAGCCGTTTGCCCGGATGAATGGCCTGCGAATCGTCGAAGGACGCGCGCCGGAGTCACGAAGCCCGGAGGGGAAGCCTTCGGGTGAAATGGTCGAGATTATTATTGACGAGACGAAAGCGCGCAATAGCAACGTCGGCGTCGGTGGCGTTTTGAAATTGTTCGGCGACATACCGCATCGGGTCGTCGGCATCTATGCGCCGGAGTCGGGCGCGCGCGTCAAGATGTCTTTGAGCGATATGCAGTACAGAGTCGAAGCGCAGGGTAAGTGCACCTATATTCTCGTCAAGGCCAAGGATGGGGTGAACGAGAAAACGCTCGCCGAGCGGATTGATGCCGATGCGAGAACGAAGGGCAACAAGATTCAGTTCACACGCGATGTTTTCACCAGCATCGAAAAGAGCATTCCTTATCTGGGGCTGTTCTTGAAAGTGCTCGTCGGGCTGGCGGCTGTGGTGAGCGCGCTCGTCGTCATGCTGGCGATGTACACGACCATTACGGAGCGCACGCGCGAGATCGGCATCTTAAAAGCGATGGGGGCATCGCGCGGCTTCATCATCGGCGTCATCGAAAAAGAAGCAATCCTGATTAGCGTGCTCGGACTCGTCTTAGGGTTCGTGGTCGCTCTGATTGCGGGCGCGCTAATTCACCGCGCTTACGGGCTGGTCTTCGAATACGGCTGGGGCTGGGCGATTGCCGCCGCTCTGATCGGACTGCTGGGCGGCGCAATCGGCGCGCTCTACCCGGCCATCCGCGCCGCGAACCTGGATGCCGTGAGCGCATTATCTTATGAGTAATCAGTTTTCAGTTTTCGGTTTTCAGTTTTAAGCAAAGACAAGTTGCTTTTACTGAAAACTCAAAACTGAAAACTCAAAACTGTTTTTCATGCGTACAATCCTACAAGCTGAGAATATCGAAAAAGTTTATCGCGTGGGGCGAGTTGATGTGCCCGCGTTGCGCGGCGTGTCTTTGGAGGTGCAGGAGGGCGAGTTTCTGGCAATCATGGGGCCTTCGGGCTGCGGCAAGTCCACGATGCTACACCTGCTGGGAGGACTTCTTACACCAACGAGCGGGCGCATCATCGTTGACGACGAAGATTTGACCGCCGCTACAGACGCCAAGCGCACAGACATTCGCCGCCGCAAGATCGGCTTCGTTTTCCAACGCTTCAACCTTTTCCCGACGCTCACGGCTGAAGGCAATCTGCGGCTCGCCGAGAGCATCCATAGCGACGGCAAGGATGACCCCGAAAGACGGCGCGAAGTTTTGCGAATGCTGCGCCTCGAAGACAAGATGCACCACAAGCCTCTGGAGCTATCCGGGGGCGAGCAGCAGCGTGTCGCGCTCGCCCGTGCTGTCGTGACGCGACCCGCCATCATCCTCGCGGACGAGCCGACAGGCAATCTCGACACGGAAAACTCCGCCATCGTGCTCAATATGTTTCAGGAATTGAATTATCGCTTCAACCAAACTATCGTCATGATTACGCACAACCCGGAGGCTGCCGCCATGTGCCGCCGTATCGTGCAGATGCGCGACGGGCAGATTATCGAACCGGCACAGAACGTGCAGATGTAAAGTGACGGGAAGTGGAAAAGCTGAATTTGAGGCCGCGAAAACGCGAAAACAGTGTACCCATGACGCAGGTTAAATCCGACAATTGACTGTTAAATGTGACTTCAGGCTTGTTATACTTCTCCATGGAGAGATGAGCTACATTTTTCGCACCATCAAGAAGCTTTTTTTCTGGGGTTATGCACGAAATACCTGGCAATATGACGTATTGTGCGCTTTAATCCTCGCTTTTATTTTCCTGACCCCGCAAAGCTGGTTTGACACAAGATCGGCCTTAAAAAGCCATCCTGGTAGCGAACCGGCGCAGGTCGCGGGGCATCAAAAACCGGTTGCCTCGAAGATTATTCTCTCGGTGGCGGATAATTTCCCGGCTCAAATGGCTCAAAACGAGATTGAAAATCGCGTCCGCACATTGACGGGTCGCGCTGATACACAGGTTTTGAACATTGAGCCACGACGGGACGCAAGCGGCAAAATCGTCGCTTACGAGGTTGACATACGGTAATCATCTACACATAATCGGCAGGATTTGCGGTCACCACCCCTGGAGACTGCCATTTATAAAGGAGTTTGTATGAAGAGACTTGTTCCCCTCGGCCTCGCGGTTGCACTTTTACTTGGGGTTAGTGTTAGCTCCCCCACAACGAATGTCAAAGCACAGGGCGCGGGTTTTGTTAGCTCATTGCTGAATCGCATGGAGCGTAATCGGCAGAGCTTGAAATCCCTGCGCGCCAGCGTTGACATGGTGAAATACAACGCGCAGATCGGAGACGAAGACAAGTACAAGGGTGTCGTGCTTTATCTTCCGGCGGCAGGCCGCAACGCCTATGTCCGCGTTGACTGGAGTTCTCCGCAGAAAGAGACTCTGGCTGTGGCCGACGGTAAGTTCACGCTGTTTCGCCCGCGCCTGAATATGGCTTATCAAGGCAAGGCCGGGACGGGCAGGGGCAAGTCCGGCGTCGCTTTCGAGTTTTTGAATATGTCGCGCCAGCAGCTTGCGAGCCGTTACGATCTGCAACCTTTGGGCGAAGAGACGCTGTGGGGCGGCATCTCCACTACGCACGTCAAACTCGTCCCGAAGGGCGGCGCTAATTTCAAATATGCCGAAGCCTGGATTGATGCTGGCGGCATGCCTGTGCAGACTAAAGTGATCGAGAAGAATGATGACTCGACCACCGTGCGTCTGACAAACTTGCAGCGCAATGCTGGCATCCCGCTTGCGGAATTCTTCCTCAAGCTCGATTCGAGCGTGAAGATAATCCCGGCCTAAGAATAGGGTCGGCTGGTTTAGCAGCAAAGGGCTTCGGAGTTGAAAGACCGAAGCCCTTCGCTCTTTTCAGGGGTGCAGGGCTTTTCTTGCCAAAGGCGACGCGCCTCGCATATCCTGCTCGGTAAATTCAAGACGAGCGCGCGCAAACCTTAATCTGCAAACGGGGAAGTGGTCGTTAAAGGTTAGATGAAGAGAAGCAAATTTCTCAGGATGAAAGTACGCGAGGCGAGCTTTATCACGCGCGCCCTGCTCTCGACGAAGCACCCCGTACTGGCGCACGTCATCCCGATGCGGCGCTGCAATCTAGCCTGCGGCTACTGCAACGAGTACGATAAAGTTTCCAATCCCGTGCCGCTCGAAGAAATGTACCGGCGGCTCGATAAGCTGGCCGAACTTGGCACTTCCATCGTCACGATTTCCGGCGGCGAGCCTTTGATGCACCCTGAATTAGACGAGATGATTCGCCGTATCCGCTCGCACAAGATGATCGCCGGGCTCATCTCCAACGGCTATTACTTCACGCCCGAACGCATCAAGCGCCTGAACGACGCCGGGCTGGACGCCTTACAGATCAGCATAGACAACGTCGCCCCGGACGAGGTCTCGAAGAAGAGCCTCAAGAATCTCGATAAGAAATTGCAGAACCTGGCCGAGCATGCGGACTTTCACGTCAACATCAACTCCGTCATCGGCGGCGGCATCAAGACGCCGGAAGATGCGCTCGTGATTGCGCGGCGCGCCGTCGAGCTTGGCTTTTCCAGCACGGTCGGCGTCATCCACGATCATGACGGGACGTTGAAGCCTCTGAACGAGACGGAGAAAGAGATTTTCCAGCAGGTCAAGAAACTCGGCAACCGCGACCATGCGAGGCTCAACTGGTTTCAGGATAGTTTGGTGGACGGCAAGCCTTACGAATGGCGCTGTCGTGCCGGGGCGCGCTACCTCTACATCTGCGAGGACGGGCTGGTTCACTGGTGCTCGCAGCAGCGCGGCTATCCGGGCATTCCGCTCGCGGATTACACGATGAAAGATTTCGCGCGCGAATACAACACCGAGAAGTGGTGCGCTCCCACCTGCACGCTGCAATGCGTGCATCAGGTTGGAATCCTGGACAACTGGCGACACCCGCAACAGCCTCCAGGCCAAATGCAGGGCGCATCCGGTAACAAAGACTCTGTCGGCCAGATGGTGCGAGCAGACTAAAAGCAGAATTCAGCGAAAAGCAGAATACAGAAGTCAGGAGACAGGAGTCAGAAGATAAGGCTGAGAACCGCTTTTCTTCTGATTTTCTTTTCTCCTGACTCCTGTCTTCTGTATTCTGTCTCCTGCTTTATTGTTGCCCTTCGATGTCGCCAATCTCGTGCAGCTTAACCGATCTCGATAAACCAAGTCCTGAGAGCTTGCCTGCCATCAGAACGATCATCTCGCCCTGCTGCACGATGCCTGCTTCAAGGAGCGCACGCTCGCCGGTCTTCACCATCTGCTCCGTGTTGTCGCATGGCGTATGGCCGACGGGCTCGACGCCCCAGATCAGTGCCAACTCATTTTGCACCTCCCGCGAAGGAGTCAGCGCGACGATGCGTTGATCTGGCCTCAGCGCCGAAAGCCTGCGCGCCATCAAGCCGGACTCTGTGAAGACGGCGGTGGTCTGGATGCTCATCTCTTCGGCGGCGAAGGCGGCGGCTTCGCAGAGCGCGCGGCTGAAACGACCTGATTGCTTGCCAGCCCATTTACTAGCCCCGCTCGACCCGGTCTTTCTGCCGGTCTCTGCCGATTCGATGATGCGCGCCATCGTGGCAACGGCTGCCACAGGGTTCTGCCCCATCGCCGTTTCGTTCGACAGCATCAAGCAGTCCGTACTGTCCCAGACAGCGTTTGCCACGTCAGATGCTTCGGCGCGCGTCGGGCGCGGATTCGTCACCATCGACTGCAACATCTGCGTCGCCGTAATAACGAACTTACCCGCGAGATTCGCCTGCTCGATGATGCGCTTCTGATAGACAGGGACAAGCTCAACACTCGTCTCAACGCCGAGGTCGCCGCGCGCGACCATCACGCCGTCTGTGGCGGCGATAATCTCGTCCAGATGATCTATCGCTTCGGCCTTCTCGATTTTAGCGACGAGCGGCTGGCGGCCTCCCGCGCTCTCGATTAGCGACTTGGCTTCCACGCAATCCTGCGCGCGGCGAACAAACGACAGCGCGATGTAATCAACGCCCTGCCGCACAGCCCACTGTAGATCACGGCGGTCTTTGTCCGTCAGCGACGGGATAGGCAGAGCGACGCCCGGCAAATTTATGCCTTTGCGCTCACCAAGCATGCCGCCGTTGATGATGCGACAGACGACATCCGTCTCGGTCGTGCGCTCGACGTGAAGCTCTATCAAGCCATCATCGAGAAGCAATCGCGCTCCCGGCTTCACGTCACGCGCCATGCTCGCATAATTGGTAGAGACTTCGCGCGCATCGCCCGCGACAGAGCGCGTTGTGATCGTGAAAAGGGAATTGGCTTCGAGCTGAACGGGCTGACCGTTCCTGAGCACGCCCGTTCTGATCTTCGGGCCGGAGAGATCAACCAGGACAGCGAGCGGGCGCTTCATGCGTTCGGCTGCGGCGCGAGCGCGTGCGATATTTTCCCCATGCTCGTCCTGCGTGCCGTGCGACATGTTGATTCGCACACCATTGACGCCCGCTGCCAGCAGTGCCTCAATCAGCATAGGCTCACGCGACGCAGGCCCCAGCGTGGCAAGGATTTTAGCTTTTCTCACAATGACACCATTATACAAAGCAGGAGTCAGAAAACAGAAGACAGGAGACAGGAGAAAAGAAAATCAGTAGCAGCGGTTCTCCGCCTTATCCCTTCTGACTTCTGACTTCTGACTTCTGTCTCCTGCCTTTCTACGCTTTCCGTCTTTGCTTGCCGAACAGCCAGGCGATGAAGATTGAGACGATGTAGAGGAGAATCATCGGGGCGGCGAAAAGCAACATGTTCGGCACATCGTTAGTCGGCGAAAGCACCGCCGCCGCAACCAGGATCACGATCAAAGCCGTCTTCCAGACGCGCAGGAGTAAACGCGCCGAGACGATGCCAATGCGCGACAGCACATATGTAATGGCGGGCATCTGGAACACTGCGCCCATCGCCATCATCAGCAGGATGATGAAGTCGAAGTAGTCGTTGGCCTTGAGCAGCAAGCGAAAATCCTGCCCCAGTCCGAGCAGGTACTTGGCCGCCGGAGGAAAAATCACGGCGTAAGCAAAGGCCGCGCCCGCGACGAAGGCTATCGAGGAAAGGAAGACAAAGGGGAGCGCATAGCGCCGCTCATGCGGGTAGAGTCCGGGCGAGACGAACGCCCAGATTTGCCAGAGCAGGAACGGCACGGCCAGCGCAAGAGCGGTATAGATGGAGACTTTCACATAGAGTGAGAAAGGCTCCATCGCGGTCGTCACGATCAGCTTGTCTTCAATTCCGGGCAGAGCCTTCGGCTTGGCCTGAAAATCAAACGGCAGCAGAACGCCTTTCGGAATAACGGTGCTCCCGGCATAGAGCGCCTCGTCAGTGTAAAGAAGGAGATTGCCCTGAGCGTCCTTGTGCACTTTGGCCGTGACGCTTGCTCCTGGCGGAATCACGCTCGCCCCCAGCTTGGTCGTATTCTCGAAGACGTAGCGCCCCGTGTCGCCGTCTTTCAAAGCGCTGTTGGGCAGAATGGTCTCCTGTCCGGTTAACCCGCCGATGGGAAGCTCGCGACGTTGAGCTTCTGCGAGTGCGCGTTGGACGGGGACGGCCAGAAAGTTGTAGATGTGATCGGAGACGAACCAGCAGCCGATGAAGATGACGAAGACGAAGACGATGGAGCGAATGATGCGGCTGCGCAACTCGTCCAGGTGCTCAAGGAAAGACATCTGCCCGCCGATTTCTTCCTCGCGCGCCTTCTTTTTGTCTTTGGAGCGTGTGCCTAAAAGGGTAGCCATTCGGGGTTTCGAGATTAGATCGTCCGCCTACAACCAGTCACGCTTGCGCGTCCGTAAGACTTCAGGAGCATCAACCGGAGCGGCAGGCGTCGCGGCTGCGATTGCCGGGTCGTCTATTGTCGCTGACGATTGCTGAGCAGCGTCGGCAGAGTCGGGCGACGCCGCAGCCTCCTGCTCACTCGCCTCAAGCACGGCCTGGGTGCGACTGCGGCTTTCGCCGAGGATGGAGCGGTCTTCGGGCAGCATCGCCTCACCGATGAGCGCCTCTTTAATCGCGCCTTCGCGCGCGACCTCCTTCTCCCACGTTTGCTTGAAATCTTCGGAGGCGCGTTTGAAATTGGCCAGGCTTTTGCCGAGCGAGCGGCTGAGCTGCGGGAGCTTGCGCGGGCCAAAAAGAACGAGGGCGACGATTAGAATCAGGAGCAACTCGCTCGTCCCCAGCCCTTCAAAAATGAACAGAAACACTCTTCTCAACCTGCTCTCTTCAAAACCCGATAGCTACGGATTTAATGGGATACGCTGCCATTGGTAAGTTCATCAAAATTCTACGCGCCGTTTCTCCGATGGGTCAAGCAGGTCTGAAGCGATTGATGCGGCTCGGATACGCCCGCAAAAAATTACATTGCCCGTCTCATTGTAGGGAGATGATGAGACGGGCAATGATTGAAGCGGCTTGAATGGGCTTAGAGCGCCTTCAGGCTGTCTTTATCCGCCCCAGCCCTGGCACTTGGCGAGTTCCTTGTTGGTCAAATCCCAATGGGTGTGATCCTTGCACATCACAATGCCTTCGATGACGCAGGCGTCGCCGTCTTCGTCCACGACCTTGATGTCGTATTCGCCGCAAGGAATATTCTTGAGCGTAAACGACTCGCCGGATTCGATGACATTATCGCCGAGCTGGTCAGGCCCCCAAGTGTCTTTATCTTCGGGCGAAAGATAGAGATGATAGATACCCCAGTCGGACTTGTTGTTAATCATGAATTCAGCCCTTTGCGGCTGAGCGTGTGACGGAAGAGGCAGAGCAAGCGCCGTCATCGCCAACAGGACTGCGGCGACGAGCGCAATACGGGGAACAAACGATTTCTTCATTAACGAAACTTCCTTTCAAACGGAAACAAATGGGTAAAGCAAACGGGCGTGATATTACACTTGCATAGGCTCGATAGCAATGGCTAGGCCATCCGCCAGGCTATGAAGGGCTTGATGAAAGCTTACTCTGCTTTATCCAGACCATACTCAGGCGGGTAGTAGATTACTTCGACGGCCTGGCCTGAGACGCCTTTGGTGTAGAAGGAGACGGAGTGGTCACGGTGTTCTTTGACGGGGCGGCCTTCGCGGGCGGCTGCCGATTCGAGGGCTTCGCGGGTTTCGACGCGGAGACCGAGGTGGGGCGGATGTTTTGAGTTGGGCGGGAGCAGCGCGATGCCGAAGCCGCGCGCGTCGCGCATCATCGCCCAATCCTCGTAGAGAGTTTCAAGGCGAAAGCCGATGCGTTCGTATTCCTGCACATCCCGTTGCAAATCCTTAGACTCGACCGCGATGTGATCCATCACGCCTTCAAAACGCAAATCATTCTGCTCCTGCATCGCTCACTTCTCCGTCAAATAATGCTTGTCTCGACAAAAGTGTCCGGCGAATTCTGTTGCTGTTGATTGTAGCAAAAATAGTTGGCAGTTAGCAGTGGGCAGTTGGCAGCAAAGACAGAAGGCAGTAGAGACGAGTGAGTCTTTACTGCCTTTCTTGCTTTTAACTGCCCACTGCCAACTGTCAAAGTTTCTTGACAGTGCCGACGCTCCAGCGCGAAATCTATCAGGCGATAATCAAGTATGCGGAGAACAAAGAAAGCGGCGGCTCAGACATCTTCACCGGCGCAGGCCGGGGACGAGAGTGTGCGCGGCTTGTTGGAGCGTTTCGCGGAGACGGCTGAGGCTGTGGCGGCGACGATGAAGAAACTGGAGAAGGCGGCGCTCACGGGTGCGTACCTGCACGAGTTGGACGATGCCGATCTGGCGCGCGCCGCGCGTTACTTTGCCGGGCATCAGTTTGCGATGAATGATGCGCGCACAACAAATGTCGGCACAAGCGTTCTGCGCGCTGCGTTGAGCGAGGCCACAGGTTTAAGTGTCGAGAATCTACGCCCACGCTACGTCCGCCTTGGAGATTCGGGCGAAGTCGCTTACGAGGCGATTCTTGAAACGAAAGGGGAAGGAAACGCACCCTCTATCACACTGGCCGAGACCGAATCGCTCATCGAACGGCTGAGTGAGATCAAGGGAACAAAGAATAAGAAGACGTTGCTGATGGAGGTCCTCTCCCGCGCGACGGCACTTGAGGCAAAGTATCTGGTCAAGCTGCTGCTGGGCGATCTGCGTATCGGGCTGAAGGAGGGGTTGGTGGAAGACGCGATTGCGCGAGCGTTTGACCAGCCGCTCGCTCGCGTCGCGCAGGCGAACATGATGATGGGCGATATTGGCGAGACGGCTGTGCGCGCCCGGCACAATGATCTGGCAGGAATCCAGATGCGCCTTTTTCATCCTCTGAAATTCATGCTCGCGACTGCCGCTGCGGATTTAGCAGACATCGAGCGGACGATGCCCGCAGAGTTTTTTGTTGAAGACAAGTTTGACGGCATCCGCGCGCAGGCGCACACGGCAAATAATCATCTCGCTCTCTATTCGCGGACGATGGACGAGATCACACATCGCTTCCCGGAACTCGTCGCGCCTCTAAGAGAGTTGGCGACCGATGCGATCATTGATGGCGAGATTGTGCCTGCGCGCGGGCATGTGATTCTGCCTTTCAGCGAGTTGCAGAAGAGACTGGGGCGCAAAACGGTCGGCGCGGAGTTGCTGGCAGCCACACCTGTCGTTTTCATCGCTTACGATTTGCTCTACAGCGCGGGACGAGTGCTGATTGACGAACCGCTACGGGAACGCAGGCGCATCCTGGAAGAGTTGATCTCGGCGGAGGGAACTACGGTGCGTTTGTCTGCGGCCAAGCGCATGAAGGACACGCTCATGCTCGACGAAGAGTTTGACGCGGCACGCGGGCGCGGCAACGAGGGGCTGATGATTAAAGACCCGCGCTCGATATACAAGCCGGGCAGGCGCGGGCGCGAATGGTTGAAGCTCAAGCGCGCGCTGGCCACACTCGATGTCGTCGTCACAGCCGTTGAGGTCGGGCATGGGAAGCGGCGTCATCTGCTCTCCGACTACACGTTCGCCGTGCGTCGCTCGGAAGACGACCCGGAATTGTTGAACGTCGGCAAGGCTTATTCGGGATTGACGGATGCGGAGTTGAAGGATTTGACCGAGTGGTTCAGAGCGCACACCCTACAGGAGTTCGCTCACGGCAAGGTGAGAATTGTTGAGCCGAAAATCGTGCTCGAAGTAACTTTCGACCGTGTGCAGGAATCAAAGCGACACAAAAGCGGCTATGCGCTCCGGTTTCCCAGAATCCTGCGCCTGCGCGAAGACAAAACGGTCGCCGAGATAGATACGGTCGAGACGGTGCGAAAACTAGCGAAGGAATGAACAGCAGGAGTCAGAAGACAGGAGACAGGAGACAGAATAAAAACTAAAGCGGCTTCCGCCTTATCATTCTGTCTCCTGTCTTCTGACTCCTGCCCCTAAATTTGCTCTGGTGGCGCTAATCCCATATCATTCTCGTTCAGAGAATGCTGGTTCGACCGGGATTAGAAAGAGGGTTTTAATGAAGTATCGAAATCTTGCCTGCGCCGTGCTGCTTGGCGTGCTTATTTTCGCTGCTCAGGTGATAGCGCAAACGCCTAAGTCCAGAGCGGGGCAAAAACCCACGCCGAAGAGCACGCCGCCTGCCAGGCCAAGCGCCACGCCGAAGCAGACTGCTGCCGCGCCTCCACCGGGAGCGCTCGCCATCGTCAACGGCCAGACGGTGACGCTGGCTGATCTTGACCCGCAGGTGCGCAAGGTCGTCGAAGACTTCGACAAGAATCTACCGGATGTGCGGCGCGATGCGCTTGAGGCGCGAATCAACACTTTACTGCTTGAAAGCGAAGCACAGAAACGAAAAGTGACCGGCGACCAGTTGATGGACGCCGAAGTCAACAACCGCATCACAGACCCGACCGAAGCCGAGATCAAAGCTGTCTACGACGCGAACAAGCCGCAGATCGGCAATGCCGACATCGCGACGGTGCGCCCGCAGATCGTTAATTACCTGCGCAACCAGACAGGACAGAAACTTGCCAACGAATTCATCGCGCGCTTGCGCTCGTCGCATTCGGTTGTCAAGGGCACAGCGGATGTCAATGCGCCGAATCTTCCGCCTGCGACCGTGCTTGCTACCGTTGACGGGCGCACCATCACCGCCAGCGAATTCGAGGAACGGCTCAGGCCTTTCGTCTACAAGGTGCGCCGGGAGATTTTCGATGCGGAGGCACGCGCCGTTGATATGAGGATCAACCAGATACTTCTGGAAGCAGAGGCCAAAAAGCGTAACCTGACGGCGGAGAATCTTTTCAAAGTCGAGGTTGCGGACAAAGTGCGCGAGCCGACGGACGCCGAGGTGACGAAGTTTTACGAAGACAACAAAGCGCGCATTCAGCGCGATCTGGCCAGCGTGCGCACAGACATTGTCGGTCTCCTCAAAGATCAACAGATCAATCGTCTCGAAAATGAGTTAGCCCAGCGCCTGCGCGCCGGTGCGACGCTGCAAAATTTTCTGACAGAGCCGGAGCCGCCCGTGCAGGCAATCAGCACAGACGACGACCCGGCGCGCGGCGACAAAGGGGCACCCGTCACGGTCGTCGTCTTCACGGATTTCCAGTGCCCCTCCTGCGCGGCGATGCATCCGGTGATTGACGAGACGCTCAAGACATACGGCAATCGCGTGCGGCTCGTCGTGCGCGACTTTCCTTTGGGGATTCACGCTCAGGCGCGTAAAGCGGCGGAGGCCGCCAACGCTGCCAACGCGCAGGGCAAGTTCTTCGAGTACATCGCGGTGCTGTTTAAGAATCAAGCGGCGCTCGACGTGGCGTCGCTGAAGAAGTATGCGACCGATCTGGGGCTAGCCCGCGCGCAGTTCGACACGGCGCTCGATAGCGGGCAGTATGCGGCGGAAGTGAGCAATGATGTTGCGGACGGCGAGGCCTACGGCGTTGATGGCACTCCGACCATCTTCATCAACGGCGTGCGCCTGCGTAATTTGACCGCCGAAGGTATTCGCATGGCTATTGACCGCGCTCTCGCATCAAAGACTGCGGCAAGGTAGGCGCGAGCGCATGATGAAATTTTATGCGCCGCCGCACGTTTATGTTAGAGGTTATCTATGCGACGTGAGTTTTTAATGGCGTTGTTGCTGACGGTTCTTATTGCGGGAATCATCGCCTGCTTAGGCTCTTCGACCGCAAAGCAGGTGGCAACCGGAGCAACGGCAGAAGGCATACCTGTTTATTCCTATCAGGTAGTCAACTCCTGGCCACATGACATAGAAGCCTACACGCAGGGGCTGGTCTTCCATGACGGCGTTCTCTTTGAAAGCACAGGCCTGCGTGGTTCATCCAGCCTGCGCCGCGTTGAATTGAAGACCGGCAAGGTGAAAAAGAAGTTGGAGGTTGCCCGCGAATATTTTGCCGAAGGCATGACGATCTTCCATGACAAGATTTTTCAATTGACGTGGCAATCGCACAAAGGCTTCGTCTATGACCTGAAGAAATTTCGGCAGGAGGGCGAGTTCGCCTACAAAGGCGAGGGCTGGGGACTGACGCACGACGACCACTCTCTGATTTTAAGCGACGGCACGAACCGGATTCGCTTCCTCGATCCATCCAGCTTCGAGGTGCAGAGAACCATCACCGTCTATGATAACGGGGAGCCCCTGACGGATTTGAACGAACTCGAATACATCAAAGGGGAAATCTACGCCAACATCTGGAAGACCGACCGGATCGTTCGCCTTGATCCGGCCACAGGGAAAATTAACGCGTGGATTGACATGACCGGCTTACACCATGAGGGCAACGACCCCGATTCGGAGAACTGCCTCAACGGTATCGCCTACGACGCAGGAAACGACAGGCTTTTCGTCACCGGCAAGCGATGGCCAAAGCTTTTCGAGATTCGGCTGGTGAGAAAGTAGAAACGAATGCCCGGAGGCGCAGCAGCGGCGGCCATACAATATGACCATCGCTGCTGCGCCTCAAGTTACTTCTAGTGGCCTCCGTGATTATCGTTGTCGTTTTTGTCGTCATCGTCAGAAGGCTCTTTCGTGCCGCCGCCCATCGAGTTCTTCATATCCTCAATCAGCTTATCCATCGCCAGTTTCCATTCGCCGCCCTCTTTGACCATCGGCATCGTCACCGTCGCGCCCTGCGCCTTGAGATCAACTGTCGCGGTGTCGCCGCTGATCTTCTCGTTGCTGAATTCGGGCATCGTGGTCGTGTTGGTCTGCGCGGCGGATTCCTTGAACGCATCGTCCAGCGACTTGCCCATCTTCTTCGCGCCCTCTTCAAGCAAGGCAATCGTGCCCGTCGAGAGGTATTTCTTGGCGGCAGTCACGTCCTTGTTCATAGCCGCCTGGTAATAGGCACGGAGTGCGGCTGTGGGGCTTCCCGTCGCATCGCCGCCGGATGAAGTGGTGGAATTCTTGTTGGTGGTAGTGGAATTGGTGCTGTTCGTGCTGTTGCCGGTATTCGCATTCTTGCTGCACGCGGCTGAAAATACAACGGCGGCCAGCGCAATAACGAGGATTATCCAGGCATTACTCTTCTTGACAACTTTGGTCATGTTGCGACTTCCTTATCAGTATCAGTGTTGTTAAAGCTGGATAGGTTCTATGCTAAATCGGGCGGCGAGTCAATTGAAAAGCAGAATTCAGGAGCCAGAAGCCAGAAGCCAGAAGAATAAGGCGGAGAGCCGCTTTAACAGATTTTCTTTTCTCCTGTCTCCTGAGTTCTGTGTTCTGACTCCTGCTTTTCAGCCCCATCACTTCTTTAGAGCGGGAGGCCGACGCGACGTTGCAGGTCTATGAAGCGCGGGTCTGTGCGAATTGTATCGAGACGCGGATCAACCTTGAGCCAGACGAGGGCTTCCTCGCGTGCATCGTAAGATTTCTCCAGCCATGCAAAGGCTTCGTCCTTTTCGCCTAAAGCAGCGTGGATGACTGTGAAGTGATAGGACGAAACATGACGGCTTTCGGCCAGTTGCTTCATTTCTTCAAGGACACCAAGCGCTTCGTCTCTTTGGCCAGCCATCACAAAGGTGTGGCCGAGCGCGGCCAGGATGAGCGGCGAGTCGTCCAGTTGAGCGGCGCGTTTGTAATCCTCGATGGCTTCCGCGTAGTCGCCTTTTTGCTCGCGCGCCCAGCCCATGAAGAAGCGCGTCCAGATAGAATTCGGGTCCATCTCCAGCGCCTTCTCAAATTGCTCGATGGCGCGCTCGTACTGTCTGGCGAAGAAGAAAGAAAGCCCCAGATCGGAATTGATTTCGAGCGAAAGCGGGTCAAGCTCGCTCGCCTGCTTGATCTCTGCGATGGCTTCGTTCAAACGTCCCATCAAAGCCAGATACCAGCCGTACCAGTGATGCGCCGAAGCATAGCCGGGATTTAATTCAATCGCTCGACGGTATTCCATTTCCGCGCCCGACCAATCCCATTCGTAGAACGCTTTGACCAGGCCGAGCGAGGCATGAGCTTCGCTGAGCGTCTCGTCCATCTGCAAAGCCTGCTCGGCGGCTGCACGCGCTTTCGGCATGGCTTCGTTGGCGGGCAGGTGATTGGAAGAAAGCGCGTAGTAGGCATCGGCCAGCCCCGCGTAGGCGAGCGCATAATCTGGGTCAATATCAATCGCCTGCCGGAAATGCTTGATGGCGTTGTTGAGAGCTTCTTTGGTCGTCTTGCTCAAACAGAAGCGACCCTTGAGATAAAGGCGATAGGCTTCCGTGTTGTCCGTGTAACGCTTGCCCAGCAGCAGTTTCTCTTCGCCCGTCAGTTTGAGCTTGAGCTTCTCGGAGATTTCTTTGGAGATTTCCTCCTGCACCTCGAAGATGTCCGCTGCTTTGCGCTTGTACTGTTCGCCCCAGAGTTGCGAGCCGTCTTCTGTATCAACCAGTTCGATCTTGATTACCAGATTGTCGCCGAATTGCAGCACGCGCCCCATCATCACGGCGCGAACACCCAGATCACGTTTGACCTCCTGCGAATCAACCTCTTTTCCTTTGTAGCGAAAGACGGTCGCGCGCGCCATGACTTTTAACTGGGGCAACTGCGAGAGCGTGTTGATAATGCTTTCGGTGATGCCGTCGCTCAAGTATTCAGTTCCGGGGTCGGCGCTCGCGTTGGCGAGAGGCAGGACGGCGAGCGAATCAATGTGCGTGCGCTTTCCGCTATCAGCGGATTGCCGGATGATGGTTGGCAGCGGCATCCCTGCCGGGCGGTTTGGATTGCCAAGCTCATCCGTGTAGAGATTGAACAAATGGACTTCGACGCCATGCTTGACCTTCGTCGTGCCCAGATCATCCAGATGCTCGCTGCGGTCGCCTATCTCCTGAAGCACGTCGGCCATGGCTTTCGAGAGCAGGATGTGGCCTGCGTCGCCGCAATCCATCACGCGCTGTGCGATGTTGATGCCGCTGCCCGCCACATCTCGTTGGCGGTTGGCGTCAATGGTTCTCAGCACAGGGCCGGAGTGTACGCCCATACGCAGCTCAATATCACGATTGCTCAGGAGTGCGCGGCTGATTTGCAGGGCGCAGCGCACGGGCGCTTCCGGGTCAACGAAGAAGACGAGCGCCATGCCGTCGCCTGTGGACTTGCAAAGCATCTGGCCGGAGTTTTGCGCCCGGCGAAACTCGTCCGTCTGGCTGACAATCTCATTGAGCTTCTGTTGAAGATATGACTGCTGGTTGATGCGATGCTTCGAGAAGCCGACCAGGTCCATGAAGAGCACGTGCGCGATTTCAGGTGTCGCGGGCTGGTTCGAGTCCAGCATCAACGTCTCAGCCGCCTTGTTATCATCCGTCTCGCGCCCCCCGGTTCGCACCTGAACGGTTTGAGCATCAGCCCGCGTTGTCTTCTCTACGGAGTTGCCACGCGGCAACTCTGAAGGTGCGGTGACGCGCAAATCTACGGTCTCAAATTCCAGCCTGCGCTTGAGGCCGCGCAAATCCGCTAAGAGGTCATCGACCTTCTGGTAACGCTCGTCTCTATCCTTGGCCAGCGCCTTTGAAACGACGCGCTGCATTTCCGGCGGCGCACTGGGAAGGGTGCGCACGAGCGGGTGCGGCTCGCGGTCAAGGATGGCGACGATCACATCGCTCGGCGTCGGCCCGCCGAATGGCGCGCGCCCCGCCAGCATTTCGTACAGCACGACGCCGAAGCTGAAGATGTCCGTTCGCTCGTCCACACGCAGGCCGCGCGCCTGCTCCGGCGACATGTAGGTGACTGTGCCGATGACAATCCCCGGCCCGGTCTCGGCGATTGTCAACGCGCTCGGACCTGAAGATGTGCGCTGCTCGGTCAGCTTGGCCAGCCCGAAATCAAGAACTTTCACGTAGCCGTCCCTGCGGATCATGATGTTTTCAGGCTTGATGTCACGGTGAACGATTCCGGCTTGATGTGCCGCTGCGAGCGCCGATGCGATCTGGATGCTCACGTCAAAAACTTCGTCTGGCTTCATCCGCCCGCGCGCCAATGCTTCGCGGAGCGTAATGCCGTCAATGAATTCTGTGGCGATAAAGTGTGTGCCTGCGGATTCGCCGATCTCGAAGATGGTCAGAATGTTCGGATGATTGAGCGCAGACGTGGCGCGTGCTTCCTGCTGAAACCTCCGCAGGCGGTCTTCATCCCTGGTGACATCCGGCGGCAGGAGTTTGAGCGCCACAGGGCGGTCGAGCTGGCTGTCATGCGCCAGATAAACTTCTCCCATCCCGCCCGCGCCGAGCGGAGAGCGAATTTCGTAGCGTCCGAATCTTGTTCCAGCTTCAATCATTTGAAATTGCTGATTAGCACGACATCGTTGTTGATTGTGCCGCGTGAAAGGGCTAGTTGACGACCATCGCGCGAGTAGTCGAAGGAGAAGATGCGGTCGGCTTTGAAGTCGGTCAATTGCTTCGGAGCGCCACCGTCGAGCGGTTGAGCGACGATGTTGGAGACGCCGTTGCGCGTGTCAACGTAGGCGAGGGCGCGACCATCGGGTGTCCAGCGAAGCGAGAGGTCAGGAATTGCCGGAAGAGCAAACGTCTTGAGCGGTTCCCCGCCTTCGAGCGGGGCGACGGCGATGCGCCATGTACCGTTATCTTCACGATAAAAGTAAGCAACCAGCTTACTGTCGGGCGAGATGGTCGGCGATGTTGAGAATTTGTCAGTGAGTTGCACAGGCTCGCCGCCGTCGGCAGGTATTTTCCACACAGTCCGTTTGCCTAAAAGCGTGTCATAGACTATCCAACGACCGTCAGGCGAGAATTGCGGACTCTCTTCCAAGTTTCCGCCTTTAGTCAACTGCCGCAGGTCGCTGCCGTCCAGGCTCATCCGCCAGAGATCCGGCGTGCCGCTGCGGTCTGAGCTAAACACGATGTAGCGTCCGTCGGGCGAAACCGCCGGATCAAAGTTGGAGCGCGCATTAGCCGTCAGTTGTTTCGGGCTGCCGCCGCCCGCGCCCGCGATCCAGATGTCGTTGTTGCCGCTTGCGTCCGAGTGATACACGATTCTGCCGTCTGGTGTCCAAGCAAGGAACGTATCGGCTTTTCCTGAGCCAGATGTGACGGGGCGGGCGCGGCTGGCATCGCCCGTCGGCGCGATCCAGATGCTCGCCTGCGTTTCTGATTCAACGACAGCCATTGTGTTAGAGTCCGCCGTCAGGCTCATGTCCGAATAGTTATTCAGATCGTTGCTGAGCCGGTGCGCCGCGCCTTCCGGGTAGGAGAGCTGCCAGATTTGAAATGTGTAGTTCTGTCCCGGTGTGGCGAGCATTAACAAGCCGCTGCCATCCGCGAGCCACGCCAGCCTGTAAATCCTGAGCCACCTTTGCGCGGTCAGCGGCTTGGTCGAACCGTCCGCGATTTGCGCTTCAAATATCGTATGGTCGTAGCTCTCAAAATTCTCCACCACGTAGGCGATTCTCTTCCCGTCCGGCGACCACGCCGGAGCGCTAACGTCTTCGGGCAGCTTATGAAAGACCAATTCCCGCTCGCTAGTCCCGTCCGCGTTGACAATCATCAACGCATCTCCTTTGCCCGGCGTTACACGTGTAAAAGCAAATTGCTTGCCGTCGGGAGAAAAACTGATGGCTCTGCCCAGATTCTTCTCCAACAGCTTTTTCGGCGTGCCGCCGAGCGTCGGCACTTGGAAGAGCGCGCGTTGCGAAAACTCCTGCGAGGACATGGTGTAGTAAATGTAATTGCCGTCGGGCGAGAAGGTCAGAGTGATGTAGGCGATGGCGGCGGGCGCGACAATCTGCACGTTGCTCTGCGTGGCGACCTGCCTTGTCCAGAGGCTCTGCTGCCCGCCGTCGTCCTGCACGTGAACGACGTATTTGCCGTCGGGCGAAATGGCGACGCCCGACGCTTTGCCGGTCGTCGTCAAGCGCGTGATTTTCGCCGACTGGAATGACAGCGCGGGCTTGTCTCGCTTCGCCGTCAATCTGTAAATGCCGTAGCCGACGCCCGCCAGAATAAGTGCCAGCAACAGGACGGCAATCGTCGCGCCTGTTTTATGCTTCTTGACTTCGCGGGCGATGTATTCCGCGCTTGAAGTCGAATGCGCAACCGTCTCGGCGGTTGACGCGACCGCCTTATCACCGACGCTCGTCGTCCGGTCTCCGGTTTTGGAGACGTGTGGGTCGGCGGTTGTTTCCGACGAGATTGAAAGCTCGGCTTCCGCTGCACTCTCCATTTCGCGCCGCAACTCTTTGAGTTCAATCGCTACGTCCTTAATTGTCTGGTAGCGGTCTTCCGGGTCTTTCGCCAGACATCGCCGGACGATGCGTTGCAAATCAACCGGGACTGTTGCGTTGAAATCTTTAATCGGTGGCGGTTGAGCGTGGAGGATTTTATGCAGCGAATCAATAGCTGTCTCGCCCGCAAACGGCTGATGCCTCGTCGCCGCTTCGTACAAAATGCAGCCGAAAGAGAAAATGTCCGAACGACCGTCAATCTTCGTCTGCCCACGCGCCTGCTCCGGCGACATATAACCAGCCGTTCCCATAATCATTCCGGGTGTTGAGTGCTGTATCGGCAGCATCGCGGTCGCCGCTTCGCTCTTCGCTTGATCGCCTGCGGGTGGCTGTGGTTCGAGAAGTTTTGCCAGACCGAAATCAAGAATCTTGGCGTAGCCGTCGCGCGAAATCATAATGTTGTCCGGCTTGAGATCACGGTGCACAATACCCGCTGCGTGCGCTTTGGCTAATCCATCGGCGACCTGTGTGAGCCATTCGAGGAGACGTTTCAAATTCGCCTTCTCGCGATGGATTTTCTCGCGCAAAGTTTCGCCGTCAATCAACTCCATCGCTATAAAACTCGTGCCTTCGGCTTCGCCTATTTCGTAGATGTGCGCGATGTGCGGATGGTTCAGCGCGGCTGCTGCTTTCGCCTCTTGCACGAAACGCCGCATTCGGTCTTCGTTAGCAGCCACATCGGAAGGCAGAATCTTCAAAGCGACGGTGCGCTCAAGGCGTGTGTCTTCCGCCAGATAAACCTCGCCCATGCCGCCCGCGCCGAGTGGGGAGCGAATTTCGTAGCGTCCGAAATGTGTGCCTGCGGGGATAGCCATCAATTATCGCTCTCGACTGTATTACACATTAACAAAATGTCAAGACTGTCAAAGTTGAGCTAGACAACCAGGTTATCTCCTCTCCCCTTTCATTATTGCTTGGTTTCTTCATCTTGAATGCTTTATGCTCAATAGAAGCTCTCAATCGAGAAAGGCGGCCAATGGGAATCTCGCTTAAACCCGAACACTTGAAACGCTACAGGGACATCGCCTGGCTGTTCATGAAGTACGGGCGCTCTGATCTGGTCAAGCAGGCGGGTCTGGAAGACGCGCTGGCAGATGAGACTGTCGAGACACAGGTGTCAGCGCCGGAAGCGGCGGAGCTGTCAAAAGACCTCGAAAAGATGGGGCCGACCTTCGTCAAGCTCGCGCAGCTTCTTTCCACCCGCGCAGACCTTTTGCCCGTTCCATATCTGGAAGCTCTCGCGCGCCTGCAAGACGATGTCGAGCCGTTCTCCTTCAAGGAAGTGGAAGAGATTGTGACCGAAGAGCTGGGCGTGCGGCTCTCCAAAGCCTTCACTAATTTTGAGGCGCAGCCCGTCGCCGCCGCATCCTTAGGCCAGGTTCATCGCGCGGAGATGCGCGACGGGCGGCAGGTGGTCGTCAAAGTTCAACGACCCGGAATTCGTGACATCGTCCTCAAGGATTTAGACCTCCTGCAAGGCATCGCGGAGTTTTTCGATAACCACACGGAAACAGGTCGCCGCTATGAATTCACCATGATTCTGGCGGAGCTACGCAAGAGCCTGCTGCGCGAACTCGACTACCGGCAGGAAGCGCGCCACCTCATCACCTTCAACAGAAACTTCCGCGAGTTTGACCGCATCGTCGTGCCAATGCCGGTGGAAGACTACAGCACCTCGCGCGTGCTGACGATGGATTACATCGAAGGCAAGAAGATTACGGCCTTAAGTCCGCTCGCTTTGATGGACATTGACGGCTATCAACTGGCCGAAGACTTTTTCCGAGCTTACCTCAAGCAAATCCTTGTTGACGGCATCTTTCACGCAGACCCGCATCCCGGAAATGTCTTTCTGACAGATGACAACCGCATCGCCCTGATTGACCTGGGCATGGTCGGGCGCATCACGCCGCAGGCACAGGAGAACATCCTGCAACTGCTCCTGGCCATCAGCGAGGGACACGGAGACGAAGCCGCCACGCTGACCATCAAACTCGGTGAGCCGAAAGAGAGTTTTGAGCAGGAGAAGTTCACGCGCCAGGTGGCAGACCTCGTCACGCAGCATCAGGGCAGCAATGTTCAGGAGATAGACGCTGGCCGCGTGGTGCTGGAGATTACGCGCATCAGTGGCGAGACGGGTTTTCGCCTCCCGCCGGAATTCACTCTGATCGCCAAGACCCTGCTCAATCTGGATCAGATCGTCCACACGCTCGACCCCAACTTTGACCCGAATGCCTCGATTCGCCAGAACGCGACTGAGATGATGCGCGAGCGCATGATGAAGAGCCTCTCACCCGGCAACCTCTTCAACACGATGCTCGAAACCAAAGGCTTAATCGAAAAGATGCCAAGTCGCATCAACAAATTTCTCGATGCCATCGCCAATAACGAGATGGAGATCAAGATTGACGCAATTGATGAGACGAAGTTGATGGAAGGTTTCCAGAAAATCGCCAATCGCATCACGATGGGATTGGTCTTAGCCGCCTTGATTGTCGGGGCAGCGCTGCTGATGAGGGTTGAGACGAGTTTTACAATCTTCGGCTATCCCGGCATCGCCATTCTCTTCTTCTTCATCGCCGCCGGGGCAGGCTTGTTCCTCGTCTTCAACATTCTCTTCAAAGACGAAAAATCGGATAAGAAAAAGCAGTAGGAGTTAATTCCTTCCTAACCCTGAAAGGGTCAAATAAAATAGCCAGGGGTCAGCGCGTCAGCGCGCCACCCCTGGAATGACCCCCATAAATATTCCGACCCTGAAGGGGTCGCACATTCAACATTGAGGTGCGACCCCTTCAGGGTCGGAACATTTTCTTTGCCGAATCCGGGGGCGGCGCAAACCTTCGGTTTGCTTGCCCCCGGCTATTATGTTCATCCCCTTCGGGGATGGTGGCGTGGGTTGCCGATGGAGAGGTTTGTTGAGGTTGCAAGGGCTAAAAACGACTCGTATAATTCTCATCATCCTGAATGTTAGTAGAGAGTTTGGAGTTAAAAATATCTCATGCCCATATATGAGTATGAATGCCGCAAGTGTAAAGCTCACACTGAAATCATGCAGAAGATGACGGACAAGCCGTTGACCAAATGCCGCAAGTGCGGCGGGCGTCTGGAGAAGCAATGGTCGTCCACGAGTTTTCAGCTCAAAGGCAGTGGTTGGTACGCGACCGATTACGCCGCGAAGAAGACGGAAGCGAAAGAGGAGACTAAAAAGCCGGACGCCAAAGACGCCAAAGAAGAGAAAAAGAGCGCGCCCGAATCAGCAACCGCCAGCGACAAGGCAACGCCCAAAGAGTCCGCCCCCTCTAAAAAGGCGAGCACATCAAAATCTGCTCCATCAAGCGGCGACTAAAAATCTAAGTTTCACCGGGTGAAGTCCATGCGTGCCTTATCCAAAGCAGCGATCATTTCTCTGTTGCTCTCCCTCTCGTTCGCCCTCGCCACCGGACAGGCCGGGCGGCGTCCGCGTCCGTCCAGCGAAGGCTCAATCCTGCTCAACGTCGTCGCCACGCGCGAGGGCAATTCAACCGCCCGCATCACGAGCAAGCAGATTTCGCTCTACGAAGCCGGAATCGAGCAGACCATCAAAGCTTTCTCGCTCGACCCATCTCCGGCGCGCATCGTGCTGCTGGTTGATAACTCCCTAACGATTCGCGCCGACGTGGAGAAGCTGGAAGAAGCGACGCGCGAGTTTGCCTATGAGATTTTCGAAGGCGATAAATTGCTGGTCGTCGGTTACGACGATCAGGCGGAGATTATCGCCGACTGGACTGACGACGCGAAGCAAATCGAAAAGTCTCTGGCGAGCTTTCGCAAGAAAGGCGACCCGCATCTCTTCGACGCCCTGAGCGCGGTCGCGCAAGAGGCTCTGCTCCCTTTGCGATCCTCGAACCAGAAACGCGTCATCGTCGTCATCAGCGATGGGCTTGATCGTGGCAGCAAGACAAAGTTTGACAAAGTGCTCGCCGACCTCCAATCGCAGGACATCACCGTCTACGCCGTGCAAGCGCCCGACCGCACGGGCGGAGCTTTGCGGCGCGACCAGCCGAAACCCGTTCAGGTGATCGAAAAGTTAGTCGAAGGCACAGGTGGCCGCGTCTTTTCAATCAAAGATTCGCGTGAGGCCGCGCAGTCTATCTGTGACGAGCTGCGCAAGAACCGCTACGTGCTCTCCTACGCCCCGGCCAACGTTTCCTATAGCGACGCGCGCCGCCTGCTCATCCTCGCAGACTCCGGCATCAACATTCGTTCAAAGATGATTCAACCGCCGAATTAGGTGATAAAAAGCAGAATACAGAAGACAGGAGTCAGAAGTCAGAATGAAGAGGCTGAGAACCGCTGCTACAGATTTTCTTTTCTCCTGTCTCCTGTCTTCTGTCTTCTGACTCCTGCTTTTTATCACTTCTTCCGTGAGTAGATGTAGAACATGATGATGATGACGAGCAGAAAGATGATTTCCAGCAGCGCGAAGTAGCCCGGATCAAAGCGTCCCGCTTCGTCGTGAGCTTCGCGGTAGACGACGAAGGTGGCAAGCGCGAGCGCGGTCGTGAGCCAGATGGCCTGGCGTTTGGCATCCCACATGAACTTAAAGTCCCCGGCGGGCGTATCCCATAATGGTAGCCGCGCCTTAGTTTTCCTATCCGCACGTTTTAAGGTCTTCCATCTGAGGCTTGATTATGACACACTTACCTCAGACAAAGGGCGCGCGTAAATCAGATAGCTCATCTCTTTAAAAGAGGTTTCCGTTCAAATGTATTGCCCGCAATGCGGCCAGCAACAGGTTACGAGTGAGATGCGCTTTTGTTCGCGTTGCGGCTTCCCGCTCGGCGGCGTCACGGAATTGCTCGCTTCCGGCGGGGTGCTCAAGGCGGGTGGGGGCGACGAGTTGCGGGAGAACGCGCTTTCGCCGCGTCGAAAAGGCGTGAAGCAAGGCGTCCTGATGCTGCTGCTCGGTGCGGTGATCGTGCCGATTCTGGGAATAATAAACTCTTATCAAGAGCAAACCAATCTGCTTGAAATTTTCGTTGCGGCGGCTGCCATCATCTTTTTCGCGGGCGGTCTGATGCGAATTATCTACGCCGCTACCTTTGAGTCATCCTTGCCGGGCTTGCCGGGCGACTCATCCGCGCAAGCGCCTCCCGTTATGCCCGCACAATTGAACACGGGCACGCGTGTTTCCGCGCTGCCTCCGGCGCAGAACACACCCGTTCCGAATTTCACGCCGCGACGTATGAACACCGCAGAGCTTGTGCGACCTCCGAGCGTCACGGAAAATACGACCAGATTGCTTGACGAAGAAAAGACCACGCGCCGCGAGTAAATAATTATCTCAACTTGCAGAGTCGTTCAGCCGCCGCCAGCAGCGTTTCGTCGCGCTTGCAGAAGCAGAAGCGCACCTGCTGCGCGCCTAATTCTGGACGGCTGTAGAAGGATGAGCCGGGCACGCAGGCTACGCCAATCTCGCGTATCAGGTGGCGCGTGAACTCGACATCGGATTTGAAACGGAAGTCGCTGATGTCGGTCATGATGTAGTACGCACCGTCTGGACGAAAGGTGCGAAAGCCCGCCTCTTCGAGCACAGGCAGCAGCAGCTCGCGCCGTGCCACATAATCGGCCTGCAACTTGTCGTAATACTCTTTCGGCAATGAGAGAGCATAAGCTCCTGCTGCTTGCAGTGGCGCTGCCGCTCCGACAGTTAAGAAGTCGTGGACTTTGCGAATTGCGTTGGTAATCTCAGGCGGAGCGATGCAGTAACCGACGCGCCAGCCCGTGACCGAATAGGTCTTCGACATGGAATTGACGATGACGGTTCTTTCACGCATCCCTTCAAGCTGCGCCATCGAGATATGCTCGACGATTGCGTCATCGCGCGGATAAAGAATGTGCTCGTAGATTTCGTCTGTGAAGCAGAGCGCGTCGTGTTCAACGCAGAGCGAAGCGATGAATCCAAGCTCGTCGCGCGTGAAGACTTTGCCGGTCGGGTTGTTCGGGTTGCAGATGATGATGGCCTTTGTCTTCTCGCTGAAAGCCGCGCACATCTCATCTCTGTCAAAACTCCAATCGGGCGCGCGCAATGAAACGTAGCGCGGGCGGGCGTCTGAAAGAATCGCGTCAGGGCCGTAGTTTTCATAGAAAGGCTCGAAGACGATGACCTCTTCACCGGGATTCACCGTTGCCATCATCGCCGCGATCATTCCTTCGGTCGAGCCGCACGTCACCGTCAATTCCGTTTCGGGATCAATTTCCAGCCCCAGATACCACTGGGTCTTTCGGGCAATCGCTTCGCGGAAATCCCTTGCGCCCCAGGTAATCGCGTATTGATTTACATCATCGGCAATAGCTTGCATCGCCCTCGTCTTGATGTCTTCAGGAGCAGGAAAGTCTGGAAAGCCTT
The DNA here is from genome assembly GCA_032160705.1 of Acidobacteriota bacterium. GTDB lineage: Bacteria > Acidobacteriota > Blastocatellia > Pyrinomonadales > Pyrinomonadaceae > QHXM01. Next base: position 353 of record JAVHVE010000067.1, on the reverse strand, counting down.
GCGAGAGGTTGACGGCTCCGTGTTTCAAGGCTTCGCGCGTCATTTCGCGGATGACGGATTCCGTGAAACGGCTCGCTTTTTGGGAAACGTGGCGGTGCAAGGTGGACGTTTGCGAAGATGTCATGTTTTCCGGCTCTTTCGTGGAAAATCTTAGGAAATTTAGCAACAAACGCGGTATGATGCTCTCATAGAGGGCGCGGGCGTGGCAACCGCCGCCCGCCGGAGCGCATCTCTTTTCCGCGTCCGGCTGTGAGCGCGTCTTTGAGCCGGTGCAAACGGTACAGGTCATTCCTCTTAAACTTATCTCCTCGCAAATGAGGTGCTAAAATTAGCGTGGCCTCGCGTTCCGGTCT
>JAVHVE010000066.1:0-140527 GCA_032160705.1 Acidobacteriota bacterium | reverse complement strand
GCGCAATTTCCATTTTGCGCCGCCCCCGGCTGACGTTGGGAAAATATTCCGACCCTGAAAGGGTCAAAGCTTGGTGATGACCGAATTGAATTGTCCAAGGCCATCATGCCAGCATCAAGGAGCTGAGATCGTCCCGTCCGCAGATACATTAACGGCGGTTGCGCCAAAGTCTTCTTTCGAAAGCTGGCGGACGACGCCTATGACAGCGCCGTTCTTGTCCGGGCGCGGCCCCGCCTGGCCTTCCTGTATCAATGGATGGATTTCACCGCTCACGAATTCGCCCCCGGGGCCGATATTCGCTTCCAGAATGAGCGAGAGCGCGGTCGGCCCAGCAAATGGGAATCTATAGAAGGCGAAGTTGCCGAGCGAATACACGATCAGGCGATTCTTGTAGATTTCCATTCCGCGAACAACGTGCGGGCTGTGACCCAGCAACAGGTCTGCCCCGGCATCTATGACGGCATGTGTGAACGCGCGCAGGTCGCCGCGCGGCGAGCCCAGATATGTCTCCGGCCCTCTGGGAACGTGCTGCGCTGCCGACCCTTCAGCCCCACCGTGGAATGAGACAATCACGATGTCAACTTTGCGCGCGGCCTCCGCGACGACTCTTTTGGAATTCTCAATATCGAGCAAGTTGAGCGAGATGGGATTGAAGGCGAATGCGAGGAGCGCTATCTTTCGACCTTTGACGGTCATGTAAGCAACGTCATTAACGTCCGCGCCAGCATGAAGTATCCCAAGGTCTTCCATAGCTTTTCGGGTGCTCGCGCGCCCTGCCGCGCCGAAATCTGAAGAGTGATTATTCGCCAGACTCACCACGTCAAATCCCGCTTCTTTGAGATACTTCCCGTAGCGCGTCGGCATGCTGAACGTATAACAGAATTTCGAGTTCGGGCCACACTTGGTCTGCGTCCCGCCGTCAATCATCGCTCCTTCTAAATTGGCGAAAGCGATGTCGGCTGAAGATAGAAGCGGCGTCAGACCGGAGATCATCTCCGCGCCGTCATTAACGGGGAGCCCGCGCCCCTGAGCGGTCGAGCCGAGCATGGTGTCGCCGACCGCCATAATTGAGATTGGCTCATTCGGCGTGGGCGTAGGAGTGGCCGGTGTTGCCGGCGCCGCCGACGCCGAAGGAGGCTGATCCGCCCTGCTACACGCCGCGCCCCCATAGAGCGCGAAAAGAAGGAGCAGGGTCAGGAAAGCAATAATCCATGAACGAGATTGCATAGGTGTGTCTTCTATTCCTTAAGAGATAGTTTGGCCGCTTTTTAATTCAGGAGTCGGCTTGTCCGGCATATTTCTCCGTGCTGGCGCTTGAGATAATCTCCGCGTCTTCCGTCAGTGCCTGGTCAACCAGCCGCCGCTGTTCCAGTTCGTGAACCGTGTAGGAGCCGGTCGCGGGGCTGGCCGAAGCCGCGCGCCCAACATAATAGGGACGCTGGCACTTGGGCAGCATATTCATCAAACGCGGCTCGACGAAAGTCCAGCCGCCCATATTCTTCGGCTCTTCCTGCGCCCAGACCAATTGCGTGGCTCCTCTGTAAGTAGCGAAGATTTCACGCAGGCGCTTTTCCGGGAATGGGTAGAACTGTTCGAGACGAACAACCGCGACTTTTTCATCGCCCGATACTTTACGTGCGGCATTGAGGTCATAAAAGACTTTGCCGCCACAGAGCACGATGCGCCGCACGCTCTCACGATTCTCTATTCCAGCGTCGTCAATGACGGGCAGGAATCCGCCGCCTGTCAACTCGTCCACAGTGGATGTAGCGGCGGGCAGGCGCAGCAAGCTCTTCGGCGTAATCACGATGAGCGGTCTCAGCGTTTGTTGTTTCACCTGTCGGCGCAGGAGATGAAAATATTGCGCCGGTGTGGTCGGGTAGCAGACCTGTAGATTGTTCTCCGCGCAGAGTTGAAGGTAACGCTCAAGGCGCGCGCTGGAATGCTCCGGCCCCTGGCCTTCGTAACCATGCGGCAGCAGCAGAGAGAGCCGCGAGCGTTGTTGCCACTTGTCTTCGGAGGCCGCGATGTACTGGTCAATGATGACTTGCGCGCCGTTACCGAAATCCCCAAACTGCGCTTCCCACAAGACAAGAGCATCCTGCGCGACGACGGAATAGCCGTACTCGAATCCGAGTACGCCCTGCTCGGAAAGAGAGCTATCGTAAACGTCAAACACGGCCTTCGGATTTTTGTCGCTCTTGAGTTCCGAGAGCGGAGCCCAGGCACGGCCTGTCTGCGTGTCGTACATCACGGCGTGGCGCTGGCTGAACGTCCCGCGCCCGCTGTCCTGACCGCTCAAGCGCACGCGCGTACCTTCCAAAACGAGCGAGCCGAAAGCCATCGCTTCGGCAAAAGCCCAGTCCATCGGCGACGCGCCTTCGCCCATCTTGGCGCGGCGCGCGAGCTGCCCGACCATCTTTGGATTGATGTTGAAACCTTCCGGCACGAGCGAGATTTTCTGCGTGACCTGTTGAATCACTTCACGGGCAACATCCGTCTCCTCGACAATTGATCCGTCCTCTTCCTGCACAGGTGTTGGAACTTCGTTGACGGGAGGCTTGCCCGCGACAATCTCTTTGGCGCGTGCGAGCGCGTCTTCATAGCGTTGCACACGTTCTTCAATCATTTGTGCAACGCCTGCCTCGTCAATCACGCCTTCGCGGATGAGCTTTTGAGCGTAGATGGTACGCACGCCGGGATGGGCTTTGACGCGCGCATACATTAAAGGCTGTGTGTAGCTCGGCTCGTCAGCTTCGTTGTGTCCGAGTTTGCGAAAACCCACGATGTCGAGCACCACATCCTTGTTGAATTCCTGTCGGAAGTCCAGCGCTATTTGCAGCACGCGGTAAGCGGCATCGGGGTCGTCGCCGTTGACGTGGAAGATGGGAAGCTGCGTCATCCGCGCCACGTCCGTCGAATAAATCGTCGAGCGCCCTGCTTCAGGCGAAGTGGTAAAGCCGATCTGGTTGTTGATGATGATGTGAATCGTGCCGCCCGTGAGGTAGCCGCGCAGCTCCGCCAGATTCAGAGTCTCCATCACGATGCCCTGCCCCGCGAACGCGGCGTCGCCATGAAGGAGCACGGGCAAGGCGCGATCAATTGACTCTTCGCGCGGCGTATCCATCGCATCGTGTTTGGCGCGCACCATGCCCTCGACCACCGGGTCAACGAATTCCAGGTGGCTGGGGTTGGGCGAGAGCGTGATTTTCACTTTTCTTCCGTCCGCAGTCTCGCGCTCACTCCTTGCGCCCTGATGATATTTCACATCGCCTTCATCCGCCGGAAAGTTCGGATGCACGCTTCCTTCAAATGAGGTAAAGATGCGCTCAGCGAAATTGCCGACGACGTTGGCCAGCACGTTCAAGCGTCCGCGATGCGCCATGCCGAGCGTGATGTCCTCGACACCACGGCGCGCCGCGCCTTCAATCAACTGATCTAAGACAGGGATAATCGTCTCGCAGCCTTCGAGCGAGAATCTTTTCTGTCCCAGATATTTCTTGTGCAGGAAATGCTCGAACTGTTCGGCGGCGATGAGCTTGGAGAGAAGCTGTTTCCTGATTTCAGGCGCGAGCGGTTGCGGGTCAACGAACTGAACACGAATCTGCTCGCGCAGCCAGACCTTCTGCTCCTTGCTCTGGATGTGGCGATACTCTATGCCGACCTTGCCGCAGTAGGCGCGTCGGAGGATGTCCAGAATGTCGCGCAGGGTCGCGCTCTCTTTACCGCCAAGACCGCCTGTGATGAAGTTGCGATCCAAATCCCAGATGGTCAGGCCGTAGGTTTCGATGTCGAGTTCAGGATGTTGATGAAGCGGCATCGCGTGCAAGGGGTCTATGTCCGCAATCAGGTGGCCGCGCACGCGATAGGCGTTGATGAGTTCGAGCACGCGCGCCTGCTTGATGGTCTGCGCGCGCGTCTGGTCGCCGCCGAGCAAGGCGGGGTTACGATCCACAGCCCAGCGCATCGGAGGATAAGCGATTTCCAGATCAGCGAAGATGTTGTCATAGAACTTGTGTTCACCGACGAGCAGTTCGTGGATGCGCGCGAGAAATGCGCCGGACTCTGCGCCCTGAACGATGCGATGATCGTAGGTGGAAGAAATCGTCATCGCTTTGCTGATCCCGATCTGCGAGAGGGCTTCCGCGGCCATCGCCTGGTATTCAGCCGGATACTCGATTGCGCCCGTCGCGATGATGACGGATTGCCCGGCCATCAGTCGCGGGGTGGAGGCGACCGTGCCGATAGTGCCGGGGTTGGTTAAGGAAACGGTCGTGCCCTGAAAATCGGGGATTTGAAGTTTCCCTTCACGCGCGCGCTTGACCACATCATCATAGGCCGCCAGAAACTGCGAGAAACGCATCCCGTCAGCATTTTTGATATTCGGCACAAGCAGCGTGCGCGAGCCGTCTTTTTTCTGGAGATCAATAGCAACGCCCAGGTTGACACTGGCGCGGCGCAGGCGTGATGGAGTTCCGTTGACGATTTCAAAACCGTCGTTGAGCTGCGGAAACTCTTCGAGCGCGCGAACTATTGCCCATGCGATGATGTGCGTGTAAGAGGCTTTGCCGCGCCCGGTCTCTTGCAGATGCTTGTTGATGGTGCGGCGGTTTTCGTCCAACACCTTGACGGGTATGCGGCGATTCGAGGTCGCGGTTGGAACCGTGAGGCTCGCCTCCATGTTCTCGACGATCTTGAGCGCCGCGCCACGAATCGGCGTGGCGTTCTCTGCGCTTTCAGTTGGTGCTGGTAGGGGCTGTGCTGTAGACCTTGACGGAGCGGGCGCAGTCGCCGGAGCGCTGGCCGTTGCGGTGGTTGCGCTCGTTGCGGCAGCGCCGTCGCCACCTGATTGAGAAATGGCCGCGCGACCGTTTTCCTGTGTCTGCACAGCCGCTGCTCCGCCGCCGCCACCTAATAGTTCGCTGAAATATGCACGCCAGGATTCATCCACCAGTGCCGGGTCGTTACGAAAACGGCTCAGCAGTCCCTCGACATAGGTGGCGTTGGCTCCAAAATTATCCGCGATAAACTGCGAAACGTCCGTCTTGTTTTGCTGTTCGCTCAAGGTCTATCACCTCCGTGTAGAAACAATAGATTATCACCTTCCGCATTTGATTTCATCCGACGTGAGAGCGCAGCATTGCCTTACAGCTTAATTTTGCAATCCGAAAATGCTATGCTCCCCACACAAGCCGACCAAATAGTTTTCCCTTCCAGAGAGGCTAAACCGATGGAATACTCTAAAACAGTACCTTTCACGGGCAAGGCGGCTAAAGCGTTAGAGGTAGCGAGGTCAACTTTTCTCCCTCAGGGCTTTCAGCTTGTGGCCAGCACCGATTATGAATTGCGAGTGACCGGGCCGGGCATCAACAGCACAAGAGAGAACCCCTTGAAAGGCATCACCGAAGCCTCAATCGTCATCCGCCCTTCTGCGTCTGCCATTGAGATGAGGGCGACGCTCGGCGGCGTGGAGAAGATGAAAAAGTTTCTCACCTTCTTCCCACTGGGGCTGGCCATTTTGTTTTTGATTGTCTTCGGAGTCCTGGCTCTCAGTATACCTGATCTGCGTCGCCCGATATTCTTTCTGATTCCTCTTCTGGCTCTCTCGCCTTGGCTTTTCCTTGCCCCCTGGATGTCCCGCATGATCGGGAGGAGGACGACGCAGGCCATAGATACGCTCTTGAATAACATGGTCATGCTGGGGAATGACGGCTAAGGACTGCCTATCAAGGCCGAGACATTGAAGCCTCGAAGAAAACGAGCGCGCCCGTCCCTTTCTAAGTCTGATGACAGTAAACAAAAGGGACGTTGATGAATTATCTCAAGAAGGCCAACGCCGGACGAACATACACTCTGCCTGAGATTTGATGACAACGGAACGGCTTTGACCTTTCGCGTTGCGAAAGGTCAAAGCCAGACAACCTGGACGATCATGAAATCAAAACCTAGCTCGCACGTTTCTCAAAAAACTTCGCGCCGCCAGTTTGCGAAATCAATTGCTACTACGCTCGTGGCTGCGCCGCTCGCGGCGCAACTGGCGAAAGCGCAGACACCCACGAAGCCGAAGGAAGCTCCTGCGCCTCCAAATCCACAACCCAGCCCCGCACAGCAAAAGCCTTCGCCGCTCGCGGAAGCCTATGCGGAAGTAGCGCGCGTGCGTTTTGGTGAAAAATGGACGCCGGAGCAACTGGAACAGGTCAAGAAAGACCTTGAGGGCAACGTTCGCTCAGCAGATCGCCTGCGAACCGTTAAATTGAAGAACGGGGATGAACCCGATTTCACCTTCAGCGCAGGCTAAAGAAGGCAAAAGTAAAAAGGCAAAGGGCAAAAGTGAAGACGGAATTCGTAGTGTCCATTCTTGCCCCAGCCTTTTTATTTAGCCACTAACTTTTACCTTTTTACTTTTACCTTTTGCCTTGAATCATGCTTCCTGACGACATTCTTTTCTCTTCCATCACCGAACTCGCAACGCAAATCCGCGCGCGGCGCATCTCGCCCATCGAACTCACCGAAAGCTACCTTGAGCGATTGGACAAAATCGGTAAGCGGCTCGGCGCGGTGGCGAGTTTGATGCGCGATTCGGCGCTCGATGAAGCGCGGGCAGCAGAGCGCGAGATACGGCGCGGGCGTTATCGCGGGCCGCTTCACGGCATTCCCTACGGCGCGAAAGATTTGCTCGCCACGCGCAATGCCAAGACCACCTGGGGCGCAACGCCGTACAAAGATCAGCAGTTCGAGACGGACGCGACTGTCATCAAGAAGCTGCGCGAGGCGGGAGCGATTCTCGTCGCCAAGCTAGCGATGGTCGAGCTGGCAGGCGGGATGGGCTATAACGAAGCGCATGCTTCATTGACGGGAGCGTGCAAGACGCCCTGGAACGAAGACTACTGGAGCGGCGGATCGAGTTCAGGGCCAGGCGCGGCTGTGGCCGCCGGGTTGGTCGCGTTTGCCATCGGCTCGGAGACTTCCGGCTCGATCATTACCCCGGCGGCGTTCTGCGGCGTGTCGGGTTTACGTCCGACTTATGGCGCAGTCTCACGTCACGGCGCGATGGCTTTGTGCTGGACGCTCGATAAGCTTGGGCCGATGTGTCGCACGGCGGCAGATTGTGGCGTCGTGCTGAGAGTTATTGCCGGGCGTGACCCTCTTGACCCGACATCAGTTGACTCCGCTTCGCGCACGCAACCTGTTAAGCCGCGCGGGAAAGCAACGCCGCTTCGTCTCGCTGTGATGAAAGATTCTTATGAGAAAGCACAGCCCGAAGTGCGAGAGAATTTCCTGCGCTCGCTCGACGTGTTGAAGAAATTTGCGACCATCGAGATGGACGTTAAGCTGCCGGATTTTCCCTACGGCCCGGCGGTGGGAACGATTGTTGATGCGGAAGGCGCGAGCGCGTTTCGCGACCTGATTGAATCCGGTCGTGTGCAGGAACTGGCGTCTCCCACGGGGCGTGTCGGCGGCTACTCGGCATCGCTCGTCGCGGCTGTTGATTACCTGCACGCGATGCGCCTGCGCCTTCCGATGCGCCGCGCGTGGAACGAGATGTTTTCAAAGCACGGGATGCTCGTCGCGCCTTCGCGCGCGACAGTTTCTTACCCGATTAGCAAAACATTCGATCAGGCTTACCCGAACATCAGCACGTCCTCGCCCATCGGCGCGAGCAATCTGGTCGGCGTGCCCGCCATCTCCATCCCCAATGGCTTTGGCCAGAACAATCTTCCAACCGGAATCCAATTCATCGGCCCGGCGTGGAGCGAACAATTATTGATTGATGTGACAGACAGGTATCAACAGGCGACCGACTGGCACAAGCGACGACCCGGCGTTTGAAACGATGAACGCGGAATGAAGACTGTAGGGGCAGAGGACAAGTCCTCTGCCCCTACAGTCTTCATCCTTTATCTTTACTCTTGAGTGGATTCTTGAATGAGAGATTGAGTTCGACCGGGACGACGCGCTTGAATTTGAAGATGAATTTTTTGAAGCGACCGAAGACATAGACGCGCCCCACAACTGGCCAGACATCCTTCGGTTGATTCCATTCGCCGAGAGCGCCCAAAAGAACGCGCGGCGTACTGATGTAAATACTGACGGGCTCAGGCAAAGTGACAGGCTCGCTGGTTGGAAGATCAAACGGGTGCTGGTATTCGTTGACGGTCACGGGCGTGCCGTTGACGGTCATCTCCTCGAAAGTCAGAAAATCCACGCGACCTCCCTGCTTGACGGCGGCCACCGTGACCGGCACTTCCAAACTGATGCCGAGCGGAGTCAGGCTCGTCACTTTCGGCTCGCCCAGTTGGATCAATGCACCCTCGGCGTCCGTCCCCGTAGCTGAACCATCCGCTTTCCCCGCCTGCTTTTTAATCTCAACTCGCGCCAGCTCGACCTTGTAACCGCGAATCTCTTTCGGATAATCGCGCTTGGGCGGCAAAGGATGAGACGAGCTGGATTGTGCCGCAGGCTGCTGTGCGAAGACGAATGCCGAGAGAAACAGCGCCGCGCCGAGGATCAGCGCCGTGATTCGCCCGCGCTTCGTGTTTTCTCTGAAAAGACTTTTCATCATCTGCTTTCCGGTTAATCCACAACCCGAAGATTGACGCTCATCCTTCAAAAAGTTTGCCTTACTTTGCGGCGTCAAGGATTGTCTGACTGATTCATCTCTAACAGACGCGGCAGGTCGAGCACGAGGGCGACTGTGCCGTCGGGGAGCTTCGTTGCGCCGCTGATGCCGCGCCAGCGCGCCGCGTGACGGCCAAGCCCGCGCACCAGAGCCTCAGCACGCTCTCCGAAAGCGTCAACGGCGAGAACCTCGTCTCTCACCCCGCCGGTTGCCGTCTCTCCTCCCACAGGCAAGATGATGACAGGCACGCTGTCTCCGTTCGTGTCCTCGCGCGGAGGCTGTCCCAGCAGGTGACGCATCCGAATGAGCGGCGCAAGCTGCCCGCGCCAGCGAACCCTTTCAGCTTCACCGCTGCGCTCAATCTCGCTCTGTGTGACAAAACCTGTTTCCGCAATGTATTTTTCGTCTATGCAGTAACGATGGCCTGCCGAATGAACGACGAGGGCAGGCGTCAGTGCGAGCGTCGTCGGCAAGACCATCTCGAAGATTGTTCCCGCGCCCTGTTCGCTCGACACGCGCAACTCGCCGCCGACCAGCTCAATCGCTCGCTCCACCACGTCGAGGCCGACGCCCCGGCCTGAAACGTTGGAAACGATTGAGGCGGTCGAAAAACCCGGTCGGAAGATAAGACGCATGGCCTGCTCTTTTGTTAGCAGCTTGCCCGCTTCAATTATTCCCTGCCCGGCAGCTACGCGGGTCACACGCAACGGGTCTATGCCGCGCCCGTCGTCTTCAACCCGTAAGATAACGCGGCTGCCTTCCGCCCATGCCCCCAACCGGACACGCCCTCGCTCATTCTTGCCCGCGGCTGTCCGCTCCATTGGTGTTTCGATACCGTGGTCAACCGCGTTGCGTAAGATATGAAGCAGCGGGTCGGCCATCGCATCGGCAAGCGATTTGTCTATGCGGACATGGCTTCCCTGTATCTCAAAATCAACCTGCTTTCCGGTCAGCCGTGCAGCGATGCGCCCGGCGCGCTCAGCCCGCTCCAACATCTGGGCAACCGGAATCATTCTGAGATTGATTAATCGTTCCTCAAGCTCGACGAGACGGCGGCGCACGTTTCCCACACGCTCTCGAAGCTCCGCACGCCCGGCGTCCTCCTGGTTGACCGACGCGGCGAGATTGAATGCGCCGGTCGCTTCACCGAGCACTTCATGCGTCGTGTTGATGATCTCGTCCAACTCCTGCAACTCGACGCGGACGCGAGTCCAGAGCGGCGCGATGGTTCTGGGCAGCGGGCTTTCTGCGAGGGCTGCTGCCTCCGCTTCCCGCTGATCGTTTCCCGTCTCGTCTGTTCTCATGTCGCTGAGTTCGGTGAGCGCGGCCTGACCGAATGCGGAGATTCGCGCCACCAATTCCGCACGGCTGGCTTTCGCGGCATAGACGATGCGGAAACCAATCTGATCGGGCGAAGCGGTTTCGAGTCCGGGCAGCGTTGAGATGATTTCTCCTTCTTCGGAGAGCGTGTCACTCAGACTGCGGAAACGTTCGTCGAAAGTGGCCAGCTCAAAGTTGACGGCAACGATAAAGAGGCGCGCTCCTTCCTCGACTGATTCATGAAGGCGATGCGCTTCATGCTCGCTCAGGGAGCGCGCAATCGCTTCGGGCAGCCGGGCGAGTGCCCTTCTGACGGCGGGCGATTTTTTCTCCTCGTGCTCAGGGAGCGACAATTTGCGTAATCTCTCGACGAGAGCTTGCGCCTGCGGCTGAGACTCGCCGTGCGCGGCTCTCTCCAAACTCTGCGCGAGAGCGTTGGCCGCGTCGTCAAAAGCGTCCAACACCATTTCATCAACCGGAACACGCCCCAGGCGCACGCCATCGAGCAGCGTCTCAAACTCGTGCGCGATTCTCGCCATGGCATTCAATTCGACGGTGGCGGATGATCCCTTGATGGTGTGAACGTGGCGGAAGATGCGCCCGACCAGCTCGCGGCGCGCGCGGCCTTCATTGTGACGAACACGCAGCGCCTGTAGATCGCCGAACAGGATTTCGAGCAAATCTTCGGTCTCGGTCAGAAATTCGCGCAGAATCTGATCGTTCATGGAAAGATTGTAACAAGGGATGAACAGCAGAAGACAGAATACAGGAGACGGAAGTCAGGAGGGATAGAGCGGAGAACCGCTGTAACTGATTTTCTTTTCTTCTGTCTCCTGACTTCTGTCTTCTGCTGTTCGTCACCTGTCATTCAGATGAAGTGTGCTCATCACCGGCGTCCGGCTCAACATCTTCCGTAGTGGTGTGCTCCTGCGGATGCAGCTCGTCCAGATCGCGCTTGATGGCGTCGAGGATGCCGTTGATGAATTGTGTCGCTTCGTAGGTCGAGAAGCGGCGGGCGATTTCCAATGCTTCATTGATGGCGACGGTGCGCGGCGTCGGCTCATGCATAAACTCATAGACGGCCAGGCGCAGGATATTGCGATCAACGATGGCCATGCGCGAGATGCGCCAATGCTCCGCGCGCGATTTGATCCGCTCGTCGAGTTCCGTCAGGCGCGCGAGCGTGCCCGTCGCCAGCCGCGTCGCAAATTCGCGCGCAGGTTCTTCAACGTCGGCATCGCCCAGCTCAGCCCAGTAGGTACGCACCAACTCATCGGCGCGCGTCTGGGAAACATCAGCCGCAAAGAGCATTTGCAAGGCGCATTCACGCGCCTTACGCCTTGAACCCATAACACTCAATTACGAGGGATGAGGGATGAGGGATGAGGGATGAAGTTAAAGACTAAAGCTCTTCTTTCATCCCTCATCCTTCATCCTTCATCCCTTCTTAAAAGCTTCCCTGTAAAGATTAACTAATTCGACAGCCGACATCGCGGCCTCGAACCCCTTGTTGCCTGCTTTCACGCCCGCGCGATCAATTGCCTGTTCCAGCGTGTCCGCCGTCACGATACCGTAAACTACGGGCACGTCCGTTTCCATTCCCGCCTGCGCGATGCCCTTCGTCACTTCCGCAGCGATGTATTCGAAGTGCGGCGTCTCCCCACGAATGATTGTGCCGACACAGATGACCGCATCCCATTTCCCCGAAGCGGCGACTTTGCGCGCCAGCAACGGAATCTCAAATGAGCCCGGAACTTTGAAAAGCTCGACAGACTTTTCGTCCGCGCCCAAACGCTCCAGAGCATCGAGCGCGCCTTCGACGAGCCGCGAGGTCAGAAAATCATTCCAACGGCTCGCGACAATCGCAAAGCGAAAGCCTTCGGCATTCAGGCGTCCTTGATGAATCTTGGGCTGCAAGGGTTTTTCCGCTCCGGCTCCTGTTCGGAATTTAAGTGTGAAAGCACTGGCAGTATAAAGAAGGCAGTGATGAGTGACAAGTGACGATTTGCTGTTACTCAACTGATCCCGGTGGCGCAGGCCACTTGCTGATAACTCACTTCAGGCGCAGTAAGCCCTTGAATGTCCGGGACGGGTATTCAAATTAACCACTCATCGTGTGAGACTCAGGGGCGCTGCCGTTCGAGATCGCGCACGCGGTCGTAGATGTCCCGGTAATCAGCCTGAATCTGAACCAGATTGTCGTTAAAGATGCTGAACTTGCGGTTCATGTCGCGCAGCTCTGTGCGCACGTCGCGGACATCTTTACGCAAGGCTTCCTGTCCTTCCTGAAGCTGCGCGATGTCCGCCTGCACTTTCTCCCAGATAGGGCGCGTGTCGTAGAGGCGCGCCTCTACCTTCTGCTCCAGACTGCCAAATCTGTTTTCCAGATTTCCCAACCTGTTTTCCAGACTTCCTAACCTTGTGCCCAAGTCCTGTACGGCGCTGAGGATTTGTGCGAGCGCGGGGTCTGGTGAGGACGGTAGTTTTTGTGTGAGGTCTTCGCTCATGACCGTTTCCTCCTTGAGCATGGATTTTACACCTGCGGGCAGCGGCAAAGCAATTACTTCCCCTGAAACACGGGCGCGCGTTTTTTCAGGAAAGCACGCGTGCCTTCGCGCATGTCTTCGGTTGCGAAGAGACTGCTGAAGAGCTGCGCTTCAAGCTCCAAGCCTTCCGCGAGCGAGAGCGTGAGACCCTGTGTCACGGCTTTGAGACAGGCGCGGATGGCGAGCGGCGCGAGGCTCGCAATCTCGCGCGCCAATGTTTCCGCTGCGGAGAGAAGCGCGGCGGGTGCAATGACGCAATTAACAAGACCGACGCGCAGAGCTTCTTCTGCCGAAACTTCCGCGCCGGTCAACATCATTTCAAGCGCTCGCCCGTTGCCCGTCGCGCGAGCCAGCCTCTGTGTTCCGCCGTAACCGGGAATGATGCCGAGCGAGGCTTCTGGCACACTGAAGCGAGCATGGCTTGAGGCGATGCGGATGTGACAGGCTAAAGCAAGCTCGAAGCCGCCGCCCGCAGCGAGACCATTGACGGCGGCGATGACAGGAACTGCGTAGCGTTCAATCCGTTCGCAAACATCCTGCCCGCGCCTGGCCGCCTGCCGCGCCTCATTTACATCCATCGCGGCCAGTTCACTGATGTCCGTGCCCGCGCAGAAAGCTCTGTCTCCCGCGCCGGTCAAAATCACAGCGCGAACATCCCGCTCACCTTCAATGCGCCCGAACACCTCGCCCAGATCAAAGAGCATCTCACGCGTCAGCGCGTTCAACTTCTCAGGCCGCTCAAGACGCACGACCGCAATGGAATCTTGGAGTTCAAAAGTAACCATAAAGACCGTGACGGGTGACAAGTGACAGGTGACAGGTTAGAACAAGGATTTAACTTGTCACCTGTCACCTGTTACTTGTCACGGCTTTTAGACTAGATTCATCGGCGTCGGATTCTTCGCATCCTTGGTGTAGTCGTAGAAGCCGCGCCCTGATTTGCGACCGTAGAGTCCGGCGAGCACCATGCGTTTGAGCAGCGGCGGCGGGGCGAAACGTTTTTCGCGGTATTCGTTGAACATGATTTCGGCGATGTAATAGGTCGTGTCAAGTCCGACGAAATCGCCGAGCGTAAACGGCCCCATCGGATAATTGAGACCGAGTTTCATCGCATTGTCTATGTCAACGATACTCCCTACGCCCTCTTCGAGCGCGCGGATGGCGTCGAGCATGTAAGGCACGAGCAGGCGATTGACGATGAAGCCCGAACGGTCTGTGGCGCGCACCGTCACTTTACCGAGTTGCTTGCCAAACTCTATGGCCTGCTCGTAGATGGCCTCGTCTGTCAAAACTGTCCGCACCACTTCGACGAGCTTCATCAGCGGGACGGGGTTGAAGAAGTGCAGGCCGATGAAGCGGCGTTGTCTTTCAGGGGAGGTCGCCGTCATCATCTCCGTAATCGAGATTGATGAAGTGTTCGAGGCAAAGATCGTCTCACCCTTGCAGATTGCGTCGAGCTGCCCGTAGGTTTCGCGCTTCGTCTCAAGATTTTCGATGATGGCTTCGATGATGATGTCACAACCGGCAAGCGCGTCGAGCGAGGTGGTGCTGGTTAAGCGACCGCGAATCTCTTTCTGCTGGTCTGCCGTGATTGTTCCCTTCTCGGCAAACCTGGCGAGAGATTTTTCGATTCCACTGACGCCTCGCTCACACAATTCATCCGAAACTTCGCGGACGATTGTCTCGAATCCGGCGGTCGCTGCCGTCTGCGCGATCCCTGAACCCATCAGGCCGCAGCCGAGCACGCCAACTTTTCTGATTTCCATATCTGTAGGTCTCTCCTCTAATTGCTCTACAGAACGTAGAGCGACGGTGTTGAAAACTTTGATCTAATTCTCCTGCGGAGAATCTTTTTCCGGCGGCAATATGCGAATGTCATAATTATCGCCTTCGGTTTTGACCCACTGGTTAAATTTGGTGAGCCACGATGTATAGTCTGAGATTAGCGCCTGCTGCTTCTGCACGCGGGCGCGTTGCTGTACCCGATTGGAAGACGGCATCGCCGCGAAATCTCGCGCGGAGGCGAGCAGAGATTTCAATTCGTCGCGTAATTCACCCGATCTCTTGTCCGGCGACGGAGCTTTCTCTAATGCCTTGATGGCTGCGTCAATGCCGCTCACGTCTCCTTCATTAACCGCGGGCACGATTGCGTTTCGCCCTTCGTTAATTGCATTGACAAATGCGAGCGACTCATTGCCGGTCAACGAAGGCGCAGTGACCTCGGCCAAATCAGCGTATGACTTGTTGAAATGTTGCCCGACCATGACGAAGCTGACGACGATGAGGATGAGCGCAGCGAATTGGAGAATATGCCAGAAAACGGCGACGCCCGCGCGCTCGCCCGGTCGCTTGTAGCCGACAACGAGCGCCAGCGACGCACCCGCGATGAGCCCGCCCAGGTGCGCCGCGTTGTCAATCACCGGAATCATGAACCCGATGGCGATGTTGAGCAGGATGGT
This sequence comes from Acidobacteriota bacterium, assembly GCA_032160705.1. Lineage (GTDB taxonomy): Bacteria > Acidobacteriota > Blastocatellia > Pyrinomonadales > Pyrinomonadaceae > QHXM01. The sequence goes on along the minus strand of JAVHVE010000066.1, from coordinate 125,582 downwards.
CGGCAGCATGCCTGTCCCGAACGCTCGCTTGAAGCCTTCGGGAAGCTCGCGGCGAAATTTTATCCCGAAGACGAAGAGCACGCCGATAAGACCGAAGAGCGCGCCTGAAGCTCCGACGGAGATCGAGTCGTGCGCTTTGAAAATAAATCTTCCGATGGGACTGCTGCTGTGCATGTTGGGCTGCACGCTCAGATAGCTGGCCACCACGCCTGCTATTCCCGTCGCCACCCAGAAGAAGACAAACTTCGCAGAGCCGTAAAGCCGCTCGACATAAGGCCCAATGACCCACAGGCCATACATGTTCATCAACAGGTGCGCGATGTTGCCGTGCAAAAAGATCGGCGTGACGAAGCGCCACCATTCCTGCTGCCCGTCTATCAGGGAATTGACTTTCGCGCCGTAGTTAATCAGCACGGCAGCATTCTCATTTGCGCCTGCTTGCGAGGTCAAAAAGAAGATGAAGATGTTAACGACGAGAAAGACGATAGTGAAGATGTAGGGGCGGCTCAGGATGGCGCGAGCGAAGCGGATCGTCTCCCCATCGTGCGTCTGCGTGCGCGCTTGAGTTTGCGAAGTGGCAGGCGACGTTTGCGGCGCGCCGCAGAGCGAGCAACTGCTCTCGTCCGCTCCGACGAGAGCACCGCAATTGCGGCACATGCTCGGTCGCCCGGCATAGTTCACATTATTAAACTGGCCTTCAGACAAAACCTTCCACCTCAGGCGTGCCGCTCACCGCAAATCATCAATCACGCCCGAACTTTTCCTCAGACACGCTTCACCCGAAGTGAAAGCAGAACCCGCGCGGCATCGAACCCGGCATCTTCTCATCGAGTATTTTGGCTCAACTAAGGATTCTACACGGAGAAGGGGAAAAGCAGAAAAGCAGAATCCAGAAGTCAGGAGTCAGAATGGAAAAGGTGGAGAACCGCTGTGACAGATTTTCTTTTATTCTGGCTTCTGGATTCTGACTCCTGACTTCTGCTTTCTGACCGATAGCCCCTGATGGTATTCCGGTCAAAGAGATTGGGCTCTTGTCAGGGATTCTGGCGGCTTCACAATATTCCCAGCATTTAGCCCGCCGGTTGATGCGGCATGCGTTTTGTTAAGCTTAGCCTGCACTCTTTCGCCACCGCCCGAGAGTGGTTGAAGTTTTTACTCGACGAATTACACGGATAATCAGGAGCTTACTTTGATTCGTAAATCCCCCTTTGTTGTTCTTTTGCTCATTTTCTCGCTGCTTGCGCCGTCGGCAGTTTTTCGAGCGGGCGCGCGCGGACAAACCGGCGGCGCGCGGCGCGTGGTCAATAAATTAACCGACAACCTGCGTGCGCGAGCACGGGCTGCGCGCAAGGGAAGCAATGAACGCACCCGCGTCATTCTCAACCTGTCTGACGATGCAATGAAAGACAGAGCGCGGGCTGTGCTCGAAGCGAGCGGCGCAAACGTCCACCAGCAATTGGACGCGCTCGGCTTGATGGTCGCGGACGTTCCCGTCGAAAAACTGGAAGAGTTGTCGCTGCGCGATGAAGTTTCCTGGATGTCCGAAGACGCCAAAGTGCAGTCCCTGGCGCCCGTGACCGACAACACCAGCCACATAGAGGTCACGACCGGCGCGAGCAAACTTTTGCCGACCGACCCGACAGCAACCGGGGCGGGCAATGGCGTCGGCATCGCCATCCTCGATAGCGGCATCAGCCCGCCTGATGCGGCGGAATTCGCCGGTTACACGCTCACAAGCAGCGGCGGTCTGCTCGGCGGCGGCGGATTGCTCGGCACAGGTCTGGCCGCCACGCCGACGCTCACGCCATACAGCCGCATCATGCAAGCAGTGGATTTCACAGGCGAAGGCACGAAGCAGGATAACTACGGACACGGCACGCACGCGGCAGGAGTTGCAGCGGGAACGGGTCAGGCGAGCGAGAATTATGCTGCGACGCATGCAGGTGCGCCCACCTACGGCGGCATCGCTCCGATGGCCAATCTCATCAGCGTCCGCGTGCTCAACTCTGAAGGCGTGGGCAATGTCTCAAACGTCATCGCGGGCATCAACTGGGTTATCAAGAACAAAGATACCTACAAGATTCGTGTGATGAATCTCTCGCTCGGCACAATCATCACGCAAAGCTACAAGACCGATCCTTTGTGCCAGGCGGTGGGTCGCGCGGCTGACGCCGGAATCGTGGTGGTCGTCGCCGCTGGCAATCTAGGTAAAGACTCCGCCGGGCAGACCATCTACGGCGGCATACTCTCCCCTGCTAATTCGCCCAAAGTGATTACGGTCGGCGCGACCAACACGCAGCAGACCGCTCAGCGCTCGGATGACACGGTGACGACCTATTCATCGCGTGGGCCGACGCTCGTTGACGGGCTCGTCAAACCAGACCTTGTCGCGCCCGGCAATCTCATCGGCGCTGCGGAATCATTCGTCACTTCACCCACGGCGAGCACTTCATACACGACGACGGGCGGACACGGCGGCGGACTGCTGGGCTTTCTCGGCGACACCGCGCTCGGCGATACGAGCACGACGAAAGCTAATGCCACCGGCACGTACAGAATCTGGAGCGGCACGTCTTTCAGCGCGCCCGCCGTCTCCGGCACAGTTGCTTTGATGCTCGAAGCCAATCCCTCTCTCACGCCCTGCATAGTCAAAGCCCTGCTCATGCGCACGGCGCAGCGTCTGCCCTATTACGAAATGAAAGTAATCACCGGCGAGATGTCTAACTACGAGCGCATCATCACGGAAGGCGCAGGCGAATTGAACACGAACGCTGCCGTTTCGCTCGCCCGCGCTATCCGCAAAGACGCCAACCTGGCGAAGCCGGGCGAGAATTTGATTACGAACACCAGGATCACTTACGCGACTGTGCCGGGCATCACTTCGCCGATTGGCGGAGAAGCCATCCCGCTCAACAACGGCGTCGTCTGGGTTGACGGCATCGCTTTCACGAGCCGCCTGCAAATCACGAGCGGCTATCGCCTCGCCAATGGACAAACGCTCTCCAGCGGCTTCGCCATCGCCGACGGCTACATGCTGACGAACGGGACATACGTTTTCAGTAACGGCGTCGTCGTCGCCAGCGGAGTTGTTGTCGCCAGCGGTGTGGTAGTGGCCAGCGGGGTCGTCGTGGCGAGCGGCGTTGTCGTTGCAAGTGGCGTCGTCGTTGCCAGCGACTACGTTCTCGCCGACGGATTATTCCCCTCCGGCACAAAGAGCGGCTGGAGTTTCGCTAACCAAGATGTGTGGGCGATGAATCTGGTTGATCCGAGCACTGTGGACATCAAAGCCGAAGAAGTAATCCTTCAAGGCGAAGACGCGATCCCTGTCGGCGTTGAGCGATTATTCAACACCAGCCCGCTTTACCCACACCGCTAAGCAAACAGAAAAAGCGTGGAAAGCCCACAAGCCTTCCGCGCTTTTCATCTTCGAACGTGCGGAAATCATGGCGCAAGAGAGCACAAGAGTAAAAGGTCATCTTTACCTGACGACAGTCTCGGTCGCAGGCATCTCTGTGTGGCTGGCGGCGTCAATCAGCTTTTTCGTCCAACATGCCTGGGGCGAGTTGTTGATGGTCCTCGCGCTCGTGCCGCTGGTCGTTATCACGGGACTCTTCCCGAACACCCTGCCGATACCGGCAGGGTTGAAGCTGTCTCAGGAGAAACTCACCTTTACGCTCTCCGAAGCGTTCGTCCTGCTGGTCGCATCCCGGTACGGGTTTGCGGCTTGTGTCTTCGTCGCAGGCATTGAAGGATTCACTTCCTCGCGGCGTGCCGTTCGCCGTCTCCCCAGTAATCTTTTCTCGTCCGGCATGATGGCGCTTGCCGCCGCCGCCGCTGCCGTCAGTCTGGGCGCGGTGCTCCGCTACGGCTTCCATGAGACCCTGAGTAATCATGCTCATACTTTCCCGGCGATTGCCGTCGCGGTGGTCACCGCCAGCATCATTCACATCATTGTCAATACCGGATTAATCTCCACGCTGTTTGCGCTGCGGCTCGACAAGGCAATCCTGCCGAGCTGGAGAAAGAACATCCTGGTTGTCGGCCCGATGATTCTGCCGACGAGCGCGGCGGCGAGTTTGATGTACATTGCGCTGCAATACAACGCCCTGACGATGATCGTCATCGGCGCGCCGATTCTCATCGCCATCCACTTCGGACATCACCATTACGGCAAGAGCGTGCGGGAACAGATCAACCTGATCGAGCAGGCGCAACAGGAACGCATCACCCTGATGGAGAAATCGCATCGCGAAACCATCGAAGCCCTCGCCGTGACGATCAATGCCAAAGACGAAGTGACGCACGAGCATGTCATGCGCGTGCAGATTTACGCCGCCGGGGTCGCGCGCATCCTCGGATGCAGCGAAGCGGAGATCGAAGCTCTCAGGGCGGGCGCGCTCCTGCACGACATCGGCAAAATCGCCGTGCCCGATTACATTTTGAACAAGCCGGGCAAGCTGACCGCTGCCGAGTTTGAAAAGATGAAGGCGCACACCATCATCGGCGCGCAGATTCTGGGGCGCGTCGAGTTTCCCTATCCGGTGGTGCCGGTCGTGCGCCATCATCACGAGCGTTGGGACGGGCGTGGCTATCCCGATGCCTTGAAGTGCGAAGAGATTCCGTTGACGGCGCGTATTCTATCCGTAGTTGATTGCTTTGACGCCGTGCGCGAAGACCGGCAGTACCGTAAAGCCATGACGCGCGAAGAGGCGCTCGCCTTTATCATGGGCGGCAGCGGCACGATGTATGACCCGCGCGTGGTGGGCACGTTCATCACGCACCTGCCCGAATTTGAAGCAGAGATACTGGCGGCGCGTAATACTCCGCTTCCAACCTTCGGCATCACTCCTATCGAGGAGCTTTCGGAAGCTGCGCGGCTCGTCACTCCCGCTGCGGGGCTGGCGGAAACGGATGTGGCGGAGAAACCCGCTGAAATGAACTTCTCCCTCAAAGAACTCCGCGCGCTTTACGATCTGGCGCAGGCCGTCAACGCCGTGCGTGGTCGGGACGCAGTTATCGCCGCGCTCACGGAGAAGCTGCAATCAATCGTTCCTTACGATTCCTGTGCAGTGACGCTGGTCGCGCCCGAGGGTGGGGATAACGTGGTCGCACATGCCAGAGGCCAGCACGCCGAATTGCTTGAGGGGCGGAAGGTGGCGATTGGCGAAGGTGTGACCGGCTGGGTGCTGGCTAATCGCCAGCCATTCTGTAACACGGATCCAAAGCTCGACCTGCCGCCGCAATTGGCCGCGCACTTCGCAGGCTATCGCACGCTCGCATCCTTTCCGCTCGTCAGGGAAAAGGAGATACACGGCGCGCTCACGCTCTATTCGTCAACGCTCACCGAGTACACCGCGGAGCATCGAAAATTGCTGGAAGAGGCGGCAAAGCTCGTCACAGCGGCGCTCTTGACGAGCGCGGAGAGCACAACTTCATCAACGATGCAACAGCTCATCATCGAGAGCCAGGCTGCGCCCACACCTATTTTCAGAATCCCGGAACCGGACGCCACCGATATAGTTCTGGAATCCAAGCTCGCCCACTAAAAGATGCGTGGTGGGTATCGGTGCTAGTAGTTCCTGCGATGCCTTCTGTTTCTGTGTCGCTGGATCAGATAACCTGTTCCGGCTCCTGCTCCCGCTCCGATCACCGCGCCCTTCTTGCCACCGATTAACGCGCCTCCGACTGCTCCGGCAACGCCCCCAATGATCGCCCCACGCCTCCTGCTATGATGATGCCTTCTCCGCTGGGCAAAGCCTTCGCCGACAAAGAGTCCGAGCAGCAAGACCAATCCCATCAGGACGGCTGCGATGCGTTTAATTAGAACAGAGTGTCTCATTTGTGTACCTTTCTGACCGCTAAAGTCCATAAATAGTCAGAACAGCAATATTCATACCCTGGCTATAGCTCGATCTTCCCCTGCGCTTTGATTTCGCGCGGTGCAGTGGTGTCGGCGGTGACTTCGACGGGTGCGTGCCAGACGAGCGTTTTGATCCGGCATGTGCCGGTGTTGTCTTCGCGGCAGTAGTAGAGTGTCAGTTGAATGCGGAGCGCGGTCGTACCTGCGTCGAGGCTGTGCAAGGGAATGCGTAGTGGAAGATGCAGGTCTTTCATGACGCGCGATGCCAGATTTTTCGTGTCGCCGTCCAGCGCAAGCAGCTTGGCGTCACCCTCGACCGCGACTTTGTAACGCTGCGGGGCGGTGGTGTTGAGGTGATAGCCTGTGGGCAGCGTGACATCCACGATAAGCGCGCCTTCGCGTCGCGCGAGCAGACGCTGCGGCGCGAGCTTGATCTCTTCACTATTCGGCGCAATCACTCCGGCAGATGTTTCCGATGAAGATGAAACAGGCGGTTGCAAACCTTTGAGATTGAGTGTCGCGGTCTGCTTTGTCTTCAGGTCAATGACGCGCACGGCATGGTTGTTTGTGTCCGCGACGTAAAGTTTATCGCCCGCGACGCTGATTCCGCCCGGTTCATAGAATGAGGGCTGCGCGCCGTCCGTTTGTCCGGGCTTGCCCGTGCCGAAGAGCGTTTTGACGATTCGCTGTTGCGGGTCGAGTTGTTTAATCTTGTGATTGTAGGTATCAGCGATGAGAACTCTGCCGCCAAGCAGGACAAGACCGAGCGGGTGTTGCAGGCGCACGTCGTCGCCTGTGCCGTCACGGTCGCCGAAGTCGAAGAGGTCGCCGCCCGCGAGTGTGCGCACCGTGGGCGCACTCTGTTCGAGATCAATTGCGCGGATGATGTTCGATTCGCTGTCGGCGACGAACAAGGTCTTGCCATCTGTGGCCAGACCCGAAGGCTGCGCGAATCCGGCTTTCGACGCTTCACCGTCCAGCCGCGCCTCGCGTCCCGAACCGGCGAAGGTGGAAACCTCCTGCTTCTCCAGATCGAGTTTCCAGATTTGATGCGGCCCGGCCATCGCGATGTAGAGCGTGCGACCCGCAAGCTGCAAATCCCAGGGCGAATTCAAACTGATAGAGCGCGCCGCCCCTTCCTGGTTGAATTCCTCCATCTGCTTGCCTGTCCCAGCGATTGTTTCGACCCGGCGAGCTTTCAAATCAACGCGGCGGATCAGGTGATTCTCCGTGTCGGCGACGTAGAGCGAATCACCGTCAAGCGCCAAACCTTGCGGACGATAAAACGTCGTGCTTTCGAATGCGCCGTCGCTTGCGCCACGCGCTCCCGTGCCGATTGTCTCAACCAAAGTGCCGTCGAGTTTTGTGATGACGATGCGGTTGTGGTTCGAGTCTGCGATGAAGAGACGATTGCTTTTTTCATCCGCCAGAACTTTGCCGGGAAAGGCGAGCGGCAGATCGCCGACTTTTGCTCGCTCAAGCGCAAGAGCGAGGGGCTGCTCGTTTAATTCACCACGCTGGAGAAATTCCGTGATTGTTTTCCCGATTGCTTCGTCCAGAATCTCATAATTGCCTTCGCCACGCACTGCGCCGACGACGTAGCCTATCGGGTCAATCAGCACCTGCGTCGGCCAGGCGCTGACGGCGTAGCTCTGCCAGATGCTGAAGTCCGCATCGTTGACGACCGGATGTTCTATCTCGTAGCGCAGGATGATGCGGCGGATGTTGTCCGTCTCTTTCTCGTTATCAAACTTGGCCGAATGCACGCCGATGACGACGAGGTTATTGGGATATTTGGCTTCGAGTCGTTTCAAGTCCGGGATGATATGAATGCAGTTGATGCAGCCGTAAGTCCAGAAATCCAGCAGCACGACTTTGCCTTTGAGCGCGGCGAGCGACAGGGGCTTGTCCGTGTTGAGCCAGCCGCGCCCGCCCGTCAGTTCCGGCGCTCGCACACGCCCCTGCTGCGGGAGAGACATAATTGAAGAACCTTTCGCCGAGAAGTATTTGAGCGGTCGAGCGTTGAGTAGCATCGCGCCGATGAGTGCGACGCCGAGCGCAAGGCTGAGCCTGGCGGTAAGATGCCATTGTCTAATCATTTCAAGTATTCCTTTGAGAGACATTGTAAATCATTTACGGCTGGGAACAGCAAAGCGGATGGTGGCAGCGCCGAAAGATTAAGCGCGATGTGAGGACACGGCAAGAAGGACGGAACGCGGAAGGCGGAGGACAGTAAGCAGCCGTATTTTCTGCGTTCTTATCCACAGAAGAAGAATAATCAAATTCAGCAGTAAATCCTCAAATCGGCCATAGGATTTTCGTTGACATTAAAGAATAATACGTTCAGAGTCTTCCTGCGCAACAGGTTTTCTGTTAGCAAGAGCCTCACTCCTCAACGAGTCCCGCTCCTGACTAAATGCTTCTCAGCTAAAACAACTGATACTTTCAGTGCAGGTACGCCAATTGAATCCTTTTATCACTAAAAGAAGGGTAACATGAAAAAATTTGTCCTTATTGCAATAATAGTAATCATAGGATTGTGTCTAACTTTCGGGTTTACTTATCATAGGAGTCAACATCCTTTGAATATTCAGCTTAATATTAAAGATCTTCCCGAAGATGGTCTCATTTTAGTAAGCCCTTCAGACCTGGCCTTTGATGCAGAAGTAACTTCTTTAGTAAATGAGAATCCAACTGATCTTATGAGGTTTATTGATGCTGCGAAGCCGTTCTGTGTCTTTATTAAGAATACAGGTACAAGAGAGATTGCAGGGTATAGGTTAAAGTGGGAATTATTAAAAGATGACGGTAAAGTCGTAACTAGCTGGTCTTCTTCCAGTGCCCCCGACTTGCTATCACGTGACGAACAACCCTCCCATGGAATGACGATGCACGGTTCAGTTCCGATAAGACCGGCTAACACGCTTTTCGTTTCACTAGAGTCAGTAATGGCCGACTTTTTATACTCCAGCAAGTATGGTCGGGCAAATCAAACAGAGGAAACGCTTAAAAAGCGGGATTCAATCATGTCCCAACTGAATCTTATGAATCAAGAAAAGGCACAATCGGTTATCGGCGTGACTGTCATGGTTGATTGTGCATATTTTGAGGATGGCACTTTTGTCGGGCCTGATAGTGGAGGTTTATTTGCCGAAACTAAAGGATATATTGATGCGCAACGCGATTTAGGTCAGCTAGTTAAGCAGCACGTTCAAGGAAAAAAGAGTTCGTCCGAGTTATTCAACAAGATTAAGTCTATAGCGGATGGACCGGAAGCAATACTTGACTCTAGCCTTGCTACTCGTGAATATAAAAACTTCTTCATGAAAATCCATGCCCGTAATCTTATCAGAATAAGAGATAAAAATGGTGACAGCAGTGCAATTGAATACACACAGCGGTTACTTCGTAGAACTTGGGCCAAACTTCAAAAGAAGGCCGAGCGTAACTAGCGTGTTTTGGAGATCTTATTTAGGAATATTTCAACTATCCCTTCACTATTATTAAAAACACAAGCTAATTATTGTTTAAGTGTTAATGAAATTTCATTAGACCTTCAACTTTAACCACAAAAAAGGATCAATTACATGCTGAAAGTTTTGGCTCGAATATTTCAAAGCGGTACTATTCTAAGAGATCTTTGTCTTCTCATTATAATGGGGACTATACTACTCTATACAATCAATAGCTCTGCACAAGGAGACTTTATTTTAGAGCGTATACCACCAAACGGATGGAGTATATTAGATACACTAAGAGATTTTAACATTGGAGCTCCTGCCCGTGTAGTAGCAGGGATAAAGTGTCCACGAGCCGAAGGTATTCTAATAGCAAACGCAGATGGAAGTTGTCCAAACGGTGGAAGTACATATAATGAAGCAACCATCACCGCACGTATAGGCGCTCCGCAAGCTTCAGATTTTGCTGCAACTTATGATCTGTTAAGTGCTAGACCAGTCAAACAGGTGTTTGGATTTCTCAACTGCAACCCGGATTTACCCCAACCCCCACCTATAACGATTCTTACAGTTGAAAATTGCTCTGACCCACCGCCGCCAGCCCCAACCCCGACGCCTACACCAATAGCCTGTGAACCCGACTACATAAACCCTCCGGCAGCCCATGCCCGGAGGGGCCGTCTGGCACGAATCTTGGCCAGCCCACCATCGGGTGATTGCCAGCAACCCGACTACTTCCTCTATCCCAACGACGATGGCTGCAACGTCTCCAGCCACTTCTTCCTCTCTGCTGGCGGCTGCTGCTGTCGCTTCTCTCCCATTCTCATAGACCTGGCAGGTGATGGCTTCAAGCTGACGAGCGGAGCAAACGGCGTCCTTTTCGACCTCCTGAGTACAGGCCATCCTCTTCAGTTCTCCTGGACGGCTGCTCAGTCAGATGATGCCTGGCTGGTGCTCGACCGCAACGGTAATGGCCTAATAGATAATGGGGAAGAGCTGTTCGGCAATCTGACTGCACAGCAACCACAACCAGATAAAGCGCGCAACGGATTCCTGGCACTGGCAGAGTTCGACAAAGCTGGGAGCGGGGGCAATCTTGATGGGGTGATTGACAGTCAAGACAATGTCTTCTCGAAGCTGCGGTTGTGGCAAGATACGAATCACAACGGGATTTCAGAGCCAAATGAATTGAAGACGCTGCCGGAGCGAGGAGTGGACAAACTAGAGTTGGATTATAAGGAATCGAAGAGGGTTGACCAGTATGGCAATCAGTTTCGGTATCGAGCGAAGGTCAGAGACGCCCATGATGTACAGGTCGGAAGATGGGCTTGGGATGTGTTTCTAGTTAAATAGACGGAAATGGTAGCCCCAGGTAACAAGAGAATGGGAGATGAATGTTGGGTCATCTCCCATTCTCTTGTTATTGTAGGAGAGTTTCATCGAGTATCAGGTGATTTATGTAAACGTCATCAGGTAACGGTTTTTGTTCTTTTCGACGGAGCAGTTTTCTGCCTTGTAATCTTATCGCCGTTATCCTGATCGCCCACTCTCTCGCGTCTCGCCGTTCATCCTAACTCTTTCATCCTTGCTCTTCATCTGTCCCTCATGTTAGAACCGCTCTTGTCCCCTGAACGACTCATGCTCCCGCTTGTCGCTTCGGTCGAACGTGCCATGAAGCTCTGTCAAACGTGCCACATCATAACCTCTGATGAGAAGAACTACTGCGCCCATGATGGGAAGCTTCTCGTCGCAGACCCGCTCGCCACCGCGCTTCAGGAGTCTGTCAGCGCGAAATACACGGTCGCGCGCCTGATCGGGACAGGCTCGATGGGCGCGGTCTATCGCGCAGAGCATCACGCGCTCGGCGATGTGGCGATCAAGGTCATGCTGGGGCCACCCGATAATCACAAACTCTCGGAACGCTTCCTGCGCGAAGCCAAAGCTTTACGCAAGCTCAACAACCCGCACTCCGTCCTCGTCTATGATCTCGAACGCTCCATTACGGGTCTCACCTACATGGTGATGGAGATGGTCGAGGGGCGTTCCCTTCGTGCTGAGTTGAAAGAGCGCGGGCGTCTTCCGCTCGAAGAGGCGATAGAGGTGGCTGAAGCCGTTTGCGACGCGCTGGAGGAGGCGCACGAGCAAGGCATTATCCATCGCGACCTGAAACCCGACAACATCCTGTTAGCGGAAGAAAGAGAGACGGATGACGACGATGAGGCTTCGCGGCTCATCAAGATTGTGGACTTCGGCATCGTCAAGCTGCGCGGCACACAACAGGGCGGTGAAGAAGCTTCCATGCAGTTGACGAACTACGGCACGCCCATCGGGACGCCCTATTACATGTCGCCCGAACAATGGTTCGGCGATGGTCCGGGCTTTACTGCGCTCGATGGGCGCACGGACATCTACGCTCTCGGCTGCACACTCTACGAAGCGCTTTCGGGATTCCCGCCGTTTGTCGCGAACACGAAAGAGGAACTGCGCCGCCAGCATCTCAATGACCAACCGCGACCGCTCAACGAAGCAGCAGCGCACGTGCCCGAACCAATCAGCCGCGTCATCCTGCGCGCGCTCGAAAAAGACAGGGATTTTCGCCCGGCCAGTGCTGCCGAATTTGCCGCCGAGATCGTCCGCGCCTTTGAAGAAAGCAGCGCGCGCACAACTGATAAAAAGGAGCAGGGACGCCCGCACGCCACCCCGAAAGCACCGGAGAGTGCTGAAGCTACGCCCGAGCAAATCTCCCAACTGCAAACGACCGAAGAGTCAGTTCCGGTCGTGAGAAATTGGGCTGCCGGAGAAGCGCAAGCCGCAATTGAACAGGTGCGCGAGCGGCCACCGGCAAGCCCTCAAGCAAAAGAGACGCCCGCTGAAACCGAAGATTTGGAAGAGACGCTTGAGCCGGGCACGTACCATTTTGAAAATGAACAGCTCAAGCTGGAGCCGCGCGTCTCGCCTGGCTTTGAATCCGAACATCAACGAACGTTCCCGCTCGACACTGCGCGCTCACGCGAGGCGTGCGAGTTGATGCTGGCGCAAGCGGGAGCATGGCACATCGGCCTCTTTGTAGAGGAAGTTGAGAGCATCGCTGAGTGGCGCTCTCCTGCTCCTCTGCCGCACGCGCCTCCGGCTGTGCTTGGCGTGGTCAACATTCATGGACGGATGTTGACAGTGATTGACCCGGCGGCGTTGCTCGGCGAAGGCAGTGCGGAAAAGACGGCAGCTTCGCCTGCTTTCATCATCGCGCTGCGCGGCGACGAGCAACTGGCGCTGGCGGTTAATCGTGTCGGCGGCGCAATCGGAATCTTTTCTACCGAAATCGAGTTGCCCGCGCGAGTCACAGGTGTCAACATCATGCGCGGCATTGTTCAAGGAGCGCACGGGCAAACCGTCGTGCTCGACCCCAGAGAGCTTTTCGCCGCCGCCATGCAGGGAGCAGAGCGAAGACGGAAGAGATGAAAAGCAGGAGACAGAAGACAGAAGTCAGGAGACAGGAGAAAAGAAAATCTGTGAATGCGGTTGCCGCCTTATTATTCTGACTCCTGTATTCTGACTTCTGTATCCTGCTTTTCGCTGTCTCCTGTCTTCTGTCTCCTTAAAGATGATGCACGAACAGGCATTCGCCACGTTAGAGTATGACAAGCTGCGGGCGCTTGTTCGGCGCGGCGCGCAAACGCCAATGGGGCGGGCGCGTGTGGAGGAGCTTGCGCCGATTGATGACCTACAGAAACTGCGCCGCGAGTTGATGGCTGTCGCGGAATGCGTTGAGCTGCGGCGGCGCGGCGTCTCCTGGTCGTTTTCGGAGATGGCTGATCCGGCAGAGGCTCTTGCGCGGCTCAGGATTGAGGGGGCGACGCTTGAGCCGCTGGCGATGCTCGGATTGGGACGGTTATGCGAGCAGGCTCTGGCAGCACGCGCTGTCGTTCTCAGCGAGCGTGAAGCGTGCCCTGTGCTGTGGGAGACAGTCGAGCATCTGCCGCGCGAGTTGCATAGTCTCGTGGCGCGCGTCTCCAACAAAATCCTGCCGAGCGGCGAGCTGGATGACCGCGCCAGCCCGGAGCTTGCGCGGATTCGCTCGGAGATTACCAGCTTGCGCTCACGCATCACGCGCTCGCTCGAAAGTCTGATGCGCCGCTCTGAGGTGGCGATTCAGGATGAGCTGGTGACGGTCAGAAACGACCGCTTCGTCATTCCCGTCAAATCCGATCATCGCGGGCGCGTCTCAGGCGTGGCGCACGGTTTCTCCTCTTCGGGCGCGACCATCTTCGTCGAGCCGTTGGAGACGATTGAAGCCAATAACGAGTTGCAGGCGCTGCGCGAAACTGAAGAGCGCGAGGTCTACAAAATTCTCACGACCTTGACGGAAGAGTTGCGGCGCGAGCTGCCTGCAATCGAGATGTCTGCGCGTGCCGTCGCGGAGCTTGATTTCGTCAATGCCAAGCGAGTGCTCTTTGAAAGATTCAACTGCGTCGTCCCCGAAATCAGCGAGAGCAATTCGCTTGAGCTGGTCGAAGCTCGTCATCCGCTGCTCGAAGAGAATTTGCGGGCAGCGGGGGCGGCGGTCGTGCCCGTTTCATTCTCGCTTGACAAGACGCATCCGGTGATGGTGATTTCCGGCGCGAACGCTGGCGGCAAGACCGTCGTTTTAAAAACCACAGGGCTGCTTTCATTAATGGCTCTGTCCGCGCTGCCTGTGCCCGCGCGGAGTGCGCGCTTCCCATTTTATGCTTCCGTCCTCGCCGACATCGGCGACCATCAATCGCTCGCCGCCAATCTCTCGACCTTTACATCGCACGTCGCCAATATCAGCCGCATGATCGAGCTTTGTACGCCGCCTGCGCTCGTGCTGTTTGACGAAGTCGGCACGGGCACTGACCCGGAGGAAGGCTCTGCGCTCGGCGTGGCCGTGGTAGATCACTTCCGGCGCGCGTGCGGCGCACACGTCCTGGCGACGACGCACTACAGCGGCTTGAAAATGTATGCGGCGAACGAAGAGGCCGTCATCAACGCCAGCGTCGAGTTTGACGAGAAGACTTTGCAGCCGACATACAGGCTGCTCGTCGGGATTGCCGGGGCGTCTTCCGGGATAGAGATCGCGCGTCGGTTCGGTTTCCCCGAAGAGATTGTGCGCGCCGCTGCTGGTTACGTCGGCGAATCCGCGCGCGACGCAGCCCTGTACCTGCAACGCATCAAGCGCGAAGCCGAAGAGGCTGAGAATCTGCGCCGCGCATTGGATGAAGAGCGCCTTGCGGTGGCCGAGAAATATTCCTCGCTCGACATGGAAGCGCAGAAGCGTGAGCGTGAGCGACAGGCCACCTTCGAGCGTGAGTTTCAGAAGGCGGTGGCGGATTTTGAGAAACGCTCGCGCGAGTTGGTCGCCAGGGTAGAAGATCGTGCAGAGCGCGCGAAGGTCGAGCGCGAGGCGCAAAAGCGTGCGGCGGAACTCAAACGCGAAGCCCAGAGCGCCGCCCGCGCCGTTTCGCGAACTACCTACTCTTCACCACAACAATCGCCACCCCCGCGCTCCGTCCGCGTCGTGCGCGATGGAAAGGTTGTCAACCCGGCGGAGGCTGCGCCCGTCGAAGAAGAGTATCGCGTTTCGGATGCGCGTCCCATCGCGGTTGGCGACCGCGTTCGCATGCGCTCATTCGGCTCTATCGGGATCGTGGATAAAATCAGCAATGATGAAGCTGAAGTGCGCGTCAAGGCTTTGCGCTTCCGTGAAAAGCTCGCCAATCTTGAGCTGGTCGAAGCAGTCCAGACACAACCTCAGATGGGGCGTCTGGAAAAACTTCAGCGCGCATCCTCGCGCGGCACGGAAGTCCGCCTGAGCGCGCCGGAAGAGATTCGGGCGGAACTCAACGTCATCGGGCGCACCACAGACGAAGCCGTTGACGAAGCCGACAAGTTTCTGGATGAAGCTTTCATGAATAGCCTGCAACACGTCCGCATCGTGCATGGTCATGGCACGGGCGCACTGCGCAAGGCTATCGGCGATTTCCTGCGCAATCATCCGCACGTCGAGCGCTTTTCGCCTGCACCGCAAAATCAGGGCGGCGCTGGCGCGACCGTTGTCGAGTTAAAGCAATAGCACGTTAGCCCTCGCGCACCAGCCGCGAGTAGAATGAGTTATTCAAGGCAAGACAATTTTCAATCAGTTGAAGGGACAAAACGAGGATGCCTGTCACGAATATAGAATCCGGGACGAATATCAACGAAGTTGCGAATGGAATCTATCGAATCAACACGCCACTGCCGCCGAGCGTCGTGCCGGGAGGTTTTTCTTTCAACCAGTATCTCATCCGTGCGGATGAGCCGCTCCTGTTTCACACAGGGCCGCGCCGGATGTTTCCGCTCATCCGGGAAGCTGTCGAGAGTGTGATGCCGACGGAGCGCTTACGCTATGTCGCCTTCTCGCATGTCGAGGCTGACGAATGCGGTTCGCTGAATGATTGGCTGGCAGTTGCGCCCCAGGCTGTTCCCCTTTGCGGGCGGGTCGCGGCGATGACCTCAATCGAGGATATGGCTGACCGTCCTCCGCGCGCGCTCGGTGATGGCGAAACAATTTCGCTCGGACAACATTCTCTTCAGTGGTTCGACACGCCACACCTGCCGCATGGATGGGAATGCGGTTATCTGATGGAAGAAAGTACGCGCACGCTCCTCTGTGGTGATCTCTTCACACAACCGGGTGACGGCAGCGTTCCCATCACGGAGTCAGACATCCTTGGCCCCAGCGAAGCGTTCCGTCAGCGGATGGACTATTTTTCGCACACGAAG
Source organism: Acidobacteriota bacterium (assembly GCA_032160705.1). Lineage (GTDB taxonomy): Bacteria > Acidobacteriota > Blastocatellia > Pyrinomonadales > Pyrinomonadaceae > QHXM01. The sequence goes on along the minus strand of JAVHVE010000066.1, from coordinate 109,484 downwards.
AACGCGCGCGTGATGCTGGAGCGCCTTGCCTCCACAGTTCCGACCACGCTCGCCTGCATGCACGGCAGCGCGTGGGCGGGTGATGGGTCGCAGCTTTTGCGCGCTCTTGCGGATGAGTTATCCCGCTGACGCTTTCTGGTTTATTTCAGAGCGCTGCTCTTCCCGCAAAAACTCATTGACGGCCTGCGCCGTCAGGCTGACATTGTGCGTGTCACGCAGGATTGCGTTAGAATTACCTGACAGGAGGCAGCGATGACGCAGCAACAATTTATAGAAGAGATCAAGCGGCTTTCCATTAAAGAGCGCATTGCGTTGATTGAGGCTATTTCACGTAGCTTACGGGAAGACCTGGTGACAACTGGCGACGGGGCAACTTTTGGAGAGGAAACTCAAGAAGGCTCGGTTCAGAGCGAAATCGAACGGAGACTTTCCGCAGTTCATCGGCTGAGAGGAATAATCAAGTTTGACGGCGACCCGCCTTCGGATGAAGAGTTAAAAGACGATTACACCAATTACCTGATTGAGAAATATTCCTGATGCGCGTCCTGCTGGATACCGATGTGATACTGGATCATTTGTCCGGGCGTGCGCCTTTCGCGCAAACTATGAGCAGGCTGCTTGAGCTTAACGCGCAAGGTGCATTCGATGGATACATTTCCGGCATCACCCCGATCAACATCTTCTACATCGCCAGGAAATTTATGGGACGTGATAAATTGATGCAAGCTCTCAAGGATTTGCTGTTTGCCGTGCGCGTCTGTCCAATCAACCATGCAATCCTTAGCCAAGCCTTCACCTTGCCCTTTACTGATTATGAAGACGCAGTGCAGCATGCCAGCGCAACTGCGAGTGGCCTTGATGCGATTATCACTCGCAACTTGAAGGATTATAAAAACGCGACGCTGCCCGTCTTCTCGCCGACAGACTTTCTCAATCAACTATCGCCACCTCAAGAATAGGCAATGCGCTTTCCACAGACATTCATTGACGACTTGCGCCGCCAGGCGGACATTGTGCGCGTCATTCAGGACTACGTCTCTTTGAAGAAGAAGGGCGCGAACTGGATGGCGTGCTGCCCTTTTCATCAGGAGAAGACGCCTTCCTTTTCGGTCAACCCGGCCAAAGATATTTTCTTTTGCTTCGGCTGCCAGAAAGGAGGAAGCGTCTTCAATTTCGTGATGGAGATCGAGCGCGTCTCTTTCCCGGAAGCCGTGAAGATTGTCGCGGAGAAGGCGAATGTGCCGTTGCCCGTGATGGTCGAAGACCAGAAGTTTGAAGCGCGGCGCAAGGAAGCCGACGAGATTATTGAATTAAACTCCTGGGCGCTCTCCTGGTGGGAGACGCAACTGGAGCAGAACAACATGGAAGCGCGTGCGGCGCGCGATTATCTTGCAGGCCGTCAGATTTCGGATGAGACGCGCAGGGCTTTTCGTCTCGGCTACGCGCCGGATAGTTGGGATGCGCTCTCCGCGCATTTGAAACAACGCGGGGCTACTGCTCAGCAGATAGAGCGGAGCGGCCTAGTCGTCAAAAAAGATGCGGGCGGATTTTATGATCGCTTTCGCGGGCGCTTGATCTTCCCCGTCATGGACGCGCAGGGGCGCGCCGTCGCTTTCGGAGGCCGGACTCTACAGCCCGATGGCGAGCCGAAATATTTGAACTCGCCGGAGACCGCAGCCTACATCAAGGGGCGACATCTCTTCGGCCTTAATCTCACGCGCGATGAAATACGAAAGCGCAAGTTTGCCATTCTCGTCGAAGGCTATCTTGATTTAATCATCCCGTATCAGTTCGGCGTGCGAAACCTTGTGGCGAGTCTGGGGACTGCGTTGACACCGGAGCAGGCGAAACTGATGGGGCGGTTTGCGCGCAAGGTTGTTGTCAACTATGATGGAGATAGTGCGGGTGTGAAGGCTGCGAAACGCGCCATTGAAACGCTTCTGGCGGAAGACTTTGAAACAAAAGTGCTGGTGCTGCCCGACGGCGCTGACCCGGACGAGTTTATCCGAACTCACGGCGTCGAAGCGTATCACGAGCGACGGGGCAAGGCGCTTCCACACATACAATTCGTGCTCGATCAGGCAGTGTGGGATCGCAACCTTCTGCGTCCGGCTGAAAAGGCCGCAGCAGTGGAGGAGGCGCTCCCGTTTGTTCGCGCTGTCCGCAACGGAATTCAGAAGCGCGAGTATTTTGACATGACGATGGACGCCCTTCGCGTCGAAGAACCTGCGCTCAGGCGTGAGCTGTGGCAGACAGTCAGGGCAAATGCTCCGGCGGGGCAAGACGTGCAGCAAAAGATTGTCCGTGCTGCGGGCGCGCAGCCGACAATCGCCGAGCAACGGCTGCTTGAATTGCTTGTCCAGGACGAAGAGTTGCGCCGCAACGTTTTGCCGCGAATGGAGGCGGCTGATTACGAAGACCTGCCGACCGCTGCTATTTTCCGCGCCTTGATCGAAATTGAGCAGGAAAGCGGAACAGTTGATTTCACAACTCTTGGGGCGAAGACTGAAGGCGATCCGCTGGCGGCTGATCTCGTGCCGCTGCTGTTGATGAGCGAGTCCGAGCGTGCAGAAGGCGAAGCGGTTGACGACACTCTGGCGAACGCCGAGAGCTGCCTTGATGCTTTGCGCCTGATGACGGTGGATCGTCGCATCAACGAACTCAGTGTCGAGATGGCGGTTGCCGAGCGAACAGGCGACGCAGAGCGCCTTGACCGATTGTCTTCAGAGCATCTCGAATGGTCACGACGGAAAAGGCAGATGGTAGAAGTTAAAAGCGCGTGAAAATTTTTGATTTGCGATTTTTGATTTTTGATTGGAAGAGGACAGGAAATTTTAATCTGAATTTTGAAATCTCTGATCTCATCCTTGTCCAATCGCAAATCAAAAATCAAAAATCGCAAATTCGTTTGGTGAAACCTTGAGCATGGAAGAAAAAGATCGTGACGATATGATGCAGCGCCTGCTGGAGCTGGGCGGTGATAAGAAATATCTCACCTTCGATGATCTCAACCGTGAGTTGCCCGACAACGTCGTCTCGCCCGACGACATCGAAGACGTTCTGCAAAAACTCGAAGGCTCGAACATCCCCGTCGCCGATTCCGACGAACGCCTTATCGAGCAGGCCGCAACCCTCGTCACAGACGAAGACGAAGACGCCGAGATTGACGAAGACATCGAGCTAGACCTTTCGGCGGGCGCGCTTGAAAAAACCAACGACCCGGTGCGCCTCTATCTGCGCGAAATGGGCGTCGTGCCTCTGTTAACGCGCGAGGGCGAAGTCGTCATTGCCAAGCGCATTGAGCGCGGGCAGATCAAGACGAGAAAGTCTATCTCGCGCTCGCCCATTGCCGTCGAAGAGCTTTTGAAAATCGGCGACGATTTGGAAGCCGAGAAAGCCAACATCCGCGACATCGTCACTTTCTCTGAGCAGGCCGAACTGACAGGCGACGAAGACAAGGCCGACGAATACCTGAAGTGGACTGTCGAAGGAATCCAGAATATACGCAAGCTTTACAAAGCGGGACTGAAGGAGTGGGAGAAGCTGCGCGCCGAACAGAAGGTGACGCGCGGCAAGAAGTCCAAGAAGCTGCTGCGCCTGCGGCGTAAAGTCGCGCGCTCTCGTCTTGAGATCGCGCAGGAGATCGGGCGCCTCAATTTGACGGAGCGTGCACGCCAGCGCCTCATCAACGCCATTCGTGCCGTGCAGAAAGAGATTCGCGCGGCTGAGCGTGAAATAGAAAATTTCACAGAGAAGCTCACCAAACGTCGTCTCAAGGCCGAAGATGAGAAAGAATACAAGCGTCGCATCAGCGCGGCCAAAAAACAGTTGCCGCAGATTGAAGCCCGCTTCAACGTCCCGCCCATTGAGATTAAACGCTCATTCCAGGCGATCATTACCGGCGAGCATCAAACAGGTCAGGCCAAACGCGAATTGGTCGAAGCCAATCTGCGTCTCGTCGTCTCTATTGCCAAGAAGTACACGAATCGCGGTCTGCAATTTCTCGACCTGATCCAGGAAGGCAACATCGGATTAATGAAAGCCGTGGATAAGTTCGAGTGGCGACGCGGCTACAAGTTCTCCACCTATGCGACGTGGTGGATTCGCCAGGCCATTACGAGAGCGATTGCCGATCAGGCCAGGACGATTCGGATTCCTGTCCACATGATTGAGACCATTAACAAACTCATTCGCACTTCGCGCTCGCTAGTTCAGGAATTGGGACGCGAGCCGACGAGCGAAGAGATCGCACGGAAGATGGATATTCCCGTCTCGAAAGTCCGCAAGGTTTTGAAGATCGCGCAGGAGCCAATCAGCCTGGAAACACCTATCGGCGAAGAGGAAGATTCGCACCTGGGCGATTTCATCGAAGACAAATCAATCTTGAATCCGGCGGACGCTGTGGTGGCTTCAAATCTCCGGGAGATTACTGACGAAGTGCTGGCGACGCTGACGCCGCGCGAGGAAAAAGTTATCAAGATGCGTTTTGGTCTCGGCACATCGGGGTCTGAGCACACGCTCGAAGAGGTTGGCCAGCATTTTGCTGTGACACGCGAGCGCATCCGCCAGATTGAAGCCAAGGCGCTCAGGAAGCTCCGGCATCCTTCGCGCTCACGCAAACTAAAAGCGTTTTTGGAGAACGTCCAGCAGTAACAATAGAATTTAGAATACAGGAGTCAGGAGCCAGAAGAAAGGCAACTATATTCTGGATTCTGGCCTCTGACTTCTGGTTCCTGCATTATGAAAATAACTGAAATTTACAAGCAAAAACTGGCCGCCGAAGAGGGCTGGGTCTTAAAGCGCGGCGCTCAGCTTCGCATCGCTTTGTGCTACCCGAACGTTTACGAGATCGGGATGGCGAATCTTGGCTTTCAGGCGATGTACGAGTTGTTTAATCGCATCCCTGAAGTCTCCTGCGAGCGCGTCTTTCTGCCCGACGCGCATGAGATGCGCGAATATGAAAAGTCGCGCACGCAGCTTCTCTCTCTGGAATCGCAGTCGCCTGTGCGCACCTTCGATGTCGTAGCGTTCTCAATCTCGTTTGAGACAGACTATCTGAATATGGCGCGCATGCTGCGACTGAGCGGCATGCCCGTGTGGGCGAAAGATCGAACGCACCATGACCCGCTGGTTGTGATGGGCGGCGCGGCGTCGTTTCTCAATCCTGAGCCAATTGCCGATTTCACAGACGTGATCGGCGTCGGTGAAGGTGAGATTCTAGGGCCGCAGCTCGTCGATCTAATTTTCGAGCATGAGACGAAAGACGAAATCCTGCTGGCACTGGCGCGCATTGGAAGAGGCTTCTACGTGCCGTCGCTGTACGACGTGACGTACAACGCAGATGAGACTGTTCAGGCTTACACGCCGCTTTCTGCGGGCGTGCCTGTCAGAGTCGGACGCGCTGTGTCGGCTGAGAATCCGAAGGAAGGAAGTCTCCGGCGCGCGATGCGACGCGGCGAGACGGAGATAGCTGAAAGCTTGCGCGGGACTGAGGTCTTCGCGCCTTCGACCGTTATCTTTGCGCCCCGCGCAGAGATGGGCGAGCGTTTTCTGGTAGAGATTTCGCGCGGCTGCTCGCAAGGGTGTCGCTTCTGCTGGGCGGGCTTCAACTACTGGCCTCCACGAGTCGTGCCCGCACGCGACATTCTGGCAAAGGCCGCCGAGTGGCGCGGGCGCACTGATAAAATCGGATTAGTCTCGACAGCCGTCTGCGATCACCCGGAGATCAGCGAAATCCTTCAGGGCTTGCGAGCGATGGATTATCGAATCTCCGTGTCGTCTCTCAGGCTCGACCAGATTTCGGATGAATTGCTGGATGCGCTGGTCGAATCGCGCGACCAGCAGATTGCGGTTGCACCCGAAACGGGCTCTGATCGCCTCCGCAAAGTCATCAACAAGAATCTGACCAACGACGAGATTGTTGACATCTGCGGTGCTGTCTTTGATCGCGGCATGCTGACCGTCAAGCTCTATCTAATGGTCGGATTGCCAACCGAAACGGATGAAGATTTGGAAGAGATGATTGTGCTCGTCGAACGCATCAAGGACAGGATGCTTGAGGCAGGCAAAAAGTTCGGGCGCGCGGGCAAGATTATTCCTTCACTAAATGGTTTCGTGCCGAAGCCGAATACGCCTTTGCAATGGGACGGCATCTGCGACGAAAAGGAATTGAACCGGCGAATCAAGTGGGCGTCTAAAAACCTGGCGCGCATTCCGAACGTCGAGGTGCGAGCGATGTCCGCGCGCATCGCTCACGAGCAGGCGCTTTTCTCTTCCGGCGATAGGCGCGTGTCGCGCGTCATCGAAGCGGCTGCGCGTCTTAATGGTGACCTCAATGCGGCGCTGCGCGAAACGGGAATTGACCCGGCTTTCCACACCAGCCGTAATCGCAGTTATGATGAACAACTGGCCTGGGAGATCGTTGATTCCGGGTTGTCGCGCGACTTTTTACAGCAGGAGCACGAACGCGCACACGTTGCCCGCTCGACAGCTCCGTGCCCGTCGGTTGACCAGTGCACACGTTGCGGCGTCTGCCCGACGACGTGGCTCTCAAGCGCACCCGCCGGACTCGTACAGTTGCAAAGCGCAACCGTTCAACGCGCGCTGGCCGTCGCCGGATAAATCAATATAGAGGCGGTTTCGTATTTAGCCCCGGAGGGGCGACATAATATGTCGCCCCTCCGGGGCTTAACCATTTATTCGATACTTGTTCCCACGGCTGACGCCGTGGGCTACTGGTATTCCGCCCCTCCGGGGCTGAAAGTCGAAGTCGCCTCTTATGTCGAAGCACGGGGTCTTATTGTGGCGTGAGAAACGTGCTGCTCTTGGCTGTATGATCGAAGTTGTACTGGTAAGCGAAGCCTGGAAGAAGATTGATCTGGCGCGTGAAAGTGACGGTGATTTCCATCCGGTTGTTCTGAAAGATGTGAGTCATCTTGGCATCAGGCGGGACGCCGTAATCTTTCGCGTTCGTCCTCAGTTCATTCTCTAGCCAAGACCCCTTTTGCTCAGCAGGCAAGGCGGAAGCCGCCGCTTTGTCGGCGCTTTCGTCCATGAATTTCTTGAATGTGTATGACTGGTAGGCGACAGGGATATACTGGAATCCCATGTAGCCAACGAGCGCGACAACGACCAGGACAATGATAAATTTAAGCCGTGCCGTGCCCTGCTCATTGTGCCTGGCCGCCGGGGTTGAGCCAAACGATTCGTTCATCAATCTTCGCCCTCACTCTTTCGCTTCGATGAAATATTTTGCAGACCGGCGCGGAGCGAGGCGCGCAACAGACGCTGTCCGATTTCCCTTCCGTCAACAATCCGCACACGCCCCACTCGCTCAAGCAGCACCCATTTGAGCTGGCCGCCGATCCTTTTCTTGTCGTGCGCCAGGCGGCTCAAAATCTCGTCTTCTCGAATATCGTCGGCGCGTGGGAGTTGTCCACAGAGGCGGACGGCGTCGCGTAGTGATTCTAACTCCGAAGCAGCGAGCAAGCCTAGTCCTTTTGAAATTTCTCCGGCGACGAGCATCCCGTAGCCGACCGCTTCGCCGTGCCGGAAGCGGCGATAGTGTGTGGCGGCTTCGAGCGCATGGGCGGTGGTGTGGCCGAAGTTCAGAATACGGCGCGAGAGGTAATCATCGCGCGTCGCGTCCTCGCGCTCGTCACCTGCGACGATTCGTGCCTTGAAAGCAACTTGCGCTGCGATGAGTCGCTCAAGATGGGAACGGTGCGCGACCGCCTTTTCTCCTGCGCGATGCGCAAGAAAGCTGTGCGTTTGGTTGAAAAGGCGACCGCTTCCCGCCGCGCCCTGCTTGACGCTTTCGCACCACCCGGCGGTTAGCTCTCGCGGTGGCAGGCTCTCAAGCGTGTCAGGGTCTATCAGAACTGCGCGCGGGTGATGAAAAGCGCCGATTAGATTTTTCCCAGCGCGCGTGTTGACGGCCACTTTTCCGCCGACGGAAGCGTCCACTTGCGCGAGCAGAGTCGTCGGTATTTGAAGGAAAGCAATCCCGCGCAGGTAAACAGCGGCAGCGAAGCCAGCGAGATCGCCAACCACTCCGCCGCCGAGAGCGACGAGCGCGTCCACCCTCTCCAATCCAACCTCTGAGAGAAACGAGAGCGCACCTTCAAGCGTGGCCGCAGTTTTGTAACGCTCACCATCATTCATCAACCAATGAGCGACATCAAAGTCTGCGGCTCGCAGACTCTGGCGCGCGCGCGCGCCGTAGAGGTCGAAGACTTTTTTGTTGGAGATGATGACGATGCGGCGCGCATGAGGAGACAAAGAACGGCGCGCCAGCTTGCCCACACCGGCCAGCGCCCCGCCTCCGATCATTATTTCGTATTCTTCTTGCCGTCGCCGGATGCGGACGCGCACACGCTGCATTCTGTCCTTTAGTCCTCTTTCATCGCCGCGATCAAACCATCGGCCAAAAGGTCAAAGCTGATCTCGCCAAAACCTATCAGGCGGGCGAGTTCTTCGACAGTATAGCGTGAGGACACGTTCCAGAGATCAATCAATTCGTCGCCGGCCTTGCGCGATGCCCACCACCGGCGACCCCATCGCGTCCGCAGGTGCTCGCGCAATGCGACCTCGAAGGCCCAGGCGCGCAGGTAAGCCGCCGAGTAGAAGCCGTCGTCAACGTCCGCGAGGTAGAGCGCCGGGCTACGTCGAAAGTGCGTGGCCTGCGAGAGCGACTCCGAATAGCTTGCGGCCAGTCGCTCGGAGAGAAGATTGGAGCTATCGTGCAGCTCAATCTCATAATTCAGAGAGGCGCAGCGACGGCGCACGTTACCGCAAGTCAGGAGCGCGAGACTACGCACAATCTCTCGCGCCTGACTTGGGCTAACCCCGTTGCGATGCTCGATGAGCCACTGCGCGTCGTGAAAGAGGTGGCTGAAGAGGAAGGCGTAGCCTTCGGATGTCCCTAGATCGAGCGTGTAGAGGAACTCTGGATGCTGGCGGCAAAGCTCGCGCGAAGACCAACCGAAATGCTGCGCGTGTCCGGCCTCGTGAAAAAGTACAGTGTAATCGTAAGCGCCGCCGACGGGCGCAATTAACAGGCGCACATCGGCAGGCGGATTAATGCGGAAGCAGGCAGCGCGCGGATTTTTGAAGGGGCGCGCTTCTGCGTCAATGTGTATGTTCTGCTGCTGCTCGGCGCGAATCCCTAGGCCGCTGATGGCGGCGGCATAGGTTGTCATCAAATCCTGCGCGGGAAAGAACGGATCAAGCCGCGTCATGCGCTGGAAGAAAAAATAGTCGGCATGCTGTAGGTCGTCGAACGCCACATCCGGCAAATCGCGCGCGACGGCTCGCGCCAGCGCGGACGTGTAGGCGGATTCCGTTCTTTCCAAAAAGCTGTCGGTTAAGCCTGCGAGCCGCTCGAAATCCGTGCCCATGATGTCTGTGTAAAGTGCGCGGTAAGAATCGAGGCCAAGCGTGCGCGCCGATTCGTGAAGAGATTCAAGGCGCGCAGCGCGCAGGTCGTTGCAGGCACGTTGAGCATCCACCCAGCGCGCAGCCAACTCACGACGGCGCGCGGCGGTCGGCTCGTTGGCCATTATCTTGGGAACATTGTTGACAGGGATGCGCTCATTATCCCACTCGACGCGCGCCGCCACTTCACAGCGCGCGACTTCGCCGGTCAACTCCCTGGCCTGCGCGTCGAGATAGCCTGCCTGCGCCGCGACAAAAAGCAGGTGCAGCCCCGTGCGTTCGGTTTCCAGATGCGGCGGAGTTTCCTCAAACGCACGCTTGAGGGCGTCTATCGCATCGTGCGTAAACAGATCGCCGTAGCGCTCATAGATGGGTTCGAGATGAAGTTCTTTTTCAAACCCGGCCCGGTGCTGGTAGTGTGCAAGCTCGAAGGCCGAGCAGTATGCGGCAAAATCGCGGCGGTAGTCGCTAATGTTCATCGTGTGGGAGGACGATTCGAGCGTTAGTCTGCCGAGCTAAAGTTTAAATTATGGGGGGAAAACCAAACGGAGCGGATTGTAGCACGATGAATGGCCAGGAGAGAATTTTTTCAGGAAGGGGGAAAAATAAGTGGCCTATAAAAAGCGAACAGGCGCGGCAACGTGGGAGTATACCGCGCCCGTTCATATTCGTGGTCACTGTCCTCACCCCAGCAACCACTTGAGACGGAGGATCCACCAACCGTCTCTCTTGCCCCGCAATATACACCGCAATGCTTGTGCCATGCAAGTGGTAATTTGAGAAGGACGTCTGAACCTTGATTTTTCAAAGCTTTTGCCCGATTTAAGCGCGGAGGCAGGCTTCTCGTTAGTGTGTAAAGGCGGGCGATGCGTGTAAGACTTACACCTCTGTTCGCGTAGAATTTTCCTATCCGAGGGCTGTTTTGATAACCGAAGCAAGGTTATTAGCGTATCCTTCGATCAACTCCTGCCGCTCGCCTTCGATCATCACGCGCGCCAGCGGCTCTGTGCCTGAATAACGTAGCAGCAAGCGTCCGGTCTCGCCCAGTTGCTCCTCAGTCTCGCGCGCCGCACGGGCGATTTCCTCGACCGTCTCGAAGGGACGCTTCTCGCGCACACGCACGTTGACCAGCACCTGGGGATAAGAGGTAAAGCCCGCCGTCAATTCCTCAAGTTTCGCGCCGCCCTCGGTCATGGCGCGCAAGACACACAGCGTCGTCATCATCCCGTCTCCGGCCAGGCTCAGGCGCGGAAAGATGAGATGCCCTGATTGCTCACCGCCGAGCGAGGCCCCTGTCCGCAGCAATTCTTCCAGCACATACTTGTCCCCGACATCCGTCCGCAACAAACGCAGTCCCTTTGAACGCAGAGCTTTTTCCAGACCGATGTTGCTCATCACGGTGGCGACAACCCCCTTGCCATCCAGTTGCCCGCGCGCGTTCAGATATTGCGCCATCACCCAGAGCGTCGCGTCGCCGTCAACAAAATTGCCGCGCGCATCAACGAAGAGAGCACGATCTGCGTCGCCGTCGAATGCGACGCCCAGATCAGCGCCTTCTTCCATTACCTTTTGCCGTAAGCCTTCGATGTGCAGCGAGCCGCAATCGCGGTTGATATTGCGCCCGTCGGGCGTGTCGTTGATTTTGACAACACGCGCGCCCAGCCGCTCGAAAAGCGCAGGGGCAAGCTCAAAGGCAGCGCCGTTGGCGCAGTCAGCCACGATGCTCAAACCTTCGAGCGAGAGTTCGCTTCCAATTTCATTGACAAGAAAATCCAGGTAACGTGACTTCAGGATGGAAGCCTGGTGCGGGTCTGCTTCATTTACGAGCGTCGTTGCAGGTTTTGTTTCTGCTGTGATGTTCTCCCTTTCGGCGTCAATGTCTGCTTCGATAAGTCTCTCGGTCGCATCGTCCAGTTTGCGGCCTGAAGGAGCGAAAATCTTGATGCCATTATCCTGATACGGATTATGCGAGGCGCTGATGACGACGCCCGCATCGGCAGGCAGGGTGCGAGCCAGATAGGCTACGCCCGGCGTCGTGATGACGCCTGCCGACTGAACTTGCGCCCCCGCTTCACGCGCCCCGGCCAGAAACTCTTCCTCGATCCACGCGCCGGATTCGCGCGTATCGCGTCCCGTCACGATGCGCGGCGCGACCTCACCTTCTGCCAACCGCGCGGCGAGATGACGCGCCAGCGAGCGCCCCGTGGCGCGCATCGTCGCCGCATCGAGCGGAAATCGCCCGGCTTCTCCGCGCATCCCATCTGTGCCGAAAAGTTTTGCCATCTATTTCCTGGTTTCCCTGATAGCGAGCTAGAAAAACGACCTTCTAGTGAAGACTGCCGGATTGGTGGAACGCAGTTCGACGCGCCCTTTGAGGTCGTCCGGCAATTCCAGGCGGGGCGTCGACGAACCATCCGGGGCAACATCTAAAACGAGCTTGAGGTTTTCGGCGCGTAGTTGGTTGATCGCAGACCGCTCGCCGTAAACAGTAATCGTCGCCGTTTCGGGTCGCACCTGTGTGCCATCGCTGGCGCTCACCTGAACATTGCTGATGTTCTTTTCGATGCGCTCTTCGCCAATCTCAAAATGGACGCTGACAACGCTTTCAATCAAATCTACTTTCTTGTCGGGAATCTCAATAGCCGTTTGCGGCAAGGTGAAGCTCTCCCTTCGCCCATCGAGTGAGATCATCTCGGTCGGTGCTTTCTGTAGAGCATTGAGGTGGCTGGCAGGCCCGCGCACCTTAACTTTCTGTGGGGTGACGGTGATGCCTCGCAGTTCGTAGCCTTCGGGAAGATTGCCTGAGCGGCGCACCTCAACTTCCAACTCACGATCAAGGCGCGGCTCAAGCCGGAGCAGCACGTTGTTCGGTTGAATGTCACCGTAGCCCACTCCGTCGGGCAATCCCATCGTGACGCGCTCCGGCGTCAGGAGTACCGTTTGCTCGCCCGGCTTGAAATCGCTGACATCAACATTGACGACAAGATCGCGCACGTTGATTGTATCGAGAGCGCGCTTGTTGCCGGTTAAGGTAATTTCAACTTCGGTGCGCGGCTCGTTGCTAATCTCCGTGTCGTTCGGCAGACGAAAATTGAGAGGCACACGAGGCACACGAATCGTGGTCGGCTTGCGCTGCCCCGTCACCCCGTACCAGAGCGCAAGCGAGATCACCAGCGCCAGCAACTTCAAGCCCCAGTCTTCGATGAAGACGACGCGCAGCCAGCGCTCGGCCCAGTGCGGACTTCGCGCCTGCCGTCTCAGCCCTTCATCTATTTCACGAAAAGACATACTCAAGAGAAGGAGACAGAAGTCAGGAGACAGAAGACAGAAGAAAATCTGTGAATGTGGTCGCCGCCTTAGCCATTCTGACTTCTGACTTCTGTCTTCTGTCTCCTGCTTTATGTCGAGATTGCTTCTTCAGTTTCCGCTTCAGCAGCCTTGCTCTCTTTGGCGCGCGCTGCCTTTGCGGCGGGAGCTTCGAGGGCATGGAAGATTGCGGCACGGAGCTTGGTAGCATCCAGGCCGCGTTTAATTTGCCCGCCCTCAACGAAAGAGATTAAGCCCGTCTCTTCGGAGACGACGACCGCCACCGCGTCGGAATCTTCTGTGATGCCGATGGCGGCGCGATGGCGCGTTCCCAAATCTTTCGAGAGACGCGGGTTCAACGTCAGCGGCAGAAAGCAGGCGGCGGCAGCGATGCGGTGACGACGCACGACGACCGCGCCATCGTGCAGGGGCGTCGTCGGATTGAAGATCGTGACTAATAGATCGTAACTCAGCTCGGCTTCGAGCTTGACGCCGCCGTCCGTCACGTTCTTCAGACCGACGCCGCGTTCGATGACGATGAGCGCGCCTGTCTTCGTCGAAGCAAGCGTGGTTGCGGCCAGGACAATCTCGTCGTAGACGCCCTCGCCAAACTGCCCGCGATGCTTGCGGGTGAAAGGCATCCGCACGCTATTGCCGAAGGAGATGAGCGCCTGGCGAATTTCGGATTGAAAGAGCACGATGATGGCCACGCCGATGTAAATCAATCCGCCGCGCAAGATAAATTCCAGCGTCGCCAAATCCCTACTGACGGCCAACCCGTAAAGCAGCAGGATGAAAGCCAACCCGGCAGCCATCGGCGCGGCGCGCGTGCCCCTCACGAGCTTCAACACCGCATACACGATCAGAAAGACCAGCGCGATGTCCGCGATGTTGTGCGGGTCACGCAGCCTCTCCAGATACTCGCTGAATGGCAACAGTGTAAGCATAAAGCAGGAGACAGAAGTCAGGAGACAGGAGACAGAAGAACAGAATATCTGTAGCAGCGGTTCTCCGCCTTATCCATTCTGACTCCTGTCTTCTGTATTCTGACTTCTTCTTTTCTCATCCTATGTGTTGCGGAATCTCTTCCTTCTCCTCGCTGGTGCTTTCACGCGCGGTTTCCAGAAAGATCATGTCAACTTTCGGCTCTGCGCGTTTAATCAAACCTTCAATTTCCTCGATGGTTCGCTCTATGTCATCCGTTGCCAGATCGTCGCGCAGGTTGACGTGCGCGTTGATGAGAATCTGCTTCGGCGCGAGATGCATCGTCAGGAGTTCCACAACCTCGCAGACGTGCGGATGACTCTCGATGGCGCTGCGGATGGCGGCGACCGATTTCGGCGTCGCGGCTTCACCGAGAAGTAGTCCGCGCGATGAGCGCGCCAGCACAAAGGCAACAATGGCGAGCACGACGCCAATCGCCATCGAAGCCAGCCCGTCCCAGTAAGCTCCACCACCGGGCCCCGTGTGATGCTCCGTCAAATAAAGTCCGGCGGCTGCGATGACGATACCAACTAGCGCCGCCGAGTCTTCAAAGATCACAGTCTTGGCCGTCGGGTCTTTCGACTCGCGCAGGTACTCTCCGAACGTCAATCCTTCGTGATGCGCTTCCTTCACTTCCTGCCAGATCGCCAGCGCGATTGACGCGGATTCAAGGACAAATGAGATGCCGAGCACCCAGTAAGCCCAGGCTAAATTCTCAGGCGCGTGCGGATGCCTGAGCTTCTGGTAGCCTTCATAAAGCGCGTAGGTCGCGCCGACGCCAAAGATGAAAATAGCGGCGATGAACGACCAGAAAAACCGCTCCTTGCCATAACCGAACGGATGTTTTTCCGACGCCGGACGCTTGTAAAAGCGCAAGCCCAGCAGCAAAAAAATCTGGTTGGTCGTATCGGCGAGCGAGTGCAAAGCTTCTGCCATCATGCCCGAAGAGCCCGTGATGACCGCCGCGCCAAACTTCAGAACCGTAATTAGAGCATTAGCAACGAGTGCTCCGAGCACTGCCCACATAGACAGAGTCTCCTCTTGCCGGGAAACGGTAACTCCGTATGGATTATGGGGGAAAATTTAAGAGAAGTAAAAAGGTAAAAGGTAAAAGGCAAAAGTGAGGCGGAGAACCGCTTCTAATTTAAATGTGGTTTCAACCTCACTTTTGCCTTTTACCTTTTTACTTTTGCCTTCTTGAGTCGTCCGCGCTGGAGGAAACCGACGAGTTGTCCTCGGTGGTCAACGACAGCGACTGATCCAACCCCGTTGCGCTGCATGATCTCGTCTGCGCGAGCCATTGTCGTTGAAGACTCAACGAACAGCGTGGCATCAACGGGGCGCATCACGTCGCGCGCGTGCGTTGTGCGCCAACGCTCGCGCGGCAGACTTTTCAAATCTTCGAGCGCGAGCATGCCTTGAAGTTGCCGCCCGTGCGCGACCGGAAAACTTACGCGGCGATGCAAAGGTAAGATCGAATCAACGAAGTGGCTGATGAGCACGTCAGGCTCGATGGCGACGGGTGCGCTCATCGCATCGGCCACGGTCGTCTGCCGCATGTGGCGCGCGTTCTTGACGACACCGGCAGCCGCATCGTAGAGAAACAAGCCGACGAGCACAGACCACAACCCGCTTAATGTGCCCTGCCACTTCGGCGAGACGGCCATGTAAATGCCCATCAGGATGAGCGCCACTGCGATGAAGATTCCGCACAAGCCCGCGATGCGTGTGGCTTCGGTGATGTTGCCGCGCCTCTTCCAGAGCAGAGCGCGCAGCACTCGCCCGCCATCAAGCGGGTAGCCCGGGAAGAGATTGAAAACGGCGAGCAGCAAATTGCCCGCGCCGATGAAGAAAAGAATTGCGGCGGCGGTTCGATAACCACCCACAAGAGCGATCTGATAAGCACCAAACGCCAGCACCGCAAACAGAAAACTCGCCGCCGGGCCAGCGACCGCGATGCGAAACTCTGCGCCCGGCGTGTCCGGCTCGCGCTTCAGGCGCGCCAGGCCACCAAACGGATGCAGCACGATTTCTTCAATCTCGATTCCTTCCATCCTTCCCACTAGCGCGTGCGACAATTCATGGCCAAAGACTGAGAGAAAGAGCGCCAGAGTTGTGATGACGCCGAGCACCCACGCCGCCACCGGCTCAACCGGCGGCAAGCCCCGAATGCCGCGCTGCAAATTCAAGGAGACCAGCCAGACGCTGACACCGAAGACCACGAACCAGCGATAGTCTATCCGCACAGGGATGCCATAGACGCGCGCCACCGAAATCTGCCGATGAATTAACTTGCCGACGTTCACGAATTTGTTAACCGCATTTTAATTTGAAGATTGGACGCCTATTCCTGCCTTCAAGCGCTTCAATTGGATGCTTTCGCCTGCGCCTCGACGCGGCTCTTCATAAATCGTTTCATCACCGCTATTCGCTCCGGCGCGTCGGGCATCCTCAAGACCAGCGGCTCAAGATGCTTGAAATACAGGTACGGCGGCACACCCGGCATCGCACGAATTTCCGCCAGGAACGGCTGGAGCTTGGCATACACTGCAACGTGCTCCGTGTTGATGTCATTGAACATCTCTTCATCAATCGCCCCGAAATTGACGAACGCCGCCGCCATATCCCAGTAAGACACGACCATGCGAAAATCAGCGTTATGCTCGCCGACTAATACATTGAAGATGTCTTGCAAGCTTCCCGGATTGAAGTCAGTTATAAACCAATTGCGCGCCTTCCGCATTGCCTCTTCACGCCGAATTTCATAAAGCCGGAGAATCAAGTCAGCGTCGCTCTGCTTATCGTTCACTCCCGTCTCTCCTTTCAATAAAAGGGCAGATGATAGCAAGTAGATTACGCTTGCATGGCCGAGCACGCTCTTTAGCTTTCAAACACTCTGGCTTCTGCGTCCATCAACGGCGGCGCTTCGTTGCGTGCGACGCGGCGGAGCAAGAGCGGCTCGTCAAAGAGTTGCGAGAGGCCGCGCACGGTGGCGAAGCGTGGCTCGTCGGCCACGCGAACGTCGAGTCGTGTTTCAGCTTTCAGGTATTCATCCAGACCTTTGAGCAGAGAGCCGCCGCCTGTCAGGATAAGGCCGCGATCATGTATGTCGGCGGCGACTTCAGGCGGCAATTCGGCAAGCGTTTCGCGCACGGCGTCGGCCACTTTACGCATCACCGCCTGTGTGACACCGTAAATCTCATCAGCCGTCACGTCTATCGCACCGGGGCTGCCCGTCTGTACGTCGCGCCCTTTAACCGTGATGCTCGATGAAGGGTCTTCCGGCTCAATCGCCGACCCCAGTTCCATCTTCAAACGTTCGGCGGTCGGGATGCCGATGGTTAAGCCCCTGTAACGGCGCAGACGATCCATAATCACTGCATCAATGTCGGAGCTGCCGATTCTTTCGGCGTTAGCGTGAACGATTGAGCCATTGGCGACCACCGCGACGTTCGTTGTGCTGCCGCCGATGTCAACGACGGCTGAAGCGCGTTCGTCCGTGACCTGGACACCTGCACCGATGGCTGCCGCCAGTCCCTCTTCGACCATGTAGACACGGCCAATGTGCGCGTGCTCGGCGGCGCTCAACAGGGCGCGTTGCTCGACCTGTGTGACGCCTGACAAAACGCTCATCACGGCGCGGCGACTGAAATGCGAGATGCCGCTCCGCGCTTTACGGACGAAGCGGTCAAGCATCGCCTGCGTGCGCTCGAAATCTGCGACGACGCCGTCAACAAGGGGCGCAATGACGGTCACGTCGCGCGCCTCGCGCCCCTGCATCTGGCGGGCTTCGCGTCCCGTCGCCACCACCTCACCCGTGACTTTGTTGACAGCAATGACGGAAGGCTCATCAACGACGACACCGCGTCCACGCACACTGATAATCGTCCCAGCCGATCCCATGTCTATCGCCATCGAATCGGAGACGAGCTTGCGCAGCGCGTCCAGCCCCACAAAAGCGCGCGTCCTCCGCATGAATGTAGTCATAAAATAAAAGTGACAGGTGACAAGGAAAAGCCGTAAATCGTGACAGGTGACAGGTGACAAGTAAGAACATGTTTTTTCTTGTCACCTGTCACTTGTCACCTGTCACGGCTCTTCCCTGTCACCTGTCACGGCTCTTAATCGTTTACGTCTCCGCTCGATCATTGAGAGAGACCACGAGCGGATCGCCCTGTGATTTACCCGACTCCCACTCGACCTCGAAGAGCGGCACGGGCTGAGCGCGGTTTTTGACATAGATTGGATCGTGCTGTTTGAGCGGATAGCGGCTCACCGCCCCGCGCGCTGTCGCATCACTGATGAGAATTTGTCCGGCTATGGAATTTGATTCGAGCCGCGCCGCCGTGTTGACCGTATCGCCGATGGCCGTGTATTCCGAGCGCCGCTCAGAGCCGATGTAACCAACGGTCGCTTCGCCCGTATGCAGGCCGATGCCGATGCCAATCTCATTAAAACCTTCGTCGCGCAGTTCCTGATTGATGCCGATGATGCGACGCTGCATGGCGACCGCCGCGTTGACTGCGTTCGTCGCGTCCTGCGCCGTCGCGGTCGGTGCACCAAAGAGCGCCATCAAGCCGTCGCCCAGGTATTTGTCGAGCGTTCCGCCGTGCGCGAAGATGATGTCGGTCATCGCCGAGAAGTATTTGTTGAGGAGATGCACGACCCTTTCGGGTTTGGCGTGCTCAGAGATGCGTGTGAAGCCCCGGATGTCCGCGAAGAGTACCGTGATGGTCTGATTGACGCCGCCGAGCTTGAACGATTCTGGATTTTCGAGCATCTGCTTGACGACGTATTCAGGAAGAAATCGTCCGTAATTGGCGCGCGCGACTTCTTCGCGGGCGAGCCGTTCGTGAGCGCGAGCGTTTTCGACCGCGACGGCAGTTTGCGCCGCGACCGCCGTAATCAATTCAAGATCGTCCGGCTTGAAAGCCGCAAACGGATCGAGACGATCCGCATAGAGTGCGCCGTGAACGCCACTTTCTGCGACGAGCGGCGCGCAGATGGTCGAGCGCACGCCCTGCGAGACGATTGATTCAACACCGGCGAACATCGCTTCGGCAGCCGCGTCCTGCGACAAGAGCGCCACGCGATCTTTCATCACCTTGCGCGTAATGGTGCGACCGATAGTCAGTTTTTTAGCATGCGCGTCGAGCTTCTCGTCGCGTGCGCGGGTGGCGATAGGCACCAATTCGACATCCTCATCGCTGTTTCCAACAGGGCCGCCCTCTGCCAGGAGCGCGACGACGCGGTCTGCGGGTGTGGAGCGAAAGATGATGTCGGTCGCTTTGGCAAAGATGGCGTTAAGATCGAAGACCGAGCCGAGCGTCTTGCTCATCTCGTAAAGCTCGGCGAGGATATTAGCCTTGCGCTGCAAAGCTTCCATCTCTTTGTCGCGTGCGGCGGAGGCGGCGGTCGTCGGACTTGGCGGCTTGCTCGTCCTGAGCACGGTCGTCATCACATCGTTGGCGGAGATGAGGAGTTGTGTGTGACCGAGCGGCTTATCGTCGTAGCGCACATCGGTCGTGCGCTCCTCTCTCTGCTGCTCAAAGCGGATGGTGCTTGCACCGATGGTGACTCGATCACCGTCTTTCAGCGGATGTTCGTAGCGCGCTTCGCCGTTGACGAAGACTTTGTTGGCGCTGCGACGCACCTGGCCATTCATGATGACGCCGTCAACGATGGTGTATCCGGGATCATCGAACCTGATGTGCGCGTGATGGCGCGAAGCGCGCGGGTCGTCCAGAACGATGCAGTTGTCCGGCGCGCGGCCAATCGTACAGGCGGCCTGCGCTATCAGGTTATACTGCCATTGCCGACCGCTCGCATCTGTAATTTTGAGTAAAGCCATAATGTCTCTCGATTTTACAGGCAAACGGCTGGTTAGAAAAGCAGAAGTCAGAAGACAGGAGTCAGGAGACAGGAGAAAAGAAAATCTGTGAATGTGGTTCTCCACCTTATTATTCTGACTTCTGACTTCTGCTTTTCGCTGGATTCTGCTTTTCCTTAACATCACCGTAATATCGGCGTCATACTATCTTCAGGCTGACAGGTCGAATATTATCTAAAGCCCGCATGCTTCTCGCGCAGGCGTTGGATAAGATTCTTTGGTTACTCAAAACTTCGCCGGAAGGAATCAATTATGCTGCAACTCAAAATCTCCCGTGCGCTTCTTTTATGCTCCTTCTGCCTCGCTCTGCCTTTGTTAGTTGAGGCACAATCCTCTACCAACAACCGGATGGCCGCTACCGCCGCTCCCACAGCAGCCGGTGTGGCTTCCAACAGTTCAGACCTCGACGAGGTGCGCCGGGAATTGCGCGAGCAGCAGGAAGAACTCAAACGCATGCGCGCGCTTCTCACGGAGCAATCGCAGGTCATAGATGCGCTTCGCAAGCGCGTTGAACAAACAGCGCGGACGGGGGCGAGCGAGGTCGTCAAAACCAGCGATATTCCCGTCAGCGATAATGCGCCGCAAGATTCTCCGGCAAAAGCTCAAGCGAATGAGACGGACGCGCATCTCGCACGCGTCGAAGAACAGGAGAAGAAGACGAGCGAGACGCTCTCTAAACAACTCGGCTCAATCAGTTTCAGCGGCGATATTCGCCTACGCTATGAATCCTTTTACGGTCAGTTGAATGCTCTGGCGAACGGAGATAACCCGGCCATCCTCGGAAACCCCTTGAGCACGCGCCAGCGCTTTCGCGTCCGCGCGCGCCTTGCAATGAAAGGGCAAATCAGCAAGGAATTTGACTGGGGACTGCGCCTCGCCAGCGGGAGCTTCGCCGACTCGATCTCGGCCAACCAAACGCTCACAGATTTTTATAACCGCAAGCCTTTCGGTCTTGACCAGGCATACATCGCCTGGACGCCGCAACGTATCCCTGGCCTGCGCCTTCAGGGCGGCAAATTCGATGTCCCTTGGACGCGCACGGAAATGACCATTGACAATGATCTGCCGGTCGAAGGATTCAGCCAGACCTATTCGCGCAACTTCAAGAAGTCCACGCTCAAGAATCTGACCTTTATCGCGTGGGAGCTTCCCTTCCTGGAGCGCAACTCTGCCTTCGTGCGCAACGCCAACGGGACAGTTAATATCGAAGAATCGCATCGCGGGGGGCGTGACCTGGCGCTTTATGGCGCGCAACTCCGCACGCGGTTTGAGCCGACCAAGACAATCGCGCTGACGCTCTCGGCCTCCGACCTTTATTTCTCCGGCACGCAGTTCATCACGCCCATCCAGGTCTTCGGCAATCAACTGCAACTGCCCGTGACCGTCACCATCCCTGCGACCGGCAACACCCCGGCGCAGACCGTGACGACACAGGTCTCAATCTCGCGCGACCTGCTCGTCTCCGGCAATGCCAACCTGGGGCTTTCACCAGCCACTAACAACGCCGTCAACCGCGATGGTCGTCTGGCATCGGGTTACAATCTGGTTGACTTAATCGGTCGTCTCGACCTGACAAGGAGCGCGCGCTTTCCCATCATGCTGCTTTTCAACTTCGTCACCAACACACAGACTCATGATGTCTCGGTGGCTGGCGCAAGTGGAGCGACCGTCTTCCTGCCCAACAATGAAAATAACGGCTACTGGGCTGAAGTTCAGATAGGGAGGAGCAAAGAGCGTGGCGATGTGCAATTCGGCTACACGTTCGCCAGTATCGAAAAGGACGCCGTGCTGACGCCCTTCAACATGTCCGACATGTTGCAGCCATCCGACACGCGCCTTCACCGTTTGATCTTCAACTACACGGCTGACCCGCGCGTCGTTTTCTCAATCATCGGCATCGTCAACCAGCGCCCTCATGGGCTGCTCGGCGCTTTCGGCACGACGCCGCCGGGGTCGCTCAATCGCCCGACCACGCGCTTGCAGTTCGACACCACTTTCAGATTTTAGGCAATAACTTGACAACTCTCGGATAAATGGCATTCTCCTTCAGGTAGTTCAAGCCTCAAAGGGAGCGTGCCAGCCATGAATCATGACCATTTTCTAGTGCCGCCGGGCAGGAAAATCCATCTCAAAGATTACGACCCGGACTTCACAGGAGAGTTTGAGAACAAAGAGCAGGCGGAGACGAAGCTGCGCGAAGATGTTTTGCGGTTAGCGAAATTTCAGGATGTCCTCTACGCGCAGAATACCTGTGCGCTGCTGATTATCTTTCAGGCGATGGACGCCTCGGGCAAGGACAGCACCATCAAGCACGTCATGTCCGGCGTTGACCCGCAAGGTTGCCAGGTCTTCTCTTTCAAATCACCCTCGACGGAAGAACTGGATCACGATTATCTCTGGCGCAGCGCAAAGTCGCTCCCCGAACGCGGGCGCATCGGTATTTTCAATCGCTCTTACTACGAAGAAGTGCTGGTGGTGCGCGTCCACCCGGAGATTCTAAACGCACAGCAATTGCCGCCCGAAGCGAAAGCCGGAGACATCTGGCAGCGACGCTTTGAAGAGATCAATAGCTTCGAGCGCTATTTGACGCGCAACGGCATCGTCGTTCTTAAATTCTTTCTCAACGTTTCCAGGGAGAAACAACGCAGCCGCTTCCTCAAGCGCATCAACACCCCTGAAAAGAACTGGAAATTCTCTTTGAACGACGTGAAGGAGCGCAGATTCTGGGACGATTACATGGCAGCCTACGAAGACATGTTCAATCACACCAGCACCCCGGAAGCTCCCTGGTACATTATCCCCGCCGATAACAAATGGTTTATGCGGACGGCTGTCGCCGACGTGATTATCACCAAATTGGAGTCCCTGAATTTGAGCTACCCGACAATCAGCGAAGAACACCGGCAAAATCTGCTGAAAGCCAAAGAGATACTTGAACAGGAATAATGCGAACCGAGACACGCGGCTCGCAAGAAATATTTTTGGGCGCTAGCCTTACCTGGGCATAATAATCGGCGCGCTGAAAATTTATCCTGATAAATGCTCCTTTCAAACGACTTTCAGCGGGTCAAAAAAAGTCTTGGGAGTACGATAATCGCACGTTCATTTTACTCTCCTGTAGGTAAGCAAAAGCTAGCAACCCCACCCGTCGTTTAAGAATCTTACTCTTTGCGTTTGATAAGGCGCTCTCGATGAGACAATGAGACATCGGGAACGCCGAACGAACGTGATGCAGTCAGATTGACATTTCGAATGCTTGCCAGAACTGGCGAAGATTCATTAAGATTGTAAATCCTCGTGGTTGATCTTTTGAATCCGTCAAAAGATGCATGGCATCGAAAACGATTGCTGACAGCAGCCCCCTGAACTTTCCCTCATTTTTAACTGGAATCCCGATTGGATTCTGATTGTGCCTACTTCTGGAGGATATAAAATGACTGTGAATCGGAATGGCTTTCGCCAAGTGCTTAGTGCCCTCGCCTCAATCATCATCTTCGCTGTCATGGCGGCTGCTCAATCGTCGCAGCATGCTGATTTTTCAAACGTCAAGATTAAGAATTTCGGGCAGATGGATGAGCGTTTCTATCGTGGAGCGCAGCCCAAAGAAAAAGATTACGAGTCGCTGAAGGCACTGGGCATCACCACCGTGGTTGATCTGCAAGCCGAGCCGAAAGATTATGAGAAGCAGATTGTTGAATCCCTCGGCATGCGCTATGTCAATATTCCCATGGTTGATAAGGCATACCCGACAGAGGAAGCCGTCGCCTCTTTCCTGAAGTTGGTGGACGACCCCAAGACAGGCAAGTTCTACGTTCACTGCGCAGGCGGGCGTCATCGCACAGGCGCGATGGGTGCGGTCTATCGCTTCACCAAGTACAACTGGAATTACGATCAGGTTTACGCCGAGATGAAGAAATTCGACTTCTACACGAGCTGGGGTCACGGCGACTTTAAGACGTTCGTGCAGGATTACGCGGCGAAGATGCAGTCCACGAAGAGCGGTTCATATACCGGAGCTGGCAAATAGTTCACCGTTAACTGAGAAAGACCCGAAATGAAAAGGCCGCTTCACATGGAAGCGGCCTTTTCATTTGTTATCTGCCCTGCCACTATTCTTCCGCGCTATTGATAAACGTAAGCGCTGCTATCCTTCGTCTGCTCCCATTCAATCCCTTCGATATTCTCCGGGTCGAGAGCGCGTATCTCCTCGCTGATTTGATCCGTGCTGGCGCTCAGGTTCATGTTCACAGAATACATGATGCAGCCGACAGGCTCCTCTTCATCAGGCGGATTAATCTCTCGTATTTCCGCGGTGAACTTATGACGCTGAAAAATCCCTTTGAGCTTCTCCTGCATCGTGTCGGTGTCGCGTGTCTTGATGGTCAATTCCATCGAGCGAAACACTTGTTCGGATTCTCTGGATTCGAGCAACCAGAGCAAAGGCAGGACGAACACTGCAAGGATGAGCGCCACATCCCAACGACCTACGCCCGTCGCCAGCCCGAGCGAGAGACTGATTAAGAGAACCGTCGTTTCTTTGGGGTCGCGGATATTCGTGCGGAAGCGCACCAGCGAAGCAGCGGCGAAGATACCGAAGGCGCGAGCGGCGTTGTCGCCCACGATCATCATCAGGGCGCTAGCGACGACCGCGAGCAGTATCTGAGTCTGCGCCACAAAGAGATTGCGCTTGGTGCGGGACAAATCTTTGCGCGGACGAAAGGCCAGCAAGGTAGCCAGCAGTGCGGCGAGCGTCAACCTGACGATAATTCGTGGAACTACGGTCGTCCATTTATCAGTCCGGTGAGGGCCTGACACGTCCTCGGACATTCCAAAGATTTCTGGAATAGAAGACCCTCCTTTGCCGTTAGTCTCCGGCGTCGGCGTCTGAGCACTGGTATTTGCGCCAGGCTCTGCCAGCGGCGCGGTCGTTTGCGCCGTCTTCTGAATCTGCTTAACAGTTTCTCCCGACTTTTTGTCGGACAGCAGGTAGGTGACCAGAGCAAACCCGAGCAGGCCAGCAAGGAGAGTCACCAACAGAATGGTCTGCCAATCTCTTTTCTTCATTTGCTCCCCCTTTGTGTTTTCTATTCCGCTGATTCTTTCATGACCCGCTAAAGTTCAATTCGTACCGGCAGCGGCGTTTTGTCCGGGAAGATTGACCAGTTGATTGATTCTGGCGCGGAAGGCAGCCGTCAATATCTGGGTTTCCTCCGGCGTAAAATTACCTGCGCGGAAGGCGTCCGCGATCTGCTCGTCGTTCAAGCGCGAGAGTAAATCGCCGATCCACTTGGCCTGCTCGACAGTGACTTCTTTGAAGAGGCCGGAGTTTTTCCCGCTGTAGGCGAACTTGACGCGGTCTCCTTCGACGCCCTCGATGAACTTGGATTTGGCGTAGTCCTCTGGATCGTTGCGGCTACGCGAGATGATGCCGCCGGTCTTGCCAAAGGTCGCGCCGAGGTCGCTGAGGATGTACCGGAGTTCGCCTTGCGCGCCATCTATGCCGGGCACATAGATTATTTTATTGTTATCGTCTTTCATGTCCCAATTATTAAGGAGCGCCATCACGACGATTAAGCCCTTGAGTTCTTTCGTCCCCGTGAAAGGATTATTCGCCCAACTCCAGGTAGTGCCTTGCCGCTTGATGCCCTTCGGGCGAGCCTCGAACCTGACGTTAGCGAAACCCTTCCCTTCGCATCTCTCGACCTTTTTGTCAGGAGCGCCCTTGATTTGGACGCAAGGGAAGAGGTAGTGAATCTCCGAGACGTAGCCAACAGCCCAGACGAATCTTGAGGAAGCCGTCTCCGGCTGCGCCTCTTTGCCAAGCTTTGCGACCCAGAGGTTGCCTGCCCCGTCGCGCACGCGGAAACCTGCCGAGTATCCGCCCACCTCTTCCTTGATGAAGGTGACATTGCTGATGTCCGGCTTCATCTCCTCGCCGCCTGCGCCGAGCAAGAGATTGCGCGTGCTGATGTCGCCGGGGTCTTTCCACAGAACGGGTGTGCCTTGCAGAGGCTCTTTTTTCTTTTTCTGCTTATCCTGACCGGAAATGCTGTAAGGAAGAGTTAAGAGGAGCGCGATTGTGAGTAACGCAAGCTTGACTGTTCTCTGCTGTCTGAACATGAATTATTCTTTCCTCTCAAATGCTTGTTTGATTCTCAAAAAGATGAAAGCCCTGTGCCGATGGTGTCCTGAAAATACATCTGCGCGTCAACTCTTTCTTCGCCGGGAGCGGCCTTGATTCGCTCGTAGCTGCCATCCGGCAACAGCAGCCGCGCTTTCACGTTGTCTTTCAGATAGGTAGCCAGCACAACGTCCTTCAGATACTTTTTCAGGTTGGGATCATAAACGGGCGCAATCACTTCGACGCGACGGTCAAAGTTGCGCGACATCCAGTCGGCGCTGCCCGTGTAGAGTTCTTCATCGCCGCCATTGGCAAAATAATAAGCACGGCTGTGTTCCAGCAGGCGTCCGACGATGCTGCGGACTGTGATCGTTTCGGAGAGACCCGGCACACCGGGGCGCAGCATACAGACTCCTCGCACGATCAGGTCAATCGGAACGCCAGCCTGCGAAGCTTCATACAGAGCGCGAATCACCTCAATGTCTGCCAGCCGGTTAATCTTCACACTGATTCGGGCAGGCCGTCCGGCGCGAGCGTGTTCCGTCTCGCGCCTGATTAAGGAAATCATTCGCTCACGCAAATTGACGGGCGCGACCAGCAACTGACGATATTTTTTCTGCCGTGAATAGCCCGTCAGGAAGTTGAACAAATCCGACGCATCAGCACCGATTTCTTCGCTGGCGGTGAGGATGCCGAGGTCTGTGTAAAAATTCGAGGTGACCGGATTGTAGTTGCCTGTGGCGATGTGAACGTAGCGTCTGAGGTCGTCATCGTCCTCGCGCCGCACGACGAGCGCGACCTTGCAATGGACTTTCAGTCCGACCACGCCGTAGACGACATGCACGCCCGCTTCTTCGAGCCGCTTAGCCCATTCGATGTTGTGCTCTTCGTCAAAGCGCGCCTTGATCTCGACAATCGCCGTCACCTGTTTGCCCTGCTCGCAGGCTTCGATCAGGGATTGCGGAATCGGCGAATCTGCGCCGGTGCGGTAAAGGCACATCTTGATGGCGAGCACGTCGGGGTCTTGCGCTGCCGCTTCAATAAACTTGACGACCGTCGAATAAGAAGTGTACGGATGATGCAGCAGCACATCTCGCTTCTTGATAACCTCAAAAATTGAATCCTCGTTTTTGATGAAACGGGGAATCATGATTTTCAGCGGCTTATCTTTCAAATCCGGCCTATCAAGATCGTTCAACTCCATCAGGTCGTTGACGCGCAGAGGGCCGTCAACCACATAAACGTCGTCTGCCGTGAGTTCGAGTTCCTTGGTCAGGTAACGAACCATCGCGTCCGGCATCCCCTTGGAGACTTCGAGGCGCACCGCCGAGCCGAAGCGACGCTTGCGCAACGTCTGCTCAATGGCTTTCAAGAGATCGGCGGCCTTGTCTTCCCTGACCTCTATGTCGGCGTCGCGCGTGACGCGGAAGAAATGGCCGTGGCTGACATGCATTCTCGAAAACAACACATGGGCGTTGGCGGCGATTACTTCTTCGAGAAGCGCAAACCTCGCCCCGGTCTTGCCGACCTGCACCAGGCGAGGCACGAGCGGCGGAACCTTGATGCGAGCGAAACGCGACTCGACCGTGCCGGTCAACGACTGCGTGATGCCATGCTCAGGGATGGGCTCGACCATTAATCCAATGTTGAGACTCAAGCCGGAGATGTAGGGAAACGGATGCGCCGAATCAACGGCCTGCGGCGTCAGGACAGGAAAAACGTCTTCCGTAAAATAATCGTCGAGTGCGCGTCGCTCGGACTCGGACAGTGAATAGTAGGACACAATCTCGATACCCTTGGACAGAAGCCCCGGCAGAATGTCATCGCGCAGGCAGCGCATCTGCTCGTCGAGCATCGGCAGAAGGCGCTCTCTAGTCGCTTTCAACTGCTCCGTGATCGTCATGCCGTCGGGCGAGAGTTCCGTCACATCTTCTTCCAATGCTTCCTTGAGCCCCGACACACGGATCATGAAAAACTCGTCCGTGTTGGTTGAGAAGATGGAGAGGAATTTGAGCCGTTCGAGCAGCGGTTGGCTATCGTCGAGGGCTTCTTCAAGCACGCGGCGATGGAATTCCAGCAGGCTCAGCTCGCGGTTGAAGAGAAATTCCGGCCCGCTCAATTGCGGCGGTAAGACGGAAGGCGGGGAGTCGCTCCGGCGCTGGTCGCTTAACAAAGATTGCTTGCTTTCACCTGTTGTCATTCGTCCGTAGAATACCCTACTTGCGAGATTGAAACTACAAATTTAACTGAAGTTTTCCGAGAATACCCCGGACGCTTAATCGCTTTTTTTGATGAAGCCTGCGAAGACCGCAATCCCTGAGCTAAAGGGCTCATGCCCTAATTACTTTAAAACGATTAGCGGGAGAGAATATTTGCTTCGCTGCCTATTCTAGTTTAGCAAGCACTATTCCCCAAACGGAATTCGCGGGAAAGAAAATCAAAAACCACCCCTTTCGGATGTTTGCGAGAGGACGAAGGGATGTCAAAGGAGGCTTTTTCGCCTGATTTCAGCCGCAGGTGAGTGATCGTTAATGATGTCTGCAAGGCGTTCCTGAAAATGGTTTATCTCCCACTCATGCCAGCGCGCGAGCGCGGCGCGAAAGCGGTCTGTGCGTTCTCTGACGAAATAATCCAACAGCCAGACGGCGGCGCTTCTCGCGTGCGCTCCCTCGGATTCCTCGCCGTCTTGCAACGCCTCTCCGAAATCGGCAATCCACAGGTCGCAATCGTGAAGCTCGCCGAGAGAGGTTTGCAGCTTGGCAATCTCTTTGGCAAATGGCGCGAGCGGCTCGCTCCAACACGGAGCGAAAAGCTCAAGGGCATAGCGAAGACGCTTAGCCGCAAGGCGCATTCGATGGAGCGGCTTTGTCTTGAGCGGGCGATACAGACTCTTGCTCAAGTCTTGCAACTCCTGAAGTCCTGCGACAATCAGGTCGCGCCCGGCCTGGCGGAAGCTGATGCTCTCAGCCGCTTGTTGCTCATCGCCCTTGTTCCTGCGATTGCGGGAAACTTTTAATCCGTCTGAGAGCGCAGCATTGAATTCCTCTTGCAACTTGGCAAGCGCAGTTTGCGTCAATGCTTTTTCAAGCTCTGAGCGCGCACGCTCCTGTTTCAGCCGTCGTTCGCTCGCAAACTGCTCAATCCCCGCCGCAACTTCCACTGGAGATTCTGCCGCCAACTTCTCCAAAGCCTTGAGCGCCACTTCCTGATCGCGCACAGCGCCGAGCGCATCGGCAATGCTTTTTAAGGCAATCGTCGAGCGCCGGAGTTTTCGGTTACGAAAGTAAGGTGAGAAATCTCTGACGAGACTGCGCAGCCGACGCGAGGCGACGCGCATGTCATGCACGCCCTCCATCTCGCTCCAAGCGAGCGCCGTCGCACGAAACGCGCACATCTCCTCCAACCGCGAGCGCAGCACAAGACGAATCCCCTCAGCCGCGCTCGCCCCGCAATCAAGTCCGACAATCTCTTTAGCTTTCATACCTAAAAGCAGAATACAGAAGACAGGAGACAGGAGTCAGAAGGGATAAGGTGGAGAACCACTGCTACAGCTTTTCTTTTCTCCTGACTTCTGTCTTCTGTGTTCTGTCTCCTGGCTTTATGCTCTCCGTGCCAGGGCGCGGCGGCTGAAGGTCAGCTTGTAATCGAAAGCTTGCTCGAACATGTCGCGCTTTTGTTCGGCAGCCCAGATTTCTTTGTGGCAATCGTGGGCGCTTCGCAGTTGGATGTGGACGCTCTTGCCTTCGCGCTCGCAGCGAATGTCGCTCACGCTGTTGTCGTGGCTGCGGTCAAAGGCGTCGGCCACGCGCAGGATTGCGCCCAACCGCCAGACCGTCTCGCGATCCTGCTCGCCCAGTGCGGCGTAGTCTGGATGCCGTTCCTTCGGCAGCGCCCCCCGGTGATACCGCACAATGTTAGCGATGACCTCACGCTCGGCTTCGGAAAAGCCCGTCAACTCGGAATGCTTGATGAGATAAAGCGCGTGCTTGTGGTGCGCCTCGCTCGCGATGTGATAGCCGACATCGTGGAGCAGGGCGGCAGCCGAGAGCAATGTTCGATGATGACGGGTGAGCTTGAGATGATTGGCCAGGCTATCGAAAAATTTTTCGGCAAACGCGGCGACTCGATGCGCGTGCGCTTCTTCATAACCGAAGCGCCGCCCCACCGCATGCACACCGCGCAGGCGTGGATCAACGGTGTCCGGCACAGGGGGACGCGATTCCGCTTCCATCTCACGCAAGCGATCAATGATTACTCCTTCGCGCAAAGCATAGTCGCAGGTGTGTAAAAGATTGAGGTTGAGAGCACGCATCGCGCCTTCGAGAATCTGCCCGCCCGCGACAACGATCTCTGCGCGCTGCGCGCTGATGCCGGGCGCGCTGCGCCTCCCACTGGCATCCAGCTCCGCCATGCGCTCGTTGAAGCGTTCGAGTTCGTTGAGAGTGATTTCGACTCTCGCCGGTTGCGCTCCCTGCTCGTCAACAGACAGCGCGCGCAGGCGGCGCAGGCGCAAGGCTTCACCGATGGCCAGGATCGTCCCCGAAGTTCCCGTCGCCTGTTGCCATCGCTTGGCGCGCAGCTCACGCGAAGGTCTTTCGAGCGCAGCGCGTATCTCTTCGCGCAGAGCGCGCAGCTCTTTCGGCTTGATGGGGTCGGTCGAAATAAATTGTTCGGTCAGACCGACCGCGCCGAGCTTGAGGGAGAAGAGTTCCGTGGGAACACTGTCCACCACGAGCGAGAATTCAGTTGAGCCTCCACCGATGTCTATGTTCAGCAGGCTCATCCCCTTTGTCCCGCACCCTTGAGCGGCGGCCAGCCCGATCAGCCGCGCCTCTTCCAGCCCGGAGAGGACTTCCACGCGCACATTCGTGCGTTTCTGCACCTCTTCGATGAACTCTGCGGCGTTATGCGCCTCGCGCACCGAAGCGGTCGCAATGGCGATTGTTTGCTCTCCAGCGCCGCGCGCTTCGGCAATTGAGCGGAAGCGTCCGATGCAAGCGGCTGCGCTCTGGATGGCGGCGGGCGCTAAGTGTCCTTCACGAAGCGTATCGTGGCCGAGCCGGACGACCTCCTTTTCGCGCGCGAGCACGGCGAAAGACTCCGACGATGTTGCCTCGACGACGACCAGCTTGATCGAATTTGAGCCGATGTCTATGGCCGCAAGTCTCAACGCCGGTTCGTTCCTTCCCGTATCTCTCCACTATTGATTGCTGTCTCAGCCTTTTTTAAGCGGGCGGTGCGTCGCTTCGCTGCGGTGGGAAAAGCCTTCACGGAATCATCTGCGGCATCAACAATCTTTCCTTCGTCAATCACGCGCGCGACGGCACGCCTGAGATCGGCGGCGAC
Organism: Acidobacteriota bacterium; assembly: GCA_032160705.1. Taxonomy (GTDB): domain Bacteria; phylum Acidobacteriota; class Blastocatellia; order Pyrinomonadales; family Pyrinomonadaceae; genus QHXM01. The sequence continues at coordinate 78,402 of JAVHVE010000066.1, read as the reverse complement.
TCGGTTAACCGAACGCCTCGCATCGAGCACGCGAAAGCCGTACTCGCCTTTCATCCTATCGAACTCGCGCAGCATCCGAGTTTGATACTCGACGAAGCTGTCATAGAAATCTTCACCGAGATACAGGTCCATGCCTGATTCCCAGTAGTCGAAGCCGCGCCCGGAAGCCAGCACGCGCGAGATCAACTCTTCCGCCGAGCCGATGTTGAGGTAGAAGATTACGTCGGGCACGAGCGCGATGCCGTAGATGGCGCGCACCCAATCGGGGTCAGCGCCGCGCACGATGGCGCGGGCAATCGCCGAGTAGATATAGCGATCTGTCAGGACAATGAACCCGGCGCGCAGCGCGGGCAGCATCTGGCTTTCCAGACGGTCGGCGAAATCCGTCGCGTAGAAAAGCTGCATCGTCAGCCGCCCGAGCGTATGTCCCAGCTTCGCTTTTTTGATTCCGCGTCCGGCAAGAACGGAACGCGTCATGCCTGTGTCGAGCACGGCGTGGCCGCGCGATTCGAGCCACGTCCGCAGCAGCATAGTGTGCGTGGAGCGCCCGACGCCGTCCGCGCCTTCAATGACAATCAGCTTGCCGCTGTAAGGCTCTAATTCAACGTTGGGCAGCGGCGTGCCGTAAAATTTCATCTCTTTCATCGCGCCGCCGTCACCTTCTCTTTCTTGAGATGTTGCTTGACAATGGAGCGCATCTCGCGCTGCTGCTTCTCAATCGAGCGCGTCGCATCAATTTGCGTCAGTCCGAACTCTTCAACCATCCGGTCATACTCTTCCAGAATCCTGCCCTGAAACATCTTGAAACTATCTTCCGCGTCGTCAGCCCAGTCCATATCCATCCCCGCCTCGTAATACTTCAACTGAGGCCGCGCTGAAATGATTCGTTCAACGGCCACGTCGAGCGGCGCGCGAAAGAAGAAACTGACGGTCGGCTTGACGGCGAAGCTGTAGATTTGGCGAACCCACGCGCGGTCGCACCCACGCGCCACGTCGCGCGCAAATGCCGTGTAGATGTAGCGATCCGCAAGCACGATTGCGCCCGCTTTCAGCGGCGGAAAGATGTCGCGTTCCGTGCGCTCGGCGAAATCCGTGGCGTGGAGCAAGGAAAACGTCGCGGGCGTGAACAGGCGTCGCCGCTTGGCGCGCTTCGTCGTGGCCTTGACGAGCGGCGAAGAGTTCCATTCAGAGAAGAAGACCGGGTAGCCTTCGGCCTTGAGCCATTGATAGAGCAGCGCGAGCTGCGTTGATTTGCCGCTTCCGTCCGTCCCTTCGACAACAAAGAGCTTGCCGGGGAAGCGGTGATGTCCGTAAGTAATCATTTGTTCGCTAACTCTAAACTTACAGCATTAGAACAAGCAATTAGCAGATGAACCACGAAGTCACACGAAAGAACACGAAATCATTGAAGTTTTCTTCGTGCTTCTTCGTGTTATTTCGTGGATCGTTCATGCGTTAATCCCATGCTCTTTGATTGAGCATCAGTGCTAGCCATGTAACCCGACCTCGCGCTCATGCCACACGACGCTTCGGCTGCTCGTAGACGCGCTTTGCTTTAACGCTCAGGAATTCTCCCGTCTCAATGATGTAAGCGGTCAAGTCATACCCGTAAACGCAGCCCGTATCAAGCCCGATGGCGCGCGGTCCACGTCTTGGCTCAGGCGCAGGCCAGTGGCCGAAGAGAACTATCTGCTCATCATCATAACGCTCGTACCAGGGCACACCCTCACGATTCGTGCGATCCTCGCCGAGCGTGCGTAGCTCCGTTAAGTCTTCGACTGTCTGCCTGGAGAGCGCAACGCCGGGGCGCACGCCCGCGTGAACCACCAGATGCGAGCCGAGATCAATCATCAAAGGAAGCTGCTGAATGTAAGCCGAATAACGCTCCTCGTCTTGTGCCAGTTCGGCGCGCGTCTTCTCCTGAGAATCCTTCAACGAAACCTCTTCGCCGCGCCAGTAACGACGAAGCGCGCGGTCGTGATTCCCAAGCACGGCGGAAAATCTCTCGTCTTCGATAAAGAGGTCGAGCACCTCGCGGTTTTTTTCGCCCTTGACGATTAAATCACCGACGGAAACGACGCGATCGCTTTCGGCGAGCGCGGCTTTTTCCAACAGCGCCATCAATTCATCATAGCAGCCGTGAATGTCTCCGACGATGATCGTGCGTCCGCTCATTTCTTATCCGTTTTGCCCTCGCGCATGTCGCGCAATACTCTTTTCTCGACGGCGCGCCCTTTCGCAAGATGTTCGGTGACGATCCGACGCGCGTACTCTTCGTCCACGCCGCCGTACCAGACGCCTTGGGGGTAGACGACCATCACAGGCCCGCGCCCGCATTGATCCAGACATTTAACTTTTGTCACCATCACCTGCTCGCGCAAGCCACGCTCTTTGAGCGCACGCTTCAATGCCCTGGCAGACCTTTTACCGCCCTGCTTGAGACAGGTTTTGTGACGGCAGACGAGCACATGGGCGTTGATTTTATTGAGTTTTGACACCGTACACTGGACGCGACCACCGTTAATGGTGAACCCGTCGCAAACCTTTCTTAACGCCCGTTTTCGATGGTTCGATTACACCATGAAAAGAACGCATGGGCAACAACCCCGCTCAAAAATTATCCCCCGGCGACCCACTTGTGCTAAAAGACTAAGTGAAGATTTCAAACAAAGGACAAAATTTGACTCAAGCCCTCCAGCGCCTTACGTTTTCCCTTTGCGTCTTTGCATGAAATAGGTTTTCTCGCTGGAGGCGCAAAGATAAAACTTAAGACGCAGAGAAAGCAGGTTTATTAAGGAGATTCGAGATGAAAGTCCAGGATATTATGACCGCCGATGTGGAAACTTGCGGCGCTGACAGCGACCTCGGAGCAGCCGCCACGATTATGTGGAGAAGAGATTGCGGGTCGGTTCCCGTGGTGGACGGTGAAGGAAAGGTCGTCGGCATGATTACCGACCGCGACATCTGCATGGCTGTCGCGACGAGGAACAAGCTGGCATCGGCGATCAAGGTCGGCGAAGTTATTTCCGGGCGCGTTTATGCCTGCTCGCCAGACGATAGAATTGAAGATGCGTTGGAGACGATGCAGAGCGCCCAACTGCGCCGTCTCCCCGTAGTTGACGATGATGGCAGGCTTCACGGCATTCTCTCCATCAACGATGTGTTGCTTCATTCCAGAAGAGGCCGGAGCAAGAAGCACGTCGCTCATCGTGACGTAATAGCGACGCTCAAAATTCTCTCCGAGCATCGCGCGCCGGAAGGTGACGACGACGAGCAGGCGCTTTCAGCTTCGCCCGTCTAAAGAAATCTTTCCCCGGTTATGAAAAAGCTCCTGCTTCTCAGGCACGCCAAATCAAGCTGGGAGGACACGTCCCTGCCAGACTTTGAGCGCCCCTTAAACGAGCGCGGAATGCGTGCCGCTCCGCTCATCGGGAAATTCATGCGCGAGCAGAAGATTCGACCTGACCTCATCATCTGCTCGCCTGCGAAAAGAGCCAGAGAAACAATCGCGCTCGTTCTCGAAGCCGCCGGAATCGAGACGGAACTATGCTATGACGAGCGCATCTATGAAGCGACCGTGGCGCGCCTCGTTGAAATTATCTCGCAGATTGAAGACGACAAACGCGAAGTCCTGCTCGTCGGTCACAATCCCGGCTTTGAGAATCTGCTCGAAGGCTTAACAAGTCAAACGGAGCGGATGCCGACCGCCGCATTGGCCCGGATTATCCTTAATTCTGAAAACTGGAGCGACGCTGCCGCGAAGGGTGGCCGCCTTGAACGGCTCACAAAAGCCAAAGAGCTGGCGAAGCACTGAGCGATTTGTATCGTGAAAGGTGACAAATGGACAAGATAAAACACTTCTTTTTCCTGTCACCTGTCACTTATCACCCGTCTCGGCTCTATATTCCTTGACGCTTCACAAGACCGCTTGTTACACTTTCGTGAGATTTAAGCGAGACCCGACGCTTGATTACGCGTCGCAGTGATTCTGACGGGTTTCCAGACCCGCGCGTGCGGCGCAGTCTGATTTTTGTAATTCGATGGAGGTGATAATGGTGGGCTTCAAAGTCGGCCAGAAAGTTGTTTATCCTAACCACGGAATCGGGACCATCGAGCAGATAGAACAGAAGCAAATAGGTGCAAACTCACTTCCCTTCTACACGCTTCGTCTGGCTGCTACCAATTCCCTGGTTCTTGTCCCCGTCGCCAACGCCTCAGAAGTTGGCCTTCGTTCCCCGATCTCTTCCGGCGAATGCGAGATGCTCTTAAAGAATTTATCAGATGATTTCTCGTCCCCCGCCCATGACTGGAAAGATCGCTTCAAAGATTTCTCCGAAAAGATGCGCACCGGCGACATTTTCGAGGTTGCCGATGTACTCAAAAACCTGACGTTTTTAAGCCATATCAAGCCGCTTTCATTCCGTGAGCAGCGAATGCTTGAGCGCGCACGCTACCTTGTTATTTCCGAACTGGCAGCCGTTTGCCGCCAGCCCGAATGCAACGTCGAGCCGCGCGTCGAACAGGCCCTCTCGCGCGCCTGTGCCAAGCATGAACGCCGTCCTGTGCGCGCACGCGCCGCAGGTGCGGTGGCGGGACACTAAACAGAGGACAATTTACGCAGTTCGGACTCTCAGGCCGAAACGCACGGCGAATCAGCCCCCTCAAACCGAGGTTGACTATCTCGCCTACAGTTTTGGTCTAGCGGTCTTTTGTGCGCGCCCGCACCGCGCAGCCGTGCTATAATCCTCCGCGTTTGAAACTCCTGTAAAATTTGATGGCGCGAAAATTCCCCCGCCTTTGACCGATGGACGAACCTGCGAGTTATTTCCTATTCCTGGCTCTCTTTCAAGATGAAAGTATGGCTCACGAGTCTGTCACGCTCGTGGAGGCGCTTCTCAAGCTCGGCGCTGTCTTCCTGCTGGTGTTGGCCAACGGGTTCTTTGTCGGCTCAGAATTTGCCCTCGTTTCGGTGCGTCGCCCGAAACTCGAAGCGCGCGCGGCTGCCGGGAGCAAGTCAGCTCGCGCTGCGCTTCGCCTGCTGGACGAGCCGACGATTTTCATCTCCGCTACGCAACTCGGCATCACGCTCGCATCCCTTGCTCTTGGCTGGATCGGTGAGCCAACAGTCGCCGCCCTGCTGCTGCCAATCGCCACGCGCATCGCAACGGAAGGGTGGGCTGGCTACATCGCGCACGGCGCAGCCATCGCCATCGCGTTTGCTGTTATCACGTATCTACACATCGTCATCGGCGAGTTGATGCCGAAGATGACCGCGCTCGAACGCGCCGAAAGACTTGCGCTGATCGCCGCGCGCCCGCTTGAGCTTTTCGCAAAAGTTTTCCGCCCTCTCATCTGGATTTTCAACAAGACGGGAACAAGGCTCGGAAAACTCTTCGGCCTCAAATCCTCGCTCGAACATGCTGCCGTGTACACAGAAGCCGAGCTGCGCCAGTTGATTGACGTGTCGCTGGCGAGCGGCCATCTGGGAGCAGCCGAGCAACGCATGATTCATCGCGTCTTCGAGTTCTCGGATACTCTGGTGCGCGAGGCGATGATTCCGCGCACGGCGATGGCTGCCATCTCAAGCGATTGCTCGCTCGAAGAGATGGCCAAAGCGTTTAGCAATCACGGCTATTCGCGCCTGCCGGTTTACCGCGAATCGCTCGACGACATGATCGGCTTCGTCCACAGCAAGGACGTGATGCCATACCTGCTGCGCCCCGCTAGCTTTCGTCTTGAACAGGTCTTGCAGTCCCCGCTCTACGTGGTTGACACCGCGCGGCTCGAAGATGTTTTAAGGCAGATGCAGAAGGCCAAATCCCACTTCGGATTTGTGATTGACGAGCACGGCGGCGTCGAAGGCATTATCACGCTCGAAGACCTGTTGGAAGAAATTGTCGGCGACATCTCCGACGAGCACGACGATGAGGTCAACGAGCAGATTACCGAAGAGAAGGACGGAACATACGTCCTCGACGGCGGCCTCGCTGTGCGCGACCTCAATCGTCGTCTCAAACTGAGCGTGCCGGAATCCGAAGCCTACACAACCATCGGCGGATTCCTGATGACCGAGGCGGGGCATGTCCTGCAACCCGGCGAAGCGGTCAAGTACAACGGGTTGCTCTTCCACGTCGAGAGCGTCGAACGCCGTCGCGTCATGCGCGTCCGCCTCGAAAAGACGGAAGAGACGGCGGTAGAGGCTGAGTCGGACGAAGCGAAAGCCGTAGACGGTAAATAATAAATGGGAACTACATACTTGACAGACCCGCGTAAACCTCTTATTGAGTCATTAGAGGTTTACAGCCGTGCACCCAGATACAAGAGACATCTCTGAACACATGCGGGAATTTGGCCTCTATGTTGTAGGCCAGTGCTTGGAACATGCCACGTTTGCTGAAATGGGCAATCCCTACTTTCATGCGATAGCGGCAGTTCAAGCAGCGCACGGCTCTGAAATTATAATCAAAGCTCGCATAGCGCAAGAGCACCCGCTTTTGATTTTCTCTGCCTTACCCAAAGCCCCCGCCGATAATGACAAGCTTCTAAACATTGAAGATTTGCTGTCGAAAGGAAGAACAGCATCATACTTTGAACTTCCAGATTTACTGTGGGCGACGACAGGTTATCGTATTCCTGAGATTGAACGGTACATTGAGTTCGGCAAGCTTAGAAATATGCTCCAACACTTATCGCGACCATCCAATGTGGAGTTAGGCGACAGAACTATTGAGTACGTTTTCAAAGTTATTGAGCCGATGGTATCTGACTTTTGGGGCGAGACTTGCTTTGATTATGTTGGTCTCATGGGCGAAGAAACTGAGATATACTTACAAGAGAGTTTGGATAAGCTTGGGATTCCCCACAGCTATACACGGTCATAACTGGTCATACCGAGTTGCCAATCAAAGTAAGAAGAAAAGCAATCCACGAAATAACACGAAGAGACACGAACATGATGAATGCTTGGTGTCTCTTCGTGTTATTTCGTGGATAGTTCGTTCGTCTCAGGATTTACCAAATTCCCTTCCTCCTGATAAAGTTACCCGCAGACATTTTCAAATAAATTTGGTTGGCAGGAGCATATCTCTCATGAGCTTGATTGAGCAGATCACGGCGCGCGAGATTCTGGATTCGCGCGGCAACCCGACCGTCGAAGCGGAAGTGACTTTAATTGGTGGCGAGACGGGGCGCGCGGCTGTGCCGAGCGGCGCGTCAACCGGCGAACACGAGGCGGTCGAGCTGCGCGATAATGATCTGAAGCGTTACGGCGGCAAGGGTGTTTTGAAAGCCGTGCGGAACATCAACGACCTCATCGCGCGCGAGCTTGAAGGTATGGACGCGCTCGATCAGGTGGAGGTGGACGAAGCGCTCATCAGGCTCGACGGCACTTCGACAAAATCGAAACTCGGCGCAAATGCCCTGCTCGCCGTCTCGCTCGCCAACGCCCGCGCTGCCGCGACCTACTTGGAGCTTCCGCTTTACAGGTATCTCGGAGGCGCTTCGGCGCGCACCCTGCCCGTGCCTTTGATGAACATCCTCAATGGCGGTGCACACGCCGACAACAACGTGGATTTTCAGGAGTTCATGGTCGTACCCGTCGGGGCAAGCACGTTTCATGAAGCCCTGCGGATGGGCGCGGAGATTTTCCACACGTTGAAGTCTGTGCTGAAGAAGAAAGGCTACGCGACGAGCGTCGGAGATGAAGGCGGCTTCGCTCCCAATCTGAAATCGAATGACGAGGCTGTGGAGACGATTCTCGAAGCTATCCACCAGGCAGGCTACAGCGCGGGACGCGACGTGATGCTCGCGCTCGACCCGGCGGCGAGCGAGTTTTATGATGGCAAGTCTTACGTCTTCAAAAAATCCGACAAGCGCAAGCTCTCCAGCGGCGAGATGGTCACTTACTGGAAAAGCTGGGCTGAGCAATACCCGATCATCTCCATCGAAGACGGCATGGCCGAAAATGATTGGGACGGCTGGAAGACTCTCACCGAAGAGCTAGGGCGCAGCGTTCAACTCGTCGGCGATGATCTCTTTGTCACCAACACAGAGTTTCTGCAAAAAGGCATCGAGCTAAATGTTGCCAATTCCATTTTGATTAAAGTCAATCAAATCGGCACACTCACGGAAACGCTCGACTGCATTGAGCTGGCCAAAACGCATGGGCGCACGGCCATCATCTCGCACCGCTCCGGCGAGACGGAAGATTCCTTCATCGCAGACTTGGCGGTCGCCACCAACGCCGGGCAGATCAAGACCGGCTCGGCCTCGCGCACAGACCGCACAGCGAAGTACAACCAGCTTCTCAGAATTGAAGAAGACCTGCGCGGCTCAGCGCGCTATCCCGGTCGCAGAGCCTTCTACCAGATTGAGCAAACGGCGCTGGAAGCCGGACGCAGTCGCCAAAAGAGAGCGCGTGCTGCAAGAAAATGAATTGTCGTTGTCAATTTTTAAGGATGCTATCACCGCTTCGCCGCGCGAGCGGCGTTTGAGTTTAGCCGTGCGTTTCAACGCACGGGAGGCCGGTCAGGGATGATGCTCGTCGCGTTAGCGACGATTGAATCAGGCGTCGCTGACGCGACGTGGATCATACCCTCCGCTCGTTCCCGGCGTTGAAACGCCGGGCTAAAGTCATGATGCCGCTCGCGCGGCATGAAGCAACAGCATTACATTTTGATTGTCACTAAATGGACGCCCCGCACGGGAGATTGAATGGGCTTAGCCTTTATCATCATCGGGACGGATTATTTCACCTGGGGACGGGAGCGCACGACGCAGCCGATTCAGTGCGGCAACTGCGGGGCGCTCACCAATTTCATCATGAAGAAGGGCATGCGCTTCGTCACCATTTTCTTTTTCATCCCGGTGATTCCGGTCAGCGGCGTGACCCAATTGGTGGAGTGCCCCAACTGCAAGACGCGTTATCAACCGACAACGTGAGCCCGATGTCAACAACCTGTGTCCGATCTAAGCAACCATGGAAACAGGGAGCGAATGAGGTAACCACGAAACCACACGAAAGAACACGAAACGACTGGCTTCCTTTGTGTTCTTTCGCGTGGTTTCGTGGTTAATCCCGCTCTTTGATTTACATTAAATCTTCGGGATGAATTCAAATCAGAATTTTCGGGGGAGATGAGTTTTGACCAAGAAACAAGGCCCGCTCGCGCTCATCATCATTGACGGCTGGGGCTACACGCCGGAGCGTGAGGGCAATGCTCTCGCTCTGGCCGACACACCTTTCTACGATGAGCTGTTGGAGAAATATCCGCACACGCTGCTCGAAGCTTCTGGCTCGCGCGTCGGTTTGCCTTCAGGGATTATGGGCAATTCCGAAGTCGGACACTTGAACATGGGTTCGGGTCGCGTGATTCGCATGGACGTATCAAGGATAGACCACGACATAGAGACCGGGGAATTCTTCAACAATGAAGCTCTGGCGAAGGCGATGGATGGGGCTAAGGAGCGCGGGAAATCGCTTCACCTGATGGGACTTGTCTCCGATGGGCAGGTTCATTCCTCACAGGAACATCTTTACGCGCTTTTGCGGATGGCAAAGCAGCGCGGCCTCCAGCGTGTCTATGTCCACTGCTTCCTCGACGGGCGCGACACGCCGCCCGCTTCCGCTTACGGTTACGTCGAAGCCTTGCAGGTGAAATGCACCGAAATTGGCTGCGGGCGCATCGCTTCCGTGATTGGTCGCTACTACGCGATGGACAGGGACAAGCGATGGGAGAGAACCGAGCGCGCCTACAACCTGCTCGTCAAAGGAACAGGCGAGCGTGCCATTGATCCGGTCGAGGCGATTAAGCGTTCATACGAGCGCGGCGTGAACGATGAGTTTGTCGAGCCAATCGCCATCGAGCGCGAAACGGGCGAGCCTGTTGCAGTCATCGAAGAAACGGATGCCGTCATCTTCTTCAATTTCCGTCCAGACCGCGCGCGTCAGATCACACGCGCGCTGACCGAACCCGGTTTCGGTGGTTTTCCCACACCGCAACGCCCCGCCGTCGACTTCGTTTGCTTCACGCAATACGACAAAACTTTTCAGCTTGCCGTCGCCTTCGGCCCGACGGAGCACCGCAACGTGCTGGCTGAAGTTTTCGGGCAGGTCGGCGTGCGAAATTACCGCATGGCCGAGACTGAAAAGTATGCCCACGTCACCTACTTTTTCAACGGCGGCGTGGAGAAAGAGTACGCTTGCGAGCGTCGTCTGCTTGTTCCTTCACCGAAGATTGCCACCTATGACCTCGCACCCGAAATGTCCGCCTTCAAAGTCACGGATAAAGTTTTAAGGGCGATTGAAGAAGGCGAAACGGATGTCTTCATCGTCAACTACGCGAACCCCGATATGGTCGGACATACGGGCAAGCTCGACAAGACCATCGAGGCCGTGCAGTACGTTGATACGTGTCTGGGCTGGATCACCAAAGGCATTCGGCGGGCGCGCGGGGTAACTTTGATTACCGCCGATCACGGCAACTGTGAACAGATGATTGACCTCAGGACAGGTCAACCGCACACCGCCCACACAAACAACCCTGTCCCCTTTCACCTGATAGACGAAGCATCGCGTGGAATGAAACTGCGCGAGGGCGCGGCACTCGAAGACGTTGCCCCGACCATTCTCGGACTACTCGGAGTCGAGAAACCGGCAGAGATGACGGGGCGAGATTTACGTCAGACTTAAATTAACGTCAATTCGAAATAATCAAAAAACAGAACGAATCATAGCTCCGGAGGGGCGATATATCAGTAGCCCATGACGTGAGTCATGGGAATCAATCCAACCATTTGATTCAAAGCCCCGGAGGGGCGACATATATTCAAAGCTGACTGATTCTCAACTTGAATATATGTCGCCCCTCCGGGGCTTACTCATTTAATTCGATACCTATTCCCACGGCTGACGCCGTGGGCTACTGATATATCGCCCCTCCGGGGCTGACAACGCGCTGCTTCTTTTATCGAACTGACGTTAATTTAAAGCGATGCTATTGATAAAGATTCGCCTCGCCGGGCGGGCGCGTGTTCCAGCGTTTGTGAATCCAGAGCCATTGGTCTGGAAACTGCCGGACATAGGTTTCAATCACCGATGTCACTGCGGCGGTTAAGCGTCTCACATCTTCTTCCATCTCATTGGTGCGCGTGATTTCCAACGGCGGATCAACACGAAGCACAAAGCGGCGGCGTTCCTTGTCCCACGCGGCGAAGACAGGCAGCACTGCGGCCTCTGTGCGAAGCGCGAGATTGGCGAGGCCGGTGGTGGTCGCTGCCGGAACGCCGAAGAAATCTACGAAGACCGCGCCCGGCGGATGTGTGTTGAGGTCTACGAGCACGCCGAGCGTTTTCCCATCGCGCAAGGTGCGAAGCAGACGCCGAGGTGAAGTGAATTTATCAATCGTTTGATTGCCAAAACGCGAGCGCACCTTTTCAACGAGCGGTTCTATTCTTTCGTTATCGAGCCGTCGCACAATAAAACTTAAAGGGTAGCCAAACGCCGCGAGGGCAAAGCTTGACAGCTCCCATGCGCCGAGATGTCCTGTGAAAAGCAGCACGCCTTTGCCGCGCTGCTGCGCCGCTTCCAGGTTTTCCAGGCCGACGCAATCCACTATCCGGCGCAGGCTCTCAGGAGTTGCGCGCGGGAGTTGGCTGAACTCGCCCAGTTGCCGCCCCAGGCTCAGGAAGCAGTCATGCACGATGCGCTCTCTTTCCTGCTGGCTCATTTCAGGAAAGGCCATTTCGAGATTGCGCAGGCCGGTGCGTCGCAATCTGCCGGCAAACGTGTAGGCGAGGCGTCCGAGGCCGCGCCCCGTCGAGACGGCGAGCGGGCGCGGCAAAGACCCGAAGATTGCCAGCATGACCCGCACGGCGGCGTATTCGAGGGAGGTTTGTAGTTTGCTGTGTTTACCCATGCTTCAAGTGATGCAAGGCATAGTGTAGCGATGAAGCGCGCGATGCGCCAAACGGGAAGCGCCGCACCTGGAGCGTCTTTCTTGACGATTAAGCGAAGCAACCCCTAATATCGAACTCTTGAAAAAACACGCTTGACCGGAGATTACTTGTTCGAAAATGTCTGATCCGCTTTCATCCGCCTCATGCTCCGTGCCCTGCAACCTTTGTGGCTCAGTGGAGGTTGAGGAGATCGGCCAGCTTGATAGAGATCGCAAGCCGCTGCGCACCGTTATCTGCAAGCGCTGCGGTTTGGTCTGGACTGATCCGCGCCCGCGCGAAGAAGAGATCGTCAACTTCTACACTGAAGATTACCGCCTTGAATACAAAGGCGCGTACGAGCCGCGCCTGAAACACGTCTATCGAGCGGGACGAGGAGCGATTGATCGTTATCAACGGATCAAAGACCTGCTCCAGGGTGAGCAAAACATTCTGGACATCGGTGCGGGCGGCGGAGAATTTGTTTACGTCATGCGTCGCCTCGGGTTTGATGCGCGCGGCATCGAACCGAACCGAGGCTATGCAACCTACGCGAAAGAAGTGCTGGGATTGCCCATCGAAATCGGTGTCGCGCAACAGGCAGAGTTTCCCGCAGACTCTCTCGCCGTAGTCACGATGCATCACATCGTTGAGCATCTGTCCGATCCGTTGACTATCCTTTCGCGCGTGCGTGGCTGGCTCCGAGATGAGGGCTGGCTCGTCATCGAAGTGCCCAATGTAGAAGCCGTCTGCCAGGCTCCTTTAAGCCGTTTCCACGCAGCGCATCTCTATAATTTCAATCAACGCACGCTGGAGACAAGTGGCGAGAAGGCAGGCTTCATTGTCCATCAAACCACGCTCTCTGCGGACGGCGGTGTCATCACAACAATCTTCCGCAAAGCCGCGAATGCCGCGCAATTGACGGGAGAGATTCCCGGCAACTACGAACGCATCCGTGCCATCTTGAACAGCCATACCAGGCTCGGCCATTATCTCTCCCCTCATCCATACATCCGGCCTCTGAGAAAATTGCGCCAGCATTTGGAAGAAACGCGGGCTATCAAAAATTTTCAAGATGGTCGGGAGGTTCTGGATTCACTCGTCGCTGGCATCGCTCGCACAGAAGATGGCGGGAACGATAAGCGTTCGACTGAAGTGGTTACAGCCAAGACCAAGACGGTCGCTTGAATTGCGGTTACAGCACAAACGGTGAATTTTTCTCCACGTAACATCCTCGTTATAGACTTCGGCCAATTAGGTGACGTAGTGCTCAGCCTGCCTGCGCTCCGCGCTATTCGTGAGCGCTTTCCGCAATCGCGCATTACGGTGGCGGTCGGATTGCCGGGTGCGCCCGTCATTGATTTGTCGGGCTACGCCGATGCGAGTATCGTCGTGGATCGCGTCAAGCTGCGTGACGGGTCAAAGCCGCTCTCTATCTGGCGCATTGCCAAACTGGTCAGAAACGTGCGGCGGGAGAGATTCGATTTCGTGATTGATCTACACAGCCTTTCCGAAACCAATCTGCTGGGTTTTCTCTCCGGCGCACCGCACAGGCTCTTCGCACGCAGGCCGAATCGCTCTCTGGACTTTCTCTCCAACTTCCACCCGCGCCCACCCGTCGAAGCGCATGATTCCGACAGGCACGCGGTTGATCGTTATCTGGATGTCCTGATTCCGCTCGGCATCAAAGATGTGCCGCGCATCCCGCGCCTCAAAACGCGCGCCGAAGATGATCTGGCTATCGAGCAGATGCTGAAGAAAGAGAAGGCCAACACGAACGCGCCGCTGGTCGGGCTGTTTCCCGGCGCAGGTCATCCGGGCAGGCGCTGGCCGCTCGCGCGCTTCGCCGAAGTTGCCGAGCGTCTCGTGCGCAACGACGGTGTGCGAATCGTTCTCTTCGCCGGGCCGGAAGAACGCGAGATGGTCAGGGAGATGAAGACAATGTTTCCCCGGCAGACGATTATCTTTGACCGGCTCACCATTCCACAGCTTGCTGCTGCGCTCGCGCGGCTCTCTGTGTTTGTCTCCAATGAGACCGGCCCAATGCACATCGCCACAGCCGTCAGCACTTCCGTGGTCACTCTTCTTGACCGTCCGACCCCCAACAGTTTCATCCCCATCGAAGAACGTCACCGCGTCATCTATGGCCCAAGAGTTTCGGTCATCACGGTTGATGAAGTTTACGAAGCGGCGCGCGAACTCCTGACCGCCGGTCGCACGGCCACGCTCTTTGTCAGTTAAGTGCGCCTAACAAACCCCTGCCATGCAAAAAGATAAACCACGCGCATCACACGAAACGACACATATTATTTTGGTGTTGTTTCGTGTGATGCGCGTGGTTACATGATTTTGTTAGACGCTCTAAGTATTATTCAAAAGTTTCTCTCCCATCCGGTAACAAAATGGCAAATAACAACCATCGCGGGCGAAGCGGTCTGATAGCAAGTATCTGCACCGCGCTCCTGCTCGTCCTGACACTCGCGGCATCCAGAACTTTTTACAGCTCACCGGCACAAGGCATCGCTCCGGCGCAAGACGAGACCAAGAGAGAAGAGCTGAAGGAATCGCCTGCTAACGGAGCGCAGCCGATTGTTGTTTCCAGCACCTCTTCGGCGGTCGAGCTTGGGCGCAACATCAATCGCTTGATTGACGAGAGCGACTTCAAGGACGCGCGCTGGGGCGTCTGCGTCATTTCCTTGCGCGACGGGCGCGTGCTTTACGCGCGCAATGCTGAGAGAGCAATTGCTCCTGCCTCCAATTTAAAACTCTACACGACAGCCGTCGCGCTTGATCTGCTCGGCGCAGATTATCGCTGGCGCACCTCCGTCTATGCGGGAGCTGTGCCGGACAAGAGTGGGACGATTGCAGGCGACCTCACGCTCTACGGGCGAGGCGCGCCCGACCTTTCTTCAAGCAATGAGGGTAAGGAAGAATCAGGCGCACTCGATCAGCTCGCAGACGAACTTTACAGGCGCGGCATCCGGCGCGTGCGAGGCGGCATCATTGGTGATGAGAGCCATTTTCGCGGCGACCCTTTGGGCGACGGCTGGCTCTGGAATGATGTTCAATGGTATTTCGGCGCGGAGGTGAGTGCGCTCACCGTCAATGACAACGAGATTAACGTCTCGGTGACGCCAGCGAGTAAACCCGGTGAAGCGGCCAGTATTCGTCTCAAGCCTGCGTCCGCTTACATCTCCATTGAGAATGACACGAACTCGGCGGAGCGCGGCACGCCAGCCACTATCGGCATCACACGCGGGCTCTCGGATAACAACGTGCGTATCTGGGGCGATTTCCCCGTCGGCGCACGCGCTATCAGCGCACGTCTCTCCGTTCACCAACCTGCGCTCTGGGCTGCGATGCTTTTTCAGGACGCTCTTCATAGACGCGGCATTGCGGTCGAAGGCAAAGCGCGCACAGTTGATGCGAGAGAGAACAAACAGGAAGCGCACATTGATCTCGAACGCAGCGTCGAGCTGGCTTCTGTGATGAGCAAGTCGCTCGGCCAAATCGTTCGCCTGACGAACAAGGAAAGCATCAATCTCTACGCCGAACTTATCCTCAGAACTCTCGGCAAAGAGCGCGGAATGACTGCTCCCGCTGCTGACCAGAAAAAGATGAGAACGCGCGGAGACGACGAGGCGGGTGTGGCCGTCATCCACCAGTGGCTCGAAAGACACGGAGTTCCGGTTGACGCTCTGGCGTTGCACGATGGCTCCGGCCTCTCTCGTCTCGATCTGGTGACGCCCGAAGCCACCGCGCGCCTGCTCGCCGTCATGGCAAAGAACCCTTCGGCGCAAATTTTTCGCGACTCGCTCCCCGTTGCCGGGCGCGATGGAACTCTCAAATTCCGCCTTCGTTCCGTTAGTCCCGGTCGGATTGCAGCCAAGACCGGAACATTGACTTATATCAATTCACTCTCCGGCTATGTCACCACCGCCGACGATGAAGTGCTGGCCTTTTCAATCATCTGCAATGATGAAACAGAGGCTGAGTCAAGCACGCGCCTCGTGGACGCTATTGCCGCAACCTTGGTTTCCTATCAGGAATCAAGCCCGTAATTGAGCGTCAATTTCGTCAAAGCTCTCATCCCCGGCGCAAAAGTCTCTTTCCCGCACGCAAAAGTTCTCATTCTCACCGCGTAAACTTCCATCCTCCGTGTCAAAGTCTCCATTCCCATCGTGAAAGTCTCTATCCCCGGATGCAAACCCTCTATTCTTGGTGTGAAAGTTGGCTTCCCCACAGTGAAAGTCTCCATCCTGTGAGTGAAAGGAGGCATTCGGGTAACAAAAGTTGTCATTCCGGGAGTGAAAGTTTCCTTCCCGGATGTGAAAGTTGGCATCCGTGTGGGTTCAATACACTTTTCCACCAAGAAAAAGCGTAAAATGCCTCTGCGATTCCCCGCTTGCCCACTTATTTTGTTGGCCTGTGTTTCCTATAGACAAACTACGTTAATCAAGATAATATGTATTTGCTGCCTGTGTAGGTTTCCGGGCAGTGCCCGAGATTACAGCCTTGTCAATCTGGTAATCCATAAGCTCGCCGCATTTGCGCTCCTTTCCTGAAGTTTACTTGTTTGACTGACACAAGGAGCGTTCATCTCCGAGCGGAAAAGCTTCCGGCATTTCGGGCATCTTTCAAAGTCCAGAAGACAAGGCCAGGCTAGGCTTCACCTCAGCCCCTGCCCGCTATTTCTTTGAGCCACTCACAAATATGACATCAGGAGTTTAAGTCCATGAAAAGACGAATAAACCTGACCCTGCCGGTTGCCCTCCTCGTGACGGTTTTCGGCCTGCCTGCGTCAGCGATAACAAATCCCACCTCTTTGACCGCTGAGTCTCACGTCTCGTTGTTCTCCCGGTTGAGCACGGACGCGGACAGAGACAGAGATGGTCTGGTCGGCCCTGTGCGCCGCGTTCGCACTGAAACGGTCAAGCTCGCAAACAAGGGCGGCAAGACGGTTGAAGGACAACGCGCGGTGATGGAAGTGGTCGCCTATGACATCAAAGGCAACAAGACCGAGAACGCCTACTTCCCTGTAGCAGGCGCAACTCTGACCGGCAAGGAAGTTTATAAGTACGACGACAAGGGCAACATCGTCGAGATGACGCAACTCAATGCCGATGGTTCGCTGCTGAGCAAAGAAGTCTATACCTACGAGTTCGACAACTTCGGCAACTGGACGAAGATGACCACCTCCGTCGCGGTGATCGAAAGCGGCAAGCTTTCTTACGAGCCGACGGAAGTTACCTATCGCATGATTAGCTACTATCTCGACGAAGCCACCCTGGCCAGGATGACCCAGCCCGCCGCCACCGCTCCTGCTCCGTCCGGTGTGACAGCCGCGCAGCAGAATTCCTCGGCTGTTCCGCAAGCGTCCAAGCCCATAACAAACGCAGCTCAACTGGCGAGCGTTGCAGCCAACAAGTCGGCTGCCCCACTGCCAAGCGGCGCTTCGCTGGTTAAAACGAATATGGGAACTTCCGATAGCGCGCTCCGCATGCTGGGCAACGTGGCCAGCAATTCAGCAGTTAAAATTGAAGACGAGCCGCCACCGGTCGCTAAGGCAGCGCCAAAGCCTCTGCTCAAGCCCATCACAGGCGGAGTGCTCAACGGTAAAGCCCTTGTCTTACCGAAACCCGGTTACCCGTCGGCAGCCAAAAGCGCACGCCTTTCCGGCATCGTGGTCGTCGAAGTAGTGATAGATGAATCGGGCAAGGTGATCGCTGCCAAAGCCTCCAGCGGTCATTCGCTGTTAAGACAAGCTGCGGTGCAGGCGGCACAGGGCGCGCGGTTCTCTCCGACGCTGCTTTCCGGCCAGCCGGTGAAAGTCTCCGGCGAGATTAATTACAACTTCGCGCTCAGCCAATAACTGCGGCGTTTCACACCGCGCGCAAATGGGCTGACGCTTTTGAATTTGCTCCAAGCACAGAGGAAGAAGATATGGCACTGAGTGGACAACTGAGCGATCTCTCGCTGGCGGAACTGATCGAGTTTTTCTGCAACCAACGCAAGACTGGACGATTGAAGGTTGCGTATGAACTGACGCCCGGCTACTTCTACTTTGACCGAGGCGATCTGGTGGATGCCAGAATCGGTTCGCTCAACGGCATCGAGGCAATCTACTATGCGCTGACGCTGGCGAACGCTTCGTTCAAGTTCAGTCCGGCATTCGAGGCGACGCGCCGCACGATTCATCAACCCTGGACGCAGGTGACGCTTGAGGGCTTGCGCCGACTGGACGAAGGCATCAAGCCGAAAGCGCCGTTTGCCGAAGAGGGCGTCTCCTACACGGAAGACCCGGACGGCGTCAATGAAAGCGCAGAAGCCATCGAGTATGACAGCGATTCCGGGATGCCTCTCTCACAAATGGTTGGCAATGCAGCAAGCGGTGGAAGAAGCAAGATGGTTTACGCTGCCGTTGCGTTGGCCGTCCTCGCGCTTGTCGCGGTGGCTGGCATTCCCGCCGGTTGGTACGGTAAAGGCAAAGCGGCAGTTGCCGCCGAGCCTGTGGCATCTGCACCGGAAGCGCAGGCGGCGAGCAATAACCCCGATCCAGTATCCCAGCCGGAGCAACCAGCAGTTGACCCGAACAGTGCAGAGGTGGCCGCCTCTGCGGGCGATGCCAATGCTCTCGCAGCGAAACGTGCGCGCGAAGCCAGAGACCGCGCAAGATTGGCTGAAGCCAGCGCCGCGAAGCAAGCAGCCGTTGCAAACCAGCCCGCTGGGCAGCCTGCGGATGCTGCGAAGAAACCGGAGGCAGCCAAAGCCGCTCCAAAGATGGTGACGGTTCAGGTCTCTTACGACGAAGCCGGGCGCGTCACGCAGACTTCCGGCGGCGACGGAACAGCGCAGCGCATCGCGCGCCAGAAACGCTTTCCCGCAGGCAAGGCCGGATCAACGACCGTCACGATTCCGATCAACTGAAGAAGGCAAAAGGAAAAAGGTAAAAGGCAAAAGTCAGGCGGAAGCCATATTAATTAAAAGTGGTTTTCCGCCTTCCTTTTTACTTTTACCTTTTTCCTTTTGCCTTACTTTTGCCTTACTATGCCGAGCATGACCAGGAGCGCGCGTTTGAGTCCCGTCTCGCGCCCGCGCGGGTCGTACCATTCGTCGAGCGTGTGCGAGTTGCCGCTTGAGCCACCTGTGCCGAGCGTGATGGCGGGAATGCCGAGCGAGATGGCGATGTTGGAATCGGTCGAGGAGCGGTCGAGTCGCGGGCGGCAGCCGAAATAGCGTGTCGCTTCTTCCGCAAGGCGAACGATTGCCGCGTTCGGCGAAGTCTCGCCGCTGGGTCGGTCGCCAATGAGTTTCAAATCAAGTTCGAGCGGCGGATCATTGACGCGCCGGGTGGAGTTTTCATCGTCTGCGGCCTCGCGCACGGCGCGGCGAAAGAAGGCATCAAGGCGCTGGAGTTCTTCAGCCGATTCGGAGCGCAAATCCACATCCATCGCGGCCTCGCGCGGGATGACATTGACGCTCGCGCCGCCTTCGATGCGACCGACGTTGAAAGTCGTGCGCGGGTTTGTGGGCGCAGGATATGAGCTGAGCCGCGCAACGGCTCGTCCCATCGCGTGAACCGGATTGGCCGCACCGAAATCTCCCCATGAATGCCCGCCCGTGCCTTTCAATCTGACGCGGTAGCGACGCGACCCCAGAGCCGCGTGCGTGATGCGTTCCATTCCGGGGCCGTCGAAGCTGATGAAAGCATCCACACGATTCGCCCACTCGCCCTCGGTCAAAAGGTAACGCGCGCCGCGCAAATTCCCTTCGCCCTCCTCGCCGACAGTTCCAACGAAAAGCAGCGAGCCTTCGGTCTCGATAGAATTTTCATTGAGCGCACGGAGAAGTGCGATGAGCGCAGTCAACCCGCAACCGTCGTCCGCGATGCCGGGCGCAAGCAACTTGCTCTGCTCGCGCCGGACTGTGAAATCCGTGCCTGGTGGAAAGACCGTATCCAGATGCGCGCTGACAACCAGCAGCGGCGAAAGCGAGCGCCCACGACGCAAGGCCACACAGTTGCCTTCTGCGTCAAGTTGAGCTTCCGTCAAACCGTACCCGCGAAACTTCTCGCAAAGATATGCGGCGCGCTCCTGTTCACCGAAAGGCGGCGCAGGAATCGAACAGATGGCGATGTGCTCCTGGGTAATCTCGACGACACGCGTCTCAAAATACTGCAAAGCCTCGCGCACCCGCGGGGACGTGAGCAGCTCTCCAAGAATTTGTTCCGGCGCAAGCGCAGCGATCATAAAGTTGGCAGTTGGCAGTTAGCAGTTGGCAGTAAGAACAAGCAACGAGCGGCCTTGGCTTTTGGTCTTTACTGCCAACTGCCCCCTGCCTACTGCCAACTTTTCAAACCAGACGCTTTACTTCGTCTTCTTCGAGCACGGCGGAAGATTGCTTGGCGTGTTCGTAGATGCGTGAGACGCGCTCTTCCGTGGCTTCCATCCCGCGAGATTCGAGCCAATAGATGACGTTTGACTTGCCGCTCATCGGGCCAATCTCGATCTTCTGCTTGAGACCGAAGAGGCTGGCGGGCACGCCCGAATAAACCAGGTCGGCAAGCTGCGGGTCGTTCTTCCTGTAGCTCTTGATGACCGCCGCCGCGTGGACGCCCGTGGCCGTGCGAAAGGCATCGCGACCGAAGACCGGATAGTTGTAGGGAATCGTCCAGCCGCACGACTGCGCCGCGACTTCGCAATACTCGCCGAGACGCGACAAATCGTTATCAATCCAATTCATCAACTTGAGATTGACGAGAAGCTGATCCATCGGCGTGTTGCCGACGCGCTCGCCGACACCCAGGGCCGAGCCGTGAACCTGATCCGCGCCGCCTTCAATCGCGGCGATGGAGTTGATGACGCCCAAGCCCCTATCCTGATGCCCGTGCCAGTCCAGACGCACCTTCTCTCCCTGCTCTTCGATGATGCTCTTTACGAAACGCACGACGGAGCGCGCCCCGTCCGGCGTGGAATGCCCGACCGTGTCGCAGACGCAGACGGCTCTTGCCCCGCAGCGAATCGCCGTTGTGTAAAGCGCGCGGATGGTTTCCGGGTCGGCGCGCGTCGTGTCTTCCGTGACGTACATCACGGGCAAGCCTTCTTTGACGGCGAAGGTCACGGCATCTTCCGTGAGCTTCAAGAGCTTGTCGAGCGTCCAGTCTTCCGCGTAGAAACGAACAGGGGAAGAGCCTATGAAAGTGCAGGCTTCGATGGCTATTCCTGCGCGTTGCGAGATTTCCGCAATCGGAGCGATGTCGTCGCGGTGAGTGCGCGCGGCGCAGTTGGGGCGAATCCGTAGTTTCTTGTCGGCAATCTCGCGCGCCAGGCGCTCAACGCTTGCGGCGTGCGTGCCGCCCGCGCCCGGCAGCCCGATGTCTGCCGTGTCAAGACGAAGCGCATCCATCAGGTGCAGGAGTTCAATCTTCTTCTCGACCGGCGGCTCGCACACACTTGGCGATTGCAGCCCGTCGCGCAGGGTTTCATCATCAAAACTGATCCTGCGATTGGGCGCGGGATGCGACGGCTCAATCTTGTTCCAATCGTAAACGAGTTCTTCGGCTGGCACTTCAGACACCTCTCATGGGCTTCAGAAAATTCGCTGGCAAATAAACTTCTGCGGGAAGAAATTTGATTACAGCAAGCGGCGTGGGTGAATGTCAAGCAAGCCTTTTCGGGATTTGCAAGCTGGTTTGACGACAACAGTCGGCCTGTTCTATCCATGCAGTATAATTCTCTGCATAAGGCGGAACAACTCGGAGATGAAACCACAGCATCAGAGGTTGCAGGGACGCTTGAGATCACATTCATCCACAATGAGCCGGATTTGAGAATTGAAGTTCCGCCTATTCCGGGTTAAAACAGTTCAGCGCGTTCGCGAGCCTACTATCAGAGAGAACGCTCATCACCAAGACTTTCGGGAGATTTTATGAAACTCTTACGCTCAGTTATGACGGTAGTGATTCTGCTGGCCTCTGCCGCCTGCGCCTTTGCCCAGCAGCCGACGTGTCAGCTTAAAAAAGCGCCTGAGTTCAGTGGCTTCCGCCTCGGCATGACGTTGCCCGAAGTCAAGGGCAAGCTCGCTGATTCTTCCATGTTCGATTCTAAAATCTCGGAGGGCAATAAAGTTGGCACTTTGGCAGTTCGTGTCTCAGGCGCGGAGTTGAAAGACGAGTACGCCGAAGGGATAGACGATATACATCTGAGCTTTGTCGACAACAGGCTGGCCGTCATCAGGGCGACTTACTATAGCGGAGCTGGCAACTGGCTCGGCGCGAAGGATTTTTTCAAGCAACTCTCCGAGAAGCTCGGTCTTCCTGAGCCGTCATCTTCAAACACGACCGGCAGCAGGGGCAGCGAGAAATATAAAATTGCGTGTACGGAGTTCAATGTCACGCTGGCTTATTCGTTCGGGGTTTCGCCAGGCGTGACCATTGCCGACTCTTTAGCGCAAGAGATGGTCAATGAGAGAGTCGAGAAAGAATCCGAGGGCAAAGCTAAGAAGATCACCATCAGTCCCGGACACACACGCCGACCGCTTTCCCCTTTCCAGCCACTATAAAGTGAGCGGCAAGTGACAAGCGACGAGTGACGGGTTAATATTCCTCGCTCGTCGCTTGTCACTTTTCCCATGTTACTCGTCGCCGCTTTATGATTATCGCACTTGGCTCAGACCGCGCCGCCAAGATCATGGCTGTTCGCGCTGCCGCTGCGCGCATCGTCGCTATAGATGCGAGGTGGGTGGACGCGACCGTCACGGCGAGAGCGGTCGAGCCGGACGCGCCACCGATGCCTTTGACCGACTGGCAACTGATGCACGGCGCGCGCAGCCGCGCGGAAGCCGTCCGCGCGCAGCTCCAGAAAGAAGGCGCGAGCGCCGAGCTTTACACGGGGCTCGAAGGTGGATTTCATTCGATCAACGTTGACGACGAATGGCACACCTTCCTGCGCGGCTGGGCTTACGCGACCGATGGCGTGCGCGGCTACTTCGGCGCGAGTCCCTCTGTCTCCGTCCCCGCCTCGATTGCCGATATGGTGATTGACGGGAAACGCGAACTGGGCGTGGTGATTGACGAAGTGGCAGGTGAGAAAGATGTGCGTAGCCGTCAGGGAGCCTGGGGCATCCTGTCGCGTGATTTGCTGACGCGCTCGATGAGTTTTGAAGCGGCATTGATTGCGGCCTTCGCGCCGTTTTATAACTCCAGGTTCTACAGGTAAAATATAGACCAAGAGGCATTCAAGAGATGGAAGACCTGACAGCGCAAGGCAACGACGAGCATCTGACCCACCTTCGCACCGCGCCCGGCTGGATTGAAGTCATCGCGGGTTCGATGTTTTCCGGCAAATCCGAAGAACTCATTCGCCGCCTGCGCCGCGCCCGGATTGCGCGCCAGAAAGTACAGGTCTTCAAGCCCAAGATTGACATTCGCTACTCACATGACCACATCGTCTCGCATTCCGAAATGCGCCACGAATCGTCAACGGTTGAAACGGCTGCCGAAATCCTCGCCCGCGTCGAGCGCGGCACGGAAGTCGTCGGCATTGACGAAGGACAGTTCTTCGACCATGAGTTGGTGGAAGTGGCGAATGAACTGGCGCGCAGGGGCGTGCGCGTTATCATCGCCGGACTCGACCAGGACTACACCGGAAAACCTTTCGAGCCGATGCCGCAGCTTCTGGCCATCGCTGAATACATCACCAAGACTCACGCTATCTGCGTTCGTTGCGGCCAGCCCGCCAATTATTCGCAACGCACCTTTGACTCAGATGAACGCGTCGCGGTCGGCGCAAGCGACCGCTACGAAGCACGCTGCCGCCGCTGCTTCGTCCCACACGCCGACGCACCGACTTCTTACGTCACCGAAGCGGCTGATTAAAGAAGACGAACCACGAAGCCACACGAAATAGCACGAAGAAATTTATCTGTTCGCGCGACTTCGTGTGATTTCGTGGTTCGTTGTTTTCTACTTTTCTTCTAAACTCATTTACCTACTGGCAACTTTCCAAGCCTCGTCCGGCAACCAAGCTCAAAACAAACCCTCGCCGCTTCGTGCAAGAAGCCCGCCGTCTCCCGTTCTGTCTGCGAAGCGTAATGCCACGCCAAAATTTTTTCCGCTTCTTGGAGGAGGTAGTATGATGAAGTTCCGCACGCTCTCCGTCGGGATCGCAGTGCTCCTGATGGTTGTTGGAATCTCCCTGGCGATGTTTGCAGATGCCAAGATTCTCCCCGCCCAAAAAGATGAAAAGCTCGCAGCCGGAGACTACAAAATCTCCGGGCCTTACACTCACGAAAACCTGACGATTTTCCTGATTCACGGCAAGAATACAATCAGCGGCAAGAAGTTTCTGACGCTTCAGGAAGCCATGCAGCAAAAGGTAGTCATCGTCCACGAGACGAAGGATGTCAACGAGCTGGCTATCGAAAATGTCTCCGCAGACGAGGAAGTTTATGTCCAATCCGGCGACATCGTAAAAGGCGGGCAGCAGGATCGCGTGCTGGCGGTTGACCTGATCGTCCCGCCGCGCTCAGGCAAGATTCCGATTGCCGCGTTCTGTGTCGAGAGTGGGCGTTGGAGTAAACGCGGGCAGGAGTCTGCCGGAAAGTTCGAGTCTTCAAACGAAAGACTCGCGACTAGAGATTTGAAGCTCGCCGCGAATAAAACGAAATCCCAAACGGAAGTCTGGGCTAAGGTCACGGAAGCGCAAGCGAAGTTAAGTAACAATGTCGGAGGCTCTGTCAACGAGAGCGCTTCGGAATCCAGCCTCCAGTTGAGCCTCGAAAATAAGAAGGTGCAGGCAGTGACCGATAATTACATCAAGAAGCTGTCGGGCATCATCAACGGCAAAGCGGATGTCATCGGCTATGCCTTCGCCATCAACGGCAAGCTCAACAGCTCGGACGTTTATGGCTCGAATGCGCTCTTCCAGAAACTCTGGCCGAAACTTTTGAAAGCGAGCGCGGTCGAAGCTCTCGCAGAACTACAGAAGGGCGCAAAGTTCGACACCGTTCGCGCCAACTCAGTTAAAGAGTTCTTCGCCGCCGCTGAAGACGGCAAGCCTTCGGAGAGTGCGGTGACGGATCGCGTCAAAATGGTGACGCGGGAGACGGATGACAACATCCTCTTTGAAACCCGCGACCAGAAGCAGGATGCAGCGGTCGTTCACAGAAGTTACGTGAAGAAGCAGTGAAGAGCAGAATACAGAAGACAGGAGACAGAAGACAGGAGTCAGGAGACAGGAGTCAGGAGACAGGAGAAAAGAAAATCAGTAGCAGCGGTTCTCCGCCTTATCCCTTCTGACTTCTGTCTCCTGTCTTCTGTCTCCTGCTTTTCTAATGTACGAGCTTGGTCGAGTAGAGGATGGCGTAGAAGGTGTCTTGATTCTTCTCGAAGCTCCGGCCTGCGGTGGCGAGCATGAGATTGACCATCTGCGTCTGTCCCGCATACTTCCGGTAGGTGAGCCATTGCAAGCGGCGCGGGTCGTCCTTGCCTTCGGGCACGGCCTCGCGGAACGCAACGCCTTTCACTCCGTCAAGCTCCAGCCATCGTACCTCGTCAACTTCGCCGTTCTTCTTGCGCGTGACGGCTCCGTCATAAAACGCCTTGAGAGAAATGTCCGTCGGAAACTCCTCGCCCATCGGCGAGATGTTGACGATCAGGGACGCGAGGTCGCCGCCGCCGCCCCTGCCACTCCAGAGCAGAGACTTTGTTTCGACTGACATTTTTTTCCAATCCTTCGGCACTGTCCACGTCATTCCCTGCTGATCCCACTTGACCTCCTGCCCGCCTTCGAGCGCGGCAAGCTGCGACGCCGTGGGCGCAGGGCGTTCGACTTCCTGGCCGCCTGTCACATCAGCCGACGTGGTCGTGCCCGTCGTCGTGGTGGATGATCCTGTCGAAGAAGCGGAGTTGGCGATGGTGGCTGCACCCGGCGAACCGGAATTCGATTGGTCAAACTTCTGGCCGACCTTGCTGCACGAAGCCAACAGACAGGCCAACCCGACGATTGCAATAATTCGTTTCATGTTTCAACTCACTTACCAGGGGAACTGAAAAAGCAAGCCGCTTCTACGACAAATCCGGCGGCGAGTCAAGAGAAGCAGTGGTCAGTTAACACAGGCGACGAGCAGCGTCAGGCGAGTTTTCAGCCCCGTCAGGGGCGCATGATTTTAGCCCGGCCCTTCATGGCTGGGGATGAAGTCGGAAATAAAACCTGAGTCCCGGAGGGACGACTGAACAGCGAGCGAGCCTCTCATCAGTCGTCCCTCCGGGACTCAATTATTTTTACCACTCTGTTTCCCAGCACTGAAGTGCTGGGCTAAATTCACGCGTCCCTGACGGGACGACTTAAAGCATTTGCTCTAACTGACCACTGACCACCGACCACTGTCCACTGCTTTCACCCGTTGCGCCGGGCGTGCTATTCTTGAGCCTTAAGTTCCCCTTCAACAGCTTTACCAATCCGGCGGCACGCACGCGCCGCTCTATCGAGGAGAGTCATCTCATGTGTAACTTTGTCCTGAAACCGTCGGCCAGACTTTTTACGGGAGCGATGACGTTCTTGCTCATCCTCGTCAGCAGCGCATGCCAGCAACAGCCCGCAACCGGCAACAACACGAACACCAATACCAGCACCACAAATATCAATGCGACGAACACGTCTAACGCCAACACCGGCACCACGACTACGACCGGCGCGACCATTGACACGCGCGAACCCGATCAGTACAGCGCCACAATTACGCTGAAGCTGGAGGTGACGGGCAGCCAAAGCATCTCCACACCGCCGCTCACGGCAAACTTTGCGCGCAATGGCGCAGACCGTCGCGTCTCTTTCAAAATTCCGGGCAGCGGCGACGAGGTTATCTATCTCGACCGCGCGGCCAAGCGCTACATCATTCTTCCAAATCGCAAGCAGTATGCAGAGATCAACGCTCAATCAACCGGCTTCGAGCTGCCGACCGTGATGACCCCGGCGCAGATCGTCAATCAGGTGAAGAGCGTGAGCGGCTGCGAGAACGCGGGCGAAGAACAATTCAATGGTCGCAACGCCACCAAGTACCGCTGCTCAGGTGCTGCCAGGACAGGCACGCAGGCCGGAGACGTGAAGGCCGAATCTTTCATCTACGTTGATAAAGATACAGGGCTGCCGCTGCATTCGGAATCAATCGTCAGTTCATCTGCTAACGTCGGCGGGGCGAGCGCGGTGAAGATCGTGACGGAGATGAGCAACATTCAAACCAACGTCGTCACCACGACGTTTGATGAACCCACGGGGATGAGCAAGGTTGATCCCGCTCAGGTGCGCTCACAGGTTGAGGCCGTTTTGAAAGCGGCGCTCGTCTTCGCTCAAAGTATGATGCAGACCAGCAGCGCTCCTCCACCACCTCCGGCTGCGACGCCGTCCGCTTCTCAATCACCAACGCACTAAAGGGGGGAGACCTCAAGATGAAATACGTTCTGGCGCTCATCACCGGCATCATCGGCCTCGTTCTCGGCGCGCTCGTCGTGCTCTTTCTGCTGGGCGCGCCGAAGGCGAAATCTCTGCCCGGATCGCCCGTCCAGGCTCCAGACCCAGGGGGCGATGCGCCGGGCACGGCTGTCATCACGCTCGACGAAAAGTTTTTCGATGCGCTGCTCGCATCGGTCTTCCGTGATCTGGGACAGCCGTCATTTCCGCTTGAATTGACGATGATGAATGAGGGTGTAAATGACTCAGGTCTCAACGTGATTCCGGCGGCCTTGCAGAACGACTGCCCCGATCAGGTTTTGATTCAAACCGAAGGCAGCAACATCAAGACGGGCGTGCGCTTCGCGAATGGTAAGATCATCGCGCCGCTGGCCTTCACCGGCAGCAAGAATCTGCTCGGTTGCCAGCGTTTCAAGGGCTGGGCGCAGGCGAGCATTGATCTGCGCTTCGACAAGGAGAAGCAGACCGTTTACGGTCAGATTAACGTCGAGGGAGTTAATTTGGACGGCGCGCCTGAAATCGTCGGCAGCGTTGCCACCTTGCTGATTCAGCGCTCGATCAACCAGCGCATCAACCCGCTCGAAATTCTGCGCGCGCCGCAACTCGCGCTCGCCATGCCCATCCAATCCACGAACGGAATGCTCAACGCTAAAGTTAGGGATGTGCGCTATGAGGTCGCAGACGGCAAGCTCATCCTGCATCTGACCTTCGATTTCGCAGGCGTGCGCGGCAGCGCACCGCCGCAAGGTTAAGCGCGGCACGCGGTTTCTCAAAGAAAAGATGCCCGGACTTTATCCAAGTCCAGGCATCTTTTCTTTTCGCGGATTCGCGTCGTCACAAATTAGTGAATGACGATGCCGAATCCGACGGTGAAGTTGTGCTGCGTGCTGCCAGTGAAGGTTTCACCTTCAAAGGTGCGGTCGCCAACGAAGATCGGGTTGTAGTCGAACTCGATTGCGCGAATATCAACTCTGGGCGAAACACGAATATCAAGGCCCGCGCCCGCCTTCAAGGCAAAGCTCGTGTCATCCAGTTTGGGGCTTCCGGTCAAGCCCGGGCTGGTGAATTCGACGCTCTGGCGTGCTGCGCCAGCGAGGAAATGAGCGAACGGCTTAAAGCGAGTCTCTTTCGAGTTGTCCTTCACCTGAACGCCGCCAAGAAAATTCCACATTCTCTCTTTGGTGTTGACCGTGTCAATCCCATCGGTGAAGCTGTCGCTCTTGAAGTGTCCCGTGATGTTGCCCTTGAGACCGACGTAACGAGACAGGTTGCCCGTGATCGAGGTGTCGAAACCGTTGAAGCCGCGACGATCTTGCAGGAAATCCGCGAAATCATCGTCCAGGTCAGGATCGTCAACGCCGGTGTCAACTCTCGCGTGAGAGAATCCGCCGTAGAACTCGACCTTGTTGTAGTCGGTTGATTGCGCGAAAGCCATCGAAGCTGTGGCCACGATGAGGATCGCTAAGAACAGTAATTTACGCATAAAAGAATTTATCTCCCTGGTTGTTTGATTCTGGAGGAGAAAACTTTTGTGAAGATTTCTTCCTCTTTATGAAGGCTCGATGAATGAACCCCCCTTGTTATGTCAGCCATCCGAAAATGGCTGCTGACATGAAGCGATTAAGAGGCAAGGCTCTCACCTTTGGTTGCCTCAAATCAAAGCTCCATTAACGCCTCTCCCAGCCTTCAAGTTCCGAAAAGTTCATGGCAAGATTGATACCAGCAAAAGTTCTGATTTGCTTCGGTAAATTGCGCCGCCCAACCTGCGCGTCACGCTGATTCTGCATGAAAAACCCGACAGTTGGAGGCTTCAATCATTGCGGCTCTTAACCGTGATATAAGACGTCAATGTCCGCTACAGGACACTACTGAAGGAGATTAAACGTGGAAGGTGCTGGTCGCTTGCGGCAATGTGACACTTTCAGGATTGTCACATTTAGATTTCAGTTGAGTGTCGAACGAACGTGAATGATGACAGACTATCTTAGTCTGTCTTTTTAGCAGTGGACAATTTTTCCCGCTTGACACCGTGAGGATTCGAGGAGCGCTCATTACGCTTGCGTGAAGATTTACGACGCTCAAGCACTTTGCCTGTTTGATCTACAGAGCGAATCGGCTGCAAGTCCTGCGCGTCGCCTTCCGGGTCGTCGAGCCGCGTCTCGATATTCTCCGGCTCGATGATTCCGGCGATCACACTGGCAGAAATATTCCCGCGCGGCGCATCAACGCTTTCCCCTGTGCCTTTGTCTTGCCCGCCTTCGGCCAGAGCGCGCTGTCGCGAGAAGTGTGTGAAAATTTCTTCCGCCGTTTTGCGCCCGACGAACGGCGAGAGTTCGGCGACACTGGCGTTTGAGACGCGCTGAATCGAGCCGAGATTTCTCAAGAGACGATTCTTGCGCTTGTCGCCCACGCCCGGAATCGCCGTCAACTCCGAAGTGAAATCGCGCAGCTCCCTTCGCTTGCGATGATACTGGACGGCGGTGCGATGCGTTTCATCACGAATCATCTGAATCAGGCGCAGCACGGGCGAGTGCGAATCCAGAAAAACGGGCTCGTGCTCACGCCCTTTGACCAGCAGGTGCGAGACTTCGTTGTGCCTGCGCGGAGGTTTCACCACGCCGATCATCGGAATGGCTTCCAGATCAAGCTCACGCATCGCGGCGGCTGCCGCGCTCAACTGTCCCTTGCCGCCATCAATCATCACCAGGTCAGGCAGCGGCTTTCCTTCGTCAAGCTGGCGACGGTAGCGACGAAAGACGACCTCGTTCATTGAAGCCGTATCGTTTGCACCCTCCACAGTTCTAATCTTGAACTTGCGATACTCCGCCCGATTCATCTTGCCGTTTTCGCAAACCACCATGCCGCCGACATTCTCTGCGCCCTGAATATGCGAGATGTCAAACGATTCGATGCGTGCCGGAAAGCGCGGCAGTTCCAGCACCTCCTGCAACTCTTCGAGCACACGCTCCATGTCTGGCTTCAGCACGCGGAAGCGTTGCTCAAAGGCGAGCTTGGCATTCTTTTCAACCAGATCAATCAGGTCGCGCTTCTCGCCGCGCTGCGGGTCAAGGATACGAACGCGCCGCCCGCGCCTTTCAGTCAGAGCTTTCTCCAACAGCTCACGGTCTTCGAAATCAACTGGGACGTGAATCTCGCGCGGCACGTAATCGGTCGAGTAATACTGTGTCAGGACTTCGCTCAAGAAAGCGGACGGGTCGAAATCATCTTCAGACAAATCTTCCCAGTAAAACTCGCGGCGACCGACAATCTTGCCCTCGCGCATCGTGAAAAGCTGCAAAGCGAGACGCGCGCCTTCGCGGTAATAGCCGAAGATGTCAACGTCACGGTCTGGCGAAGTCGCCATCTTCTGCTGCTCGGCAATCGCCAGAACGGTCTTTAGCAAATCACGATACTTCGCGGCTATCTCGTAACGCATCTCTTCAGACGCCTGCGTCATTCGTCCTTCAAGCGTATCGGCAAGCTCGCGGTTCTTCCCTTCGAGCAGCAGCCGCACGTCACGCACGGCCTCCTGATATTCGGTCGGCGTACACAAGCCCTTAACGCACGGCCCCAGACAACGCTTGATGTGATACTCAAGACAGGGGCGAGGCAATTTTCCATCAATCTCTATGTCGCAGGTGCGAAGCTGAAACGTGCGATTGATGAGATCAATGGTGCGGCGCGCGAGGCTTGCCGGGAGAAACGGCCCGAAGTAGAGCGAGCCGTCGCGCTGAATCTTACGGGTTATCATCACGCGCGGGAACGGTTCGTTGATGGTCAGCTTCAGATGCGGGTACTGCTTGTCGTCTTTCAAGAGCACGTTGTAGCGCGGCTTGTGCTGCTTGATGAGATTCGATTCGAGAACGAGCGCCTCGACTTCCGTATCCGTGACGATAAACTCCAGGTCGCGGATGCGGCGCACCAGTTCCCGCGTTTTGCGGTCGTGCCCCCGCCCTGATTGGAAGTATGAGCGCACGCGGTTGCGTAGATTCTTCGCCTTGCCGACGTACAGAATCTTGCCCGCCTCGTCCTTGTGCAGATAGACGCCGGGTGAAATGGGCAGACTGCTGAGTTTTTCTTCGAGAGTCACTAGCGTAAGACCTGCTTGCATAAAATAGCTGAGCTTAACAAAAAGCGCTCAGCTAATCTTTAACCTTCATCTAATATTCCTGCTATTGCGTAATTTCCTGAAGTCGCCTTATTACATTGATGAAATAGCTTAAGGTAATATGTGCGTGGGTCAGGTTTCTCATATTTATCAGCGTCCTCCTTGTCTGCAATAAGTGTCATTAGATCAAAGGCTACACGTTCTTTGGAATCAAACTCTCGGGTTGCCATTACGTTTCTCCTCAATTTGTTTATTGTCACATTTAAGTGCTTACAATGTATTCTAGCTCATTAGAAACTGAAGGGGAAAACGCTTGTGCGCTTCTCATTTAAGTTGTCGTATGAAAAAGAGTTTGACGCCGTCGGCTTCGGCCTCAACGCCGTTGACCATCTCATCGTCGTGCCCGCGTACCCGGCTTTCGATACGAAGGTGCGCCTGCAAAGCCATGTGCAGGCGGCAGGCGGGCAGACCGCCTCGGCGATGGCTGCGCTCTCAAGGCTGGGGATGCGCTCCGCTTACGCCGGACGCTTCGGCTCGGACGCGGAGGGGCAATTCGGCTTTGCGTCGTTGAAAGCGGAAGGCGTCAACACAGACTTTGCGGAGGTGATTGATGGAGCGCGCAATCAAATTGCTTTCATTGTCATTGACGAACGAAACGGCGAGCGCACGATTATCTGGGATCGTGATGAAAGATTGGCTTACACGGCCACAGATGCTCCGGTTGAGATAGCTTCGCGCGGGCGCATTCTGCATCTGGACGCTCACGACCCGCCCGCCTGCGTGCGCCTGGCACAAGCAGCACGCGAGGCAGGAACGCTGGTCTCCACAGACATAGACAACATCTACGAAGGCTTGCCGGAACTCCTGCCGCTGATAGATATGCTCATCTCTTCAAAGGAATTCCCTCACAGGCTGACAGGCATCGCGGACGAGCGGGCTTCACTGGTCGAACTAAAATCGCGCTACGGTTGTGCGCTTGTCGGGATGACGATGGGAGAACGCGGCGCGCTGCTTTACCACGAAGGCATTTTTCTTGAATCACCTGCGTTCGCAGTGCCCGGTGGCTGCCGCGACACGACCGGCGCAGGTGACGCTTTTCATGCGGGCTTTATTTACGGACTACTGCGCGGTGAAGATGTAGAAGAGTGCCTGCGGCTGGCTAATGCAACGGCATCTCTCAAGTGCCGCGCGCTCGGGGCGCGTACTTCTTTGCCGACAGCAACAGAACTCACAGAATTTCTTGGACAGAATCCGCCGACGCTTGGTTAATGTCTTTGGCATTTCAATTCAATAAAGTGCGCCTTCTTTGACCCCGAAGGGGTCACATAAAATAGCCGGGGCAAGCAAACCGCAGTTTGCGCCGCCCCCGGTTAGACGTTAGAAAACATTTTCGACCCTGAAGGGGTCGCACATTCAACGAAGAGGTGCGACCCTTTCAGGGTCGGATTCTTTTCTTCATCGTTCCGGGGGTGGCGCGCTGACGCGCTTACCCCCGGCTATTATATGTGACCCTTTCAGGGTCAGAATACCCAGCTTACTTTTGCTGCTCAATCTTCTTGAGCACGTCGGTCGCGTTGGTGTTCTGCGGGTTTAGCTCCAGCGATTTCTTATAGTTCTTAATGGCCAGCTCGCGTTCGTTGTTTGCGAGATAAGCTTCGCCGAGGCTGTCATAAGTATTGAAGGCTTCCGGGTAGACGGCGACGTTCAATTTGAAAATCTCGATGGCCTCTTTGATGCGCCGCTCATTGAGGAGAACGTAGCCGAGCGTGTTTAGCTCGCGCTCATGGAAGTCGTACACGTCCGGTTTTGTTTTCTTCAGCTCGTAGTATTGCTTGGCGGCTGCCTCCGCTCCCTGCTCCCTAATGGTTTTTCCGATTGCCTGCCCGATAGAGAGGGTTCTGACGTGCTTGAACCAGTCAATGGTTCTCTGCAATCTATCTTCCGCATTCTGCGAAACCGCATGATCGTCTTTGGCGTAGATGACAAGCTCGTATAGCTTGCCCTGCTCTTCTAATTTTTGCGCGAAGGTCATGACCGAGGACGGCGTCACGCCGGGGTCTGCGCCACCGCTCATGATGAGCAGAGGGATATTGATTTTATCCGCCCAGAGAATCGCCGAGCGATTTTTGACGTGCTCTTCCTTGCGCGTCTCGAAATCCGGGTAGATTCCGCGCGCGAACTCGACGAAGCCGGGGTCTTTTAAGTTGGACGTGAGATCGGTCGGCGCACCCACGATTGCCGCCGCACGTAGGGGAGCGCCCCGCTTAATGGCCTGCAAGGTCATCATCGCGCCCCGCGAATAGCCCCACATAAATAATCTGTTCATGTCGGTGTAGCCGAGCGAGGCGGCTAAAGGGATGAGGTTCATCACATCATCTGTGTCCGCGCCCGCGACTTCATCTTTCCCTTCGCTGCCGCCAGCGCCCCTGTATTGAGAAGCCAGGACGAGGAAGCCTTCCGAAGCATAACGGTGCATCTCGTAAATGTAGTTGAAATTTTCCGGGCCGATGGTTTCGTCCGAGAGCCCGCCGCGATTGAAAATAACGACGGGGAGTTTTTTGCCTGCGGTCTGTTTGGGCTTGTAGATGAAGCCGACAATCTTCAGGCCATCGCTCATATACTTGATTTTCAGCAGCTCAAGGTCTGCGGAGTTCCTGATTCTTTCCACCACCTCCTTTGAGTAGACGCTTTTGAGTTCATCCGACAAATGCTCATAGGTGGGAAGCGCATACAATGATTGCTCAACTATCGAGCCGTCGGTTTGCGTGGCGTTGCTGCTGGTTTGGGCAAACGCGCCGCAGGAAAAGAGTAGCGCGAGAGCGAGCGCCTGAAGAAGACGGGATGTTTTCATAGCAGCCTCCCGGTAGAGGGAAATGATTTCAGCTTTGTAAGCGTTCGCGAAAGTGTTTCAGGACGCGCTGCCAGGCGTCGGCTGCGGCCTCCGGGTTGTAGACTTCCGCACGGGTATCGTTGAAGAAAGCATGATCGGCGTTGTAGCTGACGACTTCGACCGGCAGATTGTGTTTGTGCGCCGCCTCTTTGAGTTCGTTGACCTTTTCCGGCGTAATCCAGCCGTCGCGCGCTCCGGCGATAAAGAGCGTCGGAACTTTCAACTTGGCTAAAGTCTGCTCGTCCGGGATGTCGCCGTAGAAGGGAGCGGCGGCTGCGAGCCGGTCAATCTCGCAGGCGGCGCGCAGCGCGAACGTCCCGCCCATGCAGTAGCCTGTGATGCCGATCTTTCCAGTAGGATAAGTTTCTTCGGCCTTTGCGATGGCGCTCTCGATGGTGTTCAGTCCGTCGTCAATCGCCAACTCGTGCATCAGCCGCGAAGCTTCTTCCACATCCCTGGCGAGTTTGCCGCGAAAGAGGTCTGGCGCGATGCAGGTGTAGCCTTCCGTTGCGTAGCGCCCGGCGATGTCGCGGATATGATCGTTGATGCCCCACCATTCCTGTATGAGAATGACGGCGGCATTTGAATTTGTCTCTGTGGGAAGCGCGACGTGGGCTGTGGTCGCGCCGTTCGCGGTCTCGATGTTCAGCGTTTCTGTCTTCATGATGGATGTAGTCCTTGATTGATAAGATCAGATTCTTAGATAGCGCGCAGGGATTATATGGCAAGCGCCGCGAACTTCCCAACAACCCTCCTGCGGATTAAATATCACCCGAAAACCGCGCACGGCTCTGTCTGAATGAAGAAATCGGTGGTATAACGACTGCTGCCCGCGCGCGCTCCAAACAAAACCGAGTTTAAGGAAAATTGCAGAACATGAAAACCTTCGCGCTCATCATAGCCGTCGCTCTGCTCAGCCTCGTGTCCGTCAGCACCAGAGTGGAATCGGCTGACACGGTCTTCAAGAATGGCAACATCTACACAGTCGCTGACCGCCAGCCGCGCGCCGAAGCTATTGCCGTCAAGGGCAATCGCGTAATCTTCGTCGGCTCAAATGCCGATGCCAGGAAATATGAAGGCAAGACGACGCGCGTCGTTGATCTAAAAGGGCGGACGGTCGTGCCCGGAATGACCGACGCGCACAATCATCTTTACGGTGTCGGCTTGCGTGAGATGACTCTCAACCTTGAAGGCACGACGAGCCTCGAAGATTTTCTCGCAAAGGTCAAAGCGCGAGTAGACCAGGCGAAAGCGGGAGAGTGGGTCACGGGGCGCGGGTGGATAGAAACTTTCTGGAAGCCGCCCGTTTTTCCAACCCGTCAGGATTTGGATAAGGTCTCGCCGAACAATCCCATCTTTCTGGATCGCGCCGACGGGCACGGAGCGGTTGCCAATAGCGCAGCCTTGAAGATCGCAGGCATTGACCGCAGCACGCCGAATCCTTTCGGCGGCGAAATCTCGAAAGACAAAGCGGGCGAGCCAAACGGGATGTTGCTCGACAACGCGCAGGACTTAGTCACCAGGCACATCCCGCCAACAACCGCCGCCGATGCTGAAAAGGCGCTCCTGCTCGGCGTCAAGCGTGAGATAGAGCTTGGCTGGTGTCAGATTCAGGACGCGGGCGGCAGCTACGACGATGTCGCCCTTTACAGAAAACTCTACGAAGAGGGCAAGATTAAGCTCCGCGTCTATAAAGCCGTGTATGGCCCTTCCGAAAGCGCAGAGAGACTTTTGCGCGAAGGGGCGACTGTTGGAGATTACGACGGTCGCTTCACGCTTCGCACCATCAAGGTCGTCTCCGACGGCTCGCTCGGCTCACGCAGTGCGGCGCTGCTTGAGCCGTATGCGGACAAACCCGACACCTCTGGTTTTCTCACAGTCAAAGAGGAAGAGTTACAGCCGATGCTAATGGAAGCTCTGCGCAAGGGCATTCAAGTCGAGACGCATGCCATCGGAGACCGCGCTAATCGTTTTATCCTTGATTCATACGAGAAAGCTATGGCTGCCGTGCCGCCGGGTCAAAGAAAGATTCGTGAACCACGCTGGCGCGTCGAGCACGCGCAGATCGTCAACCCTGTGGACATCCCGCGCTTCGCTCTGTTGGGCGTGATTCCTTCGATGCAGCCCTCACACGCCATCGGCGATCTGCACTTCGCTCCCAGCCGCCTGGGGATTAAACGATTGGAAGGCGCGTATGCTTGGCAAAGCTTTATCAAGTCAGGCTCAATCGTCGCCGCAGGCTCGGACGCCCCCGTCGAGCGCGGCGAGCCGATGATCGAATTTTATGCGGCGGTCGCGCGCCGCGATCAGAAAGGATTCTCCGGCGAGGGGTGGCATCCTGAACAAGCTGTCTCGCGCGAACAGGCTTTGAAGATGCTCACCCTCTGGCCTGCCTATGCGGCGTTTGAGGAGAAAATTAAAGGCTCAATCGAAGTGGGCAAGTACGCCGATTTGACCGTGCTCTCGGCTGACATCATGAAGATCGCTGATGCGGACATCCTCAAGACACGCTGCCTGATGACGGTGATCGGCGGCGAAATAGTTTATGAGAGCCAGTAAAGAGTAATTGTAGGGGCAGGGACGAGTCCTCTGCCCGCTTCGTTGCGATGGCACACGGGCAGAGGACTCGTCCCTGCCCCTACAATAAATGTCTTTGGAGGAGAGCAAGGCATGAGATTTTTTCGCAAGTATTCTCCAATTCAATTAATCATCACCTGCTTTCTGTCATTCGGCATCCACACGCTCGCGCAGGAGACAAGCCAGCCAGCAAAGATTGACACGCAGAGCCGGACGGTCAGCGTCAACGTCCTCGTGACCGACAGCTCTCAGCGTGCGGTCACAGATTTACGACAGGAAGAGGTTCGCCTCTTTGAAGACGGCAAGCCGCAGGCGATTACACATTTCTCGCTCGAAGAGTTGCCCGTCAGCTACGGTGTGGTCGTTGATGCCTCCGGCTCGATGCGCGTCCTGCTCAACGACATCATCGGGGCGGGAAGAAACATCGTCGGCAGCAACAAGCCCGGAGACGAAACCTTCGTCATGCGCTTCATTGACCCGGACGAGATACAGATTGAGCAAGGCTTCACTTCAAATAGATATGCCCTGGAAGAAGCTCTGGACAATATCTATGTTAAGGGCGGACAGACGGCGGTGATTGATGCCATCAACCGCTCGGTTGATTTCCTTAAAAAGTATAGGCGAGAGGACGAGAGCGTGCGTCGTCGCCAGGCAATCGTGCTCATCAGCGACGGCGAAGATCGCGGCAGCCGTGCACTCAACGCGGAGGCGCTCCTGAATCGTCTGCGCGAGGAGGACGTACAGTTCTTCATCCTCGGCCTGAGCAAACTGAGCAGCATTCAAGGCTCTCGTGAAAAGGCCACGAGCTTTCTGACGCGCGTCGCGGAAATGTCAGGCGGGCGCGCTTTCTTTCCCAAATCACCATCGGAAATTCCCGCCCTCGTGGACGAGATTAAGCGCGACCTGCACACCCAGTACGTCATCGGCTATACTCCGACCAACGCGGCGCGCGACGGCTCTTTCCGCAAAGTTCAAGTTACAGTGCCCGACTCGCAGAGCCGCAAGAAGCTCAACGTCATCACGCGCCCCGGCTACATCGCGCGCTAAACCGCATGAGGCTAAAGTGAATCAGCCATGAACCACTCTCCAGACTTTCATCAGAAGGAATGCGACCGCCGCCAGTTTCTCGCATCCGTTGGCAAAGGTGTCGGCCTCGCAGCGCTTTCGTCGGTGGCGGTCGCTTCATTTCTCGACGACATACACGCCGCCACCCAGCGCATCTCTCACCTGACACCGGAAGAGGCCGCGACGGACGAGGATTTCTGGTTCATGATTCAGAACTCTTTCACGGTCACGCGCGGGATCGTCAATCTCAACAACGGCGGCGTCAGCCCCAGCCCGCGCATCGTCACCGAAGCGGTCGTGCGTTATACCTGGCAGCAGGAGGACGCGACCGCTTACACGATGTGGCAAATCTTAGAGCCGCAGTCGGAGACGATTCGCACAGGGTTGGCAGAGATGTTCGGCTGCGACCGCGAAGAGATTGCGATTACGCGCAACGCTTCGGAATCGCTCGAAGTCTTACTGATGGGATTGGACTTCAAGCCGGGCGACGAAATCCTGACCACCACACAGGACTACCCGCGCATGTTGACCACTCTCAGACAACGAGAGCAGCGCGAAGGCTTGACGCTGAAGCTCGTCAAGATTCCGATTGCGCCCGGAAGTTTGGACGAGATTACGGCGGCCTTTGAACGAGGCATCACACCGCGCACGCGCCTCATTCTCATCTCGCACATGGTCAACATCACGGGACAGATTACGCCCGTCAGGGCTGTCTGCGAGATGGCGCGGTCAAAAGGCATCGAGACGATTGTTGACGGCGCACACTCTTTCGCGCAGTTTAATTTCCAACAGCGCGACCTCAATTGCGATTACTTCGGCACCAGCCTTCACAAGTGGCTTTATGCGCCGAAAGGCACAGGGATGCTCTACGTCAAACGCGACAAGATTGAGAAGGTGTGGCCGCTGTTCGCCGCCGAGAAAGCCCAAGCCGGGAACATCCGCAAGTTTGAAGAGATTGGCACACACTCTGCTGCGCCGCGTCTAGCCATCGGCGAAGCCCTGCTCTTTCACAACGGCATCGGAGCAGCGCGCAAAGAGGCGCGCCTGCGCTATCTTTCGCGCTACTGGATGAACCGTCTCAAAGACTTGCCCGGTGTGAGCTTCAACACTTCATTCTCGGACAATCAATCCTGCGCCATCGCCAACGTGGCAATAGCGGGCATGAATCCATCCGACATCGGCAATTACCTGATGAGCGCGCACAAGATTTTCACCACCCCCATCATCCACGACGAGTTTCGCGGCATTCGCATCACGCCCAACGTCTATACAACTCTCAAAGAGCTTGACCGCTTCTGCAATGTGATGGAGACGGTCGCGCGAAAGGGACTACCTAAGAGCAGTTAGCAGTAGGCAGTTGGCAGTTGGCAGTTAAAAGAAAAAGCACGAACGCTGCCGTCTCGTGCCTGCTCTTTACTGCCCACTGCCCACTGCCAACTGCCAACTGTCTTCTCTCTAGCGTGTTCCACTGAAGTCAGTTAGAATTGCCCTGTCGTGCGCTATTTTGTTTGGCTCTGCCCTTTGAATGCTGCTCCCGGCAAAGTTCTCTTGAACTCGAAGTTTCGCCCAGATGACGACAGCTTTTCCCCCAGGTACACGCTTTGGCCGCTATGAAATCCGCTCACAACTCGGTGTCGGTGGGATGGGGGAAGTTTATCTGGCCGAAGATACGAAGCTCAATCGTGCGGTCGCGCTGAAATTCCTTCCCCTGGAAGTCGCCTCCGATCAAAAGCGCATGCAGCGTTTCAATCAGGAGGCTCATGCCATCTCGGCGCTGAATCATCCGAACATCATCACGATTTACGAGATAGAGCAGGACGCGCCTGTGCCTTACATCACCACCGAGTACATTGAAGGCGTGACGCTGCGCGACCGCATGGCTCAGGGGCGGATGAGGATTGACGAAGCTCTGGAGGTGGCGATTCAGACGGCCAGCGCCCTCGCGGCAGCTCATGCCAAAGAGATCGTGCACCGCGACATCAAGCCTGAAAATATTATGCTGCGCGAGGACGGCTACGTCAAAATCCTCGACTTCGGATTGGCCAAGCTGATGGAGACGGAGGCGACCAGCCCGGAAGCCGTCACACAGGTTCATACGGACATTGGAGCAGTTATCGGCACGGCGCGCTACATGTCACCGGAGCAGGCGCGCGGTCTTGAGATTGACGAGCGCACGGACATCTTCAGTCTAGGCATCGTACTTTATGAAATGCTCGCCGGGAAATCTCCTTTCACGGGCACGACCAACCATGTCGTCGTCGCCTCGATTCTCAAAGAAGAGCCGCCCCCGCTCACAGCTTTTACCCCTGATGCTCCCGCCAGGCTTCAGGAGGTGGTCAGCCGCGCGCTCAGGAAAGACAGGGATGAGCGGTATCAAACGGCCAGAGAGTTGCTCGACGATCTGAAAGCTCTCAAGCAGGATTTCGAGTTTGAGTTGAAACTGGCGCGAGGCCGTGAGACGGGCGCGAGCGGCGAGAACAGAGAGATAACGAGCACAGATCAATTCGCCCGCGTGACGGCGAGCGAGCCGATGGCGCGCCCGACGTTGAGCGCGCTGCTTAAAGCCAGCGACCTGAAACGTCGCAAGTCTCTCACGCTCATCTCCGTCGTCGCGCTCTCCCTTGCGCTCCTTGGTTTCTCCTACTGGTATTTCACGCGGCCTGTTCAGGCCATAGATTCCGTGGCCGTGCTCCCCTTCGTCAACGTCGGTGGCGACGCCAGCATGGAGTATCTTTCCGACGGGTTGACCGAGAGCCTGATTAACAGTCTCTCGCAGCTTCCCAATCTGAAAATTATCGCGCGCAGCTCCGTCTTTCGCTACAAAGGCAAGGAGGTTGATCCGCAGGTGGTCGGGCGCGAGCTTGGCGTGCGCGCCGTGCTGACAGGTCGGGTCGTGCAGCTCGGCGACAGTCTCTCAATTCAGACGGAGCTGGTTGATGTGGCGACGCAGACCAGGCTGTGGGGCGAAAACTACACGCGGAAAGTCTCCGACATCATTTCTTTGCAGGATGAAATCTCGCGCGAAATTTCCGACAAGCTGCGGCTGAAACTGACGGGCGAAGAGAAAAAGCATCTGGCCAAACGTTACACTGACAACTCCGAAGCCTACCAGCTTTACTGGAAGGGACGCTACTACTGGAACAAGCGTCGCCCGGAAGATATTCGTGAAGCGATTCGTTATTTCCAGCAGGCCATTGAGTTGGATCGTAACTACGCGCTGGCCTATACGGGACTGGCAGATTGCTACGTCCTTGGCAATCTCTTGCAGATGTCGCCCAAAGAGGCCATGCCCATCGCCATCGAGAAAACCAACACGGCTTTAGCAATTGACCCTGAGTTGGCCGAAGCGCACACCTCGCTGGCGAAGATCAAGCTCTCTTACGAATGGGAGTGGGCGGGCGCTGAATCGGAATTCAAGAAAGCTCTGGAGCACAAGCCCGGTTACGCGACTGCCCATCAATGGTTCGGCGTCTATCTTTCGGAGATGGGGCGGCACGACGAATCGCTCGAACACCGGAAACGCGCTCTGGAGCTTGACCCGCTCTCGCTGTCAATCAGCACGGGCGTCGGTCGCGCCTATTTCTGGGCACGCCGCTACGACGAAGGGCTAGAGCATCTACGGCAGACGCTGGAGCGTGACCCGAAATATGCCGATACGCACTGGAGTCTGGGGCTCAACTATGAAGGAAAGCAGATGTACGCGGAGGCCGTCAGTGCCTATCAAAGAGCCATCAGCCTTTCCAAGACTGCGGAGTTTCCCGAAGGCAAGCCCGAAATGATCGCCGCTTTAGGCCACGCCTACGCCGTCTCCGGGCGAAAGAGCGAGGCTTTGAAGATCATCGAGCAGTTGAAAGAACTCATCAACCGGCAAAGCTACGTCTCACCCTATTCTGTCGCTTTAATCTACACAGGACTCGAAGAGGAAGATCGGGCATTTGAATGGCTCGATAGAGCTTACAACGAGCGTGACGAATCTTTCATCCACCTCAAAGTTGACCCACGCCTCGACGGCCTGCGCTCCGATCAGCGTTTTACGGAAAGATTACAACTTATCAAGCTCGCACCTTGAGCAGCACGCATGATAAAGTTACCCTGACTTTTTAAAGTTAGAGGTGATTGATGTCCAGCCAGCCTAAAACCTATTTGACTCCTGAAGAATATCTGGCTATCGAACGCAAGGCCGAAACGAAGAGCGAATATTTCAACG
The DNA here is from genome assembly GCA_032160705.1 of Acidobacteriota bacterium. Taxonomy (GTDB): domain Bacteria; phylum Acidobacteriota; class Blastocatellia; order Pyrinomonadales; family Pyrinomonadaceae; genus QHXM01. Next base: position 36,157 of record JAVHVE010000066.1, on the reverse strand, counting down.
GTGAGATGTTTCCTCTGAGAGGCAGCGCGAAGCCGCACGATGCGTTTGCGATGGTCGGAGCAAGCAGGAAATACAATCTGATTGCCGGCAACGTCTTCGGCGAGCTGAGACAACAATTGAAAGACAGACCTTGCGAGGCATACACAAATGACATGCGGGTGAAAATTCCTGCGAGTAGCTTGTACACTTACCCGGATGTTATCGTGGTTTGCGACGAGCCGAAATTTGATGATACTTACCTTGACACGCTACTCAACCCGACTTTGATTGTTGAGGTGCTTTCGCCTTCGACAGCTATCTATGATCGGATTAAAAAATTCGGCTACTACCGCACAATCGAGTCGCTCTCTGAATATTTACTAATCGCTCAGGATGAGTGCAAAGTCGAGCAGTACGTCAAACAATCCGCTGGTCGTTGGCTACTGGAAGATATACGTTCGCTAGAAGGCGGAATCGAGTTAACTTCCATTAAGTGTACACTCAAGCTCATGGATGTCTATGCCAAAGTGGAATTAACTTAGGCCGCGCTCATCAGTTGACTGCGTTAACGCTCAGCATCGTTTCCCGATTCCTGCCGGGCGACTGCCGAACAACTTCTCAATTCGTCTCGCAGAGATTTAACTAGAAATGGTCTCATAAATGTTCAGAGTTCAAACTTCAGTTTGATGTTTTTCAATAAAACACACGCTGAAGCGTGAACTCTGAACGCTTGAATGCTATTTATGAGATGACTTCTAACTTTCTAAGAAGAGGAGGGTCGAATGAATTTGCTCGTCCGGCGAACACGCAAACGACTCTTCTCTCTTTGCCTCGCCGTTATCTGCTTATTAATTTTCGCGTCTTCAGCTATCGCGCAGGAGTTTCGCGGCTCAATCACGGGTCGCGTCATGGACGCAGCGGGCGCGGTCGTGCCGGTCGCGCAAGTCGCTGTCACCAATACCGCGACCAATACTTCCACCTGGGCAACGACAGATGAATCGGGCGATTACACCGTCCTCTTTCTGACGCCCGCCAGGTACGACGTGTCTGTCGAGGCTTCAGGCTTCAAGAAACTTTTGCGGCAGGGCATAGAGGTGCGTGTCGGCGACAAGCTGACGCTTGATTTGACGCTCGAAGTCGGCGAGGTCGCCGAGACCGTCAACGTCTTGACGGAAACGCCGCTCCTGGAAGCGGCGACGGCTTCTTCCGGGCAGGTCATTGATCGACGCCGCATCTCCGAATTGCCGCTTTCGGACGGCAACCCCTTTGTGCTGTCGCGTCTTGCGCCGGGCATTACCTACACGGGCGATTTGAAATTCTCGCGCCCCTTCGACAATCTGGGCACGTCTTCGGTCGTCTCAAACGGCGCGCCCGGCGGCAACGAATTCACGCTCGACGGCTCGCCGAACACTGAAAGCCGTGGCCCGCGCGTCGCTTTCGTTCCGCCTGCCGACGCCGTGCAGGAGTTCAAGGTCGTGACCGTCAGCTTCGACGCGCAGCAGGGTCACACCGCGGGCGCGAACATTGACGTGACCTTGCGTAGCGGCGGAAACGATTTTCACGGCTCGCTCTATGAATTCGTCCGCAACGATATTCTCTCGGCCAACGATTTCTTCCTGAATCAGGCGGGGAAGGCGCGAGACGCCTTGCGCTACAATCGCTACGGCGGCACAACCGGCGGCCCCATCATCGTGCCGCGTTTCGGCGAAGGCGGCAAGCCGTGGCTCAATGGTCGCAATCGCTATTTTTTCTTCTTCGCCTACGAAGGCTTAAAGGATGCTTTCCCGGAGCCGGGACAGTTCACCGTCCCGACTCTGGCAGAACGTGGTGGCAACTTCTCCGCCCTCCTGCCTCTCGGCATTCAGATTTACGATCCGCAGACAGCCATCAGAGTCGGCGACCGGATAGCGCGCACGCCTTTCTCGAACAACATCATCCCGCAGGAGCGCATCAGCGCGACGGCACGCGCCTATCTGCAATTCTACCCGCTCCCGAACCAAGCGGGAGATGCGCAAGGGAGAAACAATTTCATCAGCGCGAATCCACGCACCGATACTTTCAACTCGGAAGCCCTGCGTCTGGACTTCGCTTATAACCAAAAACACAACGCTTTCTTCCGCTACACGCGGAACAATCGCCGCGAGGCGCGCGGCAACTGGACAGGTGTAGTGGGAGGTATCCGCCCGACGGGGACGTTTCTCTTTCGCAACAACAACGGCGCAACCTACGATCACATCTACACCGCATCGGGCACGACCATTTTCAACTTGCGCGCGGGCTTCACACACTTTGACTCTCCGACCGTGCGTGAGAGCGAAGGGGCTTTCGACCCTGCCGCGCTCGGCTTCTCTTCGCGCGCGTCGTCGCTGTTCACAGGTCTCTCCTATCTGCCGCGATTCGAGACCGGCGAATACTCTCCGCTCGGCGACCCGCTCGGCACGGGCTTCGCGCACAGCATCTATTCCTTCCAGCCGACGATGACGAAAATTCTGAGCGTCCATCAGCTTCGCGTCGGCTACGACTTTCGCATCTACCGCGAGAACGCTTCGGGGCTGGGCAACGCGGCAGGCCGCTACGACTTTCGTACAGACTTCACACGCGGCCCTTTCGACAATTCGCCGTCCGCATCAATCGGTCAAGACCTGGCGGCGTTTCTACTCGGACAACCCACAGGCGGGTTACTGGAGCGCAACACTGCGCGGTCGAATCAGACCCTCTATCACGGTCTCTTCTTTCAGGACGACTGGAAGGTGACGCCCCGGCTCACCCTCAATCTGGGCGTGCGCTACGAGTATGAAGGAGCGACGAACGAACGTTTCAACCGCAATGTGCGCGGCTTCGACGAAACAACTCCGAGTCCAATCGAAGCGGCGGCGCGCGCGGCTTACAGTGCCAATCCTATTCCTGAGATCGCACCACAGAATTTTCGCGTGCGCGGCGGCCTGTTGTTCGCGGCGGAAGACAACAAAGGGTTTTGGGAGACAGACAAGAACAACATCCAGCCGCGACTGGGCTTCGCTTACCGGATTGATGATCGCACGGTCGTGCGCGGCGGCTGGGCTATCTACACAGTGCCTTTCATCATTGACGGCATCAGCCAGTCAGGCTTCTCGCAATCCACAACCCTAGTCCCGACGCTCGACAACGGCCTGACGTTCCGCGCCAATCTCTTCGATCCGTTTCCTGAAGGCTTGCCCGCAGCTTCAGGCGCGAACTCAGGGTTAGCGACCTTCATTGGACGAGACCTTGATTTTGTTCCCGTGAGGCGAAGCAACGGCCAATCGCAGCGCTGGCAGTTGAGCATGGAACGCGAGATTCCCGGCCAATGGCTCTTCGAACTCGCTTACATAGGCAACTACGGCTACGACCTGACGACCGAGACGGACATTCTCAACGCCATCCCGCGCTCCTTTCTCTCAACCGCGTCCTTGCGCGACCAGGCCACGATTGATTTTCTGACCGCGAGCGTTCCGAACCCGTTTCAGGGAATCGCCACGGGAACGAGCCTTGACAGCGCCACCGTCCAGCGCCAGCAACTGCTGCGTCCCTTTCCGCAGTTCGGCAACATTCACACGCGCCGCGACGACGGCTCATCCATCTATCACGCCGCCCAGGTGCGTGTCGAAAAAAGATTCACACAAGGCTACACCCTGCTCGCCAATTACACCTGGTCAAAGCTGCTCGAACGTGTCTCGTTTCTCAATCCGACCGACACCGAATACGAGAAGCGCATCTCTGCCAACGATGCCCCGCATCGCATCGTTGTCAGCGGCATCCTCGAACTCCCCTTCGGCAAAGGGCGCAGGTGGGGAACGAACTGGCGGGGCGCGACTGACATGATTCTGGGAGGCTGGCAGGTACAGGGCATCTGGCAGGCGCAAAGCGGTCGCCCTCTTGAGCTTGGCAATCTCTACTTCAACGGCGATCCGGGTCAACTCAGCACAAGGATTGGTGGCGGCCAATTGGACGCTGTCTTCGACACGAGCGGTTTCTATTTCACGGACGCTGCCGTTCAAACAAACGGTGTCATTGATCCGGCGAAGCAGCGCAACGACCCGCGCGTTCGTCTCGCCTTCAACCTTCGCACTTTCCCCTCGCGCCTGGCCTCGTTTCGCAGCCAGCCCCTCAATCTCTGGGACATCTCGCTCATCAAGAATTTTCTCTTCACCGAACGCGCACGCCTGCAACTGCGCGGCGAATTCCTCAACGCTTTCAACCACCCACAGTTTAATAACCCCATCCTTGACCCGACCAGCTCAAACTTCAGGCGCGTCACAAGCCAGGCCAATTTGCCGCGCAACATTCAACTCGGAATCAAGCTCATCTTCTGACGGCGCAATGGCTGGATTTAGGCGTCGGGCGCTTGCCCGTTATGAAGATTATGCGGAGAATGGAGAAGGAGGATAAGCCATGATTCAAACGGTCGAAGCCATCATCGAGCCGGATGGTAAAGTTCTTTTGCTGGAATCCGTTCAGCTTAAAGAAGCGCGGCGTGCGCTCGTCACTATTTTAGATGATGAACCTGCCACGAAAGGTTCGGAGACAGCTCTATTAAGCGAAGAATCTCTTGCTGAAGATTGGAATAGACCGGAGGAGGATGAGGCATGGTCACACCTGCAAAAGGTGCGGTAGTTTTAGTGCCCTTTCCATTTTCCGACCTCTCACAATCTAAGTTACGTCCCGCTGTGATATTGGCGGACGCTGGCAAAAATGATTTGATTCTGTGTCAGATTACCAGCAATCCTTATTCTGATACGCGAGCTATTGAAATCATAAACGACAGTTTCGATTCGGGCTCGTTGCGGGTGACAAGCTATGCCCGCCCGTCAAAATTATTCACAGCTAATCGTAGCCTGTTGGTAGCGCAAGTCGGGATATTAAACGACAAGATATTCAAGCAGATTATTGAAGCCGTGGTTGAATTGCTTCGCGAAGGAATTAAGTAAGGAGAGATTAAATGCCGACACAGACTCCCCCACCGTATTTTCCGCAGAATCAACTCTCGCCGCCGGACGAGGGCAGAGCCAAGAAGACGAAGATGGCGCTGATCGGATGCCTTGTTCTGCTCCTGCTCATCATCGGCGGCTCAATCGTGGGGCTGTTCTATCTGGTTCGCTGGCTGTTCTTCCGTTAGAGACCAAGCAGGCGCATCATTGAAACTCTTCCACACGCGCGGCAGCGCTTATGTTTTGTTCCCGCCCTCTAAAATCCTTTTCATCGTCACCAGCACGCCGAGGTGATAGGCGTTGTGATCGGCGACGAGCAGCGCTTCACGCAGGATGGTTTGCCCATCGCCGTGCGGGATTGCAGCGAAGAGGTCGGTCTCCGGGTCTGCGATTAAATCCTGCATCTCTTTGAGGTCGGCGCGAAACCTTTTGACGCTCTCATCCCACGATGCCACATCAGGCGAAACATCCTCCGCAGGCCAGTAGCCTTCAGGCCATTTGGGCGAAACGTGCGTAGGCTTCCGGCTGAACTCCAGAATATCCCACTGCGCGATTCGCATGTGTTCGAGCACAGCCCAGGCCGTATAGGGAAGATGCTCAATCTTTTGATTGACCTTCGCGACGGAAAAGTCCGCGACGACCGATTCAAAATCAACATGCGCCCCACCACCGCCGAGCAGATAAAGCAGATGTTCACGAAGCGACTGGTCTTGATTCATAGCTTTTTCCTCCTTAAGGGATGCGCGATGACTAATACCCTTGAAACACGATAATGTATGGGAATTTTAGTATGTGGTAAGTAAATCTTAGTACGAGAATTTCGACCTAGTCAAAGTAAAGTTCCGTGAATTATCTTGTAGAATAGATTCAAGAGGCTTACAAAGAAGGTAAGAAAAAGGTAAAAAGAAGCAAGATGAAACAGTGCCCTGATTGCAATCGCTCCTATGCGGATGCGCTGAACTATTGCGTAGCTGATGGATCGCGCTTATTCACGACCACTGAAGCGCAAGAGGCAGATACTTTGACAATCTCAAAAGAAGCACTCACTCTGCCAATGAATAAAGAAGATGCTGAAACGTTATTTAGTTCATCTTCAGTTGAACAAGCAGCATCAGCCCTTAACAAGAAGATCGCGTTCAGAAATGAGCGTAGAAATTGGCACAATTCTGAGCGTGGACTACAAGAGATAAAGCCAGCAGTAGATATGTTATTCAACGATCTACAGCACCTCGCAGAAGAAATAAGCGGTCAAAATCCAGAAGTTCAAATTCAATTTACGAAAGATAATTCTCGCCAATGTACTTTGCGGTGCGGAAGAATTAGCTTAGGCATCACGTTTACTCTCGGCTACATAAATACTCTGGATGGCTCAGGACTAAGTGTTGCATTATTCGAGAGGAAAAAGGTCGGGCTTGCACCAACGCCGCGAGGTACAGATTATTATGATTTAGATATAGACGAAAACCTTCGCGTCGGGTGGAGCGAGCGGAAAGGGAATGGGCAGTTTTTTATGTCTATTGGACTTGCTAACAAGTGTATAGAAACTTTAGTCAACCATCTTGCTAAATCTATATAAAGGTCTCTGGTCATAGGAAACGATTTAGTTCAAAACATAAGTCATCTTAGATCATTGGAGTCGAAGAAGACATTTGAAACTCACTTTGACAGCTTAGCCTTCGTGAGATGATTTCAACAGATTCAATCACGATATGTCACGCAAAAGATTACTACTGCTCAGCAATTCGATGAACTATGGCCAGGAGTTTCTGGAGCATGCCGTCTCGGACATCAAAGATTTTCTCGGCGCAGAAGTCAAAAGAGTCCTGTTCGTTCCCTTCGCGGGCGTGACGCGCTCCTACGACGAGTATGCCGCTACGGTGCGCGACCGCTTTGCAGAGATGGGATACCTGCTCGATTCTGTTCACGAGACCGCCGATCCGGTGAAGGCCGTCGAGAGCGCGGAGGCTGTGGCGGTCGGTGGCGGCAACACTTTTCATCTGCTGCGCGAGCTGTCCGAGCGGGGCTTGATCGAGAGCATCAGGGAGCGCGTTGAGGCCGGAGCACTTCCGTACATTGGGTGGAGCGCCGGGTCAAACGTCGCTTGCCCGACGATTAGAACTACCAACGACATGCCGATTGTCGAGCCTGCGAGTTTTAATGCGCTCAATCTCGTTCCTTTTCAAATCAATCCTCATTACACGGATGAGAAGTTGACCGCGCATTCGGGCGAAACACGCGAGCAGCGCATCGCGGAGTTTCTTAAAGCGAACCCGGACGCGACAGTCGTTGGCCTGAGAGAAGGAAGCATCTTGAGAATTGAAGGACGAACAGTCAAACTGTTGGGAGAGAAAACGGCACGTCTCTTCAAGAGCGGTGAGGAGGCGAAGGAAATCAAGCCGGTGGATTCTCTCGGCTTTCTCTTGACGGCTTAACCCGCACGCCCTCCACGCTTCCAGCTTCCTTTGAGATTGACGTTCTTCTCTTCACGAGACACGCACGACCAGCACACATATCGCAATTGGTTGTCCGGCCCGACATATTTAATCAGACGCTCCGTCTCCGCATCGCACCTCTCGCAACGATTAACTTTCTCTTCTGTAGTCGCCATAGCTTCTCTTGCGCTCCTTCTAATCTGTTCGGGAGAGTATCTAATACAAAATCTCCCGCCAGCGCAAACGAAAATCAATCAAGAGGCCGTTTCAAAACTCAAGCTCAGACTTATTTCCCCGATTCAATCTGGAATAAGCTATCATCGCGCGTCTTTGTTGAGTTCAGGCAGAGCACCAATGCAGCTAAGGAGAAGGAGAATCCCTGAGTTTGCACGAGACTGAGCGCCTCCTGCGTTGGCGACTTGGCATCTACGCGGCCACAGCCCTGACGCTGCTGGCTCTCTATCCGCAGTTTGCATTGATCCTCAAACGGGGCAGCGACTGGAACGGCTCTTACGCCTTCTTCTCGCAAGATGAAATCGCCTACTCGGCTTACGTCAACGCGTTGATAGCGGGTCGCCCGCGCCGCAACGACCCGTACACCGGACGCGACGATGCGCCTGATGCGCCTCAACCCGAATCCATCTTCTCGATACAATTCATCCCGGCTTATCTGACTGCACTTCCTGCGCGCCTCTTAGGTCTCAACGCCTCGACGACCTTTATCCTGCTGACTGGCATGATAGCTTTCGCGTCCACGCTCTCTATCTTCTGGTTGATTGCTCAGGTGACGAATGATGAGAAATTAGCGGCGGCGGGCGCGCTCGTCGTGCTTTGCCTGGGGACGTTCGCGCTTTTCTATGCGCCGGTCAGAATGCTGTTTGGCCTGGACACGACTTACACCTTCGAGTATTTCCCGTTCCTGCGCCGCTATGTGCCCGCCGTTCCCTTTCCTTTCTTCTTCATCTTCTGCGCTCTGGTCTGGCGTGCGCTCAACCCCCAGGACAAACATGCGGGCTGGCGCTGGGTGGCGCTGGCCGGTGCGGTCTTTGCGCTGCTGGTCTTTTCATATTTTTACCTGTGGACGGCTGCCGCCGCGTGGTTCGCGTGCCTGGCTCTCCTGTGGCTGATTGCGCGCCCTGAAGGCTACAGGAAAGTAATTAAGCCATTCGGGATGATTGCTCTGCTGGCAATCGCGGCTCTTGTGCCCTACTTCATCCTGCTCTCGAACCGCGCTCCGACAATAGATACCGTCCAGCTTCTGGCGCTGTCGCACGCGCCGGACTTTTCCCGCTCGTCAATCAAGCTCGGCCTGATGGTGTGCTTCGCGCTCGCCTACGCCGCGTGGCGCGGGCATCTCAGGTGGCGAGACCACGCAGTGCTTTTCACAGCCTCTTTCGCTCTCACGCCGCTTGTTGTCTTCAACCAGCAAATCATCACAGGCCGTTCCCTGCAACCGCTGCACTATGAGCTATACATTGCGAAATATCTGTCCCTCATCGCGGTGATTCTTGCGATTGCGCTTATCCGGCGCGGACGCGCCACAGCAGGCACTCGCACTCACGTTCCGGGACGCGCGCTCGTGTGCGCGGCGATGGTGTCTCTCCTGTGGGGGATGACGGAAACAGCGGTCGAGACCAAACGGCACGCCTGGGCGAGTCTTGATCGTGATGAAGCGCAGGTGGTCGCCAGACGACTTGCCCGATTGGCGCTTGATGCGCCGCAGACTCCGAACAATCAAGCGGTCGTTCTTTACGTTAATCTGGATCATGCGGACATCTCGCCCGTCATCGCTCCGCAGCCTGTGCTCTGGTCTCCGCATGTGCCTGCCTTTTCAGGGGTGACTTTGGAAGAGAACCGCGAGCGCATCTACCAGTATCTTTACTATACGGGCGAAGATTTAACGACGATTGATGCCGGGGCGTTTGAAGCTCTCGATTACAGGAAGAAATATTTGATTCACTCCCTAATCGAATGGGGACACAACGACCCGGCATGGACAGTCAACTGGAGGCAGTTGACAGAGGCGGACGTGCGCGAGGCACTGCGCGGCTATACCGATTACGCTTACCTTTTCAGCCGCGCGCAAGCTGCAAGCCCGACGCTCGCCTTCGTTGTCACGACGACGGATGCGCCTCCCGATTTCAAGAATCTTGATCGCTGGTACGAGCGCGACGCGGGCGAGCGCGTCGGGCGATTTACGCTCTACCGCGTCAGGCTGAGACCCTAACGGCTATAAAAAAATCAGGCGGGACGGCTTACCCCCTGGGATAAGCCTCCCGCCTCTGGTTTTCCTTCGCAAAGACAGTCCGACTGTTTAGAACTCGAACTTAATCGCAACCTGGAGTTGGCGCGGGGTTAGGAACGAGCGGTTCGAGCCGAAAGGAGTCGTCGCTGCCGGCGCTGTCAGCGTTGACGGAGCTGTAAAATTGTAGAACGTGTTGTTCTGCGTCAGCACGTTCGCCCGGTTAAAGATATTGAAGCCTTCAAAGATCAGGCGAAGGCTCGTTGTTTCGCTGGTGCGAATGATGCGCGTGATGCGCGCGTCGAACTGGTAAGTGGCGGGCGTGTAAAAGCTGTTACGCTCTGTGCCCGGCAGACGATCATTGGAGCGGTTGCCATCGTTGTTCGGGTCGTTGGCGATAAAAGCCGAATAGGCGAAGCCCGACTGGAGTTGCACGATGCCGGAGAAGATATAGTCGCTTAAGAGCGCGCGCAAGACCGGGTTGTCACTGCGGGTGTAGCGTCCAATCTCATAGACCGGACTGAAGACGAAGCGATGCCGCAGGTCTGTGTCAGCCGCTCCCCAATCCGCACGCAGGTTCAGTTGGTTCTGGACGATCTTTGAATCGTCAGCACCGACGACGACTGCCGTCTGGTCTGGCTTGTCGTCTTCCGCCTTCGAATAAGTATAAGCTGCGATAAACTGGAATCCTTTCGTGAAACGTTTGGTTGCCTGAATGGCCAGACCGTTGTAACGAGAATTAGCCGTGCTCTCAAAAAGCGAGATGCGGTTATAGGTGATGCCGGTCGCGCGCGCGATCGGGCGCGTCGAAGAGAAGCGCTCAAACGTATATGTCGCCCCGTCCGGTGCGGTGGCGACCAGCGGGGTTGGAGCAAAGAGGTTAACGTCGCGCGTGCGTGTCAGATGAACGCCACGGAAGAGCATGTACGTCGCGGACAGGCTGAGACCAGGCCAAATCTCTCGCTCGAAGCCAAGCCTTGCCTGCTGGACGTATGGCTGCACGTAGTTGTCAGAGAACAAGAAGAGGTTCTTCGGAGCGCTCGTCGTCGGCACCGCAGCCAGAATGTTCGGGAAACGCAGACCAGCCGCTATGACTTGAGCGGCGTTCAAGCTCACATTAATTACATTGATGCCGTTATTGGAATGGGCTGTCCCAAGGTCAATCGCGGTGGTTCGACCATAGAAGATGCCGTAGCCGCCGCGCAGCACCGTTTTATCGTCGAAGGCGTAGCTGAAACCCACACGCGGCGCGAAATTGTTTCCGTCCTTCGGGCAGCGGCTGGTATCCAGTCCGTTATTCAAAAGCAACGGGTCTGTATTCTGCACCGGCGGACAGGCCAATTTCTGATAGTCGTAGCGCACGCCCAGATTGAGAGTGAGCTTTGGCGTGACGCGCCAGTCGTCCTGCGCATAGACAGCATAATCCGAGCTATCCGGGAACGTCGTGCCACCCGAAGTACCTTCACCCGCAAAAGCCTGCGAGTAAGCAGTAGCCGTCGGCGCAAGGGAGGTGTTGAAATTGTTAGCAAACGCTTGATAGCTGGGGAAGGTATAAGAGCCGCTGAACAAGCCCGGAAAGAAGTTAAAAATCTTATCGAAGTTTAAATCTACGCCGAACTTGAAGTTGCTGCGCCCACGCACGTATGACAGGTTATCAATCAACTGCCAACGTTTGATGGTGGTCTCGCGCGGGCTGAAGTTGTTACGCCCGATTGCCAGATTACCGCCGCCCGTATTGATGAGGGCTTCGGGGTCCGTGCTATTGGCCTCGCCCGGTTCCTCATCCCGCCCGAACTGAAAGCGAAACTCGTTAACCACGCTGGACGAAAGCGTGGACGCGAGCGTTCCCGAAAACGTGGTGCTGTGAACGATACTGTCGCCGGAATGCTCTTCAGCATTGAGAAGACCTGTGGTCTCGTTGTTCTGGCCCGTAAAGTTCTGCTGGTTGAAGCGCAGCGACAGTTGGTTGTTGGGATTGATTATGAAATCGCCCTTGGCCAAATAGACATCCTGATTGCGGCCAATCGAATAAGGATTGATCTTGGACACGAGCAAAGCCTGTGTGGTTGCGGGTTGGGCGAAAAAGGCCGGCACATCAATCGGATTCGGCAGGGTTTGGCGTTGACCATCATAGGTGAAGAAAAAGAACGCGCGGTTTTTGACAATCGGGCCACCAATGCGACCACCGAATTGATTGATCTGTGAAGGCGGGCGCTTGTTGTTGTCGAGGCGTCGTCCCAACTGAAAGGCAGCCCCCTGCGTCCCTTTCAAAGCGGGATCGTTGGCGTTGAGCGATTCGTCGCGGAAGTATTCAAATAATCCTCCGTGAAACTGGTTCGTTCCAGAGCGTGTGACGACGTTGATGACCGCGCCACCCGCACGACCGAACTCCGCCGAGAAGCCGTTCTGGTTGACCTGAAATTCCTGCACAGACTCTTCGGAAAACTGGTACGGAGGACGCACCCCCCCGCGTCCGAAAGCTTGACCGAAGAAGGTGTTGTTGTTATCCACACCGTCAACTTGAAGATTATTAAGAGTTCCCTTCTGGCCGCCGACAGAGATGTCACCGCCGCGCGTGCGGTCTATCACCACACCCGGCGTGAGCGTGGCGAAGTCCTGGTAATTACGCCCGTTGATCGGAAGATTCTCGATGGCTTTTTGATTAATGGTTGAAGAGACGGAAGTGCGCGTGGTTTCAATGATCGGCGCATCGGTCGTCACATCAACAATCACGTTACCCGCGCCCGCCAAAGCCATGTTGATGTCAAGCGGAGTCTTGCTGCCGACGGTGACGTTGACGTTTGTCAGACTCATGGACTGGAAGCCGGACGGCGCAGAGGTCTGTAAGGTATACGTTCCGGGAGGCAGCAAGATGATGCGGTAATTCCCGTCCGAGTCGGTCGTCGCGCTTTTTTCAAGCCCGGTCGCTTGATTAGTCGCCGTGACGGTGACGCCGGGGATGACCGCACCTTGTGGATCAAGCACGCGGCCTTCGATGTCTCCAGATGTAGCCTGTGATTGGGCAAAGATGTTGGCGGATATGAACGTCAGGCTGATAAGCACCGCAAACAGTGCGGTCATGTAAGGGGTAAGTTTTCTGGACATAATTTTCCTCATGGGCTAAGAAAGTTGTAGATGTGGGCGTGCGCGCAAACGACTGGAGACTGAGTTAATACTTAAGAATTTGCCGGTAAGAAAAACTTCACGGCAAGGCCGCTCGGAACGCCGAGATATTAGTGCAGAAGAGAAATGAAAGCAAGGACAGCCGATTGCGGAATACGGATTTGAAAAGCACGCACGCTTTCTTCTTAAATCCGCATTCCGCAATCAAACCGGCCACGACATTTCTTTTAACGTTTCTTAGCTGCCATGACGCGCTCGATCTCGTCGGGCGCTGAGGGAATCTTTTCGGAGAGTTTACGCACGGTGTTGTCCGGCATGACGAGATAATCGTCTTCGATTCTCACGCCGAGTTTTTCGGGCTGGATGTAGATGCCCGGCTCAATGGTGAAGACTTCGCCCGGTTGCATATTGTGGACACCGTCCGCCACGTCGTGCACGTCCATGCCGAGAGCGTGGCCGAGGCCGTGAATGAAGAAATGATCCATCCCGTACTCTTTCCCGTCCACATCTTTCGCGCGCAGAGGACTCTTGCGTAAATAATCAACGGCGAAGACGTGCAGGTCTAGATTCGTCATGCCGGGTTTCCAGTGCGCGGCTACTGCCGCCTGCGTGTCGAGCACAAGTTGGTAAATCTCTCGCTGGCGCGGTGTGAACTTCCCCGAAGCCGGGTAGGTGCGCGTGATGTCCGCCGTATACAGTGAATACTCCGCGCCGATGTCGCAGACCACCAAGTCGCCCGCGTCAATCTTTTTGTGATTATCGCTGTAGTGAAGGATGGTCGAGTAAAGACCGCTGCCGACGATTGAAGGAAAGCCGGGACGTTCCGAACCGTTGCGCGTGAAGGCGGCTTCCAATAGAGCCTGCACTTCGTACTCATACATTCCGGGCTTGAGATTGAGCGTGATGTCGCGCTGCGCTTCGCCCGTGATGTCAATCGCTTTTTGCAGGAGCGAGATTTCGGAAGCTGATTTCACTCGGCGCATGTCGCCGATGATGTTCGCCGCCGAAACAACCTCGACTCCCGGCAACTCCGCCCGCGCCTGCTGAACAAATTCAAATTCCCGCACCCGACCGTTGCTCGCCTCACGGGGCGCGATGGTGTAGAGCTTCATCGTGCTCTGCCCCTGCGCGTTCTTAAAAGCCGGAAGCGAGGCAGCCTCTTTCAGCTTCGTCCAGAGTTCGCTGTTGGCCAGCACTTGCTCGGCTCCAAAAACTTTGGCCGTCTCCGGCCCCGGGCCAAGTTGCACGCCCGTCCAGCGTTCCATCCGCAGATCGCGCGGTGGAATGAAGACGATTTCACGCGCGCCGTTCAAAGAGGGCAACCCCGGAGGCACGAGCATCACTGAAGCATCGGGCGTGCGCACCCCCGTCAGGTAAGCGAACCAGTTGTTCTGCCGGTAGCGCATCTCGATGCCCATATCCTCCTCGGCATTGCCGATAATGAGGACGATGCCGTCTTTAATCTCGGACAGCAGTTTGGTGCGCCGCGCACGATACTCAGCGACAGGTTGATTGAGCAGGCGCACACCCGGCTCGTCGTAAAAATCCGAGTCAGCGGCGGCTGAAGAAGTGAAAGGCATGAGCGCGCTCAAGAGCAGAAGCGCGAGCAAGGTGGAATTTAGCTTTTTCATAATCATTGTCTCAAATCATAAAATGTTTGAAGCTTCTGCATCAATCCGCCGCGCTCGCGGCGCTTGAATTTAGCCCAGCCTTTCAAGGCCGGGGCAAGGTCAGTTGATTGGTAGCGTCGCGTCAGCGACGGTTGAACTCATCGAAGAGGTTGATTCAACCGTCGCTGACGCGACGCCGGTTAATCTCTCGCTCAACTGACCCGGCCTTGAAAGGCCGGGCTAAATTCATGCCGCCGCTCACGCGGCTGATTGACGCATGCTTCTCGCTTAACCGCTTTTTAATCCGCATTCCGCAATCTCATTTCCCTCTACAAATCCTCTTCTTCCTCTTCCGTCTCCTTTTCAGGATCATAAATCTCATAGCCGGTCGAGTCGTCGTAATAATAGCTGCCGGGCTTAGGCTCCTGCTCCTCACCTGACGGCTCGTTCTGTTCCGGTGTATCATCTTTTTGCTTGCTCATCTCAGTTCTCCCCTGACCGTAGCGACCCTCGGCTTGGCTGGCATTTCGATTTCGAGAGGTGTGGATTATATGTCATTCGGGTTTTTCTCTCAGGCACAAAAGCTGTGTCGCCGTACTCTCCTACTCTGTCTCGTGGCTGCTTGCTTCGCAGCAAGTGCGAGCGGGGCTGAGGCTGACTGGTCTGCGAAGCTCGACAGCTCCGTCCGTTTTTACCAGATGACGGAGTTGGGCGTGCTGGTCGTCGGAACGGAAAAATCTCTCTACGCGGTGAGCGGCGAGACGGGAGAAGTTTTGTGGCGACGTAAAAATGTGCGTCTTGACGAGACGGATGTTGCGCCCGTGCCGGGCACGGACATCGTGCTGCTGAGCTTTGAAAATGGAGACCGCACACGCGTGGAAGCGACCGATCTGTTTACGGGCGATCAGTTGTGGCGAAGCGATAAGGTCAAAGGCGGCGTGATGCAGATGGCTGTTGATACGGACAATCGCCTGCTCGCCGCAGTCTTCGTGAAGGACACGAAGTCGCGCCCTCGCGACGGCTTCAAGCGTCGTGCGGTCGTGCATGTGTTTGATCTTTCGACGGGCAATGAGTTGTGGGACTACAAGGTCGAGAGCGAAATCGAGATGATGCCTGTTGGCTGGAGCGAAGACAAAGAAAAAGAGACCGAATATACGCTCGATAATTATCACCCGCCTCTCTTCCTCGATGGGCGTCTTTATCTTTTTTATGAAGGCGTGGCTTCGCTCGACGCGCGCACGGGAAAGGAACGGCAGCGCGAGCGTTTCCGCACTAACGAAGAAGGACTGGCGCTGACGGAAGCCGATCCGATTTTCGACGAGCGCGTTATCTATACTTCAGGGCGTGGCCACGTGCGCGCCGTCTCGCGCGAGAGCGGAGAGGAAATCTGGGAAGCGAAGGATTTAGGGTTAACGCCTGAAATGCTGCTCACCGCAGACGGCGTGCTGTTTGTTAGAACCGGCGGGCAGTTCACGCGCCTGCGCGATGGAGAAACCGTTGGGCGCGGCGCTTACGGTGTGAGTGCGATTGATGCGCGGACGGGCAAAATTATCTGGCGCTACAAGGGCGCGGATAAAGGCATCACCAATCTGGCGCTGCCCGATTCATCCACAGTCGTCATCGCGGATCGCGACGATCTCATCATGATTGACGCGGCGACGGGCAAGCGCCGCGCTAAAACTTCGCACAAGATTGAAGAGGCCGCCTTCGTCCTGATTAATGAACGGAGAGAGGCGGTCGTCGGCGGGCGCAACGAAATCGCGGCCTTCGACACGACGAGTGGAGAGAGCATCTGGCGCGCTCGCTACACTCCGCCGGGGCGTGGAATCTTCAGAACCGTCGCAGCGGTCGCCGCACGCGCCGCCTCGCTCTACTTCCGCTATGGCGGCACAGTGACGACGGCTTTTCGCGGCGTGCAACTGGCGCGCACGGCGGCAACTTCCTTGCGCTGGTCTGGTCTGGCCTCGCGCGTCTCTATGCCGAATCTGACGAGCATGGCGACGGACAGGGCGCGTGATTATGTGTCGCAACGGTTCACTTCCTACGGCGTCGCCTCTCGTCTGCGCGGGCTGTCAAACGCCACCATGCAGCGGCCTCGCGTCTCAATTCCGCGTCCTTCCGTCAACTCCGAAGACGTAGGTGAGCGGCTGCTCGACCGCGTTGACCCTGCCAGCCAGTTGGATAAGCTGGCGCGCTTTTTCTGGCGTCGTGAGCGGCTGGCCGAGCTGCGCGGGATGCGTATGTATTTCTACACGGATTTGAAGGGACTGGGTAACGGGCTGGCGGGCGTCAACATTCACACGGGGCAGACAGATGTTCGCCTTCGCCTGAGCGACCCGGACGAGCGTTTCATCACGGACGAGACGACACGGCTGCTCTTCGTTTCAAATGGAGACCGCCTGCTGGCTTACAGGATAGGCGGCGGATAAAAGAGTCGTCTGATATGATTCTGTTACCCCGATTGAGCGTTTGGCAAGAGGCAGTTCACCGCAGAGACTGGAGAGAACACAGAGGGGGCGCAGAGAGATGAAGAGCATTCAAGCCTCTGCGCTTCCTCCGCGTCCTCTGCGTCTCTGCGGTGGAGCGCAACGTTCCCTTAACGCATCTATCAAGAACTCAGGCGAGCATGGCTAAACTCTTCCCATCACTTTTCCGCAATCGCAGGCGCACATCCGCTGACGTGGATGAAGAGCCGATTCGTGGAGAGTTGTACAGCATCGAGCGGCTGGAACAGTTCGCCGCTTCATTGGCCACAGAGCACAAAGTCTCGACCGAGCAGGAGCGTGGCCGCCAACTCCTGCCTCGTCTGGAAGAGAACGGGCGTAAATTGATCGCCGCCTATCGCTCATTGGGCCTTGCCATCAGCAACGAGCGCACCATCTCGCCCGCCGCCGAATGGCTCGTTGACAATTTTCACATCGTCGAAGAACAGCTCCGCGAAATCCGCGAAGACCTGCCGCGTAGCTATTACTACGAACTGCCAAAACTCACGGAGGGTGAACTGGCAGGCTACCCACGCATCTACGCTATCGCGCTCGCGCTCGTCGCTCACACGGACAGCCGTCTCGATGCAGAGACGCTGCGCCGCTTCATCCGCGCCTATCAACGTGAATCCGCCCTGACCATCGGCGAAGTGTGGGCTCTCGCCATCAGTTTGCGCCTCGCGTTGGTGGAAAACCTGCGCCGCCTGACGACGCGCGTCGTCCGCTCACGCGAGGAGAGGGAAGAGGCGGATGCGCTCGCCGATAGATTGCTGGGCATGACCGCGCGCCCGATGGAAGAACTCGTCGCCGTCATCAACGAGCGTTGGCGGCGGCGCAATAAATTAGGCCGTGCCTTCATCGTTCATCTGGTTCAACGCCTGCGCGATCAAGACCCGGCTGTCATGGCCGTGATCGAACGGCTTGAGCAACATCTGGCGGAGCGTGGAAGCTCGACCGAGCAACTCGTCCACGAGGAGCATCAGCGGCAGGCCACAGCGCAGGTCACCGTCGGCAACATCATCACGAGCATGCGCCTTTTGTCCACACTCGATTGGCGCGATTTCTTCGAGGAGGTGAGCCTCGTTGACCCGATCCTTGGAGAAGACCCGGCAGGCGCGTATGCGCGAATGGAGTTTGCCTCGCGCGACCGCTACCGTCACGTGATAGAACGCATCAGTAAACGCACGCGCGCGGACGAGCTAAAGGTTGCGCGCCGCGCCGTCGAGTTGGCCGCCCGGTCTCAGCAAACCGAGTCGCAGGATGAGCGACACGCGCACGTCGGCTATTACCTGATTGACGATGGTGTGCTTGAGCTGGAAAAGGAGTTTGATTACCGCCCGCGCCTTGATGAAAAACTCACTCGCGCAATCTTTCATCATCCGACGCTCGTTTATCTGGGAACGCTCACCCTTCTCACCGCGCTGATTGCGGGCGCGTTTCTCTACTACGCTTACGCTGCGGGCGCGCCGCCTCTCCTGCTTATCGCGTGCGCGCTCGTCGTCATTGTTCCGGCGAGCGATCTGGCGCTGGGCGTGTTGAACTGGGATGTGACGCGCATCTTCCACCCGCGCGTGCTGCCCCGAATGGATACTTCGAAAGGAATTCCTGAAGATGCCCACACGTTCGTCGTTATCCCGACTCTTTTCACAAGCGAGGACACGGTACATGGGCTTTTGGAAAAGCTGGAAGTGCATTACCTCGCCAACCAGGATGAGAGTCTCTCTTTCGCTCTGCTCGGAGATTTCGCGGATGCGCCCAGTGAGGAGATGCCGGATGACGAAGCGTTGCTCGAAGTGGCTTTGCGCGGGATTGAGGATTTGAATGCGCGCTATGGGAGTGAGGAGACGAAACGCTTCTTCCTCTTTCATCGTCGTCGCCAGTGGAACGAGAGTGAAGGGAAATGGCTCGGCTGGGAGCGCAAGCGCGGCAAGTTGCAAGAATTCAATCACCTCCTGCGCGGAGCGCGCGAGACGAGTTTTATTGTCTCGACTGCCGATCAAAAATCTCTCGCCGGGATTCGCTACGTCATCACGCTTGATTCGGACACTCAATTGCCGCGTGATACTGCGCGCCGACTTGTCGGTACAATCACGCACCCCTTGAACCGCCCGCGCTTAGATGCAACGTCAGGACGTGTGACGGAAGGCTACGCTATCCTGCAACCGCGCGTCAGCATCTCTTTGACGAGTGCTTCAGGCTCACGCTTTGCTCGCGTCTTCTCCGGCAACACCGGGATTGATCCTTACACGACTGCCGTCTCCGATGTTTATCAAGATGTTTTTGGCGAGGGCAGCTACACGGGCAAAGGTCTCTACGATGTGGACGCTTTCGAGCGGGCTCTCGCAGACCGCGTTCCCGAAAACTCGCTCCTCAGCCACGATCTCTTTGAATCACTCTACGCGCGGGCGGCGCTCGTGACAGACCTCGAACTCCTCGACGACTACCCGGCTTACTATGACACTTATGCCAAGCGCCAGCATCGCTGGACACGCGGCGACTGGCAGATTGCGCGCTGGCTGATGCCGACCGTCCGGGACGCGCATCGTCAGAAAGTGCGAAATCAGTTGCCACTCGTTGCGCGATGGAAAATCTTTGATAACCTGCGGCGCAGTCTCGTCGCACCGACGCTTCTTTTATGGCTTGTCATTGCCTGGACTATCCTTCCCGGCTCTTTTCTTATCTGGACGACGTTCGTGCTGCTCGTGCTGGCGTTTCCCGTCTACGCGCACGTCACGACGAGCCTGTTGATTCACCCGCGCGGCATTCCCTGGACGAGCCACTTCTGGAGTGTCTGGGGCGACATCAGAACGAACACCGCCCAGGTCGCGCTCACCCTGACCTTTCTCGCGCACCAATCGTACCTGATGATGGATGCCATCGCGCGCACCGTTTATCGCAAGCTGATTTCGCACAAACATCTACTCGAATGGGTGACGGCGGCGCAGGCCGAAACGGCAAGCAAGCATGACCGCAAGGCGTACCTGCGCTTCATGTGGCCAGCCGAATTGCTCGTCGCCTCAGTGCTTGCTCTCATCTTCTGGCTAAGACCGGGAGCATTAGCGGTCGCCGCGCCATTCCTCATCGCGTGGGCGTTGTCTCCGCTGATAGCGCACTGGATCAGTCGTCATGTGGTCGTTGAAGAACAGGTGTTGACGGCCAGAGATGCGCGCGAGTCCCGCAGGGTGGCGCGGCGCATCTGGCGTTTCTTCGAGACCTTCGCCGGGCAGGAAGACAACTGGCTGCCGCCTGACAATTTTCAGGAAGACCCGCAGCCAGTCATCGCGCATCGCACGTCGCCGACGAACATCGGCTTGCAGCTTCTCTCGACCATTGCCGCATACGACTTCGGCTACACCGGCAACCTCGAAGTCGCCGAACGTCTTGGTTTGACGTTCACGACGCTCAAGAAACTGCAAAAGTTTCGCGGCCACTTCTTCAACTGGTACGACACGCGCACGCTGGAGCCACTCGTGCCGCAATACGTCTCGACCGTAGACAGCGGCAACCTCGCGGGGCATCTCATTGCAGTCAAGCAGGGCTGCCTGGACGTGGGAGAGCGCCCGCTCTTTGATGCGCGCCTGATTAAAGGATTGAGCGACACGATTGACCTGCTGCGCGAAGAAGTAAGGAAGCTCGACCCCGTTCAGCAGCGCACGCAGGTCGTCACGATCAAGGAGCTGCGGAAAGAGGTAGAGACCTGCGCCAGTCTTGTGGCGACGACCGATCTGCCGCAAACGCTCACTGCCTGGGGTGCGCTCTTTGAACAGTTGGCGCAGCATGCCGCCGTCATCGAAGACATCGTCGGCGCGCTCTCGCAGGAGCACGGCTCAGGCAATTTCGAGGAGCTTCACTACTGGGTCATCTCTCTGCTGCACCAGACGCGCGCCGTGCGCCGCGACCTCAACACGCTGACGCCCTGGGCGGGCAAGCTGACAACCCACTTTGCTCACGTCATTAAAAATTGTTCGCCGGAAGTGGCTGCCCGGTGGCAGGAACTAGCCGTCGCATTCGACCGTGTTCCGGCGCTGGCCGAGATGCCGGAAGAGTGCGCCGGGTCGCTTGAAAGACTCGAAGCCTTACGTTCCGAGATTGAAGCGTGCGCGCTTGCGGAGATGCCGGAGCGTGAAGCCGCGCTCAACGCTTTGAGCTTGCTGACAGTCACTGTCGAAGAAGCGTCCGCCGCAGCGAAGAACCAACTGGCCAGGCTACGCGCTCTCGTCGGGCAGTGCGATCAGATTGTTGACGAGATGGATTTTCGTTTTCTGCTGGACGAAGAGCGCAAAGTTTTTGTCATCGGCTACAACGTCACGGATGGGCGGCGCGACAATTCTTTTTATGATTTGCTGGCGTCGGAATCGCGCCTGACAAGTTTCATTGCGATTGCCAAAGGCGACGTGCCGCAGGAACACTGGTTTCGTCTGGGTCGCCAGTTGACGCCCGTTGGGCGGAGTCGCGCTCTCGTCTCCTGGACGGCGACGATGTTTGAGTACCTGATGCCGCTGCTCGTGATGCGCGATTATCAGGATACGCTGCTGGGCGAGACCTATCGCGCGGCGGTCGCGCGGCAAATCGAATACGGAGCGGAGCGCCACGTTCCCTGGGGCATCTCGGAATCCGCTTACAACGCACGCGACCTGCATCTCAATTATCAATACGGGCCGTTTGGCGTTCCCGGTCTCGGACTCAAGCGGGGCTTGAGTCAGGAACTCGTCGTCGCGCCTTACGCGACGATGCTCGCCGGGATGATTGACCCGCTGGCCGCGAAAGAGAATCTAGACCGGCTGGCGCGCGAAGGCGCTCTCTCCCGCTACGGTTTCTACGAGGCGATTGATTACACGCCGGAGCGCGTGCCGCAAAATCAGAAGCGCGTCATCATTCAAGCCTTCATGGCGCACCACCAGGGCATGAGCATGGTCGCAATTGACAACGTGCTCAACGGCCAAATCATGCAGGAGCGTTTTCACGCAGACCCGCTGGTGCAGGCCACAGAGCTGCTTTTGCAAGAGCGCATCCCCACGCACGTCGCCATCACGCGCCCGCGCGCCGAAGAGGTCTTGATGAGCCGCGTCGTGCGCGGCACAGTCGCACCCGTCATGCGCCGCTTCGGCACGGCAGACTTGCCGACGCCGCGCGTCCAGCTTCTCTCGAATGGAACTTATTCGGTGATGGTGACAACTGCGGGCGCTGGCTATTCCGTCTGCGGCGCATTGGCCGTCACGCGCTGGCGCGAAGACGTAACGCGCGACCACTGGGGCAGCTTCTGTTACCTGCGCGATGTCCGCACGGGCGCGGTCTGGTCTGCCGGGTTTCAGCCGACGAATCGCGCGCCCGCTTCTTATGAAGTCAGCTTCGCGGAAGATAAAGCGGAGTTCTGGCGACGCGACGCAGGCATCCTGACGCATACCGAAATGATCGTCTCGCCGGAGGATAATGCGGAAGTGCGCCGCGTCTCCGTGACGAATCAATCCTCGCGCGTGCGAGAAATCGAGCTGACAAGCTACATGGAAGTCGTGCTCGCGCCGCCTGCGGCGGATGCCGCTCATCCGGCATTCAGCAATCTCTTCGTCGAGACGGAATTCATCGCTTCTGAAAATGCGCTTCTGGCGCGTCGCCGCACGCGCTCGGAAAAAGACGAAGTGGTCTGGGGCATTCACACGGTCGTGACGGAAGGCGAAGCAATCGGCGCGGTGCAGTATGAAACGGATCGCAGTCGCTTTCTGGGACGCGGCCACGAGCCTTCAGCGCCCGTCGCCGTGATGGAAGACCGCCCGCTCTCGAACACTGTCGGCACGGTACTCGACCCAGCCTTCTGTCTGCGCCAACGCGTGCGCTTGAAGCCCAACGAGACGGCGCGCGTCTCTTTCGCCACAGCCGTCGCGCACTCGCACGAAGAGGCTTTGCGGCTGGCGGACAAGTATCACGATACATCCACGTTTGAGCGCGAGGCGCGGCTGGCCTGGACGCAATCGAAAGTCGAGATGCTGCATCTCAACATGGACCCGGAAGAAGCGCATCTCTTCCAGCGTCTGGCAGGCCGCCTGCTCTATTCCGATCCAAGTTTGCGTCCGGGCACGCACGTTCTCTCGCTCAACACGAAGGCGCAGTCTGCCCTGTGGCCTTACGGCATCAGCGGCGATCTGCCGATTGTTTTGATCCGCATCGGGCAAGCGGAAGAGTTGGACATGGTGCGCCAAATCTTACGCGGGCATGAATACCTGCGCCTGAAAGGTTTGAGCTTCGATCTGGTGATCTTGAACGACCGCCCCTTGAGCTACACACAGGAACTCAACGACGACCTGCAAACTTTGATTCGCAAGACCGGCTCGCAGGCGCTACTGGACAAACCCGGTGGTGTTTACCTGCGACGCACGGACATCATGCCGGAAGCGGACAGAATTCTGCTGCACACGGTGGCGCGTGTCGTCATCGTCACGGATCGCGGATCGCTCGACGAACAACTCGTGCGTCGTCCCGTCGAAAATGAATTGCCGCCGTCGTTTGTTCCGCGCAAGCCCTCGCGCACTTATCCTGAGCCTGTTGTCGAAACCCCGAAATTAAAATTCTTCAACGGTCTCGGCGGCTTCAACCCGGAAGGACGCGAGTACGTGACTATCCTCGGCGAAGGACAGTGGACGCCTGCGCCCTGGCTCAACGTCATCTCGAACGGGCAGGACTTCGGCTTTCAGGTGACGGAAACAGGTGCGGGCTTCACCTGGTCTATCAACAGCCGCGAGAATCGGCTGACGCCCTGGTCGAACGATGCGGTCAGTGATCCTCCCGGCGAAGTCCTCTACCTGCGCGACGAAGACACTGGCACAGTCTGGACGCCGACGCCTCTGCCCATCCGCGAAGCAGGGCCGCACGTCATCCGTCACGGGCAGGGCTACACGGTCTTCGAGCGCACGAGTCACGGATTGGCGCAGGAACTTTTACAGTTCGTTCCCCTTGATGCTCCGGTGAAAGTTTCACTCCTTCGCCTGCGCAACCAGACGGAGCGCAAGCGGCGGCTCTCGGTGACGAGCTACAACGAGCTTGTGCTCGGAGTCGGGCGCAGCGCCTCCGCGCCTTTCATCATCACGGAGGTGGACGAACAGACAGGCACAATCACGGCGCGCAATCCTTACAACAACGAGTTCGCCACGCGCGTCGCGTTCGTTGAGATGAGCGAGCGCTCGCGCTCTGTGACGTGCGACCGCAAAGAGTTCATCGGGCGTAATGGCTCGCTCGATAATCCGGCGGCTCTCAGCAGAGCGCGCCTGTCAGGACGAAGCGGAGCGGGGCTTGACCCTTGCGCTGCGATGCAGGCCTACATCGAATTAGCGCCGGGGGAATCGCGCCAGATTGTCGTCCTGCTGGGCGAAGCCGACAATGCGGACGAAGCGCGCAGCCTGGCTTCCAGATTCAATCAAGTCTCTGAGGTCAATCAAGCGTTCGAGCGCGTCATCAACCACTGGGACAATCTTCTCAGCACGGTCGAAGTCCACACGCCAGACGCGGCGATGGACACACTGCTCAATCGCTGGCTGCTCTATCAAACGCTGGCCTGCCGCATCTGGTCGCGCTCTGCCTTTTATCAGTCGGGAGGCGCTTATGGATTCCGCGATCAATTGCAGGATGTGATGGCGCTCGTCTATTCAAGACCGACGATTGCGCGAGAACAAATCGTGCGCGCCGCCTCGCGGCAATTCAAGGAAGGCGACGTGCAGCACTGGTGGCATCCGCCGACAGGTCGCGGCGTGCGCACGCGCTTCTCCGACGACCTTTTGTGGCTGCCATACGTCACAAACTTTTACATCGAGGTGACGGGCGATTCCTCAGTGCTCGATGAGGTCGTGCCGTTCATCGAAGCGCCGCTGCTCGCACCGGATGAAAGCGAGGCTTACATACAACCGACAGTCTCCACGGAAAAGGCCAGCGTGTATGAGCACTGCGCGCGCGCACTTGATAGAAGTCTGTTGACGGGCGCGCACGGGTTGCCGCTGATGGGTTCAGGCGACTGGAACGACGGGATGAACCGCGTCGGTCATCTTGGCAAAGGCGAGAGCATCTGGGTCGGCTGGTTTCTTCACACGACGCTGGGCGGCTTTAGTCCGTTCTGCGAAGCGCGCAATGAGACGAAGCGCGCCGCCGCATACCGCCTGCACATGACGAATTTAAAAAAGGCGCTTGAAGAAGATGGCTGGGATGGCGACTGGTATCGCCGCGCTTACTTTGATGATGGCACACCGCTCGGTTCAGCCGAGAATGAAGAGTGCCGGATTGATTCCATCGTGCAATCGTGGGGCGTCATCTCCGGCGTGGCTGACCGCACGCGCGCCCACCGCGCCATGTCTGCGGTTGAAGAATATTTAATCCGTCGCGGTGACGGCCTCGTCATTTTGTTTACGCCACCATTTGATCGAAGCGCGATTGACCCCGGCTACATCAAGGGCTATGTCCCCGGCGTGCGCGAGAACGGCGGCCAGTACACACATGCCGCGCTCTGGACTTTGATCGCCTATGCCAAGCTCGGCGACGGCGACCGCGCTGGCGAATTGTTTGCGCTCCTGAATCCGATCAGCCATGCCTCGACGCGCGCAGGGTTGCACAAGTACAAAGCCGAGCCGTATGTGGCGGCGGGCGACGTGTACGCCGTGCCGCCGCACACGGGACGCGGCGGGTGGACTTGGTACACGGGTTCTTCGAGTTGGATGTATCGCGCCGGTCTGGAATCAATTCTCGGATTTGAATTACACGGAGAACGTTTGCGAATAGAGCCGTGCATTCCGCGAAGCTGGCGCGGGTATGAGATTAACTACCGGCGCAAAGAGACGCGCTACGCGATCAAGGTTGAGAATCCGTACGGAGTTAGTCGCGGCGTTGCCGAAGTGTGGCTTGATGACGTGCAGCAGGCAACGCTGGAAATACCGCTTGCGGATGATGGCAAGACGCATAACGTGCGCGTCGTCCTCGGCGAGAGAGAGCCAACGCCGGAGGAAGAAGCACGCTCGACTCAGGCGCAAACTTTGAGCGGTCAGGCACGCTGAAATGTGTGTATCTGCGCCGCGTGAGCGGCGATTGAGTTTAACCCGGCGTTTCAACGCCGGGGAGAGAGCGCACCGGATTAGTCGGCGTCGCGTCAGCGACGGTTGAGAAGAATACATCATGTTTCATGCGTCGCTGACGCGACGTACTTGCCTTACTGCTTCATTTCCCCGGCTTTGAAAAGCCGGGCTAAATTCAGACTGCCGCTAGCGCGGCGGATTGGCGTATATACTTCGATTTAACTTGCGAATTAACCTGCCGAAACTTTATCCGATCACGGACGCGCGGCTCACCGGCCTCTCGCACGCAGAGCAGGTCAGACGTTTGAACGCGGGCGGCGCGACCTTCGTCCAACTTCGCGAGAAGCATCTGTCGCCGCGAGAGTTTTACCGTGAAGCGGAAGAAGCCCTGCGCGTTGCGCGCTCTTTGGGCGTGCGTCTCATCATCAACGACCGCGTGGACATCGCGCTTGCGCTTCGCGCCGATGGCGTCCACCTTGGGCAGGATGATCTTCCGCCCGCAGCCGCGCGCGAGATACTGGGTGAGCAAGCAATCATCGGTTTCTCCACGCATTCGGTCGAGCAGGCAAGTGCTGCCGCGCGTTTGCCAATTGACTATCTGGCCATCGGCCCTATCTTTCCCACCTTATCTAAGGAGAATCCAGACCCGGTCGTCGGCCTTGAAGGCTTGCGCCGCGTTCGAGAGATAACAGGCGAAATTCTGCTGGTAGCCATCGGCGGCATTCGCCTGGAAAATGTCGAAGATGTGCTCAACGCCGGGGCGGATTCAGTCGCAGTCATTAGTCTACTGTTAGAGCAGACCGCCGAAATTGAGAGCCGCACGAGGGAAATCCTAGCCCGCTTTCCGTCTGAATCTTAAAAATTCCCCGTAAAATGCAGTGGCCAACACTTTTTACTTGCCTTTGGCCACTGTTATACGCGACAATCAATGGGTCGTCCGGGGCGGCGTTGACAGTTTGCCCGCTCCTTCTCCCTGAAGATAAGTTTTCATCCGTCTTGCCTTTTGATCATCTCCGGTCAGTTCCATTCTCGCGTGTGGAGTGCCCTTACTTAAATGAGCTTCTTTGATCTGCCGCCCATCATCGAGCGAATGCTGCTCGTCTCTGACAAGATCAGCGATCTGAACTTTAGCGTCGGGCAGCCGCCGCAGGTTGAGATCAACGGGAAACTGACGCCCGTGCAGCCGCTTGGCCTGCAAAAGCTGATGCCCTACCAGACCGAAATCATCGCGATGACGCTGATGCAGGGTAACCCTGACGCTGCGGAGCGATTGGCGAACACAGGGACAGCAGACTTGAGCTATTCCTTGCCATCGCGCGTGCGTTTTCGCGTCAACATCTTTCAGCAGCGCGGCTCTTACTCCATCGTCATGCGCGTCATCCCGACCGACATCCCAAGCCTGACATCGCTCGGCCTGCCGCCGCAGCTTGCCGACATCGCCGAATTGCGTAACGGCATCGTCTTGCTGACGGGACCGACCGGCTCAGGCAAAAGCTCCACGCTCGCCGCCGTCATAGACATCATCAACGAGAAGAAGCACTACCATGTCGTGACCATCGAAGACCCGATAGAGTTTCTGCACCAGCACAAGAACTCGACCATCAATCAACGCGAGGTCGGTTCCGACACGAAAGATTTCCCTTCGGCTTTGCGCGCCGCCCTGCGCCAGGCTCCGAAAGTGATTCTGATTGGCGAGATGCGCGACTTTGAGACAACAGAGATTGCGCTCGAAGCGGCGGAGACAGGCCACCTTGTGCTCTCCACCTTGCACACGATTGACGCTTCAAAATCAATTGACCGCATCATCGGTCTTTACCCGAAGAACGAAGAGAAAGTGATCCGCACACGGCTGGCTCAAACTTTCCGCTACATCGTTTCGCAGCGATTGATCCCGCGCGCCGATAATCGCGGGCGCATCGCTGCGGTCGAGATTCTCAAATCCAGCCCCCGCACGCGCGAGTACATCGAAGAAGGCGAAAGCGAAGGCAAGTCGCTACTGGATGCGATGCGCGATGGGAAGCTGGACGGGATGCAGGATTTCGACGGTGTCATCAAGGACATGATCGAGCGCCAGATAGTCACGCTTGAAGACGGGCTGGCCTTTGCGACTAACCAGAACAACCTGCTGCTGGAACTCAAAGGTCTCTCTTCTTCAGAGGACTACATCAGCTCTGGAAACGACAAGCCGCCGGTCGGCGCTTTTAAAGATTATGGCTCGATGCTCAGCGCCATCGAGTAAGGTTGATGAATCTTTAGTCACGCCCGACGAATTTTGTTGACGGCCATTTAATTAACCCTGAAGTAGCGACCAAAAACAATGATTGTTGTCTGTTCTCAATGCACGACGCGCCTGCAACTGGACGATTCAAAAGTCCCGACCCGCTCCTTCACCCTGCGCTGTCCGAAGTGTCAGAGCATCGTTCAAGCGCAACCACCCGCCAATTCAAATGGACAGGGCGCGCTCTCGCTCGGCGAGACGCCCGCTCTCGAAAGCCGACGCTTTAGTCCGCCAATGGCTGCGCCCGCTTTCAAGTCTGAGAAGGCTGCGGAAGACGACGAAGTCCAGGCTTATGACGGTTCATCTCCCGACGCGTCGAACGAGCTGGCTCGCCTGCTGGCCGAGTTGTTGCAGCAGGGCACGCCTGTTTCCAAAAAGCAGCCGATAGCCGCGCGCTTAAAATGGGAGCGCCGGCGCGCGCTGGTCTGCGTGACATCTCCACGCCGCGAGACAATCGGGCGGGCACTGGTTGATGATAATTATCAGGTCTACATCGCCGAAGACACCTCGCAGGCCATTGAGCGGATGCGCGAAGAGCAAATGGACGTGGTTATCCTTGAGCCGGAGTTCGACCAGGTAGAGCAGGGCGCAGCTTTCGTCACGAGCGAGATCAATGTTCTTCGCCCGGCCAAGCGCCGTCGCCTCCTCTTCGTTCAGCTCTCTCCGACAGTTCGCACGCTGGACAGCCACGCGGCCTTTGTGCACAACGTCAATCTGGTGGTCAACATCGCAGACGTAGAAAAACTGCCGAAAGTGCTCGAACGCACGCTCCGCGATTTCAACGACCTTTATCGAGACTTCAACGCCGCGCTCAACATCGCCGAGATTTAGACTCGACGAATCTATAGCCATCGGGTTTGGTTGACACAGCAAGCGCAGCCGTCCTACCTTCACCTTCATCGGGTGAGTACATCAGGATAATCCCCTGAAGACCTTCAGGGGGAACTTCGCTTTGCTGTGGGGAAGTCAACATGGGTCGCAGGCAGAGTTCAAAGCTCAGCACTAGAGAATTGTTCGGCCTGTGGTGCGTGTTCGCGGGTTTGGTCTTGTGGGTCGCCTCGCTGGGTCTCTCTTCAGCTTCTTCGACAACGCTCGTTGCCCAGAGCCTCCCGCTCAACGAGAGAGTGCTGGTCGTCTATAACCAGAGCGTGCCTCAGTCTCTCGAAGTCGCCGATTATTACATGGCGAAGCGCGGGATTCCGGCGGGCAACAAATGCGCCATCAACTCCGCCGAGACGACTTACATCAGCGACTGGAACGTCTTCGCCTCCGCCATCAAGACGCCGATTAAGAATTGCCTCAATTCAGTTGGCCGGGACAAGATACTCTACATCGTTTTCACCTACCAGACTCCTTACAAAGTAGGCTCTCCAGCCAGGTCGCTTGACCAACAGATCGCAGATATCTGGGACGAATATTCTTCGGGCAGTAATAGGAGCGGGCGACACGCTTACTTTGCAGAAGCGCAGAGTCAGGGGAATGTCTATCAACCGTTCATCTCTCTGGCTGCCTACCGCCAGCAGCCCAGCTCTCAACATCTCTATTCGGTCTGGCGACTTGATGCGCCCAGCGTTGACCTGGCGAAGGGGCTGGTTGACAAGGCAATGCTGGCCGAAGCAAGCGGTCTTTCGGGGCGCGGGTGTTTTGATATTCGCGGCGAGATAGACGGATTTGATGATTACGTCTACGGCTCAGGCGAGTGGGACATACACCGGAGCGCGGAAGTTGCGCGAGCAGCAGGCTTCGCGGTCACAGAAGACTTTCACTATGCAGAGTTCGGCAGTCAGCCTGCGCCGCTTCGTTGCGATGATGCGGCGCTTTACGCGGGCTGGTATAGCCTGGATCATTACAATGACGCTTTCACCTGGAAGCCCGGGGCGATAGGGCTTCACACCGATAGCCTTTCAGCCTATGACCTGCGCGGCGGCACAAACTGGTCTGCCAACGCAGTCATCAAAGGAATCACAGTCACGAGCGGGGCGATTGAGGAGCCATATCTGGACGGCGTCGCGCATTCGGACGGAGTTTTCCGCAACCTCTTTGAAGGAGCGAATGTCGGGGATGCGCTGCTCAGGAATACGGAGTACCTCAAGTGGATGATCGTCAACATTGGCGACCCGCTCTATCGCCCATTCCCAGGCGGCGTTGCTCCCTTCAATTCTCCGAACACCGCGCAACTCTCGCTCGCGCTCAATCCGATGGGCGTTGGCGGCGGAGGGCCTTCCCTTGCAACTTTGACTCTGCCCGTTCCGGCTGCGACGGGCGGCGCGACTGTTACGCTGACGAGCAACAACACCGCGATTGCGACCGTCCCTGCAAGTATCACAGTTCCGGCAGGAGCAAGCTCAGCCTCATTTACTATCAGCACCAAACCGGTGAGCAGTGAACTGCTCGCTAAAATCACGGCCTCTTATCCCGGAGGCACAATCTCGAATACACTGATAATCTGGCCTAACAGCGCACCAGAGGTTTACCTGACGAGTCCGGTTGATGATGAGACATTCACAGCGCCAGCCAACATCACTGTCAGCGCGGATGCTTACGATTGGGATGGCCAGGTTAATCGCGTGGATTTCTACGTCGGGGCTACGCTGATCGGCACAGACAGCGTAAGTCCGTACAGTATCACCTGGAACAATGTCGCAGCGGGCAACTACACGCTGATGGCCAGCGCCACAGACAGCGCAGGCAGGACAAGCACCTCGGACACAGTGGACATCATAGTCCGGCCTGCATCAACGCCTGCGAATCCTCTCGTTTTGCTGACCGAGGAGAATTCAAATAGGGCTATTGCGCTGGATTCCGTAACGTGGATGCGTGATCCCTTCTCGGCGCTCACGCAGCAAAACTTCAGCCCGGACCATCAGAGTCGCGTTATGCTTTTCGCCCTCAATCTGGAGCTACAGGCAGGTGAAAATTCATCGGTCGTGACGGCTCAAGCAGAAGATTCCGCGCAGCACAGTTACCCACTCGCGGTGGAGTATGTCGGAAAAGTTCCGCTTCTGGACCGGCTCTCGCAGGTCATCGTCAAACTGCCCGGCGGGATTGCAAATGCCGGAGATGTGTGGGTGAGCATCAACCTGCGCGGCATGAGCAGCAATAAAGTTCTGATCCGAATCAAGCCATAGCCTTTATTTCTCTTCGGTCGAACGGGCACGGATTCGACTGTCAGGCGCTTCTGTAATCTGCTAATCTTAGAAGCCACAACTGGCCTGTGCCCGCCAAAGGAGAGTTCCAGATGGCTTCAGACGAACGCAGTAAAAACGACGTTCACGCGCCTGCCACCATCGCCGTACACGGGGGCGAGCACCCACAACAACCCTTCGGCGCGGTCGTCTCGCCGGTTTTTCATTCATCAACTTACGGTTTCCAGACTTTTGACGAGATGCGCCGCTACGCTCGCGGCGAGCTGGGGGAAGCCTATTTCTATTCACGCTACGGCAACCCGACCGTGGCGGAAGTCGAACGAAAGATCGCCGAGCTTGAAGGGGGCGAGAGCGCGGTCGTCACTTCATCGGGGTCAGCCGCCACCTTCTGCGCGCTCGCGGCGCTGTGCGAAGCGGGCGACGAGGTGATTGCCTGCGATTCCATCTACGGCGGCACGGTCAAAATCCTGACAGAAGTTCTCAGTCGTTTTCAGATCAACGCACGCTTCATCAGCATCGGCGAGATTGCACGCCTGCCGGAACTTCGCAGTGAGCGCACGCGCGTCTTCTGGTTTGAATCTCCGGCCAATCCCATTAATCGCCTCGTTGACCTTGAGATGGTGGCGCAAGCCGCACGCCGTGCGCGGGTCTTTTCCATCATTGACAGCACTTTTGCCACGCCGATTTTGCAGCGTCCGCTCTCCTCTGGCATTGACGCCGTGATGCACAGCGCGACGAAATATTTTGGCGGGCATTCGGATTTAACGGCGGGCGTGGTGACGGGAGCGGAAGATTACATCAAGCGAGTGCGCCACGTGGCTCTGCGTATCGGCGCAACGCTTGATCCGTCGGCGGCGTATCTTTTAGGTCGCGGGCTCAAAACTCTTGCGATGAGAGTGCGCGCAGCTTGCGAGAATGCCTTGAAGTTGGCGCGCGCTCTTGAGCAGAATAAAATGGTCGCGCGCGTTTACTATCCGGGTCTGGAAGATAACCCGGATTACAAACTCGCGAATCGGCAAATGAACGGCTTCGGCGGCGGGGTCGTCGCGATTGATCTCAGGGGCGGCGAACGGGAAGCCGAACGTTTCTTCGACGCGCTCAAGCTGGTCAAATGTGCGCCGAGCCTGGGCGGAGTGGAGACGATGGTCAGCTATCCGCTCTACTCTTCGCACTACGGTTTCTCCGCCGAGCAGCAAATGTCGGCAGGCGTGTCGGCTGCGACAATTCGCTTCGCCGTCGGCATCGAAGAAGCCTCCGACATCATTGCAGACATCGAGCAGGCGTTAGAGAAGAGCAAATCTTAATCCTCATCCTTTGATTTTATGGCGGCAACCACAGTAAGAAGTAGCGGCGAGCATGAGCTATTGCACCGGCACGACGGTGGCGCGCGGCATTCTCATTCGCATAGCCGTGCTGCGCGCGGTCGTCGTCGCTTGAGCATCGTGCTCGTCTTGACCGCTGTTTACATGCTGGCGGAAGCTGTGGGCGGGTGGATGACAGGCTCGCTGGCGTTGCTCGCTGATGCGGGGCACATGCTAACGGATGTTGCGGCGCTGGCGCTCGCCTTGATCGCCATGTGGTTTGGCTCGCGCCCGGCGACTCCCAGCAAAACGTTCGGCTATTACCGCCTGGAAATTCTCGCCGCGTTAATCAATGGCGTCGCACTCATCCTGATTTCACTTCTGATTTTTTACGAAGCTTACCAGCGCTGGGCTGAGCCGCCGGTAGTCAGAAGCGGCTTGATGATGCTGATTGCCACGGGCGGTCTCGTTATCAATCTCATCTGCGCCTGGATATTGCATGGCGATCATGAAGATGATTTGAACGTGCGCGGCGCATGGCTGCACATCATCGGCGATGCGCTCGGCTCGGTCGGCGCAATTTGTGCGGGCGCGCTCATGTCCATTTATGGGTGGTACGCCGCCGACCCGCTCTTTAGTTGTCTCATTGGCCTGCTCATCATCTGGAGTTCGTGGCACTTGATACGCGAATCAACCAACGTCTTGCTGGAAGGCACGCCCGCGCATATCAATCTGGCGGCGGTTGAGGATGTCATCTTGCAAACAGACGGCGTCGAGGATGTTCATGACCTGCACGTCTGGACAATCACTTCGGGGCGCGAGGCTCTGAGCGCGCACGTGATTCATGTCGAATCAATCTCGCAGGCAGAGCTTTTGAAAGAACTGCGCGCCAAGCTGTTGGATCGCTTCGGCGTCGATCACCTGACGATTCAGATGGAGACTTCTGACTTCGAGGACGAAACATTCCACTTCTGCCATGCAGGCACGGCCTGCTTCCGCTCGGCGAGAGAATGATTCAACAGTTTTCAGTTCTCAGTTTTCAGTTTTAAGCAAAGACAACTTGCTTTTACTGAAAACTGAAAACTCAAAACTGAAAACTGCACTTATGGAAATCAGTCTTCTTTTAACTCTTGATTTGCGCGAGCAGGCGGCGCTACAGGCGGCGCTCGTGACGCACGGCGCGCCGGACAGCCTGGTCACGCTTGCCCTGACAGGCGCATGCCGCATCTCTTCGCTCGACGAGGCGCGCAAGCTGCGTCATTGGCTGGCGGAGGCGCGCGCTGCGGGACAGACCGATTTTATTTCGCTCAACTCAATCGAACACGCGCTCGTTCGCTTCGGAGTCTGAGGAAAGGCAGAATTCAGTAGTCAGCGAAAAGCAGAATTCAGAATACAGGAGTCAGAAGGGATAAGGCTGAGAACCACCGTTACAGATTTTCTTTTATTCTGTCTTCTGACTTCTGAATTCTGTATTCTGGCTTTATGAACTTAGGTTACGGGCGCGAGTCTGTTCCATTCGCTTACGATGCGGGGCGTTTTCGCGTGCTTGAGGCTGAAGCGAGTGAGGTGCGCCCGCTGACGGATGTTGAGATTGGGGAGGCGATAGATGCGCCTGTTGATTCACCTCCGCTCGAAGAAATCATCTCGCCGGGCGAAACCGTGCTGGTGGTTGTCTCTGATGCGACCCGCGCTTCGGGGAGCGCGCAAGTAGTCAATCTTCTTGTGCGCCGCCTGATCGAGTCGGGCGTCTCGCCAGGCGACATCAATATCATCTTTGCTACCGGCATCCACCGCGCCGTGACGTTGGAAGAAAAGCGGGAGCTGCTGACGCCGTTTATCGTGCAGAGAATCAAGACGCTTGACCACAACGCCGACGATTCTTCGAGCATGGTGCAATTAGGCACGACCGACAGCGGCACGCCCATCGAAATCAATCACGCTCTGAAAGAGCATGACCACGTTATTCTCACCGGAGCGATTGGCTTTCATTACTTCGCCGGATTCACGGGCGGGCGCAAGAGCATCTGTCCGGGGCTGGCTTCCGCCCGAACGATTGCAGCGACGCACATGCTGGCGATGGATTTTGAGCGTGGCGGTCGGCGCAGAGGTGTCGGCACGGGGCTGCTTGAAGGCAATGCTGTTCATGAAGAGTGCGAGCGCGTCGCGGCTGAAGTTGCGCCGTCGTTTCTGATTAACGCGGTCGTTGATGAGCGCGGGCGCGCTGTTCGCATTTACGCGGGCGACTGGCGAGCGGCGCATCGTCTGGGATGCGCTGAATATCTGGAAAAGCATTCTGTGAAAATCGAAGAAAAGCGCGAGATCGTCGTGGCGAGCTGCGGAGGCTCGCCCTGGGACATCAATCTGATTCAAGCACACAAATCTCTGGAGATGGCCGCGCACGCGTGTCTTGATGGGGGCGACATAATTCTTCTGGCCGAGTGTGCAGATGGTTTCGGGCGCACGGATTTTCTGAAGTGGTTCGACACGCCAGACTCCCGCGCTCTCGAAATGCGTTTGCGTGGGTCTTACGAAGTGAGCGGTCAGACAGCCTGGTCGCTGTTTGCCAAAGCGGAGAGATTTCGCGTGCATCTCGTCTCAAAGCTACGGGACGAAGACGTGCGGCAGATGCGTATGCGTCCGGCGCAGACAATTGATGAAGCCCTGGCGCGCTGTCACGAGAGCGCTCAGGGTTATCTGATGCCGCGCGCTTCTTCGCTCCTGCCCGTTACAAATGCGGAATGCTGATTTCGGATTGCGGATTAAGAGACAACCGTTTTATTCTTCAATCCGCAATCCGAAATCAGCATTCCCCAATCGAAGGAGATTACTTTCGTGAGAATAAAAATCATGTTGATGTGTCTGGCGCTCCTGACGTGCGGCGCTCTCGATATTCGAGCGCAGCAGGCAAACATGGCGTCGGAGACTGGAACGGAACAGCGCGTGGCTCTCGACAGTCAGGCGATAGCGATGGATTCGTTGGGGCGCGCGGCGATTGCGGGGCAACTTCTGACAATGACGCTCAGTGGAATGCCTGATGCTCCCGTCAAAAATGCGCGCTTCATCATCGAGAATCGCGGCGCGTCTTTTTACAATTACGTTTCCGGCAGCGTGACTTTTTACGATGAGCGAGGCGTGCGCTGCGGTGAAGGACAGTTTACCTTGAACGCTCTCGCGCCCGGTGAGCAGGCGGAAACCGATGCACCGGGCTTGCGTCTTTCCTGCGCGCCCAGAACATGGCGCATTGTGGCAAACAACTTGCTCACGCGCACAAGCGAGATTGCGAAGCCTGTCGCCGTAGACACGCCGCCGGAGACATCAACTCCCGCAAGCGCGCCCCTCATATTGCCGCTCGAAATCGTCGTGGACGATCAGGTTTATAACGCGCCATTGGGGAGCACCCTGGAAGTTTCCGTGAGAAAGCGGCGCGTCAAAATTACTGTCCGCTCGGCACAATGAGGAAAAGTTGGCGGTAGGCAGTTGGCAGTTAAAAGCAAAAGCTCAATGCTGCATCTTACGCCTGCTCTTTACTGCCAACTGCCTACTGCCTGCTGCCAACTTCTTTTTGCTCGCCTT
>JAVHVE010000065.1:0-197943 GCA_032160705.1 Acidobacteriota bacterium | reverse complement strand
ACTTCCCCGAACTGGTCGGGAAATTTCCTTCGGCGAACGGCGCGAAAGTTTCAGGCAGCATCAAGCGCATCCAGCCATGCTCACGTAAACCTTCAAGCGTAATCCCGCGAAGTGCTGGATGATCGGTCGAAATCGCCTGGCGTGCAATCTCTTCGTCAGAATCCTTGAAGCACTCTTCCTCAAACCCCATCCGCGCGGCAAGCTGCCGGAAGACCTCCGAATTGGATTTCGCTTCATGGAGCGGCTCGATGGCGCGCTCGTTGATGACAAGATAGAGGTGGCCGTAAGCTTTGTGCAGATCGAAATGCTCCAGTTGCGTCGTCGCCGGTAGAACGATGTCAGCGTAATCCGTCGTGTCGGTCATAAACTGTTCGTGAACGACCGTGAATAAATCTTCGCGCTTGAAGCCTTCAAGAACTTTTCTCTGATCGGGCGCAACCGCCGCCGGGTTGGAATTGTAAACGTAGAGCGCGCGAACAGGAGGATCAACAGTTTTCGTCAGCACGTCTCCGAGCAGCGACATGTTGAGCGTGCGCGGGACGAGCTTCGGCATCAAATCTGGACGTTCGAGCACAGGGTAATTGAGCGGGAACGTTCCGCTCGTTGACAGCAGGATGCCGCCCGCAGCATCGCGCCACGCGCCCGTGATGGCAGGCAGACAACTGATGGTGCGAACGGCCATGCCGCCTCCGGCGTGCCGTTGCAAGCCGTAGTTGATGCGAATGACGGCGGGTGTTGTCGTCGCATAAAGATGCGCGAGGCGCTTGATCGTTGCTGGTTCGAGACCGCAGATGGAGGCAACACGTTCGGGCGAGTATTCGCGCGCACGAGAGCGCAACTCATCCGCGCCGATGGTGTACCGCTCAAGGTAATCTTTGTCTTCCAGACCTTCGGCGAAGATGACGTGCATCAGGCCGAGCGCGAGCGCAGCGTCCGTGCCCGGAAGCGGGGCGATGTGCTCATGGCAATGGTCGGCGGTGCGCGTGCGGCGCGGGTCTATGGCAATCAAGCGTGCGCCATTCGCTTTCGCCTCCAGAATCTGCGGCCAGAGATGAACGTTGGCGCTCAAGGTGTTCGTGCCCCAGAGCAGGATGAGGCGTGCTTCCATGAACCGCTCCGGGTCTGTGCCGATGCTCGCGCCGACGGTCGCCTTGTAGCCCGCAGCTCCGGCGGACGCGCAAATTGTGCGTTCAAGCTGCGACGCGCCCAGACGATGAAAGAAACGTCTATCCATTGATTGCGACTGGACAAGACCCATCGTCCCGCAGTAGCTGTAAGGAAGAATAGTCTCCGCACCTTCGCTCGATGCGGCGAGCGCCTTGAATCTGGAAGTTATCTCGTCGAGAGCTTCGTCCCAGGTGATCGGAACAAACCGCCCTTCGCCTTTCGCCCCGTCGCGTTTGAGACATGTCCGCACACGGTCTGGGCTGTGCGTTCGCTGTTCATAGTTGGCGACTTTCGTGCAGAGGAAACCGCGTGTGAACGGGTGATGAGGATCGCCCGAAACCTTCACCGCCTGCCCGTTTTCCACCGTCACGAGCATGGCGCACGTGTCCGGGCAATCGTGCGGGCACGCAGCTTTAACGATTGTCAGTCCGCGCTCAGGGTTTCCGTTGTTGCCGATGGATTGAGCCATCTTTCGTTTGGAATGCTGTTCGATGAAATTTCTAGACGAAGATAGTTTACCAGAAAGAAGAAGGCAAAAGTAAAAAGGTAAAAGGCAAAAGGAAGGGGAAGCCACATTTTATTAAAAGTGGTTCTCCGCCTTCCTTTTGCCTTTTTACTTTTACCTTTTTACTTACTTAGCTTGCGCTTGCGGCCTCGGAAACATCCGAGTAGGGAGATGTTTCTGTTTCGCTATCGGCAACGGACGGCATACTACTGGTATCGAGCGCGCTTTCCTCCGCGTGCGAGATGTCTTCTCGTTGCTTCTCATGGGCAGCTTTCTGTTGAAACATCCGGCAACTGCCTTCAAAAACTGCGCCCTGTTCGATGACCAGGCTAGGGGTCGTGATATTACCGTTGACTTTGGCGGCACGACCGAGTTCGAGACGCTGGCTGGCGGTGATGTCACCGTTGACTGCTCCATGAATGGTGGCGATGGCCACTTCGATGTCGGCGTCAACCTGCCCGTTATTACCGACGATCAGCGTTCCGCCTTCGGATTTGACCTGCCCCGAAAGATGTCCGTCAACGCGCAGCATCCCTTTGAAGTTGGCCTCGCCTGTCAGCGTTGTGCCGTTGCCGACAAAGCCGCTCAGAAGTCCCTCTTTGATGTCGCGTGCCAGGGATTCGCTCTCGGTGACGGCGCGCGATGAAGCTGAATCTGTCTGAGGCCGGTACTGTGTTTCAGCCGGCTGATACGACGAACCGTAATTGCGCGATGTGTTGAATTGAGTTGTCTGGCTGTCTGTAGTTTGTTCGCTTTCCGTCTGTTCTTTCGTATTCTTTCCCATTCTGAGCATAACAGAAACCTCCGCTAGTTGAGTCACCTGTAGACCGCCTACAGGGGACGGTGGTGCCGGACGAGGTGGCAAAAAAATTCTGATGTCCAGGGCGATTCGGTTAAAAGCTAGCTTACGATGGCTAGACCGGGTGCGTGACCTACTTTATGTAGAGCAGACATTTGATGTCAATGCCCGCTCATCATAATGAAACGCGGCAAGACTGGCAAGGAAAAAAGGGAAAGGCAGAATCCAGTAAAAGCAGGAGACAGAAGAAGAGAAAATCTGTTGCAGCGGTTCGCCGCCTTATTATTCTGACTTCTGACTCCTGTATTCTGTCTCCTGCTTTTCGCTGTTTCATCCGTGAAAAATTGTTCCATTCTCGTTTTAAGTGTGGTAGACTGCCCGCGTTGCTCTAACAGGCCGACATCCACGGCAGTGGAGGTTTGGCGAGCTAAACCAAGTCACAGAGAGTGTGTTTTCCCCCGCGACTACAGATTGCCACTTGGCTTATGAGGAGTGAGAGATGAGTATACAAAAGAGACCTAAAGTAAATCCGCTCAGCCGCCGCCCGCGCCAGCAGCGACTGGTGATGGCGGTTCGTGGCGGAGCCGGAGTAGGCAAAAGCCGTTTCATCCGCAGCATGGCCGACGCCGGGCTGGGTCGTCTGTGCATTTTCGATATTGAGCGCAAAGGCCGACTTTTGAAAGGCGTCGGCACAGAGTTCGATGCTCTTGAGATCGAGCATGCGGACGAATTGCCGGACTTCATAGACTGGGCGCTTTCGGGTGACGGACGCGAACAGAACTATGGGTGCTTTGCTCTTGATTCCTGGGCTGGATATTTCAGCGCCAAGCATAGCGAGATGGTCGCGGCGGTGCGCGAGCGCACAGGAGACCACCTGGCTCAACCTTCGGCTGAAGAACTGGCTGCCGACCAGATGATTCTTCAGGGTGTACTCCGCCGTCTGTGCATGGAAAGCGGCAAGTCTATCGTCATCTCGGATCAAATCCCTGCCAAGGGCAAGGAAGCCAAAGAGGACAACGAGGTCGGGCGCGTGTTGCCGATGACGGCGAGCGGGCTGGAATACTTCGTTGACATCATGGTCGAAGTTTCGGTGCAGGAACGCGACGGCGAAGTGACGCGCGTCTTTCAGGTGGTCAAATCCAACAGCCCCGCTTTCGAGGTCGGCTTTGAACTGACGGGCAACGTGACGTTCAAAGATTTCCTGGAGCACATGAAGCGAGAGCACGGAACTGATTTGCCGATGGAAACTTCAAAGCCGCAGACCGTGCCGGAAGTTCTGGAAGAGAAGCCGCAGCCCATCAGCCTCGTCCCGCCGACGATGACGATTCAAGAGTTAATCGCCAAAGCCGAAGGATACGGCTTCAAGCAGGCAGACATCGTGACGGGCGCGAAGGTCTACCACAACCAGACGAACATCTATCGCCTGACCCCGGAGCAGATCGCAGACCTTGACCGCCGCATCACCGCGCGCATCGAAAAGACCAGAGCCGCGCAGAGCGAAGGAAATGAGCCTTTGAAAAAGGAAGCCTCCGCCGGTGAGGGCGGAACGAAAACGCAGGCCACTCGCAATCTCAAGCGAGCGTGAGGTAAGGTAAAAGTAAAAAGGTAAAAGGCAAAAGGAAGGCTGAAAACCACTTTTAATTTAATGTGGTTTCCCCTTCCTTTTGCCTTTTTACTTTTACCTTTTTACTTTCCTACTGGTTTTCCCTCCGCGTCCAGAATCACCAAATCACCGAGTTTCAGCTCGCGCAGACCGGCTTCGATCTTTGAGCGGTCGCCGACGAGTAACATCATCGTGGTGGCAGGCACAGCATATTTCTTCGCCGCCATGTTGACTGAAGCGAGCGTGGCGCGTTCCAGTCCGGTCGTCTCGTCCTGCAACTCGGACATCGGCAGACCGAAAGACCAGAGAGTTGCGGCCTGATCGGCAAGGCGTCCGAGGGATTCAAATTGCTGCGCATAGCCGCGTATCCGGTTGGCCTTGGCATTGAGCAGCTCCTTCTCCGTGATCGGTTTTTCCCCGGCGAAGAAATTCAACTCCTTGACGAATTCCACGACAGATTCTTTCGTCTTGTTGGTCTGAACGCCGCCCGATGACTGCCACATCCCGTACTCCGAAAAGAACGTCGGAAACGAGAAGACTCCGTAGGAATAGCCTTTGTCTTCGCGCAGGTTGAGATTGAGGCGTGTGCCGAAGCCGCCGCCCCAGACGGCGTCTGCGAGACTGATGGCGTAGTAATCATCTGTCTTGCGCCGAGCGCCGGGCAGAATTTGCATGACGACGGTTTGCGCCGCGTCCTGCCGGTCAACGAGATAGACTTTGCCGGGGCCTACAGGTTTCGGCGCTGGAATTGAAACGGTCGGAGCCGAGCCACCCGACCAGTCACCAAAATTCTGGTGAGCAAGTGCACGCGCCTCGTCCAGCGTGATGTCTCCGGCAAAAACCAGCGCCGAGCTTCCGGGCTTCCAGTTGGCTTCGTGGAAGCGCATGAAGTCTTCGCGGGTCAACTGCTGAACGGTCGAGGGAAATCCCCTCCCCGGTCGCCCGTAAGGATGATCCGCCCCGAAGGCCAGCATCTGCCCGACGCGCTGGGCGATGGCGTTCGGGTCTTCCGCGTCCTGCGCGAGCGCATCCAGCCGCTTTTTCTTCTCGCGGTCAACTTCATCTGCGGGAAACGCAGGATTGCGAATCACGTCCGCGAAAATGGTGAGCGCAGGCGTCAGATTTCTCTTCAAGACTTCAAAAGCAACTGATGAAGATTCGCGGTCAGCTCCCCCGAAGATCGTTGTGCCGAGATCGCCGAGCGCGTCTTCAACCTGCAAAGCGTTTCGCGTCTTCGTTCCCCTCTTCATCGTTTCGACCGTCAGGTCGGCCAGTCCCTCTTTGCCCACCGGATTGTGAACGCTGCCCGCCTTCGTCACAAACCTGACGGCAACTTTCGGCAGGTCTGCTCGCTCGATGACGAAGATGTCCATGCCGTTTTCGAGCTTCGCGGTCTTGACGGGTGGAACCATAAAGGGGCGGTCTCCGCCGAGCGGCGGTTGCTTCGCGCGGTCAATTGCAATCTGCGCTTCGCGGCCAGAGGTTTCGGGATGAAAACGGACGAGCAGGCGGTTGCGCGTGTTCAGCCAGCGTGAGACCACGTCGCGCACGCTCTCTGTCGTTGCATTGCGATACCTTGCGAAATCCGCGTCGAACTTGTTCGCATCACCGAGGAACGTGTTGTACTGGTTGAGCCGGTCTGATTTGCCGCCGAAGCCGCCGATGCGCTCCAGCCCTGTGATAAATCCAAACTCCCACTTCGTCTTCGCGCGGCTCAGTTCCGCCGGGGTCGGCCCATCTTTGGCGAGGCGCGCGATTTCGTCCGTCACAATCTGCTCGATCTGCTTGAGTGATGCGCCGGGACGCGCCGTCGCCCAGATGATGAAAGTGCCAGCCTGCTCGTGCGACCACTGGAACGTCACTACGTCCGAGGCGAGCTGCTTGTCATACACCAGAACTTTATTGAGACGCGCGGACAATCCATCGCTGAGGATGGTCGCGGTCAAGTCAAGCTCGGCGTCACCGGGATCAAAGAATGCTGGGCTATGCCAGGCGAAATAGGTGCGCTCCTGCGGCACGCGGTCGTTGACTTCGATGACCTTTTCTCCGTCGAGCTTGGCGACTCCTTTGGCCGGGCGATCCAGCGCAGGCCCAGCCGGAATGGTGCCGAAATATTTTTCCACCAGCCGCTTGGCCTCCGCCGGGTCGAAGTCTCCGGCGATGACGAGCGACATATTGTTCGGCGTGTAATAGGTCTTGAAAAAATCTTTCACGTCGTCAACGCTCGCCGCCGTCAAATCCTCATGGCTGCCGATAACATCGTGGGCATAGGGGTGGCCGCTCGGATACATATTTTCGACGATGAGCTTGAACGAGCGACCATAAGGCTGGTTTTCCAATCCCTGACGGCGCTCGTTCTTCACCACGTCGCGCTGGTTATTGAGTTTTTCGATGGTCAGCGCGTCGGTCAGCGTCGCCAGCCGGTCGGATTCGAGCCAGAGAATTTGTTCGAGATTGCCCGACGGCACGGTCGCAAAATAGTTCGTGCGGTCTTCATTCGTCGTGCCGTTGACGCCGCCCTCGAAAAGATTCGCGCCCGCCGCTTCAACGTACTCGAAGTATTCCTTGTTGGCGTTCTTCGAGCCTTGAAACATCATGTGCTCGAAGAGGTGCGCGAAGCCGCTCCGCCCCACGCGCTCGTTTTTCGAGCCGACGTGAAACCATTGATTGACGTGCACCACGGGCAGTTTCCGGTCAACGTGCAGGATGACCTGAAGCCCGTTGGAGAGGGTGTATTTCTCAAAATTGATTTTGGGAACTGTGCCTGCATCGGCGCTTCTGTTCGTCTGAGCGGCAGGCGTCGGAGTCGGCGTCGGCGACGGG
This sequence comes from Acidobacteriota bacterium, assembly GCA_032160705.1. Classification (GTDB taxonomy): domain Bacteria; phylum Acidobacteriota; class Blastocatellia; order Pyrinomonadales; family Pyrinomonadaceae; genus QHXM01. The sequence continues at coordinate 191,046 of JAVHVE010000065.1, read as the reverse complement.
TTGCGCCGACGAGTTTGGGCGACTACGGGCAAGAGTTGCGAGAAGAACAGAAACAACACGAGCGGCAGAGAGAGAGATTTATGTCTCAGCATTTTCACGAGAGACTCCTTTCAGGGGTCAAGAAAGAATACGGAAGGCGCGCATTATAATCCAAGTTTACGCGCATTACACCCGCAATTTGTGCCAATAACGGTTGACTACCTGCCGGAAGCGGTTTAGAAACTTAATTTCGTTCTCCAACTCCTAAGCTACAGGGGGCTTCAATGCATCTGCGTCTTCAACGCATCCTCTTCACGCTCAGTCTCTCGTTCACGCTGATCGTGCAGGCCGTGGCGATTGATAACAAACCTCTTCTAGGCTTCAGCCGCGAGGGCGCAACCCGGCAGCGCGAAATGGAAGCGCGCTTCGATTCCCTGCTGAAGCGGGAGAATCTGCGCGACTGGATGAAGCGCCTGGCGGCGAGGCCGCATCATGTCGGCTCGGCCTACGGCAAGGAGAACGCCGAGTTCATCGCTTCGCAGTTTCGTTCCTTTGGCTACGAAACTGAAATCGAGCAATTCGACGTGCTCTTCCCAGTGCCAAAGACGCGCCTGCTTGAGATGGTCGCGCCCGATAAATTCACAGCCCGTTTAGTAGAGCCTGCGCTCGCGGAAGACTCGACCTCGAACCAGACGAGCGAGCAGCTTCCCGTTTACAACGCCTATTCCGTTGACGGCGACGTGACGGGACAACTCGTCTACGTCAACTATGGCATCCCCAGAGATTACGACGTGCTGGCCGAGCACGGCATTGATGTCAAAGGCAAGATTGTCATCGCGCGGTATGGCGGCTCATGGCGCGGCATCAAGCCGAAGGTTGCCGCTGAGCACGGAGCTGTCGGGTGTCTCATCTATTCAGACCCGCGAGACGACGGTTACTTTCAAGGCGACGTTTATCCCAAAGGGGCTTGGCGCAATGAGAACGGCGCGCAGCGGGGCTCGGTCGCGGATATGCCTCTCTACCCTGGCGACCCTCTGACGCCCGGTGTCGGCGCGACCAAAGGCGCTAAGCGGCTGCCTGTCAAAGATGCCCCGACGCTGACGAAGATTCCCGTCATGCCGATCTCTTATGCGGACGCGATGCCGCTCCTGCACGCGCTCGGTGGGACGGTAGCTCCAGAAGATTGGCGCGGCGCGCTTGCCCTTACCTATCATCTCGGCCCCGGCCCAGCCATCGTTCATCTCAAGCTGGAATTTGATTGGAAGACTGTCCCGGCCTACGACGTGATTGCAAAGCTTCGTGGCTCTGAGCGCCCGGACGAATGGATTATCAGGGGCAATCATCACGACGCCTGGGTCAACGGCGCGGACGATCCCATCAGCGGCCTGGTGGCCGAGATGGAGGAAGCGCGCGCTGTCGGCGAAATGGTAAAGGGCGGATGGAAGCCGAAGCGCACGATTGTCTACGCGGCCTGGGACGGCGAAGAACCCGGACTTCTCGGCTCGACCGAGTGGGTCGAAGCGCACGCCGATCTTTTGAGAAAAAACGCCGCCGTCTATATCAACTCCGACACCAACGGGCGCGGATTCCTCGGTGTCGGCGGCTCGCACACGCTCGAAAAATTTATCAACGAGGTCGGGCGCGATGTGCCAGACCCGCAGACAAAAGTTTCCGTGCTGGAGCGCAGCCGCGCGCTCAGGCTGGTGAGAGGAAGCGCGGACGACAAACGCGAGGCGCGTGAGCGTGCGGACATGCGTATCGGCGCGCTCGGCTCTGGCTCAGACTTCACGCCGTTCCTACAGCACCTCGGCATCGCCTCGCTCAACATTGGCTACGGCGGCGAAGATGGCGGCGGCTCTTACCATTCCGTCTACGATTCCGTTGACCACTACACGCGGTTCGGCGATCCGAACTTCGATTACGGCATCGCACTGGCGCAGACTGGCGGGCGCATTGTGATGCGACTGGCTGATGCGGACGTGCTGCCACTCTCCTTCGGTAACTTCGCGGACGCGGTTGAAAGATACGTCCACGAGGTGACGAAACTGACGGACGACATGCGCGAGGAGACGCGCTCTAAGAACCGCCAGATCAGTGACCGCACGCTGGAAATCATCGCCGACCCGACGCAAGTTTACGTCGTGCCGAAAGTGGAAGTGCCTGTTCCCTATCTTAATTTCGCTCCGCTGCAAAACTCGCTCGCTCGCCTGCAAGAGAGCGCGCGCTCCTTTGACGCGGCGGCGAGTGAAGCAGCGAGCGCGGGTCGCGCGTTGCCGATTGAAGCGCAGAAGTCTCTGGATGAAATTCTCATTCAGACCGAGCGCGCCATGACCCGCGAGCAGGGCTTGCCGCGCCGCCCCTGGTTCAAGCACCAGATTTATGCGCCGGGCTTTTACACGGGCTACGGGGTCAAGACGCTGCCGGGTGTGCGCGAAGCCATCGAGCAGCGAAACTGGAAAGAGGCGAGCGAGCAGGTGAACGTCATCGCGGAGACAATAGACCGGCTGGCGGGCGAGATTGACCGTGGGACAAGCATTATCAAGCGGAATGCTCGTTAACGACTTCGCGAAAGATTGACTGTCATCCAATGTGCGACTCATCAGCCCGTGAAACGGGCGGCATACCAGTAGCCCACAGCGTGAGCTGTGGAGAATCCGCGCAAAACAAATTGACTAAGCCCCGGAGGGGCGACATAAATTGAGCTTGAGATTAAACCCGCACACGATTTATGTCGCCCTCTTCGAGAGCTTGGATTGAATGGTTAACTCTTTTCCCCACGACTTACGTCGTGGGCTACTGATATATCGCCTGCTCCGCAGGCTCGGAAAGAGATGCACTTCATGCACTATTAACTTTTGGCGTTTGAACCAAGCATGATGAAACTTGACGGGAGAAAGAATTGAGATGAATTCACGAATGAACATTTGTTCGCTTGCTTTAATTTTCATTTTCGCCGTCACGATGAGCGGCAAGCCCATAGATAAAAAGAAGAAGCAGATGAAGCCAGACACAACACTCGCCGCCAAGATTCGCCGCTTTGCGCCCACCACGATCACGGCGGACGTGTCACGTCTCTCCGCAGGAGAACGTCGCGCCCTGATGAAGATTATTGAAGCTGCACGATTGCTTGATCCGCTTTTCCTGCGCCAGGTCTGGAGTGGCAACGAGGCGTTGAAGGCAAAACTGGAGCGCGACAAGACGCTCACCGGGCGAGAGCGCCTGCACTACTTCCGAATCAATAACGGCCCGTGGTCAAGGCTCGACGGCAATGAGCCTTTCATCGAAGGCGTGCCGCGAGAGAAGCCGCAGCAGGCCAATTTCTACCCGGAGGACATCACGAAGGAAGAGTTCAACACGTGGTCTCAAAGCTTGCCGCTCGAAGCCAGAGAGCGTGCCCTCGGATTCTTCTACACGATTCGCCGCGATGCAGGGGGCAAGCTCAAAGTCGTGCCTTACAGCCAGGAGTACAGCGAGTTTCTCGTTCCGGCGGCGAAGCTCTTACGCGAAGCTGCGGCGTTGACGACGAATCAGACGCTCAGGAATTTTCTTACCAAGCGCGCCGACGCCTTCGCTTCTAATGATTATTACGATAGCGATGTGGCGTGGATGGATTTGGATGCGCCGATTGACGTGACCATCGGGCCGTATGAGACCTACGAGGACGAGCTGTTCAGCTACAAGGCGGCGTTCGAGGCGTATGTCACGCTGCGCGACGAAGCAGAGTCACAGAAGCTGGCGAAGTTCAGCCAGTACCTGCAAGAGTTGGAGGACAACCTGCCGATTGAGGCGCGCTACCGCAATCCGAAGCTCGGCGCGGCCTCGCCCATCCGTGTCGTCAACGAAGTTTATGCTTCAGGCGAAGGCAACAGCGGCGTGCAGACCGCCGCCTACAACCTGCCGAACGACGAGCGTGTGGTTCAGGAAAAAGGCTCAAAGCGCGTCATGCTCAAGAACGTGCAGGAGGCCAAGTTCAAGCAGACGCTCATTCCTATCTCGAAGGTCGTTCTCTCGGCGGCTGACCAGCGAGATGTGGCCTTCGAGCCTTTCTTCACGCACATTCTCGCGCACGAATTGATGCACGGGCTCGGGCCACACAACATCAAGGTTAATGGTGAAGAGACAACCGTTCGCAAGCAGCTCAAGGAACTCTCTTCGGCGTTTGAAGAAGCCAAGGCAGACATCACGGGGCTGTGGGCTTTGCAGTATTTGATGGACAAAGGTGTGGTTGATAAACGGACGGAGCGCGCACTCTACACGACATTTCTGGCGAGCGCGTTTCGCTCCGTCCGGTTTGGCATCAACGAAGCGCATGGCAAAGGCATCGCCTTGCAGTTCAACTACCTGATGGACGAAGACGCATTCAAATACGACGAGCGGACAGGCGCGTTCAGCGTCAATCCATCGAAGATCAAAGACGCTGTGCGAAAACTGACGCACGAGATTATGACCATCCAGGCCGAAGGCTCTTACGATAAGGCCAAAGCGATGCTCGACAAATACGGCGTGATTCGCCCGCCGATGCAGAAAGCACTCGACCGCATGACAAACGTGCCGGTTGACATCGAGCCGATTTTCCCACTAGCGGGGAAGAAGTGATGAACAGCAGAAGACAGAAGTCAGGAGTCAGAAGTCAGAATGAAAGGGCGGAGAACCGCTTCTTCAAATTTTCTTTTCTCCTGTCTCCTGTCTTCTGACTCCTGCTTTTTATCATCCATCACTCATCACTGTTTTTATATCAGAGGTAAACACATGGACGAGCGAGCTATCAACGGGGCGGCGATAGAAGCAATCAAAGACCTTGAGCTGGATTGCGAAATCAAGGAGGTGCGCCAGGCCGGGAGCGAGAACGAATGGTGCATCCAGTTTTCGGATAAGTACGGGCAGTTCTGTGATGACTTTAAGAATCAATTTGGGAAGGAGAACAGCCCGCAAGTTATCCGTGAGAAGATCAAGAGCCACCTCATCAAGCAGGTCAATAAAATCAGGAGCGGCACGGGACGCAAAAGGAAGCCTGCGGCCACCGCGACGAATGAAAGCCGTCAACCTGAGAGCGGGATACTGGCCGCGCCGCTGAAGATGATCGGAGAAGTGTTTGGCCGAGCATCCGGCATCGCGGGCGAAGTTATCAACCAGGCGTCAACGCTCGCCGAGACTGCGCGCGATACCGTGTCGGAGGCTGCCGCAAACTTGAGTCCCGTGACTATCGAGGTACGAAGCACGACGACGCGCGCACGTCAAAAGAGAGCTTCAGGTTCAGCCAGGAAGAAGCCTGTTAAAGCAGCCAGGGCAACACCGGCGAAAGCGAAGCAAGCAAGCAAGCGTGTCACGCGCCAGGCAGGTAAACAGGCGAAGAAGACAGGCAAGGTTGCCGGGAAAACCGCCAGCCGGGCTAAGAAAGCGAAGACGACTAAGAAGACTTTACGGCGCGGGAAATAATTGGTGCGCCATACGGCCACCCATTCAAGGATAGAGGTTGTTCCTCATCCTGACCCTGAAAGGGTCACATACAATAGCCGGGGGCAAGCGATAGCGCCGCCCCCGGTGAGAGATACGTAAAAAGAATCCGACCCTGAAGGGGTCGCACTTCAACATTGAATATGCGACCCCTTCAGGGTCGGAATATTTTCCCTATGTAATCCGGGGGCGGCGCAACCCTGCGGTTTGCTTGCCCCGGCTATTGTATGTGACCCTTTCAGGGTCAGGGGCAAGGCCACGCTCTCCTAACGCGCTCTCACCTAATGCTTGAGGTCTGACCTTAGAAATTCCCGCTGCAATCGGGGTGGCCGCAATCACAATCAAGCTCTATGGTGTCGCCCGTGCCTTCGCAAGAAGTGCTACAGTATTTGCTGCCTTCCGTCGCCGGACAGCCGCAGGGTGGATTCTTACAGATTCTTTCTTTCTTATCGTCCGCCATCTCGCTTCTTCCTCCAATGAATTTGAATTGCCGGTTGTGTGGCGCAGCACATTAACACACTCGACGGCAGGATTAGAAGCTGTTTGCAGACTTTCGCGTGGCGACGCTTTTTCGGATTGCATAAAACTCTCGCCTCGTCCAATCTACAGCGCATGATGACTGAGACGGCGGATGTCGTCATTATCGGCGGCGGCATCATCGGGTCGAGCATCGCCTACTACCTATCGGAAGCGGGTTGCTCAAACGTCCTCGTCGTCGAGCGCGGAGGCGTGCAGGGTCTGGGCTCGACGGGTAGGGCAACCGGCGGCGTGCGCGCGCAGTTCTCCACTGCAATCAACGTCCAGATGTCGCTCTACTCGATTGATTTCTTCTCGCATTTCGAGGAAGCAACTGGTCGTACATCAGGCTACCAGCCGAACGGTTATCTGTTCATCGCCACCACGGAGCGTCACCTCGATTATCTTAAACAAACACGCGAGAAGCAGCGCGCCGCCGGTCTTGCAACGGTCGAAATTGTCAGCCGTGAAGACATCGCAGCGATGATTCCGCAACTTTGCACGGACGACGTTCTCGGAGGCTCATACTGCCCGACGGATGGGCTCATCGAGCCAATGAGCGTGATGCGCGGCTTTATGGAGCGCGCGAGCGAGCGTGGCGTTCGCCTGTGGCTCAGGACTGAGGTGACGGGCATCGAGACGGAAGGCGGGTCTATCTCAGGAGTTTTGACGACGCGAGGCCGCATCTCGACGCGCACGGTCGTCAACGCATCGGGCGCGTGGGCGGCGCAAGTTGCACGTCTCGCAGGTGTCGAGATTCCCGTCATCCCGCTGCGGAGACAATTGGTCGCCACTCGCCTGCCTGAAGATTTACCCGCGCGATTGCCGATGGTGATTGACATGACCGACGGCTTTCACTTCAGACGCGCTCCGCAGGATTGGCTTGAGCCCGGCGCGCTGCTGGCCTGGCCTGATCCTCTGGAGACGCCCGGATTCAAGACGGAATTCGAGAGAGAGTTTATCGAAAAAGTCTGCGCGCGTGCCGCGCATCGCATGCCTCTTTTGGCGCGAGGGATTGTGGACGAGAGCCGCTGCCGCGCAGGATTGTACGAGATGACGCCAGACCATCACGCGATCATCGGCGCTGCGCCCAATGTGCGCGGCCTCTTCCTCGCCAACGGTTTCAGCGGTCACGGCGTCATGCACTCTCCCGCCACAGGTCGCCTCATCTCGGAATTACTCCTGCACGGAAAGACGCGCCTGCTCGACATCAAACCGCTCGGCGCTGAGAGATTCATTGAAGGTCATTTTATCGAAGAGACTTCGATTCTTTGAATCTTGATCGTATTATTGAAAGTGTATTAAGACGTACCATGCGGCTTAATCAGTAGTTGGGCTGCTGTGGCCGTGAGTGGACTGCTGTTCCAGAGTCGCTAGAAACGGGTCATGAAGGTGAGCCGGAATCTATCTGGCTGATGTTGCGAGAGGATGACGATCCAGCCAATCAGCCAATAGTTCTAGATCGTCGCCCGCTTCGATAACGGGCGGGTCAATTCCGATGTTGGGCGCTTCTCGTATATGAAGCCGAAATGCTCAGTGTGCTAGAATGCAATTCGCCGGATGGCAGTATCAGTTTTTGGAGTCAAATTATGGCGAGAAGATTAAAAGATTTGAAAGAACTCAAAATTGAGCGTCCACCAAGATTAAAGCTATCGGCTAAAGAATCCTTGAAGCGGACGCAGGAATTCGAGAAGCGGAAGGAGCAATTCATTGCCACTGTCAGAAAAGGCAAGAATTGAAGTGTATCTCCCTGATTTGCCTCACGCTTCTTATCGGGATTTGCTGGGTGCGCTGACGCAGGAATTTACCTACACTTTTGGCGGCTGCACAATTATTCGGAATCTCGACGGCAGTTATCTTTCTCAGGCAGGCTTGCCAATCCAGGATCGCATCAATCTGATTTACACGGATACGCCATATACCTTTGAAGAGAATTTTGAGATTGTCTCTGCTTATGCGGATAAACTTAAGGCTGCCGCACTTGCAGCATTGGAAGAAGAAGCGATTCTGGGTGTTGTGAGTCAGATATATCATGCAGAGTAGTAGTAAAAAGGTAAAAGTAAAAAGGCAAAAGGAAGGAGGAAGCTATCGCTAATTAAATTGGCTTCTCCTCACTTTTGCCTTTTTACTTTTACCTTTTGCCTTTATCTCGACTTGATTCCCATGCCCTCCGTGATGTAAGACATTACTTACACTTAATGCTCAAATTGAGTTGTAACGGCGCGCTGGCCTTTCAAGAACAGATGCGCCGGTGATGCAGTAGATTAACGGGAGTTTTTTGCGCCTTGCGCCAGCTTTAATATTTTGTCAGTATGGAAACCAGCATGTCACCAATACAAATGACGCGCGCCGAGAAGGAGACCGAAACAGCGGCGGAGCGTTTAACCTCACAGATTGAAAGTGCCCGCGCAGCCGTGGCTGTGCGCTCAACGTCCGACCTGGATGAACTGGAAGCGTGCGCCGACCGTCTTGAGCGAGCCGCACGCGATCTCGCTGTCGCCCTGCGTGAACTGGCGCATGAGCGCCACGCCGCGGCAGACGCAGCCGAATAAAACGGGAGATGTGTGAAAGAGCGCAGGGCGCGGCCCTGGCTCATTTACCTCTTGAGATCATTTTATTGGAGCAACTATGACTTCACTTCGTACACAAAAAATCACTCAGGACAAGGGACACAAGCGAACCAGTTACGAGCTGGATAACTACGGCATCACGGAAGCCGCCAACGTTTACTGGAATCTCAACACGCCGGAGCTTTATGAAGAGATTGCCCGCCGCAACGAGGGCATTTTTTCGGATCACGGCGCGTTGATCGTAGACACAGGCGAGCACACCGGGCGCGCAGCCAAAGACAAAGCCATCGTCCGCGAGCCGTCAAGTGAAGACAAAGTTTTCTGGGGCGAGGTCAACAAAGAGTTTTCACCGGAAAAGTTCAACGCGTTGAAAGAACGCATGATGGCACACGCCAAGGGGGGCGACCTTTTTGTCCAGGACACTTTCGCCGGGGCAGACCCACGCTATCGTCTGCCGGTCAGGATCATCACAGAGTTTGCCTGGCACTCCCTGTTCGCGCGCACGATGTTCATCAACGACGACGAGGCCGACCACCATCCCGAATTCACGATTATTAACTTCCCCTCGTTTCGCGCTGAACCTGAGCGCGACGGGACACGCTCCGAGACTTTCATCCTGATGGATTTCAGCCAGAGGCTCGTCCTCATCGGCGGCACGTCTTACGCAGGCGAGACCAAGAAGAGCGTCTTCACGATTCTCAACTATCTGTTGCCGCAGCGCGGCGTGATGAGCATGCACTGCTCGGCAAACGTCGGAGACAAAGGCGACGTGGCCATCTTCTTCGGCCTTTCCGGCACAGGCAAGACGACTCTTTCAGCCGACCCGGAGCGCAAGCTCATCGGCGACGACGAGCACGGGTGGTCTGACGACGGCATCTTCAATTTCGAGGGCGGCTGCTACGCCAAAGTCATCAAGCTCTCGGCGGAAGCAGAACCGGACATCTATCGCACCACACGCATGTTTGGCACTGTCCTGGAAAACGTCGTCTATGATGCCGAGACCCGCGCGCTCGATCTGGACGATGCGTCGAAGACGGAGAACACGCGCGCGGCATATCCCCTGGAGAGCATCCCGAACATCATGCCGGAAGGTTACGCAGGGCATCCGCAGAACATTATTATGTTGACGGCTGATGCCTTCGGCGTGCTGCCGCCCGTCTCGCGCCTGACGCCTGAGCAGGCGATGTATCATTTCCTCTCCGGCTACACGGCGAAGATCGCGGGCACTGAGAGGGGCGTCACCGAACCGACGGCGACCTTTTCAACCTGCTTCGGCGCACCCTTCATGGTCTTGCATCCGGGCGTCTACGCAGACCTTCTGGGCAAGAAGATGGCCGAGCACAAGGCTAATTGCTGGCTCATCAACACGGGCTGGTCTGGCGGCCCTTACGGGACAGGCCAGCGCATGAAGATCAAATACACGCGCGCCATGATTCGCGCCATCCTGACGGGCACGCTCGCCGGTGTTGAGACAATGCCTGACCCCGTCTTCGGCCTGAACATTCCCACTTCCTGCCCGGACGTTCCGCCGGAAGTTCTCATCCCGCGCAACACTTGGGCCGACAAAGAGGCTTACGACGAAAAGGCGCGCGACCTCGCCCGACTCTTCAACGAGAATTTTAAGAAATACTCGGATGGAGTTTCCGAGGGTGTGCGTGCCGTTGCGCCCGCCGCCGACTAGCCAGAGATTGGCGAATCGATTTGCATTTGCAGGGGCGGCTGTCCGGGCCGCCCTTTTTCATTGGCATTGAATAGCTCCTTAAACAGATATTTCATTCCGGCGCGCTCGTGGGCAGAGCGCGTGTGTCCTTCATCTTTTTGGCGATCTCTTTTGAGATGTCTTCGGCAGCGACCAGGCCGTTGATGGCGACGACCTTTCCTTTCGTGACGATGACGCTGGACTCCGGCTCGACGACGCTGAAGATGTAATTGAGAGCCTTGCGATGAATCTCGATTATCAGATCGGCTTTCTCGCTGTCACGCACAAAGGCCAGATGCCATTGCCCGAATTCAGCCAATTTATCGAGCTTGTATTCGAGATATTCAGCGTTAATGTATTCGTTGGGCTTGATGTATACGGTGCGCGCTGCGCGCAGGATTTCCGCCGGGTCGGTCTCCGCGCGATCACCGGTTATGCGCGAGCGGGTTGCAGCATCCGAATCGGAATAGCCGCCTGCATCGCGTGTCGCCTGTGCGGTCGCGCTCGCCATTCCGATGATGAGCGCACAGCTCAAGATAAAAGTGCGCCCCAGATAGTTTAATATTCGCATCAATTTTTCTCCTTCATGATTCATCTCGGGCGACGGTCAATCCATCACCTGACACCACGCGGTGCAACCTTTGTGCCGTTTGGATGAGAGCCTGCAAAGTGTAGAGACTTGTGAGCGAGAGGCTCTTCGAGCGCCGGATTCCGGCATCACCTGAAAGAAAATCATGACAGTGAAAAGAAGGTCAGAATGTAAAAGTAAGAAGGCAAAAGTGAACTGTGAAGCGCCATAAATAATGCGTGGCTCTCCCCTTCCCTTTGTCCTGTACCTTTTTGCTTTGTCTTTCACCTTGACGTCCGCCTGTCTTTCCGCGTAGAAAGATTGGCAAAGGCTGCCGCGAGGTCGCGCTCTCAACCTTGCAGCTCAAGAGCTAACAAAGAGTCCCGACACTTCAGAACTTGCCGTAAGATGGCTTTGATTTGTGATTGGAGATGTTCAATCGCAGACCGGCCAGAACAGTCGAACCTCCGCCAGCAAAGGCGATACGATGGAAGTGAAAGGGGCAGTTCCTCTTTACACCTGAGATGAGATTTAACGACGCAACTCCAACCGAATCCACGACTGCTCTGCGGACGATAGCAGATACGGTGCGGCGCATCATGCGTGCGGATACCACGAGCGTGGCCGGCTTTTCTCTGGCGGAAAAGATTGTGAGCTGGAAAGCGACGAGTGGTTTTCGCTCGCGTGCCGGGTTAGAGCCTGACATCATCATGCCCCTGCGCGGAAATTTTCTCGAGCGCGTCGCAGTTGCAGAAGAGTTCATGATTATCAATGGCATCGGCGTGCGTGACGAGTTTCCGGCGACTGACTTTCCGCTGCACGCCCCCGAAGGAGTGCGCGATGTGGCCGTCGTCCCGCTCAAGGCGCGCGGCGAAACCCTGGGCGCGCTGGTCGTCGGTTATCGCTCGGAACACAGGTTCACCGTGGAAGAAGAGACGCTGCTCGAAGGCTTGGCGGAGATGGCTGCGCTGGCGCTCGATCATGCACGGCTCTTTGAGACGGTGGAAGCCGCCAAGAGAATCTGGGAACGAACTTTCGACGCCATCCCGGACGGCATCATCGTCCACGATCACCACATGCAGATCATTCGCTGCAACGCTCACGCCGCAGACATGATGGAGATGCAACCGGCTGAGGCTATCGGCATGACCTGCCCGGATGCGTTTGCGCGCCTTTTCGGTGAGCGCGCCGCCGCCTACCACATGGGCGAGAGCCGGGGCACGGCGTCGTCTTTTGAATTGCAGGCCGAAGACGGAAGACGCTATCTGGTCGCGGTCGCGCCGCTCGACGAAGCGGAAAGCCAGTCGGGAAGCGTCATCACCTGGAGCGACGTGACGGAGCTATCCGACATGCAGGAGCAGCTTGCTCGCTCGCGCCGCTTGGCAACAGTCGGGCAACTCGCGGCTGGTGTCGCGCACGAGATCAACAATCCGCTCGCGACCATCACGACCTGCGCCGAAGCCACGCTGCGCAACATGCGCAAGGCGGGCGCAGATTCAACTCTGAACGAGAGCCGCGATTGGTCTTTCTATCTTGAAGAGATCGTGCGCCAGGCTCTGCGCTGCAAAGAAATCACGCGCGGCCTGCTCGATTTGTCGCGACAGCGCCGCCCCGTGCGCGTGGCGTGCGACATCAACGAGATGGCGGCGCAGTGCGCGCGGCTTGCGGAAGACCGCATCCAGTCGGAGACAATCAAGATCAAAGTCAGTTTAGACCCGGAGGTTGGCGAAATCGCGACCGATGTCGGGATGGTGCGTCAGGTGCTGGATAATTTGATGGGCAACGCTCTCGACGCTGTCGGCGCGAGCGGGGGAGAGATTACCGTCTCGACGCATCGCGTCGCCGAGCGCGTCGCCGTCGAGGTTGCGGATACAGGGCAAGGCATCCCGCCTGAGATGCTCGTCCGCATCTTCGACCCTTTCTTCACGACGAAGGATCAGGGCAAAGGCTCTGGGTTAGGCCTCGCCATCTCGTACACGCTGGCTGAAGCTCTGGGCGGCGCGCTGACGGTCGAATCCAAGCAGGGCGCGGGCAGCCGTTTCCGTCTCTGGATTCCCCGCCGGCTGCCGGAAACAGAAGACAGGAGACAGGAGACAGAAGTCAGGAGAAAAGAAAATCAGTAACATTGGTTCTCCGCATATTCATTCTGACTTCTGACTCCTGTCTTCTGTCTTCTGCTTTTCGCTGAGGAGAGGTAAAGCATGAGCCGCAAGATTCGTGTGCTGGTCGTGGACGACAACAAGATGTTTCGTGACCTTGTGACCGACCAGCTCAACGATTTGAGCATCGAGGCGACCTCGGTCGGAAGCGGCGAGGAGGCGTTGCTGTCTTTGCGCTCGACGGACTGCGATGTCGTCCTGCTCGACATCAAGATGGGGGGCATTTCCGGTCTCGACGTGCTGCGCCAGATCAGGCAGATGGAGGATGCGCCCGAAGTCATCATGCTCACCGCCGACACCTCGCTCTCAACCGGCATCGAGGCGATGCGGCTTGGCGCTTACGATTACCTGACGAAGCCTGCGACCCTTGACGAAATGGAAGCCGTCATCCGCAAGGCGGACGAAAAGAGCAGGCTCGTCCGCCAGAACGCATCTCTGCGTTCCGTCGTGCGCCAGCCAGCGACTGCTGAAGATGAACCGCTTGCCTTTATTTACCAGAGCGCGGCGATGCGCGGCGTGGTCGAGTTGGCGGAGTCTGCGGCGCGACTCGATTCGACTGTCATCATCACGGGCGAGAGTGGGACGGGCAAAGATGTGCTCGCGCGCTTCATTCACGCCAGAAGCGCCCGCAATGATTCTCCTCTCATCACGGTCAACTGCGGCGCGATGCCCGAATCCCTGTTCGAGTCGGAATTCTTCGGCCACGAGAAGGGTGCGTTCACTGGCGCAAGCGCTTTGAAGCGCGGGTTGATTGAAGCCGCAGACGGCTCGACTCTCTTTCTGGACGAAGTCGGCGAGATGCCACTCGCCGTTCAGGTCAAGCTGCTGCACTTTCTGGAACAGGGACGCTTTCGTCGCGTCGGCTCAACGCGCGATCAAACGGTTGACGTGCGCGTCATCGCCGCCACCAATCGTCATCTTCCGCAGGACGTGCGCGATGGCCGCTTTCGCGCAGACCTCTTCTATCGTCTCAACGTCGTCTCGCTGCACATTCTGCCGCTGCGCGAGCGCCCCGCAGACATCCCGGCTTTAATCGAATATTTCCTGACGCTCTATCGCCAGAGATTCAATCGCCCCGCGCTCTCTTTGTCAGATGATGCGCTCCAACGGCTGCAAACCTTCTCCTGGCCTGGCAACATCCGCGAGCTTCGCAACTGCCTGGAACGCGCCATCGCTCTCTCTCCAACCGAGACGATTGAAGCCGGACAGTTGATGCTCGGTGGAGACGCGGGTCACGGGTCAGCGATTGATTCTTCCCCCCGACCCACAGCCCCTGATTCCCCGCCCTCCACTCTTTACGAGTTGGAACGGCAACACATCCTGCGCGTCCTCTCGGAAGCTGGCGGCAACCGCGAGCGCGCCGCCGCCATCCTCGGCATCTCCGCCCGCACCCTCTACCGCAAGCTGCGCGAGTATGAAACGAACACCACCTCGACAAACTTTTCTGTATGAAAATAAATTATTACGCTGATACAGATTCGCTCTACATTGACCTTTCATCTAAACCAAGCGTGGATAGTCGTGAGGTTTCGGAGGGTATCGTTTTAGATTATGACGTGGATGGAAATCTTGTGGGGATTGATATAGATCAAGCTAGCACTAAGCTTGAAATTAAAGAGCTAATCTTGAACAAGCTACCGGCAGAAGTAAAACAAGTTGCGTGAACTCCTCAAAGCATAGCAACTCAGTGCTTCCCTTTCACCCCTCCAGCCTTTCTCCTTCGCAAGTAGATAGCCAGAGCCTTGTCGAGCGGTTCTGAAGTGTCAAGCTCGGCGTAGTCTGCGCCCGTGCGCTGAAATTCGCGGCGGAAGTAGGTGCGCGAGTTCTCCATGCGCTCGACGTAGGCGCGGCGCACGCGGTCGGCGTCTGCAAGGAGAGTTTCACCTGTTTCAAGATCATGAAACTCGTAAGTTCCGCGTTGTTCGAGAAACTTCTCCGCGCGATCCAGCAGGTGAAAGACCACGACATCATGGCGGGCGCGGCGAACGCGCGCAATTGTTTCCACAATCTCTTCCGGCTGGTCGTAAAGATCGGAGATGAGCACCGCAAGACCGCGCCGCTTCCATTGCGATGCCTGTTGCAGCAACACGGGGCCGAGGCGTGTCTGCCCGCTCGCTTCCAGATTTTCCAGCGCGAGCAGGATTGTTTGCAGATGACGCTTGCCCCCACGCGCAGGGAGAAGCGTGCGCACTTCTTCGTTGAAACAACTGAGCCCGACGCGGTCTCCCTGACGCGCCGCGAGGTATGCGAGAGAGGCCGTGAGATAGCGCGCGTAATCGAGCTTGCTCACCTGGCGCGGCGCATAGCGGAGCGACGCGCTCGTGTCTAACAGAAGGCGCACAGGCGCGTTCGTCTCTTCTTCGGATTCTTTGACGTAGAGCCTGTCCGTGCGCGCGTAGACGCGCCAGTCAATGCGGCGCATCTCGTCGCCCGCGATGTACGGGCGATGCTCTGCGAATTCCTGCGAGAGCCCGTGATAAGGGCTTTTGTGAAGGCCGATGAGAAAGCCTTCGACGGTGGTGCGCGCAATCAGGTCGAGCCGCCCGATGGAGGCAAGCACTGCTGGGTCGAGCAAGCGGTTATGGATGGATGAGCCAGCCATCTGGAAAATTTCGGCGGCTTCCAATTTATTGAAGCGGCGGATCGCTGGCTGTCGCGGTTTGACCGGCGTTGGCGCGAACGACATTGCTGCTTGAGTCTAAATACAGATGACGCGCGCCACCCGTGCTCGTGCCGTCAGCTTGCTTCGGGTCAGCATTAACACTATAGGCCGCCGACTCACTATCCGACTTCGGCGTCAGTTTTATAGAAAAAGCATAACCTTCTACGACCGGCGTTGACCCGGCAAAGCGTTGGTCAAGATAATTGTCCTGCACCAACTGGTCGAATGTTCCATACTCTTCCGCATGACTGAGCATGTACTGAGTTTGTGCCCGGAAAATCGTTTGGAGCGTGCGAATTGCCGCCGCTTCGTTGGCGACGTTCAGAGACTTTTTCATCACGCCCGCTTGATTACCGGAATTCCCAGCGCCGGAGTTGTCAGATGTCTTACCGCAAGCGGAGGCCAGCAAAGCTACAGCCAGGGCAAGCAAAACAAAATCAACGAGACGGACACTTTTTCCACGTGCATGAGTTCTCATCATTATCTCCTTATAAAAGCAGAATCCAGAATTCAGGAGTCAGAAGTCAGAAGCTCCGTAGGAGCGAGATGTTTATAGCCCATGAGTTAATCCAGCACCTTCTAAGCTCCGTCAGGAGCGGAATGTTCCGGCAGTTACATTCCGCTCCTGACGGAGCTAGATAACTTTTGATAGTCTTAATGCTATAAACATCGCGCTCCTACGGAGCTAAACCATTTCTTATCTCGAACTCACGCTATTCTGTCTCCTGTCTTCTGTCTTCCGTCTCCTGCTTTACTTCGCGTAGTAGCCGCGTTTGCTGCGTGCGGAGAGGTCGGGGCGATTGACGAGCCGCACGGAGACGCTGCGCCAGGAACCGTCACGCCGCTTGTTTTTTGGTTGATAGCCGATGTTGTAGATCATGCCCAGATCGCGTATCACCTGCTCGTAAACGCCGTGCAAATCTTCTACCTTGCGCGCGCGGTAAAGAAGGCTGCCGCTCTCTCCGGCAAGCTCTGTGAGTTGCTGCCGCGCCAGCGTGTAGGCATTCCCGGTGGCGCGTTTTTGCTTGACCATCTCGCGCTCGGTGTCCAGATAGATTGGAATGACGACGGCTTCCGAAGACCTGACCATCTCCAGAAGCTGCTCGTAGCTTATGCCTGAGCCGTTACCCGGCACGTCAGGCAGCGCGTTGTCCACGCCGTCCGACATGACAATTACAGCCTGGCGACGCGACGCGTCCCTGGTGCTGAAGACATTTGTCAGCACAAAGCGCAACGCGTCCCAAAAGTTTGTCCCGCCCTGCGGCTTCTCTATTTTCTTGATGCGCTCTCTCAGTTGCTTGCGGTCTGCCGTCAGCGGCGAGACGACTACAGGCAGATCTGTGAACGTGACGACGCTGATGCGATCCAATGGGCGCGCCGCTTCGACAAAACGATTGGCGGATTTGCGGATGAGACCAAGCTTGTCGGCGGTCGAGCCGGAGAGGTCTATCAATAGGACGAGGTCAAATGGCGTTGAGGCTGAAGCGAAGAAGCTTATTTCTTCGGGCGCGCCGTTTTCCAAAACTGCAAAATCCTGCTGCTGCAACTCTCCCGTCGGACGCGAGGGGTCGCGGCTGAAGACACTGACATTCAGATCAACCAGCTCAGTATTAACGCGGATCGTCTCGACCTCATCATCCTTCTGCCGCGCAATCGCGGAGGGCGGAGGCGGTGGGGGTGGCAACTCATCCTGCGCACGGACGGATGAGGAAGGCAAAAGTAAAAAGGTAAAAGGTAAAAGGAAGGCGGAGAACCACTTTTTATTTAAATGTGGCTTCAGCCTCACTTTTGCCTTTTGCCTCTTTACTTTTGCCTTAATTCGCATAGTACCCACGTTTGCCGCGCGCGACGGCGTTCGGGCGCGCCACCGCGACACGAATAGCGCGCCATTTCCCATCGCGCAATCTGTTTATCGGGCGATAAGAGAGGCTGTAAACGGTGCCGAGGTCGGCGACGACGCGCTCGTAGGCGTCCGACAAATCCTCCAGCTTTTCTACTTCGTAAAAGATGCCGCCGCCAGCTTCGGCCAGTTCTTCCATTTGATCGTGAGCAAGATCGAAAGCTTCCGGCTGCACATCGAGCGCGCTTAAAGAGCTGTATTCCGTTTCCGTATCAACCCAGAGCGAATAGAGCACACCATCGAATTCACGAACACGTCTGAGTACTTCCTGATAAGCTAACACGGAGCCTTCGCCGGTGACGTTTGGCAGTGTGCTGTCCAGTCCGTCGCTCATGATAATGATGGCATTGCGGCGCGAATCTTTGGAGTCTTTCAAGACCTCTTCCACCGCGAAGGCGACCGAATCGTAAACTTTGGTGCTGCCACGAGGCTGCACGCCCTCGTTGATGCGACGGCGCAACGCTTCACGATCATCTGTCAGGGGCGAGACGACGATTGGGGTTTTAGCGAAAGTGATGATGCCGATGCGGTCGGCGGGACGTGCGGCAGCGACAAAATGCAGCGCCGCTTCGCGAATCAGCCCGATTTTCTCCTGCGTGGAAAACGAGACATCAATCAGCAGGATGAGGTTGAAAGGGGCGCTGGCCGATTCAAAGTGCGCGAGTTGCTGCTGCGCGCCGTCCTCGAACAATTTGAAATCGCTCTCACCGAGTCCTTTCAACCCACGATTCGTCCCGCGATCAATGACGCTCACGTTGAGCGTGACGAGTTCCGTATCAACGCGCACGATGTCGCCTTCGTCAATCTCTTCCGGCCCGGTGAGAGGCTGCGCAGGCGTGCCCGCTCCGGTTCTATTCTGCTCTGCACCGATGAGCACGGGCGTCTTGCGCGCTTCGGCTATCTGCGGTATCGGCGCAGCATCGGTTGATGCGTATGAGGCGAGCGCGATGCGCCCTCGTTTAGCGACCAGGTGAACACGCTTGCCGCCAGCGCCGAGGCGTGCCCGAAAAACATTTCTCCCGGCAGTTTCGCCCATCGGCAGAGGAAGCGTGGAAACAATTCCTTTGACCGGCGACTCGGCTTCGATGTCCGCATCACCGGAGGCGGGGAATTCGGCGTTGATGTCGCCGTAGGCGCTTTCAACAACCAGCTCAGCGGGAAGGCCGTGAATAGTTACGTTGCCGGTTTCAGAAACAACTGCCGCGCGTGAACGCTGAGGGATGTGTAAGATCAAATCAACGCGTGTCGTCATGCCTACTTCAAGGGGCGACACGCTGACGCTCAATAACTGCTCAGTTCGCTTGATGGATACCGGCGATTTCTTAGGCTTCACGCCTTTGACGTTTGCCGTGACCGAGACGTGCTGCTCGCCCCACACCTCAACGCGGACGCTGCCTCTGGGATTGGTGATTGCTATTTCCCCGCCCGGAGGAAGATCAACGCGCACGCCGTCCGTATCCGCCGAGACAGGAGACGGGCTTGCAGCGCAAACGAGCAAGAGAATGACAACTAAAATGGGAGAAAGAAATTTCGCGTGGCGTAAATACATCATTGACTCAACTTCTTCCCTGGTGAATAGTCAATAGTAAATGGTGAATGGAGAAAAAGACCAAGCGCGTCTATTGACCATTGACCATTGACCATTCACTAGCCATCGTCCATCGTCTGCTTCAACAATTCCGCGATGATCGCCTCGCTGGTGATGCCTTCAGCTTCGGCGCGGAAGTTGGGGAGAATGCGATGCCTCAGGACAGGATAGACCACGGCTCGTACATCATCAAACCCGACGGCGAAGCGTCCATCAAAGAGCGCGCGTGCTTTTGCTCCGAGAATCAGATATTGCCCGGCGCGCGGGCCTGCGCCCCAGCGCACATTCTCGTTGACGAACGTAGTTGCTTCCTCTTTGTTCGGGCGACTCGCGCGCACTATTCGCGCCGCAAAGTCAACGATATTCGAGGCCGCCGGAACATCGCGCACGATTTCCTGAATTCTCAAGAGCGCAGCTCCGTCGAGGACGGGACGCACCACACTCGCGCGGTTTGCAGTCGTCTCCGCGATGATGCGCCTTTCTTCTTCCGGCGAGGGATAATCAATCACTATCTCGAACATGAAGCGGTCGAGCTGCGCTTCAGGAAGATTATATGTGCCTTCCTGCTCAATTGGATTTTCGGTAGCGAGCACGAAGAAAGGAGCTTCGAGCGTGTAGCGCGTGCCCCCGGCAGTCACCTGATGCTCCTGCATCGCTTCCAATAGAGCGGCCTGCGTTTTCGGGGGAGCGCGATTGATCTCGTCGGCGAGCACGATGTTGGCAAAGACTGGCCCTGAGATGAAGCGTGCGGCGCGGCGACCCGTGGTGCGGTCTTCTTCGATGACTTCCGTGCCAGTGATGTCGGAAGGCATCAGGTCGGGCGTAAACTGGATGCGATTAAAGCGCAGGTCGAGAGCCTGAGCCAGCGTTTTGACGAGCAGGGTCTTGGCCAGCCCCGGCACGCCGCGCAACAGGCAATGTCCGCCGCACGCTAAGGCGATCATGCTCTGGCGCACGACTTCGCGTTGCCCGACAATGACCCCGGCAATCTCAGCTTCAAGCTGCGCGATTGTTTCCGGCAGCGCATCGAGCGTCGCGGCCTTTTCAGATTCACCCATTAACTGCATGGAAGCCTGATCGCGCGTCGCAGCGCGTACCTCTTTGCAGGATAGTTTTATTCACAGAATCGAGCGTCCGCCTGCTTGCTGGCGCTTTCCAACAATCCTTCCATGTGCTGCCGCGCTTTCCACGCGCCGGTGCGGTTGGCGGCTTCAATCCCATCTCGCCACGCGCGGCAGGCTTCCTCCTGCTTACCCTGATTGACGAGCGCAGAGCCCAGCATCTGGTAAGCGGCGGTGTAGTCCGGGTTGAGTTGGACGACCCTGTGGAGAGCATCCGCAGCTTCGCTCCATCTTTCGGCCTTGACGTATTCGCTGGCCAGCCCGTACCAGATCATCGCATCACCGGGCTGCTGCTTCACCATCTCGGTGAAGATGTCTATTCTTGATTGAGTCACGCGCGCTCCATTTTCTGTTCTTCAAACTTCCCCGCATCGCCCTATCGCTCAATCATATCGAGCATGGGATCACCCTGCGCCGGTTTGGATTCTGTAGGCGCGGTCGGCTCATCGTCCATGTCCGCGAGCCGCAGCAAAAGGTTGTTGTAGTTGGTGGCAAAGGGCATGGCATCCTCTTTTGTGACCACACCCTGCCGGATCATCTGCTCCAGCACGCCGTCGAAGCTTTGCATCCCTTCCTGCTCGCCCTGCTCCATCGCGTCAATCAGAGACTTGCCTTCCCCCTCGCCTTTCTCGATGTACTCCTTCGTCCGCGACGTTGCTTTCAGGATTTCGATGGCGGCGACTCTTCCTTTGCCGTCAGCGCGCGGGAGCAAGCGTTGCGAGATGATGTAGCGAAACGCCTGCGCGATGCGATTGCGGATGACGTGTTCTTCGTTTTTCGGAAAGACGCCGATGATACGGTCAATCGTTTTTGAAGCGTCAATCGTGTGCAGCGTGGAGAGCACCAGATGCCCCGTCTCGGCGGCTTCGAGCGCGACTTCAATCGTTTCGCGGTCGCGCATCTCGCCGACGAGGATGACTTTGGGAGCCTGGCGCAGGGCGGCACGCAGGGCACGCGCGAAATCCGATGTGTCGGAATAGAGTTCGCGCTGGTGAATCGTCGAATTTTTATGGACGTGCAGAAACTCTATCGGGTCTTCGATGGTGACGATGTGGTAATACTTCGTCTCGTTAATCAAATCTATGATCGCCGCCAGCGTAGAGCTTTTGCCGCTGCCCGTCGGGCCGGTCACGAGCACGATGCCGTTTTTGATTTCGATGATGCTCTTGAGCTGTTCGGGCAGATGGAGGTCTTCAAAGCGCGGGACACGTGGCGGAACGACACGCATGACGATGGCGTGCGTGCCGCGCTGCATGAAGATGTTGACGCGAAAGCGAGATAGTCCCGGCACGCTGAAGGAAAGATCGGCTGAGCCGTACTGCTCAAGGTTCTGCGCGGCGGCCAGATGATGACCGGCTCTCAGGTGGCTGCCGATAATCAGCTTGGAAATTCCTGCCGTGTGCGCGGGCGTCAGCTTTTCCAGTCCGGGCAAACGGACGGGCTGGAGTTTCCCCAGCAGCTCTATCTGCGGCGGGCGTCCCGGCGAAAAGATCAGGTCGCTGACCTTGTCGGAGACCGCCAGCATGCGCCTGAGCACTTCGGCGAAATCCGGCGCAGCCGCAGCGGGAGCAGGAGTCGCGGCAGGCGCATCCGCCGGAGGAGTTTGAGGATTTGTGGGTTGTTCGCTCATAAAAGCAGGATTCAGGAGTCAGAATCCAGAAGTCAGAATAAAAGAAAATCAGAAGTGGGTCTCAGCCTTTTATTCTGGCTTCTGACTTCTGGATTCTGAATTCTGCCTTTCAGTGTGTTAATGCGTAGATGATGATGTTGACGCCGAAGCGCGTGTTGTCTTTGGTGGCAAAGCGTTTGTTCGCCCAGTCGTAGTTCCATTCGCAGCCGTAGTCTTTGTTGGAATAGAGGACAGCGATGCGATTGTCAATCTCGATAGCTTTCAGGTAGTCGTGGACGATGTCGTCGCCCCAGCCGTTCAATTCGTGAGAAGTGGCGGGCGGGCCTTCCTTGAACTCGAAGAAAGCGCGGTAGAGCGGGTGATTAACGGGCAATTTTCTGAGAGCCTCTGTGGGGTGGTCGAGAACCGCTTTGATCTCGCTCTCGAAAGTCTTGGCAAACGTGCCGTCTATGTCGTGGTTGCAGTCGTCCACGAACATAAAGCCACCGTTACGGAGGTAGCGGCGCAAGTTCGTGCGCTCCGTTTCGGTGAAGCGAACCATCTTGTTGCCGGTCAGGTAGACGAAAGGATAATTGGGAAGCTGCTCAGAGCCGACATCAACAATCCGTTCGTTCGGGTCAATCCGTATAGATGTGTACTCGACGAGCGAGTTCAGCAAATTCGAGGGCATCTTGGGGTCTGCATCCCAGTTGCCCGAACCGTAGCGCAGGCGGGCGAAAGTGAAGCCTGAGACGGCGCTCAAGGGGCGGCGTGCTGACGTAGGAGCGTTGGTTTTGAGAGCCCGGCCTCCGGCAAGTTTGGCCGAGGCGGTGACGGCAGAAGCGGCAATCAGTGAGTTACGAACGAATTTTCGGCGATTCATGTGATTTACCTCTTATTCAGACTAATCTCTCGACGCAGCGCGTCAAAGTTTCAACAGAGGGTCGTGACAGAAAATAAATCTCTGGCACGAACAACTGGCGTATAATGAGCATACATCCAAAGGGATGCAAGGGGGACGGCTCAGCTCTAAGGAAAGCGTCCCGAACGTTAACGAAAGAGAGGCGCTACAAGTCATGGCAACTTACAGAGACCCTGTCAGATGCTTTGCTCCACTGGAAGTCGTTGAGCGCCTGCTGGAAATTCGTGCCGAAGCGGGTTTCTCTCCCGTTGTTTATCTCGTCTCGAACGATGATTTGGCAGCGTGTTTAGATGCATACGGTTTTGATGTTTACGCTTTTTCGGACACGGAAGCTGAGTTTCACTTCGGAGATTACCGCGCCCCGCTCGCGCCCGGCGGAGACCGCGCTCATGGCTCTTTAACGGCGCACTGAAGTAAGGTAAAAGTAAAAAGGTAAAAGGCAAAAGTGAGGCGGAGGCCAGTTTTTAAATTTGGCTTCCCCTCACTTTTGCCTTTTTACTTTGACCTTTTGCCTTCATCTATTGTGCTTTGACGATAAAGAAAGTCATGTCATCGCTCGCGCCGCGCCCGTCCGTCCAGGCCAAAACATCCTGCTGAATCGCCGTAATCAATTCGCGCGCGCTCAAATGGCGGCTCGCGCGCACCGCAACCTCCAGGCGCTCGCGCCCATACTCTTCGCCGTCCGCCCCCTGCGCCTCTGTCGCGCCATCCGTGTAGAGCACTAACACCTGCCCCGGCTCGATGGCCTGATAATACTCGTAATAGCGTGTATCCCTGAACATGCCGAGCGGCAATCCGCCGCGCTCTATGAAACGCGCCGTGCCGTCCGCGTCCATCAAAAGCGGTGGATTGTGTCCGGCGTTTGTGTAGGCCAGCGTTTTGTTCGACGCATCGAGCACGCCGTAAAAGGCTGTCACAAACTGGTTGCGTTCGATAGATTCCCAGAGTAGGTAGTTGACCTTCGCCATAGAGATGTGCGGAGCGTAGCCGATGTGAATCGCCGCGCGCAGACTGGCGCGCAGGAAAGCCATCAGGAGCGCCGCCGGAACGCCTTTGCCCGAAACGTCCGCAATGACCATGCCGATCTGGTCTTCGTAGATGCTGACCCAATCGTAGTAATCGCCGGACACTTCTTCGGTCGAAAAGTTCCAGGCGCAGATGTCGAAGCCTTCCAACTCAGGATCGTGAGCCGGGAGCAGCTCCAGTTGAACCTGCCGCGCAACTTCCAACTGGCCTTCCAGTCGCTTCTTCTCAATCAACTGCTCATGCAGCATCACCTTTTCGATGATGATGGCAACTTGCGAAGCCAGGAGCAGAAGCACCTGAAGGTCGTCTTCATCGTAAGCATTCAGTTGATCGCTTTCGAGATCGAAGACGCCAATGACTTCGTCGTTCGAGATGATCGGAGCAACCATTTCGGAACGCGTCTCTTCGCGTGCGTTGACATAGCGCGGGTCTGTCCGCGCGTCCGGCGAGATGATCGGCTCGCCCGAAACCGCGACATGGCCGATGATTCCCTCGCCCATTTTCAGGCGCAGGTCTACCAGATCATCTATATCGTAACCGCGCACTGTTTCGGTATGGAAAACGCACTGTTGATTCGGCGGCGCATTGGGATGCAGCGTCTTGCACTTCAGGATATAGATTCCTGCGGCGTCGTAGTGAATCAGCGAGCCCAGTGTATCCATCACGAGGTTCAAGACCTCTTGCAGATCGAGCGACCGGCTGATTTTTTTAGTGATGTCCAGCAGCAGGCGCAGCTTATCCGTCACGCTGAGCTGCGCCGTCGGTGCTATTGCTACTTTTACCTGTTCAGACATAATCAGTCGGTGCGAGGCCACATCAGATTATAAACGAAGAAGTCAGAAAAGCAGAATTCAGGAGTCAGAATCCAGAAGCCAGAAGGAAAGGCTGAAACCACTTCTTCTGATTTTCTTTTATTCTGAATTCTGGATTCTGGATTCTGGATTCTGTTTTTCCATCTCTGCCTCCGTCAGCAAGTCAAACTCAAGGGCGGCGGCTGGTTTGTGCTGGAAGAAATCGTTGACATCAAAGGGCAAGTCGAGTTGGGCAAGCTGCATCCCCCGCGCGGCAAACATCTCGCGATAGCGCGCGGCGGCGCGCACGCCTGCCGAATCGCCGTCCAGCGCGGCGACGACGCGAAAACGAGCGAGCGGCGCGAGCCATTCCTCTCGGAATCCGCCCGCACCGACCAGCCCGACAGCCGTGAAGCCGTAAGCCATGAGCGTCAGCGTGTCCGTAAACCCTTCGACCAGATAAACGATTTCGCCGCTCGGCAGATGCTGCAACGCATCCACGTTATAGAGGCAGGGAACATTGCCGCGCATGTTATGCCAGCGCGGCTCAACGCCCGAAGCGGTAGTACGCGCCTGCAAGTAGACGGCGCGCCCCTCGACGTAAAACGGAAAGAGCAGCCGGTGACGGTAAAAAGTTAAGTGTTCCTGCGCATTGAACAGCCCGCTTTGCTGCAACTCTTCAAGCGCAAACCCGTCGAGCATCCGGCGCATCACGCGGCGATAGGCGCGGCGCGGGAAATACACCAGCCCCGCGCGCCGCATCGTTTTCGCGTCAATCCCGCGCCGCGCCAGATAACTGACGCCTTCTATCTGCTCCTCATGTCGGCACACATCCAAAAATCTTTCGCAGATGAGAGTCAATCTCTCGGCGCTGAGCGGTTCTACTTCCAGTTGCTCAGGCTGCTCGCGGTCGGGCGCTGCACGAAAGGCGAGCGAAGGCTGGCCAGTCGCGCTGATTCCCAACTCAGACGCCATCTCGCCCACGGCCTGAGAAAACGGGACGCCTCGCATCAACTCGTAAAAACGAATCGCGTCACCGCCCTCGTCGCGCGAAAAGCAGTGGAAGAGGCCGCGTTGCAGATCAATGGAAAGGCTCGGATGCCCTTTGCCGCTATGCGAGTGCGCCGGGATTGGACAAAGGGTTTGCAGGCGCGAAGCGGAAGGTCGCGCATCGGGACAGTAACGAAGATAAAAGGAACGATAATCGAGACGCGACTTGACCTCTTCGCTCAACTGGCGCAGCCGCTTCAGGTTTCGACCAGCCTGTTCCATAGGAAGGCAAAAGGTAAAAGTAAAAGGCAAAAGTAATAATATGAAAAGAAGGTGAGAGGCACGCTCCGCGACTTCCCTTTTGCCTTTGACCTTTTTACTTTTGCCTTCCGTTCCCGCTCCACTGCTCGCGCAGCCGTATCTCTTCCGGGTGACGCGCCTTGTACTCAGCCCACAGGCGCGAAACCTTCATGCGATATTCAACCAATTCGCGGCTGACGTTGAAATGCTGCGCGATCTCTCTGGAAGTCTTGCCTTTCAAGACAAAGCGTTGGAGTGCGGCGAACGGCACGAGCGCGGCTGCGCCGACGGCATAAGCGGCCTCTTCGTCTTCTTCGTTGTAATCGCGCGAGACAGTCTTGCCGTTTTTATCTTCGGCGACGATGTGCAGGCGATTGGCCTTGTGGCCTAAGAAGACGTGACAGACCTCTTCCATCAAGGTCGCATTGTTGCGCGCCGCGCCGTGTTTGGGATTCAGGATGACCAGCCTCCATCCATTCGGCAGCGGGCGCGACGCCGTGCCGCCAGACCACGAGTTCGCCCCTTCACCCAGCAGATGCTCGCGCGTCTCTTCAGAAAGTCCCTTGATCTCATCGAAGTTAATCACCATCAACTTCGCGAAATGTGCCAGCGCAAACGGGTCTAACGGCTCATCCCCACGCACCCGCGCAAAATCCCGCAGCCCGAGCGCACGCACCTCGTACTGCCGCCCCTTGAACGAAGGTGGGAAGACCGTTTCATCCACGAATTGAATTATACCTTGTCTGCGTCCATCGCGCTCAAGCTGCACCACCCAAATGCTTCCTGCCCGCGCGTTTCGCTCTGGTAAAATTGCCACGAGCGAAGAGCATCCGGCATGAGGATTGTGAAAGCCACACTATTTGATAAGTTTGCTTTGGATTTCCGTAAATGCTGAGTGGCTCATTGCACTAGATAATCGCTTAATCTTTGCAAGAGCCTTTTGTGTCGCTCAGATGAAATTGAACCGATTGAACCGATAACTTTGCTGTGTGGAACGACACCCAGAAAACCGAGCCTGATTAAAGATTCTGCCTTCAAGCCGCTTGCAACAAAGTCCGCATCGTTCGCGTAAATTACTTTATCGAAATCTTTAGCAGCCTGGTGCAGTTGTGTACTCACTCCGCAAACAAGCACATCCCGGAATGGTGGCATCTCACGCAAGACAATGGCAGGGCGATTCTTGACCAGCCCGTCAGCTTGCGGTATAGGAACGACGATTAAGTCACCTTCCTTCATATTCTGGATTCGCCTCTTTAATCAAATCCAACGAATACTCCGGCTCATCATCGCCGTAAGCCCGAGCTAAACTTTCAACCGAAAGACGCGCCCAATCATCGCGTTCTCCATCTGAAGATTTCGGCAACACGGTGACAATTAACTCCGCATTTGGCTCAAGCTCAAACGGCTCATCTAGTAGAATTTGTTTGCCGTCAAAATGAGCGCGTAAAGTTTTGGTTTTCATCAGCATCAATCTCCGGCAAAGATTTTACTAGCGTTTCATTTGCTATCCAAACTTGCAATTCAAAATTAAATTAGGCGCTCAACCCACTATGAGCCGAGCGCCTAATAAACTGTCAGAATCTGAAATCTAGCTTCGCTTACTTCCGCCTGTTGCGCCCGCGCTCTTCGCCCGGATGGCTGAACTGCGTGTAGGCGACGCGGAAGAGTTCCGAGAGCGCCTTGGCCGTCTCCGGCGTCAGGTTGCGGTCAGCACGGAGGTGCGCCTCGACGATTTCGGGCGTGGATTCCTGCGGGAAATAGACGACGGCTCGCGCCTCGTCGCCATCCACCTGTTGCCCGCCCATGATGCGTTCCATCGGGACGTTAAGCCACGTGGTCAGCCGTGCGATGTTGTCCGCATCAGGCTTGCCCGTGCCGTTCTCGATCCTGGAGAGCGTCGAAGCCGATACGCCTGTTTCATCAGCAACGTCGCGCAGGCTCAAGCCAGCCTCCTCACGCTTGCGACGAATAGCCCGCCCAAGCTCGCCCGTATTCACCAAATTCTTAGCAGATTGCGCCATTTTTGGCCTCCTTCCGGCGCGTTTGACAGCCTCACAAGGCCACCTCGCGCCCCATATCACGCCTAGACCATAGCACAGGAAAATTTTAGATGCAAGACTTTGTTTTATACTTGCAACAAGCCGGGAACAATGGTACACTGTTTCACGTATGAAACAGCAGGTTGCAACAGCCTGTGAGACGAGAGGGACAAAGGCCGTGAGTCAAGAGTACATCTGGGAAACATTCGACAGCCTTTTCAAGACGGTGCACCGGCAGGGTCGGCGCATGGAGGAATTGGAAGCGCGCGTTATTGACCTTGAGCGCCGTCTGAATGAGCGTGCCGCTGAGCAGCAAAAGTCTCAGCAGCCTTACGAGATGCCCGCCGAACGCGCGGCCTAAAGATTTTTGGAGGTTAGAGAGCTATGTCAAACGCAGTAGCAGCAACCACTGACAGAAAAGCGATCATGCGCGACAAGCGCGCTCAGGGTATCGCCGCGATGGGTTTGGTGACACGCGAAGGCGACCGTTTTCACGTGGCGACCCCAACGCTTCGCGGGCGCACCTCGAAATACGAGGTCTGGCGCGACGAAGCAGGGCGCGTGCGCTGCTCTTGCCTCGAATACGAGGAGCGCGCCACAGATGACGCGACGTTCCGCTGCGAGCATATTCTCGCGGTCAAGCATTCGCTTCTGGCCAAGAATTCAGAAGCGGTAACCAAGCAGCAGCCTGACGCGCCCGTCGCCGTGACGGGTGAAACAACTGCTGCGCTCAACACTAACGCAGACGCATCCGAGAAGCGTGAGACCCGCAAAGCGGGAAGCCCACGCTCCGAACGGGAGCAAAACGAAACGGAAGAGACTAAGACGGCAGTGGAAACTGCTGCTCCAGCCTCCAACGTTCGTTCGCTTGCGAAACACACAAACACTGAGGAGCAAGAAATGAATAAGAAACAGGACAAAATTGCTATCGCACAAACTGCGGAAAACACAGATCGCGAAATGGCTCTCTCGGCAGAGCCGGTCGCGCCCGTCGTGCCGTTGACCTTCACCAATACCCTGCGCGCGCTCAAGCAGCAGGTTGATCCAAGCGTCGTCAAGACCCGCGAGGGATGGCGTGACCGCAACGGCAACACGCACATGGTCGAGTACGTCGAGTGGCACGCGGTCGCTGACATTCTAGACCGCGTCGCGCCGACTTGGGAACACGCAGTTCGCAACGTTGTGCAGATCGGCGACATGGTCGCTGTGACTGCCGCCATCACGATTGACGGCGTGACGCGCGAAGGCGTCGGCACAGGCACCGCCGAAAGCGAGATGGGCATCAAGAAGGCCGAGCACGATGCTTTGAAGCGCGCGGCTGTCAAATTCGGCATCGCGCGTGAGCTTTATCAGCGCGAGACTGAGGTGATTGAGAAAGAGGGCACCGCGCCGCAAAGCGAGTTCCCGCGCGACCCGCTCGCCAAGTCTATGGCCGATCTCGTCACGCCCAAGCAGCTCGGCATGATCCGCGCTCTGGCACGCGAAGCCGGTGTGGATGTCGAAGAAGAGTGCCAGTCGGTGCTTCGCTGCAAGACGGATGAACTCTCGAAGCGCGCAGCCAGCAGCTTCATAGATCATCTGAAAGGCTTGCAACAGGAAGCCGTCGGTGGCATGCGCCGCGCAAGCTAAGAGCAGTTAGCAGTAGGCAGTGGGCAGTTGGCAGTAAGAACGGAAAGCGTTTTGCTTTTTCTGCCAACTGCCCACTGCGAACCGCCAACTTCTTCCGGGAGGTACAGGAAAATGACGACTGAAGAGATGATTGAAATACACACGCGGCCACTGGCGATGGAACTCGAATATGCGGAAGACCCGCAGCGGCGACTCATCGAGGAGAGGCCGGATGAAGCTCCGACGACCGAAGAAGAGCCTCGCTCCAAGAAGGAGCAGATCATAGCGCTCTACGCATCAGGTGTAACCGACATCGCGCAGATTGTGCGCAAAGTCGCAGCGCGCCCCAGTTACGTCGCCCAGGTTTTGCAGGGCGCAGGGTTGATTACAGGCTACTTCGATCTTTACACCACGACGGCGCGCGAGCAGAACATCTATTCGCGATTCTTCCGCAACGTGCTGTCGTTCAAAACCATCGAGGCGGCAAAGGAATCCGTCAGGCGGATTGACCGTCTCTACAATTACTTCGAGCGCCTGGGCGACCGCGCCGGGCAGCACCAGGCAATGGTGCTGGCGCTGACGGGCAAGAACCGCGCTCGCTGGAGCGGTAAGCAGGAAGAATCTGAAGTTTTCAACGAATGGCTCGCAGCACACTAAGAGCCGAGTGAATTATCAAAGCTAGAAAACGGTCCCTCTCAACGAACGAGCAAGGGGTGGGTTTGAAAGGTGAGTTAACGGGAGAGGGACCGGGCTCACCTTTCATTTTTTTTTGCTTCTGAAAGTCGACAAGCTCTACCAACAGTTTTCCACACACACAGGAAGCGCAAGGAGGCGCAAAGAAAAATGTTCAAGCAGCTTGATTACACCGTGGTCACCGTCTCAGATATGGCTCGTTCGGTTGAATTCTACCGCGACACACTCGGATTAGAATTAAGAATGGAATCTCCCGAATGGACTGAATTTCAAACGGGTGCAACTACGTTCGCGCTACACGGGGGCGGCGTCCAGCAGGATGGGTCGAAACCCGCTGAGATCGAGAAACACTATGCGGGCGCGTGCTCGATTGGATTCAACGTCGAAGACATTGACAAAACTTTCGCAGACCTGAAATCGAAAGGCGTCTCTTTCATGATGCCTCCCGTCCAGCGCGAAGGTGAGAGTTTTAAATTGGCGGTCTGCACAGACCCGGACGGTTTGCCTATCACTTTCGCTCAAATCAGTAAGTAGTTGGCGCGCGCCGCCGCGACTGCAACCCCTCGCAGAAGTTTTACCCTCGCAAGATGAATCGGAAGCGTCTCTGCCAGAGAGAGAGTGCAGGGCGCATACACTACAACTCTATCTAAGGAGAATCTCAATGAAAAAGCAATTCAGCTTGATAGTCGTTCTGTTCGTTCTTGCCAGCGGTCTCTTCTTGATAACGAAGGGCACATCAGCCGAAACCCAGCCGCAGGACATTGCCGCTTCAATCATTGCCCGCGAAAAGGCTTCCTTTGAAGCATGGCGGCGCAAAGACAAGGCATTCTTCGCGGACTACCTGGCAGACGACGCCACTTTTTTCAGTTTCGAGAGCCCGTATCTGGAGACGGAGCCGAAGGTGAACTTCCTGCCCAAGTTCGAGCAATATGCGGAGATGATCAAGTTCAACGATTACCAGATGTACAATCCGCGCGTTCAGGTTTACGGCGACACAGCCGTGCTCACCTATAACAGCTCCATCTCCGCCTCTTTTGCCGGTCAGCCCGTCAATTACACCGCCAAGGTAACCAGCGTTTACATCAAGCAAGGCAACACGTGGCGCGTCGTCCATGCACACGAAACAATGAATCCCGCAATGAAGTAATTTGCAGACTTTGAGATGGAAGCAAAAGGTTTCTTTCCTCGCCTTCCATCTTTCTTAACTTTCAACGGAGGAGATGAAAATGATTACCAAACTTGCCGTCGTCACGATTCTTGTGCGCGACCAGGACGAAGCGTTGCAGTTTTACACGGAAAAGCTCGGCCTCGAAAAGCTGGATGACATGAGTTTCGGAGAGGGCAATCGCTGGCTGACCGTCACGGCGAAGAACCAGAAGGACGTGCAAATCTTTCTACAGAAAGCCGACAGCTTCGGGGTGGACTTGATGGATCAAGTCGGGAAAGCCACCACCTGGGCATTCAACACGGACAACTGCCGCGAGGATTACGAAACGTTAAAGGGGCGCGGCGTTAAATTCACCAGCGAGCCGAAAGAGCAGCCCTGGGGCATTCAGGCTGTTTTTGAAGACCTTTACGGCAACACTTTTTCTATCGTCGAAGAGCCAACCACTTCTGAAAGCGCGTGAGATTTTCTATTACCAACTTTGAAATCAGAATGGAGGAGATATGCCTAGAGTAGTGCATTTTGAAATCAGCGCGGATGAACCCGAACGCGCCGTCAAGTTTTACACGGATGTCTTCGGATGGAATACGGAGAAATGGGGCGGGCCGAAAGATTACTGGCTTATCACGACGGGCGCGCAGGATGAGCCGGGCATTAACGGCGGCGTGTTCAAACGTGAAGGGCCGGTCAATTACGTCAACACGATTGACGTTCCTTCGGTTGACGATTTCGCCGCGAAGGTTACGGAGCATGGCGGCAAGGTCGTCGTGCCCAAGATGGCGATTCCCGGCGTCGGTTATCTAGTCTATTGCCAGGATACGGAAAGCAATGTCTTTGGCATTATGCAGGGCGATGCGTCGGCTCAATGAAAGTGATGGGTGGTGCTGACCGCATCGCCCGGTCTAGTAAAATCGCGTTCGAGTTTTTAACAACTCGATTCAATGAATGATTCCTATCCCTGAAGGGGATACATAAAATAGCCGGGGGTAAGCGCGAAAGCGCGCCACCCCTGGAATGACGATAATAAACATTCCGACCCTGAAGGGGTCGCATATTCAACGTTGAATGTGCGACCCCTTCAGGGTCGGAAATCTTTTGTCTTGCTGTTCCAGGGGCGGCGCAAGCTCCGCTTGCTTGCCCCCGGCTATTGTATGTGACCCTTTCAGGGTCAAAGCCAAGCTATTATCAATCGTCCCTGGCGGGACTCCTTAGAGTTAACAATCTGGACGACGGATTAACTCTTTGCTTGGCTGGCGCAGGCTTATTGTGATATTCCTTGACGCGAATAATTTAAGAGCGCACTGCAAAAAGCTCTCAGTTTTGTTCATCAACGAGGGGGAAGCAAGGGGATGCCAGCCAAGAATGAGGACTTGCACGGCAGTGTGCCGGACAAAGCGGAAGTCGCGCTGTTGCTGATTGACGTTATCAACGACCTGGAATTCGAGGACGGCGAAGAGCTTCTGGAATACGCCCTGCCGATGGCGGAAAAGATCGCCGCCCTGAAAGAGCGGTGCAGGCAGACAGACATTCCCATCATCTACGTCAACGACAACTTCGGCAAGTGGCAATCCGATTTCCAGAAAATCCTCAAACACTGCCTTGAAGACGACGTTCGCGGAAAACCTCTGGCTGAGTTGCTCCGCCCCGAAGAAGACGACTATTTCGTCCTCAAACCGAAGCACTCCGGTTTCTTCTCAACCACACTCGACACGCTGCTCGATTACCTGAAAGCCAGAACCTTAATTCTCACCGGCGTGGCCGCCAACATCTGCGTGCTGTTTACAGCCAACGATGCCTACATGCGCGATTTCAATCTCGTCATCCCCTCCGACTGTGTGGCCTCTAACACCGCACAGGACAACGAACATGCCCTGAAGTTGATGGAGCAGGTGCTCAAGGCTGACACGACGCCCTCAATCGAGCTTGACCTCGAAGAGTTAAAGCGCGCGGCGACTCGTGAGCCGGAGCCGGAGGAACCGCAAGCGCAAACGCCGCAGTTTGCCGAAAAAGATTAGCCGGATAAAACAACGAACGAACGGGGAACAAAATGAGCCAGAACAACGTCGTGCGAAAATCATGTCGAGACTTTAAGAAAAGCCTACTGTTGTTTGTGTTACTTCTCGTCCTGATGCCTGCTACTCTGCGGGCGCAGCAGATGAGCATTCCGGTGACAGATACTTTGCCGTCACCCGCTGCTCAGAAATCGCAGGACGAAGAGGAAGACTTCATCAAACCCAGCCGTCCGGGCGTAGCCCTTCCAGCAGAGATTCAGAAAGCTGGCGTGCTTCAACTTGAATACGGCTACGACGGGAATTTCCGCGCCGAAGAATTCCGCAAAGATCAGTCTGCGCCTCTCACTTTCCGTTTTGCTGCCAGCAGTCGTCTTCTCTTGGAGTTTGACCTGGACACTGTGAAATCCCAGACCGACGAGGGCGGCGAGCGCGAGACCGGAATCGGCGACACGCGGCTGGGCTTTCAGGTGGTGGCGCTCAAAGATACGGAGAAGCATCCGGCGCTCGCCTTTGCTTATTACATCAAGCTGCCATCCGCAAGCGAGGAGAAGGGACTGGGCACGGGTCGCGTGGATCACAAATTCGTCACGCTCGTCAGCCGGAAACTCGGCCAGGTTGATATGGATTTGAACGGCGCGATTCTCTTTGTCGGTCGTGAAGGTGCAAGTGGCTGGGTGACGGGCGGGCAAGGCGCGCTCGCCTTTTCCGGCGAGTTTGAGAACGGCTTTGGTTTGCAGGGCGAGCTTTCCGGGCAGACTAAAGACGACGTGCAGCCGAAGGGTTTGTTCGCGCTCACTGCTGTGACATACAAAGCGAACCGGCGATTGATTTTCGATGCCGGGATGCGGGCAGGACTCAATTCAAAGTCGCCGCGCTTCGGAATCTTTGCCGGACTGACCGTCGGTGTCGCCGACCTTTACAAAAAGAAATAGACCAAGTGGAAGAAGCCTTCCCCCAACTCTCCTGATTCAATCATCGTGCTGCGGCTTCTCAAAAGTTTGCAGACTCTAAAAGGATACTCTTATGCGGCGTATACTTCGCGAAAACGGGCTCTCGATTGTTCTCTTCTTTCTCTTCTTTTTCTCCGTGGCAGGCCAGAGCATTACGGGCTTTCACGAGTACAATCAAGACCAGCAGGAACACAAGCAACAGCCCATCGGCTTTGCGGAATATCTCACCAGCGGGCACTTCGTCGAAGCGATTTTTGAAAACTGGGAGAGCGAGTTTCTCCAGATGGGAATGTATGTTTTGCTGACCGCCTATCTCTTTCAGAAGGGTTCGCCTGAGTCGAAGAAACTGGATGAGAAGGAGGCGGTAGACCGCGACCCGGAGAAGTCGCATAGAAAAAGAACGACCGTTCCCTGGCCGGTGCGTCGCGGCGGATTCGTCTTGAAAATCTATGAGAACTCTCTGTGCCTCGCACTGTTTCTGCTTTTTATCATCTCTTTTTTCCTGCACGCTGCCGGGGGCGCTAAGGAATTCAGCCAGGATCAATTAGAGCACGGCGGTCAGGCTGTCTCGATGATGCAGTATCTCGGCACGTCGCGCTTCTGGTTCGAGTCGTTCCAGAACTGGCAAAGCGAGTTTCTTTCCGTCGGCGTGCTCATCATCTTTTCCATTTTCCTCCGCCAGAAAGGCTCGCCCGAATCAAAACCCGTTGACGCCCCGCACAGCAAGACGGGAGGAGACTGAAAGAAAGGTAAAAGGTAAAAGTAAAAAGGCAAAAGGGAAGAACAAGAGCCGTTCATGCTCTGTCTTCCCTTTTGCCTTTTACCTTTTTACTTTTACCTTGCTTTACGGCTGGGCGCGCCGGTTCATCGCGGCCATCGCCAGCTCGCGCGCTTTCGGCATCACGTCAATGGCTTTTGCCACTTGCGGGTCGTCTCCGATGAGCACCTGATCCGCTGTCACTCTGCCGTAGGCTGCGGTGACGATGTTGTAGCGCATCTCCAATTCAATGAACGAGCGGCTGCGGTCGAGTTGCTGTGCTGTCATCTTCCAGTCAGGATTCTTGGCAACGAACTCTTTAAAAGCTTTGAAAAGCTCGTCCGTCATCTTGTAGTCGGAAGCTTCCAACCTCTTCTCGAACTCAATCGCGCGCTGCACTTTGTAGTTGTCAAAGCCCGCGATGCGACCGTTGACCAGCTCGCGAGTGAAGGCGAAGATCGGATTACGCAGGCGCGCTTGAGACGGATTGATCGTGCGTGCTTTGATCGCCTCGTCTGGCTGAATGCCGCCGCCGCCGTAAACGCTGCGCCCCGTGTCTGTCTTGCTTTCCGGCCCGACAGGCTTGACCTGCTCATCCTTCCTGTCGAGCGCGATTGTGCCGCCGCGCGTGTAGTAATCATAAAAGCCGCCGTTGGAATAGTCGCGCTGAATCAGGCGTCCCGAAGGCGTGTAATACTTGGCGGTCGTCAGCGTCAGTCCCGTTCCATACTCCATCGGGAAGATGCCCTGCACAAGTCCCTTGCCGAAACTGGTCTGGCCGACAATCAGTGCGCGGTCATGATCCTGCATCGCGCCCGCTACGATCTCGGAGGCCGAAGCGGTGTTGCCGTTGACGAGAATCACCAGCGGGGTCGGGTCTGGATTGCGATTAGCAGAGTCGTAAGTCTTGTCGCCGAGTCCGTTTCTCCCTTTTTGCGTCAGGATTCTCTGCCCGGGGCGCAGGAATTTTTCAGAGACGCGAATCGCCTGGTCGAGGAATCCGCCCGGATTGTTTCTTAAATCGAGCACGAGCGATTGCATGCCCTGCGCGTGAAGATCATCGAGCGCGGCCTGGAGTTCGTCGGCGGTCGTGTAATTGAACCCTTGTGTCATACCGATGTAGCCGACACCGGGGCGAATCATGTACGCGTCGGGAATAGAAGGCTGCGGGACGGCATCGCGCGTAATCTCGACGGTTTCTTCCTTGAGCGTCGCGGCGCGTTCGACTGTGATTTTGACAGTTGAGCCGCGCGGGCCGCGTATCTTGTCGCGCACCTCGGAAGAGAATTTGCCGCTCATCTTATCGCCGTCCACCGCTGTAATCTTGTCGCCGAAGCGCAGGCCTGCGCGGGCTGCCGGGCTGCGGTCAAAAGTCGCCATGATGTAGGTGTCCGTCTGCTCACCTATGGTCTGGTTCTGGATGCTCGCGCCGATGCCGAAATACTCCGAGCGCTGGTCGGTCTTCAGCTCGTCAAACTCTTCGCGGTCGTAATAATTCGAGTGCGGATCAAGGGATCGCAGCATGCCGATAATCGAAGACTTGAAGACGGTGTTGTAATCGAGCTTGTTGCCGTCTACGTAGCTCTCCTGAATGATGGTCAGGGCTTCTGCGAAATCCTGTTCCACGCCCGAGGCGGCTTCGTTCATGATGCGCGGTGGGCGCGTGCTTCGCCGGGCGGTCGTTCCACCAGGCCGAGCGGTCGTTGCAGGGTCTCCTGTTTGAGACTGTCTGGGCTGCTGCGCCGAGACGAGAATCGGGAGTGTGAGAGCGACGATGAGTAATGCGACCAGAGCTGGAGTAATTCTGTTCTTCACTGCTGAAAGCCTCTTTTGAAAAATCTGGAAATAGAAGCGCAAGCTTTTGAGAAAGCGCTCAATACGCGTGTGCGACAGCCGAACGTTTACGGCTTTTTGCATAGTACACGGATGCGCGAGGCGCGGGCAAGGTTGCGTGGGGCTCGCCCGTCTCTTTTTCCCGGTCTGTCCCAGAATGGTCAGGTAGGGCGCTCAAGTGGGGCTGGATTTTCTTCGTGCGTAAACGTCAGCGCGCATCGTACAATAGCGAGCCCTTGAGATTCTCTTTAAGCACCCATAAGATGCTCTAGTATTGCCGCATGGCGCAGTCTAATTTAAGAGGAGACACGAACGGCGCGCTTCTGAATTTGTGGGAGGCGATTACGCCCGATGCCCTGTGGAGGGGGCGCACCGGACGCGGCGTGCGCGTCGGGGTCGTGGATAGTGGAATTGATGAGGCGCACCCGGCGCTGAGAGGCAAAGTGAAGGATGCGGTCGAAGCCGAAGCGGCTGGAGGTCGCGTCACGTTTCGGCCATCGAAGACCGGGGACGCGGCGGGGCACGGCACAGCCTGCGCCGGAATCATTACGACGGTTGCGCCCGACGCAGAGCTTTACAGCATCAAAGTGCTCGGCGCAAACGCCTCCGGCTCGGGCGAGATGTTCCTGGCCGGACTTGATTACGCCATCAAGCAGCGGCTGCAAATCATCAATCTCTCGCTGGGAACAACCAAGCCCCAATATCACGGGCCGCTGCACGATCTGCTAGACCACGCCTATCACGCGGGCTGCATCGTCGTTGCGGCGGCCAACAATCTGCCGCAGCCGAGCTTTCCCTCAATCTTCTCTTCCTCGCTGGTTTCCGTAGTCAAAGATGAGAGCCACGATCCTTTCAATTTTGGATATCGCTATGGCGAGGTCATCGAAATCGTCGCGCCCGGCGTGCAGGTACGCACAACATGGCCGGGCGGCGGCTACCGCCAACTGACAGGCAACAGCTTCGCCTGCCCCCACATCGTCGGCATCATCGCCCTCATCATGGAAGCTTATCCCGAACTGACGCCCTTTCAGGTCAAGACGATTCTCTACACAATCGCACGCCAGAACGAGAAGAAAAAGCAGAATTCAGGAGCCAGAATACAGAAGCCAGAATGATAAGGCGGCAACCCGCTTTTGTTTTTATTCTGGATTCTGAATTCTGAATTCTGGATTCTGCTTTTCCATCGCTTCCTCTTCGGTCTCGAAAATCTCGAAGGCTTTGAGCAAATTTGTCATCTTCATCAGGCCGCGCATCGGCTGGGGGATGTTGGTCAGCCTTAATGAGGCGTCTTGTCGTGTCGCCGTGACCAGACAGGTCACCAATTCACCAAGCCCGGCGCTGTCGGCGCGCCTGCATTGCGAGAGGTTGATGATGAGCAGACGGCGACCGGCCTCGAGCTGTGTGCGGACTTTCTCAAGCAAAACCTCGTGGCCACCTCCGGTTGCCAGTTCACCGATCACGTCAATGGCGATTGCTCCTTCAAGCTCGCGCTCCTTCAGTTCGAGTTTACTGGTCGGCATAGATTGATTCTCCGTTTACGAGAGGCGAAAGCGTGGAGATAGAATACTGGGATTGAATGCTACCTGACAGAAATGTTCGGCAGCATGTGAGTTATATCTTCAGGCTTTTTCGGAATAGCTGGATATTTTCTCTTTTAGCCAAGAATTGACAAGAGCCTCAGATGCAACATGCTCTTGCCTAGCAATTTCCGTCAATTGGCTGACAATCTCATCATCAATCGCCACAAGATGCATTCTTCTTTGAAGATTCACATCAAACTGGACTTCCGGCATCTCCTCCAAGTAGTCGCCCATATCATGCTCATCAAAGAATTCAACCATCGCATCGAGCGATGCGAAAGAAGGTAAGTTCTTCTGATTACTTTCTGCCATACATCTTCCTTTCTTTCTCCGCCATCTCTCTGGCGCTCAAGATCAATGCCTCTCTCGTCTTTTTGTGAATAAAGAACACCGTTAAATATCTGCCCGCTTCGGTTTGACCCAGAGCCATGTAAACATTCTCGCCTTCTCGCTCTCCCTTTTCAACGAATCTGAACTTTGGTTTTCCGGTCAATACTTCTTCGACTTCAGAGGGTTCAACGTGGTGTTTGAAAGCAAGTTTATCAACGACGCTTCTGAGCCAGAAGATGCCTTCAATGTTCATGGATACGTCTCATCTCTGTCAACATTTTCGCCATCATACTCTACGAATACGCAGACGCCCAACATTTCACTTAGCGAGACAAATGGGAACAGGGTTTACCATAGCAGGCCGAAGCACTAACTTTCGGCTCTCGCCCAATGCTTGACGGCGAGTTTCGCCCCTCCCTAGAATGCCTTCGGTTTACTTTTACATGGAGTTGATTAAAGCCGTAGCTTTCAATTGAACCGACGCGGCGCGTGAACTTTTGCGACGCGGCGCGCGTAAGTGACTCAAAGGAGTTTAAGCAAAGATGAGTAGTCCATACGATGAGCAGCAGCCCGACTCGCAAACGCCGGAGCCGATTGAAGACCTGATGTTGCGCGAGGATGATCCAGAAGAGCAGCACCAGGAGCGGCGCGCTTCCTCTTCCGTGCGCGAGATCGCCTCGCGCATCCCCGAATCACTGAGCGCCATCGGACGCGACATCAGTCGCACCATTGAGCGCGCCATTTCCGCAAAGGATGATTACGTGGTCGCCGTCAAAGTCTCGCACGATGCCCAGGAGAAACTCGAACAACTCGTCCAGGCCGGAGTCTTTCGCAGCCGCGCCGAAGCCGCGGCGTACCTGATTGACGAAGGCATCAAGACACAATCCGCCCTCTTTGACCGCGTGCAGCAAAAGCTCGCCGAGATCGAGCGGCTGCGAGCGGAGCTACGCGGAATGATTAACGAAAAGCCCAGTTAAACTTGGGCTTTGAAAACAAAAAAGCCGCCCGGCATGAGTCGTCACGCCGGGCGGAAAATACAGGAGGAATTCGAATGCTACCCAGCCGCTATTCCCTATAGGGCGAATCTCTTCGGGTAACCTTTCAAGCCTTCAGATGTCTCGCTCGCTCCTTTTGGTTGCTCGCAGGCCATAAGGTCTTAAAGCCTTCAGCGCTCATACTGCAAGATCATCCCGTTGCCGCCCACAGCCCAGCCCATCTTTTTGTCCATGAAAAGCGCGTAAAGGTTCTGTTTCGTCTTGCTCGCCTGCTGAATCCAGGTGCGACCTCCATCGTCGGAACGCAGGATGACGCCGCCGCGCCCCACCAGCCATCCGGCCTTTTCGTCAGGAAATTCCACGCTCAGGAACGTGGCGCGAACAGTTGTTTCAACCGCCGCCCAGGTCAGGCCGCCATCGGTCGTGCGCAGGATAGTGGCCCGCTCGCCCACAGCCCACCCCAATCGCTCGTTCCGAAAATCCACGTGATAGAGCGTCGCTTTCGTACTCGACAACTGCTCCGCCCATGTCTCGCCGCCATCCTCAGTGTGCAGGATTGTGCCGCCGACGCCCACGATCCACCCGCGCTTTTCGTCCGCAAAATCCACATGAATCAATTCCTGTTTGGTCGGGACACGCTGGCGTTGCCAGGATTTCCCTCCGTCGTTGGTGTAGATGACGAGGCTATCAACCACCACATCGTTGGCGCTGACAGAGCCGACGACCCAGCCTCTTTTCTTCCCCGAAAAGCGAACGCTGTAAAGCTCAGGCTGTGCGCCGCCAAAGTCCGAAGCGAAATAGCGCCGCGTCTCTCGCCACGAGAGCCCACCGTCTTCCGATTGAAAAATGCTGTTGCCCGCCAGCAGATAGCCTTCATCTTTGTTGCGAAAGTAGATGTCGTTGACGGCGTCTTTTGTCCCGGACGAGGCTTGCGTCCACGTCAGCCCGCCGTCCGTCGTGCGGCTGACGAATCCGCCATCGCCCGCCACCCACCCACGCTTCGAGTCCGCAAAATAGACCGCGTTCAAATCTTTTCCGGCGGCGACGCTCTCGACAGCCACCCAGCCTTCCTGCGCCGACGCGATATTCGCCGGAATCATGAACAGAAGAATGAGGGCTGCTTTCTGCAACAAACTTTTTATCCGCGTGTATCTCATGCTTATCAAATAAACGAATTGTTTATGTAGGGGCAGGGACAAGTCCTCTGCCCCTACAGTTTCCTCACATGCCGTACATTCATTTGCAAATCGCTCTTGTGTTCTTGTACACGAACTCGACCGCGCAAGACAAGAAGAGACCTGACGAAAAACAGTAGGTAGACAACAGAAGGCGGAACGCGGGAAAGACAAATGCCGTTGTCGCTTTCCTGCGTTCCGCCTACTGCTCATGCCCTGCGTTCGTCCTTATTTCGAGGCATTGACGCGATAGACGCGCCCCTCGTAAACAACGATCACACGCTCGCCAAGCGCGAAGAACTCCGCCAGGCGAGGCTCGCGTTTGAGCAGGGCGAAGTATTCGTCGCTGCCGAAGGTGAGCGTCGTTTCAGGTTTTCTCGCTTCCGTCTTGAACTCCGCGTCCATCCATACATCATCGCGCAGGTAGAAGGTCTTGCTGCCCACGTTGCGCACGACAGATGGCGAAGTATCTTTATCCTCCGAGGCGATGCTGATGGATTCCTGCTGCGCGCGGTCACGCTTGCTCTGCTGGACAGCCATCGCGCCCGTGCTCATCTTCGCGGCCTCCTTCGGCGGCGGCGGAGGCGCGTTTGTAATACCGTAAACCGGGCGACTGCTACGGCTGGCCGGACGATTAGCGCCTGCAACTCCGTCAATGACGAAATTATTGTTTCCGCCCGTCACCGTTCTCGCATCATTCTCAAGCGC
Organism: Acidobacteriota bacterium; assembly: GCA_032160705.1. GTDB lineage: Bacteria > Acidobacteriota > Blastocatellia > Pyrinomonadales > Pyrinomonadaceae > QHXM01. The sequence goes on along the minus strand of JAVHVE010000065.1, from coordinate 149,347 downwards.
CAGATACGACGTATAAGGCGTGACGATGCCGTAGCGTGTGCCCAGATCAACTATCTCGTCACGCAGTTCCTTCTGCTCGCCGTTAGAACGAATCTGCTCCATTAGCCAGCCGACGCGACGCGTCGCCCACAGGCGAGGCAGAAAATCATTATCATCCTCTTTGAGCGCGAAACGCAGATTGTCAAACGTGTAAGTGCGAGACTGGCGACCCGTTTTGCCCGTCAAGCTAACGTTGACGCGTTGCAGGTCGTTCGGATTCTGATAGCGACCAATTAAAGTTATCTGCGTGCCTTTGAACAAATCGGGCAGGTTGCGCGGGTAAATCAGGTCTGTCTCAAGGCCGCCCATGTTGAGGATCAGGTCTGTCAGCACCGGATAATTAATCTTGGCGAAAAAGTTGGAGACCTTGATTTCCAGATTCTCTTTCGGCTCGACGTAATCGGCCACGCCGCCGTTCTCGGCTGCGAGTTTATCCAGCAGCGATGTGTTCACGTCGTAACCGACGCCGAACGTAAAGAGCCGGATGCCGGAAATGCGCGTCGCGTGTGCGTTCTCGATGATGCGCGCGATATTGGTTTCGCCGACGGTCGGCAAACCATCCGTCATGAAGACGAGCATCTTGGGACGATCCGACTGGGTGAACTGCCTGAAGCCAGCGCGCAACGCATCATTGATGTTTGTGCCGCCGGTCGCTTTCAGCTTATTGACGAACGCCTCGCCACGAGCGCGCCCTGGAGCGTCTGCCTGAATCATGCCGCTCTCCATCAAGCGTTCTTCTCCGGCAAACGAGATGACGTTGAAGCGATCCGTGTCGCGCAGGCTCTTGACGCCGAACAGCAGAGCAGAGCGCGCCTTCTCCATCTTCCCTTCGTCATTCATCGAACCTGAAGTGTCGAGCACGAAGACGATGTCTTTGGCCGCATATTCGGTCTCCGACCAATCATCTTTGGGGGAAAGCATCATCAGGAAGTAACCATCCTTGCCCGGCTCGCGGTGCGTCAAGAGCGACAATCCGAAGTCTTCACGTGAAATGGTGTAGAAGAGTTGGAAGTCCTGTGGCTCCTGCCCGGCCTTTGATTCAAAAGAGAGACGCGCGTTGCGTGAGCCGTGATGCGCCAGATCAATCTGGTGGCTTGGGCTGTAGATGTTGCGGACAGCTTCTTTGCCGTCAATCTCGACGCGCCCTGAGACCAAACCGATCTGCGCGAGGTTGTGTCCTGTGCCGAGCGGGTAACGATACGAGACCGTGCCGGATTCCGCACGGAGTACCTGCGTATAGGTCAACTCCAATTTCTTGTCCGAGTGCGCTGGGATGGGAAAGATGCTGGCCTGGAAAAGGTCTTTGCCCGCGTATTCAAGGAGTCCGGGGTCGCGTTGCCGCCGGACGATTTCGTCGTAAATCCTGCGCGCCTCTTCGCGCGAGCGCACTTCGCCGACTAATTTACGGTCTCCGTCCCAGATGGCGAACTCGACGATTGAAGCCGCTTCAGGAATCGGGAAAAGATAAGTGCCTTCGAGGACGGCATCCGAGTCGTTGCGAAAGATTTGCTCGACGTGCGTCGTGGCGACCTGCCCCGCGATCTTGGTGTCTATCGTGATGGATTTGACGGGCAGGGCGCGAGGAAGTGTGACGGGGCGCGGCGGCACGGGGCAGCGGCGACAGGGGCCCGGAACTATTACGCCCTGCGCGGAAGCTACTGCCGCCGCCCCCATGACCAACAAAATCAGGGTCAGGCAGATGGAAACTTTTCTCATAACGTCTCTCCTTTGAAGGCTCTTGATACGCAGACCGCACAAGGCGCGCGCGTTTCCCTGAAGAACGCCTACCACACGCCTTTCTTGCAAAAACAGGCTAACAGGAAATACATGTTATACTTTTGCGCAGGATTACCGAATAAAGGTTCTGCGAATTGCTTCCGCTCTACTTGAATTTACGAACCGGCGGCTTTAAAGAGGGCAAGATCATGACAGTGACCGTTGAGGCTGTTTACGAACGGGGAATGTTGCGACTGAAAGAGCCAATCTCGCTAGAGGAGGGAGCGCAAGTCGAGGTGATCGTTATCACCCGTGAACCTGCTCAAGGCGACGCATCAGCGGCGGAAATCCTCGCTAATATTGCCGCGCTGCCATTGGAAAGCGACGGCGCAGAGTTCTCCGGGCGTGACCATGACCAAATCCTCTACGGGAAAGGTATAGACGGTGATTCTCGTTGACACAGGCGCATGGTTTGCAAGCGTCGTCCCATCAGACCCGGACTATGCGACAGCCTCAGATTGGTTACGCAAAAACACCGAGCCGTTAATGACGACTGATTATATAGTGGATGAGACACTCACTCTGCTCAGAGCGCGCGGCGAAGAATTGCGCGCCCTGCGGATGGGAGAAGAGTTTTTCAACGGCACACTGGCGACGATTTATCACCTAACCGAAGCCGACATTCGCCTCGCCTGGGAAACCTTCCGTAGTTATTCCGATAAGAAATGGAGTTTTACGGACTGCGCGAGCAAAGTAGTTATTGATAAGTTGAATCTCAAATATGCCTTCGCCTTCGACCATCATTTCCGCCAGTTTGGAACAGTCAACGTTCTTCCCTGAAATAACACAATCTCAATGAAGTTCACGCAGACGCTTATCGCGCAGCGTCACGATGGCGATGAAAAGGGCGATGATGAGGCCGCCCGTGGCGAGCGTGCGCGGCGCACCAAAACGCTCGGCGGCTGCTCCGGCGATGAGGTTGCCGATGGGCATTGTGCCGATGAAGGAGAGAATGAACATGCTCATCACGCGCCCGCGCATTTCGTCCGTCACGAGTTGCTGCAAGAGCGTGTTGACGACCGCCACGCAACTGACAATCGCGAAGCCCATTCCGAAGATAAAGGCAAGCGAGATGATGAATTGGGTTGAGAACGCGAATCCGATCAAACAGAGCGCGAAAGCGAATGCACCGCTCAAGACAGACCAACCCTTGTATTTGAAGTTGCCCAGGTATGCCAGCACCAGCGCCCCGATGAACGCGCCCGCTCCTGAGATGCCCATCATCAGCGCGTTTGCGCTATCGTCCATGTGGAAAATATCTCGCGCGTAAACCGGAATCATCGAAAGATACGGAGCGCCGAAGAGACTCGTCATGCCTGAGATCATCAGCAGCAAAAGGACTCGCGGGCGGCGACGGACGTAGCGCAGACCTTCAATCAAATCATGCCAGACCGCCCGTCTATCCCTGACCGAGTGCGCAGGCGCAACCGTCTTCTTATCATCGAAGCGAACCATCTTCAGGGCGACGATGACCGCGACGAACGAAAGCGCGTTGGCGAAGAAACATCCGGCGAGGCCGAAAACTGTCAGGGCGACTCCGGCCAGCGCCGGGCCGACCACACGCGAGAACTGAAACTGCGTTGAGTTAAGCGCAATCGCGTTGGCTAAATCTTCGCGCTCAACCAGGTCAATGGTAATCGCCTGGTACGAAGGCCCGGCAACCGCGAAGCAGCACCCTGTGACGAACGAAAGCAAGAGAATCATCCAGACATGCACGATCCCTGTGGCAATCAGGATGGCGAGCGTCAGCGCGGAGAACCCGGCTACGATTTGTGTGTAGATTAAGAGTCGCCTGCGATCAACGAGGTCTGCGAAGACGCCCGCCAGCAGTGTCAGCAGCAGTCCCGGCGCAGTCGCCATGAATCCGTCCACGCCGAGCCAGAATGGTGAACTGGTCAGTTTGTAGACGAGCAAGCCCTGCGCGACCGCCTGCATCCACGTTCCTGTGTTCGAGAGAAACGCGCCCGCCCAGAACAGTCTGAAGTTGCGGTGCGAGAGCGCGCGAAACATTCCGCCCGCGCGTCTCACATCCTGTTGCTTGACTGTCTCTAACTCTGTAGCCATGACCGGGGTAGATGCTAGATGATGGATGTCAGATGTTAGTCACAAAACGGACACTGCCATCTAACATCTGACATCTAGCCGCTGTCCCTTCGTCTCCAAATAGAAAGCGGCGCGCCTGTGCCGCCGCGCCGCTCGGCAATGATTTCCGCGAGGATACTGAGTGCGACCTCCTGCGGCGTGACAGCGCCGATGTCTAATCCGATAGGCGCTCTAACCCTCCGCAAATGCTTTTCGTCAATGCCCGCTTCGCGCAGGCGTTCGAGCACGATGTTCGTCCGCCGACGGCTCCCGATCAGCCCGACGTAATCGGGGCGCGTGGACATGATCGCCCGCATGCATTCTTCGTCTTCGTTGTGGCCGCGCGTAACGACGGCGACCGCAACATTGCGCCCTGCGCCCAAGCTCGTGCGCACGGCGTCAGTCCAGTTCGAGGCTTCAATCAATTCGATGTCCTCGTCCGGGAAGCGCTCGCGTGTGACGAAATCGGCGCGGTCGTCAATCAGGACGGTGCGATAACCGATGAGGCGCGCCAATTGTGCGAGCGATGCGCCGACGTGTCCCGCGCCGCAGATGACCAGACGCGGCTCAGGCTCGATGCGCTCAAACAGGATGCGGGCATCAGGCTGGCCTTGCGTCTCGCTAATTAATTCTTCGAGCTTGAAGGTGCGCGCTTCGGCGCGCGAAGCGAGAAATGTTCCGGCGAAGGATGCGACCGCTTCGTCCAGTCCGAAATCGCCCAGACTTCCCGTTCGCTCGCCCGTTTCTTCGACGAGCAATTTCGCGCCGACCCGGGCGGACGCTTCGACGAGCGTGGCGAGTGCGGCGAGAGAATTGCGTTCAAGAACCTGCGCGACCGCTCGTGCGATTGCATGGGACGATGGCTGTTTACTTTGGTCGTGCATCCACTGTGAGCTTCAGAGCGCGGGAATCTTCGTCCTCGGCACTTCTCTTCGCAGAAGATTTGGAAAGTCCGAGCGCGACGCTCACACGATGCATAATCCACATCGGGCCGGCGAGCAGGTACATCGGGTTCTTGAAGAACGCGGGCTGATTACCCTCAATCAGGTGCCCGGCGAACTGGAAAATCCAGCCGACAACAAACAGCGCGAGCGCCCACCTCCAGTTGAAGAAGAAAAGCGGGAGGCTCACGACGATCATCGGGATGCCGATGCTATGACAGAGCCTGTTCAAAGGATGCCGGTGCTTCTCTTTGTAATTCTCCATGAAAGAACTTGTCGGCATAACTCCTCCTTCGTGACGTGTGGAAGGATTAAATCCGTAAACCGTGACAAGTGACAGGTGACAAGAAAGAACAAGCGTTTCTCTTGTCACCTGTCACTTGTCACGTCTTTAATCCTTCCACACGTCTATGAAAATCTCCATTGTGCCGCCGCAGACCATACCTTCTTCGCTCGCTTCGTCCGCAGTCAGCTTGAAATGATGGAGCATGGAGACGCCACTGCGCAAAGCCTCGCGCGCTTCAGCCCAGACTTCAGCCTCGATGCAGCCGCCACCGACCGTCCCTTTCACTTCGCCGTTCTCGAAGAAGAGCATTTTAGCGCCGCGCCGCTGCGGCGTTGAGCCGCGCGTGTGCGCCACCGTCGCCACGACGACGCGCTCGTCGCGCGCGCTCGCTTCACTGATTAAATGATAGAGTTCGGCCTGCGCGATTGTGCCCATGAGATTAAGAATAGTGGCCAGTGGTCGGTGGCCAGTTAAAATACTTATGACGAATCTAGATTCTTAGCTTTAAATTCAAGATAGCTGACACTCAATCACTGACCACTGGCCACTGACTACTGACCACTGCTCATCGCGGCGGGGTGGAGTTGTTCGTCGCAGGCGGTGTGGTGGTCGTCGTCGGCGTGGTCGTTGACGTTCCTTCGGTGTCGTCGGCGTTGCTGGTGGTCGTGTTCGTTCTGGTTTGTGACTCATCAGCATCTTCGAGCCGCTGGCGCAATCTCTCCACGTCGAGATCGGCCTTGACGATGGAAGATTCAAGCTGCTGGCGGCTCGTGGCGAACAGATCAATCTGCGAACGCAATCTGGCTTTCTCATTTTCGAGAGCGCGGCGACGCGACTCTCTGGCTTCTTCAGGTCGGGTCGAGCCGTAAGTTGAGACGGCGCGCTCGATGCTATCAGGCCTGAGATTGAACTCTGTCTCCTCCATGCGCCCCTGCAAAGTTCCTTCCTTCTCCTGAATGTCGCGCAATTGCGTCCGCAAACTTTCGGCTCGCTGCTCGGCGCGCGACAGGCGTTCCAGGTCAACGAGCGTGCGCTGCTGCTGCTCCATCTGGCTTAATTTATCCGAGAGCTTCGTTACCTGCGTGGAGAGGTCGTTGACGGTGCGGCGCATCGAATCCGCATCTTCCTCCGGCTCAGCCGCGCGCCTGCGCGTTGTCCGGCGTGAACTCGCCGGAACTTGACCGCTAATCTCGGAAGCATCGCTCTGTTCGCTCGCCTGCTGGTCGGCTGTACTGATGATCTGCGGGTCTGCGGTTTGTGTTGGAGGAACAATCGCGGGCACGACCGTCCGGGTGGCTACGGGATTGGTGATGCGACGCGACCGGCGTGTGCGTCTTCGTTGCGCGTTCGCTTCGTCGAAGCACAAACCAACAGCCAACAAAACTACGAACGCAATCATTATCCGGCGAGTAAATTGATAACGCACCACGAGACCTCCCGTGCAAATTTATGAATTAAGACTACCACTAATGATGCCGCGATGCACCTCAAGGCAGGAGACAGAAGACAGAAGACAGAAGACAGGAGACAGAATAAAAACACATCTGTTGCAGCGGTTCTCCACCTGATTATTCTGACTTCTGACTTCTGTATTCTGCTTTTAGCTGACTCCTGTCTCTTTCACGCTTCTTTCAGCCGCTGGTTCCGGTTCTTACCCTGCTTGAATTTTAAAGCTGATGTCCATCGCGCGGGCGGAATGTGTGAGCGCGCCGATGCTGATGAGGTCAACGCCTGCTTCGGCGTAGGCGCGCACGTTCTCAAGCGTGATGCCGCCGGAGGATTCGAGCGCGATTTTCGGTGCAAGCTCGCGGGCGAGTGTGACCATGCGTGCCGTCTCTTCGGGACTAAGATTGTCCAGCAAGAGGATGTCCGCACCGCCTTTGATGGCTTCGCGCAAATCTTTTTCAGTCGAAACTTCGATTTCGATCTTGTGCAGATGCCCGACCGAGGCCCGCGCCCGCTCGACTGCCGCACCGACGCCACCGGCGAGCGCGATATGGTTGTCCTTGATAAGAACACCATCATCCAAGCCTAAACGATGATTGCGCGCCCCGCCCGAAATGACCGCGTACTTTTCCAGCATACGCAAGCCCGGCGTGGTCTTGCGCGTATCAACAATCTGCGCGTTCGTGCCTTCAATAGCGCGAACGTAACGGCGCGTGATGGTCGCAATCCCCGAAAGACGCTGAAGCAGGTTCAAGGCGACGCGCTCGCCCGCCAGCAGCACGTCGGCAAAGCCGCTCGTGCGCGCGATCACTTTTCCGGCTTCGACCTCTTCGCCGTCAGAGGCGAAAGCCTCCAATTGCTGCTGCGTATCGAGCGTGGAGAAGACCGCTTCTGCCGCTTCTAATCCGGCGACGACCATCGGTTCTTTGGCGAGAAAGCGGCCACGCGCGCGTGCGTTGCGCGTGACGGTCGCCTGCGTGGTGATGTCGCCGCGCCCCAAATCTTCCGCGAGAAACGCTCCGATCTGGGAAAAGAGCGCGCCTTCGTCGAGCCAGTTCATTTCAGAGCCTCCGCCATCTGCTGAAGCGCACTTGTGCGTTGCGCTATGTCAGCCAGACGTTCCCTTGTTTCCTGCACCTTCTCGACGGGCGCGCGTTCTGAAAACTGCGGATTGGCAAGCTGCGCTTCGAGCTTCGCCGCTTCCTTCTGCAATTTCTCGCGCTCGCGCGCCAGACGCTCACGCTCCTGCGCGAAATCAATCAAGCCTTCGAGCGGCACTGCGACCTCTGCGCCGCCTGCGAGCACCGCGCGAGCAGAAGCGCGTGGCGCATCCAGCCGTTCATGGATATTGATTTCCGAAGCGCGGGCGAGGCGCGCAATCTGATCTGTGTTGGCCGCAAACACGTCGCGCAATTTCTCATCATTTGCGCCCACGAGCACGCGCACGCGATCACCCGGCTTGACGCTCAGCTCGGAGCGAATGTTCCTCACGCGCGAGATTAAATCTATCACCGCATTCATTTCGCTTTCCGCGCGTTCGTCTATCAAACCGGCATCACGCTGCGGATAGGCCGCGAGCATGATGGTTGGCTGCGCGCCCGTGTAAGCAGGGTGCAGGAGTTTTTCATCAACGCCGGGAAGACGCTGCCACAATTCTTCCGTGATGTACGGCATGAAAGGATGAAGGAGTCGCAATGCCTGTTCGAGTACCGTGACGAGTCGGCTGCGGGCTGCGTTGCGTATTGGCGAAGACTCCTCGGCAGTCACGTCTGCTTTCGTCAACTCGATGTACCAGTCGCAGAAATCGTCCCAGAAGAAGTGATAGAGCGTTTGCACAGCTTCGTGGAATGAATACGACTTTAACGCTTCGTCAACGTCGCGCGCCGTTTTGTTGAGCCGCGATAGTATCCAGCGATCATGCAAAGGAAGCTCGGCGGCAGTTTGAAACGCATCGGGACTCACCTTCGCGCCTTCCGAGTTCATCAGGCAGAAGCGCGCGGCATTCCAGATTTTGTTGGCGAAGTTGCGATAGGATTCGACCTGATTGTCGTTCCAGCGCGTGTCCGTGCTTCCGACGGAAGCCAGCACCAGACGGGTCGCGTCAACGCCGTACTTCTCGAACACATCCATCGGGTCAATGCCGTTGAGCTTCGTCTTAGACATCCGCTGCCCGTGCTTGTCGAGCACCGTGCCCGTAATGAAGACATCGTGGAAAGGTGTTGCGCCGATAAACTTCATCCCACTCATCACCATCCGCGAGACCCATAAGAATATGATGTCGCGCGCGGTGACTAGAACGGAAGTCGGGTAAAACGTCTTGAGGTCTTCCGTTTCGTCCGGCCATCCTAAAGTCGAGAAAGGCCAGAGCCAGGATGAGAACCAGGTGTCGAGCACATCCGGGTCTTGCGTCAACTCCTCCGTGCCTGCCGCCGCTCGCGCCTCTTCGACGGAGCGCGCGACGAAGACCTTGCCTTCGCTTGTGTACCACGCAGGAATCTGATGTCCCCACCAGAGTTGGCGCGAGATTGTCCAGTCTCTCAGGTTTTCGAGCCAGTCGGTGTAAACTTTCCTGTAGGGAACTTCGGGCGTGAAACGCGGCTTGCCTTCCGTCTCCATCAATCGGAGAGCGCGGTCACGCAACTCGTCCATGCGGCAGAACCACTGCGTCGAGATGAGCGGCTCAATCACAGTCTTGCAGCGCTCGCACTTCGAGATGGAGAACTCATAGTCAACCACCTTCTCAAGCAATCCGAGTGCTTCAAACTTTTCCACCACCAGCTCGCGCGCCTTGTAGCGATCAAGCCCGAAGAAATCCTTTCCAGCGTCTTCGGTCATCCGCGCGTGCTGGTCAATGACGAAGACCTGCGGCAGAGCGTGGCGCACACCCATCTCCCAATCATTCGGGTCATGCGCGGGCGTGATCTTCACCGCGCCCGTGCCGAACTCCGCATCAACGTACTCGTCCGCGATGACGGGAATCTCCCGACCTGTGAGCGGCAAGCTGATGGTTACGCCGACAAGCTCACGGTAACGCTCATCCCCTGGATTGACCGCGACCGCCGTATCGCCGAGCATCGTTTCGGGTCTGGTGGTCGCAACCGTGATGCGCCGGTCTTCACCGTTCGTCGTCTTCAACGGATACTGCAAATAGTAGAGCTTGCCTGCCTGCGGCGTTTTCTCAACTTCCAAGTCCGACAACACCGTCTGGTCGGTCGGACACCAGTTAACGATACGGTCGCCCCTGTAAATCAATCCGTCTTCGTAAAGTCGCACGAAGACTTCGCGCACGGCGCGCGACAATCCCTCGTCCATCGTGAAGCGTTCGCGCGACCAATCAACGCTTGCGCCCTCGCGCCGCATCTGCTTCAAAATCTGCCCGCCCGATTCGTGCTTCCATTGCCAGACGCGCTCCACGAACTTTTCGCGTCCCAGATCGTGCCGCGTCAGTCCCTCTTTCTTCAATTCGCGGCTGACCATCAGTTGCGTCGAGATGCCCGCGTGATCCATGCCGGGCAGCCAGAGCGTGCGGTAGCCGCACATCCTTTTGTGGCGTGTGAGCACGTCCATCAAAGTGTGCTGGAGCGCGTGTCCCATGTGGAGCGAGCCGGTGACGTTCGGCGGAGGAATGACGATGGAATAGATGGGAGCTTCCGGGTCATGGTTAATCTCAGGAGCAAAGCAGCCCTGTTCCTCCCAGCGCGCGTAAATGTGCTGCTCGGCCTGCTTGGGATCGTAAGTTTTCGGAATGTCCATGAGAACAGTTTTCAGTTTTCGGTTTTCAGTTTTCAGTAATGCATCATTGTAAAGCAATGGCCGCCAGTTTTCATATCGCAGAACACTGGCGGCCATTTATCTGTTTTAACTGAAAACCGAAAACTGAAAACTGCCTACTGCTTTTCCTCCTCCAGTCGGCGCTTGATGAGAAGCTCGGCCAATTGGGGGACGACTTCCCAGGCAATTTGCTCGACGACCCGTGCGGAAAGCTGTTCGACTGCGCGGCGCGCGATTGCATCAATCACTTCGGGCGATAATTGCTCCAGCGTGATTTGACCGGCGACGGGCGAACGATTCGCGGCTGCAATGCTTTGAGCATCACCCGTTTCTACCGGTGCTTCTTCAAGTTGAAAGGTATCGGGCAACCGCTCGGTCGGAGCCGATTGCATGTCAGGAGAAAACTCTTCACTTGCTGAAGGGGACGCGGCTTCGGCGTCTTTGTATTCCGCAACAGGCGAGGGCTGCTCTTCGACGGGCGCGCGCCTCTCGCCCGGCTCGTCGCCCAAAACCTCTGCCTCGACAAACTCTTGTGCCTGCGGCGGGGCTTCCGCCGTCGCTGCTTCGTGATCCACGCGCGCCGAGGCATCCCATTCTTCAGCAGGAGAAGATGCGGCGGCGGTCTCAACGGGCGGCTCGAAAGTTGAAGCTATGGGCGGCGCGCTTCCATGCGCCTGCCCGGGAGACTCATCAAGCAAATCCAGAAAAAAGTCGTCAGCCTCAGCCTGTGCCTGTGGCGGTTCGATGTCGCCCAGATCAAGCAGTGCCTCATCCGTAGCCCCGATGCTGCTACTGCTCGCGCGGCTGCCAACGTGCGACTGGCTGGCGGCGGCAGTGTGCGATTGTTCGCTGACCTGCGCCGGAGCGTATGCGCCAACGGGCTCTGCTTGCTGCTCAGGCGCATTTGCGCTTTCAACAGCTTGAGTAATTCCGGCTTCCCTCAAATCCGTTGCCGAGTATGCGGCGGTCGGGCGCGACTGCTGTTGTTGCTCGTGCGCGACACGCTCTGACTGGCCGCTGTAATCGTTGGCGGGTGTCGCCTCAATCATTTGATCGTCCATACTTAAATCAGCCAAGGCATTCTCGCTTAAGCTGTCGCTCCGGTGTGTCATCTCTTCTCGCTCGTGCTGCGGGAGCGGAGCTGTATCGGCTGTCGAGCGTTTGATAAACTCTTCATCCGGGATGTTCTCTTTTTCAGCTTCCGGCGGCGGAGCGAGCTTGCGGGTCGGAGCTTCGTTCGCGTCCGTGCCGCCACCTCCACTCAAAAGATTGCCGACCTTGCCGATCAGAGTGCGTATTGATTGAAAAGGTTTCGTCAAATAATCATCCGCGCCGACTCTGCGCGCCTCCGCTTCGTCAAACGGCTCGAACGAGCCGACGAGAAGCATAACAGGGATGTGGCGGAAACGTTCGTTTCGCTTGATATATTCGCAGACTTCGTAGCCATTGAGTCCGGGCATGAAGACATCCGCGAGCACGATGTCGGGGACAATTTCTTCCAGCTTTTCGATAGCCTGCTGGCCGTCGCCCACCGTGATGACTTGCAGACCTTCGTCCGTGAACGTCAGGTCAACCACCTTTTGGATTGTGGCGGAATCGTCTGCGAGCAACAGTGTGCGTCCCGTGACCAAAACTCGGACTCCTTCGTTTGAGGTGAGCGCCATCAGTGGGACTTGCTCTTCAATGCAAACGGCGCGGGGCAAGGGGCTGCGGCTGTTCGGTCAAGCTTTCTCCCGAAAGCCACTCTTAAAACCTAACACCCGCCACGAGTAGCGTCAAGGAAAAACACAAAAGCAGGAGACAGAACACAGAAGACAGAAGACAGGAGAAAAGAAAATCAGTCACAGCGGTTCTCCGCCTTATTATTCTGACTCCTGACTCCTGTCTTCTGTATTCTGTTTTATCTTATTCTGGATTCTGAATTCTGCCTTACCACGTCGTCCGGCGTGTTTTCTTTGCCGTCTGCTCCGGCTGAGCGGAGGGTGAAGGAGGCTTGCGTGCCTTCGTAGAGGTAGGGTTTGTGCCAGGGGTCAACGCGAATCACGCGCGCCAGGTAACGTGGGTTGAGGTGGTCAACGAGGACACCTTCGTCAGCGGCGACAACGTAGAAGCCGCGCTCGCGCCGGAAGGCTTCGAGCGCCACTGCCAGCGTCTCAAGCTCGGCGCGCGCGCGCTCGGCCTTTTCCGTGTTGACCGCCCGCACCAATGTTTCGACATCTTCCCAGCGATTATCGCCCGTCCTGATCTCCGCCACGCGCCACTTCCCATCATCGCCTTTGACGAAGCGAAACGCCGTCTCAACCTGCGCCACGACCAGCGCAGACGAACCTGTCACTGACACTTCGCGCACGCGCACCGCGTTTGAAGGCAGCTTGATGCCCACCATATTCGCAATCAACTTGCGCGCCTGATTCGGACTCAGATCATCTGCGGCTCGTGTATAACCAATCGTCGCCGCGATACTGATGACTGCCAGGCTAAAACCTAGAATCGTCCATTGAATTCTTTTCTTCATTCTTTTTGCCTTACTGTTTAGTCGTCCTAGCCCAACTCAGATTGCGACCGATCAGGAGTTCGGTCAACTCAGCGTGATGAGTGTTTTTCATTGCGATAGGCTCTACATCCAGCCCACGCTGCCGCGCAAGCTCGCGTACTTCAATAGTATTGTCATAAGTCATTAAGAAATCTCCGTCAATAGTGCTTGTCAGATTGAACAACTCTTCATGGTTGATGTGAAAGTAAGTGTAAAGCCGCTTACCTGCCTTTTTTCCCTGCCCCTCCACTGTATAAGGAGGATCAATATAAAAGACTACACCTGGGCGGTGAGCGTTTTGTCTTATCACGTCGAGACCGTCGCCTTCGATAAAGGTAAAACGATTTCTGATTTTTGAAATTGCTATAATACGATCCCTGAGGGTGACAGGATACCAGCGCGATAAGATGCCTTTCCCATTCTCCCCGAACTTTAGCGGGGCAGAGCCCGATGCCAGGATGCCGCCATGATGTGTTCTGTTTTTCAAGATCGTGCGGAACGCTTTCGCCCTGAGGGTATTCGTTGGGCTCGTCATTACCTCTTTAAGAGATTCAGGCGTCAGATTGAAGCGAGCGATCTTATTAGCAAGCCACGTCCCGTTATCGCCATCAATAATTACCTTCCAAACAGCGGCTACTTGTTCATCAAGTTCTACCATCTTGACGCGATCTGACAAGTCTTCAAATCCAACGGAGAGGCTAACGCTTGCCCCGCCTGCGAATGGCTCAATAAACTCAACTGGCCGCTTGGGCAAACTTGCAATCCACTGTCTAATGCGTGGCACGAGCCAAGTCTTGCCACCTGGATAGCGGAATGGGCTGCGTTGCGGCACTGATGCCACATTAACGACTTTATGAGCTTCTTGTTCCCCAAAGAGATAATTTTGAGCGGTCGCTTGTGGCATTGGATTTACGCCAGTGGAATGTCTGTCAATATAGGGGCGTCCGGCGGGTTGTTGTCATCTAGCTTTTCGTCCAGCTTTGCTTGCAATTGCTCAATAAATGTTTCCATCGCACCTGCTTAAGCTTTCGTGATCTTCAGCAGTGCTGGCTCGAATTCAGTATATACCGTCCGGCTCCTATTCAGCCTATAGATGTTTTGCGCTGGATCAAGCACAAGGTCGTAAATGAGCCAAGCTATATCAGCCTTACTTTTATCAACTTCCGTAAGTTTGGGGAGTGTATTAAAAAAGCCCTGATGAATGGCGACAGCCTGCTTCTTGCGCCACCCATGAAGAATCCCGCCTTTGAAGATCAACTGCGGCGCAAGGCGCTTTCTGGATGATGATAGGTAATCGGGACGCGGATAGTGAGGCTTGCCTGTCCAGTCCATACTGGAATGCGCTATAGCATCCTGCATGTAATATTCGAAAGGTGCTCGCACATTACCGGAGATGTAAACTGCTTGCACTTCACATGCACCAAAATCAGTAACCCGCCCATTGCCGTCGTATGAAACCAGCACTACATCAATATTGCCAGCCGACTTTCCGTATTTATCGTTGAGGCGGACTTCAGTCAGAGAAGTCCATTTAGCCTCTACCGGGAAAAAGAACGCGGCGGCATCCTCTGCTATAACCCAATCCTCACGAAAGCGCACAGGACAGGTAATGGTTACGTTCTCACCATCTTTCACGCTGCATACTCCGAGCGGATCGTTCGCTTTATCTTTGGTGCAATTTGGAACTTTATTATTGAAAGGGCAGAGCCGTTTCTCTCTGTAGCGGGTAGCTTCAGGCGATTGGTTATTGATAGGAAAGCCAAAAACCTCGGCGAGAGGTTGCTTAGCCATACGCGAGATTCCTCTTACGACCCGCTTTTGCTGATTAGCATCCGCAGCATGATTTGCAGTTGAGCAGTGGTGAAAGGCTTCGGGAGAAAGACGACCGCTCCGGCGGAGAAGCTGTCGGAAGAGAGCTTGGGATTCTGCTCGGCGGTCATCATCATCACGGGAATTTTCATCAGCCGCTTCTCGGTCTTCATGTAACGAACAAGCTCCGGCCCCTGGATGTGCGGCATGACGACGTCGAAGATGCCCGCGACGAAGTCTGAATCCGCTTGCAGCAGCTTGTAGGCCTCGCGGCCATCGCGCGCGGGCACGACCGTGTAACCTTCCTTCTCGACGATAGCGGTCACCAGTCGCAGGATAGCCGGATCGTCGTCAGCGACGAGGATACGACGTGAGGGTTGAGGATTATCTGCCGGAGATTTCACAGCTTACTCCTTAAACTTTAAGCCTCGACGGCTCTCGTTGATTCATCAGCGCGCGACGACAACTCTGCGGCCAGGGTGATCGCTGCCAGCATACTCGAATGTTCCGCCAGCCCTCTGCCCGCGATGTCGAACGCCGTGCCGTGATCAACAGAGGTGCGGATAAACGGCAAGCCTAATGTGACATTGACCGCCTCGCCAAACGACAGGCATTTGACCGGGATCATGGCCTGATCATGATAGCACGCAATCACCGCGTCAAACTCACCGCGCGAGGCACGCAGGAAAACCGTGTCGGCAGAGTATGGCCCGCGCACGTCCATGCCGTCCATTCCCTGGCAGGCTTCAACCGCCGGAACTATCTCTGATGCCTCTTCGACGCCGAACAAACCGCCTTCTGCGCCGTGCGGGTTGAGAGCCGCAACCGCGATGCGCGGGCGTTCGATTCCCCAGCGCCTCAGCTCACGATGCGCCAGGCGAGTGATGCGAATGATCCGGTCGCGCTCGACCATGCGGATGGCTTCCGCGAGCGGGACGTGTGTTGAGAGCAGCACGATGCGTAGATTGGCGGCGACGAAAGCCATCGCATACTCTTCCGTGCTCGTCAACTGGGCGAGAAATTCCGTATGACCCGGGAAGCTGTACCCGCCCAAAAAGAGCGCGCGCTTATTGATCGGCGCGGTCGAAATCGCGTCCACATCCCCGGAGGCGCACAACCGCACGGCTGCTTCGATATAACCGGCAGCAGCCTTGCCCGCCGTTCCCGATTCTATTCCGGGTTCGATGTGGCCGCTGATGTTGTCCAGGTGAAAGATGACAGGCTCGCTGATGTGCTCGGGCAGCCGCTCATCAAACCGCACGATGTCATAGCCGCACTGTAGATCGAGCGTGCGCGCGGTGTGCGCGAGAAGCTGCGCGTCGCCGATGATGACAGGGACGCAAATGCGCCTGACCTCCTCTTCGGCAACCGCTTTGAGAACGACTTCGGGGCCGATGCCTGCGGGGTCGCCCATTGTAATGGCGATGCGCGGCAACCGGGACTTCCGGCGAGGCGGCGCGGTGTGGGATGAATTGTGCAACGTCTCTGTCATAACCAGACGCGGCGTGTGAGGAGGGCGCAGAGTCTCAGCCAGAGTGTGCGGCCTGCAATTGACATGAACCGCGCCATGCGCTCATTCGGCCTCGCGCTCGTCAACCTTGTACATGTACTTGATGTTATGTTTGAGCAGAAGCAGGTTGGGCGCGGACTTGCGATTAACTTTGAGTGCATTCTTATCGTACCACTCGATAGTCCCTTCAATCTCCTCGCCATCCAGCAGCACGATGACCATCGGCGTATGCGCGTCAATCTGCTTCTTGTAGTAGAAGATTTCCGCGTTGGTTTCCATCGGCGGGGGAATCCGTTTGCGCACCTGCACGGCAGGCGAGGCAGACTGCGCCGGACGCTGTGGGACATGCCCGCCACCATCACCTGAGCGCGGAGCGCCACCGCCATTGATTCGTTCTCGCTGCTGCGGCATTTCGCGTCCTTTGTTTTTTACCTCTGCCAGTGTTGTTCGTATGAGTTTGCGGTTCACTGTGACTTTCTAACCTCCACCATTATAAGAGGGGATGACTTACCTAATTGGCGCGCGCCACATCCGAATGATGGATGCGTCTGGACGGCGCGACCAATCAACTACAACTCTCGCAGAATGCGGCCATTCAGGGAGAGATGCAAAATTTACCCGAATAGAATTTCCTTCAAGGAATTGTCTGACATACTACACTAAAGAAGTAAAAAGGTAAAAGGCAAAAGGAAAAAGTGAAGCGGAAAACCACATCTTAAATAAAAAGTGGTTCTCCGCCTACCTTTTGCCTTTTACCTTTTTACTTTTGCCTTATTCAGTCTGCTTTCTTGCGGATGAAAGTCGGTACGTCCAGATCGTCTGTGCGATTCGGATTGACGGTCGGGCGCTGAAGATCATCGCCCGGCGTGCGCGTGTAGCGCGGCTGTGTCGAAGCCATCCCGGCGCTCGCGGCATTTTTGCCTGAGTCCGCCGATTCCCTGTCAAAGCCTGTCGCGATGACCGTGATTTTCATCTCATCGTGCATCGTTTCATCAATCACCGCGCCAAAGATGATGTTGGCGTCGTCGTCCGCCGCCTCACGGATGATCGAAGAAGCTTCGTTGACTTCGTAGAGCGTCAGATCAGTTCCGCCGGTGATGTTGATGAGCACGCCCTTCGCGCCTTCGATGGTCGCTTCTTCAAGGAGCGGCGAAGAAATAGCTTGCTGCGTGGCTTCCATCGCGCGATGCTCGCCCGAGGCGCGACCCACCCCCATCAAGGCCAGCCCCATCCCCTGCATAATGGCTTTCACGTCCGCGAAGTCCAGGTTGATGAGGCCGGGCACAGTAATCAAATCCGAGATGCCCTGTACGGCCTGGCGTAAGACGTCGTCCGCGACCTTAAACGAGTCCGCTAGCGACACACCGCGCTCCACAGTGTGCAGCAGGCGTTCGTTCGGAATCGTAATGACAGTATCAACGCACTCGCGCAGCTCTCTCAATCCCTGATCGGCCTGAAGCATTCGGCGGCGGCCTTCAAAATGAAAAGGCTTTGTCACAACGGCGACCGTCAAGGCGTTTAACTCTGTCGCTAAGGAAGCGATGATCGGGGCAGCGCCCGTGCCGGTCCCGCCTCCGAGCCCTGTCGTGACGAAGACCATATCAGCGCCTTCGAGCACTTCGATGATCTTCTCTGTATCTTCAAGCGCGGCGTTGCGCCCGATATGCGGGTCTGCGCCTGCGCCCAAACCTTTGGTGAGTTTGCCACCAAGCTGAATCTTGATCGGCGCACCTGAGCGCTTCAAAGCTTGCAGGTCTGTGTTGGCAACAAGGAACTCGATGCCCTCGATGCCTGCTTCGATCATGCGGTTGACGGCGTTGCCGCCGCCGCCGCCGACGCCGATTACTTTAATGCGCGCGCCAGTGATCGGTGGATCGTCATCTATGAAAATATTAATGCCGTTGCCCGGTTGGCGGTCCGGTGTCATCATTCGCATTCCTCTCTCTCGGGACAGCCCTCTTTTGTGAGGCTCCCGAAACGCGTCGTACGGTTATATTGGGCTGTGCGCGCCGGGGGCAACTAAATATTGCGGACTACATCTTGTGCCGGCTGGCGCGGCAGCATACAACAACTTGTCAGAAAATGCCACTAAAACGATTACGAAACTTAGAAACAAAATGGGTCAGGCGACCTGTTGAACCGCGCCGCCCTGCGCCCACACGCGCATCCATGCTCTGCGCGCGTTGCGTTACCAGAGACAAACCGGCGGCAGCAGCCCAGACGGGGCTTTGAATATCTTCGATGAGACCGCCAAAACGATCTCTTTCCGGGTAGCCGGTTCGCACCGGAGCGTCAAAAACTTGCTCGGCGATTTCAGACATTCCACTGAGCAGTGCGCCTCCGCCCGTCAGCACGACACCGCTCGAAAGTTGTCTCTCCCACCCGGACTCTCTGATCTCGTCGGCGACCTGCATCAAGACCTCTTCGGCGCGCGGCTGCAAAATATCGCAGAGAATCTGCCGCGAGAGCTGGCGCGGCGCTCGCCCACCAACCGAAGGCACTTCGACAAGCTCGCCGCGCTCCATTTCATTTAAGGAAGCGCTTGATGCGCAGCCGACCGTGCGCTTGATCTTCTCGGCTTCAGGGATCGGCGTGCGCAGGCCGAAAGCAATATCGTTGGTGAAATGCGAGCCACCGAGCGCAAAGACAGCCGTGTGCTGCACAGCGCCGCGTTGATAGATAACAAGGCCGGTCGTCTCCGCCCCGATGTCCACCAGCGCCGCCCCAAATTCCTTGTCGTCTTCGGTCAAAGACGCTTCGGCAGCCGCCAGTTGTTCGAGCACCATGTCTGCGACGACCAGACCTGAACGGTTGACCGCGTTGATGGCATTCTGTCGCGCCGTCACGGGACTCGTGACGATATGGACTTTGACGGCGAGGCGCGCGCCGATCATCCCGACGGGATCGTTGATTCCGTCCTGATCGTCAACGATGAACTCCTGCGGCAGGCGGTCAACAATCTCGCGCCCCGCCGGAAGTTGAATGGCGCAGGCCGAATCAATGGCGCGGCGCACGTCGTCGGGCGTAATCTCGCGGTCGCGGCCAGAGACGGCGACAATCGCCTGACCGTTGAAGCCCATGATGTGAGAGCCTGCGAGATTGATCGTGACTTCTTCAGCATCCAGCCCGCTCATCCGTTCGGCGTCTTCGACGGCGCGCTTGATGGCCTCGACCGCTGCGTCCGGGTTGACGATGACACCTTTACGAAGCCCGCGCGCCTCTGCCTCGCCGATGCCGACGATGTCCAGAAGTCCGCTATCGCCCGGCTCGCCGACGATACACGTCACCTTGCTTGTGCCGATGTCGAGGCCAACTGTATGTGACGCGCGTTTAGCCATAAATTCTTTGGGGTTGGGGTTCAGGGGCTGGGGGTTAGGGATTTGGTTTTATCCAACTCCCAGCCCCTGACCCCTATTCCCCTTTCTTATCCCACCCGGCGCGGGCGGCTTTCGCCGCGCGCTTCCCGAGATGCTTTATCCTTCTTATCTTTATCTTTCTTATCTCTGTCTTTCCTGTCCTGATCTTTCCTGCGCCCCTGCTCGTCGTCCTTGCGTGCGACTTTCTCCCTGGCCTTCCGGTTCTCGGCTGGTGGTTTGGTTGCAGTGCGCGCAGTGACTTTTGCGCTCTCAACTTCCGGCCCGCTTGGATCGTTGCTGGCGCTACTGAAATTGGGAGCATCCGGGCTGATGCCGATAGAGACGTGATTCCCTTTTTCTATCCCCTGCGCGACGTTGATGTGCAGGATGAACGGGCCAATCGGCGTGCTGCGCTGACGATCTAGTTCCTCAAGAGCGAATTTCAGCCGGTTGCCGAAATCTTCACGCCCCAGTTGAATCTCGATTTGAGAATCATCGCCCGTCAATTGCGCTCGCACGTCGCGCAAATCTCCGAGATTGATTTCGCTGACGCGACGGCTGATGCCTTTAGCTTCCAGGTCTCGCGCCATCTCCAGAAACTTCTGCACGCGCTCGCGGTTCTGCACACGCGCACTTTCAGTCCCATCCTCATCCCAACCGCGCATGAAAATCTGGTCGCCGGGCGAAGCAACACCGAGACTGACCGCGTCTTCGTCAACCCAGACAAACTTTCCCGCAGCCGTTCTCATCACAGCGCGCGGCTCTCGCTCCATGACGCGCACGCGCAAGCCATCCGGCAGAACGCGCGAGACGACAGCCTCTCTGACCCACGCAACCTTCTTCAATTCGCGGCTGATGGCATCGAGGTCTGCGCGCCAGACGCCAGTCGGCGCTACCCCATCGCGCACAATCGCCTTGATCTCTTCGGTTGAGACGCGCGTCGTACCGCTTACGTCCACGTTCCGTACTTGAAAGAAAGAGGCCGAAGCTACCGCGCGATAACCCGCGAAGAGAAGGATGCCCGCAATCACAGCCACCGTGATTTTTCCGGCCAGCGGAAGATAAGCGAGAACTTTGCGCGAGCCGCTCGCTTTAGCGCGCGAAGCGGACGTTCCTCCGCGCTCCCGCCGCGTAGGCTTCTGCACAATCTCGCCAGCGCGCCCCTTGCCTGCCACGGCGTTCCGCCCTGCCCTTGGTGTGACAACCTGTTCCTTCAACTCTTCTCTTCCTCTTGAGTCTGGAGTCTGGAGTCTGGAGTCTGGAGTCCGTTTGACTCGTCAGATTCTTTTGACTCCAGACTCTCGACTTCAGACTTCAGACCTTTCTCCAGCTTTTCAGCGCGCCATAGCTCGACTTCGTATTCCAGCTCGATGCCCTTCTCGCGCCTGAAGCGCTCTCTGATCTCTTCGGCCAGCGCGAGCGCATCCGACGCTTTCGCATCTTCGCCCTCTGTCACAATGAAGTTGGCGTGGATGGGGGAGACGATTGCGCCGCCGCGCCGCTCGCCCTTCATGCCCATCTCGTCAATCATCTTGCCTGTCCCAACGGCGCTTCCCGGCGGATTCTTGAAGAAGCATCCGGCGGAGCGTCCGCCGTGGGGCTGTGTGGCCAGTCGCTTGTTCTTCGCCTCCAGCATCCGCGCTCCGATTTTTTCAGGATCGTCACGCTGCAAACGCAAGGTTGCGCCAAGCAACAATTCGCCTTCACGAAAAGAGGTGTGCCGGTAATCCCACTTGACCTCGTTGCCGGGAACTTCAACCACGCGGCCTTCGCGCGCCACGCGCACAGTCTCCGTGACGTTTCCGATCTCGTGGCCGTAAGCTCCCGCATTCATCCAGAGAGCGCCGCCGACAGTTCCGGGAATGCCGCCCAAGCCCTCGATTCCGGCCAGGCCCCGACGCCCCGTGTCAATGCACAGTCGCGGCAACGAGTAGCCCGCGCTCACCGAAACGCGCTCGCCGTCGAAACGCGCTTCGCCTTTCAATTCTTTCAAGCTGACGACCACGTAGTGATGAGCCGCATCATCCGCCAGCACGTTGCTGCCAGAGCCGAGCGCACGCCACGCGATTCCTGCCCCATCCAGTTCAAAGACGACCGCTGCCGCCTGTTCTTCCGTCACGGGCGAGATGACCCAGTCAATCGCTCCGCCGACCCGCAAACTGGTCAACTCCGCGAAGCGTCGCCCTCGTTCAGCGCGCACGCCAAGCCGCGCCGCGATCTCTTCAATCGCAGCGTCGCGCTCAGCAAGGGTTAATTCTTTTTTCACTGCCTCAACTACCATTACTCCATGTGTGCCGTCATCTAATGTTCGTTTCAAAGTGAAACTGGTCTGGATTCTCAAATCTAGCCCGCCTTCACGTCGCTTCGCCCGCGAAGCAGTCCGAGCAGTTGTTCTCCGGCGCGATAAACCGTGCCTGCGCCGAGCGTGATAAACATGTCGCCTGCGTGCAATTGATCGCGCAGGGCGTCAGGCGCGCCTTCGAGCGCCCCGACATACTCTGCGTTCTTGTGCCCGTAACGCTTGATCGCTTCGGTCAGCGCTTCAGCCGTCACGCCATCAATCGGGTCTTCGCTCGCCGCGTAGATGTCGGTCACAAAAAGCATGTCGGCGTTATTGAAAGAGCGCGCGAACTCTTCCATCTGATCTTTCGTGCGCGAGTAGCGATGCGGTTGAAAGAGTACGACGATGCGACGACCTGCCGAGCCGATTTTGGCTGCGGCGAGCGTTGCCTTGATTTCTGTCGGGTGATGTCCGTAATCATCCACGACGAGCACGCCCGCTTCCTCACCCTTGAACTGAAAGCGCCGGTCGGCATTCGTAAACTCTGCCAGCGCCTTGGAAATCTTCTCGAACGGTACTTTCAACTCGAAGCCGACGGCAATCGCCGCCAGCGCGTTGTAAACGTTGTGCAGTCCGGGAGCGCGCAAGTGGACATCTCCGATGACTTCCGTCCCGCGCCAGATGGTAAAGTTCGAGCCGTAGCCTTCATCGAAACGAATCCCGTGCGCCGAAACGTCCGCCTGCGCGCTGAGGCCGTAAGTTATCCTGCGCCGCTTGACGTGCGGGATGACCGCCTGCACATGCGGATCGTCAAGACACAAAACGGCTGCCCCGTAGAATGGGACTTTATTGACGAACTGCGCGAAGCACTCGCGCACGTCGTCCATGTCGTTGTAATAGTCCATGTGCTCGCGATCAATATTCGTTACGACGGCGATGGTCGGCGTCAGCATCAGAAACGAGCGGTCGCTTTCGTCAGCTTCGACCACCATCAAATCGCTCTGACCGATGCGGGCGTTCGACCCGAAAGATTTAACCACGCCGCCGACGACGACTGTCGGGTCAAGTTCCCCATGTCCGAGAACGGTGGCGACCATCGAGGTCGTCGTCGTTTTCCCGTGCGAGCCTGCGACGGCGACCGAATGGGGTTTGAGCCTCATCAACTCCGCCAACATCTCTGCGCGCGGGATGACAGGAATGGAACGCCGCCGGGCTTCCATAATCTCAGGGTTGTCGTCGCGCACAGCCGTTGAGCGAACAACCACGTCCGCATCGCCGACATTTTCCGCTGTGTGCTCGGCTGCGAATTCCACGCCCAGCGCCTCAAGCCGCTTCGTCACCTCAGAGCTTTTCAAGTCTGAACCCGAAACGTGAAAGCCGGAATTAATCAACACCTCCGCGATCCCGGACATGCCGATGCCGCCGATGCCGACGAAATGAATATGTTGAATGCGACGAAACATACTTAACTACAGAATACAGAATTCAGGAGTCAGAAGTCAGAATGAACTGCTATGAGCTTCTTATCCTTAGCTTTTTAACTCCCGGCTATTAGCTTTTCCATCAACTCTAATGTTGCCGCCGCTGCATCTCCGCGGGCGAGTTTCCGGCTGGCTTCTTCCATTCGTGTCAAATCATCGGGCGCTTTGACTAGCGCGGTGATTTCTTCTGCGAGTCGTTCGCCTGTCAGTTCCTGTTGCAGGATCATGCGAGCTGCGCCTGCCGTCTGTAGAGCTTCGGCGTTCTTGCGCTGGTGGTCGTCAGCCGCCTGCGGGAACGGAATCATGATTGCCGCCTTGCCTGCGGCGACGAGTTCGGCGCTCGTGGTTGCTCCGGCGCGGCAGATGATTAAATCCGCCTGCGCGAATTCTGCGACCATGTTATCAATGTAGCGTCGCACGTCTGCGTTCTCGCCCCAACCTGCGTCCGTATAGCCCGCGCTCACTTTCTCAAAATCGGCCTCGCCCGTCTGGTGCGTGATGCGCAGCACGTCACGCTCGTCTTCCAGCTCCGTTAGAGCCGCGATCATGCTCTCGTTAATCGCGCGCGCGCCCTGCGAGCCGCCGAAGATGAGTACGGAAAAACGCGTAGCATCGCGCGACTTCGGCGGAATGTCAAAGAACTCGCGGCGGACTGGATTGCCCGTCACCACCCCCTTGCCGCGAAAATAGGGAAGCGCCGCCTCGAACGTCACCGCCGCTTGGTCTACAAAACGCGCGAGCCTGCGATTCGTAAAACCCGGCAGGGCATTCGATTCCATCACGAGCGTCGGGATCCGCATCAAGGCCGCCGTCAACAAGACAGGCCCTGAGACGTAACCGCCTGCTCCAACCACTATGTCCGGCTGAAAAGCGCGAATCAGACGCCTGGCCGCGAAGAAACTTTTGGGCAACACCAGCAGCCCGCGCAGCCGCGCCCCCATCCCCACGTTTTTCAGTCCGGCGCTTTCAATGAGCGATAACTCGAAACCCGCCTGCGGCACGAGCCGCGTCTCCAACCCACGCGCTGTTCCGACGAACCTGACTTCCGACTGTGCATCGCGGCGCATCACTTCCTTCGCTACCGCGATGCCCGGATAGATATGCCCGCCCGTTCCTCCGGCGGCGATCAGCACGCGCATCTTCGCTTATCCCCGGCGCGGTGAAACGGCAACAGGTGAACGCGGCGACAAAGACGGCGTCGCACTGGCGCGCCGCGCCTTTTCAGTTTCTACTTGCAGAGCGTCCTCGAATCCCTTCACGCTTCCAGCGTCGCTCGTCGCGTGCTGCGAGATGTTCAAAAGGATGCCCATCGCGCCCAGCGTTGGAACCAGAGACGAGCCGCCATACGAGATAAACGGCAGCGGAATGCCTTTTGTCGGCAGCAATGAAAGCACCACGCTGATGTTAAAGAGCGCCTGCACGACAATCGCCATCACGAGTCCCAGGCCGAGTAGCATCCCGAACCTGTCAGGCGCGCGAAGCGCCGCACGCAGCCCGCGCCACAACAGGATTCCAAACACAGAGACCACCGCGAGCGCGCCGAACAACCCCAACTCTTCGCCGACGACCGCGAAGATAAAATCCGAATGAGCGAACGGCAGGAAGAACATCTTCTGCTTACCTTGCGCGAATCCTAAGCCCCCGGTTCCGCCCGAACCGATGGCAATCAAAGACTGCACCACCTGAAAGCCTGTGTTCTGCGGGTCAGCCCAGGGATTCGTGAAAGTCACGAGCCGCTGAAGACGCCAGGGCACGAAGACCAGCATCCCTGCGCCGATGACCAGAGCCGGAGCAGCGGCCAGCCCCAGATGCAGCAGGCGCGCACCCGCCGTAAAACACATCACGACGCAGATGACGGCCAGCATCATGGCCGTTCCCAGATCAGGCTCTTTCAAAACGAGCGCCGCCATCACTCCCGTCACCGCGATGCACGGCACGAAAGTCCGTAGAAGTGAGCCTTCTTCGCCCGCACGCTTTTCAAGAAAGTATGCGAGGAAGATCGCCAGCACGAGTTTCGACAACTCCGAAGGCTGCAAAGAGAATCCCGCGAACCTGATCCAACGATGCGCGCCGTTGATGCGCGGGAAAGCGAAGACGGCGAGGAGCAGCAACAGCGTCAATCCGAGCAACCCATAAACAATCCGCTTGTCGCGCAGGCGTTGATAATCAAACTGCATCATGACGAGCATCGCGCCAAAGCCGATGGCCGTAAAGATGCCCTGCTTGATGACGTAGTAATACTGGTTGCCGTTCTCTTCCTGCGCCATCACGGCTGACGCGCTGTAAACCATGACGATGCCGAACAGCGCCAGCCCCGCAGTCGCCGCGAACAACCATTTATCGGCTTGTAACTTCCGGGCCATAAAACAGGAGTCAGAAGTCAGGAGTCAGAAGTCAGAAGAAAAGCGGCTCGCGCCTTTCCTTCTGGCTACTGATTGCCGTCTTCTGGATTCTTCCTTTCTTTCACCGCTTCCTTGAACACTTGCCCTCTGTGCTCGAAACTTTTGAACATGTCAAAACTGGCGCAGGCGGGCGCTAGTAAAACGATGTCGCCCGGTTGTGCTGATTCGTGTGCGCGACGGACAGCATCGGTCATGTCGCGGGCGCGTTCCATCAACGCAACGTCTTTCAATTCCCTTTCAATCGTGTCGGCGTCTTCGCCGATTGTGATTAAGCGGCGCACGCGTGAACGGATGAGCGGCGCGAGCGGAGCATAGGGAGCTTGCTTGCCGCGCCCGCCCAGGATTAAAACCACTTTGCCTTCTTCACCGGCAAACGCTTCAAGTGCTTTGAGGGTCGCATCAACGCTCGTCGCCTTCGAGTCGTTGTAGAATTTCACCCCGTTAATCTCCTCAACAAATTCCAGACGATGCTCGACCGGCTTGAAATTCTTTACGGTCTCACGCATCGAATCGGGCGCAGCGCCGCAGCTAAGGCCGGCGGCCAGAGCCGCCAGCACGTTCTCGACATTGTGTAAGCCCCGCAATTGCATCTCGTCTCGCATCATCAGGACGCGCTCGCCGTCTCCAGTGCGTGAAACTATCTCGCGCCCGTTTCTCAAGAAGAGCCCTTCATCCAATTCGCGCCGGACACTGAAAGGCGTGACGTGCGCCCTCAACCCCTTCGCCCATGATGAAACGATCTCGTCGTCCGCGTTGAGAATCGCCACGTCGCCCGCCGCCTGGTTGCGGAAGATGCGATGCTTGGCCGCCGCGTAGTCCATCAATGTCTCGTAGCGATCCATGTGATTCGGCGTCACGTTCAAACAGAGCGCGACGGTCGGATGAAAATCAACAATCGTCTCAAGCTGAAAACTTGAAAGCTCGACCACCGTCCAGCCATCCTCCCTCGAAGTCTCGACCATCGAGATGAGCGCCGTGCCGATGTTGCCGCCGACCTGCACGCTTAGTCCCGCATCTTTCAAAATCTCTCCGATGAGCGTCGTCGTCGTCGTCTTGCCGTTGCTGCCCGTGATGCCGACGATGCGCCCGCGTAAAAACCGCGACGCTAACTCGACCTCTCCGATGACCTCTGCGCCCGCGCGCTCCGCGTATCTCGCCGGAATGACTTTGCTCGGCACGCCCGGACTCATCACAACCAGCTCAACCTGATCGAGCAGCCACATCGGCACATCGCCCGGCATCAATCCGACGCCTTCGCTCTTGAGCGCCAATGCCTCCGGCGGCCATTCTTCAATCGGCTTGCGATCATTGAGCGCGACCACTGCGCCGCGATGCTTTAAGAACTTCGCGCAGGCGATGCCGCTGCGCGCCGCGCCGATAATCAAAACTTTCTTGCCCGCAACTTCCAAACCCTTTTCTCACTCGTTTCTCAAAGATCAGCTTCTCGCCCGTTATCGCAACTTCAATGTTGAAAGACTCAGGAGCGCGAACAAAATGGCGAGAATCAAAAAGCGGAAGACCACTTTGGTCTCGACCGTCCGCTGCCCGAATCTTCGCTCCCACTGCAACTCAAAGTGGTGATGCAAAGGCGACATCTTGAAGATGCGGCGCTTGGTCATCTTGAAGGAAGCGACCTGAAGCATCACCGACAAAATTTCCAGCACGAACACGCCGCCAATCATCAGCAACATGAACTCCTGCTTGGTCAGGACAGCAATCGTGCCGATTGCGCCGCCGATGGCGAGGCTGCCGACATCGCCCATGAAGACTTCCGCAGGCGGCGCGTTGTACCACAGGAAACCAAGACTCGCTCCCGCCATCGCCCCGCAGAAGACCGTCAACTCGGCGGCTTCCGGCCTGTGAACCAATCCCAGATAGCTCGCGAAGCGAAAATCGCTCGTGATATAGGTGAAGGCCGTCAGCGCAGCCATCGCGATGAACGTCACGCCGATGGCCAGCCCGTCCAGCCCATCCGTCAAATTCACCGCGTTCGACGACCCCAGCAGCACGATGATGATAAAGATCAGGTAGAGATAAGGGCCGATGTAGCTGACGCTCGTCAGCGGGTTGTGATCCGACGTTGACTTGAGAAACGGGATGTCCACGTTCCAGGAATACTTCGTGCTCTTGGCAATCTCGGACGGATAGGCTTCTTCCAGCAGCATCCGGTTGAGATGGACGAGATTCTCATCCTGCGGGCTAAGCTGGATGAACTTGCGCGTCTCGTCCGCCAGCTTCACCTGCGCGAAGCGTTGCTCATCAAAGAGCGAATGGCCTCTGAGCAGGCCGTTGAGCGCATCAACCAACTTCCGCTCATTCTCTTCGGACATTTTGCCCGTGCTGCTGTCGTAGCTTCTCAAAGCTTCTTGCGTCTCAGGCAGCAACTGCGACCAGAGATACTGCGAAAGCGGATCGCGCCCCTCCCGTAACTTGACCGCCATGCTGGCCGGGTCTCTGAGATCATTGAGGCGCAGAACCGGCGGGCCGCCCGTCGAAACCGAGGAGAAGTAGAGCGCCGCCCACACGCCAATCGCAATCAACAGTTGACCGAGCAGCTTTTGCTTTCCCGTGAGCCCCAGGCTTCGACGCAGAGCCATCTTCCGGTAATCGTCCAGAAAGCCGATGACCCCGAAGAGCAGGAACGCGATCATCACGATCCAGACGTAGAGGCTGGACAACTTCGCCCACAGCAGCGTCGAGATTAAAACCGAACCGATGATGAGCACTCCGCCCATCGTCGGCGTGCCGCGTTTGGCCATGTGAGCCTGCGGCCCTTCCTCGCGGATTTGCTGTCCGACGTTCCAGTTCTTCAGAGCCTGGATGACGCGCTTGCCGAAGACGAGCGAGATCAGCAGAGCCGTGACCGAAGCGTAAGCCGTGCGGAACGTGACATACTGAAAGACGTTGAGCGCCTTGACGAGATAAGACCCGCCACCCTCATAGCTGTTGTAGAGCCATTCGTAGAAGATCCAGTGAATCATCGGTAAAGGCAGGAGTCAGAAGACAGAAGACAGGAGACAGAAGAAAAGCGGTTAGTGCCTTTCATTCTGACTTCTGACTTCTGACTCCTGTCTTCTGTTTCAAACTTCCTCGTCTCCACCCAGCGCAGGGAATCGGTCACGCAGCATTTTGACGACCTTGTCCGTCTCCACACCGCGCGAACCTTTGACCAGTATGAGGTCGCCCTCGCTCGCTTCCTCACAAATCGCGGCGGCGGCCTGTTCCGAAGTCTCGAAGAAGAGCGCGCGGTCGTTGCTCATCCCGGCGGAGCGTGCTCCTTCAACCATCTCGTAGGCCAGCCCGCGCACCCCCCACAACAAATCAATTCCGGCTTGTGCGATCTCCGCTCCGGCCTCGCGGTGCATCTCTGCGCCTTCAGGTCCCAACTCAAGCATCTCGCCAGCAATCACTATGCGACGCCTCGGCTGCGTGGCGCTCTCCGCAATTGTTTGCACAATGCTGAGCAACGAGCGCGGGTTCGAGTTGTAGGAATCATCCACGACCGTGAACCCGGCGGCGAAGTCAATCACCTCGCCGCGCATCTTCGCTGGGGTGACACCTTTGAGCGCGCTCGCAATCTCTTCCGCACTCATCTCATAACAGGTCGCGACAGCCGCCGCCGCCAGTGCGTTCATCAAATTGTGCCGACCGGGCATCCATAATTCCGCGTTTGCTTCTCCCAACGGCGTTCGCAATCGAAAGCGGCTTCGACCAAAGCGGCTCGTATCAATGTCCGACGCCATCACGTCCGCTGCGTGCTCGACGCCGAAAGTGACAACCTTGCCGTCATGTATGGCGCGCATCGCAATCACGCGCTCGTCGTCTGCATTCAGCACCGCCGTTCCACCCGGCTTGAGACCTTCGATCAATTCGGCTTTCGCCGCCGCGATGTTTTCAAGCGTGCCCAGATGTTCGAGGTGCACTGGCGCGACCAACAATTCGACGCCGATGTCGGGCGGCGTAATCTTGCACAGGCGCTCGATCTCATGCGTTGGCGAAGACATGCCCATCTCAAGCACCGCAAGGTCAAATTGTTCGGGCTTGCGCCCTTCCGTCACCATTTGCAAAACCGCCAGGGGGAGTCCCAGCCCGTTGTTGTAGTTGCGCTCGCTTTTGAGAACGCGCTGACCCGAAGCATTGAGCAGATGCGCCGTCAATTCCTTCGCCGTCGTCTTTCCCGCGCTGCCTGTGATAGCGACGACGGGGCGCGCCCACGATTCATAAACACGGCGTGCGAGCATCTGAAGCGCGGCGATTGCATCTTCGACGAGCAGCAAGCGATCCGCCATCGCCTGTAGCCCACGGTCTTCCCGCACGTGATCCTGGCGGGCGACGGCTGCGATTGCGCCCTGACTGAAAGCTTGCGGGATATAGCGATGGGCATCGGCAAACGTGCCGTTGAAACCGGCGCGGGCGTAATCACTTTGCGACAGCGCGAAGAAGAGTTCGCCCGCGCCGGTCGTCCGCGAGTCAATCGAGAATCCGACTATTTCTTTGTCAAACAACTCGACGCTCAACTTATCACCCCGAGCGCCCATCAAATCCGCCGCCGTTCGTATATTCACGCCGTATCATTCCTCTTCCCGCAAGAATCCGTGTTGCCGGTATCATCTTGCGCGAAGCCTCGCACGGCGGTCAACTTCAGGCGTAAACCGGCGAGTTGCGCCTAATCTGGACGCTCCCGCCTCTTCAAAGACATTTTCGGAATCGCTGAAATCCCCGCTGTCGGAAATCAATTTCGGAAGCTCGGAAGCCTTGAGAGTTGCTTCATCCTGCGCCAACTTGAGACCTCTCTGCACCGCGCGGCTTTGCCGTAAACGTTTCCGACAAGCGCTGACTCTCTGCTTTGTTCCGCTCGGCGCGTGCTCACCCATAATGAATTTTTGATTTTTGATTTGCGATTTTTGATTGGAAGAGGAATTGAAAATTTATTTCCCTGTCCAATCAAAAACCTAAAATCGCAAATCAAAAATTCCCCTAGTTGCTTCTCCCGAAATCAACCCGAATAGTTTGTCCGACTTCCACTTCAGCGCCGACCTCTGGACTCTGACGCCATGCGCGCCCTTCGCCTCGCGCCTCCAACTGCAAGCCTAATTGCTCGCAAACCCGCGCCGCATCGCGCACGCTTCGTCCGCGCAAATCAGGCATCAGCGCAGCGCGCCTGGTTGCCGCCGTGTAAACAACCTTGCTCATATTCACGCGCCCGTTCTCCTCTGCAACCCTTGGCAACGTCAAATCTCGCGCTGCCCTTTCTCGCTCCTGCTGTTCGCGCAGATGAGCCAGCGCTTCCGGGTTGAGGGAGAATCGCGCGAGCAGCCCCTGCTGTGGAGCGGCTTTCAGCTTCGTATCCGGCGCGACGTTGAGCGCGGGCAGAATCTCTTCGGCAATCTCACGAAAGACCGGCGCAGCCACTTCGCCGCCGTGATAACCGCCGACGGGCTCGTCGATCACCACGATGATGACCACCGCAGGATTCTCAACTGGCGCGAAGCCAACGAACGAGCCAATGAATTTCGTCTTCGAGTATGCCCTCGTTTTGGGATCAATCTTCTGCGCCGTGCCGGTCTTCCCCGCCGCCGTGTAGCCGTCGAGTTGCGCTTGTTTGGCTGTTCCATTCACAGTTACTTCTTCGAGCATGCCGCGCAGAGTTTGCGCCGTAGCAACACTGACTACCCTGCGCTCTTCCGGTGATGCGCTGTAGACGATAGCGCCGTCCGCTGCACGCACCTCGCGCACCAGATGCGGACTGATACGCAGACCGTCATTGGCGAGCGTGCCAAAAGCTGCGGCCATCTGCAAAGGCGTCACGCCGACTTCCTGCCCGATGGCCAGAGAGCCAATCGAAGACGGCTGCCACTTATTCACCTTACGCAGCAGGCCGTCTGTTTCGCCCGGCAACTCAACTCCCGTCTTGCAGCCAAAACCGAAGCGCGTCATGAAGTCGAACATCGAATCGTCGCCAACGCGCATGCCCAGTTTTATTGCTGCCACGTTGCTCGATTTCGCCAGAGCCTCCGTCAAGGTCAGATTGCCGAACGCATGATGGTCGTGAACGAGTCTGCCTGCGACCATGATTGATCCCATCTGGCAATCAATGTGATCTGAAGGCTTCGCCAATCCTTTCTCGATAGCAGCCGAGTAAGCGATGATCTTGAAGGTTGAGCCGGGCTCGTAAATATTCTGTAGCGCTTCGTTGATGCGCGCCTGCTCGGAGGAAGCGCGCGGATCGTTTGGATCGAATGTGGGTGCATTGGCCAGCGCGAGTATCTCGCCCGTGTGCGGGTCGAGCACGATGGCCGTGCCGGACTTGGCGTGTGTTCTGTTGACAGCCGCGAGCAACGCCTGTTCAGTCTTGTACTGAACCAGCCGGTCAATCGTCAGCACAACTGTTTCGCCCCGCCGCGCACGCGCTTCAAGGCTGCCGTAAGGCCGCCCGTGAGCATCCGTATCAATCGTGACCTTGCCCGCCTCGCCGCGTATCCGCTCGTTGTATGCTCGCTCGATGCCTGCCAGCCCAATTTCGTCCAGCCCGACAAAGCCCAGGACGTGAGCCGCCAACGAGCCGTTCGGGTAATGACGCTTCGGCTCCTTGAGCGAATAGATGCCTTTAATATTGAGCGCGCTAACTTTCTCCGCAGCTTCCTGGTCGAGCTTGCGAGCAATCCAGGCGAACTTTCGATTCGCGCTTTGAGCATCTTTCAAGCGTGCGGCGAGAGTGCCTGCGTCTACGTCTACGAGGGGAGCGAGTTGGGCAGAGACTTTTTCGACGTTCTCGATTTCGCGTGGAACAGCCCAGAAGGATTCCGTGTCAATGCTGCGCGCCAGCTCATTACCGTGACGGTCTAGCACGAGGCCGCGAATCGGACTCGTCTCAATGGCGTCTTGCTGTTGCGTGCGAGCGCGTGATGTCAGCCATTCGTGTTGAGCGGTTTGCAGGTAAATCAAGCGGACGCCGATGACAAGCATCCAGACGCCAAGAAAGCACGCCACCACGAGCGCGCGTCTGCGTGAATTGTCGGGGCGAGATTTTGATGAAGCGACGAGGCGTCCGCGCATATCTCCTGCCTGTCTTTTTAAATTTATGCGCGGAGGCTTTGGCTTGCTACCTCTTCGCGCTTAGCCTACCGAAGTTGTGCAAAACAATTTCCGCCAGCACCGCGAGGGGAGAATGCGTGCTGGTCGCCTGGCCTGACGTTTCCGACAATCATAGAGCTTCAATGGCTCAGCGTGGCGGACGGGTTAATAAATGCCGGAACTGTGCGCGCCTGCATTTTTTCCAGATTCCTCGCCGGATTAATCTGCGCAGACTGGATGGGCTGCATGCCGATCTCGCGCGCCGCCGCTCCCAGATGCTCCGGTGTCATGGCCTGCTCGCGCTCCAGCATCAAGCGACGTTGCTCCTCCAAAAGCTGAGCTTGATCCAGACGCAATGCCTCGCTCTTGTAACCGTACTGGACCGCAGCAAAGTGCTGTCCCGCAGCGTAGACGAAACCGCCCGCGAGAACGAGTCCGCACGCGAGAAGGAGCGCCAGCCGCATGAGCGCACGCACATCGCGCTCGCGATGCACGGTGAAGTTCTTTCGGTTCAGGGGTAATCTTCTCATCAAGGGTCTAGTGCCTCTCATCATCAAGTAAGTCAATTTTGAAAGGGTATTTCGGGTTTCAAACTGCGCCAGCGTGTGCCGACGCTTTTCAGAGTTTGCGGCAGGCTCGCAACTTGGCGCTGCGAGCGCGCGGGTTTTCGGACACTTCATCCTCGCCCGGCACGAGGGGACGGCGCGTCAGGATTTCAACTGCGCGGCGAGCGCCGCACGAACAGACGGGCGCGCGTGGGCTGCATTCACATTGCCCCGCCAGCCGCCTGAGCGTCTGCTTCATAATCCGATCTTCGAGCGAATGAAAACTGATCGCTACGAAGCGCCCGTCCGGTTGTAAAATATCAATCGCCTCTTCGACGAATTCACCCAGGCCTTCAAGCTCGCGGTTGACGGCGATGCGCAGGGCTTGAAATGTGCGCGTCGCCGGATGAACTTTATCCGTCTTACGATAACCGACGGCGCGCGCGACCAGATCGGCCAATGCCTTCGTCGTCTCTATCGACTCTCCTCGCTCGCGCCTTTCAACAATCCATTTACTGATCCGGCGCGAGCGCCGCTCTTCCCCATACTCAAAAATAATTCGAGCAATCTCTTCTTCAGGAAGACGCGCCAGCAACTCCGCCGCTGTTTCCTCAGCACCGCTTGCATCCATGCGCATATCGAGCGGCGCGTCGTGCCGGAAGCTGAAACCTCGCTCCGCGGTGTCGAACTGGAGCGACGAAACGCCCAGATCAACCAGCACTCCTTGCACGTTCGACTCTCCAGCTTCTTCAACCACCCGCCCGATCTCTCGAAAGTTCGCATGGACGCCGCGAAAGCGTGAGCCGTATTGCGCCAGGCGTCTTCTCGCCAGCTCGAGAGCCTCGCGGTCGCGGTCAATGCCAATCACGCGTGCTTCCGTTGATGCTTCGAGAATCGCCTCGCTGTGTCCCCCTAAGCCAAGCGTGCCGTCAACGAAAAGCCCGCCGCGCTCCGCCTTGAGCAGTTCGATAGTCTCCTGAAGCAACACGGGGCGATGGGGCGCGCCCATGCCCCCCATAAGCGCAGCCATCACCACCGCCCCGTGATCTCGTTCAAAGAACTATAAAAAAGTGATGAGTGATGAGTGATGAATGATGAGTAGCAACTTTTCGTTCTTACCTCATCACTCATCACTCATTACTCGTTACTGCTTTTCAAATTCCGAGCCGCGCAATCGCAGCTTCGTCTTCTTCTGTATAAGGATCGGAGAGAAGGCGCTGTTGAAATCTCTCCAACTCCCAAACTTCCAGGTACGTCAGGTAGCCGAGCACCGCCACGTCGCCAATGACGCTGGCGCTCTTTCTGAGCAGCGGATGAATCAGGACACGCCCCTGAGCGTCAACGGTTGCCTGCTGACCGTAATAGTTGGTTCTATCAAGGAACTTGCGCCTCGCTGGGTCCATTGAAGGCAGCAGCGCCAACCTTTGCTCGATTGCCTCCCACTCGGGAAGCGGGTAAATCCTCACGCTCTCGCCCGTCAGGCTTGTGACATAAACCTCTGCGCTCCCGTGCTTCTCTTCCACTATGCGGCGGAACGGTGTCGGTATTTTCAACCGCCCCTTGGAATCAATTCGCGCCGTGTAATTTCCTCGCAGCATAAGGTTTCGGCAGACGGGGCGGGCGAGAGGTGCTTAAACCTTTAGGTAAAACTTTAATCATCAGGCACAAAATACTCAGAAGAGCCCACTTCTGACCACTTTTCTCCACCCGCCGCGAATACTACGCTCCTTCGGTTAAGGCTGTCAAGAATAAAAAATCCTGTTTGTCATAGATTTTTTAAGCACGATATGGTGCATATAAGGCTTGGCTACTGCTCCTAGCTCCTAATTTTCATGCTTAAGGCGTCCCGTTCTTAAGCATGAAAGCTCCCGGTCTGGCGCTCAGACAATCGTAGCCAAGCACCGTCTCATCCTGTTATAGTTCGGGGCATGCCACTTGTTAAGACGACTCCAGACGACAGGCAAAACCCACTTTGATTAGCTTTGGCGGACTTCTCGTTTTCGGGGCACTGGCGGCACTCGCCAACCTGGTCGGCGGACTGATGCTTGCCTCGTCCGGCGTGCATCGCCTCAACGAGCGTTTGCTGAAATATCTCGTTGC
This sequence comes from Acidobacteriota bacterium, assembly GCA_032160705.1. Lineage (GTDB taxonomy): Bacteria > Acidobacteriota > Blastocatellia > Pyrinomonadales > Pyrinomonadaceae > QHXM01. The sequence goes on along the minus strand of JAVHVE010000065.1, from coordinate 113,915 downwards.
ACTCGGCGCAGGATTTATGCTGGCGGCGATTTTTATTGAGATCGTGCCGCAGACGGTTGCCATCTGGACGGAGGGGCAGACAGGTGAAGCGGCTGCCGAAGCTGTGCTCGGCGCGATGACGCTGCTCCTGGCGGGCTATCTCTTAATCCAACTCTTCGAGCACACGATTGCGCCGCACTTTCACTTCGGGGCGGAGACGCACCCGGAGTACGTGATCCGCCCTTCGGCGGCCTATACGGCAATCGGCGGCCTTCTCATCCATACTTTCTTCGACGGGGTTTCGATTGCCGCCGCGTTTCTCGTCAACAGCAAAGTCGGGCTGCTGGTCTTCATCGCGATTCTGCTGCATAAAGTGCCCGAAGGTTTCACCGTTGCTTCGATTATGCTGGCTTCGGGTCGTTCAGCGCGCAAGGCGCGAATCGCATCTCTGGCGATTGGAGCAGCGACGATTGCCGGTGTCATTACCGTCGCCATCCTCAGAACTAGAATCAACACGGCGGTGGCCTACGCCTTACCGTTCTCGGCAGGCGTGACGCTCTACGTCGCTGCCAGCGATCTGATTCCAGAGGTCAATCACAAAGAGGAGAAGAACCCGCTTGTCTCCATCGTCGTCTTCGTCGGTGTTGCGCTCTTTTATCTCCTGCATCGCTTGATTGACCTGTGAAGGATTAGCGGGCTGGACAAATCAGGTTTCCAGATTCCAACAAAATTGAAGCAGGCGTTTGACTCACGTTCATGAGTTGGTATGATTGCGTCATTGAATAATCGTCAATACAGATTCATCTGGCCTGCTGTCTTTCTGCTTTCATGCCTGCTTTTGGGCAGCGTGTCTCTGCGCGCGCAAGCGACGCAATCGCCGATCCCGCAGCCGAACCCGCCCGCTCCGGTCGTTGATACCGCCGATGTCATTGATGCAGCAACCGAAGAGCGGCTGAATAACATTCTCAAGAATCTGAGTGAGAACAAGACGGCTAACGCAGAGTTTGGCGTTGTCACTGTCAGGACGACCGGTGGCCGGGACATCTTTGACTATTCCCTGGCGATCATGCGTGGGTGGGGAATCGGTTCGAGCGAAAAGGGCGGACTGCTCTTAGTCGTCGCTGTTGATGATCGCAAGTATTTCACGCAGGTGAGCCGTCATCTCGAAGGCGATCTGCCTGACGGCCTGGTGGGTCAAATACAACGCGAGCGGCTCGTGCCGCAGTTCAAACAGGGCAATTATAATCAAGGCATCGCTGACACCGTCGAAGCATACGTCGCAACGCTGGCTCAGAAGCGTGGCTTTAGTGTGGAGGGAATAGACCAGAGGCGCGCATATCGCGACGCCGAGCCCGCAGCGGGTAGAGGCACATCCTCTCGCGGATTTTCAAGGAACACTATTTTTATCATTATTATCATCGTAGTTTTTCTTCTCATCTCAAGTCGTGGCGGAGGAGGAGGACGCGGCGGATGCGGCGGTGGCGGATGCCTGAACATGTTGCTGCTCAACTCTCTTTTCAATAGCGGCAGAGGCGGCTGGGGATCGAGCGGCTGGGGCGGAGGTGGCTTTGGCGGGGGAGGCGGTTTTGGTGGCGGCGGTGGCGGCGGCTGGGGCGGCTTCAGTGGCGGTGGTGGAGACGCTGGCGGCGGCGGCGCGGGTGGCGGTTGGTAGAGTTAGGTGTAACGACGACCATTGAATTAGAATTAACTAACCTGGACAGGAGCGTTCGTCGTTTATATTTGATGGAGACGGATTGTGGATAAGATCGTTCAGAGTTCGCTCAATTACCTCGTCGAAGATTTGCGCTCAACGCACGGGGATAATCTCGCAGCCATTGTGCTCTACGGCTCTGCGGCGGCAGGCGACTATGTCGAGTCGCGCTCGGATTACAACCTGCTCATCGCGCTGAACCGGATTACTCCCGCAGATTTACGTCTGGCTCAAGCGCCGATGCGTAACTGGCAACGACTGGGGCATTCGCTGCCTGTCTATTTCACTGTCGCGGAACTGAATAATGCGGCGGATGTCTTTCCGATTGAGTTTCTCCAGATGGAGCGAGCGCGAATCGTCCTCTATGGCCCAGACCCTTTTGAGTCGCTGCAATTTTCAGATGTGAATTTGCGCCATCAAACCGAGTACGAGTTGAGAAGCAAGCTAATCCAGCTTCGCCGCCTCTACATTCCGGCTTCCGTCTCGGTCGAAAAGTTAGCGGCGCTGATGTCTGACAGTCTGGCGAGCTTTGCCGCGCTCTTTCGTCCGGTGTTGATGTTGCATGGGATAGAGCCGCCAATCTCCAAACCCGATTGCGTGCGCGCGACCGTTAAATTACTTGAGCTTGATAATGAGCCCTTTGAGCAAATTTTTGACCTGCGCGCGAGCGGGGAGACATTTTTAACGGAAGTAGAAGCGAACGATCTTTTTACCGCTTATCTTGAGCAGATCGAGCGTGTCATCGAAGCGGTTGACAGGTTGGAGAACAAATCGTGAATTGATAGACAGTTTTTCCGAGCTATTGTTCAGGATTCACCGAATTGAAGGAGAAGAAGAAAGATGAATAGAAAAAGGATGCTGTTGTTGGCGCTTGTCGTGCTGGCAACTGTCGCGGGCACAGGGTGCGGCTACAACACGCTGAATGCGAAGCAGCAGAACGTCCGGGGCAAATGGGCTAACGTCGAGAGCCAGCTCCAGCGCCGCGCCGACCTGATCATGAATTTGATTGAGACTGCGAAAATGGCTGGCGTGCAGGAGCAGGAAGTCTTCGGCAAGATCGCCGAGGCACGCTCGCGACTTTTGAACGCCAGTCAAGCGGCACCGCAAGGATCAGCAGGCGACAAGACGCCCGAACAGAAGCAGGCAGTCCTTGACGCCAACAATAGCTTTGGCGGAACAATCGGGCGGCTGCTGGTCTTGACCGAAGCTTATCCGCAGTTAAGGTCAAACGAGAATTTCATGAAGGCGCAGGATGAAGTGGTCGGAACGGAGAACCGCATCCAGACCGCGCGCAGCGATTACAACGCAGCCGTGCAGGACTACAACACGACGCGCGGCAGTTTTCCGACCGTCATCGGCGCGAAGATTTACGGCTTCAAAGAAGAGCCTTACTTCAAGGCCGACCCGACCGCCACACAGGTTCCGAAGATAGACTCAAACACGCTGCGGAATAACCAGAACACTGCCAGGTAAGGCGCGGGCGCGCCCGTCTTTGTTTATAAGCAGGCATGACGATGAAGAAAGCGCCAGTGCTTATGACATAAGGACTCAGGATTATGACGAAAGGTGTCGTGATTAGAACATAAGACGGCAATCTTATAACCTAATCGCACGATCTTATGACGTAATCACGCGATCTTATAACCTAATGGGGCGAGCTTTGATTATAAGCTCGCCCCATTAGGTTATAATTATGCCTGATTAAGACGTAAGACTACCTGCTTACGTTCTAATTTCGTTAAATTAGCTCAAAACCCTCGCGTGCTGCACATCGCGCAATGGTCGCAGGGCTTGCCGCCCGGCTCAAGCTCGCACTTTTTCTCGCCCTCGAAGAAATCAACCAGCTCGGAGACAGCCGCCTCCTCGACTCCGAATCTTTCCTCGCTCGGATGCGCCGCCGCCGGAACATACATCCCGCTCAACCAGGGTGAACGTGAAGCGCTGGACGTCGTTACTGATTGCCGAGTTTCTCGCTGCGCGCTTCCCTGCTCGCTGCTCTCAGCTTCGCGCTCTGCTTGAAACGTCTCATCGCCATTGCGTGTCACATGCGATTCTATTCGCGCGAGTCTAAGCTGTAATTCTTCCAGGCTGGCGCGCATCACCGACAGTTCCCGTCCGACATCCGTCCTGCTTTCAACACGAGGTGCACGAGCCTCCGTCTTGCCCTCGGACACGCGGCGCGCGATGCGCTCGGCCAGAAGCCGCGCCTGATCCTGCTCCGTGCTCATCGCGCTTCCTCCTTCGTCTCGTCCGGGAGCAAATCAATCCGATCAACCACGCCGACAATCGCCGAATCAATCGCCGCTCCGGCTTCTTTCGTCGCCGCAGTTGACGCGCCCCAGCCTTCCTGAACGATCAACACCACATCGCCCTCGCCGGCGTCAACCGAATCGAGCGCGAGCAGGGTCAGACCTGCGTCTTCACCTTCGGGCGTAATTTGCTGGCAGAGCATAATGCGCGCACTTGCGTAGCGCAGATTCTTCTGCGTTGCCACGATATTTCCCAGCACGCGCGCGAGAATCATCTCCGGCGACCCTTTCTGTTCGTGACGTGTTCTTCGGAATCAACGATGGCGATGATGGTGCAATCCGTCGGCGTGTCTTCCCGCTTGAAAGGAAAGCTGGCCTCTTTTCCTCTGCACCAGAAGACCAGTTCGCCCGTGCCCGCGCCGATAGCGTCCAGAGCCACCAAGGGCTTTCCCTGCGGCTCAAGATCGGCGTTGAGCGACTGAACGACGAGTAATTTTCGCCCCTCAAGCGAATCGTTCTTCATAGTCGCCACGACCGTCCCGATGACACGCGCTAATTGCATAAGAAAAGTCTGGAGTCTGGAGTCAAGGAGTCTGAAGTCAACTGGTCAAAAACAATTCTTTGTCTTTTGACTCGCTAGACTTCAGACTCCAGACTCCAGACTAATATCTACCGTGTCTATCACGCCGACGATGGCCGCATCAACGGGCGTGTCTTTCATGCCTTGCGCGAGGCGTGCGCTTGAGCCCGCGACGACCAGCACGCGCTCGTGAAAGCCAGCGCCGACCGTATCAACGGCGACGACATAGCCGCTCGTGTCCGTCCCATCCAGGTTGATGGGACGAACGATGAGCAGCTTCTTTCCCAGAAGTCGTTCGTCCTTCTGCGACGAAACAACTGTGCCGACAATTCGCGCGATAATCATATAAGAACGTGACAGGTGACAGGTGACAGGTGACAGGTGACAGGTGAGGACGAGTTTTCAGTTTTCAGTTTTTAGTTTTCAGCAAAGACAAGCTGCTTTTACTGAAAACCGAAAACTGTAAACTGTAAACTGTTCTTGTCACCTGTCACCCGTCACGGCTTTTAGCTGTTGCCAATCGGCAGTGCTTCGTCAACGCTGCCGTGCGGGCGCGGGATGACGTGGACGCTGACGAGTTCGCCGACGCGCCGCGCTGCCGCAGCACCCGCATCCGTCGCCGCTTTCACCGCCGCGACATCGCCACGCACAATCGCCGTCACGAATCCTGCGCCGATCTTCTCGTAACCAATCAGCGTGACGTTGGCGGCTTTGACCATTGCGTCCGCCGCCTCGATCATCGCCACCAAACCTTTTGTCTCAACCATTCCAAGCGCTTCTTGAGCCATTGTTGCTCTCCGTTTCAGTTGTTCTCGTCTTGAATTACTGCATACAAAATTCCCCGTAGTGGTTAGCTCTTAATCTACCACTTTTGGCTGCCGTGCTCTGTCTGACTCTTCAATGACGGTATTCTACGTAATTGAAATCGAAAAGAAAATCAACCGGAGCGGCCAGCGCGGATGTTTTCGGTAATGTAGACGTACAAATCACTGTCCGTCTGCATGCCTGCGGCAAACCAGCTTTCCACGATGTTGGCTTGCTGCTCGACGTTGTAATCGTCCCACGCCTTCCCGGCGGTAAACTCGTAGGCTTTGTTGCGGTCGCCATGAAAGATGATGGCACGTCCCTGCGACAGCATCGAGTTCACCATGTAATGCCAGGAGAAAGCGCTGTGATGCCCCTGCCAGACATGCGTCAGTTCGTGGATGAAAGTATTTCTCGTATCAGGGGTCTGCGCGCCGTCACGAAAGACCCCGGGGCCGAAGTAGATCGTGTAATCGGTCAGCGCTTTGATTGGAATCAACTCCGTGCCGGAAGCCACCGTCACAGCCACGCCTTCGTTACCCGGCAGATAAAAGTTGGCAATATGAATATTGCTGTAGGGCAACTGGTCATGAAATACCTGACGAGCCAGAGCCTCTTCGTCCTCGTTGATCGGACGCTTGGTTAGCTCTCTCCTTCTGAGGTGCAGAAGATACAGAACTTTATTTATCAGCCCTTTCATTTTAACTGCTGGCGCGCGTGGCTTCGCAGAGCAATTCGACCAACTCTTCGCGCGTCAAACTGATCTTGCTCGCGCCATTGCTTGATGCTTTCGCGTAATTGCTGACGAGGTTACGCTCACCCGTCGGACACGTCAACTGCGTCTCATGTAAATAGCCGCACGCCTGGCAGCGCGCGTCCGCGCTCAAGTAGCCTGCGGCCTCGCGCACGTTGATTAATTTCTCAATCGCATCAGCAGGCAGATTGCGTGAGCCGCCGAGGATGCGCGCGAGAATTGCGATTTTGGCGGTGTGCTCCAGAGTTTCGAGCCGGTCGAAAGCTTGCCAGATGTCCGCGCCGTAAGCGACCGCGCCGTGATTGGCCATCAAGAGCGCATTGTGATGCTTGATGAGCGGGCGCATCGCTTCCGTCAACTCTTCGGTTGAAGGAGTGCCGTAGTCTGCAAGGGGCACACAGCCCAGAGTTAAAATCACTTCCGAGAGAATCGGCTGGTCTATGGCAAGTCCGGCGACGGCAAACGCCGTCCCGTGCGGCGGGTGCGCGTGACAGACCGCTTTGACATCAGGTCGTTCCTGATAGATGAGCAGGTGCATCGCCAACTCACTCGAAGCTTTCCGATTATTGAGCGACTTGCCCTGCATATCCGTGATGGCGAGCGAGTCTTCCGTCATTCTTCCTTTGCAGGTCATCGTCGGGGTCGCAACGATTCGCCCGTCGTCCAGACGCACGCTCACATTGCCGTCCGAAGAGACGACGTAGGAGCGTTCGTACAACAACTGGCCGACGCGGACTATCTCGCGCCGAGCGGTTTGTTCATCCATCTCAAGCTGTCGGCTGATTATCTTCCAACTTCTCGACGCGCACGCGCAGGTTGAACGAATCTTGAATCAGGGTCTTGAACTGGCGATTAAGGTCGTCAAGTTGCTTCTCAATACCCTTCAATTGAGTTTGCACGCCCTCCCAGACAGGTCGCGTCTCACGCAATCGCGCATCAACCTTATCTTCTAACGAAGTCAAGCGAGTTTCCAACAAGTCAAAGCGATTACTGAAGTCAGTCCTCATTGCAGAAAGCTCTGCCAAGATGCGCTCCTCGAAAGGGCGGGTGTTGGGCAGGTCTTTTGTAGGGTCTTCGCTCATTGCGTCTCCTTCCGCCTTGACCGCTCACCAGCACCCTTCATGTCGCGCAGTTCTTCGTATGTATGAACGCTACGCGTGTTCGTCACGGACGCTGTCTGCGGGCTGGCGAGAAAATACGATAACGATTCCAGCGAGATCGTCAAATCAACCGTCTTCAGCTTGACGCCGAGGCGAGCACGCAAGCGCGCGGGCGCAAAGTTCAAGACGGCCTTGATGCCAGCCGCCGTCAACTGGTTCAGAACCTTCTGCGCTGCGCGCGCGGGGACAGCGATGACGGCCACATCAATGCCCTCTTCGCGCACGACCCTTTCGACCCGCTTCACGTCATAGACCATGATCGCGGCATCCCCTATGCGCCGCCCGATCTTCTCTTTGTCGTTATCAAACAGGGCGATGACCTCGAAATTGGACTGGCGGAATCCATTATAGTTGGCGAGCGCCGTCCCCAAGTTCCCTGCGCCGACGATGCCGACGCGATGCGCCCTGTCGAGGCCGAGGATTTTAGTGATGTGCTGGCGCAATTCTTCGATAAAGTAGCCGACGCCGCGCACGCCGAATTCGCCGAAGTAGGCTAAGTCTTTTCTGATCTGCGCCGAATTAAGATTGAATTGATCTGCCAGCGCCTGCGAAGAGACCGTTTTTATCCCGGCTGCCGCCAGCGTGTTCAGACATCGCAGGTAAACGCTCAGGCGGTTGGTCGTCAGTTCTGAGATTTTCTCCGATTTCATCCCGTCAAGCCTTTTCTCTTAGCGCTCAGTATAACGCGGGCGAGCCGTTTATTGTAGGGGCAGGGACAAGCCCTGCCCCTACCCGCTTTGCCGAAGCCGCGACAATCAACTACAATCCGAGATGAAAGAAAACGAAGGCGCTCCCGAAATCTCTTCTTCGATTAACTCTATTTCAAACGGTCAATGATTGCACATTTATCCGGCACTCTACTTGCCAAACAAGCAAACACTGTCATTCTGGATGTCGGCGGCGTCGGCTACGAAGTGACGATTCCGCTCTCAACCTTTTACGACTTGGAAGAGGCGGGAGCATCCGTCGCCCTGCGCATTTACACGCACGTGCGCGAAGCGGTGCTACAACTCTACGGCTTCAAAACGGCGCGCGAGCGCGAGCTTTTCATGAAGCTAATTGATGTCAGCGGCATCGGCCCGAAATTAGGCATCACGATGCTTTCGGGCATGAGCGCGGACGAGATTATCGCCTCGATTCGCACCAACAATCTGGCGCGTCTGACTTCGATTCCCGGCGTCGGGCGCAAGACCGCCGAGCGTCTCGTCCTAGACCTGCGCGACAAAATCGCTGCGCTCTCCTCGCCCGCGCTCGAAGAAGAGTTTGGGGCGCAGACCGGAGCAACCGCGCCCAGCACGGCGGACGCGATCCGCGACGATGCGCTCTCGGCGCTTCAGAATCTCGAATATCCGAGAGCGGCAGCCGAGAAAGCCGTCACCGCAGCGATTTCTGAAGGCGGCGATCTTTCCGTTGAACTCATCCTGCGGCGAGCCTTGCGGCTTTTAGCTAAGGGATAAACCAATGCCCAATGTCCAGAATCTAAAGTTAAATGAAGAGTGTGCATAATCGCCGCGTAGCGGCTACATGAATGTAGCCCGGCCTTTCAAGGCCGGGAAAGATGCAGCACAATATCAGGCGTCGCGTCAGCGACGGTTGGAAGCTGACGCGACGCGGACGACGCACACCGCTCGTTCCCGGCGTTGAAACGCCGGGCTACATTCATCTCGCCGCTCTGCGGCGGATTGATGCACAGGCTTCAGTTAATTTAGATCATGGACGTTGACTTTGGACTTTGTTATGACCGATGAGATAGAACCGTTTGACGCGCGCGATGGAACGCCGCTGGATGAAGAGCGGCAGTTTGAGTTGTCTCTGCGCCCAACGCGCCTGGCCGAGTACATTGGCCAGCGTAAAGTGACTGAGAATCTGCGCATCTACATCAAAGCCGCACAGCAGCGGCGCGAGGCGCTCGACCATGTTCTGCTGACTGGCCCGCCAGGATTGGGCAAGACCACGCTCGCCAACATCGTCGCCAACGAGATGAAGGCTGAGTTGCGTTCGACCGCCGGGCCTGTCATTGAAAAGAGCGGCGACCTGGCCGCCCTGCTCACAAACTTGCAGGAAGGCGACGTGCTGTTCATAGACGAGATTCATCGCCTCAACCCCGCCATCGAGGAAGTTCTCTACCCGGCGATGGAGGATTATCAATTAGACCTGATGATCGGTCAGGGCACGGCGGCACGCTCGATTAAATTAGAGTTGCCGAAGTTCACGCTCGTCGGGGCGACGACTCGCCAGGGACTCATCACGGCTCCTTTGCGCGGGCGCTTCGGCATCGTCTTTCATCTTGATTTCTATAATCACGACGATCTGGAAGTGATCGCCAAACGCTCCTCAGATATTCTCGGCATCGAGATAGATTCGGGTGGCGCGCGTGAGATTGCGCGCCGTGCGCGTGGCACGCCTCGCATCGTCAACCGCCTCTTGCGGCGCGTGCGCGATTACGCCGAAGTCGAGTACGATGGGCGCATCACGCAAGAGGTGGCAAGCGATGCGCTCAACCGGATGGAAGTTGACACCTACGGTCTGGACGAAATTGATCGCAAGCTGCTGTTGACCATCATCGAGAAGTTTGGTGGCGGGCCTGTGGGCTTAGGCACGATCTCCGCTTCGATTCATGAAGAGAAAGACTCCATCGAGGAGATTATCGAGCCGTACCTGATTCAGATAGGCTTTCTCAACCGCACGCCGCGCGGGCGCATGGCGACCAGGCTGGCTTACGAACATTTTGGTCTCAATTTACCGACAACGAACAAGCTGAGTTTGTTCGACCCTGAACAATAGCATCAACCAGGCTCTTAGCAATTTTTCAGCAGGTTATGAAATCAAAGCCTCGCCCAACTCTTCGCTCAACCGTCTCTCTGGCGCTTGCTTTACTGCTCCTGCCGACTTCCGCTCCGGCACAACAGCAACGCGGGCGCGTGAAGCCTGCCCCCACAGCACAGAGCAAAAACGCGGAGCGAGCACGACGCTTGGAGGCCATCACTTTGCTCGTCGAGACGGCGGATAAAGCACGCTCCTTCGACGATCTATTTTACCGCGCGAGGATTCAGGCGCTCGCCGCAGATGCGATCTGGCCTCACGACTCTGCCCAGGCGCGCACCATTTTTCGCCGCGCGTGGGAGGCCGCCGCCGCGTCAGACAAAGCGGACGATGAAGAAGCGGCGCGTGAAGCGGGTGCGCTTCCCGGCGCTGTCCCGAAGACCACTGAAGCGCGCGACGAAGTTCTCAAAAGAGCGGCGACACGCGATGCTCGGCTGGCTGAAATTTTCCTGCGCGATTTGTCGAGCGACAAGGATGACGGCAAGGCTGCCCGCAATGAGACGCACCGTACGGCCTGGCGCGAGTTGAGCGCAAGCGGCGCACGTCGCCTCGCACTCGCCAATGAGATGCTGGCGGCTGGCGAGACGCGCCGCGCAGTTGAGGTAGCCGCGCCCCTCTTGAGCGAAGGCGTGAGCGCGGCATTGATCGCGTTTATTCTGCGATTGCGCGAGCGAAATATTAGCGACGGAGACACGCTCTACCTGCGACTCATTGAACGCGCCGCTGCTGATCCTCGAACAGACGCCAACGCGGTGCTGCTGCTTTCGTCGCCCGTCATCTCGCCGAACTTGATGGTTGTCGTTGACGAATTCGGCTCTTTGCAGTTTACGTTGACTAACTTCGGAATGCGCTCTACCCCGTCGCAACCAGTTCCTCAAAAAATACAGACAGCTTTCTACAACCTGGCAGCGTCCGTGCTTTCAACATCCGCCGCGTCGCGAGACGCACTGACAATGCAAGAGTTGATGTCGCGCTTTTACGCTACGGGACGGTTGCTTCCCTTCTTTGAGAATTCTTCAGCAGCGTATGCTGTGCACGCTCCAGCCTTACGTGTACGGCACAGCGAACTCTTCAACGAAATCGAAGCGGGTCGCCGCGAACAGGTCTCTTCACAATTCAGCGCCAGCGGCCCAGCCCCCAGAGGATATGTTGACCCGCTGCGCTCACTGGCCGACGAACTGGCACACGCCTCAGACTCAGCCGCGCGTGAAAGCATCGCGCTCTCGATGGTCAGGGCGGCTGTCCAAAACAGGTACTGGGATCGTGCGCGTCGTGCCGCAGCGGAGATAGAAGACGCGGAGCGTCGCAGCCAAGCACTCTCTTTCATTCAGGTTCACCAGATCAAAGATATTCTGCGCGCCTATGAAGACCAGAAAGAGGACGATTTCGAGAGCATCGCAAAGTTTGTGCGCGGGGCTGACGTGCCGCCGTTTGCGAAGGCATGGGGCTTTGCTCAGACGGCGATTATCGCTGCGCGTAAACGCGATTCTCGCACCTCCCAGAACGTCTCGGAGTTGATTAACGAGGCTGAGACTTATGCCGCGCGCGTCGCGCAGGGGACGCCTGAACGCGTCGCAGCCTATGGCGTCCTGACAACTTCTGCCGCGCGCCTCGATGCGCCGCGCGCGTGGGGACTACTGCGCGAACTCGTCAAGGCCGCCAACGCCGTTGAGGATTTCACGGGAGACGATGTTTCGCTTGACCTGGACGCCAACACGGACTCAACAGGCGAGGCGGAGGATGTTTTCAAAGTTGAAGCTGAAAGTTTCCGTCTCGACCAGATTTTTGCGACAATGGCCCACCTGGATTTTGACAAAGCTCTGGCAGAGGCACGCGCCCTCGACGGCGACGTGCCCCAGGCCTTCGCCACGATGGCGGTCGCTAAAAGCAGAATACAGGAGACAGTAAAGGCAGAAGTCAGAAGACAGAATACAGAAGTCAGAAGATAAGGCGGAGAACCACTTTAGTTTTTATTCTGTCTCCTGTCTCCTGTCTTCTGACTCCTGCACTACCCTTATGCGTCGGCAACCTTCTTTTTCTCGTGAGTCTTTCGGCGTCAAAAATAAAGCGCCGTGGGCTACGATACTGGGTCATTCCTTCCACCAGTTTCACGATAACGACCTGTTCACGTCGGCTGCCGCGATGAGCTATTTCGGCCTGCTGACCCTGTTTCCCGGTCTCATCCTGCTGCTCGCGCTCGGGAAGCGGCTGACCGCCGGGACAGACATGCTCAACGAAATGCTGCGGCGTGTGGCACAGGCTTATCCGGGTTCTGGAGAATTTCTGGATGCGACGGTGCGCTCGCTCTCGGATTTGGGACCGGGCGTCATTATCACCTGCGTCATCGTCACGTTGTGGGCAGGCTCTTGGGTCTTCGCCGTCGTTGAACGCGCGCTCAATCGAATCTGGAATACGACCTCGCGGGCATTCCTGCACGGGCGCGCCCTGACGCTCGGCATGATCGGGATCGTCGGAATGCTGCTGACAGTCTCCGTGCTGGTCACATCGCTGCTGGTCGCCGTGCAACAACTCGCCGGGCGACTCTCTCCGCGCCAGCTTGAACGCTGGTCATGGCTGGCCACCTTCGGCAGCGCGTTCTGGCAGGTCGTCTTTGTCCTCGTCAGTATTTTCATCACCGTGATTCTCTTTATGCTCGTCTATCGCTTCATGCCGAACGCGCGCGTCCGCTTGCGTGATACCGTGCCCGGCGCGGTCATCGGCGGTCTGCTGTGGGAAGCGGGAAAGTACATCTTCGCATGGAGTCTGCACTACTTTCATTACGATCAGATTTACGGCTCGGTGGGCGCGGTCGTCGCCGTGCTGACCTGGGGTTATGTGTCGAGCCTGATTCTGCTCTTCGGCGCACAACTGACAGCGGTCTTCCACCGCGAGCATCCGGCAGAACCCATTAAGCCCTCAGCCGCCGACGCGGCCATCGCGCCGATGCCGTGAAAAGCAGGAGACAGAATACAGAAGTCAGGAGTCAGAAGTCAGAATGATAAGGCGGAAATCGCATCAACAGAAATTTTATTCTTCTGTCTCCTGACTTCTGTATTCTGCTTTACCATGTTCCTAGCAGATTTTGATTACGAGTTGCCGGAAGAGTTGATCGCTCAGCATCCTTTGGCTGAGCGCGATGCGGCGCGGATGCTGGTGGTTGATCGAGAGCAGCGAGCGTGGCATGACAACCATTTTGCCGAAGTCCCTTCGTATATTCGCGCTGGCGATGTGGTGGTTATTAACAACACGCGGGTTTTTCCGGCGCGTCTCGTTGGAAGGCGCGAGCCGACGGGAGGACGCGTCGAGCTATTTTTGGTGCGCGAGCTGGAGCCGATGGTCTGGGAAACTCTGGCACGACCAGCGCGCCGCTTGCAGCAAGGTGCGTGCGTCTCTTTCGGTGATGGAAAAGAATTGCGCGCAGAGGTCGTCGAGCTACTGGACGACGGACGCCGTGCCGTCCGTTTCGAGTGCGGCGCATCGCTCGAAGACGCACTCGAAGCGCTTGGGCAGACGCCTCTGCCGCCTTACATCAAGCGCGACGGTGAAAGTTTTGATGAAGATCGCGAGCGCTATCAGACCGTTTATGCGCGTGCGCGTGGAGCGATTGCTGCGCCGACCGCCGGGCTGCATTTTACGCCGCGCGTCATGGACGAACTCAAGGCTGGCGGCGCTGAGATAGTCGAGATTACGCTTCACGTTGGCTACGGCACGTTCGAGCCCGTGCGCGCCGGAGATTTGAGCGAGCACGCGGTTGCGCCGGAGCAGTACGAAATAAGCCCGGACGCCGCGCAAAGTATCAACGACGCGCGCAACGGCGGCCACCGCATCATTAGTATTGGCACAACGACGACGCGCGCTTTAGAATCCGCAGTGGATGAGGAGGGACGTGTCAGAGCGGGCGCGTCACTGGCGCAATTAACCATCACGCCGGGTTACAAGTTTCGCGTCGTTGATGCTCTCTTGACGAACTTTCACTTGCCGCGCTCTTCATTGTTGATTCTGGTCGCCGCCTTCGCCGGACACGACCTGACGCTTGCCGCTTACGCCCACGCGGTCCAGGCGCGCTATCGCTTTTACAGTTACGGCGATTGCATGTTAATAATCTAGTAACAGGTGACAAGTGACAGGTGACAAGATAGACACCCGTTCTTACTCGTCACCTGTCACCTGTCACTCGTCACGGTTTTTATGGCTGTCCTGAAGAAAATTCGTTCGCGCTGGTGGTCGCAGGGCGGAGAATCTGCCGACCCCATTGTCGAGTATGATTCGGCTGCTCAGTCGCCGCTTCATGAGGTGCGCTATGATGTGCGGCCTCTGACCGTCACACAGCTTGATGAGTGCTGGCGGCTGGATCAGCGCTGCTTCGTTGACGGCGAAGCCTACAGCCGCGACACCTTTGAATATTTGCTGACTGCACCTGAGTCCGTTTCTTACCGTGCGGTGACACACGGCGGCGCGATGGCTGGCTTCATCATCGGCCTTGTCGAGCCTGACCATACGGGACACGTCACGACCGTCGGCGTCGCGCCTGAGCATCGGCGGCGGCGCATTGCTCATCGCCTGATGGAAAAAGTCGAAGACGGTTTTCGCCGTCGCAACGTCCATCTCGTTCGCCTCGAAGTCCGCTCAATCAATACAGGCGCGCAGCAGCTCTATTGCAATCTCGGCTACACCATCACACAGCGCCTGCCGCGTTACTACTCGAACGGCGGCGACGGATTGCTGATGATTAAATCGCTGGACTAAGTTTCCTCAATCGAGAAAAAGCTCGCTGTCCGGCTTTTGCGCCAGATAGCGAGCTTTCATTGTTTTTCCCATCAAGGACAAGCGGAATTTTTGTCGGCAGGCGAAGGGCTTCACCAATTTTTAGGCAGACCGTTGAGCGGGTCGAGCCTCCGACTATCGCCTAAACTGTAGCACTCGCTCCTTCTGCGCCTGTGCGGCTTTTTCTGCGGTTTCTTGTTCAGCTACTGCTGTCTCGCTTGACTTACAGTAATACCAGAGAGGCCCGGCAACGAGTAAGATGAGAAGCAGAACTCTCAAAGGAGAGAACGAGCTTCGTGGCTTGGCGTCGTCAATTTCGTATGCCTCGAAGGAAACTGTCGATTTCGTCGCTTCACTCGAACCCGCCAAGCTCGCCTGGCATCTTTTACAGTTCGCGGCTGTGGTGAAACTCACCAACCCGCATTTTGAGCACTTATGAGAGGTCACAAGGAAACTCCTTAAAGGTAGGAGGAATTGATACAACCCTGGAGTGCTAGCTCTTCCGCAATTCTGTCAGTACCTGCTTCGCCACCGACTTGAGCGTATCGAACACACCGACGCCCGTTGAAGCGACAGCTTCGATGGCAGGTTCGTCCTTGCGTCTCAACTCCGCCGCCAGGTCCGGGACGGGAACGACGTTGGGGAGGTCGCGCTTGTTGAGTTGCAGGACGTAAGGGAGTTTCATCAGGTCGTACCCTTGCGTCTGTAGATTCTCTTCGAGGTTATAAAGCGATTCGATGTTGGCGTCCATCCGCTCTTCCTGCGAGTCCGCGACGAAGACCACGCCATCCACACCTTTCAAAATCAGCTTACGTGAAGCGTCGTAAAAGACCTGCCCCGGCACTGTGTAAAGATGAAAGCGCGTCTTGAAGCCACGCACTGTTCCTAGCTCCAAAGGCATGAAATCGAAGAAGAGAGTGCGGTCGGTCTCTGTCGCAAGGCTAATGAGCTTGCCCTTCGACGCCGGAGCGGTGGAGTCGAAGATGTATTGCAGGTTCGTCGTCTTGCCGCACAGACCCGGCCCGTAGTAAACGATTTTGCAATTGATCTCGCGTGAAGCGTAGTTAATGAACGTCATAATAACTCAGTGATGAGTGATGAGTAATGAGTGATGAGCGTTTCTTTACTCATTACTCATCACTCATTACTAATTGAACAGGCTGTCTATGTCTTCATCCGTAATCTCGGCGAAAAGCGAGTCCTCGCTGGTTTCCTTTTTGTTGGATTCCCGGATAACTTCGTCGAAAATCGCCGCCAGCTCGGTCGAAGCCTGCTTGACGCGCAACTTGACGAGGCCGAGGCTCGACCGCTCATCAAAAACGACGACCAGCAAAATTCGCCCGATAACGGAAATGTAAATGCTTTCGCGCTCGCCTTCGTGCGAAAGCGTGGGAAACTCTTTCTCGCCGATTAGCTCGGCCATCCCCGTAGTGGCAGCGACGTTCCCGGCGGCGAGCGACGCCAGGCTGGTTGTGTCAAGATTGCTCACATCGCCGTGCACGGCGATCTGCTGGCCGTCTTTGTCCACCAAAAAAGCGACACGCGCTGAAGAGTCCAGACGCAGTTTTGCCAGCACAGCCTTGATCTGGTGGTACTGCTGTTCACGCATTACTATGGGAGTGTCTGCCATCAGTACAGCTTTCTTTTTGAATGGAAGCGGGCGAGGCGGGAGACCGGAAACGTGGCTGCCCAAAACTCTTAATCTGGAACTTAAATCAAAGAGTTAGAAGGTATTTCGCGCGCCCGCACACACGCTCTTGATGGTCGCAGGCAATGAGGGCAACGAGCGCCGCGACTCCAATTATCACTCTAACATGGGAGTTGAGTGACTTCAAGTGTTTTTCTTTGTTGGCCATTCATCCCATACGATTTAACGCGCATGCCGCCGGAGCGCCTGCTAAACCTTAGTCTAACGTTGATTTAGCGGGCAAGCTGTGTTAAGCTGCCCCGCAGTTTTAGCGGCTGCCCTGATAATGGGGCAGCCCTTTGGAAATCAGGTGCTTCGCATGAGCGATCCTATCGTCAAGGGCGTGAAACGATCTCCCTCCCGCCCCACCTCGCGTCAAAATTCCCCGGCGTCGTCTGCAAAGAATCGCAAGTTGGGGGGTAAGACTGCGCGTCCCAAACCGATAGTCAAGCGTTCATCCTCTGAGAAAGCTCCTGCACGCAAAGCCGCAAAATCGAATACTAAGTCCGGTTCAAGTGCATCAACTAAAAGCAAAAGTGCTGTAGTTAAAGGCAAAGCGGCTAAAGCCGCTCCGGTGCGCAAGCCTGCTGCTCCAAAGAAGGCAGCTTCTTCCAAAGTTAAAGCTAAAGCGCCGGCACGCAAGAAGCCCGCGCCGCCAGCTAGAAAGCCAGCAAAGCACGTATCGGTCAAAGCGACGAAGGCGCGTCCCGCTCAATCTAAAAAAACAAAGAAGACTGTGGCGCTACCTGTGCGCAGACCCGTTGCGCCGCCTCCGCCGCCGCGACAGCCGACGCAGGATGAAACGGCTGCGCTGCGTGCTTTTGAACGTGCTCACAAGGAGTTTGCGCGTGGACGCTTTGGCGAAGCGCGCCTCCAGTTCCGCGCTCTGGTGGAGAAGTATGCGAACGTTTCGGAAGTGACGGCACGCGCCCGCACTTACCTGAGCATCGCCGAATCGCGCCTGCGGACGGAAATCTCGCTGCCGCGTGATGCCGATTCGCTTTACGATCGTGGAGTGATAGAGCTTAATCGCGGAGAATATGTCGCCGCGCAGGAGATGTTTGAGCGGGCGCTCAAGCGTGAACCCGAAGCGGCTCACATTCACTATGGGCTGGCGGCGACACGCTCGCGCTTAGGCTCTGTCCAGACCGCGCTGGAATCCTTACAGCGTGCGCTGGAGATTCAACCCACTTTGCGGATGCGCGCGCAGCACGATCAAGACCTTACGCTGCTCAGAAACGATCCAGATTTCGAGCGTCTGGTGTTTGCTTCCCGTTTTTAGGCATCTCTCCCTCTGGTCTCTGCCCTAATCTTCTGCACCTCCGCCCAGCATATAGCTTTGAAAGCCTTTACCTTTCAGATATGATTTCACTTGTGGCTGAAAGAACCCAGGCCACCTCTCTCGAAGGGAATCGAAAAAGTTTGCCAGTCGCAGAAACCAATCACGGCTTGAACCTCGTCGCTATCGGCGGCGGGACAGGACTCTCTACTTTGCTGGCTGGACTCAAGCAGCTTGTCGGCGCAAGCGATGGCGAGGGGGTGTGGCTTGAAACCCTTTCGGCCATCGTCACCGTTTCGGACGATGGCGGCAGTTCCGGCAGGCTGCGCGAAGAGTTGCAGATGTTGCCGCCCGGCGACATACGCAACTGCATGGTCGCGCTCTCGGAAGATTCCACCTTGCTCTCGCGCCTCTTTCGCTATCGCTTTCGCGGTTCGGGCGAACTCGGCGGCCATAGCTTCGGCAATCTTTTCCTCGCTGCGTTGACGGAAGTCACGGGCGATTTCGTCGAAGCAGTTCGACTCTCTTCCGAGGTTCTGGCGAGTAAAGGTCGTATCTACCCGGCGACGATTAACGATGTGCGGCTCGTTGCGGATTTGGAAGACGGCACGGAGGTGCGCGGCGAAACGCAGATCACGGCCTCGCGTGCGCCCATTCGTCGCCTGCGGCTTGAGCCTGAACAATGTCTTCCCCTTCCTGAGACACTCACAGCCATTCGCACGGCGGACGTTATCACTATCGGCCCCGGCTCGCTTTACACAAGCATCCTGCCGAATCTGCTGGTCGCGCGAGTGGCCGACGCCATCGGTCAGGCGCGTGCAATCAAAATTTTCATTTGCAACCTGATGACACAGCCCGGCGAAACGGACGGCTACACGGCACGCCAGCACCTTGAGACGGTCAAAAGGTATGCGCCTGAAATAGCTTTTGATTACGTCATCCTCAACGACCATCCCGTTAGCCGCGAACAGGCTGTGCTGTACGCTGCCGACGGCGCTTACCAGATAGGGATGCAGGATCACATGTTTGAGAAAGCTTTTGGCGCGGAAGCGGAGATCATTCGCGCAGACCTTCTGGACGAAGGCGAAAAAGTCCGGCACAATCCTGATAAGCTGGCGCGTGTGGTGCTGGCCTGTTGCGAACAGGCGCGCGTGCGCCGCCCCGCAATTATCCAAATCTGATTTTTATGGAGAAACAAACGCAGTTCACCATGCAGGACGCGCCAGCAGTGCTGGATGTGCTGATTTTGGCCGCCGGACTCGGCACACGCATGCGCTCGCGCACGGCGAAAGTGCTGCATCAGCTTGGCGGGCGACCCCTGATCGCGCACGTTGCCCGCGCCGCCGCCGCGCTCACCTCGCGCCCCATCCATGTCGTCGTCGGCCATCAGGCCGAACAGGTCGCGGAGGCCGTCCGCGAAGAGTTAGGCGAGCACGGCGCGGCCTTCATTACACAGGCCGAACAACGCGGGACAGGCGATGCCGTCATGGTTGCGCGCGATGCGCTCTCAGGCGCGGGCTCGACGCTGCTTGTTCTTTCAGGCGACGTGCCGCTCGTTCGCGCAGAGACTTTGGGCGCGCTCATTCAACAACACCGCGCGCATCGCGGGCGCGGTGCGGCCTGCACCATGCTGACCGTTCGTCTCGAAGACCCGACCGGATACGGGCGCATCGTGCGCGATGAGGATGGGCGTTTCCAGAAAATTGTGGAGCAAAAGGATGCGAGCGTCGAAGAGCGGCAGCTCAAGGAGATTAACGCTGGCATCTACTGCTTTGAGACGCGCGCGCTGTTCGATGCGCTTGAGCGCGTTCAGCCCGCCAACGCGCAGGGTGAATATTATCTGACGGATGTGCCCGGCATCCTTCGTGCCGACGGCGAAGATGTCAGCATCTTCGTGCATGGAGACGCACGCGAGGTTTCCGGCATCAACACGCGCGTTGAGCTGGCGGAGTTTGAACGCATCCTGCGCCAGCGCACGCTCCGTCGCCTGATGCTCGATAGCGGCGTGACCTTTATTGACCCTGCGCATACTTACGTCAGCGCGGAGGCGCAACTGGGGCGCGACTGCGTCATCTACCCCGATGTGCATATCGAAGGCAACACCGTCATCGGCGACGATTGCGAGATACGCTCCGGCACGCGAATCACCAACTCTCGCATCGGCAACGGCGTCCGCATCAAAGATCATTGCGTCATTGTGGATAGCGAAGTTTCTGATGGCTGTACGGTCGGCCCCTCTGCTCACTTGCGCATGAACGCAAAGCTGGAAGAAGGTGCGTCGGTCGGCAATTTTGTCGAGATGAAGAAATCTCGTTTGGGTCGCAAATCCAAGGCGATGCACCTGACCTATCTCGGCGACGCGACCATCGGTGAGAAGACGAACATCGGCGCGGGCACAATCACGTGCAACTACGACGGCAAGAATAAGCACGAGACGGTCATTGAAGACGAAGTCAAGATCGGCTCAGACACGATGCTTGTCGCGCCTGTGCGCGTCGGTCGTAACTCCGTCACGGGCGCGGGCTCTGTGGTGACGAAAGATGTCCCGCCCGACACGCTCGTCGCGGGCGTTCCGGCGGTTGTCAAGAAGAGGCTTAACGAAAATAAGGAGGAGGGACAAATGGATGAGGGCGGAGGGATGAGGGATGAAAATTTAGTGACTCAAACTGAGTAGTCACTTTTTCATCCCTCATCCCTCCGCCCTCATCCCTGCTTTATCATGTGTGGCATTGTTGGATACGTCGGTAACAAGCAGGTTGTGCCTGTCATCATTGATGGGCTCAGGAAACTGGAATATCGCGGCTACGATTCGGCTGGCATCGCCGTCGTTGATGAAAGCCACGACCTTGAGATTCGCCGCGCCGAAGGCAAGCTCCGCAATCTCGAAGAAGCAATTCGCCTACATCCACTCGACGGCACTTACGGCATCGGCCATACGCGCTGGGCAACGCACGGGCGTCCGACGGAAGAAAACGCGCACCCGCATCGCGACTGCACAGGGCGCGTCGTCGTCGTCCACAACGGCATCATCGAAAACTACCTTCAACTGAAAGACCGCCTGCGTAAGAGCGATCATCGCTTTGTCACAGAAACAGACACGGAGGTCGTCGCTCATCTCATCGAAGAATATCTGAAAGAAGGCGACTCTTTTGAAAAGTCCGTGCGCCGCACCGTTTCAGACCTTCATGGCATCTTCGCTCTCTCGATTATCAATGCCGACGAGCCTGACACGATCATCGCCGTTCGGCAGGGGCCGCCCGTCGTCATCGGCCTCGGTGACGGCGAATACTTCGTCGCCTCCGACATTCCGCCCATCCTGCAACACACGCGCGACATCTTTTTCTTAGGCGACGGCGAAATCGCCGTGCTCACACGTGACGCCGTTCGCGTCATAGATTTTGACGGGAACTCTGTCGAGCCTGTGCAGCAGCGCATCACCTGGGACCCGATCATGGCGGAAAAAGGCGGCTTCAAGCATTTCATGCTCAAGGAAATTTACGAGCAGCCGCGCGCCGTTCGCGACACCGTGCAGGGTCGCATCTCGCTCGATAGTGGCCGCGTCTTTCTCGACGAGATGAAGAACATCACCGAAAGTGATTTCAAACGCTTCACCTCGATCAAGATCGCGGCCTGCGGCACGAGCTGGCACGCCGGATTGGCCGGAAAGTACATGATCGAGCAACTGGCGCGCGTCAACGTTGACGTTGATTACGCATCCGAGTTTCGCTACCGCGACCCCGTCCTTGATGAAGACACGCTGCTGCTGGTCATCTCTCAATCCGGCGAAACCGCTGACACCATCGCCGCTCTCAGAGAAGCGAAAGAGCATGGCGCGAAAGTTCTGGCCATCTGCAACGTCCAGGGCTCGATGATTATGCGCGAAGCCGACGGCGCTATCCTGACTCACGCCGGGCCGGAAATTGGCGTGGCTTCGACCAAAGCTTTCACTTCGCAGATGATTGCGCTTTATCTCTTCGGCCTTTATCTGGGGCAACTGCGCGGCGTGTTGAAAGAAGAACAGGCGAAGCACCACGCGCAGCAACTCGCGGAGCTTCCCGTCAAGATCGAGCATCTCTTAAACGAGTCAGACAATGTCGAGGAGCTATCGAAAGAGTTTTTCCGCTCGACCGATTTTCTCTACCTGGGTCGCGGCATCAACTTTCCGGTCGCGCTCGAAGGCGCGCTCAAGCTCAAGGAGATTTCCTACATTCACGCCGAAGGCTATCCGGCGGGCGAGATGAAGCACGGGCCGAACGCGCTCATTGACGAGCGTCTGCCGGTCGTCTTCATCAACACGCGCGAAGAGGGCAACCGCGCTTCAGAGATTCGCTATGAGAAAACGCACTCGAACATTGTGGAAGTCAAGGCGCGCGAAGGCGTCGTCGTCTCGATCTTGAATGAAGACGATTCGATGTCGTCGGTTGTCTCAGACCACGTCATCGAGATTCCCGCAGCGAGCGATTTACTCTCGCCCATCCTTGCAGTTATCCCGTTGCAACTGCTGGCCTATCACATCGCCGTGCGGAGAGGCTGCGACGTGGATCAGCCGCGCAATCTGGCGAAGTCCGTGACGGTTGAATAGAGCCGTCCTGAGCGGCTAATACAGTCCCGGCGTTAAAGGCCGGAGCCATAGTCTGGAGAGATGGCGACAGACAAAGAGAAAGCGAAGGTCGAACGCCTAAAAGAGCGGAAAGATGTCCGCGAGGCGCTGAAACAGACGGCGACCACGAAAGAAGTTATCAAGCCCGTCGTCGTGACTAGGCAGAAAGTCTGGCTCCTCACTTACGTTCTGCTGCTCGTTGTCTTGGGCGGATTGTATTACCTGCTCCGCTTAGACTTCTTCAATTTCGCGGGTAAGTATCTGCCACCGCTCCAGCGGCTCACGCTCGGCATGATGGCCATCGTACTCGTCCTGGGAGTAGCGAAGACGATTGACCTCTACGTCTTCGGTCGCCTTGACGATGCTGCGACGAGATACAATCTCAGGCGCATCTTAAAGCTGCTGGTCGGGCTGGTTCTGGTTCTCATCGTCATCTCCATCATCTTCGCCAACTGGTACACCACGGTTGTCTCGCTTGGTTTAATCTCGCTGATTCTCGGTTTCGCGCTTCAGACCCCGATCACGAGTTTCATCGGATGGATTTATATTCTGGTCAGAGCGCCCTACCGCGTGGGCAATCGCATCAGAATCGGCGAGGCGACCGGCGACGTGATTGATGTCAGCTATCTCGATACAACGCTCTGGGAATTCGGCGGGGAATATCTCTCGACGGATCATCCGAGTGGCAGAGTCATCAAGTTTCCAAATTCAAAGGTTCTCAACACAGCCGTCTACAATTATTCCTGGCCGCTCTTTCCCTACATCTGGAACGAGATTAGTTTTCAAGTCGCTTATGAGAGCGATTTGGAGTTCGTCGCGAAGACGATGCAGGAGGCGGCGGAAGAAGAGTTGGGGCAGGCCATGATTGAACGGGTCAAGACGTTTCGTGAGCTGCTGGCGCATACGCCGGTTGACCAGCTTGAGGTCAGAGAGCATCCGGCGGTCTTTTTCCGCATCAGCAATAACACATGGGTCGAGGCAATCGTCCGCTATCTCGTCGAGCCGAAGCAGGCGGGGAGAGTCAAGACCAAGTTGATTAAAAAGATGCTTGAACGACTCAACGCCGAGCCGGAACGCGTGCTGTTTCCGAAGAGCAATCTGCGCTGAGACCATCAATCCAGGATGCAATCGTTTCATACATCTGGAACTGACGGGCTGTTCACTCACCGGTCACATTTTAGTGGGTTTCCGCACACGGTCTTGAACAGCAACTGAAGCGAAAGTCATGCCTTAAAGTTTTTTTAGCTCACGTTTGAGCCGTGCAAAATCCTCTTTCACTTTCAAGCCTAAATCTTCCCGGTAAAACCTGACGGCGGGGTGATAGCCGACCAGGTACTTGCGCCCGTCACGCTCAATGATGCGCCCGCGCGCTTCGTTGATGCTTTTCACACCCAGCATTTTTTTGGCGGCCACACCGCCAAGCAGCACAATGAGCTTCGGGTTAATCAACTCGATTTGCTCGAACAGGTAGTTTGAGGTGCAGGTTTCGACCTCATTTCTCTTGGGCGTGCGATTTTTCGGCGGTCGGCATTTGACAGTGTTGGTGATAAAGAAATCGTTGCGGTCAAGCCCTGTCCCTTCAAGCACGTGATCCAGGTAACGCCCTGCCGAGCCAACGAAAGGATGCCCCGTCTCATCTTCTTCTTTGCCCGGCGCTTCACCTATAATCATCACTTTCGATGAAAATTTTCCGTCGCCCGGAACGGCCAGAGTGCGTGATTCCCAGAGCGGGCACTTCGTGCAAACTCGAATTTGCGCGGCCAGTTCTTCGAGTCTCCGCACCTTCTTTGACTTCGCCATCTGATACTCCCTGCTTTCCGTTTCGCCGGATTGGGCTTGCAATTTGCATACTAGCGCATTTCCATCTTCGGTTGTGTCTATTTTGAATTCACTTTGAGAGAATGCTTCAGCGATGAAATTTTCCAAACTCGCACAAAACTACGATGCTCTTCAACAGGCCAGGAGCGATGCCGAAAGATTGCGGATACTCTCCGAGATGTTCGTCCGTCTCGATAAAGCGACGCTCGAGGCGGTCGCGCACTTGACCGTTGGCGAACTGGTTGACCCGCGATTGTCGGACAAGCTAGGGCTAGGGCCGGGCATGATTCGGGCGGCACTCGTCGGGGCTTCCAATCAGACTGAAGGCGAGATTGACGACGAGGTGAAGCGAACGGGCGATATGAGCGAAGTCGCAGCCCGGCTGGTGCGTGGCTCGGACACACTGACGGTTGACAAGCTCTGGCAGCGCGTCAACCGGACGGTCAAGCGCGATGAAGATCGGTTGAAACTGATCGAAGACATCTTCAACAACACGACAGCCAACGGCGCGAAATATTTTACGCGGATGGCGCTCAATCAAATGCGTATCGGCGTCGGCTTCGGAACTCTCGCGAGAGCGATTGCCCGCGCCTTCAATGTAGACGCTCGCAGCGTGGAGCATCTCTACGCGATGACCAACGACATCGGCCTGGCCGCGACGCGCGCCAAACAGGGCGCGCGCAGTCTTGAGCGCGCAGGCCTCACCCTCTTTCGTCCCTACCAGTTTATGAACGCGCACAAGGTTGACGATGCGCGCGAGATATTCGAGCGACTCCGAGGCAAGCAGATCATCTTTGAAGTGAAGTACGACGGCGCGCGTTTGCAAATCCATCTGAAACGCGGGGTACCTGACGAGATTAAATTCTATTCGCGCCGGCTCAACGACGATAGCGCGGCCTTGCCCGATGTTGTTGGGGCTTTGCAGAAAGCCTGGAAGGGCGGCGACGCGATTCTCGAAGGTGAAGCTGTCGCTTTCGATGCCGGGCTCAAAGTGAAGCAGCCGTTTCAGGCCGTGCTCATGCGACTGGGGCGCGTGCATGGCATCGCAGAGAAAGCGCGCGAGATTCCGCTCGTGCTCTATCTCTTCGACCTCGTTTACCACGACGGCCAGGATTTGATGAATCAACCGCAGAGCGAGCGCCGAAGGCAGCTCAAAAACCTTTTTCGACCAACCGATAGGGTGAAGATGACTGACGAAATAGTGTCCGACCAGATTAAGGATGAGGAGAAGTTTTTTAAGCAGGCGCTTCGTGCCAAGCACGAAGGTTTGATGGTGAAAGACCCTGACGCGCCGTATGTGCCCGGCAAACGCACGCACCATTGGATGAAGATCAAGCCCGCGTTTGAAACTTTGGATGTGGTCGTCGTGGGCGGCATCTGGGGTTCTGGCCGCAGGCGTGGACTGCTCTCCAGCCTGGTCGTGGCCATTCGGGATAAAGACGAATTCAAAACTGTCGGCAAGGTCGGCACGGGTTTTTCGGAAGAGACGCTGAAAGATTTAACCGCGAAACTTGAGCCGAAGATCATCACGACGCGCGGGCGCAATGTCGAGATTGAGCCGGAGATGGTTTTGGAAGTGGATTTTCAGGATATACAGAAAACGAATCGCTACCGTGCAGGCTACGTCCTACGCATCCCGCGCTTCAAGCGCGAGCGCACAGACAAGAGCACGCGCGAGGCCGACACGCTCGAACGCTTGAAGCGGCTCTATAAACAATCACACTGAAAAGCAGTTGGCAGCAGGCAGTGGGCAGTTGGCAGAAAAGCAAGAAAGGCAGTAAAGACATGCCGCGTCTCTACTGCCTTTTGTTTTTACTGCCAACTGCTAACTGCCTACTGCCAACTTTTATTGTTGGTCTTCGATGAAGGGCTTGAGCAGTCTTGCGCGCGAAGGATGCCGCAGCTTTCTTAGTGCTTTGGCTTCAATCTGGCGGATGCGCTCGCGCGTGACGGAGAAGTCTTCGCCGACTTCTTCGAGCGTGTGCTCTTCGCCCTGCGCTCCTAAACCGAAACGCATCTTGATGACCTTCTCCTCGCGGGGTGAAAGCGTCGCCAGCACTTCGTCCGTGATCTCGCGCAGGTTCGAGGCGACAACCGACTCGGAAGGATTGCTGCCCGATTTGTCTTCGATGAAATCGCCCAGATGCGAATCTTCCTCTTCGCCAATCGGCGTCTCCAGAGAGACAGGCTGCTGCGCCATCTTGAAAACGCTGCGGACTTTCGCCACAGACATGTCAACCCTCTCGGCAATCTCCTCGTTGGTCGGCTCGCGTCCGAATTCCTGAACCAGCGCGCGAGAAGTTTTCACCAGCTTGTTAATGGTCTCAATCATGTGGACAGGAATCCGAATCGTCCTGGCCTGATCGGCAATCGCCCTCGTAATGGCCTGCCGAATCCACCACGTTGCATAAGTGGAGAACTTGTAGCCGCGTCGCCACTCGAACTTGTCCACGGCTTTCATCAATCCGATGTTGCCTTCCTGGATCAGGTCGAGAAATTGCAGCCCGCGATTCACATATTTTTTGGCAATGGAGACGACAAGGCGCAGGTTGGCTTCCGTCATCTCGCGCTTGGCTTCGGTCGTTTGAGCTTCGCTGACGGCTATCGCCTGATGCGAGCGTTTAATCTCGACAGGAGAGAGAAACGTCTCTGCTTCAATCTGCTTGAGCCGTCGTTTGTCCGCGCTGATCTGCCGCTTGTACTCCTTCTCGTCGTCCGGCTTGATTCGCTTGCGATTAAGTTTCTCCGTCAGCTTTTCGATCTCACGCTCAAGCGTGCGAACCTCCTTAAAGACTACGCCGATGGCATGAATCAGACGCTGGCGTGTGTCTTCCTTGAGATTCAGCTCTTTGATTCCGCGTGCGATGTTGAGACGGGTGCGCACGGCCTTGCGTTTGAGGCGCAGAAATTTTTTGGACTTCTTGCCGCGCGTCACTTTCATCTCGGCGCGCACCTTTTCCCATTCCTTCTGTCCCTGGCGGGAAAGCGTGCGGATTCTCTGGATGCCTTCAAGCGTCAGGCGCAAGTATTCGTCGCCCCTGTCTTCCTGCTCATCAATGTCCGCCTGCTCGGAGAACGCCACGACATCGCGGATGCTGAGCGTCCCCGCTTCCAATTCGTCGCCGATCTTCACCAACTCAGCGATGGCGATGGGCGAGCGCGAGATGACGCGGTTAGACCTGATCTGGCCGTTTTCGATTCTTTTGGCAATTGAGACTTCCTGCTCGCGCGTCAGCAGCGGCACGCGACCCATCTGGCGCAGGTACATCCTGACCGGGTCGGTCGCTTTATCTTCCTCGCCTGCCGACAAATCGAGTTCGTCCTCTTCAAAAGGCTCGCCGCTTTCCTCCACTCCCCCGGAGGAAACATCTTCGAGCAGCAAGGCGGCTGGGTCGGCTTCCGCCAGATTTGCCTCGTCCAGCTTTTGCAGGACATCCTCAAGCTTATCGGTCACAACGGTCTCGCCCTCTTGCTCCTGCGTCAGCCCCTCGAAAGGCCGATACCTTTCATCGCCCAGCACCAGCGAGCGAAATCCTTCCTTATTCACATCTTTCTCAAGCATGCTCACAATTTCACCTCTTGGGCGAGTCGCCATAAACCATCTCCTAAGCGCAAGTCTCACAATGAAAAGACGAATGATGCGCCCATTAACCAGCTAGTTTGATTTCAAGAACCTGTTAACTTCATAAAGAAACTTTGTCGGTCAAGGCTTACCGGGTGGGATGTTTACCCGCCCGGCAAAGCCCATTTAGTCGCCTGTTTCCGCCATGCTTACTCGGTTAGTAAGCTCTTCTTTCACGATCAGTCCGCAGGTTGTTCGTCACCGAGAAGACGCCCGGCACAGTGCTGGCCGTGATGTAGGCCAGCCGCCGGTCGCCCTCGTTTGCCACGACACCTTCCAACGTCACATGGCCGCGATTAACGACGATGTGCAGAGATGGATTTGCTCTCCTCATGTAGCGGTAAAGGCTGCCTGCGCGAAGCAACGTGCGATAGGTGTCAACCCGAATGGAATCGTCGACATTAGAGAGCGGCAACACCTCTATCTGGTTGACGACGCGCTCAACTCCCGCAATCCGTGCCACGCGACGCTCGGCATCTTTGCGTGTCGTTGGATGCACGACCTGTCCGTAAAGGGTCACGCTGCCGCCTTCAACCTGATAAGCGAGGTTGTCGAATACACCATAGTACGGCAGCATGACAAGCTCTTTCCGAACTTTCTTCATAATCTGCTGCTCATCGAGTCCCTGCGTACCGGACGTAGGGGCGGCAACTGCGGCAGATGTCGCAATCGCGAAAGTGACAGCGATTGCAAGGATTATGTTCTTAAACTTTCTCATAACTTTCGATCTCCCCTTGATTTTCAACTATTGAACGCTCTGCTTCTTTCCCATTGAATTGTTTTCGGGTCTGAAACTTGCGCTCGATTCATAAGTTTCCAGCGCTTTGACCACTTTTCCGAGCACTTCGACCGCCTGCTTTCTCTCCGTCTCGCTCAATTCCGCGAGCGCTTCATCGAAGATTTCCTGGCGGCGGCGGTTAAACTGATCCACCAGACAGCGCCCATTGTTTGACAGCCCGACAATCACACAACGCCTGTCGTCTGCCGCCGCGCTTCGCTCGATTAATCCTTTACGGATCAGCCTGTCGGTTAGTTGCGTAATCGCAGGGGCAGAGATTCTCATTTCTGTAGCAAGTTGGCCTGTCTGCATGGATCCGCGCCGCAGCACTCTTAAGACCTGCGCCTGGGGAAGCGTGAGTTCCAGCTCCGTGATCTGTTTCTGGTACTGATCAATCATCAATCCTGACATGATCTCGGTAAAACTGCTCAAAATCTCCTCCACTTCCGCTGGCGACGATCCGACCATCAGCCCCTCCGCTACTTAACCGATTGGAAAATTTAAGATGCCTTAAATATAAAGGCAGTTGCCTCCCGGAGTCAACTCGTCAATGGCGGGCAGACGCTGGCGGAAACCCTTAAATATAAAGCTATTTGCAGAAGTGCCGCTGGCAATTAAAGCGCTTATCTGGGCTTTTTGCCGGATGCCAGTTGGGTGATTGCCTTTTCGATTCGACGCGCCCGCGTTTCTGGCCTCCTGGCCTCTTCGATAGCCTTTGCGTACTCCTTTTGGTGCGTGTAGCTCAATTTCTCCCAGGCAGCTAAGGCATTCTTGTCGGCTTTGAGAGAACGCGCCAAATCCGGCGGCGGAGTAATCACGCGCGGCTCATCATCTCGTTCCATCACAACGCTGACGGTCTCGCCGCCTTTAATTTTCGCACCCTTGCGGATGGATTTGTTCACTGGCATGAAGTGGCAGCCTCCGCCCATGGGGGCGATGGAGCTGCGATAGGGAAAGCCGTTGATCGTCCCGCGCACGGGAACGCGCGCCCGCGTGCCGTAGACTTTCAGCACGTCAAAGGGAATGGCGATACCTGTCGCCTCGCTCGTTTCATCTTTTTCGAGCAACACCCGGAATCGTTTCGTGGGCATGAGTTTTCCTCCTTTTAAGAGCCGACAATTTACCACAGAGACTAAGGAGAAAAGGATAAACGAGGAGCGATAAACGCGGAATGAAAGACCATTGATCTCTAGTTCATCGTTCATTGTTCCTGGTTCATCCTTTCTCTATGGTTGATGTCAGTTTGTTGCCGCAACGCGAGAGGCTTTATACTGCCCTGACTTTCCATCCGAATTTGATTTCAAGCGGGAGACCAGAACCACCGATGACTAAGACAGAGGAAAAGAAGATCAGGTCAATTGTGCAGGACGAGTTGCTGGGGATCATCAGCGATGCGCAGGAATCCTTAGGGATGAAGAAAGACCCGACGGGGATGGGTCGGCGGGCGCTCGAAGGATTGGCCGACCTGATTCGCGAGAGACAAGCCGCTCAAACTGACGAGTGAAAGATTCTGGGGACATTTTCCGAAACCATGAGCATACCTTTCAAATGCACATCGTGCGCCGCGCCGCTGGCATATCAAGAAGGCGGCGCGCCGACAGTTCGCTGCGAGTTCTGTGGCAGTTCGATCATCGTGCCGGAGGAGTTGCGAGCCAAACCCGCTCCCTCGTGGGGAACAGGGCTGGTAGACGGCATCTTCAAGTTGCAGGAGCGCGCCGCAAATCTCCAGGAGGTCGCGCGCCTCGCCCGCAGCAATCGAAAGATAGAGGCCATCAAGCTGTATCGCGAGATTTTCGGCGTCGGGCTGGCAGAAGCGAAAGTCGCCGTCGAGAGAATGGCCTCGGGAGGCGCGACAGAGGTAAGCATGATGTCGTCGAGCGAGCCCGTGTTTCACCAACAGGTTTTTCATGCACAGAACCTGGTACGCCCGGTCAAGCGTTTCACCTTCGCCTGGCTGATTATTCTGCTGGTCATCGTCGGCATCACCGTTGCCGTCGGGTTGATAATTAAATCCGCCGTTGACAGGACGATCAACGCAGCGCTTCCTTCCTCTTCAAAGTCGTCTTCTTCGTCTTCATCTTCCACGTCTTCCGCGCCCGGTATGGCAAGCGTCGCGCTCAAGTTTGGAAGTGAAGGCATCGGGGCGGGAATGTTTAAGGACGCGCGCAATATCGGGGTGGACGGCGAGGGAAGAATTTATGTCGGCGAGTATCTTGGCAGTGGCCGCATTCAGGCCTTCGACTCGACAGGCAAGTTCATCACGCAATGGACGGTTGACCCGAAGATGCCGATGAGACAGATAGCGGCCTCTCGCAACGGGACAGTTTACGTCGTCCAGCGTGGAGAGATTTCCCGCTTTGAAGGCGCAAGCGGCAATCCGCTCGGCAAAGTGGAGTATGGCAGTGGGGGACGTGCATATTTTGATGAGGCGCGAGCCACGCCCGACGGTGGTCTTGTCGCGGTCGTGAATGATGAAGAGATCGTGCGCTTCAATGCCGGTGGTCAGGTCGTTCGCACCATAGCCAAGCCTTTAAGCACTCAGACCGGCGACCCGGAGAGAATCGAGAGCGTGGTCGTGGACGGCCTCGGAAACATCTACGCGCTCGGCGGCCACGAGACAATCTTCAAGTTCTCGCCGGAAGGCCGTTTCGTCAACCAGTTCGGCGGCGCGGGCAACGAGCCCGGACAGCTTCGCGCTGCCCAGGCAATCGCCGTTGACGGGCAGGGGCGCGTCTACGTCAGCGACATCAAGGGCATTCAGGTCTTCGACGCGAACGGGCGCTACCTCGATGTCTTCAAGGTGGAAGGCAACGTCGCCTTCGGGATGGTCTTCAACGACAAGAATGAACTCTTCGTGGCGGCGCGCACGCAGGTCATTAAGTATGCGCTTAATAAATAGGGACAGGGACGAAGATTTTCAGTTCAGCGTTGCAGTACAAGATGAAGCACATATCAATCCGCCGCGCGAGCGGCGCATGAGTTTAGCCCGGCCTTGAAAGGCCGGGCTAAATTCAGATGGCCGCTCACGCGGCATTCGCTATGATGGAATGATTGATTTGCAACTCACCGGCTTAACCTCTGAGCAAGTCAGGGAACGCGTCGCTCGTGGCCAATGCAACGTCGCATCCAAAACCCGCACGCGGCCTATCCGCGAAATCGTCTTCGAAAATCTCTTCTCGGTCTTCAATCTCATCGTCCTGCTGGTGATTGCCTTTCTGCTCTTCTTTTATTTCAGAACGCGCGATGACCGTCTCATCCTCGATTCCATCGGCGTGCTCATGGTCGCCCTCATCAATACCATCCTGGCAATCTCGCAGGAGATTAAAGCCAAGCGTGCTCTGGACAAGGTCAGTCTGCTGCTGGAAAGAAAAGTGGCTGTCCTTCGCGACGGCCAGGAAGTTTCGATTGACCAGAAAGAGATCGTGGTTGACGACCTCATCTTGCTGGGGCGCGGCGATCAGGTTGTAGTTGACGGGCGAGTTGAGCATTCGAATCATCTTGAGATTGACGAATCATTGCTGACGGGCGAATCCGTTCCTATCTTCAAGAACGCGGGCGACGAAATTCTGTCCGGGAGTTTCTGCGTTTCCGGCAACGGCGCTTACGTGGCAGAAAAGGTCGGGGATGCTTGCTATGCCAACCAAGTCACTGAAATAGCAAAAAAACTCAAGCACACCCTGACGCCGCTGCAAAAGAAAATCAATCACATCGTTGAAACACTGATGCTGATTTCCGTCGGGCTGGTGCTGCTCGAACTCATCTTCGATCCTCACGCCAACATCAACGACCTGGAATTCATCCGCCGCCTTTCGACCATCGTCATCTCGCTCCTGCCGCAAGGGCTTGTTCTGATGGCGTCAATCACTTTCGCGCTCGGCGTCTACCGCATCAGCAAGATCGGGGCAATCATCGAAAAGCTGAACGCGATTGAGTCGTTTTCCAACGTGCAGATCGTCTGCATGGATAAGACCGGCACGCTGACGCAGAACAAGCTCGCCGTCAACCAGATCACGCTCATTGACGAACGCTATAATCGCGCCGATGCCGAACAATTTCTCGGCACTTACGGCAAATTATCATCCGACAAGAACGCGACGCTCAGAACTCTCTCCCCCTTCCCCTTTGACGAGCGTGTCCAACTGCTCGACGAAATCCCTTTCAGCTCCGAAAAGAAGATGAGCCTGATTAAAGCCCGGACGAACGGGCGCGAGGCAATCTTTATCTTCGGCGCGTTTGATCTGCTACTTCCCAGCGTCACGTATGAGTTTCGAGAGAAAGCGAAGCACTTGTATGAAGAGGGCAGGCTGAGCGTCTACCGCAACGTCCTCTTCGGGCGGCTCGCTCCGGGCGTCTCGTTAAGCGAGGCGAGAGATGATGCGAGCAGGCTTTTGATTGAGCCAATCTGCATCGTCTCAATCACAGACCAGATCAGAGACGACGTGATGGAAGCGATTCATCTCTTCCAGTCGCACAAGATCAGTCTCAAGATATTATCGGGAGACGCGCCCGAAGCGATTCAGGCGGTCGTTCGGGAAATCGGCTGGGAGATTGAAGACGACCAACTCATCACGGGACAGGCGCTCGATCAAGTCGCTGACGGGGAGTTCCTGAAAGTGGTTATGGACAAGGTGATCTTCGCCCGTCTGCGCCCCGACCATAAGCTCAAGATTATCGAAACCTTAAAGCATGAGAAGATTTACACGGCGATG
This sequence comes from Acidobacteriota bacterium, assembly GCA_032160705.1. Taxonomy (GTDB): domain Bacteria; phylum Acidobacteriota; class Blastocatellia; order Pyrinomonadales; family Pyrinomonadaceae; genus QHXM01. The sequence goes on along the minus strand of JAVHVE010000065.1, from coordinate 80,598 downwards.
ATTGGCGACGGCGTCAACGACCTGCCCGCCATCAAAGCCTCGGACATGGGCATCGCGATGGAGGAAGGCAGCAAGATCACGAAAGAGGTCGCGGACATTGTCCTCTTAAAAAACAGATTCTCTCTGTTGCCCGGCATCTTCGACGAAGGTAACAAGATCGTCAACACGGTCAGCTCGATTGCGAAGCTCTTTCTGACGAAAAATTTCGTGGTCGTCTACCTGGCCTTGCTCCACATCTTTTTCCTGTTCAATTTTCCCTTGACGCCGCGTCGCGTCTCGCTCATCAACATCTTCACGATTGCCCTGCCCTCTTTCTTCATCGCGCTCAGGAACAACAATGTCAGTAAGACTCTGAACTTCACCCGTGACCTCTACTCGTTCGTGGTGGTGTCTGCTCTCTTTATGGCCGGGGCAGGTTACATTGGGGAGTACATCACGACGAAGTATTACGGAATCAATGAAGCTGACCTCCAGATGGTCTGGCTGAGCATCGTCATCATCACGTCGGTGGCCAACTTCTTCGCCATCGCGCTGCACAAGGGAGAAAAGAACGTCAAGATTTACCTGCTCTACGGAATCGGCCTCCTGACAATCTATTGTTTCCTGGCCGCCAGCCAAATTGATTTCTTTCTCCTTAACTGGCTGAAAATATTTTACGAGATCAATTACCTGCATTCGCGCTACTGGCCAATCGTTGCTTTTGTCGGTCTGGCGGGCGCGACGCTTCTCTTCTTTGCTCAAAAATTCAGAGAAAAGATTATCGCCCGACGTTTTAGGCAAAGCTAACACCTCGGATAAGAGCGATTCCCGATAGCAATCGTCCTGCCCGTTTTGCGCCCCGCAGGTGGTGTGCTTAAATGTCTGTTCGAGGAAAGAAGATGCCGCATAAAAATACGCTCGACCCGGCGCACACTGTGCTCGCCATCATAGACATGCAGGAAGGTTTTCGTTCTCCGATTTCGGACTTTGCCGAGACGGCAGCGCGGATTGCGCTCGTCGCTCATGCCGCACAGCTTTTGCACATCCCCGTCATCGTCACGGAGCAATATCCGCGCGGATTGGGTCACACCGCGAACGAAATCAAGGCCGTGTTCCCTCCCGATCTTAAAGTAATTGAAAAGACCGCTTTCAGCTCCTGCGGCGCGCGTGAGTTTGAAGCCGAACTAGAAAGCGCACAGGCGCTGCACGTTCTAATCTGCGGCATCGAAGCGCACATCTGCGTCAACCAGACAACGCACGATCTCATGGAGCGCGGCTATCGCGTGCATCTGCTGACGGATTGCATCACCGCGCGCACAGAGCAGAACAGGCAAATCGGCCTGGCCAAGATGCAACAGAGCGGCGCGATTCCCTCTTCAACCGAAATGGCGCTCTTTGAATTATTACGCGACGCGAAGCACGAGCAATTCAAGGCGATTCAGAAATTGATAAAATAAAGGAGTCAGAACACAGGAGACAGAAGTCAGAATGGATAAGGCGGAGAGCCGCTGTTACAGATTTTCTTTTCTTCTGTCTCCTGTCTTCTGACTCCTGCTTTTCGTTATGGACTTTCTTTCATCACTAAATCAACAGCAGCGCGAGGCGGTTGTCGAAACAGACGGGCCGTTGCTTATTCTGGCGGGCGCAGGTTCAGGCAAGACGCGCGTCATCGCGCATCGCATCGCGTACCTGATTGCGGAACGTGGTGTCGCCCCGTACAACATTCTCGCCGTCACGTTCACGAACAAAGCGGCGGAGGAGATGCGCGAGCGCGTCCGTGCGCTCCTGGCGGGAACGCCTTTGGCGAGCGCGCCGCTCATCTCGACCTTTCATAGCCTCTGCGTTCGCGTCCTGCGCCGTGACATTGAAAAATTGGGTGCGGGCTACACGCGGTCTTTCACCATCTACGATCAGGACGATTCCGTGCGGCTCATCAAAGCGTGCATCAGGGATTCGGGCTATGACGAGAAGCAACTGGGGCCGCGCGCCACACAGGGCGCGATCTCCGGCGCAAAGAATCGCAACGGTGACGACGCCGAATCCTATGCCGCCCGCGTCGAATACAGCGACGAAAAGCGCGCGGCCATCGCTCGCGTCTTCAAGCTCTACGAGGAGCGTCTCGTCAACAATAACGCGCTCGACTTCGACGACCTCCTGATTAAAACCGTCCAACTGCTGCGGCGCGTCCCCGAAGTGCGCGAGTATTACAACGACAAGTTTCGTTACATCCTCGTTGACGAATACCAGGACACCAACATGCTTCAGTTCGCGCTGATTCGTTTCCTGACGGAGAAGCAGCAGAACATCTGTGTCGTCGGGGACGAAGATCAAAGTGTGTACAAATGGCGAGGCGCGGACATCACGAACATTCTCAACTTCGAGCAGCACTACCCGAACGCGAAAGTTATTCGCTTGGAGCAGAATTACCGCTCGACGCAAACGATTCTTGACGTGGCGGGCGCGGTCGTCAAACACAACACGGAGCGCAAAGGTAAAACTCTCTGGACGGCCAATCCTTCAGGCGAGCGCATACGCTACTACCAGGCTTTCGACGCGGACGCGGAAGCGCGTTTCGTCGCCGCGAAAATCGAAGAACATCGCCGCGCCGAAGAAGACATTCGCGCCGCCGTGCTGTACCGCACCAATGCTCAGTCGCGCGTCTTTGAAGAAGCTCTGAGGCGTGTTGGCCTCGCGTACAACATCGTCGGCGGCTTTTCCTTCTACGAGCGCATGGAGGTGCGCGACATCATCTCCTACCTGAAACTCGCGCTCAATCCGCACGATTCCATCGCGCTGATGCGAATTATCAATAGCCCGACGCGTGGCCTGGGCAAACAGACTTTGGACGAAATCGCGCGCCGCGCCAAAGACTATGGCGTCTCACACTGGGAGACCATCGCTATTCTGACCGAACAGGGACAGGGCTTGAGTCCGCGCGCCATTTCTGCGCTCAAAAACTTCCAGCAAATCATCACCAATCTCGTCAGCGCGGCGACCAATGCTTCCGCCTCAGATTCGCCTGTCTCAGATGTGGTGAAAGCGGCGATTCTGGATACGGGCTATGAGAATGCCCTGAAGACCGAAAACTCGGACGAAGCGGAAGCGCGGCTCGAAAACTTGCAGGAGTTGGTCAACGCAGCGGTTGATTATGACAAGCAGGAAAATGAAGGCTTGCGCGACTTCATAGACCACGCCGCGCTCGTTTCGGATACAGACCAGTACAAGCGTGATGCTCCCGTCACCCTGATGACGATGCACGCGGCCAAGGGTTTGGAGTTTCCGCTCGTCTTCATTGTCGGTCTCGAAGACGGCCTCTTTCCGCACTCGCGCTCCGCCACAGACCCGGCGGAGTTGGAAGAAGAGCGCAGGCTCTGCTACGTCGCGATCACGCGCGCCGAAAGATTTTTGTACGTGACGCACGCGATGAAGCGGCGCGTCTATGGCGAAGAGATGGCATCTGAGCCTTCGCAGTTTTTGAACGAGATGCCGCTCGATTTGATGGAAGACCTCTCGCGCGGGAACTCCTGGCTCGCGTTTGCGCGTAGCTCCGCCACACTTGAGAACAAGCACGCCGCAAGCGCGCTCCGGGGCGACGCGCGTGAGCGCACCAAGTTCTCAGGCAAGACTTACGACAGCGTTGATTCCATCGCGGAGTTTTTCCGCAAGCGCGGGCAAACCCTGGGAAGCTCTGATTACAAATCTCAAGCCGAGCCAACCATCAAACGCCGCGCGGCCAGCGCCTCGAATGCCGGGACACGCGACTCTTCGTCTTCGGGTGGCGGCGACTTCACGCCCGGCTCGCACGTTCGTCATCCGAAATATGGGCGCGGCCTCGTCCTCAGGCGCGAAGGCACGGGCGATTCGGCGAAGCTCACCGTCAGTTTTCCGGGCTTTGGACAGAAGAAGCTGATTGAAAAGTACGCGGGGCTAGAGAAGGCGTGAAAAGCAGAATCCAGGAGTCAGAAGCCAGAAGCCAGAATGAACGGCTGCAACCCGCTTTCTTCTGATTTCCTTTTATTCTGAATTCTGACTTCTGGATTCTGGATTCCGCTTTTAATCTTCCAACAATTTGCCGCGAAACAGTGGCTGTCCTGCCAGGCTCGTGTAGAAGGCATAGACGACGAGCGCGACATAAATAATCAAGACCGGGATGAAGTCCGCAGCCCACCACGCCGAGAGCTTCGTCGTAATCGGAAAGAAGACCCACGAGTGGAAAATGAACCCGCCGACAATCAGCGCCAGCAACCCGTAACGGTAGAGACCGCCGACAAAAATCAGAGCGCCGGTCAGGCCGAACAGCCGACTCACCAGCGGTGTTTCGCTATGAGCTAAGACCAAAAGCGAGGCGAGCACCAGCCAGGTCGCAGCGGCGGCCAGCCATTTACGCCGCAGGATGATAAAAAACAGGAGCAGCATGAAGAGCAGGACGAAAGCGATCACAAATGAGGACATGAAAAGACCCGCGAATTCCGGCATAAAACGGCGCATGCCGAGCATCAGATGCGCGTCAATGAAAGGCTTATTGGGAGGCAAGCCCAGCCATTTCGGCACGAGGTCAACGAGATAGTTATTGGTAATCAGAGCTGCGCCCAGGACCGAGCCGATCAAAATATCTCGTCCCACCAGAGGGTCACGAAATTCACCGGCCAGCAGCCGAGTCCAGCCGATAATCACTTCAGGCCAGCGCCGCCTGACATAAGGCTCAAGCGCGATGTATAGCAACCAGAGGAAAAACGCTGCGAGCAGAGCCGACTGGATGTAACTAAAAAACAAGTCAAACTCGCTGTTTGTCCAGGTGTGATGGGCGTCGAAAAGATAAATCAGCATGGTGAGGGTAAAGACAAAGAGCGCCAAACGGAACGCGCCGCGCCGGTCGCCGCGCCCGAGGCGCAGATTTTTGAGCGCGAGCAACGCGCTCCCGACCATCGCCACTATCCCGATCATGATGAGCAAGAGGTACAGAACACGATCAGATGCGCTCTCCCGGCGCTGCACCTGACGACCGGGCACATCCCACGGATTGATGACCTCGAAGTAAATCGGCTTGCCGCGATAGGCGGCGGCTTCGAGGTGTATCTTGATAAAGGGCTGCGCCGGGTAAACGCCGTCCCATGCGGCGCGCGCGTCGTAAGCGTGCTGAGGAACCCAGACGGATTCGACCGGCTGGAAATTCGCCTGATTGAATCCGGCTTCCGCGAAAAGAGTTGACCAGTCCGGCGCTGATGCCGGGCTACGGTTCTCCGGTTCTTCTCGCTGTGCCGGGACGGCAGAGAAAAGTCGCAGTCGCCCCTCAGTATCAAGTGAGACTCGCGCCATCCCTGAAAATATTTCCGGTGGATCATCAGCCCTGATCTGCTCAGCGCCGGATGTTTTCATGTAGCGTGGACTCTGGCGATACCAGAAATTGAACCCAGCCGGTTGCCCTGTCTTCAGCGCGTCCCAACGATTGCGTGACTGGTCATTCTCGATTACGTACTGCAAGTAAGTTTCGTTGGGAGTCATCCCGTAAGCGCTGTCGGCAGGCACGTCCGTGTAGCCCAGTCGCTTGATGATGTCACGGGCGCGTTCCTGCAAAATCTCCGGCGACTTATCGAGCGACGCAAGGCTGTAGAGAGACACGCTATCGGAAAAGACGCAGGCGAGCGCGTACAGGACAAGGAATGAAGCGAGCAGTGCCGTGGCCACCATCGGTCGCAGCGCACCTTCTTTGGGCGCGGCGGCGACCATCTCAGGTGAAGGCGTCTCGCCTGCGGCAAGCGCGGCCTGAAGCGGGTCGCCACCGGGAAGCGCGGCGGCCACCTGAAGCGCCGACGCGGGACGGTCTTTAGGATTTTTCTCCAGACAGCGCAGGATGACGCGCTCGACCAGAGGGTCAATCTCTTTAACGAGGCTCGAAGGCGTGGTGGGCGTTGTCTCGCTCTTTCGCAAACGGAGAAGCTCATCGAGCGTTCCCGCTTCAAAGGCGCGCTTGCCCGTGAAGACTTCGTAGAGCACGAGACCCAGGCTATAGATGTCGCTTTTGACGGAGACACCTTCCCCGGAAAGTTGTTCGGGAGCCATGTAGGCGGGAGTTCCGGCGCGCACCTCATCCTTGTGAATCTCTTCGGCGAGCCCCGCCAGCCCAAAGTCCGTGACGCGCACGTTGCCGTCCGCATCAATCATCACGTTGGCTGGCTTGAGGTCGCGGTGCAGGACGTTGTTGTCGTGCGCGGCACTGATTCCAGCGCAAAGCTGGCGCGCAATCTCGACAGCTTTATCGGCGGGGAGTCGTCCGATGCGCCGAAGGAGCGAAGCTAATTCTTCTCCTTTGATGAACTCCATCGAGAGAAAGTGCTGGCCGTCTATTTCGCCGATGTCGTAAACGCGGCAGACGTTGCGATGCGAGACTTGCCGCGCCACGCGCACTTCACGATGAAAGCGAGCGAGCGCCGCACCGTCCGTCGAAAGCGTTTCGGGCAGAAACTTCAAAGCGACGGGCTGCCCCAGTTTGAGGTCGTCGGCGCGGTAAACTTCGCCCATCCCACCGCGCCCCAGGAGACTGACGATCCGGTAGCGACCGGCGAGCGTCGTTCCGGGCGTGAACCGCGCATCGTCAATCGAATCAAACGAGGTTGAGGAGCGCGAAGAGTTCGCAGCAGCTTTGCGCCGCGTTGCGTCCTGTTGACCGGCTGCGCCGCTTCCTTCATCCGGCAGCAGGCGCGTCGGCGTAAAGGAGTCGCCAAGCGCAGTCCCGCAGGAAGGGCACGAGCTTCTGTCGTCAGGAATCTCTTTTCGGCAATGAGGGCACTTGGTCATGGGGCGAATGTGCCAATTTTAGAATGCGGATTTCAGATTGCGGGCTGAAGAGTAACTCAACCGCTTTTCAATCCGCAATCAGAAATCTGCATTCCGCAATCATTGGTGTGGCGCGTTTGAGGCACATGCACAAATGCCACACAGTCATCTGTCTGCAACGACGTTCATTTGTTCTAAAAGCTGATGAAAATGAAGCTCTCAGTCTTTCTACAATCTGGCATAGACCTTGCGGTGGATGAATAGGTGTGTGGCGGAGGATGAGTTAAAGATCGGCAGTTCCTCGGCCATCGTCCCAAAATAGAATCATCAAGATGTTTAAAAGCAGCCTGCATCGAAGGAGAAACGAGGAGATATGAGAAGTAAACTCGGACTCGCAATAGCGTTCGTTATCGCGCTCGCGCTCGGCACGAGTGGCGCACTCGCAAACGGCACGGGAAAGACTCAAAACACGAACTCGTCAACCACCATGACCACAACCGCGAAGGTCAGCAAGAATAAACGTCGCCATTCGCGCCGCCGCAAGCCTCATCGAAGGAATCGGATGAAAAGAAACAGCACGAAGAATGCGAATAGCAACACGCGAACTTAGCGCTGGCCGCAGCGCGGACAGGTCACTTCACAGAGCTTAACAACTGTGGCCGAGAGGTTGTCCTGGCGAGATGACACTGTGATGGCCGCAGGTCGCAAGGGGCAAGGGCGAAAACAAGGGCCGCTTGCGTGCGCGAAGGGGCGCTGCTTTTGAGGAGAGCAGCGCCCTTTCGCTATTCTTTGATCGCAGCGGTAAGTGGTCGCATGAAACACCGGAAACAGATGATGGCATTGGCAGGCAGGCTCCGGTCGCGTCGCTCGATTGTTCTCGGCGCGCTCGGTCTTTGCACACTTTTTCTCTTCATCGGATTATCTTCAAGCTGGCACACGCCTGTCGTTGAAACCATCACGACCGAAGAAAGCCCCCAAACGCATGCCACGCCCGGCCCGGCGGTGCATTTCACGCCGCAGTTGCCGCAACGCGACGCCGACATCGAAGCTGCGGGCGATCATCTCGCGGCGGCTACCGTGTATCTGAAGAATCGCCAGAGCGCGGCGGCGCTGCGCGCCATGACACAGGCACGCTCGGCCACGGCTCACGCCATAGACCTGAGAAGGCAACAGGGCAAACGGTTCGACGTGCTGGAGGAGACGCTCAGGGAAATTGACTCTGCCGAGCGCTACGTCCAGCACGGGGCGCTTGGCGACGCCAGAGCACGTCTGATCTCTCTTAACAAAAGATTGGATGATAGTCTGGAACAATGAAAAGCAGGAGACAGAAGACAGAAGACAGGAGACAGGAGAAAAGCAGGAATCCAGAATGAAGAAGCGGAGAATCGCTTTTGTTTTTATTCTGACTTCTGCCTTTCGCTGTCTTCTGTCTCCTGCTTTTCATCCCTCCTTGTCCAGTTCGATGCGGAATCGCTCGGCCATGCGGTACAGCGTCCGCCGGTCAACGCCCAGAATCTCCGCCGCCCGCGTGCGATTACCATTAACCGTTTTTAGAACATGAAGCAGGTAGCGGCGCTCTAACTCGTCAAGCGACGGCAGGTCTTCAAAGAGGGCAGGCAGAGGAGAGCGCGACGCAGCACGAACCTCGTTGGTCTGCATCTTGGCGGGCAAGTCTTCCGGCATTACTTCCCGTCCGCGTGCGTGAAGCGCCGCGTATTCGACGAACGATTCAAGCTCACGCACGTTTCCCGGCCAACCGTAGGCCACCAGCAGCTTGAGAGTTTCTTCCGCTAACCTGAGCCGACCCCGCCCGGCCTTCGCTGACGCCGCGCGCAAAAAATGTTCGGCGAGGACGGGGATGTCGCCGCGCCTTTCCCTGAGCGGAGGGACACGGATGGTCACGACGCTCAGGCGATAGAAGAGGTCTTCGCGGAAGCTTCCCGCTTTCACTTCTTTTTCCAGATCACGGTTGGTCGCAGCCACGACGCGCGTATCAAAGCGCGCCGTCTGCGAAGACCCGACGCGCTTGATCTCTCCGTCCTGCAAGGCGCGCAGGAGTTTGACCTGCATCGCCGGACTCGTTTCGCCGATCTCGTCTAGAAAGAGCGTGCCACCCGAAGCTTCTTCCCAAAGCCCCCGGCGATCTCCGACCGCGCCCGTAAACGCACCGCGCACGTGACCGAAAAGTTCCGCCTCAAGCAGCGTCTCCGTCAACGCGCCGCAGTTGACTGCGACGAAACTTTTATCTCGGCGCGGACTGTGTTTGTGGATGGCGCGCGCGACCAGTTCCTTGCCGGTGCCGGATTCACCCGTCACCAGCACGGTCGTGCGTGCCGGGGCGACGCGGGCGATCTCCTTGTAGAGTTCGATCATCGCGGGAGCGCGCCCCGTCAGTCCAGCCTCTTCATACCGCGTGGTGAGGTCTTCTTGAGTGCTGGCATCAGCACTCGCGGAAGTCTCCCTTTGTAGAGCGCGACGGACGGTCGCGACCACTTCCTCAACCTTGAACGGTTTTGAGATGAAATCCCATGCGCCTTCGCGCGAGGCCTCGACCGCCGCTTCGAGCGTGCCGAATCCTGTCACGAGAATCACGGGGCAGCGGTCGCGAAGCTGTTGCAGAAGATCGAGGCCGGTCTGCTCTGCCTCAAGGTTGATGTCGCTGATGATTAAATCGGGCTGACCTCTGGCCGCTAATTCCAACGCCTGCGCGGGCGTCTGTGCGGTTTCTGCGCTCCATCCCTGCGCAGCGAAAATCTCGCTCAGGAGTTCGCACGACGCACGGTCGTCATCAACAACGAGAATCCGTTTCATCTCTTTTCAGCCTGTGTTATACCGAAGTGAGAGAACAAGAGAAGACGAGCGAACGATCCACGAAGCAACACGAAATGACACTAAACATTCAGCATGTTCTGTCCCTTCGTGTTGTTTCGTGTGACGCGCGTGGATCGTTTCTCTCTTCACTTGTCTTAGCTGCTCTCCACCGACTCCACCAAATCCTCAGAGATGGCTGCTCCGGTTAATCCGTCCGGCGCGACCGGAAATCTGAGAACGAAGCGCGCGCCGCCTCCCGGCTCGCTCACTACTTCGACATGCCCGCAGTGATCGCTGACCACCTGACTGACGACGACCAGCCCCAGGCCTGTTCCCCTGCCTCTCTCTTTAGTTGTGTACAGCGGATCGAAGATTCTGGCTTGAACTTCGGGCGTCATCCCACAGCCTGTGTCGGCGAATTCGACTGACGAGTAATGTGCGCCATCATCTGTCTCAAGGCTTTCGCTGAAAGTCCTGACGCGCAACTCGCCTCCTTCGGCCATCGCGTCCAGCGCGTTGTTGAAAAGATTGATGAAGGCCTGTTGCAAACGGTCTGCGTCGCCTTTGATGAGCGGAAGCTGAGGCTCCAGAGAGGTGACGAGCCGGACGCCGCGTGATTCGAGCGCCGGGGCTGTCACATCAAACGTTCTGCTCAGAAGTGAATTAAGGTCGAGCGGAACGAGCGCGGGCGCTTCAGGTCTTGTACGATCCAGCATTCCTCTGACGATGCGCTCGATCCGCTCGATCTGCATGTTGATGGTTTCCAGCCGAGCTTGCGCGGCTTCAGGGTCCTGGCGCAAGTTCATGTGCAGCAATTGAACATGCCCGCTGATGAGATTGAGCGGAGTTCCAACCTCGTGCGCGAACTGAGCGGCGGTCTGTCCGGCGGCGGCGAGCCTTTCCAGCGTCGTCAACCTGCGGGTCGTCTGCCACAGCTCAAGATTCGTTTCTTCCAGTTGCGTGTTGCGCTCTGCCAGCTCAAGGGTGGCTTCGCGCACACGCTCTTGCAGGAGTTGCTTCTGCGCCTCGCGTTCCTCGGTCATCTCCAGCAAGCGCGCTGTGAGGTCGTTGTATTCGCGCGACAAGACTCCGAGTTCGTCTTCGGCCATGATCGGCGCTTGCGCCTTCAAGTCCCCGGCTTTGGCGCGCGACATCGCATTGAGCAAATGCTCAACTGGCCGGTAGACGAGGTAACGAAAGAGAAGGTAAACGCCGAGGGTAATCAGGGCGACCGCGATGAGTGCTATCCAGATAGCGCCGCGCCCGTAGCGGAAGGCAATCGCCGGAGCGTCATCCAGCTTTTCGATCACCTCGACAGCACCGCTCACGCGCCCGTTTTCCGTGATGGGTGCGAAGACACGATAGAGCGAATCGTTTGCTCCGACAGGCTGCGCGCTGACGCTTCTGGTAGCAAGCCCGCCGCGCAAAACCTCTTTGGCATCTTCCGGGATGTCCTCGACCGGCGCGCTGTCGGAAGAGGCAACGACGGGGACAAAGACGCCGCCCACTCTCTCCCAGACGCGCACTGTCACGGCATCAGGCCGCACACCGTGCGCCAGCGTCGCCGAGCGGGCGAGCGCTTGCGGATCGCGCGGCTCAGGCAATTCACTGATGTGCTCGGCGAGACTTACTGCCTGTAGCTCCGCCAGTGCTTTTTGCTCTTCCCTGATGTGCTCGGCAACGCGCATGCTGACCAGCGCCAGGACAACGCCCAGCACGGCGAGCGTGATGGCACAAGCAAGCAGTGTCGTCTTGGTATGAAGCTTGAGCGGGTGCATACGTCAGAACAAACATCTGCGCCTTAATAGCGAGAGAAGAAGTTTCCGGCGCACCCACAGTATAATCGTCTTGCTTGCGGCTTACTACTATGGCGGACGGACACGCGTTTTCAGGTGCAGCGCGCAATCGCCTCAAGCAACTATCAGAATGTCAGATGCAAGATGGCAGAATCGAAGGAGTGGGGCTAAAGCTCCGTCAGGAGCGAGATATTTATAGCTAAAAATGCGCGACACTCTCCTGGCTCCGTCAGGAGCGGAATGTAATCGTCAGAACATCTCGCTCCTGACAGAGTTTTAATACTCTTCCTGCGCTTCAGTTACTACTGAGGAGCGGCAGCGATGCATTGCTTGCGAGCCTGTCTGGCCGCCGCCTCGGCTGCTGTCCTTTCCTTACCTTTCTTCGTCTTTGCTTCCCTGTGCGCCGCTGCATAATCCTCGTTGCACTTCTTGACCGCCGCCTTGTGCGCGGCGCTGTGCTTGTCCTTATTCTTGACGGGCGCTGCGAACCCGGCTGTGGAAAGAGCCAGCGCCATCGTTAAGGCAGCCAAACTGAGTCTCATTTTCATGATTAGTCACCTTTCAATAATCTGCTAGTCCGAGATGAAGGGCTGAACACCCTTTGAGAACAACCCGGACAGCAAGCGGAAGGCCACGCGAGCGATCAAGCTATAATCAGAAAAGTAAGAGCAATGAAGGCACAAAGCGCAGCGTGTTGCAGGAAAGCGTTGTGGCAGATTTGCAGCCTCCGGCTAATCCGCCACGGCGAGCAAAGTAAAAAGATAAAAGTAAAAAGGCAAAAGTGAGGTGGAGAACCACATTTTATTGAAAGTGGTTTCATCCTCACTTTTGCCTTTTACCTTTTTACTTTTGCCTTCTTTAGCTTATTTCGTCAATTCGTCCACGATTTCTTTGGCGTCGAAAACCTTCCGTAAGACTTCGAGCATCCCGCGCGAGTCAACGGAGATGGCGCGGTTGATTGATTCGTCGTAGTAGAAATTGCCGACGAGCGATTGGATGTTACCGTCGAAGATCAACCCGACCAGTTCGCCCTCCTTGTTGATGGTCGGAGAGCCAGAGTTGCCGCCGATGATGTCGTTGGTCGAGACGAAGTTGTAATGCGTCTTCAAATCGAGCGCAGACTTCCTTTCAGCCCAGCGCGCGGGCAGGTTGTACGGAAACTTCTGGTTGAACTTCGTCGCGCGGTCGTAGAGGCCGCCGAAGGTCGTGAACGGCTCAATCTTCCTGCCATTCTCCATGTAGCCTTTGACTGCGCCGTAGGAGAGCCGCAGCGTGAAGGTCGCGTCAGGGTAGAGCTTCGTGCCTTCGGTCTCAAAGAGCGCACGCGCAATCTTGCTGTAGCTGGTGCGCTCGACTCCGACTACTTCGCTCTCGTAACGCTTGCGTACGTCGCGCGCCTGCTGGTCAATGCTGCGCGCCAGCACGATCATCGGGTCGTCGGAAGCCTCAATCGCTTTCACGCCGCCCGCTGCCAGTTGCCTGCGGAATTCAGGGTCTTTGAGCTTCGTGCCGTCAATCAACTCGCTGGCACGCGCTTCCGGCGACTTGCCGTCGAGGATGCGCTTGACCAGCGGATCGTTTGCGCCGAAGACTTCGGCCATGAAAGTGAGCGAATCGGCGAGCTTCAGCTTCTCGAAGTCCGCGTGAATGGGCGCGGTCGAATACAGAGCCAGCTCCAGCGAGGCGCGGCGCGCTTTAGTGTATTCGGGCAGTCGCTCGGGGTCCGGTTTCTCACTTTCGGCGGCGAGACGCACCAGCGTGCGCGCGATGCCGAAAAGCGTCGTGTTGAAGCCTGCGGCCTGGTCAAGGAATCTTCGTTCGCGCACGAAAGAAGCCAGACCCTTGTGCGCTGTCGCAATCGACTCCCAAGCATCTCCGTACTCCTGTCGTCGCCGCGCATCAGCCATGATAGATTTACGAAAAGCCTCTTCAGCCTGACGCTTCCGCTCGATGAAAGTTTTGTCCTGCAAGCCTGCGAGCTGGCCGCGATAAACCTTGAGAGTGTTCTGCACGCTGTTCAATTCGTTCTGCGCCTGGCGGGTCTGCTCCTCGCCCATCGCCATGTATTTCTTCAAGACCGCCTCGCGGTGTTCGAACATACGAATGACAAGCGGGATGCTGACATCGCGTAGCTCTTCGAGATGCGCGACCGTATTCAGCCGCGAGGTCGAGCCGGGATGGCCGACGACGAAAACCAGATCGCCTTCCTTCGCGCCCTTCTCCGACCACTTGAGATAATTCTCGACCTTCGCGGGCTTGTCATTTTCATAGACACGCACCAGCGCCATGTCTATGTTAAAGCGCGGGAAGTTGAAATTGTCTGGATCGCCGCCGAAGAAGGCCGCCTGAAATTCCGGGACGAAGACTAAGCGCACGTCCGTATATTTCTTGTAGCGATAAAGATTGTACTGCCCGCCCTGATACAAGGTGACCACGTCGGAGCGCAAGCCCGTGGCCTTGAGCGAGTCGGCTTCGATGCCGCTGATGGCGGCGCGCCGCGCTGTGAAGGCGTCCGAAGCCGACATGTCAGTCTTGACGGAAGCATTAATGCGGTCGGTCACGTCCTCGACGCTCATCAGGACGTTGAGTTCGAGACTCGGAATTTTCATCTCTTCGGCGCGCGTGCGTGCGACGAAGCCTTCTTTGGCGTAATCCTTCTGCGGAGTGCTCAGCTCGCCGACGAAATCTTCGACGATGTGATAGTTGGTCAGCACCAATCCGTCCGCAGAGACGAACGAGCCGGAGCCGCCGTTGTTGAAACGCACAGCCGACATCTGAACTTTCCTGAGCCAGGCGTCGGTGACTTCAAAGCCGTACTTGCGCTTGATCTCGGCCTTCGGCACGTTGTTGATCGGCCACATGCCTTCGTCCGCCAGCGCCGTGACGTGAAGCATCTGGATACTGAAGAGCGCGATGAGCAGCGCACACAAAAATTTTCTCAGTTTCATAGTAGACCTCAAAAAAGAATAGATTTCGACGGAGGAGAATTTAGAACGCTTGTTTAGACTTCGGGTCATGGCCAAGGGATGCCTGAATTGATAACCGCGCGGGGTGTATAATGTCAAGTTAAGAGGTCTATTAGCAGGGAAATCGCCCGCAAGTCCTGACAGACCTGCGGGCGACATTTTATCCTCAGCGCGCTGTGCTTATTGCTGAGCGGCGCGCAGAAACACATCCCACGCCCAACGACCCATCTGCGCCTCATGGTCATCTCTAACCTTCGCTCGATACCGAAACTGATTGCCATACTGGTCAACTCTCTTCGATTCCTGATACTCCAACTCCAGTTTGGCTACTCCTAGCTCCGCTAGCGTCTTCAATTCACCTGGCTCTGACATCCCGTTGTGATTCATGTCCTGCCACAGCCGCAGGCTGGAGAAAATAGTATCTCTGCTGCTGATTACGCCGTCGCCGTTGCCGCGCTGCGCTGGCCTATCATATTCGGCCAGTGCCAGAAATCCATTGGGAGCGGCGGAAGGGGGCTGCGCTGTGAAGTTGCCGAACAGTTCTGTCCCATTATCAATTAAGCCATTGCCATCGCGGTCTAGTGCTAACCAGGCATCATCTGCGCTGGATTCTGTCCAGGCCAGGCGCTCCGGTGTGCCATTGCCGTCGATGTCGAAGGTGATGCCGCCCTGTGTGTTCGTCAGATTGAAGCCGTTGCCTTGGACATCAATGAGGATAGGAGAAGAGGCTAAACAGCAACAGCCTCCGCCGTTGTAGGTGTAATCGGAATCATATTGTGTTGTGCAGATATATTTATTATTTCCATTCCAGGCATATAAGAGAATCCACTGCCTTTTACCTGAGAATGGTTGCTATATCCAGGAGCGCGGATTTTGGGTTTCGATAGATTACCCACTGTTTTATTTATGCGTATCCACTTACTAGGATTATTGGGGTCTCTCCCATGTATTTTCCCAGCTCGCCAAAGGGTATTATCCGCAAAACCAATATCATCTAGAACTATATCAAGGCGCTTGATAATAGCTGGATACCCGCTTTGTCTAAGAAGTTCGTTAATAATCGCATACTTGTCGTCAGAGATGGTGAAATCCTTTGTTTCTTTAGGCATTATCGGCTTTGTGTCATTAGACAAAATCGCATTCACAGAGTCTGGATTATGCCCATACGAAAAGTCATAAGCCGGTATCGGATTATCTCTGGAATTCCCCTCATGAGATGGGAAATCAATTCTGAAACTTAAATAGGTAATAGGCTTATCTGACGTGTTGGTAATGCTAATTGTCAATCCATGTAACCAGTCCTCGTCTTCATCAAAATCTTGATTAAGTTTTATAGAATGTCCTTTGACTTTCAGCAGAGTTACTTTAACAGGCTCATCTTGCCAAGCCTTTTGTTTTATGACTCGCCTTTGTTGCTGAGCCCTGCTTACAAATGAAAATATTGATAGGCCAACACACAGTAATGCCATTAAAGATATGCCTACTATTTTCTTGTGAAGATTGGGATATGCCATGATGCATTTCCTCTGACTGTCAATGAAAGTAGTGAGGGGACATCAGCAACAGCGGAACTCGTTGAGGAGTGAGGCTCTTGCTAACGTGAATATCACAAGCAACGTGCGCTGTATACGCCTCAGTCTGAATCCTGTCAACAAAATTTTTATGGCCGATTTGAGGATTTGTTGGCGAATTTGGTTATTATTCCCTATTAAGCTTGCTGTCTCTGTGGACAATCCGATTACAAGAGTTAACAAGCTTGCTACAATCGGACTAGAAATTAGCTATCACCTTTTACTTTAAACCTGATGGGCATCTTCAACTGGAAGCGGCGGGCAAAGGGGATGGATAATGAAGCGATTGCCGAGCGTTTCGTGCGGCTGGCTGCCTTGATGGAGATCAGGGGCGACGATGCGTTCCGCATCCGCTCCTACCGCAACGCGGCGGAAGTAATCGAGACGTGGCCGACGCCCCTGAAAAAAATCGCGGCGGAAGAAGGCGTCAAGGGTTTGCAGACGCTTCCCGGCGTGGGCAAGGCCATCAGCAGCAAAATCGTGGAGCTACTCGAACGAGGAACGTTCGACGCCTGGGAAAAGATGACTGTCGAGACGCCCGAAACCACTCTAGACCTGTTGCGCGTCGGCGGCATTGGATTGAAGACCGCCGCCACGCTTCACCAGCAATTCAAGATTGCCTCGCTCGACGACCTGAAAAAGTTCGTCGAAGGCGGCGGCCTTGAGATGGTTGACGGCATTGGTGAAAAGAGCGCCGAAAGAATCACAGAAAGTCTCAAACGCCTGTAAACTCAATTTCGATGGAGGGAACATTTTTGATGAATTCGATGAAACGGAAAAACCTGATCGCGCTCATGCTTCTTCTCTTCTGCTTCAGCGGTGCAGTGGCCGCGCAGGGCAGGCTCAGCCAACTACGAAGCTGGGCGGGCAGATACCCCACGCACAAGACCGGCAGAATCACCCGCAACTTCTTCCAGCTTCCCGAAATTCGTCGCCCGCTCCTCGCGCTCCTGAGCCGCAAAGATTTCAATTTGCTGACGAGAGAATACGGCGTCGAGACTCCCATCAAACAGATCGGCGATTTCCTCGCCGTCAAAGTCTGCCGCCCCCACGCCTGCGACACAGACCAGGCGGGCTTCGCCATCAACCTCCGCACCGGCTTCGTCTACGTCCGCATGCAGGAAGGACAGACCGTCCGCTGGTTCAGCTCCCGCGACACCTACATGGAGCTTCCCCAAAGCGTTCAGGAATACTTAACCGATTTCTCTGCGACGTAGAGTTAGCCTGAAGTTAAAACCGAATTCTAGTTTAATGTGTCGGCGCTTAACCTCTCGATGAGGCGACAAAGCCTGCTGCCTGACGTTTGACGATGACGAGGGTGATGTCGTCGGCGGCGGGTGTGCC
The DNA here is from genome assembly GCA_032160705.1 of Acidobacteriota bacterium. Lineage (GTDB taxonomy): Bacteria > Acidobacteriota > Blastocatellia > Pyrinomonadales > Pyrinomonadaceae > QHXM01. Next base: position 63,357 of record JAVHVE010000065.1, on the reverse strand, counting down.
TTGCGCCCATTTGGTGAGGGCGGCTTCGATGCGGTCGCGGATGCCTGCGGCGGAGGCTTCGAGGTTGCGTGAGACAACGTCGTAGAGACGCTGTGTGCCGAACTCTTCGCCCTGTGGGCTGACGGCTTCCGAGACGCCGTCGGAGTAGATGACGAGCACATCGGAATGCTGCAACTGCGTGCGGCCTTCGCGGTACTCGGCGTCGGGACGGATGCCGAGCGGCAAGCCTCCTGCTGCTAAGTTCTCGGTCGTGCCTGCGGCGTGGACTATCAGCGGCGGATTGTGACCGGCGTTGATGAAGGAGAGACCGCCCGACTGCGGGTCAAGCTCTGCGTAAAAGAGCGTGACGAAGCGATTGGCGGGAGTGTTGTCGGCCAGATAGTTGTTGACCGCGCTGATGGTCGCGGCCAGCGAGTTGTGAGAAGCGGCCTGCGCGTGAACCGCCGCGTGGAGGCTGGACATCAGGAGCGCGGCGGCTGTGCCCTTGCCCGACACGTCGCCGAGCGTGATAATCAGACGTCCGTCCTCGCGCTTGATGAAGTCGTAGTAGTCGCCGCCGATTTCGTAGCAGGGGAAACTGATGCCCTGCATCTCGTAGCCGGGAACTTGCGGAGAGGTGGTCGGCTGAAAGCGCTGCTGAATCTCGCTCGCCAGTTGCAGTTCCTGCTCAAGCCGCTCGCGCTCGATCTGCTCTTCCATCAAACGCGCGTTCTCGACACGGATGGCGGCCACAGATGAGAGCGTGGTCAGGACCTTGAGGTGATCTTCCGTGAAGCGGCTTTCGGCGATGGGCGAATCGGCATAGATGATGCCGAAGACTTTTTCGCCGACACCGAGCGGCACGGCCAGGACGGAGCGGATGCCTTGCAGGGTCATCGTGCTGCTCATCAATCGCGGGTCTTGCTGGGCGTCTGCTGTCAGAACGGATTTACCCTGACCGACGACCTCTTCCATGATCGTGCGGCTGACGCGAATCTCGCCGATGTCGCCCTGCCGGTCGCGTAGCCTCGCCACCGCGACTTTCAATTCTTCGCTTCCTTCGTCGCGCATCATGATGCAGCAACGCTCCGCCGGGACAGCCTCGAAGACGAGCGAAGCAATCTGTTGCAGGGTTTCGCCGAGCGTGGCGGAAGCCAAAAGCGTGACACCCACTTTGCTGATTAAAGCCAGCAGGTCGCTTTGCCTGACCGAATGTTTGGGCGTAGTGTCCTGATCGGGCTGCGTGCGCGCGCCTTCGATGGCTTCCAAGAGACCCGACGTAGTGCGGTCAGCCGAGTTCATCGCAATCGTCGCTTCGGGCACGGGCGAGGCTTGCTGATCCGTAATCATCGTCGCCATCCCCGCGGCAAGGCTGCCGTCGTTGAAGACGATTTCCGTTTCGCCGATTTGAATTCGCCCGCCGGTAGTGAGCGGGATTGCACCCTCGACCGTCGCGCCGTTGTAGAGCGTGCCGTTGGCCGAACCCAAATCCTGCAAAATGTATTGGTCGCCTTCCCTGCGAACTTCGGCATGGACGCGCGAAGCAAACGGGTCAGGGATGCACAAATCGTTGCGCGCCGAGCGCCCGATGGTGATCCGCAAGCGTCCCAGCGGGAAAGTATCAGGACTGCGATCAGGATATTTGACGATCAGGTCAGGCATAATTCATGAGACAGAATACAGAAGTCAGGAGACAGAAGAAAAGAAAATCAGAAGAAGAACGGTTGCAGCCTTTCATTCTGTCTTCTGTCTTCTGTCTCCTGTCTCCTGCTTTTCATCGCTTCCTTCGTCGGTCGTACTCGCGCCCTAAGCGGTCGGCGTTTCGTCTCGCTTCCGTGCCGTGCGTCCCATTCTGTGCGCGCAAAAAGTAGTTGAGGGCAGCCGTCAATTCGCCATCACTCAGTTTTTTGGGGTCGCGCCCGTTGACGATATTCAAAGCCTTAAAGTAATAAGCATCGGCATCCGATTGCGCGCTCCCGCTGGCGGCGGTTGCGGGCGTTGCACTCGCCTGTGGAGTTGGCGTGGCCGTCGGCGCGACAACTTCGGGCGTTGCTGCGGGCTGCCCGGCGCGCGTTTCATCTCGCGGACGCTCGGTCGTGGCGGCAGTGGCAGCGGGTCCCAATTCGGCCAGATGTTGTCGCGCCGCCTGTGCGACCTCTTTCGTAGCTGAAGCGGAAATTTTCTGGTATGCGGCGCGCGCTTCATCCGGGCGCTCGGCCAGGCGCAACGCATCTGCGTAAGCCAGCCGGGTTTCATCATCCATATCCGCTCCGGCGGTCGTCTCAATCAAGCGGCGATAACTTTCAGCGGCATCGTTATAAAGTTTCTCTGCAAATTGAGCGGAGGCCAGAGAGCGCCATGCCTGACGGTTGTTTGGATCGCTTTGAGCTGCCGCGCGGTATTCGTCTATCGCTTCACTGCGCGCGCCGGTCTTCTCCAGCGCATCGCCCAGACGCATGTGCGCTTCCACACTCGACGGGTCGAGCTTGACGGCTGCGCGCAGGACAGTGATGGCGCGGTTGAATTCTCCTGAGCCGAGCAGGACTTCGGCTTCCGCCAGTTTCTCGCTGACCAGTTGCTTCTGATCGCTGATTGAAATCGGCGACGACGATCCGGCAGCATCCGTCGAACTAGCCCGGCGCGAGAGGATAAACGCCAGCAAGCCGGCGACCAACGCCACGCAAAGGAGCACGATTGCCAGCACCTGCCACTTCCGCCTTGATGAAGAGGCCTTCGTCGAAGGTTGCGAGACCTGCGGTGGAGCAGATGCCTTCACGGAAGCTGGCGGCGTGGAATCAAGCACCGGCGCAGCCTTTTCGTTGACGAGCATGGTTGTCTGCTGCGCGGTCTTTTCCCCATCGCCATCACCCATCTGCCGGGATGGTACTGTCGCCGCGCGACGGAGCAGATTCTCCATCTCCGCGCGGCCAACTCTGGACGTGTCGGATGCGGCGCGGCGCGCCTCGTCCGAGTTGAGTCCGTCGGTGGCGCGTCCTTCACCTGTCAGCGGGATGGTTTGCGCGAGCGGCGAGATGGGGGCATCATTCTCACGCGCGCCTGCGCCAACGTGAAGCGGAGCGCCGCAAAGACGGCAGAAGCGCGCCTCCGGCACCGTCGCCGCACCACAACCTGGACAGGGTTTGACCATTGGTTCTCTTACCATTCCCCGCGAGGAGGATTCAGCGAATCTTCCGCGTCCGCCGCACATCTTCGCGGATGACCACCGTATCAGCAATGATGTCATGCAGCGCACGCCCGTTAGGGCCTAAAGCTGCCATGAAAAATCCAACCATCAGTGTGAGGACAAAGCCCGCCCCCGCAACTATTGCCGCTGTCTGGAAGTCTGCGACGAGGAATCCGATTCCCAGCATGAGAAAAGAGAGCGGGTACGCTACCAGATGGCGCAACAGCGCGTGCCCTAAACTCAAGGGGTCGCCGTCCTTGCGCCTGATGCGTAAACCGGTCGCCCACTTGCCGAGGGTTTGCCCGCGCAAAGCAGTTAAGCCAACGAAATTCAGTAAGGCAACGCCGCCCGCGATGAAGAACCCTAAGGTTTCCGACGTACTCGCGAGCGCGCGCGGGCGTCCTCCCACACGCGCCAGCACCGTGCTGAAAGCGATGATCGCCACCAGCACAATGTAATCAACCAGGAACGCGCCGCAACGCAGCGAGAATGGCGCACGGTATCTTTCCAGATAGCCCTGCCTGTCAGAGAGCGCCTCAGCCTCCGCTTGCATCAATTGAGTTGTTTCTATTCGGGCACTCATGCGTCAGTTTCCAGTTTCCAGTTTTCAGTTTTCAGTAAAAGCAGCTTGTCTGTGCTCAAAACTGAAAACTGGAAACTGGAAACTGCTCATCCTACCAAAAAATGGAGCGTCGTTTCGCCCAGGCGCAGCTTGTCTCCGCTTTCGAGGACGCGCGGCTGGCGCGGCGCGAGTCGCACGGCATCGTTGATGACGGTTCCGTTCACTGAGTTTAAATCTTCAATCAGGAAGGTCTCGCCTTCGCGCCAGATACGTGCGTGGCGGCGCGAGACTTTCGTCTCAGGATCGAATTTGGAAAGATCAATCTCAGGAAAAATATTCGACTGCGGATCGCTCCGCCCCAAAAGATTGCTCTCTTTCTGCAAAGTGTAGGAAACGTCCAGTTCGGTAGTTCCGGCGACAATCAACTTGGCTGTCGCACGCGCGGCGCGAAGTGCTGCGCTTGAGCCTGCGCCCACGAGCGGCTGCTTCATTCCGCAATGCGCGCAGAAAACATCGTCTGCCGCAATGCGCCCTCCACAGAAACCACAGAAGACCGTCTCGACCTGAATGGTTTCTCCGCCAAGTTGCTGCGCAGGCATCGCGCCGTAGCTGACTTCGCCCTTCCGCAATTTTTCGAGATGAGCGGAGAGTGCATCGCGCAGCTCTCCGGCGGAGCGAAAACGATTCTCCGGCTTGTACTCGACCGCGCGCATCAGGATGCGCTCCATCTCGGTCGAGATGCCGGGATTAATCATGCGCGGGCGTGGGTTTTTAGTGAAGTCAAAAATCAGGAGCGGATTGTCCTGCGGGTCTGAGCCGGTCAGCAGGTGAAACATCGTCGCGCCTAAACTGTAAATATCCGAGCGCGGCTCGACCTTGCCGCTGAAAAGCTCAGGCGGCGCATAACCCATTGTGCCGACGGCTGTGACGCCCTTCTCCTGCGGCGCGACCCAGCGCGCAATGCCAAAATCAATCAACATCACGCGCCCCGTGTTGCCGTCGATCATCAGGTTTGCCGGTTTGAGGTCGCGGTAGATGATCGGTTTGGGACGCCTGTGTAGATAATCGAGCACGTCTGCGATCTGCACAGCCCAATCCGTGACGGTCTTCTCGTCAATCCGTCCGCCGGGCGCATTGCGGAGCCGCCCCGCGAAGTCGCCACCCGATATATATTTCATGACGAGGTAGAAGCGCCCCTTCGCATCGTCATAAAAATAGTCGTAGATGGTCGGAATCGAAGAATGCTCAAGCGAGGTCAGCAGCAGGGACTCGCGCTTGAAATCGCCGATGGCTTTTTCATGCTGCGAGCTGTCGAGGTGAGATTCGACCATCTCTTTGACGGCGCGCGGAGCATCGCCGAGATGGTGGTCTTTCGCCAGATAGACCGCGCCCATTCCGCCGCCGCCGATTCTTCGCACAATTTCGTATCGCCCGTTGAGGAGCGCGCCCGCTTCGAGTTGTTTGACGGTAGGCTGCCGCCCTCCCGTTGAACCCGCACGAACGGTCTCGGATGCGACAGCTTTGCTTTTCTCCTCTGCCACTACTTCGCCGGTTGTCTTATCCTCGGAAACTTCAACCGGCGCTGAAGCTTCCTCAGCAACTGGCACAGGAGCAGCGGTGGCCTCCAACTGGGGTTCAGGAGCGGGAGCGTCCGGGGCATCTTCTGCGGCATCTGGAGATTCCGTGTCTTCGAGCGGCGCGAGCGACGATTCAGGGGCGGGAGCGGCGGCGCTTGCCGTGTCACTGATAATCGTTGAGCTGGTGGCAGGCGCGTTCAGTTGCGCCGCGCCGCAGTTGCCGCAGAACGGATCGTCTGGCGCATTCTTCGCGCCGCATTCATGGCAGAAAGACAAAGACATCTCTCTCGATGACTCATTAGCGAGGGACAAGATGACGTACAAGAGCGTTCGGGTGTGACACAAGCGCGCGTCGCGTGTTCTTCCCCTTAGCACACCCTCTTTATTTAACGATATGAAAACGTAAGAAAGTCTTCCCGACGATAATCTCGTCGCCGTCGCGCAGGGGCTGACGGTCACCCGGAAGGAGCCGCCGCCCGCGATTGATAAAAGTGCCGTTCGTCGAGCCCAGGTCTTCAATAAAATATTGTCCATTGCGCCGCATGACTCGCGCATGGCGACGAGAAACTTTCGCTTCCGGGTCGTCCGCGTCCAGGTCAACGTCCGGGAAGATGCCGCCGTCTGCGTCCCAGCGCCCGATCTGCGATTCATCATCGCTCAAGGGAAACTGTTTGCCAGCAGAGCGTCCGCGCTCGATGACGAGGCGTGCGTGCGCGCCGTCCATCAAGGCAATCGAGCCGGAAGAGACAGCATAAGCTGCTGAAGGCATCTGCGCTGCCATTTCCTGGTTGATGGCAATCGCCGCCTGCGCCTCAGACATCTCGCGGCTATCGGTCGGACTGCCGGAGTTACCCGTGCCCATATACTTTTTAGCCTGCGCCGCAGACGAGCCCAGCGGCCCGCCGCATTCGTCGCAATACTGCGACCCGTCAAGATTTTCCGTACTGCATCTTTCGCAGATTGTCATAACGGTTTTCCCCTCGTGCGCGCCGTAACAAGTGGGAGAGTGCGCCACCCTTTCAGGGCAAAGGATTAGCCGCGCCGTCGCCCGCGCGAGAAACAGGCGTTATTGTAGCGCGAAATCAAGAGCCGCGCCAATTACCCTTTGTCAGAATGCTCGGAATAATCCGCAGGCGCAGACATCCCGCGCCAAAAGCCTAATTCACCCGCACGACGCATGATAAGATACCGAAAAGAGCAGGTGAGTAGTGGGACAGTTCAGAGTACAAGCTTTAGCTTGAGTCTTCCCAAACGCACAACCTAAAGGTTGAACTCTATACAGCGCCTTCTATTTCGCCCACTACCCGACAGTTTTATGAGAAGTTACCCGGTCAAGTTCCTTTCAGAGGGATGATGAAAGACCTGCAACCGCAAAAGAGAGTGAACTGGCGCGCAGTCGGCTTCTACTACGGGGTCGCTTGCGCTCTGTCGTGGCCGTTCTTCTGGTGGAGAGACATTCACCCTGAGAGTTGGTGGAGTTGGAAGTTTCCGCTTGTCCTGCAAAACTCTCCGCTGACATTTATTCTGAAGAACGCCATCGTCATGTGGGGACCTGGCATCGCCGCCATTCTGTCCCTCATCATCTTCCAAAAAACGCATCGGCGGACAATCACCTTCTGGGGCAGTTCCGCTGCCAAGAGTTTGGCTTTCTACTGGGTGCCGATTCTCTTTGCGGTCATTGTGGGCATGCCGATGCCGGACGGGAGCGTTAATCGTTTAGGCACGTTGGCACTGGGTTTGGTGACGCTCTTCACCATCCTCGGCGAAGAATTGGGTTGGCGCGGTTTTCTACAGGATGCTCTTCGCCCTCTCTCACCACTGAGAAGGTACGTGCTGATCGGCGTTCTGTGGGAGTTCTGGCATTTCACAAATCGCACCGCTCACGGCTCGCTGAAACACATAGTTTTGTTCCTGGCTATCTTTTATCCGGTGGGAATTATCCTTTCCTGCATCATCGGAGAAGCAACGGAGAGAGGCAAGTCTTTGCTGATTGCCGTCACGCTCCATGCCTGGTTCGATATTGTCTTCACGTTTCCCGGCACACGAACTTACATCTCACTCGGCCTTTCGATTCTCTTCTGGATTTTCCTTTTGCTGCGCTGGAATAATAATCAAGTTGAAGCGCATAATGAGCCAGCCTGAGCCGACCACTTGAGAGCCTGGCCTTCCATCATTGGTCTGCTCTCTATCTGGCAACTAAAACCCTCGCGTTTCGTAGCTTTCGTTGAAAGGCAACCTTCATGGAAGACAAACAATTTCTCGAAGCGTGGGAGATTCACAATCGAATCAATCTCTTTCTCCTCGATGCGGTTGAGGCTGAGCACCTGAAAGATGCCGCAGCCTCGAAGGGGCGAAATGTCGGAGAGCAGTTTGCCCATATCCACAATGTTCGTCTGATGTGGCTGAAGCAGGCCGAGGCTGAATTACTCGGCAAATTGAAGAAGATTGAGAAAGAGGAGGCGCTCCATAAGAAGCTGCTCCGCCAATCAATCATTGATTCCGGCCAGGCGATGAATACACTTTTCGCAAAGGGCATCGAAGCAGGGGGCAAGATAAAAGGGTTCAAGCCTCACGCCGCAGCTTTTCTCGGCTATATGGTCTCGCACGAATCGCATCATCGCGGGCAGATCGCCCTTTCGCTCAAGCAGTCAGGGCATCCGTTGAGCAAGAAGGTCGCGTTTGGACTCTGGGAATGGGGCGTCAGGTAGTTTTTTTTATTGGTACTGATTCTAGAAATGGTCTCATCAATGTTCAGAGTTCAAACTTTAGTTTGATGTTTTTCGATCAAACACACTGAAGTGTGAACTCTCAACGCTTGAATTCTATTTATGAGATGGCTTCTAGTTTATATTAAGGAGATGACTAATGCTTAACGTAGCCGCCACGCAGCCACAAACAAACGAATATGCGCCGTACTATGGAAAGTATGTCGCGCTCGTGCCGGAGGGCGACATTGTTGCCACCTTGAGCCGCCAGCTCGACGACACACTGTCACTGCTGCGCAGTCTCACAGAAACTCAGGGAGACTCGCGCTACGCGCCCGGCAAGTGGAGTATCAAGGAACTGGTCGGGCACATCATAGACGGGGAACGAATCTTCGCTCACCGCGCTTTCCGCTTCGCGCGCAACGATCAGACATCGCTGCCGGGCTTCGAGCAGGATGATTACGTCCGCGCCGGGAATTTCGGCAACCGGCAATTGAGCGATCTGGCTGACGAGTTTGAGCAAGTGCGCCGGGCAACTCTTCATTTGCTGCGCTCTCTGGACGATGAAGCGTGGCTACGACGCGGCGCGGCGAATGAGACGGAGGTGAGCGTCCGGGCGCTGGCCTACATTATCGCGGGACACGAGACACATCATAAGCAGATTCTTCGCGAGAGATATTTGTAGCGCGCAGTTTCTCCGTGTTTAGCGACTTCTTCCTCTCATCTGCAATCGCGTATAATGAAACCGTGCGCGCTCTTTCGACGTAGAAGACTCGCAAGCCACAGACGCTTGTGAGGATCGCTTTCGCTTTCAAGAGAGCGCAAACTTTGTAGCTTGTCCCGACTATGTACTCTGACTCCCCTCTTTTGAGTTAAGGAATAAAACCGATGGCCTTGAGCCGTAAAAGAAAGATCATCATCCTTGTCTCGGCGGTCGCCCTGCTCGGAATCATCATCGTCGTCAGCATCCTCGCCGGGGGCAAGGATGAGCCGGAAGTGACGACCGTCGTCGTCCATGTGCGCCCTGAATTGCGCTCGACCGTGACGGCCAGTGGCGAAGTGCGCCCCATCCAGTTCATCAACCTGACGAGTGAGGTGGCAGGCCGCATCGAGGAAATCTACGTCAAGGAAGGCCAGCCCGTGACGAAGGGGCAGCAGCTCGTCCGGCTTGACCCGACCCAGTTGCAGTCGAACGAAGCGGCGCAGGCCGCCGGGCTGCAAGCCGCCTTGAGCGATACGCAGAACGCGCGCACGCAGGTCATCGCGTCACAAAACGGCGTGGCGACCGCGCAGCAATCTCTGAGCGTCGCGGAAGCCAGTCTCGCTCAGGCACGCCAGCAGGTCGTCTCTTCTCAAACCGGAGTTGATCGCGCGCAGGTTGATCTCAACACCGCGCAACGTGAATTAAAGCGCACCACCGAACTGGTCGAATCCAACGTCGCGTCGCGCGCTGAGTATGATGCGGCGCGCGACCGCTTCGAGCAGGCGCGTGTCGCTCTACGGACGGCGCAGGCGAATCTTGAAACGCAGAAGATTGCCATTGAAGAAGCCAAAGCGCGCGTCAATCAACAGCGCATCGCGGTGCGTAACGCGCAGACCAACGTCGTCCTCGCCCAGCAAAGCGTCAAGACGAGCGAGGCGCGCGCCAACCAGCAGCAGGCCATCCTGCGCGGGCAGGGCAGCCAGCTTGCCAAAGCCACACAATTAGCGCCGATCACGGGTGTCATCGCGGACATTCCTTCAAGGGTCGGACAGTTCGCGGTCGCCGGGCTTTCGACCACACCGCTTTTGACCATCGCGGATATGTCAACGGTCAACGTCGAAGTGAAAGTTGACGAAACAGAGATTGCGGATGTGGAGGTCGGGCAACAGGCGAAAGTCAAAGTTGACGCTTTTCAGGACAGGGAGATTGACGGCACGGTGACGCAGAAGACCCCGCTCGCGGTCGGCAAATCTTCTACTCAGGGCGGACTTCAGAACACGATCAACGTGCAGGAAGCCAAAGAATTTCGCGTCGTCGTGCAGTTGAACATCTCCGACGAGATACGCAACGGCCTGAAACCCGGAATGAGCGCAACGGCAGTCATCACCACCAAGACCGAGCAAAACGTCATCGCCGTCCCGCTCCAGGCCATCGTCCCGAAACCGGCAACTCCAGCGCCCAGTCCCGCGGCGGCTGGCAATGTGCCTTCCCCTGCGGACAAACCGAAAGAAGTGAATGGCGTTTATATTCTTCAGGGCAACAAAGTGAAATTTGTAGAGGTCACCACAGGCATCACCGGCGAATCCGACATCCAGATTCTCGGCGGTGTGCAGGAGAACATGGAAATCGTCACGGGGCCAAGCCGCGTGCTCAAAGCGCTGAAAGACAACACGGTCGTCAAGCGACAGACGCGAAAGCCGGGCGAGACGGCTGACGGAGAGAAATAGCGATGAGTGATGCGACCCTTGCGACCCCCGGCGAAGGGACAAGCGAGCTTGAGCCCGCCGAGCTGCTGGTGCGCGATGCCGTGCCTGCCTCCTTGATCTCGATGCGCGACATCTGGAAGACCTACCAGATGGGCTCGGAAGAAGTGCACGCGCTGCACGGCGTCTCGTTCGACGTGCAGAAGGGTGAGTACGTCGCCATCATCGGCCCTTCGGGTTCGGGCAAGTCAACGCTGATGAATTTGATTGGCTGTCTTGACACGCCGACCAAAGGCGAATACTGGATCAACGGCAAGAACGTCTCCGAGATGGACGACGACGAATTGGCGCGCATCCGCAACAAGGAAGTAGGCTTCGTCTTCCAGACCTTCAATCTGCTCGCCCGCGCTACATCTCTCCACAACGTCGAGCTGCCTTTGATCTACGCCGGGATGAGTTCGGCGGCGCGACACGAAAAGGCCAAACAATCGCTGGCGGCGGTTGACCTGACAGACCGCATGATGCACAGGCCAAACGAGCTTTCCGGCGGGCAGCGCCAGCGAGTCGCCATCGCCCGCGCCCTGGTCAATCATCCGAGCATCCTGCTCGCGGACGAGCCGACGGGCGCGCTCGACACGCACACTTCTTACGAGATTATGAATCTCTTCGAGAAGCTCCACGCGGAAGGCAACACCATCATCGTCGTCACACACGAAGCGGACATCGCCGCCCGCGCTCATCGCGTCATCTCAATCCGCGACGGGATGATTGAGAAGGATGAACGGCTGAGGTAGCTATGAATGTTGCCGCGTCTGCGCTCTGGGAATCGTTTCGTGTTGCGATTTCTTCCTTGCGCGCCAACAAGCTCCGCGCGGGGCTCACCCTCATCGGCATCATCGTCGGCGTTTCGGCTGTCATCGCCGTCGTCACCATCATCAAGGGTCTGGATCAAACCGTCGCTTCCACTTTCTCTTCGCAAGGCTCGACCGTTTTTTCAGTCTCCAAGCGACCACAGATCATCACTTCGCGCGAAGACTTCCTGAGATTCAACAAGCGAAAAGATGTGACGCACGACGATGCTGATGCCATCGCGCGTCTCTGCACTTCCTGCTGGCGCACAGGATTGTCCGCCAACGTCCCGCGCGTGACGGTCAAGCACAACGACCAGAAATCCGACGAAGTGACGATTCGCGGCATCACGCTTTCGATGTTCGACATTGATGCCGTGAACCTCGATGCGGGTCGCATCTGGTCTGACAGCGAACAGGCTGCGGGGCGCGATGTTTGTGTCGTCGGCACGGATATTCTGGAGAACCTGTTCGGCGGCGCGTCGCCTGACAGCGCGGTCGCGCAGGAGATACGCATCGCCGGACGCGTCTTTCAAATCGTCGGCGTCGCCGAAAAGAAAGGGAAAGTCTTCGGCTTCTCGCGCGACAACGTCATCTACATTCCCTACACGGCCTATCAGAGAATCTACGGCGCGCGCGATTCCGTGGTCGTCTTTATTCAGGCGGCCTCGGCTGAGAGACTGACGGAAGTGCAGGATCAGGTGCGAGCCGTGATGCGTAACCGGCGCGGGCGCTCCTTTCAGGACGAGGATGACGGATTCGCCCTTGAGACGCAGGATGTCTTTCTAGACCTCTACGGCACGGCGACCTCCAACATCTACATCGTCACGATTGGGGTGGCCGCCATCTCGCTCGTCGTCGGCGGTATCGTCGTGATGAATATCATGCTGGTGTCCGTCACCGAAAGGACGAAAGAAATTGGCATCCGCAAAGCTGTCGGCGCGCGCCAGGCAGACATTCTCAGACAGTTTCTGATCGAGGCCGTCACGGTCACGGCCATCGGCGGAGCAATCGGCGTCCTGACCGGCTTCGGCCTCGCTTACCTGATCTCGACGCTGATGGGCTTTCCCCTGTTGCTGAGCATCAACTCGGCCATCCTGGGCGTCGGCGTCTCTTCACTGGTCGGCATCATCAGCGGCCTCTGGCCTGCGTGGCGCGCAGCAAGATTGCACCCGATTGACGCATTGCGCGCGGAATGAGGAAAGACAGGAGACAGAATACAGAAGTCAGGAGTCAGAATGGATAAGGCCGAAACCACGTTCACAGATATTCTTTTCTCCTGTCTCCTGTATTCTGTCTTCTGACTCCTGCATTTTATGACTTTCGACGACGTAAAAGAATCCGCGAAGATTGCGATCTCGACGTTGCGCGCCAACAAGCTGCGTTCGGCGTTGACTATTCTTGGCGTTAGCGTCGGGGTCATCACGATTATCTTCATGGTCTCGATCATTCAGGGCTTGAACCGCGCGTTCGCCCAGCAGATTGAATCTCTCGGGTCAAACACCATCTTCGTCTCGAAGTTTGATCCCAGCTTCGGGCGGATGCCGCGCGCTGAAGAATTGCACCGCAAAGACCTGACGATGGAGGACGCTGAAGCCCTGCGCCGCGAAGCGCCTTCGCTCTCCGGCGTCTCGCCGATTCTCAGACTGATTGCGGTCACGATGCGCTACGCCGATAAGCAAACGGACACGCCCATCCTGCTCGGCGTCACGCCCTATTACGAGTTTGTTCATTCACAGTACGTCGGGCATGGGCGCTGGATCAGCGACGCAGACATGACGGCGCGCTCCAACATCTGCATTCTCGGAGTTGACGTGGCGCGTGCGCTCTTCCCTTTTGAAGAGCCGCTCGATAAAGAGGTCAAGATTAACGGCAACACGTACACGGTCGTCGGCATCATGGAGCCTCTGGGCAATTTCTTCGGCCAATCGCGCGACAACTCCGTCTTCATCCCCATCACGACGTATGAGAAATATTACCCGGACATTCCTGCGCCGGAGAGCGTCTTCTTCGTCATCGTGCGCCCTCTTTCGCGCGCGCACGTCAAAACCGCGATGGACGAGATGCGGGACATCCTGCGCCGTCGCCGCCGTGTGCCGGTGGGTGCGCCAGACAATTTCGGCATCTCTTCGCAGGATTCATTGCTCGACATTTATAACCAGTTGACCGGCGCAACCGCGCTTGTTCTGACCGCCGTCTCCTTTGTCGCGCTGATGATCGGCGGCATCGGCGTGATGAATATCATGCTGGTCTCCGTCACCGAAAGAACGAAAGAAATCGGCATTCGCAAAGCGGTAGGTGCAACGCGCGGCAATATCCTCTCGCAATTTCTGATTGAAGCGGTCTTCCTGACGGCCATCGGCGGCATCCTGGGGTTAATCGTCGGCGAAATCTGTAGCATCCTGATGAACATCTATTCCCCGCTCCCAGCGTACGTGCCCCTCTGGGCGATTGCGATTGGCATCGGCGTCTCCGCACTGGTCGGCATCGTCTTCGGCCTGTGGCCTGCGTGGAAAGCAGCGCGTCTCGACCCCATTGAAGCGTTGAGATATGAATGAGGTGTTATCAGCCCGTGTAATTCTGCTCTGTGGTATTATCTGTAAAAGAGTCTGAATTTCTAATCGTCGGCAAACATAATGCAACTGCATGAGATTATCTGGAAAGATAGGTTTGCTGATAAAATTGAAGTCAAACACGGCATTAGCACAAATGAGGTGGAAGAAATACTTTTCGGGAAGCCTCATGTTCGTCGGGCGCAGAAAGGTCGCGCGAAGGGAGAAGATTTATACACCGCCTACGGCCAGACAACAGGAGGGCGATACTTGATTATTTTCTTCATCCGTAAGGAACAAGCCGCCGCGTTGCCTATTTCAGCCCGTGATATGACGGCCTCGGAGCGTAGCTATTATGAGCGACAAGCAGAAGCACGTTGACCCAATCCCGGAAGAGTTCGCCAGCTATGAAGAAGCGGTGGAATTTTGGGACACACATGACACAACAGAGTACCCGGAGAACTTTGAAACCGTCGCCATCGAAACGGAATTAAAACGTCGCCGTTATGAAGTTGAGATTGACGAAGACCTGATGCGAGTGCTTCACGCGCAGGCTCAAAAACGTGGCGTTGCCGTCAGCCAACTTGTCAGCGAGATGCTCAGAGAGAAAATTCGTCCGGCAGCATAACTCTCCTGAGTGAAATACCCGAAAACCCAGCGCTTGCCCCCGTGCTTTGCAACCCTCCCCCACATTCAAACGTACTAAGCGACAGTGAAATTCATCGAGACCTTAAAGCTGGCGCTTTCGGCCATCTGGGCGCACAAGCTGCGTTCCGCCCTGACGCTGCTCGGCATGATTATCGGCGTGACGGCGGTGGTGGTGGTCGTATCCGTCATCCAGGGCTTCAACGCCTATTTCGATGAGAAGATAGCTGGCATCGGCTCATCATCTTTCAGCATTCGCCGCTTTAGCTTCGAGGATTTCAAGAACATAGACACGATTGCCGCCGCCCAGCGCCGGAATAAAAATCTAACGCTCGACGAATTCGAGTATCTGCGCGCGCGCACGCAAGTGATTGATAAGCTCGGCGCGAAGGCCAACGCGACGCGCTCGCAAGTGAAGCGCAACGCCGAGATTCTCGAAGACGTGTCGGTTGACGGCGCGACCGCCAACATCGCCGACATCGATAATCTGGACATCAGTGAGGGGCGCTACTTTACCGACGCGGAGAATGATGCTCAGATGCGCGTCGCCTACATCGGCGCGGATGTCTCGAACAAACTCTTCCCTGCCGGTAATGCCGTCGGCGGAGAGATCAGTATCGCGGGCTTGCCTTATCGCGTGATCGGCGTTGCGACCGCCAAGGGGACGATCTTCGGCGTCCCGCAGGACAACTTCATCACGATTCCGCTCAAAGCATACGCCAGCAACTTCGGCAACCTGATTAACCAGCGCGGACTTTATTTCGTCGCGACGGCGAAATCCGACAAGCTGTTCGACGACGCGGTTGAGGAAGCGCGGTTTCTGCTGCGCGCGCGCCGTCATCTCAGCGCCGGAGAGAAAGACAACTTCGGCATTCTGACGCCCGACGCGATCACAGGCATCCGCGACCGCGTGCTCGGCACAATCTCCATCGTGGCGATTGCCGTCCCGGCGATTGCGCTCGTGGTTGGCGGCATCGTGATTATGAACATCATGCTGGTTTCTGTGACGGAGAGAACAAAAGAAATCGGCATTCGTAAATCCCTGGGCGCGCGCCGCTCTGACATTCTCAAGCAGTTTATGGTCGAGGCGGTGACGCTCTCGGCCATCGGGGGAGCCATCGGCGTGTCGCTCGCCTGGTTAATCGGGCGCATTCTGACGGCGGTTTTTTTCCCGACCTATTTATCAATCGTGGCGGTCATCGTCGCCCTGCTGGTCTCCGGCGGCATCGGCGTCCTATCGGGAATTTTCCCCGCCTGGAAAGCGGCGCGTCTCGACCCGATTGAAGCGCTCCGAGCAGATTAGTTTTCAGTTTTCAGTTTTGAGTTTTCAGACGTTGACTCAAAACTGAAAACTGAAAACTGAAAACTTATGGCTGTTCTTCGCAGTGACATTTACGAAAACCTGAAGATGGCGCTCCAGACGTTGCGCCAGAATAAGCTGCGCTCGTTTCTGACTGTGATTGGCGTGGTGATCGGCGTCTGGACGGTGATGGCGATTGCTTCGATCATCAGCGGGATTGATACGGCGGTGAAGAAAGAGGTCGAAAGTTTCGGCACGCGCTCGATCTTCATCGCCAAGTTTCAACCGGGCCTTCGCGTGGGACGCCTGACGCGCGAGGAGCGGATGCGCAAGGAGTTGACGTATGACGATGCCCTGGCGCTCAGAAGTTTACCGGCGGTCGAGCTGAGCGTGCCGTTTCTGGACATCAGCAACAATCCCTTCGGACAAAAGTTGATGGTGACGGCCAACGGGAAGAGTTCGGCGGGGATTCAGTTGCAGGGGACATTACCGGATTATGAGCGCGCCGGGACAGAGATCGTCTCCGAGGGGCGCTACTTCACGGAGTTTGAGAACGAAACGAACCAGCAGGTCTGCGTCGTCGGCGCGGCGGTGGCGGAAGATTTCTTTCCTTTCACTTCGGCGCTCGATAAGACGCTTGAGATCGGCGGCAGCGAGTTTCGCGTTATCGGCATACTGGAAAAGCGCGAGTCGTTTCTCTTCGGCGGCGGCAGCGACCAGCAGAACAACGTCATCTACATGCCGTACAACGTCGCGCGCAAGCTCAAGCCGAACGCCGACGACGTGTTCATCATGGCTGTGGCGCGCGCCGGGCTGATGGATGAAGCGAAAGATCAGATCACGGATATGCTGCGCGTGCGAAGAGGTGTTTCCTTCGGTAAGGAGAACAACTTCGGGATGGCGACGGCTGATTCGGTGCTCGATCAGTTTCGCGCGATTACGGTCGGCGTCGCCATTGCGATGGTGGTCATCTCCAGCGTGGGCTTGATGGTCGGCGGCATCGGCGTGATGAACATCATGCTGGTCTCCGTGACGGAACGCACCCGCGAGATCGGCATCCGCAAAGCCATCGGCGCACGCCGCCGCGACATCCTCTGGCAATTCCTGATTGAAGCGATGACGCTGACAGGCGTGGGCGGTCTGGTCGGGCTGGGTTTGGGATGGGCCACGACGCTCCTGATACGGCTGCTCGTGCCCTCATACGTTCCGCTCTGGGCACCCATCGGCGGCTTCGTCGCCAGCGTCGGCATCGGCCTCATCTTCGGCCTCTGGCCTGCGTGGAAAGCCGCCCGGCTCGACCCGATTGAAGCTCTCCGGTACGAGTAAGAAAAGGGATGAAGGATGAGGGATAAGGGATGAAAGAAAGGACTACTCAATTTGAATAGTCTAAATTTCATCCCTCATCCCTCATCCTTCATCCCTGCTTTTCTTACGCCACGAAGGTCGGAGCCAGCATGACCAGAACCGTCGTGAGCAACGCGCCGAGCAGCCAGAGCATGAGCGCGATAGCCCATCCAGAACCACCTTTAATCTTTTCAGACGTGTTCTTCAATCCGCTGGCAGTCAGCCACAATCTATAAATCGAGAAAAGGCCGATGAAGCTGGCCAGGGTGTAAAGAAAGGGATGGAGTGACGGTGAGAATAAGATGCTCAGGTCGGCGCGCGCCAGACCCTGCTGCTGCGCTCGCAAAGGGATGATGTCGTCAATAGACTGGGTGTAGAGCAGAATCAGATTCAGAATCGTCAAGATGACGGTCGGGGGAACAGCGCTGTAGGCCGCGACCGACACAGCCTGCCAGTAATTTATTCGCCCACCGAACGCCAGCACGCCGAGCAGATAAAGTCCGGCCAGGGCTAAGAGGAAGAGCAAAGTTCCGCCCGTTGCCCAGAGTGGTAAGGTGACTTTGTTGAACGTCGCCGTCGAGATGGCCTGAGCTATCTGCGCCTGCCTGAAATCGTCAGGCGAAATGGGAGCGCCCTGAAGGAAACCGCCTTCGATGATCCTGTTGGCGCGGTCTTCGGCTATGCGCTCAGGCCCGAGCCGCTGAATCACCGCGAGTTGATAGCCGACGCCGAAGACGACGAGGACGAGAAACGCCGCGAGCCAGCGCGGGTAGTGCTTGAGATTTCTGAAGACCGGCTCAGGCTCGTAAAAGACTCCCGTTACACGGTCTGCCGCCGAGAGCGGGTTAGGCGCGTTCGCTCCGGGCGCGGGCTGCGGGATAAAACTCAGGCCAAAGCAGGCCGCGCCAATAAACATGCCGAAGATGCCGAGCCACTTGATACCAGGAATCAAGCCCAGGACGTGGCTCAGCAGCAATATTAATCCGACCGCGAAGACGATGATACCAACGATGCGACGCATAATTTGGGGAGTCCTTTCTTGAGCAGTGGTCAGTGGTCAGCGGCCAGTAGTCAGTTAAAGCACTTATGACGAATCTCGACTCTCAGCTTTCAAAATTCAGGATAGTCGACACTCAATTACTGACCACCGACCACTGCTTACTGACCACTTGTTTCACGCGGCAGTTGGAGCTTCCGTCCAGCCGGGGACGCGGATGCAGGCGACCGTATGACCGGGCGAGATTTCGCGCAGGTCAGGATCAATCTGCGCGCATTCAGCAATCGCCATCGGGCAGCGTGTGCGAAAGCGGCAGCCCGAAGGCGGATTGATCGGCGTCGGCACATCGCCCGTCAGGATAATGCGGTTGCGTTTGCGCTGCGGGTCTGGAATGGGAATCGCCGAAAGCAGCGCCTGCGTGTATGGATGGAGCGGCTGCACGTACAATTCTTCCGCGCTGGCTATTTCGACGATACGCCCCAGGTACATCACCGCCACGCGCGTCGAAATGTGCTCGACGACCGCCAGCCCGTGCGAGATGAAGAGAAAGGTGAGGCCGAATTCCTCCTGCAAGTCCTGCAAGAGATTGACGACCTGCGCCTGAACCGAAACATCCAGCGCCGAGACAGGCTCGTCCGCGATAATCAATTTCGGATTGAGCGCCAGAGCGCGCGCAATGCCGATGCGCTGGCGCTGTCCACCGGAAAACTCGTGCGGGTAGCGATTCATGTACTCCGGGTCGAGCCCGACCTTGCCCAGCAACTCCGCAACGCGCGCACGCCTTTCTTCTTTATCTTTGAGCCCGTGAATGACGAGCGGCTCGCCGACGATGTCGCGCACCCTCATGCGCGGATTAAGAGAAGCGTAAGGGTCTTGAAAGATAATCTGCATCTCGCGGCGCAGCTCTCTAAGGGCTCGCCCGCTCGTGGCCAGCACGTCGCGCCCGTCAAACTCGATTTCTCCAGCCGTCGGCTCAATCAGGCGCAGGACGCAGCGCCCGACCGTTGATTTCCCGCAACCGGATTCGCCGACTAAACCGAGCGTCTCGCCGCGAAGGATTTCAAACGTCACACCGTCAACGGCGCGCACAACATCATCCGAATTTTCCAACGGAAAATGTTTGACCAGCCCCCGCACACGCACGAGTTCATCCGCGTTCTGCTGGCTGTCCTGTGCATCGCTCGCACGCGCTGCCGCCGCTTCCCTTTCAGGAACGCTCTCAACACCGGGTCGTTGGTCGAAATTAAGCTGCTGGTCGAAGCTCACTGGAATATGCTCACTCTGACAATCGTCTATGGTCTATCGTCCATCGTCACATTGTGGTCGGCTGCGACCGCCGCCGCCAGATCATAAAGCACGCAACGCACACGCACGTTGCTTTCAAGCTCGTAGAGCGGAATCTCGCCTTGCTCGCAACGCGGCATCCGGTGCGAGCAGCGCGGCGCGAAGTGGCAACCCGGAGGCAAGGCCGTTGGGCTCGGCACAATACCTTCAATGGTCTCCAGCCGCTCTATCTTTTTCACTTCGGCCACCGTCAGCTTCGGAACAGACCTGAGCAAGCCTTCCGTGTACGGGTGCTTCGGGCGCGCGAACAATTCTTCGACCGGAGATTCTTCGACAATCTTTCCGGTGTACATCACGGCCACGCGGTCTGCGACTTCGGCCACCACGCCCAGATCGTGCGTGATTAAGAGCACGCCCAGCTCGCGTGTCTCTCGAAGCTCGTTGAGGAGTTCGAGAATCTGCGCCTGAATGGTCACGTCGAGCGCGGTGGTCGGCTCGTCGGCAATCAAGAGCTTCGGGTCACACGCCAGCGCCATCGCAATCATCACGCGCTGGCGCATCCCGCCTGAAAGCTGGTGCGGATAATCCGAAGCGCGGCGCGCTGAATCGGGAATGGCGACCTCGTTCATCGCTTCGATGGCTGCGGCGCGCGCCTCATGGCGCGACATCTTACGATGAAGCCGGAGAGCTTCGGCAATCTGCTCGCCCACGGTGTAGACGGGATTGAGCGAAGTCATCGGGTCTTGAAAGATCATGGCGATGTCGTCGCCGCGAATCTCGCGCAAACGCTCTTCCGTGGCCTTCAGTAAATTCTCGCCCTCGAAGATAATCTCGCCGTCAACAATCTTTCCCGGCGGCGAAATCAGGCGCATCACCGACAGCGCGGTAATGGATTTCCCGCAGCCCGATTCCCCGACCAGCCCCAGAAGCTCGCCCCGGTCAACGTGAAAGCTCACGCCGTCCACCGCGCGCACCAATCCGGCGCGTGTGGGGAAATGCGTTTGCAGATTTCTGACTTCCAAAAGGTGTGACATCGAGTTTGGAGTTTAGCAGCGACTGAGCCCGTTTGACCAACAATTAAGTGGGTAGTGGATTAATTTGAAGAAGCAGTTGAGAGTTCAAGCAGTTGAGAGTTCAAGCTTTAGCTTGCGCGTGCGACAAGGCGCAACCTAAAGGTTGTACTCTTAACTGTACTCTTAACTGACCCACTACCATTAAGTGACAAATGTTGATGAGGTAAACTAAGATTACTTTCCGAAATCCCCCTGCATAAAGTTTTCGACAGAGGCGCGGCTTTAATTGCGGCGGCGCTCGTGCGGCTCACCCTGAGCCTTAGAATAAGAATGGGAGACTTCATGTCCCGACAAAGAAGCGCCGCCGTCTTACTGCTTGTCTCTCTCTTTATTTTCCAGCCCTCCTGCAAGTCTTTACTCGGAGATAAATCCGGCTCGGACGGTTACGGCGGCGCGGCAACGCGCCCCGCTCCGCATTTCAAACCGGGATTCAATCTCTTCACCCCGCAACAAGACATTGAACTGGGCAAGCAATCCGCACAGGAGGTCGCCCAGCAGGTTCCGCTGCTGCGTGATGAAAGAATCCTTAATTACGTTCGCCAGTTGGGCGCGCGGCTTGCCGAGAAAGCGCCCGGCTTCAACTTCACTTACCAGTTCAATGTGATTGCGACCAAAGAGATCAATGCCTTCGCGCTTCCCGGCGGATATATTTTTGTCAACGCAGGGACGATTGCCGCCGCGCGCAACGAAGGCGAATTGGCGGGCGTGATGGCTCATGAAATCGCGCATGTCGCGCTGCGCCATCCGACCAATCAGGTCTCGAAAGCGTATGTGGCCCAAAGAGGCTTGCGAATTGTACGCAGAGTGACGGGCGCAGACCTCGGGCAGATTCTCGAACAGGTCGGCGGCGCAGGCGCGAACCTGCTCTTTCTGAAATTCGGTCGCACAGCCGAAAAGCAGGCCGATCTGGAAGGCGCGCGCATCATGGCCGACGCAGGCTATGACCCGCGCGACATGGCCAACTTCTTCAAAACAATTCAAGCTCAAAGCGGGCAGCGGACGCCTGAGATGATGAGCGATCATCCAGACCCCGGCAATCGCATCGAGGCAATCAATCAGGAATTAAAATCTCTGAAGGTGAGTGCGAACCCGACACATAATACAAATGAGTTCGAGCAGGTCAAAGGAGCACTGACCGGAGGCGGGACGCCACTTGCCTCATCCGCCGGGCCGGAGCGCAAAGGATCAAGCGATCCTAACGGAAACGAATCCGGCACACGGCCTGAACAACCTTCATCAACCTTGCGCGACTTCCAGGCGCAAGACGGCTCGTTTGCTCTTCAATACCCTGAGAACTGGGACGCGCTCCTTTCGGACGACGCCAACATGATCTTCGCTCCCAAAGGAGCTTACGGGCAGATTGACGAAGGACTGGTCGTGACGCACGGCATCTTCATAGGGCTAGTCAAGCCTGAGTCAAACGACTTGGAAGCGGCCAACACCGCGTTTGTCCAACAGCAGGTCAGCATGAACGCGGACTTTCGCATCGCACGCGCCCCGCAAGCAATAGATTTTGGCGGGCGGCGCGGGTTCGCAACAATCGTCGCAGGCCAATCACCCGTCACGGGCGTGGTGGAAATTGACGTGATCTACACGACCGCAACCCGTGATGGAAGATTGTTCTACCTGATAACCATCGCGCCCGAAGACGAGATGAAAAATTATCAGGCGACATTTGAGAGAATCGCGGGAAGTTTGCGCCTGGCAGGTTAGACGAGAATAATTGTAGGGGCAGGGACAAGTCCTCTGCCCGTCTGTTGCGAATGTAAGCGGGCAGAGGACTTGTCCCTACCCCTACAATTTAGTCATTGCTTGAGAATGTTTCTTTCTTCAGAAACAGAAGATTCGTTGCGTTCGGGTTTCCCATCGCATCAGCCTGCGAGGCGACGGCCACCAACTCCCAACCGTCTCGACCGGCTGAATCCAGATACTCCCAGACCATCGGGCACGAGTTATATAGTTCAGTCGGGTTAGATTGTTCCGGGACTTGCAAGCCCTGCCAGTGCCCGTTGACGAACGTCACACGCGCCATCTGCGTCTGGCACACACGATACTTAAAAGTCTTCGACACCGCAGAGCAATCCTTTCCGTCGCGCAGCTTCTACACTGTGACTGCTTCTTGATACTCGCCCCACACGCGGCGCAGGCGGTGGCTAATCTCGCCGACCGTGACGTGAGCCTCAACGCAGGTGAGGATGCGCGGGAGGATGTTCTCAGTGCCGCGCGCAGCTTCCTCCAGGCGGGTGAGCGCGGCTTCGGCAACTTCCGCATCGCGCCGCTCGCGGACTTTGCGGACGCGCTCGACCTGCGCCTGCTCTATCCCCGGCTCAACGCGCAAAGTAGCAATGCTCGTTTCCTCTTCTATCTGAAAACGATTGACGCCGACGATGGTTTGTTCATTTGTCTCAATCGCGCGCTGGTAAGCGTAGGCCGAGTCCTGTATCTCGCGCTGCACGTAGCCCGTCTCAATCGCGCGCAGCATCCCGCCCATCGCATCTATTTTTTCGATGTAGTCTGCGGCGCGGTGCTCTATCTCGCTGGTTAGTTCTTCAATTGCGTATGAACCCGCGAGCGGGTCAACCGTGTCGGCCACGCCAGACTCGTGGGCGATGACTTGTTGCGTGCGAAGCGCGACGCGCGCCGCTCGTTCGGTCGGGAGCGACAGCGCCTCGTCCATCGCGTTGGTGTGCAGGCTTTGCGTCCCGCCGAGCACGGCGGCAAGCGCCTGAATGGTGGTGCGCGCGACGTTGACTTCCGGCTGCTGCGCCTGAAGCGAAGAGCCTGCCGTCTGCGTATGAAAGCGCAGCATCAGGGAACGCGGGTCGCGGGCTGAAAAGCGCTCGCGCATCGTGCGCGCCCATAATCTTCGCGCGGCGCGAAACTTCGCAATCTCTTCCAGCAGGTTGTTGTGCGAGTTGAAGAAGAAGGAGAGGCGCGGCGCAAACTCGTCAACCTTTAATCCGGCGGCAAGTGCTGCTTCGACGTAAGTGATGGCATCCGCAATCGTGAAGGCGACTTCCTGCACGGCGGTCGAACCGGCCTCGCGGATGTGGTAGCCGCTGATCGAGATCGTGTTCCAGTTGGGAACTTCGCGCGCGCAGAAGGCGAAGGTGTCAGTCACCAGGCGCAAGGACGGCACGGGCGGATAGATGTATGTCCCGCGCGCAATGTATTCTTTCAGAATATCGTTTTGAATCGTGCCGCTGATTTTGTCGAAGCTGACATTCTGCCGCCGGGCGACGGCGAGATAAAGACACAGCAGCGTCGAAGCGGTCGCGTTGATCGTCATCGAAGTCGAGACCGAATCGAGCGGGATGCTGTCAAACAGTCGCTCCATGTCTTCGACCGAATCAATGGCGACGCCGACTTTTCCGACCTCGCCCGAAGCCAAAGGATCGTCGGAATCCAGGCCAATCTGCGTCGGTAAATCGAAGGCGACCGATAAGCCGGTTGTGCCGTGCGCGAGCAGGTATTTGTAGCGCGCGTTGGATTCTTCAGCCGTCGCGTACCCGGCGTACTGGCGCATCGTCCAGAAGCGACCGCGATACATGTTCGGGCGGATGCCGCGTGTGTATGGATATTCGCCCGGAGCGCCGAGGTCTTTGTCATAATCCAACGCTTCCGTGTTCGACGGGTTGAAATCTGCGGGCAGTTCGATGCCGGAAGGTGTCTCGAAATGCTCTCGACGCTCGACGCTTTCTTTTGTTGCCATGATGGTTAGACCTTTGGGCGTTGGCGGTCAAAGGCAAACGCTCTCTGTTGCTCGGTTGAAAGCAGCCTAACATAGTGCGCGCGAGCGTCGCAATTTCGGCTCTGGCGAAGGGTGGTTAAAATGGTTGACCGCGAGTGCGTTCGTCGCTTAGCATCATTGTCTGTCACTCAACAATGGATCGCTTCCTTAAGAGTCAAAGAGCGCGGCTCAGGTGTATCTTGGACATTAACGACGAAGCCAAAGAGATCGTCCACGATCTAGGCACAGCCATCAATTCGGCGGTCGAGAAATCTCCGCTGGTCGCCGAAGCTATCGCCAGATTGCGCGAAGCCGGTTATGAAATGGAGCTGACCCTGCGCCTGGAAATAGCCCTGCGCCAGAACTCGGAAGATGACGGATTGGAATCGGAAGACGCCACGCTCGAATTGACGGACGAAGATATGCGGACGCTCCGCCGCATGAAGATTCGGATTGATTCAGAAGATGGGTAAGAAATAATAGTAGTTTTATGAGTCCCGTCAGGGACGATTGATTTTAGCCCAGCACTTTTCGGTCATCATGCCTATCCCCAAAGGGGATAAATAAATTCCTGCGTGACATCACCGGCGCGCGCATCCATGTCCAGATTCTCAAATTTCGTTAAGAGATTCGTTCCGGCATCGAAGTAGAGCGTCCACTGTGTTCCGTCCGCAGTGGCAAAGGTGATAACGCGCTGTTTCTTGCCGTCAAAGGTTTCCTCGCCGAGGAAACGCAAGGTTGCCGCGCGATCCAGCGCCGCCATCAACATCCCATGTGGGAATCTGGTGCGCGTGATGTTGGGAATGGCGTTGGGATTGGTGAAGGCTGTGGCGGTTTTCGCATCCATGTCGAACGCGAGCCCCTTCTCGGCCTTCATGATCTGCCGGGTGTGAAACTTGAAGCCGGGCAGGGTGGAGGTTTGCTCGAAGATGGCACGATTGCCTTTCCCGTCGAGCATTAACGTTCCATCAATGCGACCTTCAAAGTAAGCCGTGTCCGGGCTGGCGCTTTGATTTCTGGCGTAGTTAATGCCGTTGAATTTCAGCGAAATGTCTTCCAGCTTGCTGATCGCTTCGCGCCCGCCGAGCGCCGTCAGCCCCGCGTCCAGCACCTGCCGCGCCTGAATGTAGGATTTCTCAGAAACGGTTTTGACGGTTTGCGCGCCCGCGTAGCTGGCCGAAAACACCAGCGACAAGATGATGGCCAGACCATATCCCGCGCACCTGTATTTTTTCATCGTGAGCCTCCGCATGAATCGAACCTGGATGGTTCTGTGATTTGAGTGTTCTAGAGCTTAATCAGGTTAGCTGCGTTGACGGAACCTGCTTTGTCTGATGGCCTTGATGCCCAGGTATAAGAACGGGATAATGCAATCGTTTCAACAAAAGACACATCCGAAGCGCGCTTTGCCAAAGCCGCGAGCGTTATGCTATCTTGACCGTCTTTTAACCCTACCAGTTTTGCGCCTTCATGAGGCTTACTTTAAGAGGAGTTGATTAGAAGAGTATGGCTACGCCCAATGGAAATGCGAGCACCAACGGCCAGAATTTTGGTCGCGTCGTGCAGATTATCGGCCCCGTCGTTGACGTGGAATTTGAAGAAAAGCACCTGCCGCCAATCTATCAGGCTCTGCGTATCACCTCGGAAGGTTTCGATGTGCCCACCCCGATTGATGTCGTCTGCGAAGTCCAGCAGCATCTCGGCGAAAGCCGCGTCCGCGCCGTCTCGATGCTGCCGACGGACGGCATGGTGCGCGGCATGCGCGCGCTCGATTTGGGTGGCCCGATCACTGTCCCCGTTGGCGAAGGCACGCTGGGTCGCGTGATGAACGTCATCGGCGAACCCGTAGACAATCTCGGCGAGGTCAAATATGAGCAGCGCTATGCGATTCACCGCCATGCGCCGGATTTTGATGAGCAGTCAACCGAGTTGCAGATGTTCGAGACGGGCATCAAGGTCGTTGATTTGATTCAACCCTTCCTGCGCGGCGGCAAAATCGGATTGTTCGGCGGCGCAGGTGTGGGCAAGACCGTGCTCATCATGGAGCTGATTAACAATATCGCCAAAGCGCACGCGGGCTTTTCAGTTTTCGCAGGCGTGGGTGAACGCACGCGCGAGGGCAACGACCTTTTGCGCGAAATGGTCGAGTCGAACGTTATCCAGTACGGCGAAGCCTTTAACAAGCACTTTGAAGAGACCGGCGAGTTCGACATGACGAAGGTGGACATGAAAGCCATCGAGAAGTCGAAGGTTGCGCTCATCTACGGCCAGATGACAGAGCCGCCGGGAGCGCGCCTGCGCGTCGCATTGTCGGGGCTGACAGTCGCAGAGTATTTCCGCGATCAGGGATTGGACGTGCTGCTCTTCATTGACAACATCTTCCGCTTCACGCAGGCAGGCTCCGAAGTCTCCGCCCTGCTTGGACGCATGCCGTCGGCGGTGGGTTATCAACCGAACCTCGCAAGCGAGATGGGCGAGATGCAGGAGCGCATCACTTCCACGAAGACCGGCGCTGTCACTTCGATTCAAGCGGTCTACGTTCCGGCAGACGATTATACAGATCCCGCGCCCGCGACCACGTTCGCGCACCTTGACGCCGTCACCGCGCTCTCGCGTCAAATCGTCGAGATCGGCATCTACCCGGCGGTTGATCCGCTCGCGTCAAGCTCGCGTATTCTCGACCCGCGCATCGTCGGCGAAGAGCACTACAGGACGGCGCAGGATGTCAAGCAGATTCTGCAACGTTACAAAGACCTGCAAGACATCATCGCCATTCTCGGCCTCGATGAATTGTCGGATGAAGACAAGCTGACGGTGTCGCGCGCGCGCAAGGTTCAAAGGTTCTTCTCGCAGCCGATGTTCGTCGCTGCGCAGTTCACCGGCCTCGAAGGCAAGTACGTCAAGCTGGCCGACACCGTGCGCGGCTTCCGCGAGATCGTTGACGGCAAACACGACGATTTGCCCGAACAAGCCTTCTACATGGTCGGCACCATCGAAGAAGCGCAAGAGAGAGCAAAGGCGCTCGCAGCGCAGGGGTAAAAGCCGTGACGAGTGACAGGTGACAAGTGACAAGTTAAGTCTTGTTCTAACCTGTCACCTGTCACTTGTCACCTGTCACCTGTCACGACACTTATGGCTGAGCAAATCCAACTTGAAGTCGTCACACCTGAACGCCGCGTGCTCGCGGAGGCTGTGGATTCGGTTAATGTTCCGGGGACGAACGGCGAGCTTGGCATCCTGCCGGGTCACACGCCGCTCATTTCGCAGCTTCAAACGGGCGTGCTCTCCTTTGTGCAAGGTGGCACAACACATCGCCTGCACGTCTCCGGCGGCTTTGTCGAAGTCAACGCCGACCGCGTCTCCGTGCTGGCCGAAATCGCCGAGCGTCCCGAAGAAATTGACGCGGCACGGGCGCGCATGACGCGCGAACATGCTGAAAAAACGTTGAGCGCGTTTAGCGGAACCGAGGAAGACTTTGAGGTCGCCCGCGCCCGCCTTGAACGCTCCGTCGTGCGCCTGCAACTCGCCACCGGCGCTCCGAACATCTCTTCTTAAAAGAGAGTCCAAAGTTCAAAGTCCAATGTCCAAAGTCAGGAACACTTCTTTGACTTTGGACATTGGACTTTGAACTGTTTTTCTGTTTCACGCTTGAAACGATAGCCCAAAGACGGTATAATGCGTGGGTGTTGAGCGACCAATTTAGTTATCGTCAAGAGGGTTTTCTAAGATGTCACAAGCCATAGCCGAAAAGAGTTCCCCGGAGTCCCCGCGTCCCATTGCGGGCGAGGCGACGCCCGAAGATGTGCAGGCTGAGCCGAGTTTGCGCCCGCGCCGTCTGGATGAGTATATCGGGCAGACGAAAGTCACGAGCAATCTCAAGATTTTTCTCAAAGCGGCACGCGCCCGACGTGAGGCGCTTGACCACGTTCTCTTTTACGGGCCGCCGGGTTTGGGGAAAACCACCCTGGCCAATATCATCGCTGTTGAGATGAATGCCGAACTCAAGAGCGTCAGCGCGCCCGCGATTGAGCGCGGCGGTGATCTGGCGGCGCTCTTGACTAATTTGCAGGAGGGCGAAGTTCTCTTCATAGACGAGATTCATCGCCTGCGCCCGCAGATTGAAGAGGTGCTTTACCCGGCGATGGAGGATTACCAGCTCGACGTGATGATCGGGCAGGGCACGGCGGCGCGCTCGATCAAGTTGGAGCTGCCGAAGTTCACGCTCGTCGGGGCGACGACTCGCCAGGGACTCATCACGGCTCCTTTGCGCGGGCGCTTCGGCATCGTCTTTCATCTTGATTTCTATTCGCAGAAGGATTTGGAGATCATCATTCATCGCTCGGCTGAGATTCTGGGAGTCGAGATTGAAGCTACGGGGGCGCGCGAACTCGCACGACGCGCACGCGGCACACCGCGCATCGCCAACCGGCTGCTACGCCGTGTGCGAGATTACGCGGAAGTCCTCGGCGACGGACGTATCACACAGACTCTGTCGCGCCGCGCGCTCGACGAGATGGAAGTTGACCGCTTCGGTCTGGACGAAGTTGACCGTAAGCTCTTGTCGGCGATTATCGAGAAATTTGACGGTGGGCCGGTCGGCGTCGGGACTATCTCGGCTTCGATCAGCGAAGAGCGCGAGAGTATCGAAGAGATCATCGAGCCTTACCTGATTCAGATTGGTTTGCTGAATCGCACGCCGCGCGGTCGCGTCGCCACACGCGCCGCTTACAAGCACCTGGGTGTGGCATGGCCTCGCACGGAACAAGACGCGCTCGCAGGTTAAAGAACGCATGTTGAATGCTTCTGCTCTGCCCGGTTGAGCGCAGGTTTTCTCAGTTGAGGTAAAAACAATGGCGACGGTCATAGATGTTTCCTTGCGTGAGCAACTGCTTGAGCGGCGCGAGAGGTTGCAGGTGACGGCTTCGGCGTCGGGAGTTGACGCGGAGCTGACGCGCTTGCTCACGGAAGTGGATGCGGCGCTGGCGCGAATGGACAGTGGCTCTTACGGGTTGTGCGAAGTCTGCCATGACCCTATCGAAGCGGAGCGGTTATTGGCCGACCCGCTCGTGCGTTTCTGTCTCGGCGATCTGACCACCGAGCAACAAGAGGCGCTTGAAGAAGACCTCGAACTCGCCGTGCAGATTCAACGCGGGCTGCTGCCGCCGCCTAATCTAGATGCAGGTGCGTGGAAGGTGGCTTATCACTACGAGCCGGTTGGATTTGTCGGGGGAGATTACTGTGATTTGATACGAACGGACGGCGGCGATTTATATTTCATCCTGGGCGACGTGTCCGGCAAGGGGATGGCAGCGTCGCTCCTGATGTCGAATTTGCAGGCGATGTTCAGGGCGCTCGTGCCGCTCGGACTTTCGCTCGACAAGTTGATGGAGCGGGCGAGCCGTTTGTTTTGCGAGAATACTTTGTCCACGCACTTTGCGACGCTTGTGTGCGGCAAGGCCAGTGAGAGCGGGGAGGTCGAGATTTGCAACGCCGGTCATCTGCCGCCGATTCTGATACAGGACGGTGAGTGTCTCCGGCTCGGCTCAACAGGGCTGCCCGTCGGGATGTTCTGTGACGAGCAGTTTGCGACCAGCAGGCGACAACTCGCTCCGGGCGATGCGCTGCTGCTTTATACGGACGGGGTGACGGAAACGCAGGATTTGAACGGAGCGGAGTACGGAGTTGAGCGGCTTCTGCAATCGCTCAATGCTCCTTATCCATCACAGCCCGCGGAGTTGATTAACACCTGCGTAAAGTCGCTGGTTGACTTTCGCGGCAACGGAATCAAGGCCGACGATTTAACGATGATGGCGATCAAATTCGCGGTCTGATGGCATGAGGCTGGCGGGCAAAGATAAAAAAGTGTTCGATAACGAGCGCACGAGCTTACGCGTTCAAGTTTCGGTCTAGATAATTATCTGGCCGAATAAAAACCGGGGGCAGATTTTCAGAAGCGGATCGGGAGCCGCGACTGGAAGTTTGTCCCCGGTTTCTTTTGCTCAACCTTGCTTGATTTTACTGCTAGGAATTGTTGATTGCCGCTCGCATCTCAGTCACGGCGCGTTCCAGCCCGGCGAAAATTGCGCGGGCGATAATGTTGTGGCCGATGTTGAATTCCGTGATCTCTTCGATGCGGGCGACAGCCGTGACGTTCCTGTAAGTGAGGCCGTGCCCGGCGGCGACGCGCAGGCCGTATTGCATCCCGAGCGTGGCGGCTTCGCGCAAGCGTCTTAATTCGTGTGCGGCTCGCATTGCGCCTTCATTATGAGCGGCGCGCGCACCCAGTGTCGCCAACGAATATTCAGACGTGCAGAGTTCAATTTGCTGTGCGCCGACTTCGCGCGCCGCTTCGATTTGATGGGGCTCAGGGTCTATAAAGAGGCTGGCGATGATGCCGCCTTCGCGCAGGCGATGGACGGCGGCGCGCACGATTGAAAGATTGGCGCGCACGTCCAATCCCCCCTCGGTCGTCACCTCATTCGGGTTTTCGGCCACGAGCGTCACGGCGTCAGGCTTTACGTCAAGCGCGATTTTTATCATCTCTTCGGTCGCGGCCATCTCGACATTCAGGTAGGTCGCCACGCTTCGGCGCAGGATGTAAAGATCGTCGTCCTGGATATGGCGACGGTCACCGCGCAAGTGAATGGTGATGCCATCGGCTCCGGCTTGCTCACACATCATAGCCGCTGCGACAACGCTCGGCTCAGGAGCGCGCCGCGCCTGGCGCACGGTGGCGACGTGATCTATGTTGACATTGAGTCGAGCAGCCATAAAACGTAGAGGCCAGATGTTAGATGCTGGTTAGAGCGAACGTCAACCATCAATCTGACAACTGCTTTTTAAGCCCCGTCAGGGGCGGATGATTTTAGCCCAGCACTTCAGTGCTGGGAATCGAACCGGAAAATCAAAATGAGTCCCGGAGGGACGACTGAACAGAGGCTCGCTTCTCTTCAGTCGTCCCTCCGGGACTCTCTTTCATTTCCCTATACTTTTCCCAGCACTGAAGTGCTGGGCTATTATCAATCGTCCCTACGGGACACAAAAGCAAGTTCAGACGATGAATTGTTTTCTGAAGATGGTGCGCCCGAAGTATGCAGCGCTCGTTCTCTATCCTTCGCCCCGACGCGCGCCGCGGCGATGGCTGCATCATAAACGCCATCTCGCGCCTGGCGGCGAATCGAGCGAACTTCATTAAACATCCGCCAGCTATCGCGCGCCACGCTTACCTTGCTGCCTTCGTTGTGATCCCAGCGCACGGGGATTTCCTGCAAAGAGAGTTCGGCCAGATAGGCGAGGAAGATTAACTCAACGTCGAAGCCGAAGCGGTCAATGGTCGCGGCTTCCACCAGGGGTCGGCAGACGCTCATGCGAAAAGCCTTGAACCCGCATTGCGTGTCCCAGAAGGGCAAGCCTGTACTGAGCCGCACGATTAGATTGAAGACGCGCCCGCCCTGCTCGCGTCGCCAGGGCTGATGCACGCCGATTAAATTTCGATCAAGCGCGCGCGAGCCGAACGTTAAATCAAACTCGCCCCGCTCGATTGGATTGACGAGTTTGGGAGTTTCCGTAATCGGCGTCGAAAGGTCTGCGTCGGTGAAGAGGGCGACGGGCGCGCGCGCTGCCAGCAAGCCCTTACGCACAACGTATCCTTTACCGCGATTCTGTTTGACTCGAATAGCCTGCGTGCTGACGCTGCCCGCGAGCCCAAAACTTTGTTCCGCCATGTCCGCCGTGCGGTCGCTTGAGCCATCGTCAACGACGATCACTTCGCTATCGGGAACATGCCTGTTCAAATACTCGAAGACAGTACGAAGCGTTTCGCCGAGCCGCGCGGCCTCGTTGAATGCAGGAATGACGATGGAGAGGGAGAAAGACATTTCAGTTTTCAGTTTTGAGTTTTCAGTTTTCAGTTTTCAGAAAAAGCAGCGTGGTCTTTGCTTAACACTGAAAACCGAAAACTATTTATAGCATACCCCGTGCGCTTCGCTGCTTTCGGCGGCGGGCGCGCGGCTATGCTATATTTGCTGTATGCCCGTGCATGTTCAAGTGCAAGAGGCATCTCTAAAGATTTTCGGGAGCATAGCATGACAAGAAAATTTGGCATAGTCGCCCTCGCGGTCATCATTACGGCGACGATTGCCGGGGGCATGGCCGACCTTGTTAAGAAGCGCACCTCGACCACCAGAGGAACGAACAAAGTTATCGCCAGCCACGACGTGACGGAAGACTACCAGGAAGCCCTGCAAGTCATAGGCTCTGAGTACTCGGGCGACGTTGACTACGAAAAGGCCACGCAGGCCGCCATTCAAGGCATGCTCTGGACGCTCGACCCGCACTCGATGTACTTCCCGCGCGCCGAATTCAACAAGCTCAAAGAGGATCAGGACTCGCGCCTCATCGGTATCGGCGTCACGATTCTGCGCCACCGCGACGGCGTTTACATTCAATCAGCGGTCGAGGGCACACCGGCTGCGCGAGCAGGTCTTCGCTACGGCGACCGCATCGTTGAGGTTGACGGTAAAGATGCGCGTGACTGGACGAGCGAGCAGGTCTCGAAGAACGTGCGCGGCGAGCGCGGTGAACCTGTCAAGGTCAAGATTGAGCGGGCAGGCTCGCCAACGCCGTATACGTTCACCATCATTCGCGAAGCTGTCCCCTTACCCTCCATCCGCAATGCATATATGATTCGCCCCGGCACTGCTTACATCGGCTTGACGGGCGGCTTTCAACATACGACAGGTGACGAGTTGCGCGAGGCCTTCACACGGCTCAAGGCTCAGGGGATGCGCCAGATCGTATTAGACCTGCGCGGAAATCCCGGCGGTCTGTTGGATCAGGCCATAGAGGTGGCGAGCGAGTTTCTGCCGCGCGGCCAGACAATCGTCTCCGTTCGCGGTCGCACAGAATACAGAGAGCCTTACGTCTATCGCTCGACCGTGACTGACCCTGAAGACTATCCGCTGGTCGTCGTCATCAATCACAATTCCGCTTCGGCCTCGGAGATTGTTGCGGGCGCGATTCAGGATCACGGGCGCGGCTTGATTGTCGGCCAGACGAGCTTCGGCAAGGGATTAGTCCAGCACGTCTTCCAACTTCTTTTCGGCACAGGACTGACCTTGACGACCGCCAAATACTACACACCCTACGGGCGCTCGCTTCAGCGCGATTATTCCAGCGGCTCGCTCTACGATTATTACACGCAGCACGACGACGAAGAGGAATTGCCGCCAACGAAGACGCCCCGCGCCCCGGCGCAAACCGCCATTGACCCGGTGCAGCAACCCGCCCCGACACCGACGCCGACGCCGACAGGGCCAGCCGTCCAGACTGCTGCCGGGCGCGTCTTCTACGGCGGCGGCGGCATCACGCCCGATATAGAGGTTAAGCCGTTTCGGATTACGCCCGCGCGCGGGCGCATCGCCGAGGCAGCTTTTTATTTCACGCGCGAGCTGGCAGCCGGTCAGATTCCCGGATTGGAAGCCTATCGCATCGAGAAGACAGACTACGAGCACAACCTGCGCTCGACCGATTACCCCGTCAGTGACGCGGTCGTCAAAGCCTTCCGCGAGTTCGTCCAACGCGATGGGAATTTGGGGATTCAACCTGCACAGATTGATGAAGAGTTGGATTTCGTCAAGCTCCGCATCCGCGACGAGATCATTACCGCCGCCTTCGCCAGCGATGCCGGAGCGCGCGTGCTGCTTGACAGCGACCCGCAGGTGATGCGAGCGCTCGAAGCCCTGCCTGAAGCCAAACGCCTCGCCGAAAGCGTGAAGAGCGGGACACCGATAAGCTAAAAGCAGAATCCAGAATTCAGGAGTCAGAAGTCAGAAGTCAGAAGTCAGAATAAAGCAGCGGAGAACCACTGTGACAGATTTTCTTTTCTTCTGGCTTCTGGATTCTGACTCCTGAATTCTGCTTTATCAAAGCACTCTCGCAATCACGCATTTCAAATAGTGAGTCTCCGGCATGCCAAAGAGCACCGGATGATCGCTCGCCTGCATTCGCTTTTCGACGAGTTGCACGCGGCGGCGCGCGTCCTTTGCGGCGTCAGCGATAATCTCCAGAAACATTTGCTCGGACATGTGGTAGGAACAGGTGCAGGTGACTAGCACGCCCCCCGCGTTAAGTAATTTCAGCGCACGCAAATTTATCTCTTTATAGCCGCGCGCGGCTGCGCGCACGCTTCCGCGATTCTTGGCGAAGGCGGGCGGGTCAAGCACGATGGTGTCAAAGCGTTCACCCGCTGCTTCCATTTCGCGTAGCGCATCGAAGACGTTGGCCTCGCGAAACTCCACGTTCCGGGCATCGTTCAATTGGGCGTTGCTTTTCGCTGCCCTAACCGCATCCGGTGAAATATCGAGACCCAGCACGCTCTCGCAAGCGGGCGCGAGGTGCAGGGCGAACGCGCCATTGAAGGTGAAGCAATCGAGCGCGCGTCCATGCGCCAGAGATCGAGCGGCGAGGCGATTCTCTCGTTGATCCAGAAATGAGCCGGTCTTCTGCCCGCCGAGCGGTTGAACCAGAAAGCGCATACCGTGCTGCACAATCTCCAGTTCCTCCGGCGCATCGCCATAGACAACGCCCGCACGCATTTCCAGCCCTTCCAGCTCGCGCACGCGCACATCGTTGCGCTCAATGATTGCACGCGGCTGAAACTCTTCGACCAACAATTCGACCAACATTCCTTTCAAAGCATCCGTGCCCTGCGAGAGAGTTTGCAGCACAAGCACATCGTCGTAGATGTCCACGATCAAAGAAGGCAGCAGGTCGCCCTCTGAATAAATGAGACGATAGGCGTTTGCTTCCGGCGCGATTCCCTGACGCCTGCGCGCCGCCGCTTTGATTCGCCCGCGCCACCATTCGCGATCAATTTCCTCGTCTTCAGGAGAGAGCAGGCGCAGAGGGATTTCCGAGCGGTCGGAATAGAGAGCCTGCCCGACAAACCGCCCCCGCTCATCTTTCACGCTCACGATTGATCCGCCCGCAACGCTTTTCGCGTCGCGCACGTCGCTGCGATAAATCCAGAGATGTCCCAGGCGCACGCGCTCCGCGCCGCGTTGTGTGATAATGGCTTCCTGCTTCATTGGTGCGGATATTAAATCAGAAAATAGAAGAAAAGAGCTAACCCAAGTTGCCTGAAATGAGACTAGATTCGATCAAAAATATTCTCTTCGATCTGGATGGAACGCTGACCGACCCCCTTGAAGGGATGACCAAATGTTTTCACTACGCCTTTGAGCGACTGAGCGTCCCGTGTCCGACTGAGGCAGAGTTACAGCTTCACATCGGGCCGCCGCTGCGCAGCACATTCTCTCAGATTTTGAAAACGACCGATGAAGCGATGGTCGAAAGAGCGGTCGGCTTTTATCGAGAAAGATTCTCAACAGAGGGAATGTTCGAGAATGAAGTTTACGAGGGCGTGCCGGAAATGCTCGCCGCGCTTCAATCATCGTCGAAGAGGCTTTTCGTCGCCACCTCGAAGCTTCAGGCATTCACCAACATAATCCTCAGGCACTTCAAGCTGTCCGCTTATTTCGACGGCGTTTATGGAAGCGCGCCAAATGGTCAATTCGATAATAAAGTTGACCTGCTCCGGCATCTTCTGGCGAGCGAGTCTCTGGCCGCTGAGGAAACTCTGATGGTCGGAGATAGAAAGTATGACATCACGGGAGCGAAAGAGAATAATTGTTTTGCGGCAGGCGTAACCTACGGCTACGGCTCAATGGAAGAGCTAAGCGAAGCGGGAGCTGATTATCTCTGCCACAGCCCCTCTGATGTGGCCGCTCTCTTTTCCGAGAACTAGAACGCAACTTATCAATGCTAAAAACATGAACCACGAAATGACACGAAACGGCACGAAACAAATTTTAGTGCTCTTTCGTGTCATTTCGTGGTTTCGCTTTAGATGCGGTTTTATTGATGAGACCGCTTCTAGCCCCCTGAGTGAAAACTCACGCTCTTGAATCGGTCTCACCAAAGATGTAACCTTGCCTGTAGTTTTTCCGAAACAAATCAAGCTCTTTGCAATTAGAGGATCGAAGGAGGACTATCTCATTATGCCTGAAGTTGGAGATATGGCCCCGGATTTCGAGTTGAAGAGTCACCTGGAGAAAGACAAAAAGGTGAAGCTCTCCAGTTTTCGGGGGAAGCAGAACGTCGTGCTGGCGTTCTACCCGCTGGCGTGGACGCCCGTCTGAACGGCACAGATGCCCGCCTACGAAGCTGATCTCGAACGCTTCGAAGGCTACGATGCTCAAGTCTTGGGCATCTCTGTTGACAGCGTCCCATGCAATTCGGCCTGGGCGAAAAGCCTCGGCAATCTTTCGTATGATCTTTTGAGCGACTTTCATCCGAAAGGCGAAGTGGCGCGCGCCTTTGGCGCGTATCGCGAGGCGGACGGAATCTCCGAACGCGCGCTTTTCATTGTGGACAAGGAAGGCAAGCTCGCCTACAAAGACATCCACAATATCGCCGATCAACCGGACAACGAAGACCTCTTTGAGGTGCTTCGCAAACTCGAATAGCAGGCGCGCTGTCTCGTGCCTTTGGCCAGCGGGCTGAATCTCGAAACGCTTCTCAGGAAGCCTCTGCGGGTTCAGCCCGTAGTGCTATAATGGCAAGGGTAATTAAATGACCGAAAACACAACAAAAGATATGCAAGAATCAAGGTCGTTTGAAGAACGTGTCTTCGCACGGTTCGACGCAATAGATGCGCGACTCGATACTGTCGAGGGACGACTGACCAAGATTGAAACGCGCTTGGATGAGTATGATGCTCGCCTGACTTCTCTTGAAGAAAAGGTTGACAGGCGCTTGATGGAGACGCGCCCCATGTGGGAGGCCGTTCAAGCTCAACTCGAAAAACTGAATGAGAAGTTTGATACACTAAACGATAAGTTCGACCTCGTAACTTCAGATTTGTACGAGATGCGTACCAGGGTCAAGTCTCTTAATAAGCGCGTGACCACTCTTGAGGAAGCTCACTCAGAATGATCGCGTTGCCACTATAAGGAGCTTCATCATGGCCATCTCGCGCAAATGCGTGCCCTTCACACCCTTTGACCGCACGCTCGAAAAAAGCACTGTGGCAATCGTCACGGCTGGCGGCGTTCATCTCAAAGACCAGGAAGCTTTCAACATCGCTGACGAGCTTGGTGATCTGACCTATCGCGTGATTTCGCCCGATGTGGAGTCAAAGGATTTGATGGTCACGCACCATCACTATGACCATGCGGACGCGGACGCGGACATCAACGTCGTCTTCCCCCTCGACGTGCTGCGAGACCTCGCGGCGGAAGGCTTCATCGCAGGCGTGGCGAAAAAACACATTGGCTACATGGGCTACACGATGCAGCTCAAGGCCATGTACGAAGGCACTGCGCGAGAGATCGCCAACGAGATTGATAAGGGGTCGCGAGCCGACGTGGTTGTCTTGACGGGCGGTTGACCGAACGTCTGTCACCGCACGGTCGTTGCGGTTCAACGAGAAATCGAGATGCGCGGAATTCCGACAGTGCTCATCACGGTCAGCCCGGAAGTCTCAGCGCAGATGCGCCCACCGCGCGCTCTCTACCCGAAAGGTTTCAAGATCGGCAACAGCCTGGGTCGCCCCAACATGCGCGATCTGCAACGCCAGGTATTACGCGATGCGCTCCTGCTTCTGACGGAGAACACGCGACCAGGCGAATTCATCACACGCGAATACCCTGACTACGGAGAGCAGTACGAACCACCAAAGGTAAAGAGTTAGTTTTCAGTTTTCGGTTTTCAGTTTTAAGCAAAGACAACTTGCTTTTACTGAAAACTGGAAACTCAAAACTGAAAACTGAGTCATGTATAAAACCATCGGCATAGTGACGGGCGGCGGCGATGCGCCCGGATTGAACGCGGTGATAAGGGCAGCGGTAAAGACGGCTGTCGGTGAATATGGGATGCGCGTCGTCGGCATTGAGGACAGCTTCGAGGGATTGCTGGGTAAAACCAGCACGCGCGAGTTGACGCCTGCGGACGTGCGTGGGCTGCTGCCTCGCGGTGGCACTATCCTCGGGACGCGCAATCGAGGGGCTTTCGTCAAGCGCGAAGAAAAGGGCACGAAGACCAAGCTTGAAGATAGTTACGAGGAAGCCATCAAAAATCTTTTGCGCCTGGGAATCGAGGCGCTCGTCGTACTCGGTGGAGAAGGCACGCTCGCCATCGCTGCGGAGTTTGACCGGCGCGGCTTTCCGGTCGTCGGCGTTCCAAAAACCATTGACAACGATCTGGCTGCGACAGAGCTGACGTTCGGTTTCGTCACCGCACTCGACATTGCCACCGAAGCGCTGGATCGGCTGCACACGACCGCCGAATCGCACGACCGCGTGATGATTCTTGAAGTAATGGGCAGGCACGCCGGTTGGATAGCGTTGCATTCAGGAATCGCCGGTGGCGCAGATGTGATTCTCATCCCGGAAATTCCTTTCTCGACCCGTTCGGTGGCAGAGAAAATAAATCAGCGCGAGGCGTGCGGCTCGCAGTTCAGCATCATCGTCGTCGCCGAAGGCGCGCAGGAAGTTGGCCGCGACATTATCTATCAGGAGCAGGGCGACAGGGAGCGCGCGCCGCGACTGGGTGGAATCGGCAACTACTTGCGGGGTGAGATTGAGGAGATGACCGGGAAAGAGACTCGGTGCGTCGTGCTCGGCCATTTGCAGCGCGGCGGCTCGCCCAACGCTTTTGACCGGATGCTGGCGACCAACTTCGGAGCATGTGCGGTGCGCGCTCTTGCCACAGGCGAGCACGGCGTGATGGTCGCGCTTTCTGCCGCAGACATCCGAACCGTCCCAATCTCTGAAGCGGTCGCTGCCATTAAGTGTGTCCCACCCAATGGCCAACTCGTCCGCACCGCCCGCGACACCGGCATCTCTTTCGGCGCACCTGACGAAGCGACGCATCACCAAAGCAGAGACGCCGAACCATGCGTCTGAAGAAGGAAAAAGTAAAAAGGTAAAAGGCAAAAGGAAGGCGGAGACCACTTTTATTTTAATGTGGTTCTCCGCCTCACTTTTTACTTTTACCTTTTTACTTTTTCCTTGTTACGCTGCGTAATGTAGCCGGTCAAGAAATTGTAAGTTGAGCGAGCGTGTTTGCTCTGTGTCGTAGTCTTGAAGGCACTCGACCAGTTTTTCGACGACTGTGCCATCGAACTGAATACCGGCGGCGGCGCGCAAGCGTTCGATGGTCGTGGATTGCGAGAGGCGGCGGCGATAGGGACGATCAGAGGTCATCGAATCGTAGGCGTCCGCGACCGTGACGATGCGCGTGGCGAGCGGAATCTCAGTCCCCTTCAAGCCGTCAGGGTAGCCGCCGCCGTTCCACCATTCGTGATGATGTTTGACAATCGCGCGCACGGTTTCCATGTGCGGCACGCCCGCCAGAGCCTGTTCGCCGTAATGCACATGCTGGCGCATGACGACCATTTCATCCGGCGTCAGGCAGGCTGGCTTGCAGAGAATGCATTCGGGGATGCCGATCTTGCCGATGTCGTGCAGGAGCCCGCCGAGCTTGACGTGCATGACTTCCGTGTCGGACAGATTGAAACGGCGGGCAAGCATCTCGGCTAGATCGGCGGTCATGTTTGAATGCTCGCCTGTATAGTTGTCCTTGACGGCCAGCAGAGAAATCATCGCGCGCACGGTCGCGACGAACGACTGGCGCGCTTCCATTTCCAGGAGACGATTGCGCTCCTTGATTCGCGCCATGATGAGCACGTTATCAATGACGTTGAGCAGCTCCTGATGGCCGAACGGCTTGCAGAGATAGGCGGCCATCCCCAGCTCAAGCAATTCGCGCTGTTCGTCGTAGTTGTCATGTTTGGCTGTCAGCATCACGACCGGGGTTTGCCGCAGGCGCTCGTCGTCGCTCGTGGCGAGCGTGACGAATACTTCTTTCCCGCTGATGCCGGGCATCATATAATCGAGGAGGATGAGATTCGGGTAGAGTTCACGGGCGAGCCGCAGTCCTTCGCTGCCATTGGACGCACCGACATATCCGTAGCCGGCGCGTTCCAAACTGACGCGGCCAAGCTTGCGCAGTTCCGGATCGTCATCCACGAAGAGCACCAATCTTCTTTTGTTCAGGTATTGCTCTGACATTGCATTCCTCCTGGGGTTCCTTTTTTGTAAGAGCAAAGAGCGCGTGCGCTGCTCGCAAAAGCAGACAGCCATACGCTCAAACCGGGCGAGGAACTACAAGGCTCGACAGCGCGAGCGTTCAGGACGTAAATGAGAACGGGCAGACGCAGTACCTCTGAGAGGTCACGGGAGAAAGGCGTCGGGTTCAGGGCAAGAATCTAATTTCAATTGTCAGACTTTCGTGGTAGTGCCGCGAAGTATGTTATTACTAAACTCATCAAATGCAATATTTTTATTTCGTTGCAATTTAATTGCACCCCTGGACGGATGGGCGTATCTGACTTCTAGCGCCTGTTGAAAGCGAGATCAAAGGTGATACAAGAAATCAAAGCACGGTTACAATCGGAACTCGACGAGTTGGAGAGTGAATTGCGTGTGCATCTGCCGAAGGAGATCAAGCGCGCTCTGGAATTCGGCGATTTGCGCGAGAATGCGGAATACCGTGCGGCGCTCGACCGCCAGAACATAGTTAAGGCGCGCATTGTCGAGTTGCGCCAGCGGATCAGCGAAATCAGCTCGATTGATTTATCGAAAATCCCCCGCGACAAAGCTGCCTACGGCTCAACGCTTGTTC
Organism: Acidobacteriota bacterium; assembly: GCA_032160705.1. Lineage (GTDB taxonomy): Bacteria > Acidobacteriota > Blastocatellia > Pyrinomonadales > Pyrinomonadaceae > QHXM01. The sequence goes on along the minus strand of JAVHVE010000065.1, from coordinate 22,425 downwards.
TGTACGATTCCGAACGCGGAGAAGAAGTGACCTATCGTATAGTCACGCCGGAGGAGAGCGACCCGCAGGCCGGTCTGATTTCCACCATGTCGCCGGTCGGCAAAAGCCTGCTGGGCAAAGAAGAGGGCGACGAGGTGACTGTCCGCACCCCCGCCGGGGCGCGTAACTTTGAAATTAAGCGATTGACGACGATTCACGATGAACAGCCATAAGAGCCGTGACAGGTGACAAGAGAGAACTTGTTCTTCATCCTGTCACCTGTCACTTGTCACGATTTACGGCTTTTTCTTGTCACCTGTCACTTGTCACCTGTTACGGTTTTCTTGACAAGCCGTTCGGCGCATCCCTATGATGCGCTGTTTGAAAGGCACTGCCGGTAAGCAGAGCCTTTTCGCCCCTGTCATTATCAGGAGAAGGACCGAAGAAGTGTTTGGGTCGAGCATCGGGCGCGGCGCGCAACGAATTATTAACACGATGGTGCGCGGGCTGGCGTATGGTCGAATCAACCCGAACCTGCTGACCGTCATCGGCGTTGCGATCAATGTCGGGTGCGGGCTGCTCTTCGGCTACGGCCAATTCTTCTGGGCTGGCGTCATCCTGATTGTCGCCAATTTGTTTGACATGTTAGATGGGCAGGTGGCGCGTCTGTCGGGTCGCGTGACACGGTTTGGCGGTTTTCTGGATTCATCACTAGACCGTCTCTCCGACATGGTTGTTTTTATCGGCCTGATGATCTTCTATGCGCGCGACACCCAGTTCCATTCGACGCTCAACGTCTTTCTGACCGGCGCTGCATTGATGGGCTCGGTCATGGTCAGCTACACGAGCGCGCGCGCCGAAAGCCTGATTCCGAAGTGCGACGTGGGTTTCCTGCGCCGCCCCGAAAGAGTCGTCCTGCTGATTATCGGAGCGCTGACAACGCATCCGGGCTCTGAGAACCCGTTTCTGAACCGGATGCCCGCAGTGCTCTGGATTCTCGCCATCGGCTCTTACTGGACTTTCGCGCACCGGATGTATCACACGTGGCGTGAAGTTAATAAAGCTGATGCGGCGGGAGCGCGAGCGGCAGTCGCGAAGAGCCTGACTGCATCTAATGCCGGGCCAGAGAGAAGGCCTGAGCCTGATTTTGCGCGCAATGCGGGCGCGACACACTGACATCACAGGCGGGAGCCGCAAGAGAGTTGTACGAGAGTTTCTCCCCAACGAGTTTTTTGAGGTACACACAATTGACAGTCTGCCCCTGCTGCGGTTTTAAATTTGAAGGCGACCTCCAGATAGACGGCTGCGCCTCCTGCGGAGCGCGCGCCGTTGGCCCTGCCCTTTCCAGACCTTTTCGGGAATTGCCATCCTACGGACGCTCGCTCCTGGTCGGCGTCATGGGCGGCATTATGCTCGTCACGTTACTCGTCAGCACCATCGTCGCGCTGTTCGAGCGCGCCCCGGTCTCATTAGGTTTCTGGTCAATCATGGGCGCTGCCGAGACAGCCGCGTGGCGCTTGAAGTGGATCGCTATCCCTGCGAGCATCATCGCGCTCTGGGCAGGCTCGCTGATTTGCCGGAGCATCCGCCGCAATCCCAAACGCTTCACCTGGAGTCGCGTCGCGCATAGCGGCCTGTCGGCGGCTATCATCTTCGTCGTGTTGATCGCCACCTTAATCGGGATCACCGTCCCGGAGCGTCTGCACCAGCGCGAACTCCGCGAGGAAGCCGCCATCTACGCGCAGGGCTACACGATTCAGCGTGCGCTTCTGGATTACCGCGCACGCTACGGAAGTTTGCCTGCGACGCTTGACGAATTGAGACAAGGTTTACCCGACCCTGATAATTCAATCGCCGCCGCGCTCGCCGGAATTAAAGATACAGCCTACAGTCCCGGCGCTGATCTGGCTGCGCTTCCCAAGAAGAAATCTCGCAGCCTGCGTGGCTCTGCATTGCGTAACGCTTCCTTGCGCTCGACAGATGATGCGCAAGAAAGCGGATTTTCCTTCACAAAGTATGAAATGCGCCTGCCTGGCCCGGATAGTAAGCTGGGGACTGAGGACGATTGGACGATGCGCGATGGCCTGATTATCAAGCCGGTCAAAGCGGAAGAACAACCGGAAGCCACAGACGCCGCACGCCAGCCGTAAGAGAAACCCGGACGGTCATGCCTCTCTCAAATCTGTTCCGCAGGAAGAAAGCTGACCCGGAGATTGAGCGCCGCGCACGCCTGCTTCAGATGGGGCGCATCACCGAAGGCGTCATCCTTGACACCGGCAACGACGATTCCGGTGCAATCAGACAAATCTACTTCCATTACGAAGTCAGCGGCGTCGAATATGAATCCTCGCAGCTCTTGAGCGACAAGCAACAAGAGCGCGAGGCCGACTATTCCCCCGGCGCTCGCGTCACCATTCGCTTCGACCCGCACCGACCGGGCAATTCAATAGTAGTGTGAAAGCAGAATTCAGGAGTCAGAATTCAGAATCCAGAATAAGAGGCTGAAGCCCCTTCTTCTGATTTTCTTTCCTTCTGACTCCTGAATTCTGTATTCTGTCTCCTGCTTTTTATGTTCAAAAGAATCCTGATTGCCAATCGTGGTGAGATTGCCGTGCGGATAGTGCGCGCGTGTCGCGACGAAGGCATCTCGCCGGTTGCGGTCTTCTCGGAAGCTGACCGCGACGCTCTTCATGTCAGGCTGGCCGATGAAGCCTATGAGATCGGGGCTGCGCCGTCTGTTGAAAGCTACCTGCGAATTGAACGGGTCATTGAGGCTGCGCTCGCATCAGGCGCGGATGCGATTCATCCGGGCTACGGTTTTCTGGCAGAGAATGCAGACTTTGCTCAGGCTGTTGCCGATGCAGGGCTCGTCTTTATCGGGCCAAGTGCAGAAGCGATGCGCGTGATGGGCATGAAGACAAGCGCGCGCCGCGTCGCGGTTGCAGCCGGAGTCCCGGTCGTACCGGGCACGACTGAGCCGCTCGCGTCTCTTGATGAAGCACACCGACTGGCCGCCGGGTTCGGCTACCCGGTCATGCTCAAAGCCTCTGCGGGCGGCGGCGGCAAGGGCATGCGGCTCGTGGCCACAGAGGAAGAGTTGCGGTCGGCTTTCGAGGCGGCGCAATCGGAAGCGGCTGCGGCTTTCGGCAACCCGGAGGTGTATCTCGAAAAAGCGATTGAGCGTCCACGCCACATCGAAATCCAAATCTTCGCCGACACACACGGAAACTTCGTCCACCTCGGCGAACGCGAATGCTCAATCCAGCGCCGTCACCAGAAAGTTATCGAAGAATGTCCGTCGCCGATTAACGACGCGGATTTGCGTGAGCGGATGGGTGAGGCTGCCGTCAATGCGGCGCGGGCAGTTAATTACACGGGTGCGGGCACGGTAGAATTCCTCGTCTCCGACGGGACGCGCGAGTTCTATTTTCTTGAGATGAACACGCGCTTGCAGGTCGAGCATCCCGTGACGGAGTTGGTCACGGGCATTGACCTCGTGCGGGAACAGATCAGGGTTGCCGAAGGCTTGCCTCTCTCCTTCAAGCAGGAAGATGTGCGCTGGCGCGGGCACGCCATCGAGTGCCGCGTTTACGCCGAAAACCCTGAGAACAATTTTCTTCCCTCGCCCGGTCGCATCACACATTTGCGCGTCCCTGCGGGCCCCGGGGTTCGCGACGACGGAGGCGTCGAAGCGGGCGCGGAAGTCTCTATCTACTACGACCCGATGATCTCGAAGCTCGCCGCCTGGGGGCGCACGCGCGAGGAAGCTATTGACCGGCTGCGTCGCGCTCTGGACGAATACGCAGTCGGCGGAATCAAGACAACGCTTCCCTTCTTCCGCGAGATCGTCCGCGATGCGGAGTTTATCGAAGGCCGTCTCGACACAGGCTTCATCTCACGCTTCTTCGAGCGCCGCGACGCCGCAACTTCGGCAGAAGAAGCTGACGAAGATGAGACGAAGCGCCGCGACATGGCCTTAATCGCCGCCGCGCTCGACTACATGGCCGGACAGCGGCAACCAGCGTCAAATCATTACGCACACGAACAGGAACATAGCAAGTGGCGTCTTGCCGGACGCGCGGCATTGCACCGCAGAGGGTTAAATTAGGAGGCAGAATACAGAAGACAGGAGACAGAAGAAGAGAAAATCTGTTGCAGCGGTTCTCCGCCTTATCTTCTGACTTCTGACTCCTGTCTTCTGTATTCTGCCTTTCGCTGACTCCTGACTTCTGGATTCTGAATTTCTATGAAACTGACAGCAGAGCTTGAAGGCGAAAAGTACGAGCTTGACATCAAGCATGACGAATCACGCGTCGTGGCTGAGATTGACGGATGCCGCTACGAAGTTGAAGCACGCTCGTCGCAGCCCGGAGTTTATCTTCTGCTGGCCGATGGTCACGTCTACGAATGCCGTGTGGAGCATCCGGGAGCAAAGCAAGAGGCGGTGGAGGTAACAGTCGGTACACGCGCTTACGCCGTCACGCTGACCGACCCGAAACGTTTGCGCGGCGGGCAGAGCGCGGGCGTGCCGCTTGACGGCGCAGCGCGAATCGTTGCTCCGATGCCGGGCAAAGTCGTCCGCGTACTCGTTGAAGCGGGAGCAGAGATTGAAGCGGGCGCAGGGCTCGTCGTCGTCGAAGCAATGAAAATGCAGAACGAGCTGAAGTCGCCGAAGGCCGGGAAAGTTACCAGCATCAATGTCACCACAGGCGCAACCGTCAACGCGGGTGACGTGCTGGCGGTAGTCGAATAAGGGATGAAGAAAAGCAGAATCCAGAAGACAGAAGTCAGGAGTCAGGAGAAAAGAAAATCAGCAGAAGAAGGGTTGCAGCCTTATCCTTCTGATTCCTGTATTCTGACTCCTGACTCCTGCTTTTCATCCCTTCGCATCCTCCTCTGGGATATTGACGGGACGCTCATCCGTTCGGCGCGGACGGGCGCGTTCAAGGATTACACAGTTCCCATGCTTGAAGGCGTCTTCGGGACAGCGGGGCGTCTTCCTGAAATGTCCGTCTCCGGTATGACTGACTTGCAGATTGTCGCTGAAGCTTTGCGCGACGAAGGTTTCACGCACGAGCACATACGCGAGCGCCTTGACGATTTGAGGGTGCGCTACATGCAGGAGATGGAGCGTGCTACGAGCAGGGATAGAGAGTTTTTCTATCTTCTGCCGGGAGCGCGTGAAGTGTTGGAGGCAACCACCCGTGACCCGCGCTACCACAACGCTCTGCTGACCGGCAATATAGAGCCAGCCGCGCATTTTAAGATGAATTTGGTCGGACTCTCTAACTTTTTCGATTTGCCGGGCGCGTTCGGCGACGAGTCGCACGACCGCCGTGACCTTCCCGAACTCGCTGCGGCGCGCATCAACGCCCGCCTCAATCTCGACCTTCAGCCTTCGCAATTCATCGTCATCGGCGACACACCCAATGATATAAGTTGCGCTCGTCACTTCGGAGCGAAAGCGGTCGCAGTCGCAACCGGGCGCATGAACCCAGCCGCCAATCTCCTGGCCTGCGAACCCGACGCGCTCCTGCCCGACCTGTCAGACGTTGAATTGGTGATGCAGACCCTGGCTAAGCTATAAAACGACCAAAGACTGCGGACGATCCACGAAACCACACGAAAGAACACGAAAGTACCAACTCTCCTTCTTAGTGTTGTTTCGTGTGATTTCGTGGATCGTTTCTTTGATTTCGTCAGCTTCTGTGAAAACCTTTTTCGATGTCGCGGGTCGTGAGCCGGAGGATGACGGGACGCCCGTGCGGGCAGGTGGTCGGTGAAGATGTCAGGAGCAGCCGGTCAATCAGCCAGCGCATCTTCTCGGCGGCCAATGGCGTGTTGATTTTGATGGCGGCGCGGCACGCCAGCGAGGCCGCAATTTCGTCTCTCAGCGTGGCGCGCACGCCCCCGCGTTTTTCTGAATCAACCGTCTCCAAAACCTCCGCCAGCATGTTGCGCGCTTCACCCGCTGGCAAATCCGCAGGCACAGCTTTGATCGCTACCGTTCTTCCCGACAAACGCATCAAGCCAAAGCCGTAAGTTTCAAGCTCTTCGGCGATAGTATCAAACGCGGCGGCCTGCGCGGGCGTGAGATCGAAGGTCTCAGGCATTAAGAGATTCTGCGACTCCGCCGAGCGCGAAGATTCGAGATGGCGATACTTGTCAAACAGGATGCGCTCATGCGCGACGTGCTGGTCAATCAGGAGTAGACCTTCATCGTCCGTGGCAATGATAAAACTCTCTTCCAACTGGCCGAGCGGGCGAATGTTGGTCGAGATCGCTTCAAGCGCGACTTCATGCACGAGGTTTGCGGCAGAGACGAGCGGTGGCAACGCAATTTCCGAATGCACGGTCTGCGAAGCTTGCTGCTCCTGATTGCTGGCAGACGAGCTTCTCTCAGCAACGTCCTGTCTAAAGGGCACGACTGTTCCCGCGCTCTCGGCGTCCGGCTCTGCTTCCGATGATGCAGCCTGCGCGTGACGCAGGATGGCGTCTAATCCTCGCGCGGTCTCTCCCTTCGACGGCAACGGCTGATTCCACTCCACCGGAAACGGTTCTTCCTCTTCCGGCTGCGCGAAACCGAATTCAATGCTTCCCTGCCTCGTCGGAGGCACAATCTCGCGCGTGATGTCGGAAATGCTGCTCTCAGCGAATGAAGTTTCGTCAACACCTCCGGCTGTCCTCTGTTCTGAAGCATCCTCGCGCCCTTGCGGCACGACGGTTTCATACACTGCCTCGACGGGGCGAGCGTAGCCTGCGCTGGCGAGAGCGCCGCGCACAGCTTCGCGCACTGCGTCGGCGACGGCAGCCGCGCGCCGAAAGCGCACTTCGGTTTTGGCCGGATGAACGTTGACATCCACCTCTTCGAGCGGAATTTCCAAAAACAACAGAGCCGCCGGATAGACTCCGTGCGGGAGGATTGCGCGGTAGCCATCAGAGAGCGCACGCCCGATGAGGCGGTCACGCACGTAGCGCCCGTTGATGAAAAGGTACTGCGCATCACGCGAGGTGCGCCGCTCGCGCGGAGCGGAAACGTAGCCTCGCACGCGCGCCACCTGACTGTGCCCTCCACCGACTTCCAAAAGGTTTTCGAGAAACTCCGCACCGAAGATTTGATAAGCACGCTCGCGCAAGTCTGAGGCCGGAGCGGCGCGCAATACTTCGCGCCCGTTATTCGTCAGCGTGAAGGCAATCTCCGGGTGGGCGAGCGCGTAATGCGTGACCAGGTTCGTCAGGTGAAAACTCTCCGTCGCTTCGGAGCGCAGGAATTTTCGCCGCGCCGGAACGTTGAAGAAGAGATCGCGCACCGTGAGTGTCGTCCCCTTCGGATGCGCCGCATCTTTCACGTCGCGCATTCGCCCGCCTTCAATCAGGATGCGCGTGGCGGCTGCATCGTCTTCCGTCTTCGTAATCAGCTCGACGCGCGCAACGGACGCAATCGAAGCGAGAGCTTCGCCGCGAAAGCCGAGCGTGGCAATCGCGCCCAAATCTTCTGCGCTTTTGATCTTCGATGTCGCATGACGCTCGAAAGCGAGCACCGCATCATCGCGCGTCATTCCCTCGCCATCGTCCATGATGCGAAGCAGCCTGCGCCCGCCCGCCTCCACGTCAACCGTGATTCGACGCGCGCCCGCATCAATCGCATTTTCGACCAACTCCTTGGCCACCGAAGCAGGCCGCTCGACGACTTCACCGGCGGCAATCTGATTGGCTAACTGATCGGAGAGGACGCGGATTTTTGACATGGCCAGAGGTTAGGGGCTGGGGGTTAGGGGTTGGGGAAAGCAGGTTTTTGCCATCCCCTGACCCCTATCCCCCAACCCCTCACAGGTAAACTATCTGATGATCGGAAGAGCCGAGATTGATTGCATCGTAAATCCAGTTGGTGATGTAAGAGCCGTGTCGCGCCAGGAGACTGGTGACATTGATGTGGCGCTCCTGCAAAGTCTTGTGCGGGTAGAGCGCGGCTGTGGCGCGTTCGAGCTGGCGGTGCGCGGCGCGGTCGCGGCTCATCTGCGCGCGGTGGAAACGCGTGCGCAAACCTTCGAGTTGATAGTTGATCTTGCGCCTTCCGGTTTCGAGGGCTTCGGCGAGCGTCTGGTCAACGCTCCGCAGTTGTTCTTGCAGCCCATCCAACTCTCGATTGATTGACTCCTCCGTCCGGTTGAACGTCTGCGCCGTCTCCGTGCCCAGATGCTCTTCGACGACGCGCCCCAGCACAGCGTCTAAACCGTCGAAAAGATCAGAGAGGGAGAGGCCGTAGCGTTCGAGCGTGCGCCATGTGCGCCGTTCGACAATCGTCAGGCTCGCGCGCGGCAAGATAGGTGTGACGGGGCGATTAAGTATTCGGTAAACTTCAGCCGTCTGCGCGAAGTAGGCGATTTCGGCTGCGCCGCCAAGGTAAGCCACCGTCGGCAGGAGATAATCCTGAACGACGGCGCGCAGCGTCACGTTCGGACTAAACTGCTGCGGCTCGCGCCGAGCCAGTTCCGTCAATTCCTCTGCCGTAAATTCCTCGCGCGAGTCCTTCACTTTGTAGCGGCCATCAACAGCGCGTGTGACTGCATGGCGCGCTCCATCTCCCGTATGAAGAAAGAGCGGAAAGGCGTTTTCCGAAGTGGCCACCTGCGCGTGATAGCCAGCCTCTTCCAGTTCGCGGCTGCGCGCGACGAGCGCAGTTGCGATTTCCGGCGCGCGCTCGACGGCCTCCGCGTAAAGCGGCGCGGCGAGTTCTTTTAATTTCGCGTCGAGCGGGTCGAGCAGAATCAAACCGTAGCGACCAATGAGCCGCGTCATCATCCGCGCGAAGGCTTCGCCGTAGCCTCTGCCTTCAGTCCACGTCTCGCGCAGGAGATTTTCAACTTCGGGGATGAATTCCGTCGTCGGCAACACGTCCAGCAGGCGCTTGATCGTCTCGTTGATGGAAGCATCAAGACGAACGCTGCCGACGGGCGACCCTTCGGCGTGCATCTCCTGCGGAACGCTGACGCTCGCCAGGCGGCAATCGCAGCCGATGAATTCTGCCGTAGCGACTTCGGGGAAATCGTGATCTTCGGTAGCAATCCAGAAGACGGGCACAGCTTTTGTGCCGCGCTGCATCAAACATCCTGCGAGTTTCACGGCTGAGAGAGCTTTGTAGATGGTGTAGAGCGGGCCTGTGAAGAGTCCTGCCTGCTGGCCTGAGACGACCGCCAAACAATCAGCCTCGCGCAAAGATGAAATGTTAGCGAGAGTTTCATCACTCGCGCCCCAGTTGCGGTTCATCGCTTCGAGCGCATCGCACAATTCTCGTCGATCTGTCCGGTGCGCGGCCAGAACTTCCGGCGCGCGTGCGGCCAGCTCATGATGAAAGCGCACGGCTGATGGATAGAAGCGGCGGAGCGCGACGGGGTCACGCACGTAATCCAGGAAGAGACGGGATTGCTGCGGAATGCGCTCGAACGATAAAGTCTCGACGCGCAAGCCCGCTTCTTCCGGCGTGCTGTAACATGCGGTTTCCGTAGTGCTCACTTGATGGACGCTCCTGCCTGAAGGCGATAGACATCATCGCCCGCTTCATCACTCGGTAGCCCCGACTCTTTTAGAACCTTTGCGATCTCACGCCGCGCCTCGTCATTCACACACGGAAGCGGAGCGCGCACCCGCCCTCCCGCGTATCCAAGCATATCAAGCGCAGCCTTCAATCCGCTAATGCCGTAACGCCCTGTAATTCCGCGCGTGAGCCTCGTCAACCTTTGTTGCATCTCACGCGCCTGTTCATGTTCACCGGCTAAAAACGCTTCATAGATTGCGACCGCCAGATGCGGAGCAATGCACCCGACCGCTAAGATAGCGCCACGTGCTCCGACGCACAGAGCCGGATAGAGTGCTGACCCGCTGCCCGTCAGCACCGCGAAATCATCCGGCACGAGCCTGACGGTCTCCGCCAGATTCAAAACGTCGCCGGAGCTATCCTTCACCCCGATGATGTTCTCATGCTCGCTCAGGCGCGCGATAGTCTCCGGCGCGAGCGAGATATTCGTGAACGGCGACGCATTGTACAGCAACAGCGGCACTGGCGAAGCATCCGCCACCGCCCTGTAATGATTGACGAAAGCATCTTGCGTCATTTCCGCCCGGTAAAAATGGGGCGTGATAACCAGCACAGCATCTGCGCCCGCCTGGGCTATGCGGCGCACTTCATCAACAGTCGCCCGCGTGCCCTGCTGTCCTGCGCCCACAACAAAGGCCATTTGCTCAGGCACACTGGCGCGGGCGATTTCAATTACCTCGAAGCACTCACGTTCCTCCAGGTGGACACGCTCGCCAGTCGAGCCGAGGGCGACGTGACCTGTAATACCCGTACCGTTCCAGCGCTCAATGCTTGCGCGCAAGGCAGGCGTACCGATGCGACCCTGTTCATCAAAAGGTGTGGGAAACGGCAGCAGGACACCGTTCAGCTTCTTCAACAGGTTTTTGACCGGCGAAGAACTGTGACCGTCTATTTTCGTGTCGTGTTTCAAACCTGGAGCATTATAGCGACCGATTTCACGGCCATGCAACGACGCCCGTTTGAATCGCCGCTCTTAAATGTTTGAGAACAATTTTTTCGGAGCGATTTTGATCCTCGAATGGTCGCTGGAGGAAGAAGGCCGGAGGGACTCGCGCCCGGCAGGAGCTTTTCCTCTTTGACGGGGCATTTATTCGACCGCACTGAAGAATGTTTTGCAAGTTAAAGAAGTGCAATTATCCCCACACCTTGAATCATCGCCCCAAGATAAAAATCTGTTGACAACCTCGCTTGTCAGGATTATTGTGCATGCGTTCGACACACACGTACCGGCTCGTCTGACAAGGCTCAATCACTCACTCGTCTGCGGTACACGACCTTTTTACCTTTGGCTGGCTTGGGCCTTACTGGACAGTCAAACCTAAGCAATTTCATCAAGACTGTGTTGATCTGGTCTTTATCTCGCATGTTGCTCTCTTAAACCGGAGAGAGCTTATCCCGATTCTCCGGTGTAAGTAGAAGTCAAGCCCAGGCGCTTCGTCTTTAGCAAACTGCTCCTTTCAAAACACATGACCGGCTCAAAGAGCCAATGCTCTTTGCCGCCGAAATTGCCGCACGACAGCGTGTCCCAGGCGTTGACAGTAAACTTCGGAGTCTTCAGGCGGGAAGTAAACGCCTGGCTCAATGAAGTCTCAATGGGATAAATCCAATGCTCATCCTCAGGGAAGGCGAGATGAGCATTGGATTTATTCAATTAGTATCCTTTGCACCCGGCAGTAGTAACTTAAAGTAAGAGTAAACCGCACTTTCAGCAGGATGCTACTTGTCCCTGACAATCTCGTCATGCACTTCTTCTTAGACGATGTAAACGTACAGCAGCCATTGCACCGACAGAACTTAACTTGAAATTTGGAGCACAGCATGTCAACGGATAGCCCCCCCCGACCCCCAGCGAATTCTCGGACAATCCCACAACCCGCCCCCAAGGTGGCGACCACAGCCGGGGCTTTGCTGCCGGAGAGCCCGCGTCTTCGCCTCTGGCAGGTGCTCAAAGAGGAGTATGAATTACTCAACAATAGGACCCTCGACCTAACGCACAACTGGTCGGTTCAGCCCGGACAGTTGGAACACCCGATTAAGTTGGCTCTCAGGCTGCGCGACCCCGCTGACCCTGTCTCAAAACGCCTACGCACAGAGTTGGAGGAAATTTCTCCGGGCGAATTAGAAAGCTACCTGAACGAATTGGAAAGCCCTGCCGGCAGCATATCTCCTTCCGATGCTCTCCAAACGAGTATGGTGATCGCTCTTAACAAGCTCATAACTGACCCTCAGTTTAATGAACTTTACGATAAAGCTGTCGTTCGGCGTGTCCGGGGCGAGGCCAACCTTCCTGACTTGGAAAGCGATCATCTCAGCGGTGCGCAGTTGCGGCAGTTGAATCGCTGGCTGCTTGAAGAAACTTACCCTGACGAAATAGAGGGCGTTGACCAGAGCATCACGAGGGATTATTACAGGGAGATTCATCAAGCGAATCCGAAGCACTCGGCTGTCTGTCTCTCGGGCGGCGGTATCCGCAGCGCCACTTTCAACCTCGGCCTCTTGCAGGGTCTTGCGCGACACGGGCTGCTGGAACAGTTTCATTACCTTTCGACCGTTTCGGGCGGCGGATTCTCCGGCGGGTGGCTGACCGCCTGGATTAAGCGGCATCCTGAAGGCATATCAGGCGTGATGAAAGAACTGGGCAGGGGAGAAGACCCATCATCAAAGTCCGAGGCAGAAGATCGGCCAGAGCCTGAGCCACCGCTTGATAGAAAGATGCAGACAACGCCTGGGGCAAAGCCGCTTGAGCCGGAGCCCGAAGCGCTCGCCTGGCTACGCAGCTACAGCAACTTCCTCAGTCCCAAGCTGGGGCTCTTTAGCGCCGACACCTGGACGCTGGTGGCCACACTGCTGCGGAACATATTTTTGAACTGGCTGGTCTTCGTGCCTGTGCTGATGCTGGTCTTGATGTTTCCCAGGCTGTGGGTGGCTTCTATCTCTTATTTCTCCGAAGTAAAGATCAGCCCGGCGGGTGTGGTTGAAGCCTGGAGTATCGTCATCGGATTCCTGATGGGGATGGGCGCGCTTCTGTATATCGGCCTCAATCTTCCGAGCACGCGGCTGCGCAACAGCACGCAGAAAGATTTCGCGCTGTTTTGTCTCCTGCCGCTGACACTTGCCGCGATGGCGCTGGCGACCTATGTGCTGCGCACTGCGCAAGGGAACGCTTCGTACTCACTCTTCAACTTCGTGCTTTATCAATGCGCGATTATTTCCGTGCCCTGGTTCGTCTGCGCGATGTATCAATATAACGTTCGCAGAAGAACCGCCACGCCGCGCAATCTTGTCATCCACTTTTCTATAGCGACGGCATTGATTTTAGTTGTTCAATTCGCCATCGCATGGTTGATGCGGAAAACAGCCATGGCATGGGCGGACATGAACACCGCGCCGGAAATCACTTTGTTCTACGCTTGCTTTGCCGTCCCTGTCATCCTGGCTCTCTTATCATTCACAGGTCTTCTGCTCGCCGGACTGACCAGCAATTATACTGATGATGAAGATCAGGAGTGGTGGGCGCGCGCAGGCGCGTGGGTTTTTATTGTGATGATTGGCTGGAGCGCCATCAGCGTGCTGGTAATTTACGGGCCGGCATTATTAATCAAGCTGCTCGGTGCTCTGCCGGAACAATTATCGCGGGGGAATATCTTTTCGAAGGAAGTGTTGACTGCGCTCGGCGGCATCATCTCGGGCGTGATTACCCTCTACAGCGGCTTCAGCGCGAAAGCTCCGGCCAATGATCAGGAGATAAAGAAACCCGGCATCCTCGCAACTCTCATCGGGATCGCAATCAACATCGCGGCGGCGGTTTTCATGCTCTTCATCATCATCTTGCTCGCGCTCCTGGCGAACGTATTGCTGGTGGCCATGTATAACGGGATGACCTCGCCAGCCTCCCGGTGGCAGCCGAGCGAGCACTTAGCCATCATTGAACAATCGCCCAACTGGTTAGTGTGGCTTCTGGTAGGGATTCTGCTCGTTCTCGGCTGGTTGTTCGGACGCTTCATCAACACCAACAAGTTCTCGCTTCATTATCTCTGGCGTAACCGCATCATCCGCGCTTACCTCGGGGCTTCGAATCCGTACCGCCGTCCGAACCACTTCACAGGGTTCGACCGAAATGACGATCTACGGATGTACCAGTTGAGGCCGCCCGCGCCCGGAAGACTGCTGCACGTCCTGAACTTCGCGCTGAATCTCGTTGGCGGCGAAAAACTCGCGTGGCAGGAGAGAAAGGCTGAGTCCTTCACCGCTTCCCCGCTGCATTGCGGTAATTACCATCTAGGGTATCGCCGGTCGGATTCATACGGAGGGGGGAAGAAGAGCCGTGATGCCGCCGGAAGGCAGGGCATTTCTCTTGGAACTTCCATCGCGATCTCCGGGGCTTTCGTCAGTCCCAACATGGGCTACATGCAGTCTTCGCCCGTCATCAGATTTCTGATGACTCTCTTTAACGTGCGCTTCGGCTGGTGGCTTGGCAATTCCGGTCGGGCAGGCGAGAGCAAGAGGAAGCGAACCTACGATTTGGACTCACCGCGCCAGTCAGCCCAACCGATTATTCAGGAAGCATTAGGAATGACTAACGACGAATCGGCCTACGTTTATCTTTCCGATGGCGGGCACTTCGAGAATTTCGGGCTTTACGAAATGGTGCTGCGCCGCTGCCGTTTGATCGTCATCGGAGATGCGACTTCGGACGCGCAATATGCTTTTGAATCGCTGGGTCAATCGCTGCGTAAGATCAGAATTGATTTAGGTATTCCCGTTGATTTCAAGGATTTTACGATCACCAAGCCGTCCCGCGATAAAAAAGGCTTCTATGCCGCTCTCGGGACGATCAAATACCACTGCATTGACGGCGGCAACTCGGAAACCATGGACGGCACAGTGATTCTGATTAAGCCGACTCTCACCGGAACTGAGGCGCGCGACATTCTGAACTACGCGAGCCAGAGTTCTTTCCCGCAGGAATTCATCGGCGACCAGTGGTTCAGCGAATCTCAATTCGAGAGCTATCGGGCGCTCGGCTCGCACATCGTTGACGCGCTTTGTAAAGCACCCAAGTCTATCGAGATTGACGACCGAAATACCTTCCACAGTCTGGATGAGTTCAAAACGCGCGTTGAAGATAATCTAAAGTCAAGCTCAAGCTCTGACTTTGGGGAGAAGGCTCTGGAGTATCTGAGAAAGAACATCGTTTGAGTATTTGAATTATGAAAGACAGTGCCGCCACAGAGTCCCAACGCTCGCTGCATCTCCACAGGGTTCTCGAAGACGAATTCATCAGCCTGTACGGGCCGCTTCCCGACGGTTATCCGTGGTCGTTTCTCCAGTTCGAGATCAGAGACCCGCCGGGACTGCTGATTACGCTTTACAGGACAGACAATGAGTTGTCCCAGTATCTGCGCGAGCAACTGCTCAAGCAATTCCAGAGTCAGGCGCAGTCCACGGATGAGGAGAGAGCATCCGATGCCCAGGTGTTGTTCGACGTTTGCCAGGCCATCAAGTCTAAAGCGAAAGTACCTCAATACGACTTCGCCCAAATCAGGAAAAGAATCTCGGATAAGACCGGGAAATATTTGCGCGCCGAGCTGGCCTTTTTATTAAATCGCCAACTGGCGAACGAGAAGTTTTACACTGCGCAGCGTTTCAGCCGCATCGATCTGGAGGAAAGCACCAAGCACCTGGCCGAGAGCCACTGGCAAGGGGAAAAACTCAGCCACGTCAATCGGCGGCTGTTAGAAGAGGCTTACCCGCGCGAGTTGAGGCCGAGACTTCCACAGGATGAGCTTGAAAGCGTTCGTGAGAGCTTGCTCGAAGAGATCGTTGACGAAAGCGGCCTCAAGCAGATTCAGCGCAGCAAGGCCAAACGCGATAACGATCTGCACGTCTCGACCATTCACAGCATTATTTACGAACGAGACGGGAAGCGCTCTGCCCTGTGCCTGTCGGGCGGAGGCATTCGCAGCGCGACTTTCAACCTGGGCATCTTGCAGGGACTGGCACGACACGACCTCATCGGTGAATTCGACTATCTCTCGACCGTCTCAGGCGGCGGCTATATCGGAAGCTGGCTGAGCGCCTGGATTCACAGGCATCCGCGCGGCGTCAAAGGCGTCACGGAAGAGTTATCGGGTCGCCCCGATTCACCGCTTGAGCCTGAATCGAGAGAGATCAGACACCTGCGCACCTACAGCAATTACCTCAGCCCGCAAACTGGTCTGCTCTCTGCGGACACCTGGACTCTGGCGGCAATCTACATTCGCAATCTTTTCTTGAACTGGCTGGTCTTTATCCCGCTGCTCCTCGCCGTGTTGATGATTCCGCGCATCGGTGTGGCGGCGGTTCTTCACAGCAAGCCCGAATGGACGTGGCTTGAGCCGCTGACATTAATGCTCGGAATCATCACGGCGCTGATCGGGATCGGCTACGCCGGTTACTACCTGCCCAGACAGGATGCTCGCCAGAGCAACCAGTCCCGTTTTCTCACCCTGTGCCTGCTGCCGCTGGTGGTGTCCTGTATCTCGCTCACTTTCTTCTGGACGTTATATCAAGACGGGACTCCGCACTGGCAGGGCTGGAGCGACATCGGAGCATACCTTCCCGACTGGTTTCAATGGAAAGAGAAATCAGCGCCGCGTTTCATGGTCTTGACCACGGGGATGATCTTCATCGGTTGGGCTTTGTATGCTTACACGCGCCGGAACGTCATCACACAATACATAGAGATGTCACGCGCGCAGGGCAAGGATGTTCGGCTGAATGTCTTCATACGATTTGTGGCGGCCATCATCGTAGTCATCCTGGCCGGGCTGCTGACGGGCTATCTGCTCTGGTGGGTCGCGACCAATCCGACATTCACATACCCCGCAGGTGCCTCAGCCTGGTGGAGCTTTACAGCCTCTCCTTCGGAAGCCGGGACTGAGTCAATTAAAATTCAGTATGCAGTTTTGTTCGCGTGCTTTGCCGCGCCGCTGCTGCTGATTATTTTTTCACTTGGGACGACGCTGATCGTCGGATTTGCCAGCCGTAATATCTCGGATGAAGACCTGGAATGGGTCGCCCGTTTCGCCGGATGGATTCTCATCGTCGTCGTCTTCTGGTGCGCCATCAACGCGCTGGTGCTCTACGGCCCGAGCTTGATTCTGCTGCCGTGGAAAGAGGACATCAGTTGGTCAAAAATGTGGGCGTCGATTATCACCGTAACCGGCATCGTCTCAGGCGCGATCACCATTCTGGGAGGCTTCAGTGCCAAGACGCCCGCGAGTGGCACAGAGCAAGACCGACCGGGCATGAGAAAAACTTTTCAGCATAAGCTGACGAAACTGGCCGCGCCTGCTTTCTTCTGTTTCCTCGTCATCGTCCTCTCGACTCTGACCAACTGGCTGCTCAACCATTTTTCTCATTGGATGTACGGTCATTCCCAAAGCTGGCCTTTGCGCGGCCTTCCCATCACATACTTCCAAACCATTTTCCCGAAGCTTGAATATACCTCGTGGCATGAGCACTTCTGGATGATCGGCAACTCGCCCTTCAGCCTCGTGATAGCGATGACGATTGTCTTAGCCGCTTTCTGCTACATCATGGGGCGCTTCATAGACACGGGCAAGTTCTCAATCCATTCGCTCTACGGCAATCGCCTGAAGCGGGCGTACCTCGGAGCTTCTCGAAAAAAACGCAGGCCGAACTGGTTTACGGACTTCGACCCCGGCGACGATACCGAGATGCACAACCTGCGCACGGCGCTGTTTAGCGAGAAGAGCTTCAGGAATCCCGAAAGCCTGATTAATAAGCTGACGAACAAGTTCGACCCCTTGTCCGTGGAGATTAATAAAAGGCTCTCGCCCGCGACGCAGCGATTGATAGAGAGGCACGACTCGACAAGCAGTCCTTCGGAGGAGTTGCAGCAGTCTCTGGCCTGCGACCTGAACAAGATGCTGGACGGAGAATGCCTTTACATAGAGGGGCGTCAAACCGAACCGAAGGGAAGAACCTGGAGACTTTTAAATCAAGCCCATCTGGGCGAGACCCGCGTGCTGCTTAACCGCTGGATTTTGGAAGATGCCTACCCGGACGAGATCAGGCGAAGCCGCGCCCCACGACCGCTCCACGTCGTCAACATCGCGCTCAATTTAATGAAGGGCAATAACCTGGCGTGGCAGGAACGCAAGGCCGAGACGTTCACGGTCTCGCCGCTGCATGCGGGAAACCACCTGCTCGGATACCGCAGGTCTAGATATTACGGTGGCGAAGAAGGCGTCTCTCTGGGGACGGCCTTTACCATCAGCGGCGCGGCGGCCAGCCCCAACATGGGTTACATGATTTCTTCGTCGCTCGTCTCGTTTCTGATGGCGATGTTCAATGTGAGGCTGGGCTGGTGGCTCGGCAATCCGGGGCCGCACGGCGACAGCACCTACAATCGCTCAGTGCCGAAGTTTGCGATTGGCCCGGTCGTCTCCGAAGCCCTTTCGATGACCGACGACAAGAGTCCTTATGTTTATCTTTCGGACGGCGGCCACTTCGATAATCTGGGACTCTACGAGATGGTCTTGCGTCGCTGCCGCTTGATTGTCGTCAGCGATGCTTCGACCGACCCGAAATACAAGTTTGATGCTCTGGGGATGGCGATTCGCAAGATTCGGATAGACCTCGGCGTGCCGGTCGAATTCAAGGACGGAGATTTCCAACTGCACACCAGGCCCCCGCACAAATTGGGCAAGTATTGCGCCATCGGCACAATCCGCTATTCGTGTGTGGATAACACTCCGCCTGACGATGATGGCGTCCTCATCTTTATCAAAGCATCCATGTCTGGAGACGAGCCGCAGGATGTGCTTCACTACCAGCAGGAAAACGAACTCTTCCCGCAGGAGTTCATCGGCGACCAGTTTTTCAGCGAATCTCAGTTTGAGAGCTATCGAATGCTGGGCTCGCATATTATGGACGCGATTTGTGGAGCCGACAAAGAGCCGCTCGACCTCACCAGCTTTGAAGAGCGCATCAGGGCATACCAGAAGCGTTAGTCAAAGAGCGCCCCCTCAAAATCACACGAAAACACACGAACATAATGTCGCTGGCTTCGTGCGGTTTTGTGTGATTTCGTGGACAGCTTTTCTACGCATCGTCCATGAATCCCGGCAGATAGTAAGGAGAATGCCCAGACCCTTGCCCGCAACTGTGGCTTGACTCACCCAAGCGGCCTGCCAGATGATGTGCTCATACCATTTATGGCTGCTGAGAAACTAGATTTATTGATTATCGGCGCAGGCCCTGCCGGGTTATCGGCTGCGGATGCGGCGGCGCGCGCCGGTCTGACCTACCTCGTCATCGAGAAGGGTCTGATTGCCGACACCATCTTTCACTATCCAATCGGGCGCACTGTCTTCTCTACGCCGAACGAGTTGGAGATGCGCGAAGGCGCGCTCTTGCCCTGTCGCGAAAAGCCGACGCGCGAGGAATTGCTCTCGCATTACGTCCGCTTCGCGCTCGACGAAAACCTGCGGATTAACACGGAGGAAGAAGCAAGAGAGATAGCGCGCCTTGAGCCGGACGGATTTCTTGTGCGCACCACTCGCAATGAATATCGCGCGGCGCGCGTGCTCTTCGCCATCGGCGCAATGGCTTATCCGCGACGGCTCGGCGTGCCGGGCGAAGACCTGCCAAAAGTTCATCACAGGTTCACAGAGCCCCATCCTTACGTCCGCAAAGACGTGATGGTCATTGGTGGCGGCAACAGCGCGGCTGAAGCGGCGCTGTTTCTCGCGGAAGAGGGCGCGCGCACCACGTTTGTCATCTGGCGCTCCGACTGGGAGAACCGCGATCCCAAAATGAACGCCATCAAGCACTGGGTTCGCACTCCGCTCGAACGCCTGATTAAAGAGGGGCGCTTAGGTGTTCTGCTCTTCAAAGAAGTCGAAGAGATTACCGAATCGGAAGTCCGCGTCCGTCTTGAAGACGGAGAGACCGTCACACTTCCCAACGATGCCGTCTTCATCCTCGTCGGCAGCGATGCTGATTTGACGCTGCTGCGCCAGGCCGGAGTCGAGATTGTGCGCTCAGGATTGGCGGACGTGCCCCTCTATAATGCTGAGACCTTCGAGACCAACATTCCCGGCCTCTACGTCGCAGGCCATTTCACACACGCCCGCCACATCAAAGAGGCCATCGCCGTTCCACGCCGCATCGTTCCCTTGATTGCTCAGTCTTTGAAGAGTATGAAGTCGGCTTGAATTAACTGACTGTCAGCCTGTGCTTATTTACTCGCTACCGTTTTCTGCTCAATTCGTCTTAACACTTCCGTTTCCTGCTCTGCCGGAAGTTTCCCCACCCATGATTCCACGACTTCGCCTTGACCGTTGACCAGAATCAGCGTCGGCGTACCCTGCACCCCCAGCACACCGAGTTCTGCCTGTCTGACTTCATCAATCGGCACATTGAGACTGCTCAGATACTGTTTGCCTTCGTTGACTTCCTGCGGCAGCACAGCGACTAAGCGAGCCCCTTTCTGCGCAGCCGTCTCACGCACCAGACGTTGATAGAAGGGCGCGCTCTCCGCGCAGTAGCGGCATCCTTTCTTCAAGACCAGCAACAGCGTCTGCCCGTTCTGTGCCCAGTCAACCTCAGGCAATGACATTTTTGTTCCCACAGGTACGCGATAGTCCCGGCTTTCAGGCGTGGGCTGAGGAGCAAGCAGGTAGTTTTTGACAAAGACGAAGCCGATCATAATCGCTACCAGAATGATTGCGAGATTAACGGCCAGTTCGATTTTCTTTCCCGGCTTATTCATGTTGATCTTCCAAAAAGAATGGAAGCGAGGGGTCGGGGATTGTGCGCGCAAGTCGCGCATCACTCTCCATACGTGTTGATAAGTTGCAGGACTCCCGTCCCCCTCGCTTCCGCCCAGGTTATTCCCTTTTCAGGGTGGTTCTTTTAGCCATCTACTGTTTAGCCTAACAGCCCTCGTTGCAGCCATACCGGCAGATTGGAATCGTCGGGTCTTCCTCGCAAACCGAGCAGCAAGGCTTCAGAGTATCGTTTGTGCCCGGCGCGGAGGCGGAAGCTTTCGTTCCCGCACCGGCGGAGATGAGCCCCAGGCATGACAACATAACGCCCAGGATGAAGAATTTCTGAATGAGTCTGCGACTCGCTGAGATAATCATGATTTTGCTCCTTATCTTGTAAGTTAGAGTGAGACTGACGAGTTGTGGAGGAAATCGTCAGCGTTGCGGGGGCAAAAATTTTCACCAGCGGCTGCTCTCAAACGAGCAGACCCGCTCTAGTAGGTGCGAAGAGCAATCGCGTCGCGCCCGAAAGGCAGATATATCAGAGAACACATCTACGCCTGGGCAATCTTTGTCTGGGCTTAAAAAGTTAACGCCAGCCGGTCAAGAGGTGCTGGTTTACGCAGGGCTTTAATGAGGCTGAGAGTAAACCTCGACGGAAACATCTGTCAAGTGATTTTAGCTGAAACTGATTTTCCTTTCGCTTAAGCATCTCTGTTTGAGATATTCCTAACGCAAGCCGCACCTGTACCTGTAGTACAAATGCCGACGCAGCCGGTGCAACGTGAGCAACGTTTCACGCCACTGACGATGCGGAGCATCATCGCTCTCATTCAAGTTAGATTGTCAAAACCAACAGGCGAAGCAGCCCAACGCCCGGCATCACCCGCGCCCCTATTCAACGTGCATGAGAGACTTCGTGAAGGGCGTCGGGTGCATGCCGTTGTTAGATGGAGTCTCACCATCGACGTGCCCCTAATCCTTAAAAAGAATTTGTGAGAGTTCGCTCTGGAAGTATTTTTTATACTCTAAGAACGAGTGAGTATTTGCCTCTATCTCCGACTTCGCCATCGGATCTTCTATTTTGTAACATAACGCAGTGAACTGCTGTAGCTTCTCCCACATCAAATCACTTCTCGTTTTGTTCTTTTCCTCAAGGAACGGTATCAACTTGTAATAAGCTAATTCCATATCAGTTAGGGCGTGAGTCAGGGCAGTGTGGTCATTTTTAAATGCGTTATCTCCAGCTCGAATAACAGATCCCATAAATTGATCATAGCCTTCTTGCTTGGGCTTTAGTTCAACCTCGTAATATTTGAGCCTGGCCTGGGTCTGGATATTCTCATTTTGAAAGTACCCGGTACTCACAACTGTGACTAAAGCGACCAACGTTGAAAGGAGGGGCAACCATTTGCTGCCCCACTTTCTATAACTCTCTTCGCGTTTCTCGATTCTGGCTTCTCTTAATCTGTCTATGTGCTTCAACCCCCAATCGAGAATCTCCACCGGGGCAAGCGGCGCATTATCACTTGAATCAACCCTATATTGATTCGTGAAAACATCATCTGATGTGATGGCCTCAATTTTTTTCTTTCGAAGAGGTTCGTCTTCTATATTGCGCAGCAATGAAGGAAGATGTTTACCCTTTAGCATTTCCTGCTTCCACGCCTCTAAACGATGAGGTGGTATTGTTCTACGGAACAATTCTCCGCGACTGTGAACCAGTTCCCTCACATTTACACTAGCAGGAGGGTTGATTCTGTTCTCAACCACCTCATACATTATGATGGGGTCATCAACGTTACAGGAGAAAATCCATATTGATGAAAGAATATCTAAATCGTCAGAAACTTCGGATTCCATCTTTTGCGCTATCATGTTTATTCTCCATTGAGCAAACCTCATAGTTGGTAAGTAGAGCACACGGATAGCCATCTAACGCATATTAGACCGCAGTCGCCCTAAACGAGAAATACTGCGGCGGTCCAACAGGACGAAGGCGACTGCGGTCTAATTATGCTATCCGCTCAACCCGCTCCCGCGCGGGAGTGGAAAAAAAGTTGCGGCGCTGTG
>JAVHVE010000064.1:0-20695 GCA_032160705.1 Acidobacteriota bacterium | reverse complement strand
GCCTGACGCCTTCGTGCGGCGATGTCTTGAGTGCGATTCCTCTCTCGATCTTCTCCCTTCTGCTCACAGAGCGCGTGAGCGACAGTAGACTACTACTGCGAGGGCGATCTTTCATATAGCGTTAGATGGTGCTTCCCGTAAACTTAATCCTATAGCGTACCTTTAGGACAATTACTTTTTGCAATGTCTTCAAGCTCACTATTGTACCAACCTTCCACACCCTTTAAGCGCCGACACATAGACGGGCTGTTGCGGAAGCTATCTTTTATGTATGTTCTCCAATTCTCTAGTTCATCAGGCTTGAGAGTTAAGTATTCTCTTTGTGTTAAGAACGAGTCAAAAAAGTCGAGTTGAAATTCAGCAATAGCGCGCACCCTCTCATAGTCCGAATCGCTTTCGCTAATCTCCTTTTCATTATAAAAGTAAGGTCTCAGATGAGGGTGATCTATGAATACCTTGTCGAGGGCATACAGTTCAGTCATTACATGCTGAGTGGTCAATGCTTTGGTTTGAATCTTAGCCAATTGCGCTTGTTCATTAGCAGATTGCGCCTGCTCATTAGCAGCTTTCACTTGCTTAGCAATCAAGAATAATGAAAACAGACCAACGACAGAAAGAAGGAGCGTCACGACTTCGTATGTGGTGAGCGGCTTATGTCGCAACAGCTTCCGGGGTATGTTGCTCTCCTCATAAACCAGGAAATTTTCAAGCTTGTCTTGGGAGGGTTGCTCTTCAGTTCTCTCGATATTTGCATGGATGTCCGACGACCGATCAGTTTTATTTTTCGACATGGTTTTCTCCTTTCGAGATGAGGGGAGGAGGTTTTCAGCCCGGTTAGACCGGACAATTACGTCGGGTAGGGATGCTCATCCTCATTGATGAGATTTCGTGCTCAAGAATAGAATGAGACTACACCGTATTGCGTAACGATGTGATTAGTTTCGACGGGACATTCAAGAGTTCTCCGACATTGTCGTGAGGCTAACGAGAAAGCACTCATTAGCGGGGATGCGAGGAACGAGACGCGCGCACTCTATTCCCATTGAAAGGTGAATGTCAATAGCCACCCTCCCCTGTCCATATTGTTAAATACTGAGTGGACAAGCGACATCTCACCATTGACTTTCACACTTATGGGGGATATCGTTCCTGCGTCTCAATCCTGCTGACGAGAACTAATCTTCGTTAGCCTCACATATCCAGTAAGCCGTCACCCTCAAGGGCAGTCTTGAAGTAAGGGATAAGCCAATGAATAAGCCATCGCGTTTTCCGCAAAGTAAGGCATCTTCCTCATCTGTCCAGCAAATGAGAAAGCAACCAGGCGCACCTCCGGTTTACAGGCCACAACCTACTCCGCAAGTTTTGCAGCGCAAAGCAGTAGGTAGACAGTCCGCCGTCGGACAGATTAAGCCTGCACCTGCTGCGCCGCCGGTTTATCGCCCACAGCCAACCCCAAAAGTCTTGCAGAGGAAGGTAACTCAAGGTCAGTCAGGAACTGCTTATGGAAAGATCAATGAGAAGCATCCAGTGACCCCGCCTGTATATCGGCCACAGCCTGTACCGAAGGTCTTGCAGACAAAAGTTGTAGGATCAATCCAGCCGAAACCAACTTCGGTGGCAAATCAGATGTGTGGCCCACACTATATGCCAAAGGGAGGGCAGCGAAAGAATTCTTCTAATGAACAAATCCGCCTGCCACAGCATCCACTGATGTACACTAACCAATGCAAGCCGATGGCAATTCAGCGGCGTCAATTGACGCCGCATACACCGAACAATGCGGCCCAAATGAAAGCAGGGGTGGAATCATTCAAGACTATTTGGCATAACCATGATAGAGGCCCTACAGGCGCTGGTTATAAAATAGAATTCCAGGCCAAATTTAAGGAAGGTGATGGGTTCTCCGCAGCCGATGCGGAATTCCGCCAGCACGCATATCACACATGGAAGAAAACGAAGCAAGACGGGACTGTGACGAAAGGTGAAGACAAGTCCCTACCGGATGACAATTACAACAGAGCAACTGATCCAGAACACTACAATGGTCAAGATTTCGCAGGCATGGATCACCCTGGCTGGCAGACTGGGCAATTGGAGGCTACTACTGACATAGAATGGTTATTCAAGGCTGAACAGTACATAGTAGATACATCAGATGGGGATAAACCTATTGCCTATATACCCACACAGACAGTGACTATAAAAGGTGCACACCCTCGGGAATTCAGTCCATTGCCGCAAGTACACCCGGCAGTAATACTCAGAAAACGCTCACACGACTAAATGGACTGAGAGTGCCACTTTCACCATGCGTAGCGTTCAGTGTGTGCCAAGACTAATGATATAAAGCAGGCAATACATGATACTACGTATGAAAAGTAAGATGTGGACGCGCCAGCTTCTGCTGATAGTGACAGTCCCGTGTCTCGCAGAAAAGTCTCTATCCTAATCATACCAGTCTCAACGAGCTTTTCTTTCCCTTCTTAAGACCTTCATCATTTGCGATACTGAAGATCGCACGCCCTAGCGCCTCTTCTATCTCCGGTGTGGGCTTCCATCGAAACTCATTCTGGTGTTGTTTCTGGGCAAACCTCCCACTGGCATCTATCACGCTTTTGTTTTCTTTATTGGGCCAGAATATCGACAGCATATCTACAGCTAAGTGCCTGCCTCTCCTGTATACTTCTTCGTCTAGCTTACCCTCATTGTTAAAAGTGATCACGCCATAATCAACGTATTTCACCCCGATGGGGCTTCGGCCTTCCAGCTTCACAAAAACGAGGGCGTATCGAACTCGCTGTCCGGCAAACTCTGGGAAACTTTCATTCTCGTCATTCTGTAGATAGAAGCGGTTAAACTTACTGACAGAGATACGGTGGATACCATCGTCATTGTCTAGGAAGAAAAGGCGAGTTCCTGTGCTCATATAAAACTGAGGCCTCCTGTGCGCGTCCTCAAGCAGATGTGAGGCCGGGACAATATGCGAGAAGGGATAACTAAGTCAATATTTGAGGCGTTTACTTCAAAAACGAAAGTGGCTAGTCCTTCCTTACCACGTCTTATCTAATGCAGAGCACTTCTTTGATGCTGGTGGTGTAGTTTTGCGAGCGCCACAAGCATTTAGTCTGCCATCGGCCCTTCGGTTGCACGACGCCGAAGCGCACGGTGTCATGACCGTGCCGCCTGTTGATCTCATCCATAGCTTTCATCACACGATGTGAGCGCTCGAAGTCTGTGTTACCGAAGAATCGCCTGGTCAGTTGTTCCGCCGGCACGAGTTGATTGAGCATCACACCTACCTATTTATATCTGTAGCCGGGGCGGTATCATGGGACGGGGGGGCCCGGCGAGTCGGCGTCATTTCCTTTTTCTTGTCGCTCCTTCGCTCGAATCGCGTTCACCACGGTGTAGAGGTCAGAACTCTTTATGCGATCAAGCTGAGCCAAGTTAGAAGGCAGGACTGCCTTGATAGATGAGTGTATGTTTGTGATCTCAAGATGCGCCAGGTTGTCCAGGAGCAGACCGTTGTAATGGGTGGGTATAGGGATGCTTGCCGGTGTCGGGCGGCCAAGCAATGAGCGCAGCTCGCCAGCTTGTGCTTCATCGCCGGGTATTGCTATTTCCGAAACTAACCAGGGCTTAACGGGTGGGGTTGCATCGAAGTTTCTTCGTAAGGCGTTAGGCCTTAGACCACCACCCAAGAGTCCTGATTCCCACCAGAAGTCCTCGACATAGTCTGTGGCCTCGTCCGTCACCTCCTTCGTAGCAGGCCCCAGAGCCTGCAGGACTTTAAAAAGCGCCTGATCGGCAGCGGTATTGAAATCAACAGTCGGCGTGAGGACCGCTTGATACCCTGCCAGAACGCCGACTGCGTTTGAGAAATTGTCTTCAGGCGCGAAGCTGGAGAATTTCTGATCGGTAGTTAGGGTGTCGGGAAAGTAGGTCACGATCTCGTGCCAGATTGAGCGTTCATACGCGAGCTTTGCTCCCATGATTGCGGCGAGCACGGGAAGGGGTTTTTCGCTACGCGGCGCAATGATGAGATGAATGTCTCCTGCTTCATTGAACAACTTTGCCAACTCGCCTGAGGCCCCGGCTAATGGAAGATCTCTATATCTGGAGGCGAAGAAGCGTGTATAGTCAATGTAGTCTCTGGCATGACCGAGATCAATGAATCCTCCCCGACGTGTGTACACGTATCCCACCCTGCCTCCTCCCGGAAGAAGGCCGCCGACACTTTTTGCCCGATATTGGTGGCGTTCATCAGAACGGTCAGGCGCAAGCTCAGAGATACCGACGCTCGATGATGTCGAGCCTCCGAGCGCACAGCAGAGACGACTCATCACATCGGAGCCGACTTCGCCCATATTGAAGGCCAGCAAGCTAATATAATCGGTCGGCTTGCCCTGTGTATCGTATTCAAACCTCGGTTCTCCCGCTATTTTCGCTTCGTTCGCTGTCTGGCTGGCCAGCAATTCAAGCAGCGGCGCAAAAATCGTCGTTGCGAGGGTCATCGTGATTCTCCTTTCTGACGCGGTGCGCGGGCGACCTTGGGTTTAGAAGGACGCTGCGTGAGCTTTGTCAGCGCCGCACTCACCTCCTTGCGCTGCTTCGCCGCCGCCGCAAGTTCCTGCTTCAGTTTCTTGCGAGATATGGCAACGGCCTTCTTGCGCTCAGCCACCGGCGTGACCCAAGTGTTGAAGCGCACTTGCGGCAGTGCTTCTAACAGATCCGCGGTTTGCTTACGGGAAATGCCGCGCCCCTGCAGCATTCTGGAAAGAGCTTCCGGCAGGTCAGGCTTTGCCTGGGGCACCTTTCTGCTCGGTTTATCCGGCGAGGCGGGCGCGCGTCGCGCAAGCAGAAAGCTAACCGTCCGCACGATAGGATCCTCTCGACCGGGAACGAGCGTAGCCGTCACCGTGTTTATCCCCTCGTGAACCGGAAACGACGGTGGAACGTCGATCTCGACAATCATTGCCGGGCGTGTGTCTTTTGCCCCGAGAGTTGCATTTTCGCCAGTGAAAGTAAAAGTCGCGGAACTTGCCGGGTTCGCCACAACCGCCAGCGTTTTGTCGCCGACGCGACGGACAGCACCGGGTTTCGCTCCGCGGCGCGGTCGGGCCATCTTCTTGCGTCCGGCAATCTCGCGTGACGGCCTCTCCATATCCAGGCTCTCTCTGCGCCGAGCGTCGAACTGTTCAGCCTGAGCCTGCGCAAGTGATCGGGTCGATTGGGTCGTAATAATTTCCCCTTGGTTGCCTGTTATCCATGGTGAACCCGATGTGGGCAGCCCAAACTGTCCAGCATCAAACACCTGGGGATCAATCAGAGTTGGCACGGAAAGCCCGGAGTCGAAAACACCTGGAATGAATTGATTTTCCTCATTCGCAACGGTTTCCCAGGGAGAAGGGGTCGAAGAGCCCAGGTTTCTGTCAAAACTGATGCGCGCGTTTTCGAGCCCAAGCCGTTCCTCGTTAACCCAAACAAAAAGGCGCTCATGCGACGGCGGCTCATGGCTTAGTAGCGACGCGAATCCACCAGGAATACGCAGCTTAATCGTCACCCGGCCAGTGATCACCGTGGCCGGAATGGGACTCACGATCAGAAGATCTAAGAATTTATAGTTGATTTCGGCTTTTTGCTGATTGACAACACTCCGGGCCGCGGATTTAGTGGTTAAATCATCGTTGAGGCCTGTGACTTTTTCATCGGCTTCAAACCAATCTGCGAGAAACTGAGCGGCGTCAGCCTTGGCCCGGTTAAAGCGATTCAGGGCGCTAATGGCCTGACGCGCAACTGAGACAAAGGTATCGATCGGCACCGGAACTCTTCCGAACGGGACACGGGTTCCATCAGGCAACACAATGTTAACCGGAATGGAGGGATCGTCGTCGCCAAATATCCCTCGGAGCGCATCTTCGATTCGAGCCAGAGCCTTCTCGGCGATTACTTCGCCGAGGTCTTCGCCTGGCTCTATGTCTTGTACCTCCCCGATAAATTGCGCCATTTCCGCTGACGCTGCAAGAAGCGCATCAACAACAAAATCAAAGATCTCGCTGTCCAGCAGAAGCTCTACCTTGTCTCTCACCTGTGCTCTGGCTTCAGCGCGCCACGAAGCCGGCCATTGATCATAGAACGCGAAGTTTTGAAGCGCTTCAATTGCTTTATCCTCGACTAGCCCTTTGACACTCGCGCGAAGTGAGCCGCGAGCGCTAGCGTATTCGACGAAGCCACCAAGCAGTTCACTCAGCTCTAGGAGCAGATACTTCATTGCGTCCTCCAGGTTCTTCCTCCAGGTGCTAAGCTGAGTAAAGAGATAGGCTATTGCTTCTCCGAGCTTCGTCGCAAGATCTTCGATCTCCGCTATCCACTTTTCAACGTTCTCCTGGATAAAGGCAATCGTATCGATGAGGAAATCGAGAATTGCCTGGGCCACATGCGTTAACAAGGCGCCGATGAAGCGGAAGAGATTGCCGGCGATTTCCTCGCCCAGCAGTTGAGCTAGTTCTAGAGCTGCTTCGGCATTGCCGATCATTCCCGCCGACTTCAGCGCTTCGAGCGTTGAGGAGTCAGCCGCCGGCGGCATGGTGTCGATCATCCGGTACATGAGCTCGCGCATTCGGGCGCGGCGCTCATCCGGCATGGGGCCGAAAGTTTTAGCGCAAACCTCCAGCGTTTCGGTTACCAAATCAGCCACCATTTCTCGATCGAAACCAGTTATACGGGCAAGGGTCGGCGCAATCCCGCCAGAGCGATTGGCGTCGGCAGCAACGTTCATAATCTCTCTCTGGATTTGACCTTGCGCATGTGCGAGCAAAACATCGCTGGTGACCACCAGACTGCTGCCGAAAAGCCGCATCAGAAGGGCCGAGCACAATTCGCGCAAGGCGCGCTGTGTGTCGCCGTCAGCGGATCGCCAGTTAAGCACCGAGTCAAAGACAGCTTCCACTACGGTGCGTAAAGTCGACAAAAGCACCTCGTCGAGGTAGAGGCGAACTTCCGGCGTGTCGGCGGTTGCTGATTCAATGAGCGGAAGCAATTCAGCATCCAGTCGTGAATTGATGTAGGTCCGCAATCCGTCGCGCAAGACCCGAAGTGAGGCCTCAGCACTGACGCTTTCATCCGGTCCCGGAGCAAAAGCGCCAATATTCGAAAATACGAGTGACAGCGCATCGCCGAGGGCACGACCGCCGCTCAACAGGTTCAGCACTTTCGCGGCAGCGGGTGAGATTTGCTCAATTCGGTATTCGATCTCGCGCAGCAAGTAATTGAGGGCGTCGGTCTGCCGGATCGCTGAGCTGCCGGAACGCGCAAGCTTCGCATTAATATGGCTGCGGATCGCAGCAGGTGCTGCAGGTAGGTTGCCATCGAAGGCGGCAGTGTTACTTACCGGCGATGCACCGATTACGGAGGCGCGTGCGCCAGCGACTGAAATGCGTTCGACAGATTTCATGAGAAGCTGCGCGCCGCACCAAACAATCGCCAGTGGTTCCATGAGGAATGGCGGTAATGCTGCCGCGCCAGTTAGGGCGGTGGCCAGATTCACCGTATCGACAACGAGATCCTGCCAGTACCCAAGGTTAGCGTTGGTTGCTTCGAATGGTTCCTCCGGCAAGGCATTAAGCCGATCCCTTAATGCCTGGCGCTGGCTCTGCGTTGCCCTCCATGTAACTTCGTCAAACGCGAGATCGCGCAATGCCAAACGCAATTGTCCAGACGCATATTCGACAACACGTTCGAGCACGAAACGCTGTGCCTCTTCAAGGCCCACCTGCGCTACGCGGACCGCAAATTTCCCCTGATCGCCGGCAGCGAACATACCGCTATTCTCCGCGAGTGCCGCGCCTAGTTCATATGTGCAACGCAGCGCGATCTTGAGCGGCGCCGTTGCTTCTTCGACGAGTTGGTGGGATTCGGGAGGCAAAGCCCCCGCGATCGCACTCAGTGTTTCATCTACAGCAACGTCGATCGTGCGACGGATGAGACGACGCGGATCATCAACGCCGAATCTTGCGAAGACACGGAATCCAGCGCCGGCTTTAAGCCCAATACCAGCCTCTGCGGCGATGGTAAAACCAGGCGACCGGTTGGTACTCCTTATGAAGCTACCCGTCGCAACGATATTTGCATAAGCCATCGCCGCTGCCGCAGCCTTCGCCATTACCCCGCCCTGGATCGTAAACTCGTCAAGAAAAATCTTCAGTAGTTCTAACGGTACGCCGCGCAGTCGTGGATCATTACCAGCGAGTTCTAGGAAGTCGCCGATATCAAGACCGATAGCTAATTGCACGCCAACGGCAGCCTCCGCAACAGCCTGCAGGCGAATGGCGATGCCGGCCTCGTTAAAGAGATCGAGCGGCATTTGGACCTGTGCCCTAACACGAGCGGCAGCGTGGGCCTGACCGTTAACGTCAGCGGCGAGGTATTGCCGGATGGAGCCGTCGAGCCTCGCCAGCGCCTCCACTCCGAGCCCAATGTCCACGCCACGATTCAGGTTAGCGGTAGCCTCAAAATCAAGACTCGCCTCGGCACCCAGTGTGGCCCAATCGCCTGCGCTATAGTCAGCGCCTGCTGCAAGCAAGGTTCTCGATCCGTCGACAGTTGGCATGGTGGTTGTCTCCCGATTTTCTAATTGCCAAAACGTACGACCACTTTGGAGGGTTCACAGTCTGTGGTAGAAATAAAGGTGTCCAAGCCCAAAATTGCTACCGAAGACAGAAACACAATCGATGGGATAAATGAAAAGCAAAACCGGCGAGTCCTCATACCTCGCGAGGTTCTCGCATCATAGACATTTAGGTAGATTGTGAGGGGGCGAAAGCGTTCAGCCTCTAACTCATCCGTCCTCGCCCCGCGTGAGCAACACCCTGGTTGCTGAGTATTCTATTCAAATCAGATCGAGTGTCAATCAAATTCCTATGGCGGGCTGGTGCAGAATCTGCGCCCGTGCGAAATCCACGCCCTCGAATGGCTGTCATCCATGCCAGGGCTAGCAGTGATGGCAGGACTTACCCGGGTAAGCTATGCTCGGGTAAATAAGACTACTAAAATCTGGTAGGCTACTTGTTTTAGATAGGCTACCAATTTTGAGGCGTTCGGGGCTTGGACTGCCGGGAACTGGACGGCTGGACAGCCACGAAAGGTTTTTCGATACAGCAAGGCTTGCTGATACGGGAAGGCTTAGATTTCGCTGGTGTGAAAACCGCAGATGTGCAATTAACAGAGGTGGTTTCCAAGGGGTACCTGTCAAACAGGTACTGTATGTTAGAGAGGATCTTCCACGCTTGTGATGAAGGGGGAATGTATGTCAGACGAATCATCCACACCTCAGAGCGAACCACTCTCAACCGACAGCAAAGCCAAGGAGCCAATCATTTGCTGTGTAATTTTCAGCTCTCCCGATTATGTAGGGCCAGCAACAGATCATCCAATGTTCTTGCGAGGAATCTACGACTTTGAAAAGCGCCTGGCCGAGCCGATTAAGAGCATCTTGCTCCGCTCACTTGAATTCATGGGCTACACTCTTCCCTCGGGTTTCAGCATCATCGCCTGTGAAGTTTTCTACCGCGATGAACACATTGAAGAAGTAAGATGCTGCGGGAGCCATATCTTAAGAATTTCTGCAAACGGAGAGATAGAATATGGTATCTGGGCAACACCTACGTCACCACAGTTCACCATGACTCTACGCCGTGAGATTGTCTTGGCCCCTCAGGACGTTGGTCGAACATGCGTCATGGTGAACCAGTCCACTCTGATACTTACTGCCGCTTGGGATCTCAGAGCACTTGAGCATTACACGCTTCGAGATGATGCTGACTTTTGCGCCCTTCTAGTTAAGGAGTTAGAAGACCCGCCAGAAGATGCGAGCGAGGCAGAGCAAATAAGGGCCTACTTAACCGAGACGGCGAAGAGCCTGCAAGGTCATCCCCTCGAATTAATCCGTGAGTACGTGCGTTCACGTCCACCAGCTGATGCAGGAGAACATCGCAGCATCGTTATAAGAGATAAGGTTGGCACGCACACTTATACTTACGATGTAGAACAAGTGGAATACACGCTCAAGAGTGGATATGCTGACTCAATTAAGCTCTCACAAGCGGACGTAGAAGCTAACATGCGTGAGTTTTCTCTCAGCGAAGATGAGGCAAAAGCACTTCTTATGCTCGAGCATTTGATGGCCCGTGATGAATTTGTAGTTAAAGGGCTGTCGAGTTTAGAGCAAAAAGTACAACATCTTCTGGAAGATACCTCCTCGTATCTGAAGCAGGAGATCAACGCTCTGGCGCTCGTTGAGTGGAGCCGCTCTGAGGGGCATTCCGTAAAGGACACAAAGGCCATAAAAAAGGCAGCACTTGATATTGCTACCGAGATGGCGAAAAAGCGATTGGAACTGCCCGGCAGGGGGCGCCCGGAAGGTAGTAAGACTACGCGGGATGAAGAGGAGCTTCATCGGTTGAACCGTAAACACCGGGCAGAGATCGTGCGCGCCATAAGACGTCTCTTCCATAAGATTTATGAAGCGACCGGCAATGAGTCGGCGGCTGAGGACGCTATCACCAAGAAAGCCATAGCCAAGGAGGTGCCCTGCTCGCGCACTACTCTTGATGAGTGGTTGAAGCTGATGCAAAAGGGATTCAATGAACTAAAGGATGAGACGCTTGAGAGCATCAATGTCCAGCGGAAATAAAATTTAGTTTTAACAAGGCATCTCACGGACAGTATGCCGCCCGTCATAGTACAAACGACTTGTTCGCTAGCTTAATGCAAGTGGACTGGTCGTTGTTCTATTTGGTTATTCGGAATTAGAGGGTGACATCCTTCCAAATGTAGAGCGGGGTGAATTCGGAATATCGTGCTGCTCATGTTTTGGCGTTGCATTCAATTAGAACTCCGACCATTGATACCAAAATTCGGAATTTAGTGAGGTTGTATTTATGGTCGAAGAAAGAAGAGGAGCCTTCAGTATCGAAGGCTGGGACTTTATAGATTCGGACTTGGTAGACGGGATACATAGGATTGAAGCTGTATCCTTGGGAGAGTTAACCCATTGTCCCCGTTGTGGTCATCCGGTTAAAAAGAACGGCACCAAGCACCAAGAGATTAAAGACACGCCATTTGGCCGCCATCCTGCCAGATTAATCTTTAACCGACAGCGCTTTATCTGCCTGAATCCTGACAAAAAGCAAAGACATACCTCTCTTCAGCCTCTCACCGGAGTGGATAAGAAACACCGCGCCACGACTCGGCTTATTGAGCACATCAAGGCAGAAGCCTTCCAGAAGGGGAAATCTTTCGCCAGCGTAGCACGTGAGACGGGACTCTCTGAGAAGACCCTAAGAATTATCTTCAACGAGTACAAAGGGGCTATTCAGAACGCAGCACGTGCTCGCACAGCCCCCTATTGTATTGGCATGGATGAGGTTCACCTCACGATAGGAGAGCCATTTGTCCTCGTAGATAACATAAATAAGCGAGTGATTGACATCCTCGGGAAGCGTAATAAAACGGTGGTCAAAAGACGCCTCCTCCAGCTTCCAGGTTGGCAGTACGTAAAAGTTGCCACCATGGATATGCACCGTCCATACCGGGACGCCGTCCACGCCGCTCTGCCTGATGCAGTGATCGTTATCGATCACTTTCACGTTGTTGATATGGCTAACGACGCAGTCAACGCAGTAAGAATAAAAAGGCGTGAAGGGATGCTTCGTAGGGAGCGTAGGGAAGTGCTGCGGGACAGGAAACTGCTGTGGAAGAGCCGGAAGGAGCTGTCTCCACAGGAGAAGGAAGATTTGCGTGTATGGCTAAAGGCGATGCCTGATCTCAGACGTGCTTACTTTCTCAAACAGAGGTTCAAGCGTTTGTGGAGTGCGCCAACTACCCAAGCTGCACTACGCCGCTATGAGCAATGGCGGAAGCAAGTGCCGGAAGATTTGCTCTATGCGTTCAACAAGCTGCTCACAGCTACAGACAACTGGAAATACGAGATCTTCAATGTAATTGACTATCCATACACCAACGCCTTCACCGAGCGGGTCAACCGCGACATTAGGAAACTCTACAGAGACAGCAACGGCTGCTCACTTGATGTGCTCCGCACCAAGATGTTGGCCCGGGAATATAAGAGTGCGAAGGCTCGAGCCAAACAGAATCAGTCCAGTAATCCGAACAGCCAATGCAGACGTAAACCTGCCTCCAGCAACACCACTGAAGAGCAATCCGGCGTCGTGCACGCAAGGTATTTTCAACCTCTTTTACCGCTATTCCAAAGAGAGCCGGAGGAAGAGTAAAAAGATGCCATCAACAAAAGAAATCATCTCTTCTCAGCGTCTACAAAATAGGCTATTATACGCTCGTGAATTGGTCAAGAAGTTAGTGATCATTCACCTGCTGTTAATCAGCAGCACAACCGAATATTTAGTGGACCACGAAGTCCGCACTATTAGCGCAACAAACATTTCAACACTGCTAATAGCTGCGGGCTTTTTTGTTTTGATCTGAAAGGGCTGGTGAGTATGTCGGTAGATAATGTGGAACTACAGATGATTCAGAGAGAGCCTGGTGAATCAAGGATCAAACCTTTACGTACAGCGGAGGAAATTGCGCCCATCTTACGGGTCAAGCCTGAGCGCGTGTATGAAATGGCCCGGCTCGGAATCTTGCCGAAAGGCGTCGTCATCAAGCTCGGGCGTCAGGTTAGATTTGATGAGGAACGTCTATGCGAGTGGATACAGAACGGTGGAAAGGGAATTAAATGACCTTGTCGTCTCACAGGATTTCAACTACTTTGCTGGCGTTCTATCAATCCCTGACAGAAGGAGAAAGCTAGATATGCTACGCAAAGAAGGGCAAGTAATTCCGCGCGGCGAGAATGTTTTCCTGATCTGTCTCTACCGCGGTGAGCACTTAGACCCGAAAACCGGGAAGCTCAAGCGCCGCTACGTCAATGAGACCTTTCGCGGCACTGAGCCAAAAACCTACAAACGTCTTCGTGATTTACTGCACGACAAGGACGAAGGCAAACTCGTCGAAGTGACGAAACTCACACTTAGCCAGCATCTGGATCACTGGCTGAAACGAATCCGGCGGCGGGTGCAGCCGCAGACGCTCGCCGACTATGAGGAGAAGCTCGACATCTACGTTAGGCCCTACCTCGGCCAAGTTAAACTCGCCAGCGTTACCTTTGAAGATCTGGAGACTTATTACGATGAGTTGATGGAGAAGGGATTGTCAGTCAGGACGGTGCGGTACGCTCATGGTTTATTGACGTCAGCGTTCGAGGATGCCGTCAAGAGGAGGAAGATTCCATTCAGCCCCGCCACTTACGCCGATGCACCACGCGCCGAACGCAATGAGGTCGAGGTCTTCTCGGAAAAGGAAGCCCAGTGCTTTCTTAAAAGCGCGGCGAAGGATCCTCACGGGGCAATCTTTATCCTCGCTCTGACGACAGGACTACGTCCCGAAGAATATCTCGGCCTGCTTGAGAAATATCTTCACTTGGAACGCGGAATCGTTGAAGTACAGCGCGTGCTCGTGCGTCCCAAGAAAGGAGGCTTGGCAACTGATGGAGCCGAAGACAGCAAAGAGTCGACGCAACGTCAAACTACCACCTCAGACCATTCGAGCATTAAAAGAGTGGCACCGCCAGCACGCAGCCGTTAGGTTAAAAGCAGGAGCGTCTTACCAGCAAAACGGTCTGGTATTCGCGACTCCAAAAGGAACTCCCTTCCACGACCGTAACCTGACACTCCGCCACTTTCGTCCGCTTCTGGAGAAGGCCAAGCTCCCCACCACCCGCACGCTCTACACCTTGCGGCATACCTACGCCACGCTCTCACTTGCTGCCGGAACCCACCCCAAAGTAGTGAGCGAAGCTCTTGGGCACTCCAGCGTAGCTTTCACGATGGACATCTACGCGCACGTCCTTCCATCTATGCAGGAAGCTGCGGCAGAGAAGATCGCGAAGCTCCTGTTCGGCTGAAATTTGTTGGGTTCGCACACATTTCGCACACAAAATTAAAGGGCAGCCCCGAAGAGCTACCCGTAAGTGCTTGGAATTATTGGTGGAGCCGAGGGGGATCGAACCCCTGACCTCATGACTGCCAGTCATGCGCTCTCCCAGCTGAGCTACGGCCCCACAATGAAATGCATGGTGAGTGGGAATGAAAGAGTAGCGTAGCGCGGGAAAGCGCGTCAAGCGGCTCACATGGGTTTACGGCGCGCTGCGAAAAAGGCTATGCAGACCCCGCCGCCAAGCATGATGAGGCCGAGAGTTGCGCGGAGCAGGTTCGGATATTCATGGGTCGCGCCCGTGCTGGTGTTGATGACAGCGGTCGCGCTTGGCTCGAGAAAGAAGGCTCGGTAGGCGATCACGCCTCCCCAGGCGGCGATCACAAGACCCAGAATGAGCGCGACGACCTTCATGGAATTTTAATTTGCGATTTTAGATTTTTGATTGGATTTGGCCTCTTCCAATCGCAAATCAAAAATCTAAAATCGCAAATTCCTTCACTTTCCCTTAAACACGGGCTTGCGCTTTTCGAGGAAGGCGCTGACTCCTTCGTCTTTGTCTTCGCTTGAGAAGCAGAGCGCGAAGAGGTCAACTTCGCGGCGCAGTCCTTCGTCAAGGAGAGAACGCGAGGCGAGTTTAACGGCTTCCTTCGCCATGCGGAGCGCCACCGGACTCTTCTCGGCGATTCGGTTAGCCAGCTCCATCGTCTTCGCTTCGAGGTCTGCGGCGGGGACGACCAGATTAACGAGACCGAGATTGTAGGCGGTCTGCGCGGTGATGATGTCGCCAGTCAGGATCAACTCCATTGCTTTGCCTTCACCGACGAGACGCGTCAGGCGTTGCGTACCGCCGCCGCCGGGAATGATGCCGAGATTGATTTCCGGTTGGCCGAAAGAAGCATTCTCGCTGGCGATGCGGATGTCGCAGGCGAGCGCGAGTTCGCAGCCGCCCCCTAAGCAATAACCGTTAATCATGGCGATGACGGGTTTCGGGAACGTGTCAATCGCGGTGAAGAGCGAGCGTCCCATCATCACGTCGCGCTGCGTGAGCGCGGTGCGCCCCGCAAACTCCGCGATGTCAGCGCCCGCGATGAAAGCCTTGTCGCCCGCGCCCGTAAAAATAACGACGCCGACAGATTCATCGTCGCGCAACTCTTCCAGAAGCGCCGCGCCTTCCTCTCGCGTCTTGATGTTGAGCGCGTTGCGTTTCTCAGGCCGGTTGATCGTGATTAGAGCAACGCGGTCGCGGCGTTCGACTAAAAGCGTTTCGTAAGACGACGATAAAGATTCTTGAGATTGCGACATGAGTTCTTTGTTGCTCCGGTGATTTTGAAATTTGGAGTTTTAGATTGAAGGCTTACTCCGGCATGGGAGAGTCGTTGTCGGTTTCCTGCGCGGGTTGTTCGTCTGCGACCCATGAGACAAACAGGCGTAGCCAGTTTTCCGTCGGCTCGCTGATTGAGACGCCAACGCGCGCCGTGCCGTAGATGGCCGGGGCGACTCGCGCGACCGTCACGGTGACTTCGATGGGCGCGCCGTCGGGGCGGTGTGCGCGCAGGTAGAGCCGCTCGCCGCGATTCACTTTTTGATTGAGATGAAACAGCGCGCCGCCCGTCGAGATGTCGTCCGTCTCGGTCGGCTCACTCCATGCCGCGCCGTCTTCGCTCCGCCCCGAAACAACGATGGGCAGGCGGAGCGCCATTCGCAGCGTCAATCGTTTCTCTTCGTTGTAGGGAGTGCTCATAGATTAGTTTTCAGTTTTCAGTTTTCAGTTTTCAGAAGAAGCAAGTTGTCTTTGCTTAAAACTGAAAACTGAAAACTGAAAACTGTTAATCTTCCCATTTATAAAAGCCTTCGCCCGTCTTCTGGCCGAGTCTTCCTTCGCTGACCATGCGCCGCAGGATTTCCGGCGGGCGAAAGGTCTCGGAACGGAGTGCCGTGTGCAAATATTCGGCGATGTGGAGGCGCACGTCCAGGCCGACGAGATCGGTCAGGCGCAGCGGCCCCATCGGATGGTTATAACCCAATTCCATCGCAGTATCTATATCTTTTGCGCTCGCCACGCCCTGTTCCAGCATTCGCATGGCTTCGAGGCCGAGCGCGATACCCAGCCGGGATGACGCGAAACCCGGCACATCTTTGACCGTAATCGGCTCTTTCTTCAATTTTAGCCCGACTTCCTGCACCGCGAGGACGGTTTCTTCGCTCGTGTCCTGGCCAACGACCACTTCGAGCAGCCGCATGATGTGGACGGGATTGAAGAAGTGCATCCCGACTACCCTGTCCGGGTGGCGCGCACCGCGCGCAATCTCTGTAATCGAAAGCGATGAAGTGTTGGAGGCGAAGATGAAAGGCCGTTGAGCGAGACTTTCAATCTCGCGTAAAATCTCCCGCTTAATCTCCAATACTTCCGGCGCGGCTTCAATAATCAAATCAGCATCGGCGGCTTCCGACAGTTGAACCGCTCCGCGTATGCGTTGGAGCGTCTGATCGCGGTCGTCCTCGGTTAATTTACCACGCTCGATGCCTTTGAGGAGATTGCGCTCGATTGCTTGAATGCCGCGCACGAGCGCATCACGGTTGACATCGCGCAAAACTACGGGATAACCCGCAAATGCTGCGACCTGCGCGATGCCGTGTCCCATTGTGCCCGCGCCGAGCACGGCGATTGTCCCAGGCCACCGCGCAGGAGGAGTCTGGGCGTTACTCTGCTGTGTGCTCAAAGTGCTTCCCGAGTGCAAATGATTTAATGAGCGGGCCTTCGGGGTCTGAAAAACTTGACGAGCGGCCAAGACCCGCACCGAAGTTTCGGCATTCCCAGTCCGGTATTCGACTACTTTAGCGCATCTAGTTATACTATACGCGCAACTGAAAAGGCTACCACTCTTCTGGCGCGAGGAGGTCGAAAAACTCTCGCCGGGAGCGTCGGAAGGAGACGAACCAGACCCACATGACCACAGAAAAGATGCACAGAGAAGTTGTCATTATCGGCTCAGGGCCAGCCGGACTGACGGCGGCAATTTACGCGGCACGCGCTAACCTTAGTCCGCTCGTCATTGACGCTAATGACGCCGAAAGGCAACTGATTCCCGGCGGGCAACTGATGATTACGACTGAGGTCGAAAACTATCCGGGCTTTTCCAATGGTATTCAGGGGCCGGAATTGATGGAGGAATTCCGCGCGCAGGCGTTGCGCTTCGGCACGGAAATTCTCGATGCCATGATCGAGCGGGTTGATTTGAGTGACCGCCCCTTCAAGCTCCATACGCAGGAAGGTCACACAATCGAAACAGAGACCTTGATTATCGCGTCGGGAGCAAGCGCCAAATGGCTGGGGATTCCGGGTGAAGCGAAAGTCCCGGCAGGGCTTGGCGGCAACGGCGTTTCGGCCTGCGCCACCTGCGACGGGCCCCTTCCAGCGTTTCGCAACAAGCGTCTGGTGGTCGTCGGCGGAGGCGACACGGCGATGGAGGAAGCGACGTTTCTGACGCGCTACGCCTCACGCGTCTTCGTCGTTCATCGCCGCGATAGTTTACGCGCCTCGAAGATCATGCAGGACAAGGCGCTGGCGAACGAGAAAATCGAGTTTGTCTGGAACACTGAGGTCAAAGAAATCCTGGGCACAATGGAAGAGGGCGTGACGGGCGCTCGTCTGTTCAACCGGCAGACTGGCGAGGAGAGCGTCTTCCCCTGTGACGGCGTCTTCATAGCCATCGGCCACAAGCCGAACACGGAACTTTTCAAAGGGCAGCTTGAGATGGACGAAGTCGGTTATCTCAAAACCGGCGGCCACTCGATGGCGACCAACATTCCCGGCGTCTTCGCCTGCGGCGATGTGCAGGATTCTTTCTATCGTCAGGCGATCACAGCCGCAGGCACTGGCTGTATGGCGGCGATTGACGCCGAGCGTTTTCTTGATAACCTGCCTGTGCCGATGCCGACCGGCGAAGAAGTCACTATCGAAGGCGAGATTGTCACGTCAGACCATAAGCAGATCATCATGCCGGACGGCGAAGTCATCTCAAACAAGGTGGAGGCCTCGGCAGGAGACTAACCTTAAAAATCGGTGAGGGAGACGCAGATGAAGAAACTTGCGCTCATTGCTGCATTGCTTCTTGGCGCAACCAGTACCGCAGTCGCTCAGAATATAACTAATCAGGATTACGGGCTGCCGGAGCTTCACGTCATCAAGACTGTGGCGCTCGCGCCGACCTATAGCTGCCGATCTCAGGAGGAATTTCAGAAAGGCTATCAGGGCACTGCGCTCTTTCTCTCCGATTACTCAAGGCGTAGGAACAGCCCTGAGCTTCTTTTCAACGGAGCCTGCCGCAGCGCCGATTACTTTGAGGCCCTGGGAGCCGGGTTTGATATGTCTTTGATCGTTGACCTGGGGGCAGAGCTACAGCTTGAAAACCTGACCGCGCAAGACGTTTTCCACATCTACTATCAACGCTCATCGCTGACATCCCCCGACACCAAGCAGACCCCGTCCGCTCTCAGGCAGGACGTAAAGGTCGTACCCGATCACACCTACGCCGTCTTCCTCAATAAAAGCGAGATCAGAGGGCTGCTGGTCTTCACCGTCACGAAGCACATTCCCAGCCAGCAGGTCGAACTCAAATACGCCGTCAAGGATTACCAGATCATTGACGTGCGGGCGCAATCTTCTGGCTTCAACTGGGAGCAGACGAATTCCGCCGCGCAGACAAATCCGCTTGTGGAAAAGACGCAGAGCAAGAAGCAGAATTAAGACTTAGGTTTCAGCTTCGATTCTTTCATGCGAGTGGCGGGTGAATTCCGGCGCGAAATGTCTCTTGGCCTCTCGGATTTACAGCAACACAATCGAATCATCTCTGTCTCGACGGCGCGCGGGCGCGCGAGTCTGTTCAGTATCGCTGTTGTGCGGGCAGGCTTGGCAGTAATCGCCCAGGCGCTCTTTGCGGTCAGCGCATTCGTTGCAGTCGAGTGTTTGGCCGAGAAGTCTCAGAGCATCGAGAAAGGGAAGGAGTCGTCGCCCGCGCTTTGTCAGGACGTATTCGACGTGCGGTGGGCTGCCGCCATAATCGTGGCGCTCGATGAGCGCGTCCTGCTCCATGTCGCGAAGGCGTCCAACCAGCGTGCGGCTGCTGATGGGATGCAGCGCCGCCAGCAATTCGGTCGTGCGTTTGGGCC
This sequence comes from Acidobacteriota bacterium, assembly GCA_032160705.1. Lineage (GTDB taxonomy): Bacteria > Acidobacteriota > Blastocatellia > Pyrinomonadales > Pyrinomonadaceae > QHXM01. The sequence continues at coordinate 1,513 of JAVHVE010000064.1, read as the reverse complement.
CCGCGACCAGATCACGCACGACCAGCATCGTCCATTTGTCGCCCACCAACTGGAGCGCGCCCGCCACAGGGCATCCATCGCCTTCGCGTCGTCGCAACCTTCTCAGCCTCCTTCTTAGTCTGGCGAGGTCGTTTTGATTCGCTAGACTTATAGCACAAAGGCTCGGCTATTGCGGCTCTCCAGCAAATTATTTTAAGATAGATGCACTGCTTAAGCTTTCACGCTCTAAGGCAGTTCTCTTGCGCCCAGGCAATTCTCTCACCGGGCCAGACCAGCTTCTCCAAAGCTCGGCCTGCGCGTGACAAGAACGCCCCTCGTTATTTTGCCTCAGGCTGAATGGTTTTTAACTTCTCTCGGTCTCTTGCTATATCTCGTGAGCTAACAGCGGCTTTTTCGCCGACAATTCTCGTCGCCGACGACGAACCCGTTAATCGTGCGTTGATTCAACGCCGCCTTGAGCGCGAAGGCTATCATGTGCTGACGGCGCGCAACGGGAGCGAGGCCGTCGAGCAGGCGCTTGCGTCGTTGCCTGACCTGGTGATTCTCGACGTGATGATGCCTGAGATGGACGGGATGGACGCGTGCCGCCTGATTAAAGAAACGGAAGCGACGCGCGACATTCCCATCATCTTTCTTTCAGCGCGCGATGAGACGGAGATGAAAGTGAACGGCCTGAGTCTCGGCGCAGATGATTACATCAGCAAGCCTTTCGAGGCCGAAGAATTGATTGCGCGCGTCCATGTGGCGATCCGCTTGAAGCGCGAGCGCGACCAGTTACGCAACAATGCCGAAGAAGCCAGCCTGAGAGCAGCGCTGGCGCAGGAGCGAGCCATGACCGATGCTTTGACCGGTCTCCTGAACCGCTATGGCTTGCAGCACATTTTAGCGCGCGAGAACGCGGAAGCGCGCCGCTACAATCGCCCGTTCTCCTGCCTGTTAATTGATCTCGACAACTTCAAGACGATTAACGATACCTATGGCCACCAAACAGGAGACCTCACCCTCCAGCAAGTCTCCGGCGTGCTACGCGAAGCCGTGCGCGCATCGGACACTGTCTTCCGCTACGGCGGCGAAGAGTTTTTAGTGTTGTTGCCTGAAACAGACCTTGACGGGGCAGTCGCGCTCGGGCAAAAGATTCGCGCCTCGGCGGCCTTGCGTGACTTCGGAGGCGGCGAGCATGTTTTCAATCTCACTTTGAGCGCAGGCGCGGCCAGCCTCTGCGATAACGAATCCGGCCACGACATGATCGCCCGCGCGGACATGGCGCTCTATCATGCCAAAAAGAAGGGACGCAACCGGGTGGAAAAGCAGGGATGAAAAGCAGAATACAGAATACAGGAGTCAGAAGTCAGAATGAAAGCGCAGAGAACCACTGCTACAGATTTTTCGGTCGTGATTCAGAAAAGAGGCCGATAAGCAATAAAGACTCGGACAAGCTATTCTTCAAAGTGTGTGCAAAGAAGAAATCACTTGCCCGAGGTGTGCATCGCTGCACATCAAGAAGAATGGCATA
>JAVHVE010000063.1:0-12240 GCA_032160705.1 Acidobacteriota bacterium | reverse complement strand
GGGTTGGCTGCCGAAGGAAACAGAAGCGGCCAGTCTGAGGAGAGATGTTTTCTCTTGACAGCCCTTTCATAGAACAACTCATTCAACCGGAGCGGAATGAGCTTGCTTTTCATCGAGAACTTGGATGCTATTCAGAGATTCTTCCCGCCCGGTTAGATCGGGTGTTATATGCCAATATCATAGGTATAGGTGAATGGATGAAAAAATTGCAGAAGATATTCAAGTTCTTAAAGTCGCTATGGGGCGCTTTAACTACTGCTGCAATTTTATTCCCGGGAGCCGCAGCTTTGCTTAAAGTGCCGATAGCAGTGGAGAACTCACATATCGCATCGCTCTATCCAATTGTTGCCACAATCGTCTCAGCCTTCGGGTTACTGTTGATGATTGCGTATCTGGATACCTTGGCTAATGTTGCTAAAGCGCGAAAGACCTCAGTTATAGCAATGAGCATCGCCCTCCTTAGCTTTTTTGGTTACGTGGCTGTGAGAGTGTATTTACTTGATGTCGAATACGTCAGGATGTACAAAGACCCTGTAGAGAAGACCCAAACCGCTTACGCTAGGAGGCGAGGTGAAGTAATTATTTCCACAAGAAGTTTAAACCAGATAGCTGACGGAAATTTACCCGAAGCTACAGATATTACCAGCGGTGATCCCTGGGATCTCCTCGGCCTAATGTTATTTTCTGGCACATTCGCGTCTTTTAGTGTTGCGTTCGGTGCTCTTGGTCTCCACGTCTACGAGAAGCACAGCGGGCGCAGGGGCATATAACAACGGCATGCACCCGACCCGCCAACACCACGGTTGTTAAATACCCTCATAGGTGCGGGGCGGCGGGTGATGCCGGGCGTTAGACGGCTTGAGTTAGGTAACAACGATGCCATTTAGTGAGTCATCAAAATAGAAATACGCCGCCGTACTGATATGTAGGTGGCTCTTTTGAATTTTAATTTAGTATTTTGATAGGCGATAAATTTCAGTTGACATAGGTTGTCACTAGACATAAAGTTTCGGTGTTCTTCGCAAGCGGTTTGATTCCTCGCAAAACAATTTCTGCTGGCGAGTGCCTTACACTCGTCGAGCCTCACGCAATGATTAAAAGAGAGCGTCTTGCAAGTGGCATCTTCGTACCGTGATTTCTCCTACGGCACGCGGTAATCCGGCTACTTTCCAGTTGAGATGATAGTTTACGAATTGAAAAACTGTTTCGATGCTGTAAAAAAGCTCGCGCGGGTGTGCAATCAAGGGCGGAATTGTGCCAGATGGTTTACGCGCGTGCGAGTTCGATATTTCAGGGGTGAAATTTGATTTGCGCGAGTGTGGAAATGGCTTGCGGCGTGCGGAAAATGAGTTGCGGGACGCAGCAGATGGCTTGCGAAGCGATAAAGATGGCCTGCGAAGTGCGAAACTTGACTTGCTGGACGGTGAAGATTAGTTGCGGAGTGCGATAAATGCTTTGCGAGGCGTTACACATGGCTTGCGGAGTGTTTCACCTGCTTGCGGGAACGTAAAAGCGTACTGCTCACAAGCGGAAATGAGCTGTTGGTGTTGTTTCGTCACTTTAATCTGCTGGAAGTTCCTCTACTTCCTTAACCTCTCAAAAGGCTATGCAATCCAGCCTGCCCAATATCGGAAACTCTTTTCGCGTTCCGAACAATAACGGCGACGAGGCTTTGCTCAATGCAGCGCGCGCTTTTGTCGCTGCCGCTACTCCTTTGAAAGTTGAATTCACGCGGCGGGAATTGCCGGAAAGCTTTCTTGACGACCTCAACACGTCAATTGACCAGTTCGAGAGCGCCGTCAACAGCCGGAATCTCAATACGGAAAAGCGAGTCAGCGCCACTGCCTCTATCAAAAACGCTTTGGAGCGAGGAATGCGACTCCGGCGCGAGCTTGATGCAATCGTGCGTAACAAATTCCGCGCCGATGCCGCCAAAGTTGCCGCGTGGGAGAGCGCCAGCCGAGTTGAAAGACCGCCGCGCAGAAAGAAGACTACGCCAACTCCACCGACCGCTTAGGGAATTTCAATTCGGCTGCGGGCGATATTTCAAAATCGCTTCCAGAGCCGCATCGCGGTTCTCGCTGTACGCCTTGAATGTCGGCGGCACATAAATCTGCGGTGCGACCCACGTCCGGTTGTCCTGCGGAAACGCGCTCTGCCAGTAAAGGTGCGAGACGTTCGCCAGGATTTTGCTGTAGGGCAACAGGAAAGGGTCTTCTTCGCCGACGAAGTTCGGGCTTGAGCCGGTCGGTTCGCCGACGAAAATCGCGTTGGTGTGACGCTCGAAGAAGGTTGAGGCGTTCTGCGCGGCGGAATACGTCCGGCGTCCAGTGATGACGAAGAGATGCCCGCGCCGGTTGATCTTCTCATTCGAGATGAGACCGCGCACGAGCGGCGTCAGCAGAAACGTGTTGCCGCCATTGTTCCAGCGTAAATCAATTACCAGCTTTTCGACATCATTCCCGTTAATGAATTTGAAAAGACGTTCCGAAAAAGCCGCGAACGATTCTTTCTCATCATTTCTGACGCTGTTGTACTGGAAATAAACCGCCTTCTCCTGCGGGAGATACTCGAACCAGTAAGGCGCTGCTGCGTTTTTGAGATAAAGCGGCACGGGCGGTTTGAGCATTTGAGAATAATTCAACCATTCGGGCGGATTGGGTTTGATGTTCCAAATGTTCGGCTGCGTGGTGTCAGCCGCGATGGTGACGATGCGCTCCTTGCCATCAAACTCGCGCAGCGTGAGCGTCACTTTCGTCGGGTCTGGAATGAGTCCCAGCGCGTGCATCATCGGCAGATGGCGCATCCGGTAGGGCGCGACCTGCTTAATCCAAATCCCGTTGTCGCGGCTCGTCACCGTGTCAATCGCCTGCACAACTTCATCCACCGTGCGCTCTCCGAATTTAACGACCTGTCTTCCGAGCAGGTCTTTGTGTTGTGCATCGGCGGCGATGACGTACAAGCCTTCCTCGAACATGTAAAAGAGAACGGGCAGGGTTTGCAGCCACTCCGGGCGCTCTGTCGAACCGAGCAAGCCTGAATGCCCGTCGCCGACGCGCCGCATGATCTTCATCATCTCGACGGCGATCTGCGCGTCGGTGAGTTTCGGAATCGCGTCGTCAAGCTTTTTGACTTCCGTATCGAACTGGGCTTCAGTGCCGATGCGCGGAAACAGATTGTAGCCGCGACGCTTGATCTCGCGGGCGAGGAACTGCAAATCATACCGCCAGCCTTCTTCGCGCGACATTTTGCTCGTGTCTGCTATGGCCACCAGTTTTTGATAGCGCGGGTCGCTGCGTAAAGATTCCAAGTCGCTATCGGTGCGGGCGAGTTCCAAATTGAGGAACTTCATCTCGAACGCCTTGTCGAGCCAACGCAGTGCCTGCTCCTTTTCTCCGAGCAGCGCGTAATCACAGGCGATGTTGTAGGCGGCATTGGCGGGAGTTCCATAACCCAGTTCAATTACTTTTTCGTAAGCCGGAATGGATTTGCGATAATCTTTCGCGTTGTAAAGGGCACGCGCCAGTTGATCCCAGAATCTGCCTTCGACCGGATTCAGCCTGACAATCTTTTCCCACAGCGCGGCAGCCTCGTTCCACTCTTTCGCAGTCATCCTGGCCTCAGCCTGCGCGACCGCGTCAAAAAAAGCATTGGCAGGTGAATCCTGCGCAAGCGCAGATTGCGCCGCGAGCGATGAATAAAAGAGGACAACAATTATTGGCAGCAGGAATGGTTTGAACGAGAAACTTTGACGAGGCATGAAAGACTCCTTCCAGAGGTTGTGAACGCTTCAACTGTTAAGAAAATCCGCGCCCGCTTTGGCAATCTGTGGGTCTGGTGGCGATTTGTGCGCCGGATATACCGATAACGCGGATTATTGAATGTGGGTTCAATAAAAGAATCAGACGAGCTAGCCCATCCACCGAATCAATAAAACTATCAAGGGCATCCAGATGGGAAGCAGCAGAAGTCGGTCTTACATTTCCCACACTGGAGGAGTCACTTATCAATTACATGATCGGCTTTAAGCCTGCATTATATTAACTCACATTAAATTACGGATGTCGTCTAAACCAACACGATATGGTATGCCCAACGAATTATCAGCGTGTAATCTGCCCACAAAAGCTAATATTTTCCTTCTGCATTCCCATCGGCATGTAAGTTGCTATCTTCCTGCAACGGGAGGATTAGAAATGAAACCAAATTACATAATGAGCAAACTCGGCGCTGCTTTCTTTGCATTCGCCATCCTGTTCGGCATCGGCATCGCGTCGAGTGTGCCCACTCAGGCACAGTACCAAAATGATCAGTGGCGTCGTGACCGCGCCGAGCAACGGCGTCGTGAGCGCGAGCGTGAGCGTGAGATCGCCCGTCAGCAAAGGCGTCAGAATCGCGACAACGACTACAATAATGATAATGACTGGAATCGCCGCGGGCGCAATTCGGACGGCTATGGCAACTACGGCGGCTCTTACGAGCTTCGCCAGACAGCCCTGAACACAGGCTTCAACGATGGCCTGAAGGCTGGCCGTGAAGATCGCAACCGCAACGAGCGATTCAATTATACGGACGAGCGCGATTTCCAGAATGCCACGAGGGGTTACAACTCGCGCTTTGGCGACCGTTCTCTCTACCAGCGTTACTACCGCGAGGGATTCTCGCACGGCTACGCTGACACGCAGGGCTACGGCGGCAACTACGGTAACAACTACTAATCGGACGTAGCCGCAGAAAAATTCGGGGCGGGAACGCGAGATAAAGTGTCTCGCGTTCCCGCCTCTTTCTTTATTAGCGCCAAAAGAAATCTAACGCCGGAAATTTTCTTGCGCTCACTTTGCGGCGAAGTGCTTCAACAGGGTGAGCAGGGCTGGCAGATTCTCTGCGACGAGCGCGGTTGCGCCCTTTGCACGCAGCTCTATCGTGACGGTTGGAACCTGGTAATCAATTCCCGTCAGCAGGCCGAGCGAGCCGGGAGTTTCATAGCCTAAGTAGGCGCAGAGTGGGTAGCCGTTGACCGAAGCCAAGGTTTGAGCCAACACCCCGCCAGGCCCATCCCAATTTACGCATCCGAGCGCAGCATGCAGTGTCACAACCAGATGCGGCGGGTAGCGTTCAAGCAGACTCAGCACGGCGCGTGTTTCAGGTTCGGAAGAGGGCTTCACGCCCGGATAATGCTTCTGATCCGTATATTCGGAGCGCCATGTCTTTGACGGGAAATTGCGATTGAGGTCTACCCCGTTGGCATTAACCCGCGTGGAGGCCATTAAGCCATCTGGATTAACATCAGCCACGACGACGACGGTCAGGTTGGGCGGCAGAGTTTCTGAATTAAGGTTGACGGCCAAAGCGCGTGCCAGCACCGTCGTATGCTGCTCGTCGCCGTGTATCCCACCAAAAATCAGCACACGCTTTGCGCCCGAACCATAAATCGAGGCCGTAATATCACGCCCCTTCACCGTCTTGCCCAGCGCAACATATTGAGGCGCGATCACCTTGATAGAACTCGTTGAAGGGACAACCGCTCGTCCGCTTTTGCCCGGTGGATTATTAGACGCCGGTAACTGAGCTGCTGCTGTCAAACTCAAGCACAGGAGCACTAACAGAGCGCTTGAGAATTGCCCCAAAAACTTTCCAGACCTCAAACTCCCGGCCACTGCGAACTCAATCATAATTGAAAGTTTACCCTTCATTGCCCAAATCTGGATGATGGTACGTTGCAGTCATTGACAGCATGGCTGCGGCTGCCAGCAGAGCGGGTTCGCGCCGTTAAGAGCAGCCGCCACAGCAGGGAATTTATTAACCTGGATTATTATACACGCTTTGCCTCTTTAGTAATTCATGTAAGAACAAACCTCAGCTCTTGCAGGCTCGTTAATATGAGGAACGGCAAAAGTCTGGCCGTCGAGCGTCGGCTCAATGCCAGCATCATCCTGTTTGAATATGGTGCGGCCATGTTATCGTATCGGGAGTTCTTCAAAATTCTGTAGTGAAGTGAGGTTCTAAATGAAAATGAGTTTGCGTGCTGTGACCATTCTGGTTGCGCTCGGCGTTGCTTTTGGTGGCGTGATAGTCGGTCTGGCACAAAACCGTCCGATTGTGGGCGGCTATAAATCGGTTTCCACTGATGACCCTGAAGTTGTCGAAGCGGCTGAGTTCGCTGTCAGTGAGCGGTCGGAAAAGAATAGCGTTAGTCTTAAACTCGTTTCCGTCGAGCGTGCCGAGCGCCAGGTGGTTGCGGGAACTAATTACAAGCTCTGCCTGAAGGTCGCGTTAGCCGATGAAGATGAGGATGCTGGTGAAACTCAGGACGTGAAAGTGGTGGTTTTCAGAAGCCTGCAAAACGCATATACGCTCAAGAGTTGGGACGTTGCGGAATGCAATGAAAGTCAATGACATTCATAGGCGGCACAAACTCCCTACATTAGACCGCGATTTTGACGCTTACTCTCCCCAGCCTCTTCGCTCCAATTGACTCGCCGCCTGATTTGGCGTAGATACGTCCTGCTGGACTAAGATCTCTCCTGAAACGGGCAGTAGTCATGAAACCAATCTTAAGCATCTTCGCGATAGTGTGCCTTGCGTTCGCGCTGGCAAGCTGCGGGTCAAAAAACGCGCAGCCTGCAACGAACGCAAATTCTACAAATACCTTGACGTCTGCTGATGGCTCCGGTGCGGAATCCCCCCCACGGGAATTAACGCCCGAGCAGATAGAAGCACGAAAGTTTTTCGAGCAGGCTAATGAACTGGCGCGCAAAGATGAAGATCAAGCGGCGGCAGACATCTACCAGAAGGCCATTAGTCTCGACCCGGATTTCGCCGATGCACATCTGCGGCTGGCGATGAGCTATGAAGTTCTGGGGAAAAGGGATGAGGCGGAAGAAGAGTATAAGAAGGCTGCCGAAGCGTATCAGAAATACGTGCGCCACAATCAGAAAGATGCCAGGGCGCATTTCAACATGGGGCTGACCTACAATCGTCTGCACAAGCCGGATGAGGCGGTCAAAGCTTTTCGTCAGGCGGTCAAGCTTGACCCGGAGAACAGTGATAACCAGTATGAGCTTGGCATGGCTTTGGGTAAGGCGGCGCAGTATCAGGAATCAGTCAACGCGCTTCAGAAGGCGACAGAGCTTGACCCGGACAACTATCGAGCGCAGGAAGCCCTGGAGCAAGCCAAAATAAATTTGCAGCGCTGGCAGGCGATGGTGAAGCAGCAGGAAGCCATCGCGAAGCGACAAGCGCCGAAAAATTCAAACACCGCAAACGCAAATACGCTCCCGACTATGCTGCCCGACCCAAAATAGTCCAGAGGCAATGAGCAGAGTTGATGATAGTGAAGTTGTAGAAAGCAAGATCGGCGCAGGTTTTTTTAAGCCCTCGCCGGTCTTTCTTTATTCGGGCGTGTCTCAACTGCGCGTGGTGCTGTTAATGTCCGAGCAAAACAGAGTAGCCGCCACCGTCTGCCCGCGTGACGACGCTTGAAGCGCTCGCCAGCGAATTTGCGTATAGATAAGAACGGGAGGTGTCTCCCGTCACATTGAAGGTTAACTCGTATGCGAAAACTGATCTTGCGAATTGCTCTCCCCTTATTCCTGCTGTCGTTTGCGCCGCTGGCTTACGCTCAGGACGATGAAAGGCCGGAGTTTAAGATGCCCTGCCAGGAGGCGTTGAAACTCGGGCTCAATAAGTTTATGGACGTTTACGGAGAGAAGACGCAGGACTATTCGACCGCTGGGCAGAAGCAAGCGTTTGAATACTGGGTCAACTGCAAGCGTCCTGCTAACGACGCGTTGGCCGCCGGGCGTCTTTCAGACGAGAAGCGCAAACAGGTGGACTCGGCACGCGAAGAGTTCAATAAATTCGGGACGGCGCTCTGGGGTCTGAAATATCTGGAAGAAGGCGGCGGGACGATGTGGGGGCTCATCAGCGTCGGTGCTTACGCCGAACGCGAAAACTTTATGGAGGCACTCATCAAGACGCTCGCCATGCACGACAGACGCTTGCCCCGCGCCAGGCGAAACGTCAATGCGAGTTTAGCGAAGATTCAGCGATGGTTGGCGAGCAATGATCGCAAGCCCTTTACGGAGGGGAGCGAGCCGGAAGATGTAGCCCAGCGCAAACAGAGTTATCAGGAAACCATCAAGGAGACACAGGACGCGCTTGCCGGATTGCGCGACATCCTGAGCACCCTGCCCGATGCCGCCGCCGAACGCCTCGCAAAAGAAATGGCGAGCGAAGCGAAGAACGCCCTTGCAGATTCACCCTGAAAAGCAGAATCCAGAATTCAGGAGTCAGAAGAAAGAAAATCAGAAGAAGAACGGTTTCCGCCTCTTATTCTGGATTCTGACTCCTGAATTCTACCTTTTCCCCTGCCTTTCGCCGCTTGACAGACGACGCCTCAATCCGTATAGTCTCTCGTTTCGGACTATCAGTCTGAGCCTAACAGTGCAACGCTTAGCAGGTTTTGGTCGGTGTGGAGGCGTTGCCCGGCTGTTACGTGTTTATCGAAACAGTCGCTTGACATTATTGTGGCGTAAAAACGCTCGTGAGCGGCGAACCAGTAGAGTTAAAGCTTGGTTCGTTCCAGCCTCAAAGAGCGCGCTGTTTGGTTGAAAAACCCGCTCATCTATAGGATGCGACGCCACAGAAAAGTTTCGGCTTCGGGGGAAGCCATTATCCACACCCTTTAGTACCCAGAACATCCCTCAAACCACATTTTGTTACAGGGCAGCCCATCTGCGCTGACTGCCGAACAGGTTTCGGAAAGAGGCAGGTTGAGCACCTTTTTGCGCTTTTTATGAGCGCGAGTCTCAGAAGAAGAGGATAACGAGCAGTGCCGACAATTAATCAGCTTGTTCGCAAAGGCCGCAAGGCGGTGAAGTACAAGACGGCCAGCCCGGCGCTCCAGGAATCGCCGCAACGTCGTGGCGTCTGTACGCGCGTCTATACGCAAACCCCGAAGAAGCCTAATTCGGCCTTGCGCAAAGTCGCCCGCGTGCGCCTGACCAACGGAATCGAAGTGACGACCTATATTCCGGGCGTTGGACACAACCTTCAGGAGCACTCGATTGTGCTCATTCGTGGCGGTCGTGTGAAGGATTTGCCGGGCGTGCGCTATCACGTGATTCGCGGCACGCTCGATTCCGTCGGCGTCGCCGACCGCAAACAGGGACGCTCCAAGTACGGCGCGAAACGTCCGAAAGCGGGCGCTGCGGGAGCGAAGAAATAGAGCCGTGACAGGTAAATCGTGACAGGTGACAAGAGAAAAACTCTTATCCTGTCACCTGTCACCTGTCACTTGTCACGAGAAAAGATATGCCAAGACGAAGAGTTGCCGAAAGACGTGAAGTGCTGCCCGACCCGGTCTACAACAGCCCGCTGGTGACCAAGTTCATCAACGGTGTGATGTGGGGCGGAAAGAAATCAACGGCAGAGAGAATTTTCTACACCGCCCTGAAGCAGGTTGGAGAAAAGGCTGGCGACGAGCCGCTCAAGGTTTTCAAGCGGGCGATTGACAACGTGCGCCCCACTGTCGAGGTCAAATCGCGGCGTGTCGGCGGCTCGACCTATCAAGTGCCAATTGAAGTCCATCAGGAGCGCAGGGGCGCGCTGGCGATTCGCTGGATTGTTCAGTACGCGCGCGGGCGTGGCGAAAAGACCATGACCGACCGCTTGGCCGGAGAGCTTCTCGACGCGGCGAACAATCGCGGGAATGCGGTCAAGAAGAAAGAAGACACGCACCGCATGGCGGAAGCCAACAAAGCTTTCGCGCACTATAAGTGGTAAGAGCAGTTCTCAGTTTTCAGTTTTCAGTAGTCAGCAATAAGAAGCGAGGGGGCTTCGCTGACGAACTGAAAACTGAAAACTGAGAACTGAAAACTGTTATGGCTAAGCACGATCTCAACAAGTTCCGCAATATCGGCATCATGGCGCACATTGATGCCGGTAAGACCACCACGACCGAGCGCGTCCTTTATTACACAGGCGTCTCGCACAAGATCGGCGAGGTGCATGAAGGCACTGCGACGATGGACTGGATGGAGCAGGAGCAGGAGCGCGGCATCACGATCACGTCTGCCGCGACGACCTGTTTCTGGAAGCGTGAGGGCACGGAATACCGCATCAACATCATTGACACGCCCGGCCACGTGGATTTCACGATGGAAGTCGAGCGCAGTTTACGCGTCCTGGACGGTGCAGTTGCCGTTTTCGACGGCGTCGCTGGGGTTGAGCCGCAATCAGAGACTGTCTGGCGTCAGGCCGATAAATACGGCGTTCCGCGCATCTGCTTTATCAATAAGCTTGATCGCGCAGGCGCATCCTTCCAGCGTTCCTTCGATTCCATCATCACTAGATTAGGCGCAAATCCTGTTGCGATTCAGATTCCGATTGGCCTTGAGGCAGACCTCAAGGGCGTCGTTGATTTGATCCGCATGAAGGGGCTGATCTGGAAAGACGAGACGAAGGGCGCGGAGTACGAAATCTCAGATGTTCCCGCTGAGCTTCTGGAAGAGGCCAAAGCAGCCCGCGAAAAGTTGGTCGAAGCTGTCTCCAGCGTTGACGACGACTTGATGCACAAATACATCGAGGGTGAAGAGATTTCCGAGGAAGAGATTCGTGCGGCGCTGCGTAAGGGCACGCTTGAGTTGAAGATCGTTCCGGTTGTCACGGGTTCGGCTTTCAAGAATAAGGGTGTGCAGACGTTGCTCGATGCTGTGGTTGATTTTCTTCCCAGCCCGCTCGACATTCCGCCGATTGAAGGTCTCAACCCGAAGACCGGCGAGGCGGAAGCGCGTCCGGCAGATTCAAGCGCACCGTTCAGTGGCCTGGTCTTCAAGATCATGGCCGACAAGCATCTTGGACAGCTTTCGTTCGTTCGCATCTATTCGGGAACGATCAGGGCTGGTTCATACGCCTACAATCCTGTCAAAGATTCCAGAGAGCGTGTCGGACGCCTGCTGCGGATGCACGCCAATAAGCGCGAGGATATTGACGAAGCATCCGCTGGCGAGATTATCGCCATCGGCGGCATGAAGCAGGTCACGACCGGCGACACGGTCTGCGATGAGAACAAGCCCATCGTTTTGGAAGCGATGGATTTCCCCGCGCCCGTCATCCGCGTCGCGGTCGAACCAAAGACACGCGCCGATCAGGACAAGCTCGGCATCGCCTTAAATCGTCTCGCGCAGGAAGACCCCAGCTTTAATGTCTCGACCGATCACGAAACGGGACAGACCATCATCGCGGGCATGGGCGAGCTGCACCTTGAGATTATCGTTGACCGCATGAAACGCGAGTTCGGCGTTGAAGCTAACGTCGGCAAGCCGCAGGTCGCCTATCGCGAGACGATCACGCAGCCAGCTCCCGGCAAAGAAGTCTTCAAGAAACAGACTGGCGGTCGCGGTCAATACGGCCACGTCGAGTTGGAGATCGAGCCAGCGCCGGGCGAAGGTTTTGTGTTTGAAAACGCGATCACTGGCGGCGCGATTCCGCGCGAGTTCATCAAGCCGACCGAGCAGGGCGTCAAAGATGCTCTGGAGCGCGGCTACCTCGCCGGATACGAACTGGTGGACATCAGGGTCAAGCTTGTTTTCGGTTCATATCACGAAGTTGACTCCGACGAGCGTTCGTTCCACATCGCAGGCTCGCTCGCCTTCCAGGATGCGGTGAAGAAAGCCAAGCCCGTGTTGCTTGAACCGATTATGCGCGTCGAGGTCGTGACGCCGGAAGATTACATGGGCGCGGTCAACGGCGATTTGAATCGTCGTCGCGGGCAGATTGAGAAGATGGAGCCACGCACCGGCGGCGTGCAGGTGATTACGGCCTTCGTGCCGCTTTCGGAGATGTTCGGCTACACGACAGACCTGCGCTCTGCGACACAGGGACGCGCGACTTCGACCATGCACTTCGAGCGTTACGACCAAGCGCCGAAAAACATTGCCGACGAAGTGATAGCGAAAGTGCAGGGAGTAGCGAAATAAGGGCTGAGGGCAAAGGGATGAGGGATGAAGAAAAACATCTCCCGTTTCATCCCTCATCCCTCATCCTTCATCCCTTAATGATAAGGAGCAAGAGATAAACAGATGAGCAAGGAAAAGTTTGATAGATCAAAGCCGCACGTGAACATCGGAACAATCGGGCACGTGGATCACGGGAAGACGACATTGACGGCGGCGATCACGAAAGTCTTAGCCAAGCATAACCCGAAGATCACGGTGCGTGCGTTTGATTCCATTGATA